>NZ_LFNE01000004.1 GCF_001045455.1 Chryseobacterium sp. FH2 | reverse complement strand
AGGAAATCCTTTCCGTCGAGCTGGAGCAGGCAGTATACGATGGGATTGGTGGGGTCGTTCAGCCAGTATTCAAAGGGTTTGGACGTGCCGAAAGCGGCATCAAGGTCAAGATCGTTGTCGTTATTTTCCATGTTTCATTTGTTTTTTTTAATTTGAGTAGTAATTTATTTTCTTATTTCCACTGTTTTTCGTGGACAGTTCCGTTGAGGTTAAATTTTTTGGCAATCAGCTTCATTTCTATCAGCAATGGTTGATTGTTGTTGGCATTAAAATGTTCTGCAAACTCGATGCAGTAAGCTTTCTCAAAGGTCAGTTCCTGAAGTCTGCTCATGGCATCTCTGCGGAAGTAAATGATTTTTCCGTTCTTTACCAGGCTATGATCCAGCATCCAGTTTAATAGGTCGGATTTTCCGGTGCTCTCTATTTTGATGAAAATTTCTCCGCCAACGGGGATGCCATCCGGCTTTCCGGACTCATTAACCGGCTGGACAAACTTGTATGTACACTCTAGTATATTGTAGGTGTTGCCGTCTAATTCTAATTTGGATAAAAAGGACATGTGTTTTTATTGGTTAGTGTTAATTTTAATTGAGGATAACAGAAAAGTTTTACATTCACTTTATAAAAAATGAATAGTGCTTTTATGAATATGTACGGATTGGTTTACCGTTTTGGATAATGAGTGAGAGGGTTCATAGTTTTGTGTTTTTTAGTAATGTTAAATATATGTTATTTTTTTATTACACAAATCAGTTTTGATTAAAATTGTTGGCGTAAACTGCTGTTATTTAACATAATATAAAACAGAATCTAGTATTTATGGGCTTTGTGGAACTGAAAAAAATGAAAAAAAAATCAAAATTTGTTGATTTACGCAGACATTTTTGAGTGCTTTTGTAAATTTTTGTTCTCTTTTTTAACTTCAAAACAGTAGGTTGGGATATAGATTTAAAAAAAATTCAGCCACGATTTTCAATTTTCTACATCTTGTGGTATTTATCGCGCAGGTGGGAATCCGGTACTATCAAAGTAAACTTCAAAACTGCAATAATCCATTTATTTTTAAGCTGATGAAATCATCTATTTTGTAAATTAGCTATCAACATCAAATCTATGTCAACAACAAATTCCAGAATAATTTTTGCAGAAAGAGAAAAGGTGTATAAAGCCTTTGTCAGTAAAAAAGCGTTGGAAAATTGGCTTGCACCTAACAATATGAAAGGTGAAATTCATGATTTTGACCTGAAAGTGGGTGGGGGATACGATATGTCACTTTTTTATATTGACAGCAATACACGAGGCAAAACCTCTGGCAACGAAGATCGTTTTTCCGCAGAATTTATTGAACTCAAACCCTATGAAAAAATTGTTCAGGCTATTAATTTCCACTCAGATAAAAAAGAATTCACAGATAAAATGATCATGGAGGTAAGCCTGGAGGAAAACGAAAAAAATTCAACAAAAGTGACAATCGTTTTCAGGAATATTCCTGAAGGTATCAATCCAAAAGATAACGAAACGGGAACAGAACAATCACTTGAAAAATTGGCTGATTATATTCGCAACCACTGATAAAACGAAAAACCAAAAATCTCATGCATAAAAAAATCAAATACATCATCTTCACGTTATGTTTGCTTGCTGCAAAATTTTCATTTGCCCAAATACAAAACCATAATAAAACGATGATTGATAGCTTGACATTTGCACAAACAAAGGCAACGCTGAACAATCTTTCAACAGATAAATTTCTAAGGCGAATATATACAAGGGGAAATAAAGAATTGCCTTACCGCCTTTTACTACCAAAGGATTATAAAAGCAGCAAAAAATATCCGTTGGTTATTACTCTGCACAATTCCACTCGCATTGGAAATGATAATGAGAAGCAATTGGAACCTTTATCACGAATCTGGATCAGAAACGGGGTTTATGAAAAATATAAATGTTTTGTTCTGGTGCCGCAATTCAGTGAACGTTCTTCCAATTACGCAGAAAATGAAAATGGTATATCCATTTCAAAACCATCAGAAGAGGTTCGTAGCTTATTGGAGCTGATTACAGATCTGAAAAAAGAATATACCAATATAGATACCGGCAGGGTATACCTGCTCGGATATTCAATGGGGGCTTCTACAGCTCAGAATATGCTAAGCATGGAACCGAAACAATTTGCGGCATTGGTTTCAATTGCCGCAGTTCCCGATTTTTCAAATTTACAGACATTAAAAAAGAAAAATATCTGGCTTATACACGGAGAAAAAGATACGGACAATCCATATAATGGAAGCGCGGAACTTTTCGGAAAACTCAGAGAGGGGAAAAAGATCATTTTTACCAGTTATTCAGAGCTGAACCACGACAATATAACCATTCCATTGTTGCTGAATGAAGCAATTCCAAAATGGTTATTTCAGCAACATAAGTAAAGTATACTTTAAACGTATCGCCGTCTTGTTCACAAAGAAAATTTAAATCATCATATTCATGAGCTAAAAATTCTTCCATGAAATTTCTTTTTGGTGATCCACGATTTCCGTTTTTACCACTTTATTGTCTGCTCAAAATAATCTACGCTTTAAAGACGATAAGACGCACCAATAAAATAATGTTTTGCTGCGGTATCTTGTATTCCATAATTAATTCCGATATCCAATTTAAAGTCTTTTACGACCTCCATTTGAATCGCAGCATTGATAAAATTAGATAATTCATGGGCTTTAAAATCATAGGTATAATACGTCTCAGCGATTCCATCAACACCTTTTAATAATGGGTGGCTTAGGGTCAGTGTCTGTAAAAACTCAGTATGCATCGCCTGTTGATCCAGATCTTTGAGCCTATCAACTTCCAATTGTAATCCAAGCTTCCATTCTCTGGGAAGTTTGTATGACATGGGTACAATTAGTCCACCTTCAAAGCGGCTTTCTTCATCATATTTCGAAGTTGGAAACTTGACGTAAGGTAATACTGCCAATGCAAAATCCCCGTGATTATTTCCTATTAAGTTTTGTTTAATTCTTAGCGTTACGTCACCGATTCCGTTACTGGCTACTTCAGAACCTGTAGCAATTTCCCTTTCCTTTTGCCAGCCGTATGTCTGGAAACCAATCTGTATTGCTGTACTTCCTGTAATTCCAATCTTTAGATTGGCCTGGTTGATTAGTAAAGTGCTCGTTTTCTGTAAGTCAGATTTTTCCTTAACCAGCCTTACTAGGTCCGTTTCATACTGAAAATGTCCTGCATCCACTGTATAAGGAGATTCAGTCACGTCAGGGCGATCGGTTTCCATTTCCCTCATAAGAGCCGGCGGAACGGGATTAAACAGTGAATATCTCTGATGGGGCTCTTTTTGTTGCCCGAAGCATACAAAAGGCAGGAATATAGCACTAAAAATTAATTTAAAAACGTTTTGACAGTTGTTCATGGTTTTTATTTAGTATTTACCGAAAAGGTTACATAGTTCTAAGAAGGTATTAATATTTAAATATTCCCGAGTATGAATAGGTTCTATTTTGTTGTTTTACTGTCAGGTTTATAGGAATCAGAATTTTTTTCGTGTTCTTCCTCATACAGTTTTGCGCTATTCCATTTGGCATGTTTTGAGGGAACAATTTTATAGCCTTTTTTATAGCTGTAAATTTTCGTGAATTCAACACCAAAAAATACGATCATACAGGAATAATTGATCCACAGCATAATTAAAATAATTGTTCCTGCAGTTCCGAAAGTAGAAGTAGGCTTAAATTCGCTAAAATATAAACTCAGTAGAAATTTTCCGGCTGTGAAAAGTATAGAAGTAAGAAATGCGCCTCTCCAGACGGGTTTCCAGCTTATTTCAACATCAGGAAGCATTTTAAACATCAGGGAGAATAAGAGCATAACGACTCCAAAGCCGATTCCAAAATTGATAATCTCAATAAATAAATAGGTTTCAATTCCAAAATATCTGGTAATGAAATTATTAAATAAACTTATTGCTGATGACAGTATCATGGTAATCATCAGTAAGAAACCTAATATAAGGATCATTCCCAATGAGTTTGCTCTGTCGAGGATAAACTTTTCCCACGCTTTTTTGGGAGCAGCTTCTACATCCCAGAGATTATTTAATGATTTCTGCAGTTGAAAAAATAAGGTTGTAGAACCAAATACAAGTGATCCAATACCTACAATTTTCATAATAATATTTTCTTTATCAATTAAGGCTCCTGTAACCATACCCTCTACACTTTTAGCAGTCTCTGAGCCCATTAGCCCGCTGATTTGAGAACTTATTTCTCCCTGTATAGCTTCCTGGCCAAAGAAATATCCTGCAATCCAGATGATAATGATTAGCAGTCCCGGAATGGAAAAGATAGCATAATAGGCCAGACTTGCTGAATTATCAGAGGCCGATGATTTATTCCATTCTATAAAAGTTTCTTTTAAAACTTCCCAAAAAAATTTAATATTCTTTACCATCTCTGTTGTAATTTACGTTTATAGCCTTAAACTTGTGAAGAAAATAGAAATATAGATACTTATAAATCTTAGCAATATTTTTGCCAATTTTTAGAATATTTCGAAATAAGGTGATTGTTGACAGGAATGAGAATCAATTTTTATTAGTTTGCTTTCCAGGATTAAAATGAATAATAATTTTGGGAATGGTTTAATCTAAAAGGTATGATAGTTGCTTAACTTAATATAAAAATAATGCTATGAACGTAAAACGCACATTTGGAACTATACTTACTGTTTTAGGTATTGCAGGTTTAATTTATACAGGATACGAATTGATCAATAAAAATTCAGCATATACAACACTGGCCGTAATAGGTGTGTTAGGTTTGATCTTTTTTTCTTCGGGTATTGGTCTGGTTAAGAATACTAAGGATGAAGCCTAAGTATGAATTGAAATGGTAAAGGAAAATAATATGGGTAATATAGAATTTGGAAGCTATTGGTATGATTATTAAAAAAAGGGAAAATTCAGTCATTTTCTATTTCTAAAACCTAATTAACTATTGTTGTTTCTCTTTTAAAGATGATTTCATAATAAATTTGTTCAACTCCTTTTCCAGAATTTTTCGATTGGCCAGGCTATTGGTAAGAATGATAAAACCTGAATTGCTTTGAGGGAAACATTGAAGGGAACTTCTTGCACCACCGGTTCCGCCGGTATGTTCGTAATATGTAACTCCTTCAGGAGTTTTGTGTATAAACCAGTTAAATCCCATATCTCCTTCACTCCCCGCAAATGTAAATTGATGTGATAGATTCATACCTGGCAGGAAGTCTTTATTGTTGGCTTCAATATATTTAACCATATCTGCGGTGGTCGAACGCAAAGCGCCCATTGCAGGCAAAGCAGGCAAATCCCAATAAGGAACCACTTCCTTTTTTTCGTTATGAGATTTGGCAATCATTGTTTTATCAGCCTTTGAGAGGTCTATAGTAGTGTTTTTCATGTCTAGAGGCTCTAATATCTGTTTTCTGATAAGTGTGAAATAGCTTTGATGATTTATATCTTCCAGAATGGTTCCCAATAACGCTACCGCCATATTCGAATATTCATATTTTGTCCCGGCAAGAGTATCCATCTTCATATGATGCAATCCTTCAAAAAACATTTCCCTGGAATAGTTAGCAAACGGATTTTCGGGAATATAATCATCTCTTTCCCAATTATTAGGAAAAATACGGGTAATTCTTGAGGTATGGCTGGTAAGGTTTACCATTTTTATAGGCTGACCCTTATACTCCAGGTTTGGATATTCTCCTTTTAGATATTTGCGGATATCATCCTGAATATTAATCTTTTTTTCCAATACGGTCTGAGCCAATGCTATTCCCGTAAATGTTTTGGTGATGGAGCCTATTTCATAGATCGTATTATTGGCAGGCAACATTTTTTTTCCGCTTTCCATTTCCCCATAGTTATAAAAATAGGCTTTCCCGTTGAGTAATATTCCTATGGATAAACCAACTGCTTTCTGATCTTTAAAATATGATCTCGCACTGCTGTTGATTGCTTTATCGAGTTCAGTTTTAAGTGGATTGTCATTGGCGACATCTAAAAAAATTGAGGGTAGATCCTGGGCTTTTATTCCTGGAAAGCAAAAAATACAGATGAGGAAAAATAGTTTTTTCAGCAGATGATTCATAAAGATATTTTTTTAATATTGATGATATCTTAAATATGGGCACATTATTATAACGTACCATTAAGATAATAATTATTAGTGAAAACATAAAAAAATATGGGTTGTTCCATTGTGGCCTTTTGTGTTTAAAATGGCTGTATTTTTTACCAAATGATAAATCTAATATAGAGCATTTTAGCTAATTTGGCAGGATGAAACAGCTGATAGACTTTTTATTGCAATTCGGGAATCTGAACGATCAGCAGATCGAATTGATCACAGGTAAAACCGCTGAGCTTGAATTAAAAAAAGACGATTATTTTTCCGAAGCAGGAAAAATTCCGAACCGGGTCGGTTTTATTTTGCAAGGGGTGCTTCGGGTTTGCTATTACAGCAACAAAGGAGAGGAAATCACCAAATATTTTGGAGATGAAAATCATTTGATTGTCGACTGGCATCATTTTGAAGCAAAGATCGCGGCTTCCGAATACGTTCAGGCAGTGACAGACTGTAAATTGCTGGTATTTTCCCGGAAAGACTGGGAAGAACTTTCCAATACTATTATCGGCTGGGATGGTATCGTCAATAAAATTATTCAGAAAACACTACTGGAAAAGCTGGACAGGAGAAGTCCTTTGGTTTCGGAAGATGCCACGACACGGTATCTTATATTTTTAGAAAAGTTTCCAACTATTACCAATCGTGTTCCGCTGTCTTATATTGCTTCTTATTTGGGCGTTACACAGCAATCACTGAGCAGGATCAGGAAAAATATCCGCTAAAATGTACAGGTAAAATTGACTTTTTACCAAATGGTAAATGGCTTTATTTTTAATTGAAGCAATTTTGCACAGTTAAAGTTAAATCAACAAAAATGAAAAAAGCATTGATAACAGGAGCTAATAAAGGGATTGGCTTTGAGGCAGCGAAACAATTACTGCAAAAAGGTTTTTTTGTGTATCTCGGAAGCAGGAGCCTTGAAAACGGCTTACAGGCTGTTGAGAAATTAAAATCTGAAGGTCTGGCCAGCGTGGAAGCCATTCAGATTGATGTCACCAACGACGAATCTGTAAAAAATGCCCGAGCAGAGATTGGAAAGAAAACGGATATGTTAGATGTGCTGATCAACAATGCAGGAATTACCGGTGTAAAACTGGATATTAATGGAAATGTGATTCCGCAGACCGCGGCCGAAACAAGTGTTGAAATATTTAAAGAAGTATATGAAACCAATGTTTACGGTATAATTAGAGTAACACAGGCATTTTTGGATCTGCTTAAAAAATCGGAAGAGCCAAGAATTGTAATGGTAAGCTCAAGCCAGGGCTCAATCACCCTGCACAGTGCTCCTTCTTACAAATATTATAATCATAAAGGAGCTGTTTATTTATCATCAAAATCGGCTTTGAATATGTATACTGTCAATCTGGCTTATGAATTGCGTGACACTAATTTTAAGATCAATGCTGTAAGTCCCGGATTTACTAAAACAGATCTAAATTACAACAGAGGAACAGGTACCGTTGAAGAGGCTGGAAAGCGGATCATAAAATATGCTTTAATCCATAACGATGGTGTGACCGGAAAGTTTTTCTGCGAAGAGACGAATCCGGAAACCGGCGAAATTCCCTGGTAGGATTTGATGTATTAGGGTTTTCCTACAAAGTATTTTATAAAGGTGTGTTTAAAAACTCACCTTTTTCGATGGCAACCTGTTTTCCCTTTTCCATTACGATCTTTCCGTGAAGGAGATTGTCTGCCAATTAGAATTTGAATATTCAGTCGTTCAATAGGCTATTCAAAAAGAAAACCGATATTTCCCCGTTGGGTATCGGCAGTCTTCTTGATTAGAAAATATTGGTTTTATCCACCGATGATGACTTTCCGGTGCTTCACACCCCAATCAGCCAGATGGTCGATAATAGCCTTAAGTGTCATGCCATATTCTGTGAGCTGATACAAAACAGTTACGGGTTGCGTATCCATGACAGTACGTTTTATCAGTTTGTTCATTTCCAGGTCTTTCAGCTCTTTGCTCAGCATTCTGTTGGAAATACCTGTAACATCATTTAAAATATCGGAAAACCGGCGTTTGTTATAATAACAGACTGATGAGATAATGGATATTTTCCATTTTCCGTTCAGTACGTCCATCGCGTCGTGGACTGCCATGATTTGTTTTTGGTTGGTATCGTTCTGCTGGCATGTAATATCTTCCATAAGTTACTTTGTTACTCAAATGTTACTGTTACTTTTTGTTACAAAGTTACTAAAATTACTTTACATGGTTTATATTTGCAGGGTCAAACAACTAAATAATATTTTACAATGAATTTTACAGACAAAAATGTACTTATAACAGGTGGGACTACGGGTATCGGTCTGGCAACTGCCAAAGCATTTATTACTGCCGGAGCAGATGTTTGGATCACCGGAAGAAATGCAGAAAATCTTGAAAAGGCAACTTCAGAAATAAGCAGCTCAAAATTGAAAACCATAGTTTCTGACACCTCAAAACTGGAAGAAATTTCGATACTGGAAAATGCCATTGCGGAAAGCGGCAATAAACTGGATGTTCTTTTCCTTAATGCGGGAATCGCAACATTCTCACCGATCGGCGAAACGACGGAAGCTGATTTTGATGCCCAGTTCAATACCAATGTAAAAGGAGCCTATTTTACGTTACAAAAATTATTGCCACATCTTGCAGACGGATCATCTGTTTTATTTACTTCCTCAACCGTAGCTACAGCTACAAATAGGGGAGCTAGTGTATATTCCGCTACAAAAGGGGCACTGAATAAGATCGCTCAGATTGCTGCGAATGAATTAGCCGAAAGAAAAATCAGGGTTAATATTGTTAGCCCGGGGCCTACCGAAACACCTGGCTTTGATAAGGCTACGGGAGGGGAGTCTAAGGATATTTTCGCAGCCGCTACTGCTTTACAAAGAATGGGTAGTCCTGATGAAATTGCTAAAACAGTGTTGTTTTTAGCTTCTGACGATGCCAGTTTTATTACAGGAACAGAATTGTTAGTGGATGGGGGTTACATTGGCTATGCATTAAAATAACCAGAATTGTCAAAAATTTGCCGCAGACTTCACTAAAGATCTGCGGCTTTTTGATAATAGCTTTTTAATCAAACAATACAACCTGAATTATCCTGTTACAAAAAAACTCATATTAGGAATTAACGGAAATTCCGCAATTTTCCTCATCAACGGAAATGTAGATGGTGTTGAAATAAAGAATAGTGTTTTACCTATTACATCTATCTGTCAGCCAATTATCAGTTTGAAAAAGAATTGGAGCATAAGTTATAATTTTGAGATCAACAGCAAAATGCCTGCGGGACTACAAAATACACCAATGCATTCACAGGCTCATCTTTCCGTTTTAGCAAAAACATTTTGTGTGATAACCTTTCTTTTTCGGCTTACATCAATAATCCGTTTAATAAGTCCCGTAAAGCCCTAACAGAAACCGTCGGAACCAATTTCTACCAAAATAATTCCATAATAGATTACTACAGAGCCTTTGGAATTAATATTACTTATAAATTCGGGAAACTAAATGAAGAAATAAAAAGCACAAGAAGGAAAATCAATAACAACGATCTTGCGAATTGAGCTGAATCAATATATTTGGCTCATCATGATAAAGTAGAAGTTTCAAAGGTAAGACACTGCTGATATCATGGTACAATAACAGGCTTTTTATCAAAATATGAATAATATTATGTCTGATCTTTTCCAATGTAAAAACTAACAACTTCAATTATACGATTAACTCGAACTTTTTAAATTTATTTTTATTAAAAATAGTTACTTTTTTGATTGTCAAATGTTTGTTATTTATTTTTTAACATAATTGTATTATATTAACGTTAATTTTATAATTTGATGTAAATTATACTATTTTTCAATAAAAATAGTGGATAATATGATTGGAGTCATAATTTAAAAATATAAATATTCGTTTATTTGCTTTTTATTATTTTACAATGAAATAGCGTATATATTTTGGAAAAAATATGTAGACTTCAAATTTCATTATATTCTAATACTAATTCAAAAAAATAAATTACCATTGTTAAAAATTGATAACAAAAAGACCGCTAAGCTCTCTTTTGCAACTATTATTTTACTATTACTTACTAATCTTTCATTATTAATTTATTGCTACATTTTTCATATTCATTGGTATAAGAACCTATTATGTTTGTCTGCTGTATTTATATTTCTGTGTATTATGCTTGGAAGGGTTAGGATTCTGGAGATAGAAAGTTCAGGAATGGTTTTGAGTGTAAAAAGTTATCGTCCTTTTATAACCAAACGTGTCTTGCCTGTCATCGAATTTCCTTTGCATTCACTGCAAAGTTTTTCCCTGAAGGGAACGCTTTTATTGATTAGTTTAAAAAGAGAAAACGGAAAAATGAGCAAATTGCGGGTTAGGCTAAATCTTCTTAAAAAGAAAGATCTCAAGGCTCTCAAAAAACATCTTTCACAATATGTAAAGATAAACGGTTAATATTTCTTGAGGCAATCGATGTTTTTATGTTCTATTAATTAATATTATAACGAAAGGAAAAAATTAGTGTATCATTCAAACCTCTTCCATGTTTCTTTTATTTGGAAAGCGACACTAAAAATAACTTGGTTTCATATTCCATGCTTATAAATCCGTTATTGTTATATTTATCGAATAAGTCGGCTACTTTCACCATCATTTCCTCATACCTAGGTTCATTGGCAAGGGGTATAGTGGAAAAAGATAAGAGATGTCCTTTTAAGCCCTCTTCATTAAGTTGTTGTGTTTGTCTAAAATTTTGTGTTGTGACAGGAGAGGGGTAAAAAATATTTTGTATGCGTTGCAGATCAGCGCGGTGTTCATGTTTTATTTTCTCTGAATATTTTTCCTTCAATGCTGTATAATCCTTTAAAAACGGTGTGTCTGACTGCATAATATTCCATACCAGAAGTATGTGGCCTGAGGGTTTTAGAATACGTTCAAATTCTGTTTTTGTTTCTTGTGGGCGGAACCAATGAAAAGCTTGTGCTACGGTAATTAGGTCAATGCTGCTATCGGCTAGGGTAGTCTTTTCGGCAGTGCCTTCAATGCTGGCGAATCCGGGGTATTTTTGTAAATTTATTTCAGCAGAAGACCTCATTTGCTCATTAGGCTCCACTGCGTTTACAGAATAACCGGCCTTCAATAATAAATTTGAAAATATACCAGTCCCAGAACCAATATCCGCTATAACGGAATTGCTATTGAGTCCGGTGGTTTGCTCCAGAAAAGTTACAATGTCTTCGGGATATTCAGGGCGGTACATCGTATAGTTATCTGCTCTGTGCGAGAAACGGTTGGTGGTATCAAGTGCATCCATGGGTTGCTGTATTAAGTTTATTATACCAAATTTAAGATTTTTACTGGACAAATTTCATTGCTCGCAAATTATGCTCGTAATTAATCTTTAGAACTTCCTCATACGCCTTAAAAATCTAGTATATTTAAAAAACAGCTGAGAGTATTTAATTAAATTTGTTATAGTTGGAAGAAAATCTTTATTTTTGATGTTGAAAGCAGATAGGTTTAATAGCAAAAATTTTATCTCATGCATTAATTTGTGCAATCGTTTGCATTAAGCTTCTTTATATGGAAAAGTATTTATTAAGTTGGGCTTTCATAACAGAAAAACGGACAGACCAGACACTGAAAGATTGGAAGAATTATATTTCTGAAATAGTTACAAATCCATTGATAATAAAATTTAAATAAAAATGATAAAATTAAAAATTTCAATCGCAATCTTTTCTTTGGCTTCAGGATATTTCTTTGCTCAGGTAAAAGATACTTTAGCAGAAAAAATACTGCTGTATCAGCTCCCGAACGGGGGCTGGGGAAAACAGCTTAATGATAAATCTGTAGTTAATTACAATGTTCCGGTTGATAAAACCCTTCTTAAAACGATAAAAGCTACAGGAGACGACCATGCAACGATTGATAATAATGCAACATCAAGAGAAATTAATGCCCTGATAAAAGCATATTCCACTACAAAAAATGCAGAATATCTGAAATCCGCAGAAAGAGGAATCAGCTATCTTCTTATGATGCAGTATAAAAACGGAGGGTTCCCTCAATATTATCCTAATACAGGGCTTTACAGAAAGCAGATAACATATAATGACAACGCTATGATCAATGCATTGACAGTCTTGTATAATACTGCGGAAGGCAAAAATGATTTTGATGTAGTGGATCCGCAATTGAAGGAAAAGTCTAAAATTGCAGTACAAAAAG
The DNA here is from genome assembly GCF_001045455.1 of Chryseobacterium sp. FH2. Taxonomy (GTDB): domain Bacteria; phylum Bacteroidota; class Bacteroidia; order Flavobacteriales; family Weeksellaceae; genus Chryseobacterium. The sequence goes on along the minus strand of NZ_LFNE01000004.1, from coordinate 396,623 downwards.
GAATAGAGTGTATTTTAAAAACACAGGTCTTACAGCAGGGAATTCCAACAATATGGGCTGATCAATATAATGAAATTACCTTACAGCCTGATAAAGCAAGAGCTTTTGAACCTATTTCTCTGGCAACTGGGGAGTCAGTGGGAATTGTTCGGTTTTTAATGATACAATCTGTAACCCCGGAAATTGAAAAAGCTATAAAATCAGCTGTAAATTGGTTTAAACAAAATAAAATTGAAGGATACAGTTACAATGTTGCTAAGCAAAACGGAAAGACGGTAAGAATTTTAACGGAGGACAAAAGCTCCGTGATTTGGGCGAGATTTTATGATGTTAACACCAACAGGCCTATTTTCGGCGACCGCGACGGAAGTGTAAAATATAATTACAATGACGTTTCCGAAGAAAGAAGAAACGGTTACAGCTGGTACATTGATCACGCCGAAAAGCTGATTAATACTGAGTATCCTAAATGGCTTCAGAAAAATAAAATATATCAATAGTTTATTACTAATATAGTTGAAAATAGACTAAGCAATCAAAATAATTCCCGCAGATTTATAAAATCTGCGGGAATTATTTTGATTATTTGCAGAAAGCTAATTAGTTTCAAAAGTATAGCCCCGAATGTCTTCATATCAAAATCAAAACCTTGGTTTTGCTCATAACCAATTACTTATTGCCTATCATTTTCAACCAATCTGAACATAATTTTTTCCAGTTATCAGTCAATTCTGATTTGTTGGTGATTCCGATTTTATGTTCCCCTTCCGGGAAAATAAACATTGCACCTTTTACTTTATTTTTTAACATTGCTTCATAATACAGAATACTGTTCATTACAGGGACTGTTTTATCATTTTGTGCATGAAACAAAATGGTAGGCGGAGTTTTTTCCGTCACCCGATTCTGCATGGAATATTCTTTGATTTTTTCCGGTGAAGCATTTTCCCCAAGTAAACTATTTCGGCTTCCAATATGTGCAAATTCACCCAAATCAATGACCGGAGAAACTAAAATGGCAAAATCTGGAACAGTGGAGAAATTTTCCCAATCGCCTTTTAATTCTGTATAATCTGTAGAAATGTTACTCACCGTTGCTGCCAAATGTCCACCTGCGGAAGTTCCGATTACGCCAATCTGTTCCGGGGCAATGCCATATTGTGCAGCATTTTTTCTGAGATATTTTATAGCTGCCTGAATATCCTGAAGCGGTGCAATCTCTTTTTGTTTCAAATCGGGAGAAGTAGGCAATCTATAATTTAAAACAAAAGCAGATATTCCTTGTGTATTGAGCCATTTTGCAATCTGAAAACCACCCAGATCATAGGTAAGCTTATAATATCCACCACCGGGAATGACGATGACCGCCATCTGCTTTCTTTCTTCTTTGGGAGGTAAAAAAGCAAAAAGCTCAGTTTCTTTTATTTGTACAATCCTACCTTCTTTTTCTTCGGTTTTTAGGGACAGCCCTTTGGAATTCGGCATCTGGCCTTTCGGCCAAACCATGATTTTTTCCTGTGCGGATAATTGAGTGAAGAAGAAAATTAAGATAAAAACAGATGTTTTCATGATTTTTTAATTTGTGATTACTGTAAAAATATATTTTCCTAACTCTCATAGATTTTAAGATCTGTGAGGGTTGAAATGATAAATTAATCTTTAAGAAAATCTTCTCTAAACGGCGTAAAAGTATCGACCAATTGTCCTTCTTCCAGACATTTCACGCCGTGAAAAATATTGGGCTGCGCAAAGAATCCGTCACCTTGTTGTAAAACTTTTGTTTCACCATCTACTGTCACTTCAAATTTTCCCGAAGAAACGTAAGTAATTTGTGAATGAAAATGCTGATGCAAAGCTCCGATAGCATCTTTTTCAAATTTTACAATGACCATCATTACCTGGGAATTGTATCCGACAATCTGTCTGGAGACCCCTTCTTCTAAATCTTCCCACTCGGAATTGCCGTCGAAGAACGGCTCTTTTTTGAATTTCATTCTGTTGCTTTTTAATTTTTTAGAGTAAATTATTTACCGACACTCTTTCATTTCGAAAGGAAAGATTTGTTTAAATTAAAGTAGATTCTTTACTGGATTCCACTTTGTTATGAATGACAAGATTCTTCTCGACTTAATGCTTTAACTTATTTAATATATTTTTCCAACCCAATTTTCAAACTCTTCAAATTTTTTAAAGCCAGTTTTGCAACAGACTCTGCTCCTAATTTAGATAAATGGGTATCATCATCTTTTCCTTTTGGATAATATGCAACTTCACCTTCCTTATAATGCAAATGAAGCTGTTTAGATTTTTCCGGACCGTAAGAAATTTCCAGTTGTTCCGTCAATAACTGCATATCTACAAAAGGGACTTTCAAGTCGTTGGCCACCATTCTCACCACCAGGGGATATTCTTTATGAGTATCAATCAAAACTCCGTTCTCGTTGAAGTTTCTTCTCACAATGGAAGTCATGAGAATCGGAGTTGCTCCTTTTGCTTTTGTTTCATTCACGTATCTTTCCAAATTGGCTCTATACTGGGTGTAAGGGTTTGTAAATTTGGTAGAGTCCTTCATTTTCTGGTCATTATGTCCAAATTGAATGATAACAAAATCCCCTTTTTTCAACTGCTTTTCAACTTTGTCCCATCTTCCTTCTGTTCTGAAACTTTTTGAACTTCTGCCGTTCATTGCATGATTCTGAACTTCAATGCCTGTTGTTAAAAATTGGGATAAAACCTGTCCCCAGCCGTGTTCAGGATTTTTATCCGGGTTTTCTTTGTTTGCCATGGTAGAATCACCGATTAGGAATAAAGTTGGTTTTTGCGCAAATGTTATTATTGACAAAAACAAAAACAGTATGGTAAATTTTTTATTCATTTTAAATTTATTATTAGATTATTTATTGGGGTTCCAGTCATCGAAGATTTTTTCAATGGTATAACTTTTAAGGTGTTTTTTCGCCAACTGATGAGACCAGCTTACCCGTTTTGAAATATTTCCGCCTTCACCTTTGCTTCCGAATTCTGCATAATAGGCAGTCTTTTCTTTATCAGGAAACATTTTGTCTCCTTTCCAGGGATTCCAGCCCTCTGGAAGGATGTGTTTTCCCATCTCGGTACTGATGAAAACTGTTTTGGCGTACGGTCTCCAAGGTCTTCCCAAATAGACTTTTGTGATGCCTTCTTTAGCAATTAATTTACAGTCGAAAAAGACAAAACCATATTTTTTGTCAGCTTCTGTTGCAGCTGCGGTGATGTAAGAATCGGCTAAACTCTTAATTGTACAATTTTTAAAAACAGCCGTTGCCTGTCCGAAAATAAAATCCGTTGTTCCTTCGATATAGCAATTCTCAAAATATTGCCTGCTGTTATTGGTTGCGGAATAAATTGTATCCTGACAACCCAAAATATTTGAATTTTTAATCACAAAACGGTCACCTTCCACATGAAGAGAAACTGCCTGTCCTTCGTTGCATGAAGAGTTTTGAATCGTCACGTTACTGACTTTAATATCATCGCCCATCACCAATAAAGTATAGGAATTAAAAGTCGTCATTTTTTCATTAAACGAATCTGATTTTCCTGAAAAATCATGGTTGGTGATAATGGTATTGTCTTTATCTTCGCCTTTTAATATAATTTTATGTTTCGAAGACGGAATAACCACTTTTTCATGATATATTCCTGATTTAATATATACCAATGCTTCTGCCGGACCCAAATCCCGTATTGAATTTATTGCCTTTTGAATGGAGGTAAAATCTCCGCTTCCGTCCTTGGCAACAGTAATTTTAATGTACGGATCATTTCCTGCCAAAAGAAACTGAGCCATTGAAATGAACAGAATTAAAAATAATTTTTTCATGAAAATCTATTTTAAAACTTTATCTAAAAAATCCAAAGTATAATTCAATGTTTCTGTAAACCAGGGTTCTGCCGACCAGAACGAATGGGGAGAGTCTTTAATTTCATGAAACTCAGTCGGAATATGATAACTCTTTAATTTTTTCATCATATCGTCTCTCCCTGCATGAAAGCGCGGTTGTGAGCTGTTGATGAAAAGGGTAGGAGGAGTGTGTTTATCCACATATTCCAAAGGTGAGGCTTCTTTCCAGATTTGCGGTTTGTCTTTTTGTTGATAACCGAGCCAATATGCATCATAAGTTCCTTCTTTGCCTGACTCTTCATGAATAAAAGAAACAACACCATCTACATTGACGATAGCCTGCAGTTTATTTTTTTTCTTAACGCCGACCAAAGTAGCAATTTGTGCACCTGCAGATTCACCCAGAACCACCATTTTATTTTTGTTTAAGGGATATTTTTTGTGGTTTCTCTTTAACCACTGAATACCTGTTTCAATATCTTCGGCTCCGGCAGGATATTTTGCCACATCGGCTAACCGGTAACCGATAGCAATGACAACGTAGCCTTTTGAAGTTAATTCCATTGCCATGAATTTTTCATTTTCTTTACTCCCTGAAATCCATCCGCCGCCATGAACCATCGCGATTCCCGGATATTTTTTTGAGGTATCAAGTGGATAGTAAACATCAGCTTTTAAGGAAAGTCCGTTGATGTTGGTATATTCTACATCTTTATCTATTCCAATATTTTGCGGAACAGGTCGGTCAATGGGAGTGACAAAAGGATATTTTTTCTTGAATTTTTCGAAAGTCCCTTCGTTGGTGTAAGGACTGGCATTCGGACGATTTATCTGTCCGAATGCCATTGTCCCTACAAAAAAAATAGAAATATAAGTATGTTTTCTGTTAAAAATCATGTTATCAAATTTTTAAGTCTTGAACCATTAAGATGATTTAAGAAGTTAAGCTAATTAAGAAAATCATTCTGATTTATCATAAAGCAAAGCAGCTTAAATATTTCTTAACAACCTGATCTACCTTAATGGTTTAAATAATTGATACATTATTTAACCGCATTTTTAGCTACGTCCGTCCCGATAGAAAGCAAACTTTTATCAGATATGGTTTCTTTCGGCAACAATACTGCTCCCGTTTTATTTCCTAAAACTTTCACAAAGGGCTTGTTTGCAGATTCGAATTTTACTGATGAGAGATTGATATTTTTACTGTTGTAAATTGTTGCTCCCGTTCCTTCAGCATATTTCAGCTTTACATTTTTTAATTGGATTCCGTCTGCATCTACGATTGTCAAAGCTTTTTTCGTGTCAAACTGAGAATCTTCAATCACAATATTTTTAAGATTCATTTCGGCTAGCCCGAACAACGTAATTGCTTCATAAGAATTAACTGCGGTGATGTTTTTAAAGAAAATATTTCTGAAAATAGGTGTTTCTTCTGTTACCTGATACATCTTTTCAGGTGTTTTATTACCTTCTTGTTTCTGTCCGTCTTCCAACACGGGTGAAGCTCCTTCATAAAACATATTGAATCCAATTACTTGCGTTGGAATATTAATCATATCAATATTTTTAATGTAAATGTTTTCAACAATTCCGCCCCTTCCACGGGTTGTTTTGAAGCGGAGACCAATATCCGTTCCGATGAAAGTACAGTCTGAAACATGAATATTTCTTGCTCCGCCGGACATTTCGCTTCCTATGACAAAACCTCCGTGACCGTGATACACGACATTATTTTTAATGATGACGTTTTCGGTAGGCATTGCCCTTTTTCTTCCGTCTTTATCTTTCCCTGACTTAATACAAATTGCATCATCACCAACATCGAAAGTATTATCATAAATCAAAACGTTTTTACAAGATTCCAAATCTATACCGTCACCGTTTTGAGAAAACCAAGGATTTCTAACAGTAAGATTTCTTAAAATAACGTTAGAACACATCAGCGGATGAAGATTCCAGGCTGGTGAATTCTGGAAAGTGGGGCCATCTAACAAAACTTTGTCACAGCCTACCAGGCTTACCATTACCGGACGCAGAAAATCTTTTACGGTTGTCAGATCTTCTTTAGAAATTTTATCAGGAACATTAAAGTTTGAACTGCTTTCAAATCCTTTTTTATAGCTTTCTGACGGATACCAGTTTTTACCGTCAGAAGATAAAATTCCGCCGGATTTTACAATTTCTTTCCATTCAGATTCTGAAACTTTACTTTTTTTGATGGCTCTCCACACATCACCACTACCGTCAATCACACCTTTTCCTGTGATAGCAATATTGGTTGCATTTTTTGCGGAAATCGGAGATTGGCAACGAACAGTGTTTAACCCTTCAAAACTTACGTCAACCAAAGGATAATCGTTTTTATCTTTACTGAAAATGATGAAAGCACCTTCTTCTACGTGAAGATTAATATTGCTTTTTAATTCAATTGGGCCTGTCAACCACATTCCACGAGGAACAATCAGTTGACCGCCACCTTTTTTACTAAGATCTTCTATTGCTTTTTTGAAAGCTTCTGTATTTTTTACATTTCCGCCTGCAACGCCACCATATTGTGTAATGGAAACCGTGTTCGCCGCAAAAGATGTTTCTGCAACCTGAGGCATTTTAAACTCAATATTTTTATAAATATCCAGATTCTGAGCATACATGTGCCCTGAAAACATAATTGTACTTACTAAACCGATAACTTTGAGAGACTTCTTCATTAATTTTTTTGAATTTTAGTTATTTTTTAATTTTTAGTAATTCTAAACCAATCAAAATCCGCATATCCGCCACGAGGTGCTTTTGCTGTACTTATGCTGTATAAACCTACTTTAGCACCAATCCATTTTCCTGGTTTTGCCTGAAAAAAGTCACCTGCTTTTGTGAAATTTTTCCCGTTTTCACTGTAACTGAACTGACATAAACCATTCGGTTCGGTGACATTTACTTTTAAATAGGCTTCATTTCCCTTTAATTTTGTTTCAAATAAAATCTTTTCTTCACCATCTTTATCTGCCTTTTCAGCTCTTCTTAATTGTAAATAAAATCCGTCAGGTTTATTTGTAATCACAATGGATTCATGGTTTAATCCCATCACTAAAAGACCTGCGGTTTTTCCTTCTTTGGCCTCTTCGGGAGTTAATTTAACTTTTGTTGAAGCTGCAAAATTCGGAGCCGGGAATTTTTGGGTTAATAAATTAGGAACGTTCCAAAGATTTTTTTCCCCTTCAGGAACTTTTATTGAGAATAATCTCAAAAATTTTTGTCCGGGAAGTTTGGAAGACCAGATGATATTTTCATTGGCACTCCATTGCCATTGCAAACCTAATTTTTCACCGTCAAATTCATCCGTTTCAGGGGGGGTAATGACAGGATAAGTTTGTCCAACATTTGGTTTTTTATAGGTTAAAACCGGTTCACCGATTCCGTTTTTATTATTGTCGATTCCGATAATTGGCCAGTCTTTGTCCCATTTCATCGGCTGTAAATGAACAATTCTTCCGCCTGCATCCACATCCTGAAAATGGTAAAACCAATCTTCACCGGAAGGCGTATCTACCCAAGCTCCCTGGTGAGGTCCGTTTATTTTTGTTGAACCTTGTTCCAGTACCACTTTTTCTTCGTAAGGACCGTAAATATTTTTCGATCTTAACACCAATTGCCAACCTGTAGCAACACCACCTGCCGGTGCAAAAATGTAATAATAGCCATTTCTTTTATATATTTTCGGCCCCTCAACGGTTGGATGTGCATCGTGACCATCGAAAACGTGAATACCTTTATCCAAAACTTTCGTTCCTTCAGTATTCATTTTATTGATTGTCAAAATACTTTTCACTCCGGCACGGCTTCCTGCCCAGCCATGAATTAAATAGGCATTTCCGTCTTCGTCCCAAAACGGGCAAGAATCGATTAAACCTTTTCCTTCCATCACCAAAACAGGTTTTTCCCATTTTCCGAGAGGATCTTTGGTTTTTACCATATAAATTCCAAAATCAGGGTCACCCCAGTAAATGTAGAATTCACCTTTATGAAATCTGATGCTTGGTGCCCAAACTCCGTCACCTCTTTTTGGAGTCGAAAAATGTTCGTTTGGAAGAACGTCTGGAAGTGCATGATTCACCAATTTCCAATTCACCATATCTTTTGAGTGAAGAATCGGTAATCCCGGAGCTTCATTGAAGCTTGAAGCCGTCATATAATAATCTTCACCCACACGAATGGCATCCGGATCCGAATAATCTGCGTACAGAATAGGATTTCTATAATTTTTTCCCTGATCGGCAGTCCAGACTTCGGAAACATAGTTTTTTTCTTGGGCGCTCAAATAATTTGATGCAATAGAAAAAATTGTGATTGAAAATATATTTAAAATTTTTTTTGTTCTCATAATCAGATTTTTAATCTGTATTAGATTTTTAATGCAAAGAGCGCAAAGATTTTTTTAAATTAATGCTGTTGATTTTTAAGGTAGCAAAGGCTGAATGTTTATTAACTATTTTTCAAATTCTAAACTCGCCAAAATGAATGGTCCTGTGCCTTTTGCATCATTTGAACGAATTTCTTCATTCACATAATATTCATAAGAACCATCTCTGTAAGGTTTTCCTCCTAAACCTGCCACTGCACAGCATTTATTTAAATTTACTACTCCGTTTTCGTCTACAGAAATAAGGTTTTTGATGATTCCGTCGTAGCCTTTTTTAGCATAAGTTTTATAAGATTTTGGAAGATAGCCGTTGTTTACAGATTTTATGATTGTGTAAACGAACATTGATGAAGCCGTAGCTTCCGTGTAATTTCCTTTTTCTCCTGCCTTATCTAAAACCTGATACCAAAGTCCGTTTTCTTTATCCTGAACTTTGATGACAGCATCGGTATAAGATTTTAGGTATGAAATCAGTTTCGCTCTTCCGGGATGATCTTTAGGTAAAAAATCTAAAACATCTACCATTGCCATTCCGTACCAGCCCATGGCTCTTCCCCAGAAATTGGGAGATTGTCCTGTTTCTTTATTTGCCCAAGCCTGTTCTTTACTTTCGTCCCAGGCGTGGTACAGTAATCCTGTTTTTTTGTCAACCAGATGTTTCTGAATTAAATCAAACTGCAAAACAATATCATCATACGCCTTTATAGCTTCTGTGCCTTTTGAAAAATCTTTGGTGTAATGTGCATAGAATGGCTGTCCCATGTACAAACCGTCCAGCCACATCTGGTTTGGATAGATTTTCTTATGCCAGAAACCGCCTTCTGATGTTCTTGGCTGCCCCTCAATTTGCGTACGAAGCATTTTTAATGCCTTTAAATATTTTTCTTTTTTTTCTTTTTCATAAAGATAAAGAAGAACATTTCCACTATTTAAAAGGTCAATGTTGTATTTATCTAATTCGTAGGTCAGGATGCTGCCGTCTTCTTTTACCAGCTTTTTACCAAAGTCGCTGATGTAGACGTAATATTCTTTTTTTCCTGTTTTTGCGTACAGTTGCTCGGCTCCTTCTAAAACAATTGCTGACGGATAGGTCCATTTTGTACTTTTGCTGAAATCGAGCATCCAGGATTCCGGGAAACGGTGCATTTCGGAAAGCAGCATTCTTTCCGACCATTTTAGGTTGGTAGGAACTATTTTTCCTGATTTTGAATTTTCTGTTGCAGGTTTTGATACTACAGATTTAGTTTGAGCACACGCTAAGAACATTCCTGAACCTAAAATTGCAACAGCGTATGCTTTTATGTTTTTGTTAACGAAATTCATAATTCTAAACTTTAAAGTTGATTATTTTTTACCGAATTTAACAAAGAATTTTCATGGTTATTATTTTTGTTCTTCGGTTATTTTCTTTACAATATCATTAAAATAAACTTCAATATTATCGTAGTTTTTATCTAAATCCCTTCCATTGGCGTTGGCCATTTTGGGGCTTAATTTATTTTTAATTTCCCATTCATCGGGCATTCCGTCGTTATCTGAATCGGGTAGTGGTTTTCCTGGCTTTAAATCCGGAAATCCGCCGACATCTTTTTGTGAATCAATGATTCCGTTTGTGCTTCCTTTAGAGCCTTGGTAGGTGTAATTTCCGTTTTTGATGTCTTTTAATACATGCAAATCCACCGCATCTCTTACCAGACTTGCTCCTCCAATCTGTAAAGTTTTCTCATAAGCTTCTTTTGCGGTCTGAGTTTTCACATTATTCTGAATATCGTGTGGCTGATTGATTTTTATGGAATTTTTATCTTTATCCGTCAAATTGTAAGACGGCTTCATTTGTGCAAAAACACCTTTCGTCCAGTTGTCTTTTGTAACTTCCGGACTTCCTTCTATCACATTTCCGTTGATATAATATTTTCCCCAGATATTATAAACTTCTGTTTCCGGCTTTTCATTTTTATCGATGGCAGCAATTCTTTGTTTCGTTTTTGTTGCAGGACCCGGTTTGTAGTAATTGTTGACGATATTTACATTCATTCCTTCTCCTCCGTAGATATTATTGTGTCCCCAATTGTAAATCACATTATTTCTAAAATCGGTAAGGTCCGTTAAGGCGAATTTACTTCCTGCATATTCTCCCAATCTTGGATTTCTGCTGTCGTGATGAGCGTAGATATTATGATGAAAACTTGCAAATTTTCCACCTGCAATTCCGCCATATCCGTGAGCACCTTTTTGATGGACGGAATTTCTAAGACTTTCTGCAACCACACACCATTGAAGGGTTGTATTTTCGTTGACATAAATGGAAACCGTCTCATCCGTTGACCAGCTCATCGAACAATGGTCGACTATCAGATTTTTTATAAATCTTGCTCCTAAGGCATCTCCTTCAAAGTTTTTCCGGTCGCCCATTCTGAATCGCATGTAACGTATAACCACATTGTCTGCGGCTACAAAAGTTTCGTAATTGGCAACAGTGATTCCATCTCCGGAAGCGGTTTGTCCGGCAATAGTGACGTCGCCTTCTTTTATTTTTAATGGTGATTCTAAATAAATAGTTCCACCTGTTTTAAAAACAATATATCTCGGCCCTTTTTGGTTTAAAGCATATCTCAAAGTTCCTTCCGAACCATCATCCGTCAGTTTAGTCACCAAATAAACCTTGCCGCCACGACCGCCTGTTGTGTATCTTCCGAAACCTTCTGCACCGGGAAAACTCATGACATTCTGAGCAGTTGCCAAAGTGCAAATACCACATAAAATTCCTATCGTGAATAGTCCTGTGAAGTGTTTTCTCATGATTGAAAATTTTTGGTGTTTTTGATGATTCGTTTTAAATTATTTTAAACTTTTTTTCACGTTCCAGTTGTCTTTTCCTTTGAGAATATTGTCTATTGTGTATTTTTTTCTTTCTTCTTTGGTTAGTTGGTGGGACCATGAGACCCTTTTCGAAATATCTGCTCCTGTTCCTTTTGAATTTGATTCTGCATAAAAAGTTGTCTTTTCAGCATCGGGTTTGCTCCAGTTGTGCCATCCTTCAGGTTTTATGGTTGAATTAATTTCACAATCGAGGTAAGCTGTTTTGGCAAAAGGTCTCCAGGGCCTTCCTAAATAGACTGAATTTTCTTTAGCGTTTCCAATGATTTTTGAATTAATAAAAACAAACCCGAACTCATTTTCCTGTGGAGTAGAAGCAGCTGTGACGTAGCTTGCTGTTTCTTTAGAATAAATGGTACAGTTTTCAAAAACGGCTGTTCCGGCTCCGAAGATATAATCGGTTGTACCCTCGATATAGCAGTTTTTGAAATAATTTCTTGAAGGTTTTGTTCTATCAGCTAAATCCTGAGAACCCTTTAAATATAAAGTATCCTGATTTCCTAAGAATCTGCAGTTTTCAAAAATTATCCTGTCGCCTGAGGTCAAAACAGCAACGGCTTGCCCAACTTTTCCCGAGCTGTTTTCAAAGGAAATATTTTTTGCTGTAAAGTCACTTGAATAAATAAAAACTGTTGAAGAACCTGTTGTTCCAATATCTTTTCCTTCCGAATTCTTTTTTGATGCAAAATCATCGTAAGTGATGATGGTATTTTGAGGATTTTCGCCTTCCAGCATAATCGCTCCTTTCGTTTCTGGAACAGTAATCTTTTCTTTGTAAATTCCTGCTTTAATTAAAATTTTTGTTTTTGAGGAAGAACCGTTTTCAATAGCATCGATAGCTTGTTGTACTGTGGTAAAGTTGCCTTTTCCGTCTTTGGAAACTATTATTGTTTTATTATTAGCTTTAAAAGAAAGAAGACTTAACAATACTATCGTTAAGATTGAAAAAAGTTTAAAATTTTTATAAAACAGGGAAGTTTTCATAAAGTTTTAATTTGATTTAAAACACAGACTTAACCTCAAGGCTAAGCCTGTATTTTAACTTGATATGAATGTAATTTGTTTAGTCTAATAACCGTAATCCTGCGTGAGATTATAGTTTGACTGTATAATATCGCTGTAAATAGGTAATAATTCTCTCTTATTTGGTTGGAAATATTGTGCAAAACCTTTCACAGGATCACTAATGTACGTTGGTAAAACGGCAGCTCTCCAAGCAATTTTTGTGTAGCCAGAAGGAGTTGCATCCTGAGAAGGGGTGTAAAATACCTGTGACTTGTCACTTGATGTTGAATAAATATCAATATCGGTAATGTTTTGCTGAGCAGTTTTCGTTGGATCGTAAGGTGATTTTTTGTAATAAAGATTCAATGGAACGTTTGCATAAGCTCCCGTTCCGTTCATGAAATCAGTCAGTTTTTGTCTGGTTTCCGTTATTTTTGAAGCTAAAAGATTCCAGCGGATAAGATCATATTTTCTGATCCCTTCAGAACCTAATTCTAACAATCTTTCTTTTACAATAGCATTAAAAAAACCAACCTTATCTGTAGGAATTGTTCCCACCTGATCTAAGTTTCCTGTGTATGCTCTGTTTCTCACCGCCAAAACAGCGTTAACAGCTTCCTGAGAAGGTGCTCCGTGAATTTCGTTATCCGCTTCTGCAAACATTAATAAAATATCAGAAAAACGAATCAGTGGCCAATCAACCGCAAGGTTTTGGGAAGGTCCTGTGATGTTAGTCCAAGATTTTCTGTATTTAGAATCTGTGAACGAAATTGCATTTACTAATTCCGCTTGGTTTGCGTTATTTACTTTGAAAATTCCAACGTTCATGTCTCTTCTCAAGTCATATTTCGAAAATTCGTAGAAGTAAATAGGAAGCGCATTTATGCCGCCACCACCTTTCCAGTTAGAATTGTCATCGTGCTTCAGGCCGTTGTAATAGCCGATTTTACTGTCTGTTCTTGCATTTCCTCCGAATGCTCCTACTGCGAAAATAATTTCGTTGGTAGCATCTTGAGTATTGTTGTGTAAGGCTTTGAAAACTGCTTGATAGCTTGGGTTTAAGCTATGTTCACCAGAATGATTCATGATGTCTTTACACTCGTCATAAGCAATCTGATAATATTTTTGTGGGTTTGAACCTTGTGCCATGATTTGAGGATTTCTTCTTAAAGAATATCCTGCTCTTGCCAATGCTATTCTTGCTCTAAGCCCTTTTACTGCACCTTTTGATATTCTTGCAGCAGTTGTTCCGCCTTCTGATCTCCAGGGAACTAATGTTTCAGCTTGTGCTAAATCATCCAAAATTTTTTCATAGATAATATCTCTGTCTGTTTTAGCCTGGTAAATCGTTTCCATGTCTGCTGAAGGTTTATCCTGAAAAGGGACATCTCCCCAGTTTCTGATTAACTCATAATAAAACTGCGCTCTCAAAGTTAATGCTTCTCCAAGATAACGATCCATCAGTTTTTTGTCAGCATCTGAACCTGTTTTGTAAACCGGAGAAATAGGAATATTTTTAATACAAAGATTTGCACGTTCGATTCCTGAATATAATTTTAAAAATGGTTTGTTTAATTCTGAATTGGTAGGGCAGGCTCCAAAAGTGGCAATACCTCTTCTGTCATTACAGTTGTAGTCCCCGGAAGTTCTGAAATCGTCACCGGAATGAGGGTAAATTAATGCTAATCTCTGCCCATATCCATCATCACCCGCAAGCTGACTGTAAACTCCTACTAAGGCAGTGAACGTATCAGATGCGCTGTCAAATTGCTGTGCTTCTGAAACGCTGGAAAGGTTTTCAGCATCTAAAAAGCTGTTGCATGAATTAAATGTAATTGAAGCAACGATGCAGCTTAAAATTACTATTGTTTTTTTCATTTCTATTTTTTGTTGAATTAAAAGGTGATATCAACTCCTGTTAAAATAAATCTGCTACGAGGATATGCTGCGTAATCTACACCTGGAGTAAGAGGGTTTCTTCTCGTACTTGCTTCAGGATCGTATCCTGAATATTTGGTGATAGTAAATACGTTATTCACAGTAGCATAAATTCTCAAATTTTTGACGAAAGCACTTTCTAAAGCTCCTTTGGGAAGGGTATAACCAATGGTAAGATTGTTTAATCTTAAGAAAGAGCCGTCTTCAATGGCATAAGAATGCAAAATGTAGTTTCCCTGCGGAGGGGTCCACATTGTCGTGTTTGCATTCATAGCGGCAAGTGCTGTTGGATCTGTTATTTTTGTTCCGCTTGCATCATACCATCTCCATCTGTCGGCAACTTCACCCAACATGTTGTTGTCTCTATATTGATATTGGGTTGTGAACTCTATTTTGTTTGCATTATAAACCTTGTTTCCAACAGAGAAGTTGAAGAATAAGCTCATATCCCAGTTTTTATAACGGAAAGTCTGGCTGAAACCTCCGAAGAATTTCGGTTGGGCGCTTCCTAGCTCAGTTTGATCTTCGATAGTGATTTGCCCGTCTCCATTAAGATCTTTTAATTTAAGATCTCCTGGCTGAATTGGCTTTGAACCGTTTGCAACAGCGCTGGCATTGGGCACCCCGGATTTCAATGTATAAGCTTGGGTCGTTGGATTAAAATCAAAATCATTAAGCTCATATCTTCCTTCAGTTACATATCCGTAATAAGTTCCGATTGGGTTTCCAACTTTTACGATAAAATCATATAAACTGTTGACCCACCCTGAAGCTGCAAGATAGTAATCGCTGGCTGCAGAAGCATTGGAACCTCCTAAGCTTTTGATCATATTTCTGTTGGCAGAAATGTTGAAGTCAGCTTTCCAAGTGAAATTTTCTTTGTTTACAATAAGTCCTCCTAATGTTACCTCAATACCTTTATTCTGAGTTTTTCCGGAGTTTTGATATTGATATTCATATCCTGAAGTCTGAGGAATTTTAGCTAAAATCAAAAGATCTTTTGTATCTGTAATATATCCGTCTACACTGCCGTACAATCTTCCGTTGAAGAATCCGAAATCAATCCCTAAATTTTTAGAAACCGTGGCCTCCCATTTTACGTTCGGATTTCTCATGGTGTTTCCGGTAGTTGCGCCCGGAGTCACACCGGTCTGGAAAGTATATCCGAAATCGGTAGAAGTTGTGAAGAATGTATCATACAGATATGCCGGAATCCTGTTATTTCCTGCTAAACCATATCCGAAACGAAGTTTAAGCTCTTCTAACCATTCTTTGTCTTTAAGAAAGTTTTCCTGTTTTAATTTCCAGGCCAATGAAAGGGCAGGGAAGGTTCCCCATCTGTTTTCCGGCGCAAAAACGTTGGTACCGTCTGTTCTTATTGATAAAGTTGCGATATATTTATTTTCAAAAATATAATTGGCTCTACCAAAGAACGAAACCAATCTATCCGGAGCTAAAGCCGCTGTTCTGGGTGCATCCTGTAGCAATCCATCCGGTGGAATCGCAGCCTGAATATTAGCAAAAGCTTCCTGAGCTGTGATAGAGACAGGCAAATACTTTACATAAGTGCTTGAGGATTCTCCGTCTGTTTGGACAGTTTCTTCACCCAACAATAAATCTAGTTTATGCCTTCCAAATTTCTTGGTGTAATTTAATGTATTGGTATTGGTGATTCTTCTTGTCTGAGATCTTGTCAATTGTACGATTGGCATTGCACTATTGGCTCTTGCATCGTTGGTAACCATTCCCCAGAACTGATTTACAGCATTATCTTTTTGTACATACCCAATTATTGATCTAAATGTCAAATCTTTTGTAATATTATAATTTAGATATGCATTTAATAATAAATCATTTGTGCGGTTGTCCTTTACTTCATCTTGATTCAAAAGGATAGGGTTCACAAGATTGGTGTTTTGTGCGTAATCAGGATCGAAATCATCTACAGGAACATTACTTCCACCTTCAAAGGGTTGATATCTTACGGCATTCCTCAACCTGTTTGTTCCCTGAGAACCTGTAGCAGAAGTTCCGGCTCCGGTGATAAGCTGTCTTCCATATCTTGCATTGATACCCATTTTCAATTTTTTGCTGATATCAAAATCATACTTAAAATTGGCCATGCTCCTCTTGAACCCTGACCCGAGCATAATTCCTGCTTCTTCCACATGGTTTAGAGTCAATGCAAATGAGGATTTATCGGAACCTCCTATGATACTTACGTTATGTGTAAAGTTGAATGCTTCTTTTCCGAAAAGCTCATCCTGCCAGTTTCTGTTTTTCACAGAACCGTATTTTTCACCGATTAATTTGGGATCCCCATATCTTGTGGTAAAAGTTGTAGCATCTGTTGCGTCATTATTTTTATAATAAAGTTCACGCTGATAATCTACAAATTCTAAAGGTCTTAATACAGAAAGAGTATTCATAATTTTTCTTACCCCGGTATAACCACTATAGTTGATAGTTGTCGCCATTTTTTTACGACCGCCTTTCGTCGTTATCAAAACAACTCCGTTTGCACCCCGCGCCCCGTAGATAGATGTAGAAGCGGCATCTTTCAATACCTCAATTGATTCAATTTCTTTCGGAGATAAGACAGATAGTGCATTATCCATCTGGATTCCGTCTACGATATATAAAGGAGCGTTACTCTGTGTGATAGAAGTTCCACCTCTCACTTTGATTTCCACTTCGGCTCCTGGAGAGCCTTCGCTGGCTGTGATTTGTACACCGGCCACTCTTCCCTGGATTGCCTCCGCAGCACTGTTTACAGGCATATCCTTCATATCTTCAGCTTTCACTGAACCTACAGCGTTGGTAACATCGGCTTTCGAAACTTTGGTATATCCTACCAAAACTACTTCATCAATTTTGGTTTCCTTTTCCTTTTTCGTTTCTTTTTCTTGAGCCATAGCAAGGACAGGAAGTAGAAAGACAGTTAAATATAACCACTTTATTGATTGTACTCTTTTATCCATTTTGTATCCTTATAGTTTTAATTCTTGGTTGAAAGTTTTTTTCAATCGTTTTTGTTTTTGTGGATTTTTAAGTATTCTATTTGATTTTAGTGGAAAATATTTTTGAAAGTTTTACGCTTTTTGTAGTGCAATCGATTGCGTAATTTTTCATAATAAAATATCTTGGCTTCTAAACTAATATTATTTTTCAATACACAAAGAAAAAAATATTATTTTTTCATTAATTTGATTGTTTAATATATTAAATTTTATACAACAATTGGTAGTTTGTTTTATTTAAATTGTTGATAATTAAATATTTATTTTGTTGTTTAATAAATTTTATAACAGATAAAATTTCTTGATATTTTTTATTGTTTAACATTTCAAAACTTAAAAATTCTTTGAAAATTACTCAAATTTTAAGCTAAGAAAATCCCCAAATTGATATTCAAGAACAAAATTTTTGCTCTTTTACTGATTTTTGTCATCTTTTTGTACTCAAAATTTTAACCTGTTTTTTTTATTAATAAAGATTAACCATAATATATACAGTATATAGATAGAAAATCAGTTATTTTTATAGAATTGTTATTGACTGTTTTACTGTTTTATTTTGGCATGATTTTATTTCTAAGTTCAGTTTAAGGTTAACTTTTGGTTAATTTTAATTCTTAAATTTCAACAATATTTTCTGATATTTTCTGGTTTTTTTAATTTTATTTATCTGTAAATCAAGTTTTTATAAATTAAAATTAATTTTTTGTTAACTAATTGAAGATTAATTATATATTTATCCCATAAGTATTCTATTAAATTTTAGTGTAATTTTATGCAATCGATTACGCAATATTTAACAGGTTTTGATAAAACCGCAAAAAGTAAAGTATAAAAATAGAGAGTATGGCACAATCAGAATTTCGTTACGCCCATCATCCTGAAGATGTAAAAAAGTATACCACTGAAGATCTTAGGAGGGAGTTTCTAATCAATGATTTATTTAATGAGGATAAAATAAAATTAGTCTATTCTATGTACGACAGGTTGATTGTAGGAGGAGTAATGCCTTCAACGAAAGCCTTAAAACTGGAACCGACAGACGATTTGAAAGCCCGGCATTTTCTTGACAGAAGAGAGTTAGGAATCATTAACGTTGGTAGTGCAGGAAAAGTAACAGTAGACGGCGAAGTATACGAGCTTGGTAACAAAGAAGCTTTATACATCGGAAAAGGTGCTAAAGAAGTAGTTTTTGAAAAAAATAATGATGCACAACCATATTTTTATATCAACTCAGCTCCTGCGCATCATACTTATCCGACTAAAAAAATCACTAAAAACGAAGCCGAAATTGTAGAATTGGGTGAAGAAAAATATGCAAACAAGCGTACAATTAACAAACTGATTGTAAATTCCGTGCTTGAGACCTGTCAGCTCCAAATGGGAATGACAGAACTTCATCCGGGAAGTGTTTGGAACACAATGCCTGCACATACTCACACCAGAAGAATGGAAGCGTATTTCTATTTTGACCTGAAAGACGGGCAAACAGTAAGTCATTTCATGGGGCAGCCTGATGAAACGCGTCACATTTTTATGACAAACAGGCAGGCTGTATTGTCACCGGAATGGTCTATTCACTCAGGAGCAGGAACTTCTAATTATACTTTTATCTGGGGTATGGCCGGAGAAAATATGGACTACGGCGATATGGACGGTATCAAAACTAACGAACTAAAGTAATTTTTCTAATGAATTTATTTGATTTATCCGGTAAAGTAGCTGTCGTAACAGGAGGTACTCACGGATTAGGAATGGCAATGGCAGAAGGTCTTGCCGCTGCAGGAGCTGAGCTGGCTATCACAAGTACGACTCCATCAAAATTAGAGGAAGCTTTAAACTATTATCATGAAAAAGGATATAAAGCGACCGGCTATCTTTTTGATGTGACAGATGAATTGGAAGCTGCTCAAAAAGTAGCTCTCATGGAAGCTGCTCACGGAAAAATAGACATTCTTGTCAATAATGCAGGAATCATCAAACGTATTCCGGCGATTGATATGGAAGTAGAAGACTTTAGAAAAGTAATCGATGTAGACCTTACCGGACCTTTTATTATGTCAAAATTGGTAGGCAGACATATGATTAAAAGAAAATCAGGCAAGATCATCAACATCTGCTCTATGATGAGTGAGCTGGGCCGGGACAATGTAGTTGCTTACGCATCAGCAAAAGGCGGTCTGAAGATGCTCACCAAAAATCTGGCAACAGAATGGGCAAAGCATAATATTCAGGTGAATGGAATCGGTCCCGGATATTTTGCAACTTCTCAGACAGAACCTATCAGAGTGGACGGAAATCCTTTCAATGATTTTATCATTAGTAGAACTCCGGAAGGGAGATGGGGAAATCCGGAGGATCTTGCCGGAACAGCTATTTTTTTAGCTTCTGATGCAAGTAAATTTATCAACGGGCAAATTATTTACGTTGATGGCGGAATTTTGGCAACCATCGGGAAACCTGCTAATGAGTAACAACAGAATTAGACTAAAATGAAACCTTTTATTACAGATAACTTTTTATTACAAAATAAATACGCCGAAGAATTATATTTCAGGTATGCGGAAAAACAACCGATCATTGATTATCATAATCATCTGATTCCTAAAGATATTGCAGAAGATACGGTTTTCGAAAATATCTCGAAGGTTTGGATTGCGGGTGACCATTACAAATGGAGGGCAATGCGCACATTGGGTGTAAATGAAAAATTCATCACGGGAGACGCTTCAGATAAAGAAAAATTTGAAGCCTGGGCAAAAACAGTTCCGTATACATTAAGAAATCCTTTGTATCACTGGACTCATTTAGAATTAAAAAGATATTTCGGAATCGATGAATTATTGAATGAAGACAATGCATCAGAAATTTACGAAAACATTACGGCTCAGCTTCAGACTCCTGAAAAATCGACAAGAGGATTATTAAAAATGATGAATGTAGAATCTCTGTGTACAACGGAAGACCCTACAGATATTTTGAATTATCATCAGGATTTGGCGAAAAGTGATTTCAGCATCAAAGTAAGTACAGCCTTCCGTCCTGATAAAGCAATTTTAATTGAAAATCACAACTTTGCCGATTATATTTCAAAATTAGGCGAATCAGCCGGAATTGAAATTAATTCTTATCAAACTTTATGCGATGCGTTAATTAAAAGAATTGAATATTTCCACGAAAACGGATGCAGATTATGTGATCACGGATTGAATAATATTTCTTTCGAAGAATTCACAGAAGCAGAAGTTGATGCTATTTTCAATGATAAAATCTCAGGAAAAGTGATTGCTGAAAAGCAGGTAAACCAATTCAAAACAGCGATTTTATTATTCTTAGGCGAAGCTTACCACAAATACGGTTGGGTTCAGCAGTTCCATTTGGGAGCATTGAGAAATAATAATGAAAGAATGCACAGAATTCTGGGTCCCGATACCGGTTGGGATTCTATCGGTGACTTCGTTCAGGCTGAAACTCTGTCTAAATTGTTAAACACGCTGGACGGAAAGGATAAATTAACTAAAACAATTTTATATAACTTAAATCCTGCCGACAACGAAATTTTCGCAACCATGATTGGAAATTTCAACGACGGCAGCATCAAAGGAAAAGTGCAGTTCGGTTCCGGATGGTGGTTTTTAGACCAAAAAGATGGAATGATTAAGCAGATGAATGCTCTTTCAAATATGGGATTAATAAGCTGTTTCGTTGGAATGTTGACGGATTCCAGGAGTTTCCTTTCTTACCCGAGACATGAATACTTCAGAAGAGTTTTGTGTAATCTTTTCGGTGAAGAAATGAAAAATGGTGAATTACCTGATGATATTGAGCTGATTGGGAAAACAATTTCAGATATTTGTTATCATAATGCTAAAAATTATTTCGATTTTTAAAATATAAATTGAAAAATTAAAATTAATATAATTGACAATGTAAACCATCAAGAAAATGTAAGATGTTAAGATTAATTAAAGAAAATCAAATTGATATTTTAATAAACTTAAAGCAGAGCTTATCTTAATTAAAATCTTAATGGCTAAATAATTAAATAAAGACATTGTCTTAAAATTTAAAAGAGGATCATTTAAAACCATGAGCAGTAAAATAGTCACATTCGGAGAAGTTATTATGCGGCTTTCGCCACCAGGAAACAGAACCATGAAGCAGAGCCACGAAATGGAATTCTTTTTCGGTGGTACAGAGCTTAATGTAGCATCTTCTTTGGCAACAATGGGTTGTGACGTGAGACATATCAGCAGTGTTTCCGATGATTTTGTGGGTGAATCGGCGGTTTCTTTTATTAAAAGTTTTGGGATTGATACGACTTTCATTAATAAAAATGAGTATCCTTTAGGCTTATACTTTTTGGAGGTGGGTTCATCAGTCCGTGCCAGCAGAATTGCTTATAACAGATTAAACGGTTCTTTTGCAAATATTAAATCTGCACAAATCGACTGGAAAAAAGCTCTCGAAGGCTGCAAATATTTTCACTGGACAGGCATTAGCCCGGGAATTTCCGGATCGGCTTATGAAACTTTGAAAGAAGGTTTGCAAACAGCCCGTGAAATGGGGATTGAAATCACAACCGATCCTGCCTATCGTTCTAACCTTTGGAAATACGGTAAAAACGGGAATGAAGTGCTAAAAGAATTGGTTTCTTACTCAACGATTTTCATAGGTGGAGTAAATGAAATCAATGAAATTCTAGAAACTCAGTTTTACTCAGATAAAGAAGGTTTCATCGAAGCCTGTAAAGAATTAAAAAAACAAATTCCTTCTATTCATAAAATTTTCGACAAAATAAGAATTGGCGTTACGGCAAGTTCTCAACAAACACAGGGAAGAGCTCTAGTTAATGACAATTATTTTGAAACTGAGCTTCTGGAAATTAATCCTGTAGTCGACAGAATCGGAACTGGTGATGCTTTTGCAGCAGGTATGATTTATGGTTTGATCAATTTCGACGATGAAAAAGCATTGAAATTTGCCAATGCAGCCTGTGCGGTAAAACACACTATTTTAGGTGATATCAATTATTGCAGCGCAGAAGATATTCTGGAAGTGATGAACGGAAATTCAGGAGGAAGAATAAAAAGATAGATATGGCAAGATTTACCCGTATAGAAGTTGCGTTAAAAGTGAAACAAACAGGTATTGTTCCTGTATTTTATCATGCTGATGCAGAAATTTGCAAGAAAATTTTGAAGGCTTGCTACGATGGCGGTGCCCGTGTTTTTGAATTTACCAACAGAGGAGATTTCGCTCACGAAGTTTTTTCAGAATTGGTGAAATATGCAATAAAAGAATTGCCTGAAATGATATTGGGAATCGGTTCTGTCGTTGATGCGGGAACAGCTTCTTCATACATTCAAAACGGAACAAATTTCATCGTTGCCCCATCATTGAATCCCGATGTAGCAAAGGTTTGTAACAGGAGGAAAATTTCATGGATGCCTGGTTGCGGTTCTGTTTCTGAAATTTCCTATGCTGAAGAATTGGGTGCTGAAATCGTAAAGATTTTCCCTGCAACACAGGTTGGTGGTCCGGAATTTATCAAAGCGGTAAAAGGTCCGATGCCTTGGTCAAACATTATGCCTACAGGTGGAGTTTTACCGACAAAAGAAAATATCTCACAATGGATTTCAGCAGGAGCTTATTGTGTAGGTTTGGGTTCACAGTTGTTTGTGAAAAATGAAAACGGAGAGTATGATTACGAAAAAATTACAGAGACTGTAGCAAATTCCATTCAGATTATTAAAGAATTGAGATGATTGTTTTAAAATTTTATTTAAACAATTGAGGATATGTAAGAAGCTAAGATTAATAAAGAACAATCAAATTGATTTTAAACACGCTTAAATGAAGTTTAACTTAATTATTCTTAACTCCTTAATAAATTTTAATGGTTAAAAAAAAGATAAAGTTTTAATAAAAAACAATTCTAAAAAAATAAAATTTCTGTGCTATATCAGTATGGAAAGGAGAGTTCTTACTCTCATTATTCTAAAATCAAGAAAAATCAATATCATCAAAAATTGATATGAAAAAAGAAATATCCTCGAAACCGAGTACATTCAGATGGACGATATGTTTTCTGTTGTTCATTGCCACCACGATCAATTATCTGGATCGCCAGGTTTTATCCTTGACGTGGAAAGATTTTATCGCTCCGGAATTTCACTGGAACAATAATGATTACGGAAACATCACTGCATTATTTTCTATTTTCTATGCGGTAGGAATGCTTTTCGCAGGAAAGTTTGTGGATTGGATGGATACCAAAAAAGGTTTTCTTTGGGCTATCGGAATTTGGTCTGTTGGTGCTATTTTACATGCTTTCTGCGGAATTGCCACTTCAGGAATTCTTACAGGAAACTGGTTAGCCGGTTTTCATGGGTCTAAAGAACTGATTTCTACGGTTTCCAATACCTCTGCTATCATCAGTACGAGTGTAACGTTGTTCATTTTTGCACGTTTCGTTTTGGCTATTGGTGAAGCGGGAAACTTCCCGGCAGCAATTAAAACTACCGCAGAATATTTCCCTAAAAAAGACAGGGCATTTTCTACAAGTATCTGGAATGCAGGAGCTACGGTTGGAGCACTGGCAGCGCCGGTCACAATTCCTTTCATTGCAAAATCAATGGGTTGGGAATGGGCTTTTATTATTATTGGAGCGTTAGGATTTGTATGGATGGGGCTTTGGGTATTTTATTATAAAAAGCCTCATTTGCATCATAAAGTGAATGTACATGAGCTGAGCTATATTAATCAGGATCAGGACGATGCACCGAAAGAAGGTACAATTATCCCTGAAAAGAAATTTTCTTTCAGAGAATGTTTCAGTTACAGGCAGACTTGGGCTTTTGCTTTCGGAAAATTCATGACAGATGGTGTTTGGTGGTTCTTTTTATTCTGGACTCCGGCTTATTTAAGCTCAGTATACAAAATGGATTCTACGCAAAGTGCATTTCCATTATTTGTCCTTTATATGATTACCCTGTTGTCAATCATCGGAGGGTGGCTTCCAAAATATTTTGTGGAAAAGAAAGGAATGAACGCTTATTCAGGAAGGATGAAAGCAATGTTGATTTTTGCATTTTTTCCATTGCTGGCACTTTTAGCACAACCTTTAGGTACAGTTACATATTGGATTCCGGTGTTGATTATAGGTATTGCAGGAGCAGCACATCAGGCTTGGTCGGCAAATATTTTCTCGACAGTCGGCGATATGTTCCCGAAAAAAGCCATAGCAACTATTACGGGAATTGGCGGAATGGCAGGTGGAATAGGTTCATTTTTAATTAATAAATCTTCAGGATTATTATTCGACCACGCTCATAAAGTCTGGTCAACAGTTGACGGAATGCCTTTATTGGATAAATATCCACAATACATCAACGAACGTTTACCGGAAGGATTTTTCGAACAATTGGAAAAGTCTGGTGCAGTAGTATCAGATGGAATTGACAAAGGATATATGATCATATTTTCAGTGTGTGCCGTGGCATACCTGATTGCATGGAGTGTAATGAAAACTTTGGTTCCAAAATATAAAGTAATAAGTAAATAATGATGGAAAATCAGATAAAGCAGAAATTAAATCGTGAATTAAACGGTTCTCAGGAAAAGCTTCCGGTTAAAATTATACAGTTTGGAGGAGGAAATTTTATGAGAGGATTCACCGATTATGTGATTGATAAATTAAATAAAGAAGCAGGGTTCAATGCAGGAATTGTAAACGTGCAGCCTACTCAGGGCGGTTCGGTTCACAAACTGGAAGAGCAGGATAATTTGTATACGCTTTTCACAAGAGGAATCAGAAAGGGTAAAATTATCGATGAAAAGCAGGTAATTTCTGCAATTCAAAAATCGATTAATCCTTATACAGATTATGATGACTTCTTAGCGTTAGCAAAAGAAGAAGAACTTGAATTTATCTTCTCCAATACAACAGAGACGGGAATTGCATACGATGAAACTGAAAATAGTTACCAAGGGCCACATAAGAATTTCCCTGCAAAATTGACGGTTTTATTGTACGAAAGATTCAAATATTTCAATGGAACAGCAGAAAAAGGATTAAGAATTATTCCTTGTGAATTGATCGAAAACAATGCTTTTACATTGAGGGATATGATCATAAAATATGCCCAACTTTGGAATTTAGATCATAACTTTGTGCAATGGATTAACCAAAATAATTATTTCCATAATACGCTGGTTGACAGAATTGTTCCGGGGTATCCGAAAGATGATGCACAAACATATGAAGATCAGTTAGATTATGAAGATCAGATGATGGTTGTTTCTGAAATTTTTTTGCTTTGGGTAATTCAGGATGTCGGAAATTTAAAGGAAAGAATTCCATTTGATAAAATCAACGAACAGATTTTGGTGGTTCATGATATTCAGCCGTATCGTTTAAGAAAAGTAAGAATTTTGAATGGCGGTCACACATTGATGTTGGCTCCGGCAGTTTTATCAGGAAAAGAAACGGTAAAAGAATCTATTGATGATGTGTTTATAGGTAAATTCTTAAGTGAAACCATTTTTAATGAAGTAAATCCGACTTTAGGTTTAAATGAAACCGAATTGAAAGATTTTGCGGAAGAAGTTTTTGACAGATTCAGAAATCCTTTTATTAAACATTATCTGGCGAGTATTGCGCTGTATTTTGTTTCTAAATTTAAAGTAAGAATCCTTCCCAGCTTGTTAGGTTATGTTGAAATCAACAAAAAGTTACCATTGAATTTAGTATTTTCTTTAGCAGGTTTAATCAGATTCTATCAGGGAAGTTTTGGCGAAAAATCGTTACCAATTAATGATGAAGGACCTATTGTTGCTAAATTTAAAGAAATCTGGTCAAATGAAGATTACGGGAAAGTGGCAAAACTTGCCTTAAGCGAAGTTACTTTCTGGGATACTGACCTTACACAGGTTGACGGACTGAAAGATGCAGTGACAAAAGCTTTGTGGGAAATTGACCACAACTGCGTAGAAACTGGATATCAAAACTTTATACAATTTTATTCTTAGAAAAATGCAAAAGAAAGTACTAAAAGTAAATCCCAATGATAATGTAGCGGTTGCGCTGGTCGATTTGGTGCAGGGGGAAACTGTTACTTTGGGGGGACTTACTTATGAAATTATAAAAGATACGAAGGCGAAGCACAAATTCGTTACCGAAGACCTTGCCGTGGATGATTCTATCATCATGTACGGAGTTTTGGTGGGAAAAGCGAGTCAGCCAATCCAAAAAGGGGAGGTGATTACAACTGAGAACGTAAAACATCAAAGTGCAAAAGTAGAGGGTAAAACTGAAACTACTTTATGGACAGCCCCAAATGTTGATAAATGGAAGGGCCAGACTTTCATGGGGTATCACCGTGAAGACGGACAGGTTGGAACAGAAAACGTATGGTTATTTTTCCCTTTGGTTTTCTGTGAAAACAGAAATGTGGAAATTTTAAAAGATATTTTTGAAAAAGAATTGTTATTCGAAAAAGTTACGAAACATCAGTTACTATTAAGGTCGTTAATTAATAATTCTGAAACGGAAACTGCTGTTGAAGAAGAGCAGAATTCAAGAGTTTTTAAAAATATTGAAGTTAAATTCATCACCCATCAAGGCGGTTGTGGCGGGATTCGTCAGGACGCCGAAGCATTGGGAAGGTTATTGGCAGGTTATGTGAATAATCCGAATGTAGCCGGAGCAACGGTTTTAAGTTTAGGTTGTCAGAATTTGCAGGTTCAGATTTTTAAAGATGCTTTAGAAAAAATTAGTCCAAATAATAAAAAACCAATTATCGTTTATGAACAGCAAAAATCCGGAACGGTAGATGAAATGCTAAGCGGAATTATTAAAGATTCTTATGAAGCAATTAAAAAAGCTAATGAAATCGAGAGAAAACCGGCACCAATTTCAAAGCTTGTTTTAGGACTAGAATGTGGTGGTTCAGACGGTTTTTCCGGAATTTCTGCGAATCCTGTTTTAGGACAACTGTCAGATTTAATGGCGGGAATCGGAGGAGCAACTATTCTTTCAGAATTTCCGGAATTATGTGGAGTAGAGCAGGAATTGGTAAACCGTTGTGTAAACGAAAAAGATGCGGAAAGATTCTTACAGCTGATGAAAGACTTTGAAAAATCAGTCGTTGCTGCAGGTTCAGGTTTTGATATGAATCCATCGCCGGGGAATATTAAAGATGGACTCATCACCGATGCTATGAAATCTGCAGGAGCGGCTAAAAAAGGTGGCTCTTCGCCGGTCAATGATGTGTTAGATTTTACAGAATACATCAAAAATCCGGGCTTAAATTTATTATGTACTCCCGGAAATGATGTAGAATGTACGACTGCTTTAGTTGGCTCAGGTTCCAATATTGTTTTATTCACAACAGGTTTGGGAACACCCACAGGCAATCCTGTTGTTCCGGTAGTGAAAATTTCGTCGAATACTTCTTTATCAGAAAGAATGCCGGATATTATTGATTTCAATACAGGAGATGTGATTACGGGCGAAAAAACAATTGACGAAAAAGCAGAAGAATTGTTAGAATTTATCATAAAAGTAGCAAGCGGAGAGGTGAAAACCAAAGCTGCTATTCTCAATCAAAACGATTTTATCCCTTGGAGACGAGGCGTAAGTTTATAATTATTGTTTTAATTATATAAATATTAGGGTTGAAAATGCTTTCTACATTTTGTGGAAAGCATTTTCTTTTGTGGTTGATATAAAATAATAGCTCTGTCATTCTGAAACAAAGTGAAATGAAGAATTTTTATTATTATAGTTTTAGATTCTTCTGTTCCTCAATGACAAACTGGATATAATTAATTGGAACCTATTTTCTTTTTGAAGATTTTCTAATATAAATCTGCGGTGCAAGCACAACCTTCTTCTCTGTAGAAACTCCGGAACCATTCTCTTTTACACTTTCAATAAATACTTGTCCTGCCATTTTCCCCATCGTAACAGGAGTCTGGTCAACAGAACTCATCGGAAGCTCCATAAACTGGGTGAAAGGTTCATTAGAAAAACCGATAACAGCAACTTCCTGAGGAATCTTAATTTTACGTTTTTTCAGTTCCTGGCAGGCACCTAAAGCGGCAAAATCACTTGATGAAAAAATAGCATCAGGAACAGATTTTTTACCCCAAAGTGTTTTAATAGCCTCTATCCCCGCATCAATTGAACTTCCTGTTGTGATGATATTTTCTTCTTTTACAGTTAAATTATTGTCAATTAAAGCCTGTTTATATCCATTAAGACGATTCTGGTAAATTTCAAGATTCAGATCACCTGAGAAATGACAGATGTTTTTATAACCTTCCTTGATCAGATGTTCTGTGGCTATATAACCGCCCCGGTAGTCATCAATAGTCACCGTACTTATTCCCGGAATATCTTTTTTTCTATCAAAAAATATAATCGGAGTATTGCTTGTATCTAAAATATGTTGAATGTGTTCTGTATCTAAAGTTGTTCTTGAAACTGACATGAAAATCCCGTCAACCTGCGCGTTAAGCAAAGTATTTAAGTGTCTTTTTTCAATAGTTACATCTTCATGGCTCTGACAGATAATTACGTGATAGCCATGCGGAGAAAGTTCTTCCTCAATTCCACGAATGACTGATGAAAAAAAGTTAGTATTTACATAAGGAACAATAATTCCTACATTTTTTGTTTCACCGCTTTTCAGAGCTTTGGCAAGGTTATTTTGTTTATAATTCATTTCTTTGGCAGTTGCCTTCACCAAATCTTTCGTTGCCTGGCTTATCCTGGGATGATCGTTAAGCGCTCTGGAAACAGTTGCCACACTTACATTTAGCTTCTTTGAAATATCATATATTGTGGCACTTTTTTTATTCATACACGTTTTTTTTCTATCTTTTTTCGTACATCAAATTGATGTATATTATTGACGTAAATTTAATCAATTTAAATATATCAGGACTGTATAAAAGTATTATTTTGTAAGTTATTTCAATAAACTTTCTGAAAAATCTAGTGGGGATATCTTTATAATTTTTTAAGCATTTTTACAGGAGTTAAAAGAAATAATTATTCAATGATGAACATTTTTTTATGTAGAACTTAAAATTATTGTGCAGTTTTTTAATTTATAGGAAAAAAGTGCAATAGAACTTATAAATATTAGAAATTTAATTAACATGAAAGAGCAGGATACTGCAAGATTATAAAATATATACTTTTATTTTTGTCAATCAGTTTAATTAAAATAATTCAGGATTTACCGAAAAAGACTATGAAACTTCAAAATACATTCAATTTTTTGTTCACATTTTTTATCCTCTTTTTCTTTTCATCGAAAGTGAATGGACAGGACAAATTCCCGGACGGAACTACAATCCCAAAATGGTTTAAAGAAAACAAACCGACCGACATCAATAAATTAGGCAAAAAATATATCCTTACAGAAAACGGTGTGAAGAACGACAGTACAGTTCTTCAAACCAAACAACTTCAGGCGGTTATTGATTTGGCTGCAAAGAATGGCGGCGGCGTAATCATCGTGCCTAAAGGAACATTCCTCATCAGTTCGGTTTTCTTCAAACAGGGAACGCATTTATATTTAGAAGGTGGGGCAAAATTAAAAGGGAGTGATGATATCAATGATTTTCCCGTGGTCACCACAAGAATGGAAGGTCAGACAGTAAAATATTTCCCGGCATTGATTAATGCTGACGGATTGGATGGTTTCACGATTTCAGGAAAAGGAACTTTGGACGGAAACGGCCTTCGTTTCTGGAAATCATTCTGGAAAAGACGCGAGTGGAATCCTAAATGCACCAATATGGATGAGATGAGACCTCGTATTCTCTATGTTTCAAATTCCAAAAATGTACAAATTGAAGGAATTACCGTAAAAAACTCACCATTTTGGAGTACCCATTATTATAAAAGTGATTTTGTAAAATTGTTAAACCTGACAATTCTTGCTCCCAAAGAACCGGTAAAAGCGCCAAGTACGGATGCTATCGATATCGATGCCTGCACCAATTTCCTGATTAAAAATTGCTATTTGTCTGTGAATGACGATGCAATTGCCTTAAAAGGCGGAAAAGGGCCGAAAGCCAATACGGCTCCTGAAAACGGAGAAAACAGAAACATCATTATAGAAGATAATACTTTCGGATTCTGTCATTCTGCACTCACTTGCGGAAGCGAATCAATTCACAATTACAATATTATTTTCAGAAACTCAACGGTGAAAGATGCTTCGAGATTGTTGCATCTTAAAATGAGACCGGACACACCACAACATTACGAATATATCACGCTTGACAATATCAAGGGAGACGTAAAAACCTTTTTATACGTAAAAGGCTGGAACCAGTTTTTTGATTTGAAGGGGGAAGAAAAACCGAAAACCAGATTGGCAAATAATATTGTCTTAAAAAATATCGATATCAGTTGTGAAACAGCCTTCAACATTGAAAAATCAGATTTGTACGAGTTGACAGATTTTACCTTTGAAAACCTAAAGATAAAAGCATTAAAGCCTGAAGAACAAAACTTAAATGCCATCAAAAATTTAAAGCAAACCAGGGTCAGCGTGACGAAAGTGGCCTCTCTGGATTAGGCTTACGATAAAAAGACGATTCAGGCAATACTCAAAAGTGAATTTCCGAAATGAATATATTAATCGACTGATTATGAAAAATTGGACAGGAATTATAACCGTTTTTATTGGTTCATCAATATTCGCGCAACAGACGACTTTCAAATTTGATTTTGGCAGTAACAGAACCGAAAACGGATTTATTCCCATCACATCAACTTCAAAATTCGATAAGAAAATCGGTTACGGATTTATGGATATTTCCGGTTTGAAATCCGTTGATAATGGCAGAAATGCTTTGACGGGAGATTTTATTACCAGTGATAAGTCTTTCTATTTTTCAGTTGTCATTCCGGAAGGAAATTATGATATTAAATTGAATTTAGGTGATGCAAAAGGAACATCTGAAACAACAGTTCGGGTCGAAAATCGCCGACTGATGCTGAATGATGTCAAAACAA
The DNA here is from genome assembly GCF_001045455.1 of Chryseobacterium sp. FH2. Taxonomy (GTDB): domain Bacteria; phylum Bacteroidota; class Bacteroidia; order Flavobacteriales; family Weeksellaceae; genus Chryseobacterium. The sequence goes on along the minus strand of NZ_LFNE01000004.1, from coordinate 365,439 downwards.
AACAAGGCGAAATCGTCGAAAAACAAATCACCGTTCACGTAAAAGACAGCATTATACGAAATCAAAATGGAGCTGAAATCGGAATTGTAAAACTGAAGCCGAGAGAAGGAAAATACCTGCATTGGGACAATCTTTTGACAATAGAATTCAATGATAAAGCTCCGAAAGTTTCTTCGGTAATCATTCAACCTAATACAACTGCGAGAACTATTTATCTGACGGGAGATTCTACGGTTGTGGATGCACAGTACGAACCCTGGGCGTCGTGGGGACAGATGTTACCATATTTTTTTGTTCCGAATGAAGTCGTTATCGCCAATTACGCCGAGAGCGGAGAAACTCTGAAAGCCTTTGAAGACCGCCACCGAATCGATAAAATCTGGAATAAAATTAAACCGGGAGATTATCTCTTCATTCAGTTTGGGCACAATGACCAGAAATATGGCAACAGTGAGAAATCGGGATACAGGAAAAGATTAAAAGAATGGATTCTTAGAGCAAAGGAATTGGTAGCAATTCCCGTTTTGGTCACTTCGATGAACCGCCGTGTTTTTGATGAAAATAACAAAATCGTCAATACTTTGGATGATTTTCCTGTTGCAATGCAGGAAATTGCGAAGGAAGAAAATGTATATTTAATCGATTTAAATGCATTGAGCAAAACCTTGTTCGAGGCAATGGGGCCGGAAGCTGCAAAAAAAGCATTTGCCTATTATCCCGCAAATTCTTATCCCAATCAGCCGACAGCTATGGCGGATGATACGCATTTCAATACATATGGAGCGTACGAATTGGCGAAATGTGTAGTGAAATCCATCGTTGACCAAAACTTACCTTTGAGGAAATATATTTCAAAAAATTATAAGAATTTTAATCCTAATAAACCAGATGATGCCGAAAAATTCAATTGGCCGGAATCTATTTTTATGGAAGCTTTGAAACCTGATGGAAATTAACAGAACGAACCACGAAGTGGTTCAATCCTAATAGCATTGGGTGGAACCCGGTGAAAAATATGAATAAAATTGGATAAAATCCATCATAAAACATCAAGCAGAAATGAAAATTAAACATATAATCAGCCTAAGTCTAATCTGTTTTGTCTTCGGAAATCTCTCCGCACAAAATCCGTGGCCACAAACAACCAAGACCGCCAAACCGTGGACACGCTGGTGGTGGATGGGAAGTGCCGTGGACGAAAAAGGACTGGATAAACAATTGATATCACTCAATAAAGCTGGCTTCGGAGGGGTGGAAATCGTCCCGATTTACGGTGCGAAAGGTTTTGAAAAACAGTATATCGATTACCTTTCCCCTGAATGGATGAAGATGCTCAGGTTCACGACGGATAAAGCCAAAAGTCTGAATATGGGCGTTGATATGGCGGTTGGAACTGGCTGGCCAATTGGCGGTCCTCAAGTGAGCGAGCAAGATGCGGCTACAAAAATGATTGTTCAGACCTACACCATTCAGCCGAATGAAAAATTTTCAGAAAAAATCACTCCGAAAGACGAAAAGCAGAAGGATTTAAAAACGGTAAAAATCGATATTGTAACAGCTTACAACGAAAAAAATGAAGCTGTGGTTTTAATAGATAAAATTAATGGCGACGGCAGTTTAAACTGGAAACCGACTTCAGGAAAATGGACGATTTATGCGGTTTTCACCGGAAAAACTTTACAAAAAGTAAAACGTGCCGCTCCGGGTGGGGAAGGCTTTACTTTAGACCACTTTTCTTCGGATGCAACCAAAGATTATCTGAAAACTTTCGATAAAGCTTTTGGAAGTTCAAACTACGGAATCCGTTCTTTTTTCAATGACAGTTATGAGGTTTATAATGCTGATTGGACGCCGGATTTTAAAGAAGAATTTAAGAAAAGGAGAGGCTACGACTTAAGTCCGTACATCAAATATTTGGTCAGCAACGAGGAAAATGAAATAGCAGGCAGAGTAAAATCCGATTACAGAGAAACTTTGAATGAATTAATTTTAAACAATTTTACGAAAGATTTCACGAACTGGGCACATTCCAAAAACTCAAAAAACACCAATCAGGCACACGGTTCGCCGGGAAATTTGCTGGATTTGTACGCTGCGGTCGATATTCCCGAATCTGAAACTTTCGGAAGTACGAAATTCGATATTCAGGGTCTGAGAAGAAATGCAGAAGACATCAACACGAAGGAAATTCCGGATATCAATATGCTGAAATTTGCTTCTTCGGCAGCAAATATTACCGGAAAATCTTTGATTTCCAACGAATCTTTTACGTGGCTGACCGAGCATTTCAAAACATCCTGGTCGCAGGTAAAACCTGAGGCCGAACAGATTTTCCTGTCGGGAATCAATCATATTTTTTATCACGGAACGACTTACACGCCGGCTGATGTTCAGTTTCCGGGCTGGTTGTTTTACGCTTCTACCAACTTCGTTCCTCAAAACAGTTTATGGCCAAACATCAAAGGTCTAAATTCTTATATTGAAAGAACACAAGCTGTTTTACAAAGCGGAAAATCAGACAACGAAATCCTGATGTACTGGCCGGTCTACGACCAATGGGCAAGTCCGAAAGGAAAGGATATGGCTTTTAAAATTCATAACATTGAAAAGTGGCTGCATCCGACCCTGTTTTATGAAAACCTTGAAAAATTAGGAAAGTCCGGCTATTCTCTGGATATGGTTTCGGATAAGATGATTGGCGGGGCCAAATCTGAAAATCAGAATATTCAGGTGGCGAAAAATGGCGGTTCTTACAAAGTTTTAATTATTCCTCAACTGAATTATCTATCTGAATCTACGTTAAAAAACATTCTGGATTTGGCTCAAAATGGTGCTTCAATCATTTTCCAGTCGGAACCGAAAGATGTTCCGGGATATTTTGAAGTCGAAAAAAGAAGAAACGAATTACAATCTTTATGGAATAAAATTCCTTTTCAAGAAGAGGGAAATTTAAAATCGGCAACATTCGGAAAAGGGAAAATCGTTTTTAGTTCCGATGTGGAAAAAGCTTTGGAATACTTAAAAATCGAAAGAGAAAAATTGACAGACACAGGATTGAAGTTTGTAAGAAGACAGTTTGATGGCGGGAAATATTATTATATCGTCAATCATACTTCAAAGGAAATCAATCAAAATATTCCATTGAATTTTTTTGGAAAACAAGTTGCTTTGATGAATCCTGAAAACGGTGATTTCGGAGTTGTCCAAACTCAGGATAATTCAGTCAGAGTTCAGCTGAAATCAGGAGAATCTTTAATTATAAAAGCTTCTGAAAATATAGATTCATCAATTCCAAAATGGAAATATGTCGAGAAAACAGATGCTCCGATTGTTTTAAATCAACCTTGGCAACTAAGCTTCAAAGAAGGCGGTCCCGAACTTCCGAAATCCCGAACTTTAGATAAAATTCAGCCCTGGACGAATTTTACGGAAGATGCATCAACACAGAGCTTTTCGGGAACGGGAGTTTACACGACGACTTTAAATTTAAAGAAAAAAAATGCAGACGATTATCTTTTGAAATTTGATAAACTTTACGAAAGTGCGAAAGTAATAGTCAACGGTCAGGATGCCGGAATTGTCTGGAGCCTTCCGTTTGAAATCAACATTGGAAAATATCTGAAGCAAGGAAAAAATACCATTCAAATCGAAGTGTGCAACCTGATGGCGAACCGAATCCGATATATGGACCAGAATAAAATCCAGTGGCGGAATTACCACGAAATCAATTTTGTAAACATCGATTACAAGCCATTCGATGCCTCAAACTGGAAAGTACAACCTTCCGGCTTGGATGGCGAAATTCAGTTAATTCCTATGTTTTATTCAAAATAAATGATAAGAATAAAATATTATTTGTCGAAAAATCGAAAGCACTTCGCTAAATGTGATAAAAGAAATTAAATGAGAAATCTAAACAATTTTATCGAAGATAAAATCTTTGCGTCTTATAAAAAGTATTTTTGTCATTAACTTGCATCTTTGTGAGAAACCGACAAATAATTTAAAATAAACAGATATGAAGCAGAATATCGTAAAAACATTAGCATTAGGAACGCTCCTCACATTCGGATTTTCCAATGCCCAGAACAAACCGAAAGTCGTTTTAGACAACTTTTTCAACAACGAAAAAAAGGAAAACAAAGAAACCAAAGCGCTAGAATCCTGGCATTACACGTGGAATGATACAACCAACGGCGGATTTTCTTTGCTTGGAGAAATCTTTCAAAAGCAAGGTGCGGAAATCAGCACACTTACAACAGCTCCTATCAAAAAAGATTTGAAAAACGCCAACATCTACATTATCGTTGACCCGGATATCGACAAGGAAGCTTACGGGGGGAAGGCCAATCTTATTGATGCAAATTCCATCAAAAACCTTGTGGATTGGGTGAAGAAAGGCGGTGTTTTGGTCTTATTGAGCAACGACAACGGCAATTCTGAGTTTGAACATTTTAATCAACTGGCAGAAAAATTTGGGATTCATTTTAATGATGACAGTTACAACCGCGTTCAGGGAAGAGAATTTGAGCAGGGAAAAGTGATGGTTCCTGCCGGAAACGAGATTTTTTCTGAGCAGAAATTATATATGAAAGAAGTGAGCACGATAGATGTAAAAGCACCTGCTAAAGCTATTTTGACTGCAGAAGGCAAAAACATCGGAGCCATTGCAAAAGTAGGAAAAGGAACTGTTTTCGCGTTGGGCGACCCGTGGTGCTACAACGAATATATCGACGGCAAAAAACTTCCTGCCGATTTCACCAACTATCAGGGAACAGAAGAATGGGTGAAATGGTTGCTGAAGCAGGCTTCAAAAAAATAATTTGAATTGTGCAATCGATTGAAATTGAGTGATTGGAATTATTTGGGCAGCTTAATCCGCCTGTAGTTTATCCTGAGCTTGTCGAAGGGCTCCAATCTTTTTGTTCCGCTTTGCTACACAAAAAGGATTTCCGCTCAAGTCGGGCTGCGAGAGATTCAACGTTTTAAAATATTTGATTTAAAAAAACAAATACTGAAGACACAATAAAAGCTGATTTGTTAGAGCATTTGTCATTCTGACGAACGAAGAATCTCAGTCAAAGAAATTGAGATTCTTCACTACATTTCATTTTGTTCAGAATGACATACTGAAAGAACTTGTTTATAAAAGCATTTAGTCAAAACATAAAAATAATTAAATATTAATGTAGAATTATGAAATCGCTGTGATTAACACCAAAAATTGATTCAGCGATTCCATATGACCTTTAAAAAACAATAAAATCTGCCTATGAAAATCAAATATATCTTCATTACATCCGCCATTTTTCTTTCGCAAACATTCTTTGCCCAAAGACAAATGGAATACCTGAAAAGAGGAATCGTTGCCATTCCCGCAGATTCAGGCGTTTTTGTGAGTTGGCGTTTGCTCGGAACAGAAGCTCAGAACACTCATTTTGATATATATCGAACGGAAAATAATTCGACAAAAAAACTGAATGAAAAACCACTCTTGAATGAGACGAATTTCTTAGATAAAACTGCTGACAAAGGGAAGAATTACACCTATTTCGTAAAATCAAATACACAACATCAGGAAGTTGACCAGGATTTTGCAAAATATACAGCGAATCAAAAACCATATTTTTCAATTCCGTTAAAAACTCCCGCAGGCTACACACCAAATGACGCTTCAGTTGCCGATTTGGACGGCGACGGCGAATATGAAATCATCCTTCATCAAACCGGAAGGTCAAAAGACAACAGCCAGAAAGGAGAGACAGACCCGCCGATTATCCAGGCTTATAAATTGGATGGAAAGCTTTTGTGGGAAATCAATTTAGGTAAAAATATCAGGGAAGGAGCGCATTACACACAGTTTTTGGTATATGATTTAGACCAGGACGGGAAAGCGGAAATCGTAATGAAAACTGCCGACGGAAGCAAAGACGGAAAAGGGAAAATTATCGGCGATGCAACAAAAAATTACGTCAATGAAAACGGAATGATTCTTTCCGGGCCGGAATATCTGACGGTTTTTGACGGACAGACCGGAGCCGAAATTCATACCGTGAATTATGAAGTTCCAAGATTCGCGGGCAATCTAAATCCAACCGATGAACAAATGACCGAAACCTGGGGCGATGCAAAGGGAAACCGGCTGGACAGATTTTTGGGAGCAGTTGCTTATCTGGACGGTAAAACCCCGAGTGTGATTATGTCGAGAGGTTACTACACCAGAACAGCAATTGCAGCGTGGGATTTCAAAGATAAAAAACTCAGTTTACGTTGGCTTTTCGATACGGAAAGTTCAGAAGAAAATAAGCAATATCGCGGACAGGGAAATCATAATCTGAGCATTGCAGATGTGGATAATGACGGAAAAGATGAAATCATTTTCGGAGCAATGACCGTAGATGATGACGGAAAAGTGTTGAATAGTACAGGTTACGGTCACGGTGATGCGTTGCACGTCGGAGACCTCGACCCATCCAATCCCGGATTGGAAATTTTTGATATTCAGGAAAGATTTGACGATGCAGGAGCGCATTTCAGAGATGGGAAAACCGGAAAAGTGTTGTGGAAATTGCCGTCTTTAGTGTATAGTCAAAGCAGTAAATTCCAGGGTCCGGGCAGAGGTTTGTCTCTAAACATAGACCCTCGTTACGAAGGTTCGGAATCTTGGGCAGCCGGAGCCGGACTGAGAGGAATATATGATACCAAAGGAAAAAAAATCAGTGATAAAAATCTGCCTGCCAATATGGGAATCTATTGGGACGGCGATTTTTTAAGCGAAATTTTAGATGGCACAGTCGTCTCAAAATGGGATTGGAAAAATGAAAAGGCAAACGTTATTTTCGATGCTAAAAACTTCCAGTGTGAATCGAACAACGGAACGAAAAAAAATCCGTCTTTAGTGGCTGATTTATTTGGTGACTGGCGTGAAGAAGTGATGTACAGAACTGCCGATAATCAGGAGTTGAGAATTTTTTCAACAACAATTCCGACACAACATCGATTATATACCTTAATGCATAACCCGCAATACCGATTGAGTATTGTCTGGCAAAATGTAGGATACAATCAGCCTCCGCATACGGATTATTATCTCGATGAATCGATTAAGGAAATTCCAAAACCGAATATACTGACAGTTAAACATTAAAATAAATTTAAAAAAAGTTAAAAAATATGAAAAAAATAATAGTTATAAGTTTTGTTTTTGTGTTAATCTTTGGAGGGATTTCCTCTTGTTCGGCTCAGAAACATACAACTGCAAAGAAAAGGTCTGAACTCCCGAATAAAAAAGAAGTTCTGGAAATTGCAGAAAGAGCCAACCGGTATTTTATGAACAAATGGCCTGACCCGGGAAAAGAAATTGTGGGCAAAAAAGTATGGCCAAGCAATCTGTGGACAAGAGCGGTCTATTATGAAGGTTTGATGGCATTATACAAAATCGACCCGAAAAAAGAATATTATGAGTACGCCATCGATTGGTCACAAAAGCATAATTGGGATATGATGCGCGGAACTTATACCCGTAACGCTGATAATCAGGCCTGCGGGCAGACCTATCTTGACCTTTATGAAATCGATGGAAGAAAAAATCCCGAGAGAATAAAATTTGTCAAACTTTCTATGGATAGTATGATTGCTTCAGGAAAATCAGATGATTGGTGGTGGATTGACGCTTTACAAATGGGAATGCCGATTTTTACAAAGTTGGGCAGAATCACAGGAGAAAAAAAATATTTTGATAAGAATTACGAAATGTATGCCTTTACAAAATACAAGCACGGCGGAAATGGTCTGTACAATGCGAAAGATAAACTCTGGTGGAGAGACAAAAGCTTTGTCCCGCCTTACACAGAACCAAATGGTGAAGATTGCTACTGGAGCCGTGGAAATGGTTGGGTAGTTGCTGCTTTGGCGAAAACTTTGGAAGATACTCCAAAATCTGATGCGCATTATCAGGAATATTTACAGGATTATAAAGACCTTTTATCGGCTTTGCTTCCGATTCAGAGAGAAGATGGTTTTTGGAATGTAAGTTTGCACGACCCGACCAATTTCGGAGGGAAAGAGATGACGGGAACTGCACTTTTTATTTACGGAATGGCATATGGAATCAATAAGGGTCTGATAGACAAAGAAACTTATTTGCCAATTGTTATTAAAGCTTGGAATGCCATCGTAAAAGATTCTGTTCAGCCTAATGGATTTTTGGGCTGGGTTCAGGGTACTGGAAAAGAGCCTAAAGATGGTCAACCACTTTCTGTAAGCAAAGAACCTGATTTTGAAGATTATGGCTTAGGCTGTCTTTTGCTGGCAGCTAGTGAAGTTTATCAATTGAAATAAATTTTTAGTTTTTCTAAATAATTTTAAAGACTTAATAATGAAAATTGTTTAGTCTTTTTTTGTTGGTATAAATAATTGAAAATTGAACCAGCGAAGATACAGAGCCTGTTTTTAGCATAGTAAGTTGAAATCAAATTGAATTAAAATACTCATAACTATCAATAAAATAGCGTTTTAAAAAATCTCTATGAAATAATAGAAAAAATCTTATTTTTCAAAAATTTAAGCATGACACCACAAGATGCGCAATCGATTACATCTTATTAATTTTCAAATTCAAGCAATACGATAATTATGAATGCATTATTAGGAGTTTTATTTCATTTCTTAGGCGGATTTTCTTCAGGAAGTTTTTATTTGCCCTATAAAAAAGTAAAAGGCTGGTCCTGGGAAACATACTGGTTGATAGGAGGAGTTGTCTCATGGATTATTGTACCGCCATTGGCAGCATTTCTAACGATTCCTGATTTTTGGGAAATCATTCAGAATGAAACATCTTCTATTTTAGGATTGACATTTTTGTTCGGTGCTTTGTGGGGAATCGGCGGTTTTACTTATGGTTTGGGCGTCCGGTATTTGGGTGTGGCTTTGGGAAGCAGTATTATTTTGGGGCTTTGTATGGTTTTTGGCTCGCTCGTTCCTTCTATTTATTATGAATTTTCTCCACAATCGGGGAAAGATAGTATAGGATTAATGCTTTCCAGCAAATGGGGGCAGTTTGTATTGTTGGGACTTTTTATCTGCGTTATCGGAATCGTCATCAGCGGGAAAGCGGGGATGATGAAAGAAAAAGAACTTCAAACCGATTCAATAGACCCGCACAGTATGGAAGTGAAAACTGAATATAAGTTTGGATTAGGATTACTCGTTTCTATCATATCCGGTGTTTTAAGTGCTTGTTTCAATTTCGGTCTTGAAGCCGGAAAACCAATGGCAATCGTAGCCAATGAAGCTTGGAAAATTGCAAATCCGGAGCAAGGGGAATTTCTTTTTCAGAATAATGTAACTTACGTGGTTGTACTTTGGGGCGGGATGGCGACCAATCTGGTCGGCTGTCTCTATCTTTCATTTAAAAATAAATCTTATACTGATTATAAGAAAAAAAATGTGCCTGTTTTAGCTAATATCATTTTTTGTGCATTGGCAGGAATTATGTGGTTTCTACAGTTTTTCTTTTACGGAATGGGGGAAAGCAAGATGGGAAATGGTGCCAGTTCATGGATTTTACACATGGCATTCATCATCCTGATTGCAAATCTTTGGGGTGTCATCATCAAAGAATGGAAAGGTGTTTCCAAGAAAACCATTACTACTATTTCGGTTGGTATGCTCGTGTTGCTGATATCAATTTTGATTGTTGGTTACGGAAATTCTTTACGATGAAAGTAGAGTTATTACTAAAAAACGGGAATCATATTTTTACAATATTCATATACATATAGTTTAAAATTCAAGTTTAGTAAAGGCGCTGAGATTTTTCAGTTGCCTTTTTTTATGATAATAATTTTCACTATTTTATGAAAAATAGGGTAATAATAAATGAATAAACCGTTATTATATACGGAGTTATGTGTTTTTGATTTTATTTTCAATTAAATGATCAAATTGTTATTATTTTTAAATTTTGAATTGAATATTTACAAATAATTAAGAGAAATTATGAATATTAAGATGCAGGATATTGCAGGATGCCAGAGTTTTTGTAACAATGTACATTGGCTTCATAATAATTAATGCTAATAAAAGTTAATGTATGTCTTTAAAAATTACTCTCAGAGATTATAAGCCATTCTTATTACCGATGTTCCTTCTTTCAACAAGTTTTGTTTGGGGGCAGGAAGTAATAAAGGGTGTGGTTTATGATGAGGTTGGTTCACCAATTAGCAATGTAACGATACAACAGAAAGGAACTAATAATACGGTTCTGTCTGACTCAAAAGGAGCATATTCTATCGAGCTGCAACCTGCCGGAAAACTATCCTTAGTGTATTCTTTTGACGGTTATCCCAATATAGAAGAAGCTGTATCGGGAAGAAAGGTGATTAATTTTACCTATAAAAAAAGTGAGAAACAAATCGATGAAGTAGTCATCATAGGCTATGGAAAGGTAAAAAAATCAGATCTTACAGGTTCGGTATCTTCAGTTTCAGCAAAAGATTTGGCGGCTACACCGGCAATGAATGCTTTACAGGCATTACAGGGAAGAGCTGCAGGTCTGAACATTGTGACAGCGGGTGGTGCTCCGGGGGCGAGTGCAAACGTTACCATCAGAGGAGGTTCTTCCATTACCCAAAGTTCTGATCCTCTCTATATTGTAGATGGTTTCCAGATGGATAATGCTTTAAATGTTATTAATCCAAACGATATTGAAAGTATTGATGTCTTGAAAGGAGCTTCTGCAATTGCAATTTATGGTGCCCGTGGTGCCAATGGTATTATTGTTATTAAAACTAAAAGCGGTAAAAAAGGAAGAACTACCATTAATTATAATTCCTTCATGTCGTTTGATATGCTTTCAAAGAAATTGGATATGGTTTCCAATTCCGAGCAATACGTGAAATATCAGTACGAAATGGCGCAGCTTCAGGGGAAAACAACGCAGTGGAGCAATGTTTTTGATAATAGCTTAGGAACAGATTCACCAGGATTCTATACGGGTGCATATCAAAGAATTGCTGATCGCTACGGCTCAGCTTACGCATTAGACTGGCAGAAAAAAATGTTAGGAGGAAGTGGGTTAACCCAAAATCAGAATATTAATTTTTCTGTGGGAAACGATAAAACACAGGCTTTTATCAGTTATAATTATAATAAGCAGGATGGTCTTTTACAAAATTATAGTGAGACAAGAAACTCATTACGTGCGAATATCAATTCAGAATTATATAAAGGTATCAGAGTAGATTTCAATACGATGTTTAATTCTACTTCTACAAACGGAGGTGGAGCATACTCGGGAATGAAGAAAATTCTTCTTCAGCCAATCAATGGAGGAACACTATTTTCTGAAGATCAGTTATTCAATACACAGACTTTTACGGATTTATCAGCACTGGATTCAAGTTTTGATACGGAAAACCCATTTATAGAAACTAGTGCTTCTACCATAAATAAGCGTACAAGAACATTTGTGGCAAATGCGGGGATTGAATTTGATTTCTTGAACAGTTTTACATGGAGAACAGCCGGACAATATAGCTGGATTAATAGTAAATCAACCTCATTTTCAGATCAGAATTCACGTGCATATCTTACAGATCCCGTCAATACGGGGATTAACGGAAGTATTGCAAATGCAGAAACCTATCGTTATCAAATTACCAATACTTTAAACTATAATAAAACCTTCGGAGAAAAACATAAAGTAAGTGCTTTAGTCGGAAATGAAATCTGGTATGAAGAGTCTGAAGGAAACAGTATGAAACTGACAAAATTCCCTTACCCTAATTTCGGTCTGGATGATATTACCAATGCAACAGTTGCCGACAAGGATACGGACAGAGCCAGTGTGAGCTTAATTTCATATTTTATGCGGGTAAATTATAGTTATGACAACCGTTATTTAATAACCGGGACATTGCGTAATGATGGTTCTTCTAAATTTAAAAACTTCAAATGGGGATATTTTCCTTCAGTAGCACTTGCATGGCGTACATCTCAGGAAAATTTCTGGAAAGATCATAAAATCAATAATATTGTGAATGATCTAAAACTAAGAGTAGAATATGGTGTCGTTGGTAATAATGGTATTCCGAACAATCTGTTTAGAACCAATGTATTGCTTACGGATTATCCAATCAATAATACTCAGGGAAACCCTGCTTATGTTACAAGTTCAGATTTAGGTAATCCTGATTTGAAATGGGAAGAACTGAGAACAACGAACCTCGGAATAGATATAGCTTTATTTAATAATAGAGTAAAATTAACCTCAGAATGGTACAACAATAATGTAAATGGCATGCTGTTCCAGTCTTTGCTACCAGTTTCTACGGGATATGCAAGACAATATCAGAATATTGGAGCCATGAGAAACAGAGGAATGGAATTTACATTGAATACAGTGAATGTAAAGTCTGAAAAATTCAGATGGACAACAGATTTCAATATATCTTTCAATAAATCATATGTTAAATCTCTTGAAAACGGACAAACTTCAAAAACTTTTAGTGTAGGGGGCAACAGAACGGGTATGGTAACCTACTATGCAACAGTAGGACAGGAGTTGGGAGATATGTACGGGTATGTTTATCAGGGAATTTATACAACTGATGATTTTACACAAAATCCGGACGGGTCATTAAGCTTAAAACCGGGAGTTGTAAAACCAGCAACAGGAACTCCTAAACCTGGAGATATCAAATTTGCTGCAGATAATGAAGCAGGAGATCAATTTACCAGAAAAATGCAGAAAATCGGAAACGGTACACCAGACTTTATTGGAGGAATCAGCAACAATTTTTCTTATAAAGGTTTTGATTTGACTGTATTTATGAAATTCAGCGTTGGAAATGATATTTACAATGCAACGAAGCACAGTTTGAGTCCTTATGCATTATACCAAAACGTTCCTTCAGAATTTGGAAATAATTATTACCATTTAATTGATCCGAATACAGGACAGGCAACAACGAATTTGATTAGATTAAAAGAATTGAATCCAGATGAAGGTTCAAGCCTTTGGAGTCTAAGCAATACCAATACGGGTTATATCACTTATCCTTCATCATATTATGTGGAAGACGGCTCGTATCTGAGAATCGCTCAGGTGACATTAGGGTATTCTTTTCCTAAAGAATTTTTAAGTAAAGTGATGCTAAGCAATGCCCGCATATATTTTACGGTTAATAATCTTGCTACGATTACGGGATATTCTGGTTATGACCCAGAGGTTTCTGCTGGTAGTGGTGTAACTGTTACACCTGGATATGACAGTTCTACATATCCGCGTTCAAGAAGCTATGTTCTTGGTATCAATTTAACTTTTTAATATTTATAGTAATGAAAAAAATATATAATACACCCGGATTTTTAAAAAAATTAGTCATACTTCCATCCCTTTTTATTGCTGTAATAAGTATCAACTCATGTAGCAATGACTTTTTAGATCAACCTGCATATAATTCATCTGATACAGAATCGGTATTTAACAGTCTAGAAACGGCAGATATGTTTGTCCAGGGTTGCTACAGAGGTTTAGTTCCAACGGAAATATATTACCAGTTAGGAGCTGGGGATACTGTAACCCACTCCGCTGAAGATGGATCAACCAACAATTCCAAATATAATATTTGCAACTATCAATATGATGCATATACTCCGAATACAGTCACGGGAATTTATGCTGCCATGTACGCTTGTATAGAGAGAACTAATATTGCTATCAGCAGATTAGGCCAAATGTCGGCAAGTGCGAAACGTGATGCTTTGCTAGGTGAAGTAAAAGCGATTCGTGCATTTTGTTATTATAATCTAATTCGGGTTTACGGGGATGTCCCTGCAGTTTGGCAGCCTTTAGAAGAAATGGATCCTAATGATCCCAATACTTTATATCCAAAACGTACTTCTCGTGATGAGATCTATGATCGTATCATTGCTGATATTCAGGAATCCGTAGATAGTATGCCATCTGCTGCGCAGGTGGGCACAACAGAAAGGTTAAGCAAAACAGCAGTAAATGCATTGTTGGCAAGAATTTCCTTGTACGCAGCAGGATATTCTCTTCGTTGGAATCTTAATGGCGGAGGTGCTGCTATGATGTCGCGCCGTAGTGATAACAACAGGGTTCAGCAGTTGTATCAGATTGCAGATAACGCTTGTGCTTCCATTATCAATAGTGGAACTAATAGTTTAGTACAAGGTCAGGGAGGTAAAAGCGGTTTTGAATATCTATGGTTTAATTTCTGCCAAAGGAACTTTGGAGCTGTAAACACTGAAATGCTCTGGCAAATCGCCGAATATGGAGCCAACACAAACTCTGCCTTCGGAGTTTATGCACATCCGGGCTCACGTGGAGGTACTTATGGTTCACGTAAAGCATTACAGTTTATGTTGCCTAGTTATTATTTATCTTTTAATCAAGGGGATACCCGTAGAGATGTCTCTTGTACTTCGTATAGTATTTATTTCTTAAATAATGGTGCAGCGACTGACAAATGGGTAGATGTAGGTACTACATACTCTTGTATCATGCCGGGTAAATTCAGATTAGGATGGTGTGTAGAGCCACAGGCGGCAGATGCGCGTAATGTTAATATTCCTATTCTAAGATATTCTGATGTTTTATTAATGTATGCTGAAACTCAAAATTATTTACATTCGGGACCTACCGCTGCTGCAAATGCCGCTCTGATGCAGGTAAGAACTCGTGCGGGAATTGGAACTTTACAACCGCCAAGTGGTCAGGATGCGTTTGAAAAAGCAATTGTTCAGGAACGTAAGTGGGAATTTGCGGGGGAATTTAACCTTCGTACAGATTTGATTAGAATGAATCGTTTGACAAGCGAAATTAACGAAACAAAACAGGCTATGAAAAATTTGTCTAACCGTTCCGGCGAATTTGCAAATACACCGATTTATCGTCTTTATAAATATCATCAGAATGCCCAAATCTACGGAGATCCGTTTTTGGCAGTTACTTATATTGATTTAACAGATCCTGCAGAAATTGCAGTTGTTCAGAATGTTCCTACAAATTCCGCAGATTATGCTGCTTATCAGACAGCATTGGCAAATATAGCTACGGCACACGGTCAAACTGTATCAGCAGGTGATAAGTGGTATCCAGCGAATATGTTTCAGGCTTATACAAGTACTTTTAACGGAAATGCAAGAAAAGCTGTAGGATTTACGGGTGGGTTTAATGCACTTCAGATTGGAAATATTATTTATACAAAACCAACAGGTTCTTTTGAAAACGGGGGAACGTATCCGAACTGGATAGAAGGGGGAGGAGATGGTCTTTTCTACGGATTTGTGCCTAATAAAACCGAATTGCTTCCTTTTGCAGCGGCATCTGCAGGACATCCGTTGGTAGATAATCCTAACTTAACTCAACTTCCTGGATATTAATTAAATAATACTTAATCACAAAATATTAATTATATCTGTACTCAAAATTATCTTTAAAGAGATATTGATGAGAAAAATCAGCGTTAAATTATTTTTAAATTAAGTATTTACCAGTATAGTACGGGATGCTGTAAAAAACATTACGATATAATTTTGAAAAAAAATTTAGAAATATAAGATAACAAATGGAAAATGTAAAAACATTCAAATACGTAGACTATTTATGGGATGAAAATAAAGCGGCATCTTTAGGAAATGATCAGGTTGCTTTATTTTTGTATCGCTCAAATATATTAGGGGCAGATTTAAGAATTACCAATTATGGAGGAGGTAATACCAGTTGCAAAACCATCGAAAAAGACCCTTTGACTAACGAAGAAGTTGAGGTAATGTGGGTAAAAGGTTCGGGTGGTGATATCGGAACGTTAACTAGAAAAGGTATTGCTGGTCTGTATACAGGAAGACTGAGAAATCTTAAAAATGTTTATCAAGGTTTAGAAGATGAAGACAGAATGGTAGGCTTATTTAATCACTGTATTTTTGATTTGGACAGTAAAGCTCCTTCTATTGATACACCTCTTCACGGGTTACTTCCATTCAAACATATTGATCATCTTCATCCGGATGCTTTAATTGCTGTAGCTGCGGCAAAAGACAGTGAAAAAATAACAAAAGAAATTTGGGGCAATACAATGGGCTGGGTTCCGTGGCAGCGTCCTGGTTTTGATTTAGGATTACAATTAGAAAAATGTTTAAATGATAATCCCGGAATCAGGGGAATCGTTTTAGGCAGTCACGGATTGTTCACTTGGGGAGACACTTCTTACGAATGTTATATCAACAGTTTAGAGGTTATCGAAATGGCTTCTGAGTATATCGCTAAGAAAATCCAACAAAACGGGCCGGTTTTTGGCGGTCAAAAAGTGGAATCTCTTCCTGCCGAAGAACGTAAAAGTAAAGCCACTCAATTAATGCCTTTATTACGTGGTCTGGCTTCTTCTGAAAACAGGATGATTGGTCATTTCACAGACAGCGAGACGGTTTTGGAATTCATCAATAGTAATGATTTAGAGCGTTTAGCACCGCTTGGAACGTCATGTCCTGATCATTTTTTAAGAACTAAAATTCAACCTTTAGTCTTAACTTTAGATAAAAATGAAGATTTAAGTGATTCTAAGGCTGTTCTTGAAAAACTGAATCCTCTTTTCGAAAAATACAGAGAAGAATACAAAGAATATTACGAAACTTGCAAACACCCAAATAGCCCGGCAATGCGTGATCCGAATCCTGTGATCATTATTTATCCGGGAGTTGGAATGTTCAGTTTCTCAAAAGATAAGCAAACGACTCGTGTGGCAAGTGAATTTTATATAAATGCCATTAATGTAATGCGTGGAGCAGAAGCCATTTCTGAATATACATCTTTGCCAAGACAGGAAGCGTTTGATATTGAATATTGGCTGCTTGAAGAAGCTAAACTGCAAAGAATGCCTAAAGAAAAACCGCTTTCTAGAAGAATTGCTATTGTAACCGGAGCCGGAGGTGGAATAGGACAGGCCATTGCAGACAAGATGGTTCAGGAAGGGGCAGTGGTTGTTTTTACAGATTTGAATCAGGAAGCGCTGGGTTCCGTTGTAGCAAAATACAACAGTGATCAAGCGGTAGCAGTTCCGTGTGATGTGACAAGCGAACAGGCCATTGCCGATGCTTTTAAAGAAACTGTTTTGGCATTCGGAGGAGTAGATATTTTAGTTCATTCTGCAGGTTTGGCGATTTCTAAATCTTTGGAAGACACCACAACAAAAGATTGGGATTTGCTGGAAAATGTTTTGGTAAAAGGTCAGTTTTTGATGGCAAAAAGGGGTGTTGAAATTATGAAAAAACAAGGCTTAGGCGGAGATATGGTAAATATTGCAAGTAAAAACGGTTTAGTTGCCGGCCCAAACAATATCGCATACGGAACTGCAAAAGCTGCACAACAACACATGACTCGATTGTTGGCGGCGGAATTGGCAGAAGATAAAATCCGTGTTAATGTGGTAAATCCTGACGGAGTTATTGTGGGAAGTAAAATCTGGGAAGGTTCTTGGGCAGAAGGCCGCGCAAAGGCCAACGGAATTTCTGTTGAAGAATTGCCTGCGTTTTATGCGAAGAGAAATTTATTAAATGAAATTATTCTTCCGGAAGATATTGCCAACGGAGTTTTTGCCTGTATCGCAATTTTAGATAAAAGTACAGGAAATATCATCAATGTAGATGGGGGTATGGCAAATGCCTTTCCGAGATAAATTTTAAGACTAAAAAAAAGGGTATAATTTATTAAATTGAAGGCCTTGTGCAGGTCTTTAATTTAAAAATTTTAAAAATCAAATCATGATTATAGGAAAAGATATCATTGAACAATACAATAAAAATGAAGCTGAAAACTTTCAGGCAGATTTTGATTTTCTACAAAATAAATTAACAAAATCAGGGGCAAACGTTACTGAAATTGTTAATAAAATTGCCGATTTTCAGGTAGCGATTCCAAGCTGGGCTTTAGGAGCAGGAGGAACCCGTTTTGGAAGGTTTTCTTATGGTGGTGAACCTGCAACTTTAGAACAAAAATTAGATGATGTTGGGTTAATTCATGCTTTAACGCATTCTGCAGGAGCAGTTTCTTTGCATATTCCTTGGGATATTCCGGGTGATGTGAAGGCAATTAAAGAAAAGGCAACTTCTCACGGACTTGTTTTTGATGCCATGAATTCCAACACCTTCCAAGACCAGCCGGAAACAAAACATTCATATAAATTTGGTTCTCTAAATGCGGTGAATGAAGATTCTCGCGCTTATGCGGTAGAACACAACAAAGAAGTGATCAGAATCGGAAAAGAATTGGGCTCAAAAAGTTTGACCGTTTGGCTGGCAGACGGGGCAAGTTTTCCGGGACAATTGAATTTCCAGACGGCTTTGGCAAAAACTGAGCAAAGTTTAAAAGAAATCTATGCAGGAATGCCAGAAGACTGGAAATTATTTATCGAATATAAACCTTACGAACCCAATTTTTATTCAACGACGATTCAGGATTGGGGAACGTCATTTATGTTGGCGAATGCTTGTGGAGAAAGAGCTTATACTTTGGTAGATTTAGGGCATCATTTGCCTAATTCAAACATCGAACAAATCGTGGCAACTTTGATGTATAAAGGAAAATTAGGAGGTTTTCATTTTAACGATAGTAAATATGGAGATGATGACTTGACAGTTGGTTCTATCAAACCCTATGCATTGTTCTTGATTTTCAATGAATTAGTGTACGGAATTGAAAATAATCCTCAGAATCCTTATCCGGCTTGGATGATTGATGCGAGTCACAATATTAAAGATCCGCTGGAAGATTTGATTCAGTCTTTGGAAGCTATTTTAATTGCTTATGCACAGGCACTTTTGGTAGATCAGAAAGTATTGAAAACAGCACAATTGGAGAATGATGTAGTTCGTGCGCAGGAGATTTTGCAAAATGCGTACAGAACGGATGTTCGACCATTACTAAAAGCTGCAAGATTACAGACGGGTGCAGCGCTTGACCCGATAGCAGTTTACAGAAACCTTAAAGTAAGAGAAAATTTGATTACCGAAAGAGGCTTACATGTAAAAGCAACGGGATTATAAACCTGTTTAAAATTAATAATTTAAACTTTCAGGTGCAATTGGAAGTTTTTAATTATATGTATCCTTATTTTTTTATCATTAAGGTTGAAAGTGTTTAGATTATTAGGGTTTTAAGCATGATGCTTAGGAAATTAGTGGATTTTTTCTTCATAATCTTAATATCTGAACACTCCTTAATGGTTTTTAAAACTAATTACCGTTCAAAAATAAAAAATTTAATTCATAGCCAGAATGTCTAAAAAAAAGGTAACCATCGTATTTGATATTGGAAAGACCAATAAAAAATTCTTTTTATTTGATAAAAATTATAAAGAAGTTGTTCGTGAGTATACAGAATTGCCACTCACAACAGATGAAGATGGTTATCCAACAGAAGATCTTGCAGCATTGCAAAACTGGATTAAAGATAACTTTAATACCATTTTGGACGATGAAAATTTTGAAGTGAAAGCTATCAATTTCTCGACTTACGGAGCGAGTTTTGTGCATTTGGATCAAAAAGGAAACGTTCTTACGCCTTTATATAATTATACAAAACCGATGGATCAGGAAATCCTTGATCTGTTCTACGAAAAACACGGAAACAAACTGAAAATTGCCCGTGAAACAGCTTCTCCACAGTCCGGGATGCTGAATTCCGGAATGCAGTTATTTTGGTTAAAATATAAACATCCGGAAACATTCAAAAAAATTCGTTACAGTCTTCATTTGCCTCAGTATTTATCATATTTATTTACAGGAATTTGTGTCTCGGAATTTACCTCAATAGGTTGTCACACCAATTTGTGGAACTATGATAAAAACGATTATCATGAGTGGGTTTACGAAGAGGAAATAGATTCTTTATTACCGCCAATTGTACCAACTTCAGCAAGCATCAATACATCTTACAGAAACAAAAAAATTAAAATCGGGGTGGGAATTCATGATAGCTCTTCTGCATTGCTTCCTTATATTTTAAGCAAAAAAGAACCATTTTTATTACTTTCGACAGGAACCTGGAGTATTTCTCTGAATCCTTTTAATGATGAAAGCTTAACAGATGAAGATATTGAAAATAATTGCCTGAACTATATGCGAATTGATGGTAAACGCGTAAAAGCATCCCGTTTTTTCATGGGTAACGAGTATAAAATTCAGGTTGAAAAATTATGTGCCCATTACGGAAAAGAATATGGCTTTCACAGGGAAGTGCAGTTTGATCAGGATTTGTATCTCCGCTTGATGAAGCATAAAGCGGTGTATTTTCGTTTTGAAGGGATTGCACTGAAACGGAAAATGATTAGCGAAACAGATTTAAATTCTTTCCCGACTTTTGAAGAAGCCTACCATCAGTTAATGATCGAATTAATGGATTTACAGATTCATACAATTAAAAATGCCATAGGAAATTCAGAAATTGAAACCATTTATATTGATGGAGGGTTCACAGATAACGATGTATTTATGAAGCTGATGTCTCATCATTTTCAGCATTACAGCGTGATGTCCACACATTCTCCGCTGGGCTCAGCGTTGGGAGCGTCGATGGTCATTTCCAATAAAGAAATTGATGAAACTTTTTTACAACAGCATTATCAGATGAATTTGCTTCAACCTTTAATTTTTAATTCTTAAAACCATGTCATTTCCATTTGATACCCGTTATGCTTCACTTGAGCTCCTTATCGAAAGAGCTAAAAAAAGAATGCCCCGTTTCGCCTTCGAATATTTGGATGGCGGTTGTAATGAAAATATAAACCGTGACAGAAATACAAACGAACTGAGAGATGTTCTGCTTCGCCCGCGTTATTTGAATAATAATTACGCTGAAGCAAATATGGAAGCCGAATTATTTAGCGTAAAATATTCTGCACCTTTCGGAATTTCCCCTGTTGGTTTACAGGGTTTAATGTGGCCAAATGCTCCTGAGATTCTTGCAAAAGCGGCTTTTAAACACAATATTCCTTTTATTTTGAGCACTGTCACAACAAGTAGTATTGAAAGAATTGCGGAATTAACGGAAGGAAAAGCCTGGTATCAACTGTATCATCCGAGAGAAGAGTGGTTGCGGGACGATATTATTGACCGTTGTGAGGCTTCTGGTTATGATGTGCTTGTTGTTTTGGCTGATGTCCCTACTTTTGGTTACAGGGCAAAAGAAATCCGAAACGGCTTGGCAATGCCACCTCAACTGAATTTCCGAAATGTTTCCCAGGCTTTGGTAAAACCCCAATGGTGCCTGGAAATGCTGAAACATGGTGTTCCCGGTTTTAAAACGATGGAAAAATATATGGATAAAAACATGAACGTGAAACAGTTGGGACAGTTTATGAATTCCACTTTTTCCGGGAGATTAAATCCAGATAGAATAAAGGCAATTCGTGATAAATGGAAAGGCAAGCTGGTTATTAAAGGTGTCGCTTCCGATGAAGATGCGGAAGAAGCTGTAAGGTTAGGTTTTGATGGAATGATTATTTCCAATCACGGCGGAAGACAGCTGGATGCCGGAGAGTCTACCATTGCCGTAGTCAAAGAAATCAGCGAAAAATACAAAGATCAAATCAGAATAATGATGGACAGCGGGGTAAGAACCGGTCCTGATGTTGCCCGTGCATTGAGTTGTGGTGCAGAATTTACCTTTATGGGTAGAACATTTATGTATGCCGTAGGTGCTTTAGGGGAAAAAGGTGGTGATCATATTATTGAGATGCTCAAAATGCAGTTCAGACAGGTGATGGAACAGCTTTGTTGTGAAAAACCTGAAGATTTACAGAACTTCAGGGTAAAATAAAATATTTTTAATAGTATTCATTAAGACATGTATGTCTCAAAAGTTTAAATTATTTGAGTGAGTTATCATTCCGAGGCAGGAAAAATCTTAGAATCAACAAGGTTAGATCCTTTATATTTCATTCAGAATGGTATTGGATACTTTTACTTTTTAATAAATAAAAGAAATAAAGAAAATCAATTTACATTTACAATTATGATTAAGAAATTAATTTTTGCCATAAGTTTTTTAATGGCATTCGCAGTATCAGGACAGAAAAAAAATGATACAGATGCTGTCACTGATGCTGCTGAAAAGCTGAGGTTGGCGATGATAAGCGGAGACAAATCAATATTAGAATCTTTGATTTTACCGGAATTAACTTATGGACATTCAGGAGGTCATATAGACGATGCAACGGAATTTGTGGAAAAATTGGTCAGTAAAAAATCAGATTTTGTGACCATTGATATTACCAACCAAAGTATCGCTATCGTCGGAAATACAGCGATTGTTCGGCACCATTTATATGCAACGACTGCTGATCTTGGAAAAGCTCCGGGCGATGTGACATTGGAGGTATTATTGGTTTGGGCAAAAACCGGAAACCACTGGAAATTACTAGCCAGGCAAGCCGTAAAATCTGAAAAGAAAAAATAAATCATCAAAATGATAACTATTAAAAAATTCGCAGAGTCAGCTTTGCGAATTTTTTGAATGATATAAGTTTTACAGAGAATCCCTCTGAATAAATTTAAAAACATTGTTCACCTGTTCCTTTTTATTTTTCAGGATCATATAGGCGGCAGATTCTCCCATTGCTTTAAAATCTGTTGTAATCACAGTAATTCCGAGCAATTCTTTGAGGGGAGTTTCGTTATAGGAAATAATTCCGATGTCTTTCCCTAATTCAAGGTTTTTCTGTCTGATCTGCTTGACCAAATTTACCAGGTCACGTTCCCGGATGGTAATGAAAATATCTTTTTCCTGCAGTTCCATGTCCGGATAAATCTCGTTGAGAATTTCATAATCCAGTTTAAAATCCCTGCAAAAATTCTCAAATCCGTGTACAATACGGAATGGATAGGGATGTACGGACTTATCAGGATAGACCAAAATGATTTTTTCGTATTTCTTTATTTTGGCTAGACCTTCCTTTAAGGCATTGTAAATGTCATGTTCAAAATCCTGAAAAATGGAACCGTATTCTCCTGAGATGTCGGGTTTGGTATTGTCCAGCATCAGCAATTTATTTTTCGGAATTTTTTCAATCATTTCTATGACTTCTCTGGTAGAACTGGTGTGCTTGGACTGCTCATCCCGGAAATGTGGCATGATCACATAATAATCAAATCCTCCCAGATTCTTTTTTAAAGAATTAATAAAAAGTGTTTCATCGCAGTGATAAATATACATTTCAACGTTTCCTTTGGTACCGATTGCATTAACAAAATAATTATAAATCATCATTTTATACGTGCTGGGTTTGTTGATCAGGAAGAAAATATTGATGACATCATTTTTATTAATACGTGAAATATAATAACCTTTTCCCTTTACGGATTCGATGATTTGCCTTTTTCGAAGTTCTTTATAGGCTTTTTCTACGGTATCTCTTGAAAGAAAGCAGGATTCGCTGAGCTCGTTTATGGAAGGAATCTTTTCTCCAATCTTAATTTCTCCGCTATCAATTCCATTGAGAATAGAATCTACAATTTGTTTATATTTAGGAACTCTGGAGTGCTCGTTGATCATTATTTCAAATGTTTCTGCCATGACATTTAGATAGGAAATAGTATTTCAGTTAAAAAAACAGTTACAAAAATTAACTAACGATGTGAGACAAGTTACAAAAATTTATGATAACTTGTTTTTAATATGTTTTAATGATTGATAACATATTAAATTTTTCATTTTCAACAGATTATTATTATGAATATTCTGGCAGAGACTAAACCAAAAAATACAAATTTTAACATGAAACAGCCAAATTGCAATATTTTCGATTTAAAAGTCAAGTTGGTAATCTGAAACAGATTTTGTAATAAGTAATGATTTAAACTTTTGATATAGGTGAAAATACAAGATCGGGTTTAAACAATTTAAATTCTGGGATTTGTAATTTCAAATATAAAAGGTGTTGAAGTTTCATACTTTCCTCCTTGTGTTGCCCCGAATAGGAATTTTGGGGTTTTCGTGTCTTTGTCCATCAAAATCATTGGACGTTCCAATCTTCCGAATCGTTTTAAATGTTTAGGCGGATCGGGTTCATTAATATAACTCTTCATGTCGAGATAAGCTATTTTCGGTTTTGACCAGCTTAATCCGTCTTGGGAAGTTAAATGCAGACCGTACTCGTGGTTAAAAAATCCCATATCGCGTGCTATTATGTGAAATTTTTCATTTTGTTTCCAGATAAAAGCATCTTCCAATTGGGCATTATCGGGCAGCAATGAAAAATCAATTACAGGATTTGCTGCCACTTTTTCGTAAGGGCCTGAAGGATGATTGGCCTTTGCCAGTCCGTATTTTCGGTTTCCCCTGACAGTTCCTTTTTGATTTTCATATTCTTCGGTATTCCAGGATTTATAAAAAAGCCAAAATTTACCGTCATTTCCTTTTACAAAAGCCGGATTTGTAGTGCAATGGTCGTCCCAGGCCCCTTTTTCTCCGGGAAGAAGTATAGGTGTTTCAGATCTGATCCAATCTCCATCAAGATTTTTTGAAGTTGCGAGCCCAATTCTTTTGGTATTTGTTTTTCCATTGGAATTTCCCATATAAAATAGATAATACTCATCATCTACTTTGGTTATTAAAGGATTATGACAAGTGGTAGCATCCCAAAATCCGCTTCCTCTGGGAGCGAGAATAATTTGTTTATGCTGGAATTCATCGAAAGGAGATTCCGCTTCTGCACGACAAATTTCAGAACCATTGAGCCAGCCACCCATTCCTTTTTCTTTTTTCCATCTGGAATAAAAAAGATGAACCTTTCCGTCTTTACCCCAGATCGGAGAATTACACCAGATAAAGTAATTTTCCAATGAAAATGGCCTCCCGATTGGTTTTAAATTGAAATATGGCTTATCAGAACGGGATGTATTTGTAAATGACAGCCCCAAAGCTACAGCTGCAATTCCAATGGCTGAAGTCTGTAAAAAATCTCTGCGTGTAATATATCCTGATTTGTTCATCTAATGTTGGTTTACCGCTAATTTAGCATAAACATACAAATAGAGTATCCTGCACTTTCGGTTTATTGTTTGGTCTGAATTAATCTGATGAGAATTATCTGAAACTAACCAAGCCCAATAAATCAATTAATAGTTTTATTGGGCTTGGAGTTAGGGAAATTTATACGCAATTTTATTTCATTATATTGTTGAAATATACTTCAATATTTAAATAATTTTTACAAAATTTATTGATTTTTAGGGCATCTGAAGCATCACGGGGGTTAAGACCCATTTTGATTTCAACAGCATCCGGTATTCCATCCAAATCACTGTCCTGAGCACTTTGATAGGCAGGGTAATTACCCAATCCGCTGTTAGCAATAGGAAGATCGGTTTCCCTGTAAACATACATACCCTGAGTTCCTTTTGAGCTTACTTCGGAAATAATTAGGTCATCCACTTCATCCCGAGCCGGAAAATTGGCCCCGGCATTTTGTATAACGTGGTAAAAAGCCTGATTAGCAGATAAATTGGTTGTTTTGAGCGGATAATTAAATGGCGCATCCATAAACTGTACTGGTGTATTTCCCGGAAATCCTGTTGTATTATGAGGAACTAAATTCCCATCCAAAACACCGTTTTTATTGTTATCGTAATAATTTCCGGATTCATACATATGAAAAGTGCTGGTTCCTCTGCTGAACGGGGTAGTCTGATTGTCGACATTTAAAGGGCCTGCGACAAAATAATTATTGATAATATTTACTTCTGAAATTCCTGCGGAATCTCCCATAATATAACCATCTCCGGAAACCGTATGTCCATAAGTATTCCCTTGGTTGCCATAATTGTAAATGACATTATTAACGAATTCGTTCTTGCCCTTTACTTTAGGATTTCTTGTTTTGTTACTTTCATATAAAGATTTTAAAATACTGACGTGACCCTCGGTTTGCATCAAACCACCTGCAGAATGATTATGACGATGTAATCCCTGTGCGATAATAGAATTCTGGATAGTTATACTGTCTGGTTCAAAGCCTTTATTATCCCAGTTGATGGAAAAAACTTCGTCAAGTCCCCACGAAAACGACATGTGATCCAGCATGATATGTTTGCCGTTGGCAATTCCTGAAGCGTCGGTGTTTTTAGATAAAGTATTTGAATTTCCCAGTCTTATTCTGAAATATCTTGCAATCGTATTATTTGCACCTGTAAATGACACTTTCTGACCATACAAAACGATTCCTTTCCCCGGAGCAGTTTGTCCGGCAATGGTAAGATTGGGTGAAATTGCGACAGGAGACTGTAAATTAATAATACCACTTACAGAAAATACAATAAACCTTCCGGGTTGGCTCACCGCGTCCCGAAAGGAACCCATTCCGCTGTCATTCAGGTTATTGACGATATACACTGTAGGATTGGCCACGCCTCTTGCACCTTTTGAAAATTTTCCAAAACCTTCTGCTTCAGGAAAAGCTAAAGCTCTTTCTGCGTTACAGATTTCGGTTGTTGGTGCACCTGAGCCGGGTTCTTCATGATTACAGGATAAAAAAAGCAGAGAACACAAAAGCGTTGTTGTAATTTTTTTCATATATAATAAATTTTTGATTGATTTTATTAAATTAGGAATTTGTGACTCTGAAATTATCCTGTACTATACTGTATTTTTAATATTATCTTAATGACGTTGAGAAAGTTACAGTTTGATAGCATTTATAAGCCTTATAAAATTTAAATAACCTAATATATTAAAGGTTTGAATATAGAATGTTGCCATTCATCAATCTGTTTATAACAAAAAAGCCTGCCATTTCTGGCAGACCCTAACTAAAATATGAATGTTTTTTAAGGCATCTTTTTAAAACCTTCGGCTTTTATTTTCCAGCTTCCATCTTTCGGAAAACCTGGAAATTCTCCTGTCGAATTATCCCAACCTTCCAGCATCATTGCAACAGTAGTTAAAACGCCGCCATTTCCCGGAAGATAAATTCTCAGTCTTCCATCT
Organism: Chryseobacterium sp. FH2; assembly: GCF_001045455.1. Taxonomy (GTDB): domain Bacteria; phylum Bacteroidota; class Bacteroidia; order Flavobacteriales; family Weeksellaceae; genus Chryseobacterium. The sequence continues at coordinate 338,435 of NZ_LFNE01000004.1, read as the reverse complement.
TGGTAATTATGTCCGTTTTTTAGATAAGTATTGGTTTGAATATCCATAAATAAAGCATCCAAAGCCTTATTCGGAAGACCTAATCTTGCAGCATTCATTGCCGTCATTGGGAAATCCCAGCCCCAGGTGTGCCCCCAGTTCCATCTTGCCCAAACGATATCCAATGTGTTTTTCATAATTTTTTTATCGAGTTTTGGCGATTCGGGGACCATTCCCAGTGCGCCAAGAACGGCAGGATGGTCTGTCATCCACTTCGGAAATGTGAAAGAATCTTTTGCGGATTCAGTCGATAAATAAACGCCATCCTGAACCGGAAGCGGAGCCAGTTTTGTAATCACATCATCCCATTTTTTATCCCTCGATTCTCCTAATCTTTCTTTCCATTGCTGGGCAACTTTCAATGCCCAATCCCAATACGCCACTTCATAGGTCGGGTTATATGTATCTTTGGCAGGGAATACTTCCTGTGCAGGAATTACGCCTTTTCCAAGATTGTAGCGGTTTTTCTCTTTGTCGTAAGTCGCAAAATCAGCCATAAATTCTGCTGTCGCAAAAACCAGGTCTTTATATTTTTCAAGAACTTTTTTGTCCTTGTTATGACGATACAAAAGCTCGGTCATATAAATCAGATGCGGTTGTTCCCAAATCAAAAAAGCAGCAACGGAAGATGGGCTTTCATTGCCTTCATTATCCGACATTTTAATCCAACGAACACCCTTGTAACCTTGTCTTTCGGCTAATTTTTTAGCTTTTTCAAACGACCTGAAATAATAATCCAGCTGCTTTTCCAGAATCTCCGGCCTTCCCCACAAGGCGAAGTGAACGCCGTGCCACCAATGCATTTCTGTATGCGGTTTTCCGTACCAGCTGTTGAATGTCAAACCGGTTTCCTGCGGCGGATTGCTTCCTCCACACTGAATTTTCGTTAAATATTCCGACAATACAACTCTGCGCTCCAGTTCGGAGGCTCTCGGGTCTGTACTCCCTTCAAAATCAACAGCTGCACCGCTTTCCCAGAAGTTTTTCCATCCTGATGTGCTTTCTTTTTCAGCATCAGCAAATAATGTTTTATTACTTTTTAAATTTTTAGCTGAAAATTCAATACTTAATTCGATAGTTTTGTTTTTAACAGAAGGTTCGTAAACGAAATAATGTTTTCCTGTTTCACTTAGTTTCCCGTCGGTAAAATATAACCGTGTATAATAATCGGCGGTTTGTAGTTTATGCTCAATCAATCCCTGAGTGGGGCTGGATGAAATCAATTTTGTTGAATGTTGATTTTCGTTTCCATAAAAAGCTGCGTCATCCAAAAATTGTCCGGTCGGAGAAGGATAACGTGCAAAAACTTTTAATCTTTTTTGACCAATTAAATCAGACTCGATTTTAACTCCGATTTTGTCTGAAGTTTGGAAAGAAGCCGTCCATACTTTTATCGGAGTTCCTTCCAAAGAAAATTCACTTGTGATAATTCCTGTCCACAAATCAATTTTCTGATTGATGTTTTGTAAATCGGAAATTTTTGCTTTCTGGCCGTCTTTTTTAGTCAGTTCAATACCGATATTTCCCAGTTGCAAACGATGCTGATTCACCCGGAAATATTCAACCGCTTTTTTATTTCTTTCAGGTTCTTTGAGCTGAACGCTATATAACGCTTTTCGCCCGTCGTTATTGAAATCGTAAGGCTTTAAAGTTTCCTCAAACTTATAATTTTCCGTATTCGGAAAGCTGTTCCAGCCCCATTCTGATTGGGTTCCCAAAGAAACTCCGTTTTTGTAATATTCAGGGAACGACTGCATTCCGGTGATGTCAACGGTGTAGGCAAATTTCCCGTTTCCCACTGTCAAAGACGATAAAGTATCCGCTTTTGTGTTGACGATATTATGTCGCTGAACGACCTTTTTTCGGTCTATTTTCTGGGCATTTAAGGACGAAAATCCTATCAGGAAAAGACTTAGATATAATGTTAATTTCTTCATTTTTAAATTTATTTTATGGAATCAGGCATTTTCAAATTTTAAATAGGTTTCGGCTAAAACCTTGATGTTTTTCATTATTTACAGATGGTCTAAAGCCCCGCCACTGTTGATGTTTTATAACTTTTTTTTAGTATTTGATTGTATAAATTATTACATATAAGTTTTAAATTTCTTGCTTTTCTGATAGCGTTCCTACGGAACGCATTTTATGTCTTGGTTTCTTTTGCTACACAGATAACGTTCCTATGGAACATTTTTTATTGATTCCGTTAGGAATCATATCTGTGTAGATAATTTTAGCGTAAATTTTTGGGCGTTCCGTAGGAACGGTATCTTTTTTCTGTTTTATTTTTTAAACATTCTATAAAATCTAGATTAAATTTTAGATTTTATTTATTTATCTACGCTTGTCATTGACTCCGTCGAATCTTCGATTTCTGAGCGAAACAAAGTGTAGTGAAGAATCTTTTTAATCACAAATAGATTCCTCGTTCCTCGGAATGACAACCTTCAATTATATTTACTAATCATTATCACTATTTCAAAACAGTAGCACTCATCATTCCGATGACAACATCGTTGCTTACTGCGGTTAATTTTATTGATTTTAATTCTTTGTTCGCATCAATTGGCAAATCTAAAATTGTCGCAGCTCCGCCTTCTACAGCGCGGTCTGTAAATCCTTTGATACTTGAATATTTACTTAAAGTTCCGCCTTTGTACAATTCTCCTGTCTTCAGTTTTACACGATACGGAATCTTATCATCCGGAATTTCAAAAGCGAAATTATCATCAAACAAATCCTGCTCAATCGGCCACCAATTCACCGGATTTTTCAGTTCTAATGCTATTGTGGAACCGTCCGCATATTGAACCGTAATTTTTCCGTTAATAATCTGTGACTGCATCGGATTGGTAGAACCCGCCATTAGGAAGTAGATTTTCTTTCCTTTGCCTGAAACAGGAATTTCAACAGAGTTCGGATAATTATCCCACTGACTTATAAATGCAATATTTTTGTCTGAATTATCTATTAAAAAAGGAATTCCAAGGAAATCAACCTTGCCGTTTTTTCTCTTGTTCATCAATCCGCTGTCGTCGATTTGAGCGTTGATTAACGGATAACACCAGTTTCCGATTCCCTGCCAAGGAAGCTGCAGGGTAGGAACTTCCAGTCTTGGAGAAAGGTATTTCTGATTGAAAATCTCAGTCACCTTTTCATTGTATTTTGAAGCTAATGAAATGTTGTTGAATTCGCCTTGATTCTCAATTTCCCAGTCTGTAATTTCAATATTTTGTTTGATTCCGTTGTAATCGAGTTCAATAGAATTGGTTCCTTTGCTTAAAACATTGACCGGAATTTCAATCGATAACTTTTGGTTTTTTTGAACTGAAAAAGTTTTATTTAAACTATTAACAGTCAGTTTTCCATTAATTGGATTGGATGATTTTAATTGAATCTGCAGTTTTTTATTGACCCATTTTGTTTCCAAAGGAAAACGGATGTCCACATTGACGGGTTGCCACCAAGTTGCTCCGTTCTGCTCGACCTGAACGAAAAATGTTCCTTTCCTTTCTTCTTTAATTAAATCAAACTGATTCCCATTTCGGGTTTTAATCAATTCCTGAGGGTCAAGAACGTCTTTGATTTTCTTTTTTGAATCGAAATTCAATTGAAGATTTTCAGAAATATAATTGACATAATCGGTTTGCTCGTTTTTCAGTTCTTCTCCTGAATAATTGATTTCAATTTTAAAATCTTTTCCTGTCGGCGTTTCAAACTGAACAAAAGGTTGCAGAATGGAATTGGGTTTTATTTTCCAATCCACTTTTTTACCATTCACATTTACCGATTTGATGCTGGGATGATTTACCGGAATCTGCATTTCCAGCGAAACCGGATTTTCATAATTTGATTTAAATACATACTCAGTTTTTTTCGCAGTTCTGGTAAACTGATATTCCCAGTCCGGAAGTTTCAATTCTGCAGAATTCCAGTCTTTTGGGAAACCCGGCTTGATGCTGATTTTATTCTCCAGTAAATTCGGATTAACCCCGAAAAGTCCTTCCGTCAACGTTCGTGAAGCCACACCAATCGGGTCGGCAAAATCTCTGTACAATTCACCACGAAATGCATCGTAATGAGAAAGCTGCTCAAAGTTCCCCGGACTGATGCCGTAATACATACTTTCAACCAGATTTCCTTTCCACAGTTGGTAGGCATCCTCGTTTCTTCCGGCTTGCCAATATGCCAAAGCGGTCTGTAAATTCTCTGCCAGAGCGACATTGTTGATAGACCAGTCGTAAGGCTGCCAATTTGTAGTTGATAATGTGTAATAATCTTTATTTTGTGCACCTTTCACCGTCACCGGAATTTTAGGCGTATGATTATTAATATATTGTAAGTTTTGGTAATTCTCAAATTCATTCAGAATAAACGCATCCGAAACGTGATAAATCGACCAGATTCCCGGTTTGTCGTGAATGATTTGATTGCCCAAAGCATCTTTATACTCCGCAAAATAACCTTTGTTTTTAATCCAAAGCTGGTTTTTCATTGCCTTTAAAATCGCATCAGCTTCCTGCTCGTAAGGCTGAGGGTTTTCACCAATGATTTTCGCCAGTTTTGCCATTTCACGGTTGGCCCTGTAATTATACGCCGAAGTGTGCGTCACTTTTCCACCAGAATATTGCAGCGCATCGCTTGCCCAAATTGCCGCATACGCATCGTACAAATCGTCACGTTTGAAATTTCGTTTTTCCCAATCCATATGACGAACCATCGTAGGCCACATTTTTCTTAGAAATTCTTTGTCTTCGGTATAATTAAAATGCGAAAACATCTGGTCAAAAAACACCAGGTTCATATCGTAATGATGCGGTTTTGAGTTGTCATTTGGATTCCTGGAAATATATCCGCTTGAAAAAACAGAAGTTCCCATTTTTTCTGCGTGTCTTGCCAAATGCAGCAATGTATCCATTTCGACAGGCGCAAAATCGGGCTTCAAAACCTGTGAATTGGCATAACTTTCAAAATGTTCTTTCGCTCTGTCGTGCCAATGTAAAGCATCAGCTGTGTAAGCGCCACGCCACGCATTCAGCCGCATTCTCCAGGCAACAGCGCCGTGAAGGAAGGTGGGGCTTTCCCAAATTCCGTCGGCGGCAACCGCTAAATTGGCTCCGAAATTATTCAAATCTGCATCCGGAGTTTTTAATTGAATTCTGTTGGTTAATGCTAAACGTGACTTTTCAGCTTCATTAAAAATGTTTTTCAACGCTTCATCCGAAAAGTTTTTATCAGATTTTCCTTTTTTAATCTGAATATAAACAGGATTTTTCTGCGCTGAATAACCTGCGTAAACAATCGGAGATTTTTCTGTTTTATTTTGAGTGAAATCTAAAAGTTTTTCTAAAGTTGTAGCATCGGTTTGCTGTAATGAACTGACATTAGAAAAACTTCCGCTGACGGTTTGAGTTTCTTTTTTCTTGTTTAAATAATTTAATTGGAATTGATTTTTATTAATTTTAAACTGATTATTCAGACAATATTCAGGTAACAGATAAAATCCCGATTCCGGGTCTGCACCGATGTCGCCGTTTCTGCTGAAAGTCGTTCCGCTCGCTCCTCCATAAACCGCGTAGATTTTTGTTGATGAATCTATGTTTTCAGTTTCCATTTTTACAACCAAACCTTCTTCTTTAGCTTGTGCTAAGACTGTCAGTTTTAAAGTTCCGGTTCCAAAAATCGGGTCTTTGATTTCATATAACATCGAACCCGGACGATAACGGGTTTCAATTTTATCAGCATTAATTAATTTCTTAATTGAATTTCCTTTTTGAATCACAAATTGAAGATTGCCGCCCATTCCGGGAAGATAGAGTGCAAATTCCGGTAAATCTCCGGCTTCAACTCTCGAAGCACGGTTATCGCCATACAAAGCCCTGTTGAATCTGTATTTTCCGTTGACCAGTAAAAAATCGCCTTTATCTTCTTTGTAATGCAGTTCACGCTCGTTGTTCTGCCAATGTTTCGACTGGGAAAACGAATGTGAAAATGCCGACAAAGCAATCAGTCCGGCGACAATGGTTTTTCTTCGCATTTTATGGTTTTAACTCGGTTAATGGCTGTCCGTTAACGGTTACATTTTTTAAAGTCGCATTTTTCAGGTAATCCACTTTATAAGGGATTTCAACGCCGGTCATTTTAGTATTAATCATTGTGAAATCCGTTACCGGGGAAGATTCATAGGCATCAGAGAATACAGCATATTTTCCGCCTTTTTCCACCGTTAAATTTTCTACCCAGATATTTCTGATAGTTGGAATGAAGTTTCCGGGTTTTTCATAATGCATATTGAAACGTACCGCTGCTTCTTTGTAAGCACCGACTTTTGTGTTGTAGAAAAATACATTTTCGATGATTCCGCCACGGCTTGAACTGGTTTTAATTCTTAAAGCACGGTCAAGATTCTGGCTGTCCATCACGTTTCCGATAGCGTAGATATTTTTTGCTCCACCTGCGATTTCGCTTCCAATCACAACACCGCCGTGACCGTCTTTCATTTCACAGTTTTCGATGATGTGGTTTTCAGCAGGTCTTCCGATGTCTCTTCCGTCCTCGTCTCTTCCTGATTTGATGGCGATACAGTCGTCTCCTGTGTCAAAATAGGAATCTTTAATCCATACATTTTTACAAGCTTCAGGGTCGAAACCATCGTTATTAGGGCCGTGGCTGATGACTTTTACTCTTTCAACCAAAACATTTTCACACAAAACGGGATTCAGATTCCACATCGGGGAATTCTTGACCAGAACATCTGCCATATAGAAGTTTTTGGATTTATAGGGCTGAACGAAATTTGGTCTCAAATAATATCCGTCTCCGAAAATTCTTTCTCTTGCGGGTTTCCTCTGAGCCATATATTCGTGAAGCTTTGCACGGGCAGGATTCTGTCTTCCCGGGCGAGACTCGTTGTAACCATATTTTGTGGCGCCGCACCAGAACCACCAGTTATCATTATCTGCATTTCCGTCTAAAGTTCCTTTTCCGGTGATGGCGATGTTTTCTTCTGCGTACGCGTAAATCAATGATGAGTAATTCATACATTCCATTCCTTCCCAACGTGTGAAAACGATAGGGTAGTCTTTGCTGTCCTGACTGAAAAGAACAGTAGAACCGTCGCTTAAATGAAGATTGACGTTACTTTTTAAATAAATTGCTCCCGTCAAGAAAACGCCGTTTGGAACGATAACTCTTCCGCCGCCTTCAGCATTACATTTCTCAATCGCTTTTTTGAAAGCTTCGGTATTTTTCGTTTTTCCGTCTCCAACTGCACCGAAATCTGTTATCAAATAATCTGCTTTTCTGAATTCAGGTTTTTTGATTTGTTTTTTTAAAGCTTTGATTTCTTTTAAGGGCTGTTTTGCGGAAGTCCAGGGCTGGTATTGGGCTGATAAAGATATTGATATTAGGCATATTAGGAAGAGAAGAATATGTTTTTTCATAATGTTGGAAAATTTAGGTATAATATAGGCAACTGTTTTCAGGACATTTTTCTTTATTTATCGCAATATAGAATTATTGTTGATAAAAATTGTCCTGCACTGTCGGTATCATAAAAACATTGAAAGTTTCATTCTTATTAAGATTATGAAAAAGAATTAAATGTAGAGTTAAACTATGGCAGTTTCTCGTTCTTTTTTATATCTAGAAAAAACGTATAATATTATGTTATAAAGTATTAGGATGTAAAATTGTATTATTAATACTGTGTTTGTATATAATAAATTATATATATTTGCAAAAACACAAATTAATGACGAAAATATATTCTATTTTTATCATCTTTTCGTTTCTTTATTTTAGTAATGCAAAAAAGGCTAATACAGGAATTGATAAAGGATATTCTATACAGTTTAATAAAAATTCAACATATAATAATTTGCCGTATCGCTATTTCTCCGATACAGCTTTAGTATTTGATGAATTTCAAAGTAGTGAAAATTTAACTAACTTTATTATCCCTAATGAATTTACCGAACTTTTATCTGGTATTGTTATAAAAAGGAAATTTATACCCAAGTATTAATATGTATACTCGTTTTTGATTCCACAGCAAGGGATTGAGGTTGGAAAGAAAAACTTCTAATCAAGATCTATTGAAAATCCGGATTTAAATGAAATAATTTATAGTTAGATATGACTATAGTTTTTGTGTATTACTGAAAAAAATCTTTTGTGAAAATGAAAATTAACAATACAAATTTTTATAAGGCTCTAGAATGAAATGATTGTAAAAGTTATCAAAGAGAAAAACTTAAACAAGTAAGATTATTATCTTCTCTCTGATTTACAGAGATTCCTCGAATAAATAAAATACAGAATAATAAATATCAAAAAACACAAATTAAAATGAAGCTAATTGAAATAATTGAAGCGTTAAGAACAAATACAATACAAGATTTATTAAATGAAAATTCCGTCGCTATCAAATATGATTTGATCGATATATACGCAAAATATTCATTAGGAATAGAATCTGATTATTATTTTTTTAATGCAAAGAAGAGACCCCGAACCAATATATTTGAAGAAAACGGAATTAAATATGAAAATCTTTGCTCATTATCAAAATTAAAAGATTTAGTATGTAGTTATGCCAATTTAAATGCCAAAAGGACTAGTGAAATTTTGGTATTTGATGTTCTTGATTATTTGGAAAATGAAAAATAATATACACAAATCTTATTTAAAATACTGCTGGGACTGTATTGTATTTTTCTATCAAACAAATTCTATGTAATCTTAGGTATTTTTCTTAAATATTTCCCGAATTTCTAAAGAGATAGGTTTTAAAAAAGAAATGCTGGAAAGCTGTACTCTTTTATGACTGAATACTTTGGTATTAGAAGTTTTAAAAAAATTATAAAGTTGAGGCCAGATCAGTTATCTTACAGAGGTCTTCGGCTTTACAGCCATTTCAAAAAAGTAATTCATTCTTGTTAAAGCTGATAATTGAAAGGATGAAACAGGCTTGTAAAATTAGATAAATTTGAAAAATGATTTCTTAATTTCTCACACACGTATATTTCAAAAACGACATAAATAAGGCAATTTTGAGATAATAAAATATTTTTTAGTTATGAAAAAAGTCTACTTACTTTCAGCCTGCTTATTTTTAAGCAGTTTGAATGCTCAAAGCAATCTAAGGGTTTTAACGGGCTGGGGAACACGTCTTTATGATATCAATAACAATGGCAATGCAGTCCATTCCGGAGGCTATTACAATTATTCTACAGACTCAAGTATACCCATAGAATCCGTCGCTGATGCAACTAACCGACTGAATAATGAAGAAAATATTGCGGGAAATATGCCATTTATAGCAACGGATGGGTCAAACCTGAGCCAGGCAGCTTATAGAAAAAACGGAGTATGGACAGCAATTGGCTATTTCCCTGGGGATATACCTGGAAATAGTTGGTTTGGAGACACAAAGGGAATTTCATCAAACAGTATATATGTAGCAGGACAAATGACGTCCAATAATCCCGGAAGTAGCTATCCTTTTATTTTTAATACGGAGACCGGTACGCTTACTAAGCTTACAGGTGATCTTACCTACACCAATGGTCGCGGGGCTGATGTAAATGATAACGGAATTGTGGCTGGTTGGGTAGATAGAGAAGATATTTTCGGAACAGGAACTTTTCGGGTACCTGCATACTTTGACACCAACGGAATTTTACATTATATTGATTTTACTACTCCTGAATATGGAGAGGCCAATGATGTAAATAATGCAGGACAAATTGTGGGCTATAAAGGAAGTAAAGCTTTTATTTACAATACTGCCACCAATGTATATCAGGCTTTTGATGCGCCTTCGGGATATACCGATGCTGTATTTGTATCAGTATCAGAGAATGGTACTGCTTTAGGATACTGTGGAATGATAGGTGATAGGGAAGTAATTATTTATCATCCGTCTTTAGGGGCCAATCCCATTTTACTTACTGATCTTTTGATTTCTCAAAATATTCCAATAGCCACATTTGATACAAAGCTTGGTACTGGAATGGGAATATCACCAGATGGGAAGTATATTTGTGGATTTGATAATACTATTCCCCCGATATTTGCTGCAGGATGGATTGTTAAACTAGACGATGAAATACTTGCTACAACTGATGTAAAAAACAATGATTTCAAATTTAATATTTATCCCAACCCGGTACAGGATTTTCTTAATATTTCCAACGAAAAAATAATAAAGTCGTTATCTATATATGATCTTACCGGAAAATTGTTAATTAACAATAAATCAATTAATAATAAAAACATTAAAATAGATTTGTCTATGATTACCAAAGGAATATATGTCGGAAGTGTAGTCTCAGATAAAGGAAACATTAAAACTTTTAAAATTATAAAGCAATAGGATTTATTTTAACATTATAAAAACGGTTTATCAAAATTTTGATAAACTGTTTTTATAATGTTCCTCTTATGATTTCTTTTTTCAAGAAATAGACTGAAAATAGTTGTCGTTTTTTATTAAGCTTCTATATTTATATCATCTTTTTTGAGCTGGCTTATAAAATAGGAAGGAGTAACTCCGGTTTCTTTTTTAAATATAACAGCGAAGACTTCTCTTGAAGAAAATCCGCAGGCTTCTGCCAGATAACTTATCTTATATTCCCGGAAAACAGGAGTTTCATATAATTTGTTGGTGATATAGTGTATCCGGAGTCCGTTAATATAATTATTAAAACTTTTACCTCTGTGCTGCTTTATAATTTCTGATAGGTATCTGGGATTCGTATTTAATGAATTTGATAAAGAAGTGAGGTTCATGTCTTTTTTCAGAAACTTTTCAGATTTTTCAAATTTAGAAAGTTTATTTAATAGGGAAGTGGTAGTATCTTCAGAGATATTTATAACGTTTTCGGGGCTTTTATCATCAACTTCACTTAAAACAGGCTCAATTTCTTTTATTTTTGTTTCATTTTTGAGGGTTTCAATAACTGTTTTATATTTCTTGTGAATGTTATTTTGATTTTGTTTCCAGAAAAGCCAACCTCCTAATGATAGCATCATAATAATACATGAAGCTATTATTACTATTTTTTGAATATCACTGGTATATATTTTTTCTTTTTCATCAATAATATGTTTCACGGGGGTATTTATTGCTTTTTTTTCTATATTTATAATACTGTCATTCAGTTTAGTATAGAGGTTCATATATTTTTTAGAAATTTCTTTTTCCCCAAGTTCTACGCATGATTTAAAGTAGACTTCATAAATATCCCTTCGAATATAAGGAAGCCCAACCCCTTTTTCAAGGGCTTCTGCCTTTTCTGCAAGAGATTTCGCTTTATCATATTTTTTTTGATCAAAATATAACCATGCAAATTCATTAAGAACAGTTACTTCGAGATCTTTACCAACAACATATTTTTTATTCTGACAAATTTCCAGTGCTTTTTCAAAATAAATTTCTGCATCTTTTGTGCGGTGTAATGCGACACTTGTTTTTCCTAAATTAATGTAAGACAGAGTAATCGTAAAATATTTTTTATTAATAAAATCTTTATTTTCGTCTAAAAGAATGGCAGATTCCAAGCATTTTTTCTGATAGTACATTACAGAATCTATAGGTGCATTGATATGTGCATAATAACTCGCAAATACGTTGTAAACCATAGCCTTTTGGTAGTTTTTATCATTTTTAGATGTTATTTCTCCTGAAATTTCTAAGGCTTTTTTTAATTCTTTCAAACATTCGTCATTAAATCCTAATTCTGTATAAGAAGAACCTCGAAGTCTGTAAGTATTCGACAATATCACATTATCATTTATTTCTTTTGCTAATTTTTCTGCATCTTTACTTATCTCGATAACTTTTTTGAAATCTCCTGCATCATAAAATTTAGCCATCAGAATATTATTGCATTCCAGCATACCTTTTTTATATCCTTTTTCTTTAGCAATGCGATAAATATTTTTGCAAAGCTCAATACTTTTATTGGGATTATTTGCAGACAGTGATTTTGCTTTTTGAATATCAGCATCAATTTGTGATTCAGTATAAGACTGGGCATATATAAAACTGAAAATCACACATACCAAAAGTAGAATAATTTTTTTCGTCATCATCATTTCATAAAGTTTTTTAGGGTTGCAATTTTAATGCTATTTTAATGTTTACTTATGATTATCCTGTAATAGATTCCGAAATTATAACAGTATAAATTTAGATTAAAATATTAATAACCAATGGTTTGAGTCAGAAGTATTTTGATAATTCTTTGTTAAATTATTGGTAATATTACATATTCAAAATTTCACATTCTTTCTTGTACATACTTTCACATTTTCTTTATGTTAAAATACGACTTATTTTGAACACTAATGTTATTATTTAGTAATAATAAAGCAATTCTTAATCTATTTTTTAAGTTGAGATTTCCGAATTCACAACTCATATTACTTTGAAATGACCCTTAAAAAGCCCTAACATTGTACTGTAATTCTAAAGAATAATTGAATTTACCTTTGAATCTTCGTAATATACTGATTCTAAAAACACACACACGACAAATGATTAAAAATTTAATTGCTTTTGAAAAAAAAGAGTTTGATCCAATTTACAGTTAATAACACTTAAAAAATTGATGATGAAAAAACACTATTTTATTTCGCTAGTTATGTATGGGGCTCTGTGGCATGCTCAAATAGCTATTGCTCCCAATCCTTCCGACCACGACCCGCATCAGAATTCAATTCTGGACGTGAAATCTACAACACCTTCAAAAGCAGTGTTGTTGCCCGTAGTTTCACAGATTATTGATGCGGCAGATCCTGATAATGATAACAATTATAGAGGAGCAATAGCCTACAGTAAAAACAATGCTACCATTTATGAACATGACGGAACCAATTGGTCGAGCATCTACAATTATGTTGTAGAAGTCAGGCCGCAGTATTTTGCCCATTTTTCACGTTCCACTAATCTTAATCTTTCCTGCAATGGCGGTTTTCTTCCTCCTTATGGCTGTTCAGCTTCAGGGATTATATCACTTACAAATGCCGGAAGTTCTGATTTTCAGGGAAGTTCTATGAATCTTTCTTTGGCATCAAACGTTGTAACAGTAAACGAAACAGGTTTGTACAGAATTACCTACAGGTCTTATGCTACTTTCAACGGATTGAATACGAACGAGATACAGTTAAGACTCCAAAAAGCAGCAGTGGCAACGCCTACAGTATTCTCAACGATTGATTCTAAGTCTTTTACAAGTGCTAATGACAATCTGGGATATTCACCTGTTTTTAACGGATCAATCGTTATACAGGTTAACGCTGGAGAAAAATTCCGTTTGCAAGGTTTTATGCAATCCGGATTTTCACCTTTGGTTAACTCGTCAACCAGCTTTCAAAATAATAATACTTACGGAGCAGGTGAGTTGATTTTCGAAAAAATTGTTTTATAAATCATTAATTCTAAAATTATGTATCCTAAAATATATGCAACAGTTACAGCTTTACTGGCTGCAACATTTTTCAATGCACAGGTGATGATTTCCAAAACGGCTGGTTCTGCTCATCAAAATGCTTTACTAGACATAAAAGATGCCACCAGGGGCACGATTTTTACCCGTGCTGAAAATATTACCGCTTTCCCATTGTTTAATAATGCTGAAGAAGATTATTTTAATGACGAAGCCGCTCTCGAAGGTGCAATTTTGTACAATAAAGAAGACAAGCAGTATTATAAATACGATGGAACAACGTGGATTCCTGCGCTTCAGCTCGGAGGATGGTACAATCCTTATCTTACAAGAAGAAAAGCTGACAACTCAAAAACATGGAATTGTTTAGGAGTACAAATTTTCAATCCGTTCCCGCCATTTACTCCTATAACTGTAAGTACATGTAGTGTTTTAGCACTTTTTGGAAGTAATAGTAAGCAGACTATTTCGCTCTCTCCTGTTAATAACAGATCTCAATTATTAGTAAATAACCTGAATACAACAATGCCTACAAATGGTGCTGATAATGTAATCCAAATACCGCAAGCCGGGCTTTATCATATTTCCGGAGTTACGGGATTTGGTGGGTTTTCATTAGGATCCTTAGGAAAAGATGCTACATTTTGGGTAAGTATTGATGTTAGTTACGACGGAGGTACAACCTGGTCTACATTGGCATTTGAAGAAACCAAGCTGTATGGTGGAATTTTTATTGATTTGGGGCAGGGAGGAAATAAAAGTGCAAGTGTTTCTGCTTCTGTTACATTACCTGCAAATTCACGGATAAGGCTTCAGGCCGCTGTAAATACAGATTCTGTAATATCTACCTTTTCAAATTCCATGGATCATAGAGAAACCTTCGTTAATATTCAAAAATTAAGATAATCCCATAAAATTAAAGTAATGAAAAAATATTTAACATTGACAGGTATGTTGGGATTCATGTTGGTAAATTCCCAGGTTGTTATAGGAAGTGAAACCCTTTCCAGTACTCATACCCAGTTGGAACTTCAAAATTCGGGGCAAAAAGTACTGATTCTTCCTGTTGCGGAAAACGAAACCACATTACCAAAATATAACAGTTCTCAACCCGATAAGTATGACGACGATGCCACGATGGAAGCCATGCTGATGTACAATAAAGATGAAAGTCTTACAAAAGTTTATGATGGTACAAAATGGGAACAGGCCTTTAATCCTAAAAACAGATCAACTACCTGGACGCGTGCTAATATAAACAGTACTAATATGACCTGCATTTCTACTTCTGATCTTTTTGGGCAGCTATTACAGCTTTGCAGTTCTGATAATTTAAAATTTTCTGTTCCTGCAAATAGTCCGCAGTTTTCTGATTATCTGTCCGTTGTTAGAAATCCTGAAACTTTCAGGATAAGACAGAAAGGACTATACAGGATCAATTTTAATGTATTGTTCAGTGGTTTTACAGCCGGATTTGATTTTAACGGTGCCCGAATTACAATAGTTGCTGTGGTGAATGGAGTTGAGAAGGCTTATATGTCGGGTATAGCATCTCCTTTTATCAATGTGGGTAATTATCTGGTTTCTACAGACAGCGTTTTATTTTTAGATGTCAATAATGATGTTACGTTCCGTCTGGTTTTAGATGGATCTTCTTGGTCTATCAGTAGTTATAATTTTGGAGGTACATCAGAAAGTAGTGTAAGTATCGAAAGAATATTATAAATAGGGCAAGATTATTCTGAAAGCACAAATGAAAATTTTATTTATAAAAACATTACTTTGAAAAAATGCAACAAAATAACTATGAGGTACTTATAGGAAAAACAATTTTGGAAGCTCAGTTTTTGCTAAAAGATTATAAACTCGAGAAGATACAAGCCGTAGGGTATGAATGTATCCTTAAAAAATATTTCTTCGGGTTAGTAAAAAAAAGACTGTTTTTATATTGTACGGATAATACGGATAACAGAGTAAGAGATATTTATGTTACCACTTATTAAAAAACACAAATTTTAAATATAAAATATTTTTATTCATGATTCTCGATCTGAAAAATATCCATATTGGAAAGTTAATATGTGAGCGTGTGACAGAAAAGGGGTTTGATTCATTTCGAATATGTAAATTTTTAAAATGTACTGATCTGGAATGGAAATCAATACAATCCCAAAAGTCTTTGGATACTGACATTGTATTAAGGCTGAGCACTTTGCTTGAGTACGATTTTTTCAGGGTTTATTCCCAGCACCTGATCTTATATGCTCCTCAAGCCAATGCTCATTATAACAATATTGCAAACAAAAAATCCTCACTTCCATACTATAGAAAAAACATTTACACAAAAGAAATGGTAGATTTTGTTTTGGAGCAAGTAGAAAATGGTATTAAAACAAAATCACAGATTATAGAAGAGTACAGAATTCCGAAAACGACTTTATATAAATGGATAAGTAAATATAATCACTTAAAAAAAGAAGAATAAAGAAAGATATGGAAAACACACCTGATTATAAAAAAATATACAGTGATATGATTAATATAAAGTATCCTGAAAAAAAAGAAATATGTGATCAATTATTATCCAAAGCTAATTTATCAACACTAGACATTATAGAAATTAGCAGGATTCTTTTCAATAAAAGTTCTAAAGAAAGTTCTGGATTTAACCAAAGACACCGTTCTTATAATAAATCGACAATTTTTCAAATATTAGAATATCAGAAAAAAAATAAATTGAATAACTCCCAACTTGCGAAGCATTTTAAATTAAGCAGGAATACAGTGACAAAATGGAAAAATCAGTTTCCAATGTAAGGAATTTCAATTTTTGTTATTTTCTGTGTACATATGACTTTAGCACTTTCAACAGATTAATGATTATTAACTCAATATATTATCCTAAAACATATTTAAACATATATAAAAATGAAAAAAAGCTATCATTAGTAATTTTATCTTGTCATTAACTTCTGCTCAAATAGGAATTAATACAGGGAATTTGAAGCAATCTTCTATATAATGAAAACCGGTTCTTCTGTCACTGTGAAAAGACATAGCCGGAGTAAGAAGATCCTATCACAGAAAAATTCCAATTAAACATTACAAATTATAATTAAAAAAAAACATAAAATGAAAAAAAGTATCATTCTCTTAGCCACCTTAACTATTTCTACAGTAGTTTATTCTCAGGTGGGTATCAATAATGATAATCCCAAAGCCACACTGGATATTACAGCAAAAACAACAGATGCTACAAAAGCAGAAGGTATCATTGCTCCCAGACTTTTAGGTGACCAGATCAAAGGCAAAGACCTACAGTATGATGCCCCCCAAAAAGGAGCCATTGTATATGCTACCTCGGCTGTGAATGCTCCATCTGCAAAAACAATCAATATTACAGCAGAAGGGTATTACTATTTCGACGGGTCGATCTGGAAGAAATTCGGAAACGAAACTGAACCTTGGTATAACCAGGCAGACGGTACTCAGGCTACGTCCAATACCCAGAATATCTATCAAACAGGTAGAGTAGCTATTAATAAAGCCACCACTGACAAACAGTTGGAAGTAGCCGGAGATATAAAAGCTACTTATAATGGTTCCGGCGTTCATAGCTTTTTTGATACTAATTTCTCAGGTATTGGAGAAGGCTCTAACATGTTGGCGAGCGCAGATAGCGAAGATCTGAACACTGCATCAAAGGCAAATATGGTTTATACAAATAATATTGCAGGTATTACGGGATTTTCGAGTAAGAACGGAACTTATAAAGCCGAGGTCGCGGGAACTTCTCTCCCGGGGGTAAGTTCTGCTCAGCTGAGATCTGCTAATGATTCAAATCAATATCAGAGTGTGATAGGAGCAAATACAACCATAGGCGTTGAACTATATGATAATCTAACTTCGGGATTAGGGTTAGGATCCAGAGTTACGATCAACAGGGCAGAGGGTGTTAGATTTCGTTTCTTCAATTCAAGTGGTGCGAATGAGGGACAGTATATTTTCCCTAGAAATAACGGCTCTGTCAATCAGGTGCTTACCACAAATGGAAATGGTACTGCAGCAGCCTTATCTTGGAAAGATGTTTCGTCACTAGCACCGGAACCGTGGCAAGTACAGGGCGGAACTACTGCAGCCACTGCCAATACACAGAATATTTATCAGGCAGGAAGTGTTTCCATCGGATCATCAATGCCTATTGCACCGTTTACATCCAATGGATCTACCATTACTCCAAAATTATCTGTTAGCGGTGATGTAGCTGCTACAGGAGCTTTCTATACCACTACAGGTAAATATGCCGATTATGTTTTTGAAGATTACTTTGATGGTACATCTAAGATCAACAGTGATTACAATTTCAGATCATTAACAGAAGTTGCAGCATATGTTAAAGCTAATAAACATTTGCCGGGGGTTACCGCCATTAAAGATGTTTTAAAAACTAAAGACGGCTATACGGTTAACTTGTCAGAGTTATCTATACAGCAATTAGAAAAAATAGAAGAGTTATACTTATATACCATAGAACAAGAGGAAAAAATTGCCCATCAAAAATCAGAGATCAATCAGTTGAAGCTCCGTATGGAAAAATTAGAACAACTTCTTTTGAAACAAACCAATAATTAATAATCCAAATTTCTTAAAATGAAAAATAATTATAAAGGAATACATAAAATACAACTACTGTCAATATTCTATTGCTGTATGGGGTTAACCTATGCTCAAACAGGGATAGGAACGCAAAATCCGCAAGGAGCTTTACATGTAGATGGTGGTAAAGATAATGCAGCTACCGGAATACCAACAGCAACCCAAGTATCTAATGATGTTATTATTAACAAAACAACGGGCTTTATTGGTTTAGGGGTGCTTGCTCCAAAGGTAAAATTAGATATGAGGTCAGCAGCTAATGAAAATGCTTTAGGTTTAGGTACTACTAATATGTCTGCGGTCACAGCTGCTGCAGGTGCTGTCCGATATGATGTGAACAATGTACCCGTAGGAGCAAAAATTGAGGTATCAGATGGCTCTGTGTGGCATAAAGCTTATGTTGCTCCTCAAAAAGCGGTAGTGGTGGTACGTAAAGTTACAAGTCAATCAATAATACAGGGTTCGGCTACTACTATTGACAATTGGAATGTAGTACGTGATATGAGCAACAGTTTTGTTCCAAATACAGGTGAATTTACAGCTCCTCGTGATGGGACCTACACTTTTTTATTGACTTTTAATTTTAATAGTGCTGTTATTAATGACGGTTCCAGAGTTGAATCTCAGTTTTATAATCCTACAACAAATACAGTTTTGGCCAGTGTGTATAAAACATTTGGCCAATCGATGACGGGGACTTCCGACGATGCCAATTCTACCCGAACCACACAGGCCGGAGGATCAAGTACCGTTACACTTACCTTATCTGCCGGTACAAAAGTAGTGGCAAGACTGCTCCATACTCTTGTCACGAGCGGTTCCGTTTCACTTAGGGTTACTAGTGATTCTTCAAATCCTGCAAATCCAGATGATGGGTTTAATAATTTAACTATTATAGAACATTAAAAAATACATTATGAAAAAGAAAATTAATATCATATATAAATTATTGCCTTGTATTTTAATTTTTTCTGCGAGTCAAATAGCTGCACAAACAGGGTTTTTCACCCAAAATCCTGTACATCCTCTGCAAATAGATGCTGGAAAGGACAACGGCTCCACACCAGATGCTGGAAAACTGTCCAATGATGTGGTAGCAACATCTGACGGTAAATTGGGAGTAGGGCTGCTAAATCCCATAACGAAAGTAGATGTCCGTTCAGCAGATAATAAAGGTCTTATTGGTGTTGGTACCAATACACAAACCCCAGCCGAAGCCGGCGCTGGTGCAATACGCTATAATACGGGTGGTTTTTTAGACTACTCCGATGGTGAACAGTGGATTTCTTTACCACTTGCACCACCAACTAAGGCACTTGTAAATGCCAGCAAAAGCTCTGCCCAAAATATCCCTAATAATACTCTCACCTATATAGAGGGCTGGACTGAAACAGTTGATTTCGGCAATAACTTCAACAGTAATGGTACTTTTACGGCGCCACGTGATGGGTTCTATCTGGTATCCTTCAGTATTACTTTAGCTAATGGCAATATACCTAAAAATACTTTTATAGAAACAGCAATAGAGAGTAGTCGAACCAGTGATAATATTCCAATATTTAAAACGGTAAATTCTTATCCCGCATTTCAGGCTGGTGCGGTGAGTAACTATATAAGTGGTAATTGCAATGCTATTTTTAACCTTAAAAAGGATGATACTATAAAGTTTAGTGTTAAGCATAATATAGGTAGTGCAAGAAATACTTTAAATGATGGTAAATTAAATAATTTAAGCATTAGCGAATTGTAAAAAAGCATAACAATGATGATACAACAAAATAAAATAAAAAGTTTAGCAAGTACTTTTATACCTATGTTATTTCTAGCAACACAGGTCAATGCCCAAATAGGAGTGGGCGTACAAAGCCCTACAAATCCTGTCGAAATTAAAACTGATGCGGGAAATGTAATTGTAGATAATACAGGTAAAGTGGGTGTATTGGTTGCCAACCCAAAGGTAGCTGTAGATTTACGTAGTGGTACCAATGGTTCGGTAGCAATAGGAAATACTGATAAAACAGCTGCGCAGGCTGGAGCGGGTGCATTACGCTATGTTGCAAGTCCGGCAATTGGGGTAAAAGGTTACCTGGAATTTTCTGATGGTACCGATTGGATTAGTTTCTATCCTAAAGGTAAGCCACGTATTGTGGTAATGGCTAAGAAAACGACTCAAGATACGTATGTCTTTGAAAGTACAATACCTTCAGAGTTGGGTACTAAATCAGGTATTGTTCAACGCAGATCTTCTTATTTAACTAATTGGACAGAAGTATTAGATTCTGATTCGGGTGTTCCAACTACTAATTTTGATCCGGCTACGGGTGAGTTTATAGCACCGCGTGCTGGTGTATACTTTGCAACCTTTACTTTTGCATTGCAGCCAAGTCAGGTAAATACAGGAGGAAATAATCAGACAGAAGCTATTTGGGAAGTTAGAAATCCAGCCGGAACAATTACCCAAAGGGTAAAAACCAATAATGGCTACGCTTCGGATACTGGAGCTAATTCAGTGCCCGTAGGTTCGGCCTGTACAGTAAGTGTTTATTTGAATAAAGGAGATAAATTAAGACCTTTTACCTGGATTACAGTAGGGTTTGATGGGACAGTAAGCCAATTTGATACTTCCGGAGGCGGAATTTACAATGCCCTTACTATAGTAGAACAATAAGAATTTAAGCAAGGAAAACAAGTTTTTATCAGACTGACCTATAAGAGAGGAACTTCTAAGGTATAGCTCATTGTGAGCTCGAAGAGGCGTCTATGAAATTCGGAAAATCTAACAACTTCCGAAAAGTTCACCACGATTTGAAGTATGAAGATGATTAGATTTGTTCTACCTAACAATTAAAAAAACATTTCATGTCAAAAAATGATGTAAAAGGAAAAGTAGTATTAATTGCCGGAGGTGGTAAAAACCTTGGCGGATTACTAAGCAGAGATTTTGCTGCAAAAGGCGCAAAATTAGCAATTCATTACAATAGTGAAGGCTCTAAGGCAGAAAGTGAAAAAACTTTGGCTGAAGTTCAGGCTTTAGGAGCTGAAGCATTTTTATTCCAGGGAGATTTGACCAAGGTAGAAAATGTTACCAAACTCTTTGATGAAACAATTGCTAAATTCGGGGGTATTGATGTTGCCATCAATACGGTAGGTATGGTACTAAAAAAACCATTTACCGAAACTACAGAAGCAGAGTATGATACAATGTTTGGTGTTAACTCAAAATCTGCTTATTTTTTCCTGCAGGAAGCAGGTAAAAAACTAAATGATAATGGAAAAGTCTGTACAATTGTAACTTCGTTATTAGCTGCTTACACTGGTTTGTATTCTACATATGCAGGTGCAAAAGCTCCGGTAGAACATTTTACAAGAGCAGCTTCTAAAGAATTTGGTACAAGAGGGATCTCTGTAACAGCGGTTGCACCGGGCCCGATGGACACCCCTTTTTTCTATGGGCAGGAGAGTGATGATGCAGTAGCCTATCATAAATCTGCTGCAGCATTAGGAGGATTGACTGATATCAAAGACATTGCACCATTAGTGGAGTTTTTAGTAACTGACGGATGGTGGATCACTGGCCAGACTATTTTTGCTAACGGAGGTTATACAACAAGATAGATCTAGAATACATAATTGACTAAATAATGGATAATTAGGGTTTTATATAAAATTCGATTATCCATTGTTTGTTTAAAGTTAAAAAATGATGGCGTTAAAAATAATCAATTCACTATTAATCCTAATAGCTGTATTTATGGGGCTGAAGCAAGGCTATGCTATGTTTTCGGGTAAACCTGAAATGATAGAAATGTTTGGTAAATGGGGATTTAACAAAACAGGGTTGGTTATAAATGGATTAATTACAATAATAGCTGCTTTACTGATTCTTTTTCCCAAGACTTTTGTTTGGGGAAATTTTATGATGGCTGCGGGGATATTGCTCATTATTTGTTTTCATCTTTTAGATAAGGATGTGAAAGGTGTTTACGTTGAATTACCTTTTTTATTGATAAATCTGGTAATCATTTATTTGCAGCATCCTTTCAAAAGCGGGTTCCTTTTATGAAAAATTTATTCATAATTCTGGCGGCTTGTTTTGCAGTATCTTCCTATGCACAAAAAACTGAAAAAATCAACAATAATTATAAAAACCAACAAATTATGGATTTAAATAAAATAAAGAACGAAAACGTAAAAAATGCGCTCGAGGCATTGGAAAGCGGAGATGAAATTTGGTATTCTTACTTTACAGAGAATCCTGAGATGACTGATGATGGTAACAAGGTAGATTTTAAATCTTTCTTTGCAAAGGCATTGGGAAATGAAAAATTCCTTAGCATTGACAGAGTGGAAAATGAGGGGAAAGATATCTATGGAAATTTTAAGGCAGGGAATTGGGGAACGTTCATGGTTTTCTTTAAATTCCATCAAAGTGTCGGCGGAAAATTTGACAGACTGGATATAGGGCAAGCAAATTAATTTAAAAAAATAGATCATGAATAACTATCAAGCTCTTTTTGATATACAAAAAGAGTTTTTCTATACAGATACCACCAAAACTTATGATTGGAGGATGGATCAGCTCAACAGACTGGAAAAATTGCTTACTGAAAATCAGGAAGTATTTTGTCAGGCTTTAAAAACAGATTTTAATAAACCTCCTTTCGAACAGCTTTTTGAGATTACTGTACCACTAGGGAATATAAAATATTATAAGGAAAATCTGCGGAAATTAATGGCTCCGGAGCAGGTAGCAATACCTAAAGGATTAGAAGAGACAGGAAATAAAGGAATTATTTACAAAGAGCCTTTTGGGGTTACGTTGGTTATTGGTCCCTTCAATGCACCTGTTTTATTACTGCTTGATCCTGCAATTGCAGCATTGGCAGCAGGAAATCCTGTGGTTTTAAAACCGGCTAATACAACGCCAACTGTTGCTGCGCTTTTTAAAGAACTTATTCCAAAATACTTTGAACCGGAAGCCGTAAGTGTAGTTACCGGAGGAAGAGAAGAAATTACAGAATTACTGAAATTACCATTTGATTTTATCTTTTTTACAGGAAGTTCTGCCGTTGGAAAAGTAATAATGCGTGCTGCTGCCGAAAACCTTACTCCTGTTATTCTGGAATTGGGAGGGCAAAATCCGACCGTGGTAGACGAAACCGCTAATCTTGATATTGCGGCTGACCGCATTATCTGGGGGCATATGGCAATATCCGGCCAATGGTGTATCGCTCCGGGTTATATATATGTACACGAAAGTATTGCCGATGAGTTTATAGATAAATTGAAAAAGGCAACCATAAAAATGTATGGCGAAGACCCTAGTGAAAGTCCCGATTTTGCAAGAATGATTAGTGAACACGATGCTGAAAGGGTAGCTTCCTACATCATTCCGGAAAAAGTAGTTCTGGGAGGACGTTTTAACATCAAAGACAGATATGTAGAGCCTACAATCCTATATCCAAGTACATGGGAAGATGCAGCCATGCAACAGGAAATTTTCGGTCC
This sequence comes from Chryseobacterium sp. FH2, assembly GCF_001045455.1. GTDB lineage: Bacteria > Bacteroidota > Bacteroidia > Flavobacteriales > Weeksellaceae > Chryseobacterium. The sequence continues at coordinate 314,778 of NZ_LFNE01000004.1, read as the reverse complement.
CGTATTTCCGGTATTGGTGTACAATGACCTAAAAGAAATTGTTGAAATCATTAAACGTAAACCTAAATCACTGGCCGCTTATTTTTTTAGTAAAAATCAAACGAATATTGATTATTTTCTGAATGCTGTATCCTTTGGAGGCGGCTGTATCAACCAAACTAATCTGCATTGCTGGATAGACAGCCTTCCGTTTGGCGGAGTGGGCTATGCCGGGATGGGAAAATACTACGGAAAAGCTGGCTTTGATGCACTGAGCAATACCAAAGCGATGCTGATCGGAAATCCAGATTTGGAATTAGACGTTTTTCCTCCTTATGCAGGTAAAGATATTGCTAAAAACCTGAGCGTATTTGGGTAGGAATTGGAATTATGAGTGAATTAATACTTGAAAAGCTGGGTAAAAGAAAATACGAGTTATTATTTTTTGCATTAATTCAGCATTTATTTATAGGAGTTTTCTTAACAGACCTTACTTTTTATACAAGAGTAATCTGGCCTGTCAATATGCTGTTATTAGGGTTGGGAAGTATTTTTATATTTACAGGAAAACACAGTTGGAAGCATTGGTTCCGCAATATTCATTTTATTATTGTGCTGTTGCTTCCTATTGGTATTCCGTTTTTTAAAGATATTTCGTGGTATTTTGCCTTTCTTAATATTAACTATGTGATATTTTTTGCTTTCCTGTTTTTAGAGCTACTGCGTTTTCTATTAAAGCCGGGATATATCAACAGTGATATTATTTCAGCTTCGGTATGCGGTTATTTTTTACTTATTGAAATTTCAACATTTTTACTGCAGATTTTTGAGTACCATGATTTTAATTCTTTTAAAGGAATTGATATTTCTTCACCGGCAAGTATTTTTACAGACTTAGTATATTTTTGTTCTATAACCTTTACAAGTATCGGTTTTGGAGATATTACACCCAATACGCACATAACTAAATTAATTACTGCCTTTATCGGTATAGGAGGTCAGTTTTATACAGTAGTATTGGTAGGAATTTTAATCAGCAAATTTTCATCAAAAAATTAATTTAATATGAATATAAGTTCTCATTATAAACTCTATCATTTCCTTCCCTGGACAAGAGCAAAGATTTATAAAATGCTTCTTTTAAGTATCATTCCTACATCTTTATTTTATTTTCTTGATTGGAAATGGCTTGCCATTCCTTGGGTTCCTGTGGCTCTGCTTGGCACGGCAACAGCTTTTATTTCGGGGTTTAAAAATACCCAAACTTACAACAGAATGTGGGAAGCACGCCAGATTTATGGTGCTATTATTAACAGTAGCCGGAGTTTTGGGATTTTAGTAAAAGATTTTATACGTTCCGAAGACAAGGCGATTGAAAAGGAGATGCATCAGCAAATTATTTACCGCCATTTTGCTTGGCTTACCGCTTTACGTTTTCAGTTGCGAGAAACAAAAAGCTGGGAAAATATAAAAACAAAAAGCTACAACCGTGAATATCTTAAGTATTATAAAGTCCCGGAATGGGAGAGCAGCTTAGATGAAGAATTGGAACCATTTTTATCGCAAGAAGAATACCTCTATATTTTATCTACCAAAAACAGAGCTACACAAATGATAGCTTTGCAATCATCACAATTAAAAAATCTCAATAAAGAGGGTAAAGTTTCTGATTATAATTATGTTGCGTTAGAAAACCAATTAAAAGAATTATATGATCAGCAGGGAAAATGTGAACGGATTAAAAATTTCCCTTATCCCAGACAATTTTCGAGTATTAATTTATATTTTACCAATGCTTTGTGTTTTTTACTGCCTCTTGGATTTATAGGTGAGTTTTCTAAAATGACAGAAAAATTTGGAGAAAATATCATCTGGCTTGCCATACCTTTCAGTGTATTGCTAGGGTGGGTATTTTTAGTTTTGGAACAGATAGGCGAAAGTACAGAAAACCCATTTGAAGGGAATGCTAACGATATTCCGATTACACAGATAAGCAGGAATATAGAAATCGACCTGCGCGAAATGCTGGGAGAAAAAGACCTGCCTCCGGTAATTGCAGCACAGAATAATATTGTTTTGTAAAGTATTAGCCATACATAAGTAAATCAATACGGTTCGTTTTAATCAGATATCTGTTATTGATAAAATAAAATTATATAAATTATGAGTATAGAATCCGTTAGAAAATGGTATCCAAAAGCTTTAACATCTATTGATACTGTTAATCGTTTATTAGACACCATTGAAAAATATTTAGATTTAAAACCTGATCAGTTAATGCATGCAGACAGTATGTGTTGTGATGATGTGAATGCTATACAATATCCACCAAGAGCTTATGAAATGCTTGGTCCTTTTCATTTGGGAGGTTTGGATGGTTTTCCTTTCGCGGGTATTACAGGAATGAATGCTTTTGCCCATCACGTTCCGGAAGATGGTGCTGTAATTATATTTTATGCCCCGCATATAGGAATTACCAAAAATGGAAACATAGGTGAGATTAGTAGAATAGGGCAGAATGGCAGTTCTGCATGTTGCGGTGCTGCTAAAGGTGCCCTGGGAAAGCTTTCAGCGGGGCAGATTGTTGAAGGAAATATAACTTCATTAGATTTTCAGATGAATACCATCGAGCAGATCTTTCATCATCATAAGAACAGAATTCTGAATGCTGAAAATCAAATATTTGAAGCTACCGAAGTGATGTATGAAGCTATTGATGAAAGGATAGAAGTTTTAGTGAAAGAAACTAATTATCCGTGTAAATATGTAATTTTGGTTGGGGGTATTTTTATCAATGGAGATAAGGATATGGGATCTTTCTGTCAGTATAAAAAGTTCGAATATATTGATCTGGAATCCGGTGAAAGAAAAAGTCTGATAAGAGAATACTATGAATAATTTAAATATAAAAAAAGGAAAAAGGAGCTATTTATTAATGGCTCCTTTCTTTTTAATAAGTTTTATGGTTTTTCAATTAGAATATACCTTAATTACGTAAAAACTGACCAATATCCGCAGAATCAAAAGTAAAAGCAGTTTGATTTTCAGATTTATCTAATTTTTTACTGATAGTTAATGCCCATAAAACCAATTCTTTACAAAAATTTTGATCTTCCATACTCAATTCTGAAGCATTTTCCTCAACTACTGCTACTAAAGGAGCTACGCTGTTGAGCTTGTTGTAGAACGTTTCATCCGTGTCAGTGTAATTGAGTTCAAGATGATTCTTGTTAAACCATTTGATTAAGTCGGTGTACGGAGTTTTTATGCTTTCTTTTTCCAGTTTGGATATTCGGGGGAAAATATGTTCAAATTGTACCATAACGGCTTTATCAATTAATATTTTCGCCACGTAATCCGCACCTTCCTGTTCACCTTCATAGACAAGCTCAATTTTTCCTGTTATCGACGGAATGATTGACATAAAATCAAGCAGACGAACGGAAGTCTTTTCAGCATTTGTTTCTATTAAGCGCAATTTTGCTGCTGCTACTAGATTTTCCATAGCACTGATGGTGAGTCTTGCACTTACGCCACTTTTTGCATCTACATATTCGCTGTTACGTGCAGCAAAAGCAACCTCTTCCAAAAGATCTTTTGCCAGATTGGGAATTTGTATCTGTGACTTATCTCCACTCGAAATCATCGCTTCCTGCTCCGTAATCTGCCTTGCGAGAGCAATCGTTTTTGGATAATGTGTGAAAATCTGTGATCCAATTCTATCTTTCAAAGGAGTTACAATACTTCCCCGGTTGGTATAATCTTCAGGGTTTGCAGTAAAAACAAATTGGATATCAAGAGGCATTCTCAATTGAAATCCACGAATCTGAATATCTCCTTCCTGCAAAATATTAAATAAGGAAACCTGGATCCTTGCCTGTAAATCCGGCAGTTCGTTTAGTACAAATATGGAACGGTTCGCACGCGGAATCATCCCGTAATGTAAAACACGCTCGTCTGAATAAGGAAGCTTTAAGGTCGCTGCTTTTATGGGATCGATATCACCAATCAGATCAGCAACATTCACATCGGGTGTTGCCAGTTTTTCAAAGAAACGATCGGAACGGTGTACCCATGAAATCGGAGTTTCGTCACCAAGTTCTGCAATAAGATCTCTTGCGTATTTTGAAATGGGCTGAAATGGACTGTCATTAATCTCAGAACCTTTTACAACCGGAATATATTCATCAAGAAGATTCACCATACTTCTCGCTATCCTCGTTTTTGCCTGCCCTCGCAACCCTAAAAGATTAATATGGTGACCGGCAAGAATAGCTTTTTTTAATTGCGGAATTACAGAATCTTCATATCCCCAGAGACCTTCAAATACAGGTTTTTTAGCTTTAATTTTTGTAATTAAATTTGCCTGGATTTCCTGATTAATTGTTTTATCAGTATAGCCGGAATCTTTTAATTCCTTGAATGTAATATCGTTTTTCATTTTCTTTTATATTCTCTTAATTCTATTTTTTTCGTAATCTTCAAAAATCATTTGTCCTAAACCTGAAAGACCTGTTAAGAAAGCCTTTCCTTTATTTTGAGCCGTAAATGCTTCCACAAATTGTCGCAGATAAGGATCTTGTGCAATCATAAAGGTAGTGATGGGAATTTTCAATTTTCTTGCTTGTGCCGCTTTATTCAGACATTGGGTAATAATCATTTCATCCAGGCCATAGCTATTCATATAAAATTCTCCGGTAGGCAATTTAATACAACTTGGCTTTCCGTCAGTAATCATAAAAATCTGCTTGTTGGTATTTCTTTTTCGGCGAAGAATATCCATTGCCAGTTCTAAACCGGCAACAGTATTGGTATGATAAGGCCCAACCTTCAGGTAGGGAAGGTCTTTGATTTTAATAGGCCAGGCTTCATTTCCGAAAACAATAATGTCAATGGAATCTTTGGGATATTTTCGTTTAATTAATTCTACCAATGCCATTGCCACTTTTTTGGCAGGGGTGATGCGGTCTTCACCATACAAAATCATAGAATGGCTGATGTCGATCATCAAAACAGTGCTCATTTGCGCTTTATGCTTGGTTTCTTCTACGATAAGATCATCTTCTGTCAGGCGCAAATCCGAAATCCCGTTATTGATCTGAGCATTTTTTAAGCTTTCCGTCATATTTACCAGGGACAAATCATCTCCATATTGATAGGAACGATTTTCACCATCCCGCTCGTCACCGATTCCTGCTTTTGGGGTACGATGATTTCCTATCCCGCTTTTTTTCAGTTTCCCAAATATCTGATCTAATGCGTACTCACGTAAAGCAGCCTCTAATTTTGCGGTCAATATATTTTTGCCTTTTCCGGATCCTGAATTGCCATCTTTAGGATCATTATCTTCCTTGATATATCCGCGTTTTTTTAAATCTTCCTCAAAATCTTCGAGGGAATATTCATCATTAAAAATGTTATATTCTTTATCAAGCATATCGAGCCATTCAAAAGCTTCCTCGATATCACCTGAAGTATGGGTAAGCAAATCTTTGAAAACATCAAAAACCCGGTCAAAATGTGATATTTCTTCAGGAATATGTTTACTGAATGTAAAGCCTTTTTGAAAATTAAAATCTTTATTTGTCATAAGATGCTGCTTTTTCTGTTACCTGCCTTTACTATAATTGTCATAAAGTTAGTAAGTTAAGCGGATTGTTTGTTAGTTTAATGTAAGGAACCTGCCAGAAAATTTTCTCTATTTCTTCCCTTTATTTTAAACATACAAGTTATGAAAATATCATAATTAGGAATGCTTCCTGAAAATAGAAAATACTAATGACCGTGATATGAAATGAGAATATATCTTCATGAAAAATTAATGAGCCTAATATTATTACTCAAACAGATTTCAAAATTAATAAAATTATGATTTTGGGAACTTTGAATTTATTTTATAAACCACATCTCAAAGCAGCTTCCTTCTTCCAATGGTTCATAGACAAGATATCCCCGATGAGCTTCCATAATACTTTTTGAAAGAGTAAGGCCAATTCCTGAGCCTCCATTTCTTGTGGTAAAAAACGGAAGAAAAATTTTATCTTTGATTTCATTGGTAATGCCTGAACCATTATCTGTTACACTTAAAATTACTCGATTGTTTTGTGATTTTATTGAGGTTTTAATAATTTTTTTTTGTTTCTCGGAAACGGCAAATATCGCGTTGAGATACAGATTGATAAGACTTCGTTCTATCATTTTTTTATCCGCAGAAACAAAATGATCTTCCAAATTTAAAATAACCTGAATATTATTTTTTTCGAATTCCCGTTTTAAAAAATCGATGGCAGATTCTGTTATTTTTTTTAGAGAAACATTTTTAAACAGGGGCTTTGGCAACTCTGCGACTTGCCTGTAATCGTCAACAAAATTGAGAAGCTGTTTTGATTTTGAATTGATAATCATAAGACTTTCTTTCATTTCTTCCTGATCATCTTTGTCAACAATATCTTGATTGCTAATATATTCTAAATTTTGGATTAAACTATTAACGGGTGTCAATGTATTTAAAAGTTCATGAGAAATAACCTTCATGAGATTATTCCAAGCCAATTTTTCTTTTTGTTCAATGATTTTCTGAACAGATTCTAAAGTTATAATATAAAACCGGTGCTGTACATTCTTAACTTGTTTTGTTCTCAGGGAAAAAGACTGTTTGGCATTTTGACGAATAGAAATGTCAAAGAAATCCTGTGAGCTTTCATAATCTGTCTTTTCAATTATTCGATAAAATTCAGGAATTTTAGAAGCATACAGTTCCCAAGAGTTATATTTTGGGATTTCTAAAATTTCAAGGAAAGAAGGATTTACATAAAAAACCTTCCATTCCTTTTCTATTTCAGATAAAATCATCAGACCAGTATCTAATTGGTCTAAAATACTTTCATAAAGTAGTTTATAGGAGGATAAAGAAAGGTATTCGCTTTTACTTTGATAATATAGATGTATGCTGCTATTAATTAAATCAGAATCTTCTTCCTTTGGAAATAATGAAAAATCTTTTTTTATGATAGATTGAATAATTTTCTCTGTTTTTGAAATTTGAGATAAAAATGAAGCGTTTGCTAAAAACAATAACGTAATAGTCAGTAAAGAAAAAAGTATCACATTAATCCATCTTTCTTTGACAAAAAAATGATAACATAAAACTCCGCTGATGATACACAAAGAGAGGTAAATCAACCAGATGTAATTATTTTTACTCATTAAAATTTACATATATATTCAATTATAATCCGAATTTTTCCATTCTTCTGTATAAAGCAGCCCTTGAAAGCCCCAAATCCTCAGCAGCTAAAGATATGTTTCCTTTATGTTTTGTTAAAGCTTTTTTTATGAGTGTTTCTTCCATTTCTTCAATATTAAGATTGATAATTGTACTTTCATATTCTTCAGATTGAGGCATTAATAGTTGAAGATGTTTGTCGTTTGATAAAATTACGCTTCTTTCTATGCAGTGATCAAGCTCTCGAATGTTTCCCGGCCAACGGTAATTTTTGAGTTGAGTTAATAGATTTTCGGATAATTCTAAATTGGGTTTATGATATTTTAGCCTGTATCTGTCTAAAAAATATACTGAAAGAATATCAATGTCTTCCTGTCTCTCTCTTAACGCGGGAATATTAATTTCTACGGTATTGATTCTATAATATAAATCCTGACGGAAGCGGTTCTCGGCTACGGCTTTTTTCAGATTTTCATTGGTTGCAAAGATGAAGCGGACATCTAATAATCTTTCTTTTGTTTCTCCAATTCTGGATAGTTTTCTGTTTTGGATTAAACTCAACAGCTTAGTTTGAAGTTGCAGAGGAAGATTGCCTATTTCATCTAAAAAAACAGTCCCATTTTGGGCATTTTCTATTTTTCCTGCATAGTCCTGATAAGCATCTGTAAAAGCTCCTTTTTTATACCCAAATAATTCAGCTTCAAAAAGATTTTCAGAAATACTGCCTAAATCAACATGCACAAAAGGTTCGCTTCTCCTGCTAGATTGTTCATGAATAGACTCCGCCAAAACATATTTTCCCGTTCCGTTTTCACCTAAAAGAAGAATATTGGCATCAGTTGGGGAAACTTTTTTTATTTGTTCAAGGACTTCATGCATCTTATCCGAATGACTATCCAGCTGATATTGATTGCTTTTTATATTAATATTTTCCCATTGACTGAGTTTTTTATTTTTTCGGGAAATATCTACCGCAAGGTTTACGGACGCGTACAGTTTTTCGTTATTCCACGGTTTGAGAATGAAATCAGAAGCTCCGTTTTTTAAGGCTTCGACTGCCAATTCCACTTCACCGTATGCGGTCATGAGAATAATGGGAAGCTGTGGCTCAAGGGTTTTTATTTCGTTCATCCAATACAGACCATCCTGGCCATTTTCGAATCCTTTTCTAAAATTCATATCTAAAACAACGGTGTCAATTTGATTTTCAGTTAAAAATTTGACGATTTTTGACGGTTGGCTGAGACAGCTCACCTGTGAGAAAAATTTTTTAAGCCAAACCTTTGCAGAAAATAAAATATCTTCATCATCGTCTACAATCAAAATATGAGCTTCTTTTTTACGCATTATCTTTAATAATTAATTAAAATAAAAAAAACTCATTTGAAAAATATAAGCTCAGTGTTCGTTTTCGTACAAAAAGTGTTCGAAAATGAACAGTTTTCAGAATAGATTTTAAAGCTTTATTCCAGATTTTCAAAGACTTACAAAATTATAATTTTATGGCACTTGCATTGTGTAATTAATTGTAAGCAAACGAGTTATCTTAATATGGATACGAAAATAGTAAAAAAGAAATCTAAACTGAAATTTGTTTTAACCGGATTGTTGATAATTGTGGGATTATCCCTCTTCAGCATGTATTTTATCAAACAAAAAAAGACGTATAATATTTCAACAGAAGAGATTCAGGCTGATGAAGTTACACATGGGAAGTTTGAAGATATGCTGATGGTAACTGCACAGACGCAATCTCTGAACTCTTCTCTGGTAAATGTTTTGGAAGGTGGTGCGATAAAGCAACTATTTGCTGAGGACGGGCAGATGCTGATCAAAGGTCAGCCAATCGCACAGGTTTACAATCCGAATACAGAATTTAATTACCTGAATCAGGAAACGGGTATTATGCAGCAAATCAGCCAGATGAGAAGTACCCTTCTTGAACTTAAAAATCAGGAGTTTGCTGAAGATAAAGAACTATTACAGTCTCAAAATGATTATAATACAGCTTTGCAATCATATAATTTACAAAAACGTCTTTATGATGCGGAAATAGGTAAAAAGACAGACTATGATATAAGCCTGCAGAATCTTAATTATCAGAAACAAAGAAAATCAATCATAGAAAAAGGAGCTTTTAACGAAAAAAAATCCAGAGGTTCACAGATAGCTGCTGTTAATTCCTCCATCAGCCAAATGGAAAAAAGTCTTGAGATATTACGTTCCAATAAAAATAACTTTTTGATTATGGCACCTGCATCCGGGCGGCTGTCATCTTTTAATGTTTCAATCGGAGAAAATCTTACTACAGGGCAGAGCATTGGTAAAATTGATTGGATGGATGGATATAAGCTGGTTGCCAAAGTTGATGAATATTACATTAATAAACTTCAGAACGGCATTAAAGGAAATTTGGATAATGATGGTAAGCAATACAATGTGATTATTACAAAAATTCTTCCTGAAGTAAAAGACGGTCAATTTTCCACAGAACTGAATTTTACAGACGAAAAACCGCAAAACCTGAAAATAGGGATGACTTTTGGCGTTAAACTTAAGCTTTCAGCAGATACTCAAAGCATGATGATTCCTAAAGGGAATTTTTATAAAGATACCAACGGAAAATGGATCTTTGTAATAAAGGGAAATAAAGCAGAGAAAAGAAATATTGTTTTGGGCCGTGAAAATCCTTTATATTACGAAGTTGTTTCAGGGCTGAAAAGTGGTGAAACCGTGATAACATCAGATTATTCAGATATTAAAAAATACGAAATCCTTGAGATTAAAAATAAAAATTAATTAAACTTTAAACGTAAACAAGAATTACAATGATCAATATTCAGAATCTTTCTAAAATTTATAAAACTGAGGACGTACAGACCAATGCCCTGAGCAACATAAGCCTTAATATCAAAGAAGGAGAGTTTGTAGCCATTATGGGGCCTTCAGGTTGTGGAAAATCTACATTTCTTAATATTCTTGGCTTATTGGATGATGCTTCTTCCGGTTCCTACAAATTTGCGGGAGAGGAAACAATCAAGGCAGGAGAAAAAAAGAAGTCTGCGATTCGAAAGAAAAATATAGGATTTATTTTCCAAAATTTTAATCTGATAGACGAGCTAAATGTTTATGAAAATATAGAATTACCATTAATTTATAACGGTGTCTCCTCTTCTGAAAGGAAAAAGCGTGTCGAGGAAATTATGGAACAAATAAATATCAGCCATCGTGCAAAGCACTATCCACAACAGCTCTCAGGGGGACAACAGCAGAGAGCGGCAGTTGCAAGGGCTCTGGTAACGAAACCGAGATTAATTCTTGCTGATGAACCTACGGGAAATCTTGACAGTTCAAATGGCAATGAAGTGATGAATCTTTTAGCAGAACTTCACAGGGAAGGTTCTACCATTGTGATGGTAACGCATTCTTCTTACGATGCAGGTTTTGCATCAAGGATTGTAAATATGAAAGACGGCGAAATATTTAATGAAGAACATGCTTCTCAAAGAAAAGATGTCTTTGAAAAAGCGGACGCTAAAGAACTGCAATAGTTTCATCAACTAAATTATATTCTAAAATTAATAACCGTGGAAGCTCTGCTTCTTTGATGTTAGATATATTTTCGACTTATGTCGTGTTGAGAATATGCCTTCATTGCTAAATAATTATAAAATTATGTTTAATAACTGGCTCAAAATTGCTTTCATCAATTATAAAAAAAACTGGTTGTCAACTGTAATCAATTTGTTTGGACTGACAGTTGGTCTTACCGGATTTATGCTCATTCTGATGCATTGGAATGACGAAGAATCTTTCGAAAAATGGAACCCGAAGAAAGATAATATTTATTATTTCCAGACTTATAATAAAAAAGAAAATATTTACGGAGCAGCTATTTCTTATCCGTTAGCAGAAAATGCTTCTAAACGAATCTCTGAAGTTCAGGATTATGTTTTGATAACCAACAATGGAATTGCCTATAAAATGATAACCAAAAATAAAACTGCTTATGTCGAAGAAGGTTTTATGGTAAGTGATAATTTTTTCAATCTTTTTCCATTTACACTAGCCGCAGGAAGCTATAAAGAGGCATTTAAAAATGACAACAATATCAGTATCTCTACAGGAACTGCCAAAAAGCTGTTTGGTAAAACTGATGTTGTCGGAGAAACCATCAAACTCAATAATAAGGACTTTATAGTAACGTCTGTATATGAACTTCCCAAAGGAAACAGCCAGATAAAACCTGAATTTGTTATAAAACCTGCAGAGCAGTTGAAAAATGATAAGGAACAATGGGGAAATTTCAATTATGCCGGATTTTTCCTGCTGAAAAAAGATGCAGACCCAAAAGCCTTTGAAAGAAAATTTCAGGATATCATAATGATGCGAGCGAAGAGAAATTCCAAAAATACAGGAATGACACCTCAGCAATATATTGATACTTATGGACCGACGTCGTCTATATTAACTTCACTTGACAAAATAAAACTTCACGCTGAATCATCGTGGTTCGGAAAACCGGATTTCAAAACGTTGATGATTCTGTTCGCACTTTCTGTTCTGATTGTGATTTTATCAGCAATTAATTTCATCAATCTGAAAACGGCACAAGCTGCCCAGCGAGCTAAAGAAATTGGGGTAAGAAAAGCGATTGGAAGTACAAAATCTAAACTTATTCTTCAGTTTTTATTGGAGACTTTTGTGATTTGTTTTGTTTCGTATCTTTTGTCCCTAGCATTGACAGAGCTTCTTTTACCAAGCTTCAACAAGTTTTATGAGAAGGAAATCGTGATGGACGATTGGCATATTTACTTTTATTCATTCTTGATGGTGATTCTGGTGACGCTTGTTTCAGGACTAATTCCAGCGACTTATCTTGCTAACTTTAAAGCAATAGAAACCTTAAAAGGAAATTTTGCCAGAAGCAAGCACGGAATCTGGCTCAGAAACGGAATTCTGACCTTACAATTGATTATTTCTTCATTTTTTATTATCGGCGGATTGGTTATCAGTCAACAGGTGAAATATATGATGAATAAAGATTTAGGTTTCAATGGAAATCAAATTTTTCAGATTAATTTTAATGATTATAGCAACGGAAAACCTTGGCTGAAATATGAAAGGCTAAGAACCGAAATGGCGAAAATTCAGGGTGTAGAAAGTATTTCGTATGGAGAAGCGCCTCCCGGAACCAACAATTACAGCAGTTCTAATATGGATTATATGAACACCAGTATCAATGCGCAGCACGGTTCTATGGACTATGGTTATCTTCAGTTTATGGGAGTTAAGCTTCTCAAAGGGCGTTGGCTGAACCCAAAATTATCCTCAGATACGATAAATAGTGCATTGGTGAATGAAGCTTTTGTCAGGAAATTTGGATGGACAAACGATCAGGCAATGAAAAGAGACATCAGGCCAGGATTTGATTATAAGCCATATCATATTGTTGGGATTATAAAGGATTTCAATATCAGAAGCTTGCAAAGTGAAGTAGAGCCGATGATATTTTTCCACTATAGGGAAACCGAATGGAAAAGATTCAATATGAACAACATTCAATTAAAACTAAAAGCAGATGACATAGAAGGGACCGTAAAAAGGCTTAAGAGTTATTGGATGGATAATGTAGAGCCGGGCTATCCTTTTGATTCATATTTTATTGATAAAAAATTTGCAAAAACATTCGAAAGATATCAGAAACAGCAGACACTTTTTACAATTCTGAACGCAATGGTTTTGATGGTGGCGTTATTAGGGCTATTTGCTTTATCTTCATTGATGATTGAGCAGAAGCTGAAAGATGTTGCTATCAGAAAAACGTTAGGTGCTTCAGATGGGATTCTCATTGTTGGTTTAACAAAACAATTCCTTTGGATTACGTTAATTGCTGTTTTAATTAGTATTCCGATAAGCTATTATCTGATGAACGAATGGCTGAAAGATTTCGCTTACCGGATTGATATGCCGGTTTGGCCGTTTATCTTTAGTTTGTTTGTTCTGCTTCTTTTGACATTTGTGGTTGTAAGCATCAAAGCTTATCAGGCAACAAAAGTGAATCTTGTAAAATATCTTAAATACGAATAATGCTTATTGGAAAGTCTTATTTTCATTACAATATATTTAAATTAATTTTTTACATGAAAAATTTTATTTTCATATTTTTTGTTGGGTTATTTCCTGCACAACAAACCTGGAACCTGCAACAGTGTCTGGAATATGCTTCTGCAAACCATCCGCTTGTAAAACAGGCAACAGTAAATATTAAAAGAAATGACAGACAGATTGCTGCATCAAAGGGAATGCTATTGCCTTCTGTAGATGCAGCGATGAATCATAGTTATAGTTTCGGTTCTTCAATTAATCAATCAAATAACCAGAGGGAAGCGCTTAATACTCAGTATGATCAGTTTATAGTACAGGCAAATGTTGAACTTTTCAATTGGCGGAATTATGTTACTATCTCCTTGTCAAAACTCAACAAAGAAACAAGCACATACAAACTGAAACAGGCTCAAAATGAAGTAAAACTGAATGTTATCCAGACGTTTTTTGCCTATCACAACAGTAAAAGCTGGCTTGAAGTTTTAGAAACTCAGATTTCAGGAATTGAAGAACAAATTAAACGAACTGAAAAAGAAGCTGAGATAGGAAGCCGTTCAAAAAGTGATATTTATGATATAAAAGCCAACTTAGGAACCTTACAGGAGCAGTGGGTGACGGCGAAAAACCAACGTGATTTGGCAAAAATTAATCTTCTTAACGCTTTGGCTATTACTCAGGATTCTTTAGATTTTGTGATGAATAATGAAGAGATTTTATCACAAGAAGACTTTAATACCCCTGATTTTACTAAAAGGTTATTAGAAAATAATCCGGCATATCAGGCAATCATTGCAGACATCAAAGCTCAGGAAAAAAATGTAGATGTCATAAGATCTGCTTATTTGCCAAGCCTTACCGGAAGTTACAGTTGGTCAAGCTTTTATAACAAATATTTAGGTAAAAATGATATTTCTACGACGGGGTTTTCAGATCAGTTTACTCAAAATAAGAATCAATCTCTGTCTTTCGGACTTAATATCCCGGTTTTTAATAAGCTTCAGATCAAAAACAATACAGAAATTGCAAAATTGAATGTGATTAATTTCAGTTATGATAAAGAATTGATTGTTAATAATCTTACACAGAGTATTACCTCAATCAAAGCTCAATTTTTAAATGCTCAGGAAAAGTATGGTATTTTGGAATCAAATTTTGAAAATCAAAGACTATCCTTTCAGAAATCAGAAGAAAAATATAAAGAAGGCCTAATGGATGCTTATACTTTTTTTGTAGTAAGAAACAATTGGCTTCAGGCAAATTATAATCTGATAAGCAGCAAAAATGATGTGATTCAGCAGACAGAATTGTTAAAGGTTCTGAAATCCGAGTTATAATTCGCTAAGTAATTTCTAGCAAAAAAAAAATTTAAGAAACCTGTAGAGGTCTCTTAAATTTTTAATTGCTGTAAATTACTTTTACTTTGCTTTAGCATTTAAAGTGGTATCAGCGATTTTTGTTAAGGTAGAATCACAGTTCTTTTCTTCTTGAAGAGTTTTTAGCAAATTTTTAAGACATTCATCTTCTTTTAAAACTTTGGCATAAGCGGCTAGGGTACCGTAAGTAGCGATTTCATAATGCTCTACTTTTTGCGCAGCAGCGATAATACCTGCATCTCTTACCGCTCCTGGCTGGGTCTCCTCCATAATGCTTTTGCCTTCATCTAATAATCCTTGCATGGCATCGCATTTTTTGGCCTGAGCTTTTTTTCCCAAAGCTTTAAAACATTTTTCCAATCTGTCTACATGTCCCTCAGTTTCGGTAATATGTTTTTCAATAGCAGTTTTCAGCTTTTCGCTGGTTGCATTTTTCTGCATTTTCGGCAATGCTTTCACAAGCGCCTTCTCTGCCCAATAAATGTCTTTCAGGGAATCTTCAAATAGATCTTTCAATCCTTTTGCTGCATCTTTCTTGGCGGGAGTTTTCGGAGCTGCTTTTTTTGCCGGGGCCACTTTAGCACTTGTTTTTTTAGTTGCTGTGTTAACTTTCATAATAATATAATTTAGTGATTAATTTTAATAATGTAACTTCTGCAATTATAAGACCAATGTTATATCTTTATTTATTACAGATATACCGTATCAGGGTTGTGGTATGAACTAATATAATTTACAGTTTTCGTACCAAACGAAATGTAAGATTGATCCGCGGTTGCATTGGTTTTGAAGATTTAGCAATGCGATGCTCCCAATTTACCTGTAAATCACCTTTCATAAAGAGTAATGAGCCATGCTGAAGAGGCAAACTATACTTTTGATGGTGATTATCAACTTTCCTAAAGTCAAAGTTTCTTACCTGCCCCAGACTTACGGAGGCAATAACAGGCCTGTTTCCCAACTCACTTTCTTTATCGCGGTGCCACGCTACAGAATCATTGCCGTTTCTGTATAAATTCAGTAAAACAGAATTAAACTCATATCCCGAACTTTCTTCTATTCTATGCTTTAAAAGTAAAAGTTCGGGGAGCCAGGGGTTAACATTAAATTGACGGCCATCAAGCTTATAAGATATATTATCATCACCAAACCAGGCAGTAAGTCTGGGGGTGATAACTGTTTTATCATACATCTTTTGAGTCGTTTGTTTCCAGGGAACTATTTTTAATAGCTTTTCTTTAAGTTCATCGGCTTCTTTTTCCGTAAGAAAATGCTCTGTATATTCTAACAATTCCTCAGGAAATTGATAATAATCTTCAGAGCCGAATAAACTTAGCTGGTTCATAAACGTCTTTTAAGAGTAACAAATTCTTAAATTTTTTAATCTTCATCTTTTTTGAAACTTACCACTTCATAATCATCCTGAGAAGTATATTTTTTACAACTCTCATCCGTAAAAGAATCAGGCTTTTTCACAAAATCCTCAATATATTTTGTGCTATCATCAGTATTGGCAGGTGTGATTACGATATGATAATTTTGAAGTACAGACTCATCGGCTTTCTCCAAAGCTTCTTTCTTATATTGTTTAGCTTCATTATATTTCATAAGATGTTTTTTAGTTTTCAAAAATAATTCTTCCGTCAAAAGGCTCACTCCAGTTTATAAAAATACTGTCATTATTTCTTTTTATTTCGGCCTGAATAGTTTCGTATTCTCCTGTTTCATTTTTTCTTTCAACTGTTAAATTTGAGCCCTGACCGATTTCCAGAGTTTTAAACTCTAACTGATATTGTCCTTCGTTATTTCTTACGAATTCTTCTTTTTTAAAATCTTTACTTGACATGGTGTGATATTTAATTGTATTAATGAATAAATTGTGCCATTATAAGTTTATTAATAATATTAATCAGTTTTTTAAATTAAAACGTATATTTAAATTAATCAAATTCCATAAGGGTATTTTTATGGGAAATGATGCAGATAGCGGCAAGAAAGTTGTATTTACCTAAAAACCATAGAAAATATTAAATATGAATTTACAGCTAGATACCAATTCTGAGATAGAGAATGATCATAAGGAGAGCTTTCGAAACGATGTTATTGCAGGTTTAAAAAGTAATCCGAAAAAATTATCTTCGAAATATTTTTATGATAAAATAGGGGATCATCTTTTTCAGGAAATCATGACAATGCCGGAATATTACCTTACAACATGCGAGTTGGATATATTCAAAAACAAAACGGCAGAACTTACCAATCTTATAATGCAGGGAAATGAGCCATTTGACCTGATTGAATTGGGTGCAGGTGACGCCATGAAATCTTCTTATCTTCTAAAATACCTTGTTGAGAAAAAGGTGGAATTTACTTATATGCCTATTGATATTTCCGGGAATATTCTTTCGATATTAAATGAAAAATTTAAAAAGCAGCTTCCGGACTTGAAAATTACCAGTCTGGAAGGTGAATATTTTGAAATGCTTAAAAAAGCTGCCTCATTGTCTTCCAGAAGGAAAGTTATTTTGTTTTTAGGCAGCAATATCGGGAATATGAATATTGATGAGGCTGAAAAATTTCTCACTGATATAAACCAAAATTTGACTTCCGGAGATATTCTTTTAATAGGATTTGATTTAAAGAAAAACCCACACATTATTCTCAATGCTTATAATGATAAATCTGGTATTACAGCAGCTTTTAACCTTAATCTTCTGATCCGTATTAACAGAGAACTTGATGCAGATTTTAATATAGGGCAATTTCAGCATTATCAGAATTATGATCCTGTAAGCGGAGCTTGTAGAAGTTATCTTGTGAGTCTCAAAAAACAAGATATAACGATAGGTAATGACACGATTTCGTTTGAAGAAAATGAATTGATTGATATGGAAGTTTCACAAAAATTTTCTGATGAAAAAATAAAAGAATTAAGTGAAAAATCAGGTTTTAAAACGATAGGTGAAATTAAAGATTCAAAAAAATGGTTTGTAGATACCGTATGGCAAGTAAATAAGTAACCAAAATTATAAATCATGACACCAAATCCCATTATCACAGATTTAGTCAGAAAATATATTGACATTCGTAAACATTCTGAAGAGATATGCGCTTCTTTAGAAATTGAGGATTATGTAGTGCAGCCAATAGTAGATGTAAGTCCTCCCAAGTGGCATCTTGGTCATACAACCTGGTTTTTTGAAACTTTTATCCTTATTCCGAATTTTCCCGATTATAAAGTTTTCGATGCTCAATATAATTTTGTTTTTAACAGCTATTATGAAACAATCGGGGCAAGGGTAATTCGTACTGACAGAGGAAACCTGAGCCGTCCTTCTGTTTCTGACATTTATAAGTATCGACAATATGTTGATGAACAGATGGAAAACTTTCTGCAAAGCGAACTGGTGAACAAAAAAATAGAATCATTATTAGAGTTAGGGCTTAATCATGAGCAGCAACATCAGGAATTATTAATTACCGATATTAAATATATTTTAGGACACAACCCACTTTTTCCTGCTTATAAAAAAGAACCAAAATCCCCCAAAATACATCTTGAAGAATCTGAAATGATAAAATTTTCTGAAGGAGTCTATGAGATTGGGTTTAATGGAAATGGTTTTTGTTTCGATAATGAACTTGATAGGCATAAAGTTTATTTAAATGATTTTGAAATTGCTGATAGATTGGTTAGCAATAGAGAATATGTAGAGTTCATGAAAGCAGGGGGTTATAACGACTTTAAACATTGGCATGCCGAAGGTTGGGACTGGGTAAAACAAAACAATGCAAAGTCCCCTTTATATTGGCATTTTATGGATGGTAAATGGATGAATTACACCTTAAATGGTCTGGAAGAAGTAGAGCTGAATGAGGCTGTTTGTCATATTAATTTCTTTGAAGCCTCAGCTTTTGCATCCTGGAAAGGAATGCGTTTGCCAACCGAAGCAGAATGGGAAGTGGCATCTGAACATTTTGAATGGGGGAGCCGCTGGGAATGGACGAATTCTGCATATTTACCATATCCGGGCTTTAAAAAAGAAGCCGGTGCTGTCGGTGAATATAATGGGAAATTTATGGTCAATCAAATGGTTCTTCGCGGAGCTTCAGAAGCCACACCTGCCGGGCACAGCAGAAGTACCTATCGTAATTTTTTCCCGACGAATTTGCGTTGGCAGTTCACAGGAATCAGGCTTGCTAAATAACTTTTGCCAATGATAACAGTAGAATCGGTTTCAAAGAATTTTAATGGAAATCCTGCAGTAGACAATATTTCTTTTCAGGCTCATAACAAAGAAATTTTTGTGCTTTTAGGAACCAGTGGCTGCGGAAAAACGACAACCCTGAAGATGATTAATAGGCTTATAGAGGCAGATTCTGGGAATATTTTGATTGACGGTAAAAATATCCGTGATCAAAAAATAGAGGAACTACGGATGGGGATCGGTTTTGTAATGCAACATTCGGGATTATTCCCTCATTATACTATTAAACAAAATATTTCTGTAATTCCGGAATTGCTAAAATGGGATAAAAGGAGGATACAAAACAGAACAGAGGAGCTTTTGGATAAACTCCATCTTTCCGAAGATATACTTTCACGTTTTCCCAATGAATTAAGCGGAGGGCAGCAGCAAAGGGTAGGAATAGCCAGAGCTTTGATTGCCAACACACCGGTTTTATTAATGGATGAACCTTTCGGAGCATTAGACAATATTACCAAAGCTGATATTCATTCAGAATTTAAATCGTTGGAAGAGCTTAAAAACAAAACAATTATTCTCGTTACTCATGACGTACAGGAAGCATTTGAACTTGGGCACCGGATATGTTTGATGGATAAAGGGAAAATTATTCAAATTGATACACCAAAAGAAATGCTATATCATCCTAAGAATGATTTTGCAAGGAACTTTTTTGTTGAAAACCGACTTTTACTGGAATATAAGATAACATCTTTACAGGATATAAATTTTTGTTTTTCTGATTCTGAAAATTTACATGATAAATTCAAATTTAATGAAAATACCAATGTCTGGAATGCTTTACAACAATTGAGTTCGGATAATAGGAATGCTGATGATTATGAAAAATTGATCAAGGCATTTAATGATTACAGAAAATTACAGATAGTATGATGCAACAAAGTCTTTGGCAATTCATTATAGAACAGCATATAAAGTTGGAAACTCAGATTGTCCAACATCTTGCCCTTACTTTTTTGTCTTTATTTTTAGCAATTATTATAGGTGTACCTTTAGGTATACTGATTGCCCGAAGAAGAAAACTTTCCAGCCCTGTGCTTGGGATTGCGGGTGTTTTACAAACTATTCCCAGTATTGCTTTGCTGGGTTTTATGATTCCCGCTTTGGGAATTGGCATAGCACCGGCCATTGCTGCTTTGTTGATTTATGCCCTCTTGCCTATAATTCGTAATACCTATACGGGAATTACAGGTGTAAATCCTATCGTCATTGAAGCTGCAAAAGCAATGGGGATGAATAAAAGCCAGCTCCTTTTTAAAGTGGAACTTCCTTTGGCAATGCATGTTATTATGGCGGGGATAAGAACCGCGGCTGTGATCAATGTTGGGGTAGCAACGTTAGCATCATTTGTTGCGGCAGGCGGTTTGGGAGAATTTATCTTTGGGGGAATTTCACTCAACAATACCAATATGATTCTTGCAGGAGCAATTCCTGCAGCATTATTGGCTATATTGTTGGATCAGACGATTGCACTTTTGCAAAAATCGGGGTATCAATTGTTTCAAAAACTAAAATATATAATTTTTGTTATATTTCTCACTGTTGGAGTTGCTTATTTTTGGACTTCTGTTTCAGAAAATAAGATTAAAGCAGGTTTTACCCCTGAATTTATGGGAAGGCAGGATGGAGATCTGGGTTTACGCAATGTGTATGGACTTAATGTAAATCCTCTGGTTGTAAGTGATGCCATAATGTATAAAGCGGCTTACGAAAATGAATTAGACCTTATCAGCGGATATTCTACTGACGGTCGAATCAAAGCATTTGATTTGTATGTACTGAATGACGATAAAAAAATATTTCCTCCCTATTTTGCAGCACCGATTATTAAAACAAAAACATTGGAAAAGTTTCCTGAGCTGGAAACAACATTAAATTTACTGGCTGGAAAATTTAATGACTCTATTATGACAGATTTAAACTATAAATCTGATTACCTTCACCAAACACCTGAGAAAATTGCTAAGGATTTTTTAATTAAAAACAATTTATATAAAAAAAAACGTAGAGGTAATTCCGGAACTTTACGAATTGGCTCAAAGATTTTTGGTGAACAATATATCCTTACAGAAATGTACAAAATGTTGATTGAAGGTTATACAGATTATAAAGTAGAGACCAAAACAGGATTGGGAGGAACTAAAATTTGTTTTGACGCATTAATAAATGACGCAATAGATTTTTATTCTGAATATACAGGAACAGGACTTCTGGTTTTACTAAAACCAACGGAACAAACCATTAAAACGGTGACACAAAATCCGGATAAGACATATGATTATGTCAATTCCGAATTTAAAAAACAATATGGGATTCAGTGGCTGCAACCGCTCGGATTTAATAATTCATATGCTTTAATGATGCGTAGACAGCAAGCAGTAGAATTGAAGATAAAAAATATATCAGATTTAAAAAATTATCTGGATTCAAATTAAAAAGGCTCTAAATATTGATATTTAGAGCCTTTCTTAAATGTATCTGAATAAAATTTTTATTTCTCTTTGAGATCTTTATTGATTTGTTTTTCTGCGTTTTTGGCTTTCTGCTCTTGAGCTTCCTTATCTTTACGCTGTTGTCTTCTCGTTTTTTTCTCCGCCCGTCTCTCTTCACGAATCACCTTATTTGATTTTTTATTATATAAGGCAGCAATAATCCCCTGACCTTTTTTACTGAAAATCTTAACTTTAGGATTTTCGTGAGTTCCTGTTACCACAATCGGAAATCCTATCCATCCACCAGGCGGAAGACCAATTCTTACCTGTAAATCTAGTAACCCGTTAAAACTTGTTGTTCCGCTTATGGAAGGTCTCAAAATTGAAACTTTAAAGGTGAACTTATCAACATGAATCAAGTTATTTTTAATATGAGTTTCGATATTTACACCTTTCATATCGGGGTTATCAAAAGCATCGGCACCGATATTATCACCGACCGCGGAAAGCATTTTGAGATTTTTCACTTCTACATCACGAAGGTTTACAATTCCTCCACCTTCTAATGAAGGATAAATTGGGCTCATATTTTTATCAAAATCACCCTTCAATTTATAATCCAGCGATACAATTCCTTTTACATCTTTTGCAGCAGTTGCCATTTCACGCACCATATCTATTTCTTTATAGGCCCGCTGAACATCGAAATCCTGAACTTTAAGTACCACATCATAATTGGCTGTTAAAGGAGATTCATCCTGATAACGTGCATCGATATTCATTCGGCTTCCGATAATGTCAAAAGATGTATTTTTAAGATAGACTTCACCGTTATTTACAGAAGCAAGGCCTTTAAGGTGATTTAAATTTAACCCTTTAAATTCAACCTTTTTGGCATTAGCTTCCAAAGCTACATCCAGATTTTTAGGGATAATTACAACACCGCTGCTTTTCGGATTTTCAATTTTTGCATAGTCAACTTCAATTGATTTTTTTGTATTATCTCCATTTTTCAGCGCCATAAATTCATCAATCAATATGTAATTGGAATTCAGTACAAATTTTCCATGAAGTGTACCCTTCCTTTCAATAAAGTAATTTATGGTATTTAAAAGATAGCCATTCAATGCAAAGTCTGATTTCCCATACGTGGCAAAGAACTTTCTGAACCACATTTTTTCGTTTTCAAATTGGAAATTTCCTTCTTTTATATAAAATGATTTTGGTAAATATTCTGTAGTAGCCTTTATATTTTTTAAGATTAAAGTCCCTCTGTTGTCAAGTTTGCTGTACTGACCTGTTGTGGCATAGCTTTGTCGCCCGTTTAAAGAAAGATCTGCCATAATTAATCCACTGAGATCTAAGCCTTTTTTAGCAAAAACTCTATAAATCCTTCCGACATTCAACACTCCTTTTGCTTTTACTTTGTACAGAAGATCTTCAAAATTCTGTAAATCGGCATTTACAAAGACAGGATTTCCTTCAAAATCAAAACTGAAAGGGTTTAGTTTTACTCCGAGACTTTTGAAAGTACCGTCAGTATTATTGATATTGGCTACCAGGTTTATATTCTGAATAGGATTGGGATAATATTTGGTTTTTAGCCAGCCGTTCTTAAGATTAATATATCCGTTTGTTCTCGGAAATAGTTTTTTATCTAAATTAAAAATTCCGTTTGACTTAATATTAGTATCCATAAGTCCGCGCATATCAATATCTTTTAATCCTAATGCCTGTTGTAATGTCTGAAGATTGACCGCTCCTTTTATATCTGCTTTAATCATCATTTCATCTAAGCCTTTTGTGGATACATAAGCACGGAAACTATTGTTTTGGCCAAGATCAAAATTTAGTTTTCTTAAATCTATTGCAAGCTGATTCGTATCTAAGGATGGTAAATCCACATTCAAATCCATATTAAGATTATTCATCGGAACGGGCGCTTTTCCGTTGGAAACAAAACCATTTTCTACTAAAAGACGTACTTTTACTCTGGGTTTAAGGTTTTTCGGTTCACTGAATCTTCCTTTTATATTGAAGTACAGGTTACTATTGCCTTCTATTTTTGTGTCTTTTGCCCAGTCGAGATATTGTGGAGGCAATACGGAAATCATTTCACGAATGGTAGTTTTTTCAGAGGAAGCTTGTATATCAAGATTATATCCGTCTTTAAGAATACTTACAAACCCAATAAATTTTAATGGAAGATCATTAATTTTTAATTCGTTTTTTCTTAATACAAAAGTCAAGGCATTGGTATTGACTCTGGTAACCAAATCAGCATGCAGCGTTTTTTGTTTCGCATAATATATTCTATTTAAGCTGAAATCAACTTTATCAATATCAAGGTCGGTTTCCAAATCAAAAATATCTTCACTTAAACCTCCTTTTCCTGTATAATTCAGCCCTTTTGCATCTACTAAAATTCTTGCAGCATGATCATTATATTTTACGTGGCAGTTTCTGAATTTAATCAGATCAAGTTTGATAGATGCACCTGCTTCTGTTGTATCGGACGGCTTTCCGGACGGTTTGGAGGTGTAGACATTATAATTTGCTTCTCCTTTGCTATTTACAAAAACATTTACATAGGCATTTGTAACATATATTTCATCAATTTTTACTTCACGGTTGAAAATCAGATTTTTTAAATTTATTCCTACCGCAACTTCTTTTGCGGCAAGCAGAGTGTCATTCTGAAAAGGCTTTGAACCCTGCAAAACCAGGTTGTCCACAGATACTGTAAGAGACGGGAAATGTCTGAAAAAAGTAAGCCGGGTACTTTTATAATCAAGTTTCCCTGAAAGGTGTTTATTAGCAAATATTTTTACCTGTTCAGATATCGTTCCGGGAAATAAAATAGGAATAATAAACATCAAAAACAGAATTGATACCAATGAAATTCCACTCCATTTTAGGATTATTAGCGTTATTTTCTTAAACCTTTCCATATGCAGATAATTTTTGATTTTAACAGTCTTTTAGATATGATATACATATATAATTGTCAATTATCTAAAATCAAGCCAAGAACAATATTAACTGTGAAATCAGGTAAATCATAAAGATTTGTTAGAGCTTTGTTAAAATAAGATAAAAAGGGCTTTAAAATATATTGTTTGACAGAAATGTTTTAGATTTGCAACCGATTCTCATGTTTAATTGAGTTTTCATGGTTATTAGTTTTTAATCCCCGACGATAGTTGGGGATTTTTTTTGCTATTATATTAAAATAAAACTCCTGAAAATCTCAGGAGTTTAAAAATTGATAATATATATGTAAAGTGAAAAAAAGTGTTGTCACTCTGTATTCAAACACTATGCCGAGAATAATCAAAATAAGTGTAATTTTTACTGTAATAGAAGGCTTTTTTAGTATTTTATACACTTAAACAGTTGAGGGACTGCCAGAAACGTATTTGTTTTACTGTAATATTCTTTTGTGAATATTTTTCTTAAAATTTAGTTTAAAAGTTTATAAATGTGGTATGTGTATAGAAAATGGTTGAAAAATAACCGTTTTTCCGAATATTGTGATTATTTTTGACATCTAAGTAAACATAATAAATTATTGATTTTACGTTTTTATGATCTTAATTGTTGATGATAACCAAAATAATCTTTATTCACTGAAAAAATTGCTTGAATCTAAAGATTTTAAGGTCGATATAGCCGGTTCTGGTGAAGAGGCGCTGGGGAAAGCACTTAAAAATAATTATGCCCTAATTATTTTAGATGTACAGATGCCGGAAATGGACGGATTCGAGGTTGCTGAGGCATTAGCTGGTTACAGCAAAACCAAGGAAGTACCCATCATATTTTTATCTGCTGTAAATACGGAAAAAAAATTCATCACGCGTGGATATGCTTCCGGTGGGAAA
Organism: Chryseobacterium sp. FH2; assembly: GCF_001045455.1. GTDB lineage: Bacteria > Bacteroidota > Bacteroidia > Flavobacteriales > Weeksellaceae > Chryseobacterium. Next base: position 289,512 of record NZ_LFNE01000004.1, on the reverse strand, counting down.
GATTATGTCACAAAACCTGTAGATCCTGAAATTCTTTTATTAAAAGTTAAAACTTTTTACAGTCTTCAGGAACAGAATTTGGCGATGAAAAAAACACAGCAAAGCCTCGAACTTGAAGTAAAAGGGAGAAGAGAATCTCAGGTTACCATGAAATCTCAGATTGATCACTTTCACCTGATGCTGGAATCTTTACCGCAGATTGCCTTTACCTTGAATGAAGAAGGAATTGTAGATTTTGTGAATGGGAAATGGTATGAATATTCAGATTCTGATACAGATTTTCCTGAAACACATCCGGATGATCTTAACATAAAAGATGAATTTGAGCGCTGTAAAAGAAAGGGAAAAGCTCTTGAATTAGAGATCAGGATAAAAAATAGTAAGTCGGGAGTTTACCGTTATCATTTATTGCGCGTAACACCGGTACATGATGGGAATATTATTAAAAACTGGGTAGGAACTTTTACTGATATAGATGATCAAAAAAAAGTAGAGAAAGAAAAAGACGAGTTTTTAAGTATCGCCAGTCATGAGCTGAAAACACCTCTTACAAGCATAAAAGCTTATGTCCAGCTGTTAGATCGTAAACTGAAACTTGACAAAGAAAGTGCTGAAGCCGGATTTATGACCAAAGTCCAGGATCAAATCGAAAAACTGAATAATTTAATCACTGATCTTCTTGACGTTTCCAAAATAGAAAACGGAAAACTTAAAATCAATAAAAAACCTGCTAATCTGGAAAATGTTATTGATAATGCGATCGAAACTATTTTGCAGACCCATGATGAAAATAAAGTTAGGATAGAGCGTCACGGAATCAAACCTGATATCTTAATTCCTCTTGATGAAGTACGTATTGAGCAGGTTTTAATCAATTTCCTCACAAATGCCATCAAATATTCTCCTCAAAATAATCAGATAATTGTCACAACATTTGTAGATGAGGAAGAGCAGGAAGTCAAAGTAAATGTGACAGACTTCGGAATCGGTATTCCTGATTTTAAACAAGATGCTGTTTTTCATAAATTTTACCGTGTAGAGGAATCATCACTGCAATTTCAGGGAATGGGAATCGGTCTGTTTATCTGTTCTGAAATTATCAAACAACATCACGGAAATATTGGAGTATCTAGTAAAGTAGATGAAGGATCTACGTTTTATTTCACTTTACCTTTAAATTAATTTTATGCCGAAAAAAATCATTAGAAATCTTCAAGTTGGAGTAGGCCTTTCTTTACTGATTTTAATAGCAAGCTCTGTCGCGTCTTATTTGAGTATACAAAACCAGATGGAGCATCGCGAAGACCTGTCTAAAAGCCGACGATCGATAACTGCAGTAAAGGATGTACTGATTTCTCTGTTAGATGCTGAGACAGGAAACAGAGGCTATCAATTAACAGGAAGGGAAAATTTTTTAGAACCTTATTATCGCAGCTTAAAGGATTTTCCCAAGGCAATAGAGCGGGCAAAATCTTTGGATATTTCAGATGAAAGCCAGCTCGCCAGACTCAATCAGCTTGAAAAAAATGTCAATGGAAATATTGATAATTTAAAACAATTTGTCGAAAATAGGAAAAAAGGTATTGTGATGACCCAGCAACAGATGTTGTTGAGCAAAATGTATATGGATAAATGCCGTCAGATTGTTCGTGATTTTGTACAGTACGAAGAAAATCAGCTTGATAAGAAAAATAATAATCTTAACAGATCATCAAATACAACGGTGATATTCATTATTTTTTCTGCGATTGCGGCCATTGTTGTTACTACATTTTTATATATAAAATTACGTGCTGATATAGTACGTAGAGATAAGCTTGAAAGAGAATTACGAAAAAAAGATTTAGAAATCAGCAGGCGTGTAAGCGCTATTCAGCAGATTGCCAATAGAGTAGCGAATGGTGATTATAGCCAAAAAGCCGTTGATAATTCACAGGATGATTTAGGTGATTTGGTAGATTCATTAAACAATATGACAGACTCACTGAAAAAATCATTTGATAAAATTAATAAGAGTGATTGGCGTCAGAAAGGACTTGCTTTATTGAATGAATCTTTAGTTGGAAACAAATCTGTAAAAGAGGTTACCAAAGAATCTTTAAATCAGCTTGTAGAATATGGAAATTGCATTAACGGATCTATCTATCTTTTTGATGAAGGCTTATTAAAGCTGAATGCTGTTTTTGGGCTGGAGAGCAATATGAAAAAGACTTTCGAGCCTGGAGAAGGAATGGTAGGTCAGACTTTTGTCAGCGAAAAGATGGCGGTTTACAATAATCTGCACGAAGATGATTTTGTAGTAACTTTTGCAAGCAGTACAATTCAGATTTACGGGATATTATTAATACCAATCATAGCCGATCATTACTGTATTGGAGTGTTGGAATTAGGTTCAACTTTAAATTTTGAAGAAGAAAGAGTTGACTACTTTGCTGAATGCAGCCGAAATATCGGCATTGCTTTAAGCGCGGCAAAAGGTCGTGAAAAAGAACAGCAATTATTGGAAGAAACACAAGCTCAATCAGAAGAATTGCAGGTGCAGCATTCCGAACTGGAAAATCTTAATACAGAATTAGAAGCTCAGACTCAAAAATTACAGGCTTCAGAAGAAGAGCTGAAAGTTCAGCAGGAAGAATTGATGCAGGCAAATGCTGAGTTAGAAGAGCGCTCAAGAGCTTTAGAAGAAAAAAATCATTTGATTGCTGAACGAAATAATGAGATTCAGAAAAAAGTAGAAGAATTGGCTTTAAGTACAAAATACAAATCAGAATTTTTGGCGAATATGTCTCATGAGCTTCGTACGCCTTTAAATTCAATCTTACTTCTTTCGCGTCTGATGGCAGAAAATCCCGATGAAAATTTAAATGAAGACCAAATAGAATCTGCAAAAGTGATTCAAAGTTCGGGAAGCAGTTTATTAACTCTTATTGATGAAATCCTGGATCTGGCAAAAATAGAATCCGGTAAGATGACACTGGAGTACCAGGATGTTGTAATCGATGATATCGTTAAAGATTTAAAGAATTTATTTAATCCTGTTCTCCGTGAAAAAGGAATAGAATTCAATCTTGAGATAGAAAATGATGTAGAAAAAACGATTGAAACAGACCGCTTACGTGTAGATCAGGTATTACGCAACTTATTGTCAAATGCTACAAAATTTACCACGGAAGGAAGCATTACTTTAAATATTAAGAAAGATCCAAAAGATAGGAATTTTGTTATTTTCAGTGTAAAAGATACAGGAATAGGCATTCCGGAGGAGAAACAGGGAATTATTTTTGAAGCTTTCCAACAGGCAGACGGATCAACGAGACGTAAGTTTGGCGGAACAGGTCTGGGATTGTCGATCAGCCGCGAAATTGCAAGATTATTGGGGGGAGAGCTGATTTTGAAAAGCAAGGTAAATGAAGGAAGTGAATTTAGTTTGACTATCCCTGTAAATCCAACCTTTCAAACCGGTAAAAATGAAACAGATCAGCATTTGGTTGATGTTATCCGTGAAGATGTAGAAGAGATTCAGAATATTCTGGAAGATGGAGAATCAGAGATGGTATTGCCTTACGAGATATTGGAAATTCCGGAAGATGTAGCAGATGACAGAGAGGCAATCTCAGAAGAGGATAAAGTAATTCTGATTGTAGAAGATGATACAAATTTCGCCAAAGCTTTATTGAAATACGCCCGAATTAACGGTTATAAAGGAGTGGTTGTAGTAAGAGGAGATCATGCTTTGTCTGCAGCGGTTCAATATCATCCGAAAGCTATTTTACTGGATGTACAGTTACCGGTGAAAGATGGTTGGAAAGTAATGGATGAGCTCAAATCAAATTCTGCTACAAAACATATTCCGGTACATATGATGTCTGTGCTTCAGGTGGAAAGGGAAAGTCTGATGAAAGGGGCTATTGATTTTATTAATAAACCTCTTGCTTTGGATAAAATGACAGACGTTTTTAAGAAAATTGAAGAAGCTCTTCTGAAGTCTCCGCAAAAAGTTTTGATAGTGGAGGATAACGCTAAGCATGCCAGTGCATTATCTTATTTTTTAAGTAATTTTAATATTTCTTTATCGGTAGAAAATAATGTTGAAGATAGCGTGAAAGCCCTGACTTCGGCTGAGGTTGACTGTGTGATTCTGGATATCGGGGCTTCCAGAGGGAATGAATACCAGATCATTGAGTCTATTAAAAGCTATGAAGGCTTAGAGAATCTACCGATTATTATTTTTACGGAACGTAATTTGTCAAAGACTGAAGAACAAAAAATTAAGCAATATGCTGACTCTATTGTAGTAAAAACAGCTCATTCTTATGAAAGGATTTTGGATGAAGTAGGCTTATTCTTACATTTAGTTGAAGAGAAAAACAATTCGGTAGAAATGGCAAGAAACAAAGTTTTAGGGTCATTAACGGAGGTTTTAAGTGGTAAAAAAATATTAATTACTGATGATGATGTTCGAAATATTTTCTCGTTAAGCAAAGCTTTAGAAAAATATAAAGTAGAAGTAGTAGTTGCGATGGATGGGAAACATGCATTGCAGCAAATCAAAGAGCATCAGGATATTGATGTGATTTTAATGGATATGATGATGCCTGAAATGGATGGCTATGAGACGATAAAAGAAATTAGGAAAATGCCAATGTTTAAAAGGCTTCCGATCATTGCTATTACTGCAAAATCTATGATTGGAGAACGTGAAAAATGTATCACGGCAGGAGCGTCAGATTATATCTCGAAACCGGTAGATATTGATCAGTTATTGTCTCTTTTAAGAGTTTGGTTATATGAAAGTTAAACAGCTAAAGTTCTGATGAATAAGAAAATTTTAATTGTGGATGATGATCCACGTAATATATTTGCTTTAAAACTTACTTTAAAAGCACGCGGTTATCAGATTGTAAGCTGTACAATGGCTCAGGAAGCTATTCAGATATTAAAAGAAGATAATACAATAGATATTGTTTTGATGGATATGATGATGCCGGAAATGGATGGTTATGAGGCTATCAGAATAATCAAAGATATGCCTTTGGTCAGCCGGGTTCCTGTGATTGCGGTTACTGCACAGGCAATGCCGGAAGACCGCCAGAAATGCCTTGATGCAGGAGCGCAGGGGTACGTATCAAAACCAATCGATGTAGATCAACTAATCTTAGCAATAGAAAAACTTTCATAAATGTTAGAACCAAGTATCGTAAAAGATGAAGAGGTAGAATATTTGATAAAAGATGTTTATGATTTGTATGGGTATGATTTTTCAGAATATAGCAGGGCTTCTTTTAAACGCAGGATAAACCGGATTTGTCTGCTCGACAGGTTTACCAGTTTTGCGGAGTTAAGATATACATTAATGAATGATCCTGAATATCTGAAACGTTTTGTAGAAGAAATTACGGTGAATGTTACTGAAATGTTCCGTGATCCGGCTTTTTTTAAAACGTTAAGAGAAAAAATTTTACCACAGTTAGGAACGTATCCATTGATTAGAATATGGGTTGCAGGTTGCTCAACGGGAGAAGAGGCTTATTCGGTTGCGATTTTGTTAAAAGAAGCTAATCTTTACCATAAATCACTTATCTATGGGACAGATCTTAATCCTTCGGTTTTAGAAACTGCCCGAGCCGGAGTTTTTCCGTTACAGCAAATGAAATTATATTCTGAAAATTATATGCTTTCGGGAGGTAAAAAAGATTTTTCACATTATTATACGGCAAATTATGATAGTGTAAGATTTGATAAAAGTTTAAAAGAAAAACTAATATTATCAACTCATAATTTGGTTTCAGATAGTTCTTTTAACAGTTTTCAATTAATTATATGCAGAAATGTTTTAATTTATTTTGATAGAGGATTGCAAGAACGCGTTTTTAAACTTTTTGATAACAGTCTTGAAAATCTGGGATATTTGGCCTTAGGAGCAAAAGAAACGCTGAGGTTTTCCAGGCTGGATAAAAATTATCATCAGGTAGATGAGCAGCGCATCTGGAAAAAAGTAGAGCATAATTAATAGCATTTAGCCCATGAAAGCAAAGAACACAAATACAGAATTGGTGGTTATTGGAGGATCTGCGGGAAGTCTGCAGGTGATTCTGGAAATGCTCAAAAAATTAAAAGAAAAAATTAGGTTCCCTATCTTGTTGGTAGTGCATCGTAAGGCCTATTCCAATAATATTTTGCAGATTTTACTACAACAGTTTATATCTATTGAAGTTGTTGAGATTGAAGATAAAACAGAAATTCAAAATAATAAAATATATGTAGTGCCTGCGGATTATCATTTGTTGTTTGAGAATAAGAAAATGATGGCTCTTGATTGTTCGGAAAAGATGAATTATTCCCGGCCATCCATTGATGTTACTTTCAAATCCGCAGCAGAAACCTATGGTGAAAATCTTATTGGCATTTTGCTTTCGGGGGCAAATGCTGACGGGGTAGAGGGTTTAGCATATATCAAAAAAAATAAAGGAAAAGTCTGGATACAAGATCCTGAAACGGCTGAAGTAGAATATATGCCGAAACATGCCGCTGATGAAATTGCTTATGATTTGCTGATTACCCCTGGAAATTTAGCGGATAATATTAATAAGCTGTAAAAATATAAACAACCTTAGGTTTTAAATATAACTAATATGAGTAAAAAGAGAATTTTGATTTTTGATGATGATACGGCTATTTTAGAGGTAATCACCATCATTTTTGAAGAGAATGGTTATCAGGTTGAAATTTCGGAGACCTCTCATGATATTATAGAAAAAGTTTCACAATATCAGCCGGATGTGATTCTTATGGATAACTGGATTCCTAAAATTGGCGGTGTAGAAGCCACAAAACTGTTGAAAAGTCACGAGGAATTTAAGGACATTCCGGTTATCTATGTAACTGCAAATAATGATATTGTAGCCTTGGCAGAGCAGGCTCAGGCTGATGATTATGTTGCAAAACCATTCAACCTTGATGATTTAGAGGGAAAAGTGGCAAAATATTTACAGGAAGCTTGATAGCAATCAGGCTGAATCCTTTCAATACGTTTAAAATTAATCCTTACAAATTGTAGGGATTATTTATTTTTAGACGATTTTTTTAATGTGTTGCAGGTTCATCTCTTTGGTATGTTTTAACCTGTCTTTGATATTCTCAATAGTACAATTGCCGTTATTAATCTCTGTGATTAAAGCTGCCAAAAATACTTTTATCTGAGGATTAAATAATATTTTATCACTGAATGTGGTGGCTATAATCATTTTTTTTGAAACGATATTTTGAGTAAAGATATATTCATCTTTCAAATCAAAATCCAGATCGAATTGTATTTTAATATTTAAAGCCAAATATCTATTGATTATATCTTTATTTTCTAGCATATTTTCCATCTTGTGTCCTTTACTTATTATATAATAATATCTATGCCATAAATTCAATTTGGAATTTATATTTTTTGATATAATGAACTAAATTACTTTTTAGTATAAAAATTTAACTTATTATTTTAAAATGATAATAACTTAATTTTTATGGCATAATAATAGGTTGATTATAGGTAATTAACCAAAACCATCACAAAATGAAATCAATTGAAAAAGTACAAAACAGCCTGAAAGGAAAAACAGTTGTCATCACGGGTGGGAGCAGTGGTGTAGGGAGAGCAACAGCAGAAGCGTTTGCGTTAGAAGGATGTAACATTGTAGTTGCGGCCAGAGGAAAAGAAGCGTTGGATGAAACGGTAGCTTTGTGCAGGGATTTAGACGTTGCTGCAATTGGTATACCGGCGGATGTATCGATAGCTTCGGATGTTCAGAATTTGGCTAATAAAGCGCTTCAATTTAATGGAAGAATTGATATTTGGGTAAATAATGCAGGAGTAATGGCAAGCGGAAAATTTGAAGAAATCCCAATGGAGCTAAACGAACAGGTTATTAAAACTAACCTTTTTGGATACATGCACGGAGCGTATAGTGTTTTGCCGGTTTTTAAAAGACAAAATGAAGGTATCCTCATCAATAATGTTTCCATCGGCGGATTCATGCCTGCTCCGTACAGTGCGGTATATTCTGCTACAAAATTCGGTATTCGCGGAATGATGGAATGCCTTCATGGTGAAATTTCTGACTTTTCTGATATCCACATTTGCAATCTTTATCCTCAAATTCAACGCTCGACGGGAAATATGCATTCTGCCAAATATTCGGGCTTAGATTTTAAAATTCCTCCGTTTGCGGCTGATCCAAGAGACACTGCAGCAAAAATAGTTGAGTTAGCCAAAAATCCCAGAAAAGATTTGTTTCCGGATTTTACATCAATGATGCTTAAAAATGTTTATGGATTATTTCCTAAACCAATTATCAATACAGCTTCAGCTGCAATGAGATTGATGATGAAAATAAAAAATGCACCGTCTGATTCGGGTAACGTGTTAGAACCTTCATCAAAACCTCATCGGATTTACGGTGAAACCATGTTGCCGGTTCCTTCAAGAAAAACTAAAATTGCAGTTTTAGCAGGGCTTGGTTTAGGCTTAACTTATATGTTTTTGAGAATGAAATCTAATAATAAATAAACAAGATTTTAGATAATCATAAACTTAAATTCTTCCACTGAAATCATAAATTTTAAGTAAATTGTACGGAATAATCTACGTACATGGCCTTACATAAAATCACGATGGCAACTTTTACCATTTTGGCAACTTTTTTTAATGCTCAAAGCAAAAAAGAAATGTCAAAACTGATCAATGAAGAATTTCATTTCGCAACCAGGCAATACAAACATTTGATGAAAGCTGTTCCGAACGATAAAATGCCCCAGTCATACAAGGATAATAAAGTTATTACTAGAGAGATTACTTGGTGGTGCTCAGGTTTTTACCCGGGTTCGTTATGGATGATTTATGAACAGACGAAAGATTCTGAAATAAAAAAAGAGGCAGAAAGATCGTTATTAATTATAGAATCCAATAAGACGTTTACAAGAGATCATGATTTGGGCTTTATGATGTTTTGCAGTTTCGGTAATGCTTATCGAATTACAAAGGATTCAAAATACAAAGACATTATTCTTACATCGGCAGAATCTCTTTCAACAAGGTTCCGTCCGGGAATGCAGGCTATTTTGTCTTGGGATAAAATGGCTGATTTTAAAGGTCCTGTAATCATCGATAATATGATGAATCTTGAAATGTTAAACTGGGCTTCACAACATGGGGGAAACAAAAAGTTGAGCGAAATTGCTGTCGCTCATGCCAATACAACGATGAAAAATCATTTTCGACCGGATTACAGTTCTTATCATGTGATTGATTATGATATTGATACAGGTCAGGTTTTAGCAAAAAAAACGTTTCAGGGATACTCTGATTCTTCGGCTTGGGCTCGGGGACAGGGTTGGGCTTTATACGGATATACGATGATGTACCGGTTTACAAACGATGAAAAATATTTAATTCAGGCAAAAAATATCGCGAAATTTATTCTAAATAATCCCACTTTACCAGATGACAAAATTCCTTATTGGGATTTTAATGACCCTAAAATTCCGACTGTTCCGAAAGATGCTTCAGCGGCTGCAATTATAGCTTCAGCCTTATTGGAATTGGGACAATACACGGAAGGTAAGGAAAAAGAAAAGTATATAAATTCTGCTCAAAAAATGATAATTAGTCTCTCTTCTGAAAAATATCAGGCTAAATTAGGCGAAAATGGAGGTTTCTTACTGATGCACAGTACCGGAGGCTTGCCATTGAACTCTGAGATTGATGTTCCGTTGATATATGCAGATTATTATTTCCTGGAAGCTTTAAAAAGATATAAAGATTGGTATTTATAAAAGGTTTCGGGCAAATCGAAGATTTGCCCGAAACCTTTTTATTTCATAAAAAATTAAGCTGCTATTGTTTGTGATTTAGCAACGCCTTTTTTCAGTATAATAAATGTAATAGTTCCTACAGTTACTTCTATCAAAGCACTACCCCAATAAATACTTTTCACTCCGAAATAATACGGAAGAATAAGCATTAAAGGAATATAAAGAATAATCTGACGAAGGAAAACCAGAAAACTTGCCTTTTTACTGTCATTTACAGCAGGATAATAGGAGAGCGCCAAGACCGTAATTGGGAGTAAAGGTAAAACGGAAAAAAATAATCTGAAATCCAAAATCTGGTGCTGAGTTACCGAATATCCGGGGAGCATTAAATCAATTAACTGTTGCGGAAAAACGAGAGCCACAAAAAAGAAAGGAAATAGAATTGCTATTCCGGCTACAATATATGTTTTCAAAAATTTTCCGGCTCTTACATAATTTCCGGCTCCGAAATTAATGCCTACAACAGGCTGTAAACCACGCATTAGACCAAATAATGGAGTCAGTAAAAACAAAAAAAACCTATTCAAAACTGTGAAAAATGAGATGTCATTTTCCGTTCCGTATCTTGCAATAGCATTAAAAATAATAATACTTTGGATCACTCCCATTATGGATAAAATCATTTCCGGAAGTCCCAATTTTAATATTCTTTTTCCGATTTCAGGATGAAAAGATAATGATTTCCAGTTTGTTTTAAAAGAACTTTTTCCTTTAGCGTAATAGAAAATTCCAAGTAAAGAATAAATAATCATACCGCAGTTTGTTGCCCATGCTGCACCTGAAACGCCCATTCCTAAGGTTGAAATAAAGATTGGCTTTAAAATAATATCAATAATTAATCCTACAGCAATCATTACAGCAGCGGTTTTCATTTTGCCTTCAGCACGGATTAACATATTTAAGGCTAAACCATAAATCCAGAAAATAGTACCAATCAATGTTGTTCTGAAATATTCAACTGCTATGGTTTGTAAATTCCCTTTTGCTCCCATCATTGCCATCAATTCATTAGCAAAAATATAAGCCGGAACTGTGCAAATCAAAGAGAAAAAAATACATAGAAAGTTGAAACTCCCGAATAAATTATATAATTTATTGCTTTCGTTTTTGCCAATCCAGATACTTACTGCTGCTCCGGCCCCGGTTCCGACCAATCTTCCGAATCCCAGAACAATCTGGGATAACGGATAAGCCATTCCAACTGCTGCGAGAGCCTGAGTATTAACTAAATAACCAACAAAAATAGCATCCAGAAAATTATTAATTCCATATAAAACAATGGCCGCAATGGCAGGCCATGAAGTTTCCCACATGACCTTTTTCAAATCACCTGTTAAGATGAATGTTTTGCGGTCCATACTTCTGAAGTGTTAAATTGTTGAAAGGCAATTCGCTTTTCTACTTTATAAATTTCTTTTCCTGCAATAGAATTGATGATAATAGAATTTCGATAAGCACCCATTCCTAAATCTGGTGTTACAAAACCATGAGTATGGAGCTCTGCATTCTGAACGAAAATGGTTTCTTTGTTATCAATTGTATAATAACGGCTTACATTAAATAATCCGTCTTCCGTTCTTTGAATTATACTGTGGATTCCCTTTAAAAAACCAGGTTCTTTATATTTATACCCTGTTGCCAAAATAATGTAATCTGAAATATGGGTAAATGTGGCTTCATCCTGAACATGAGTAAAATTTAACAGATAAGAATTTCCTTCAGGATAAATGCTGTCGAGTTGACAGCTTGGCTTTAATTCTACATTCAAGGGTGCATTTCCGACACTCATTTCGTATAGCGTATCGAAAATTTCGTTAATTAGGTCAAAATTTATTCCTTTATAAAGAGGAGGCTGTTTTACCAATAAATTTTTACGTTTTTCAGAAGGCATCTGGTAAAAATGATCAACGTATTCGGGAGAGGTTAATTCTAATGTCAATTTAGAATATTCCATTGGGAAAAATCGGTCCGGACGCGTAAACCAGTTCATTTTAAAATCAGTTTTGGTTTCCGGAAGCAGGTCCTGAAATATTTCTGCTGCGCTTTGTCCGGAACCGATAATTGAAACGGAATTTGAATTTAAAATGTCATCTTTACGATTAAGGTATTCCGAAGTATGAATTACATTTGGATAATTTTTTCCTTCCATAAATTTTGGAAGATTCGGCTGGGTTCCTGTTCCTAAAGCCAGTTTTTTTGTATAATATCTTTTTACATCGTTATTTTTCAAATCTAAAATTTCAATGATGTAAATTTCCCTGGTTTTATCAAATGTAATGTTTTCAACTTTTTTTCCAAAAAGACAATTCTGCAATTGATTAGAAACCCACTGACAATACAGATTGTACTCTTTTCTTAAAATATAAAAGTTTTCCCTGATATAAAATTTATACAAACGGTCTGTTTCCTTTAAAAAATTCAGGAAACTAAATTGGCTCTTCGGATCTGCCATCGTCACCAAGTCAGCCATGAAAGGAACCTGCAACGTTGCATTATCAAGCATTAATCCGGGATGCCAATCGAAGCATTCTGCCTGATCCAAAAAAAGGGAATTAATAGATTTTACAGGCTCTAAAAGTGCTGCCAATCCAAGATTAAAAGGACCAATTCCGATCCCGATGATATCGTATATTTTATTATTTTCCAATGTTTTTGTTTTTGAAATTTGATTTTTAACCATTAAGATTTTATTTAAAGGGCGAGGATTTGAGTTAAATTCTTCATCTTTGACTACATTTCTAAACTTTCAGTTATATTCAGAATGATAGAATGTATGTTATTCCGAAGGAGAGATCTCTTAATAGTTTCAAATTCCTTAAATAAAATCTTAATGGTTTATTTTAAATATTAAACACTTTTCGCTTCCAATCTACTCTCAGGACATTTTTCCCAATATCCCTCTCGGGTACAGAAAGTCAGATAAGCCGTTTTGTGGGGCATTTCAATAACACCTTCCCGAGTGTAACCCAATTTTGTGATGATTCTATCCGTCGGAACTGCATCAACAGATGCTTCACCGATACATTTCCCAACCTCAGGAAGCATAAAAATATAATCTAAAGCAACCTGAAAGGATTGGAAAGAAAACTTCTTGTCTTTTTGAGTTTCAGCAACAAAAAAATGAGTTCCATAGTCGGTCGGAAGTGCTTCATAGTAAGCCCCTACAATATCTCTCATTGGCCAGTACGGTTCAAAGCTGAATTGAGGAACATCATTCACATAGCCTATAAAGCTGTGCTGCTCATCGCTTGGAAGAATTGTTCTGAACCAAAGTTCTAAGTCTCTTTTCGGACCATCCATTTTCCAGAAAGGTTTTGCGTGTTCCATATTAAACCATTCGTGGATCATTTCAAAATCTTTTTCAATGTCGAAAGGCCTAATGCTGATATTTATGTTTTCTTCTTCAAAGTATCTTGAATAAACGGTTTCTTTGGTTTCAGGCTTAATTAGTTTATTCGAAAAAAAATATTTGTTTAAAGGATTCGGGGTATCTAAGAAAACGGCAGGATATTCTAAATTTTCGTTTGCTTCATTGATGTTTTGAAGACTAGTAATTAAATTCCCTTTGGTATACCAATTTCTTTTATTGATGATGTAGCTTACCAATCCGGTTTCATCCTCATTTTCAAGTTCTTTGAATGCTTTATAAACCAAATTGATTAATTTCCGTTCATCTGCCAACTGATTACATCCCAAAGCATTAACAACCCCTAAAATATTATTTGTCACCAAATAGTAGGTGTATTTCGGTGCTAGAGATTCTTCATCAATAATCGACTGACTTTCACCGGCAATTCCCGGAAGTGCATTGGAAACCAATTCTTTTCTGCCTTCTCTAAAGAAAAAGCCCTGATTGTCCCTGAAATAAATTTTCGCCGGAAAACTATTTTTGTCAAGTTCTATCATTACATTCTGCTGATGGAATTCACAAGCTAATCCATACTTATTTAAAATTCCGACAATCGGTCTTACACAAATATGGAGATATTGCTTAAACCAATCCAAAGCAACCTGTTCTACAGATAAACCAAGATTTCTGGCTGTATTTACAATGATATTCTGAAGCCTTGAAGGCTGTCCCAAAATACCGTCCTGGCAAAGAGCCGCCAACAGCGTTACATTTTTGTTTTTATTTTCACCATAGAAGGGATTTCGCCTGATGCTGATATTAAATCCGTTAATGATTTTATCATTAAATTTCACAGCAATAAAAGCGGGATCCACCATGAAATCAATTTCGGGGAAATCTTTTTGTAAATTTTTTCCCCAATCTGTTTTTAATAACTGGCTGATATCATATCCACGGTGAAGCTCCGGGTATAAATTAATTCTCTCAGAATTAGTAATTTTCACATGAAGAGAAAACTTAAACATCCATTTATTGGTTTCGCTGTAAACAGTTCTTACAGAAGAAGTAGGAGTGAAGTGTTCTCCGTAATGTCCTAAAGCAAAGAGAATTCCTTGTTCCTGCATGATTTGAACATTTTCCTGAGCTAACAAATATTCTGCTTCCCAAGGATGCATCGGGACAATTTGATAATCCGGAAATTTGTCCCACAATTTTTTATGTTCAGTATTTAAAAGCGGATATATTTTTTCACCTAACCTTTGGGAAACAAGTTCTCCATCCGCATTTTTTTCTACAATATTTTCAGGATTGATTAAGAAATAAAATAACTGAAATTTTCCTGATGTTTCGGGAGAATACACAAGTAAATCCTGTTGATTAAAACCTTGTTTTGATTTTGGAACAGGGTGCAAAATATGTCCTAAAATAAGCGACTGTTCTGCTTCTATAAAAGACATTTCCAGGTCATTGGCAGATTTATTATTTTCAACCAAATATTCCAGGTAAGTTGAAAGATTTTCAATGCTGTTATTCAATCGTTCCATGACTGTTGAGGCATCGATATTCTGATAACTATTTTTAGCATACTCTGCCGTTAAAGCCATAAATCCATAAATATCAACCTCAGCAACTTCATCTGTCTCTAAAATTCTTCTCAGAACCGGAAAATCAAAAAGATGTCTTCCGCTTTCCGAAAAATAAGTAACAGGAATATAAATATCACACCCAATCGAAGAAAAATCTATTCTGATGTGAAGATTTGTTGGAGTTTTTCTCAGATTTTTTGCAATAGCAATATCGTATTTCGGGATTCCCAAATAACGGCTCCAGTTGGTAAATTCCTTCATGTAGCAGTTGATCAGAGCCGTATAGTTTATCTTTTCTGCGTATTCCTGTATATTAATTGACTTCAATGTATTCATTTCCGTATTGTTTAATGGTAGTTAAAATTGTTTGGATATCTCCGATGGTTGTTAAAGGGTTTAGAATGGTGAATTTTAAATAAAACTGTCCGTTTACTTTTGTTCCTGCAACCAGGGCATTTCCGTGTTTATAGAGTTGTGATTTGATGAAAGTATTGATTCTGTTTAAATCAAAAGTTTTGAAAGGATCTGCTGAATATCTGAAAACCAGTGCGGAAATATCAGAATTGTTCAGAACTTCAAAATACGGATCATTTTCCAGAAGAACAGCAGCTTGACGAGCTGTGTGAATAATCCTTTCAATATAACTTCCCAATCCTTTTTTACCAATAATTCGCAGTGTAAACCAAAGTTTCAGAGCATCAAACCTTCTGGTTGTCTGAATTGATTTATTGACCTGATTAGGAATCTCATTTTCATCATGATCTTTCGGGTTTAAATAATCTGCGTAATGTGTTATTATAGTGAAGTAACTTCTGTCCTTTACCAAAAATCCACTGCTGCTTACGGGCTGGAAAAATGATTTGTGATAATCAACTGTCACAGAATCTGCTTCTTCAATTCCGTTGATTAAATGGCGATACTTCTCCGTCAGCAGCAATCCGCAACCATATGCTGCATCTACGTGAAACCACATTTGATATTTTTTTGCAATGGCTGAAATAGTAGTCAAAGGATCAATATTTCCAAAATCAGTTGTTCCCGCTGTAGCAACTATAGCAATCGGAATATTTCCGTTTTCAATTTCTTTCTGAATGGCATCTTCCAATAAAATACTGTTCATTTTAAAAGAACGGTCGGTTTTCACTTTTACAACTGCCTGTTCGCCCAATCCTAAAATCGAAGCACTTTTCTGAATGCTGAAATGGGCCATTTCTGAAACAAAAATCCTGAAACGATGGGCATTTTCCGGCAATCCGTTTTTCTTGATATTATGATTAAAATGTTTAATAGAATAATAATCTCTCGCTAAAAGCATTCCCATCAGGTTACTCTGGGAACCGCCGCTTGTGAAAATTCCATCGGATGATTTTCCGTAGCCAATTTCGCTACATGTCCATTCAATCAGTTTTTGCTCCATCAATGTCCCACCTGCACTTTGATCCCATGTATCAAGGGAAGAATTGATGGAACTAATAAGCATTTCCGCAGCAACAGCCGGAATCACAACCGGACAATTGAGATGGGCAACGTATTTTGGATGATGAAAGGCAATTGCATGCTGTGTATAAAGTGTTCTGACTTCTTCAAAAACTTCCTCATAATTCTGCGGAAGATCATTGAGATTGACATTTTCAAACTGTTTTCTCAGCTCTTTCGGGGAAACTCCACTGAAAGGCTGATTGCTGTCTTCTAGAAATGCAACTACACTCTCCTGTGCTTTCTGCATCGCATTCTGATATTCGTGAATATTGATATCACAGAATAAATTTTCCAGATTTGGGAAAAGGAGTTCCCTTTCCGAAACCGCATGTTCGGTAATAACTGTGTTCATAAAAAATACGGGATTTTGTGTTTCTTTTTACTTTTTGATTAGAATTTTATTTAAATTTTAATTTGAAACCATCAAGGTTTTATCAAGAACTTAAGAATATTAAATTTGCTTTCACTTAGGTGAAATCAGTATGACTTAATCTTAATTAAACGTAACTCCTTAATAGAATCTTAATGGTTAAAAATATTTACAATAATTAATAATTTATCGTGTATCCTACAGAAAATGTAGTTCCTCGGCCCTGATAAGCAAAAGCTTTTTCAGGTGCTCCGTAGAAAAATACGGAGCGCTGTCCCCAAATGGTAGTATACTGTTTGTTAAAGATGTTTTGTACTCCAAAGTTGATTGTTCCCTTGTTTAATTTCACATCTCCAACAAAGTCAAATAGGGTATAACCTGTGATTTTCATATCTGCTAAATCTGTATAGTTCATAGAGTTTTGCATTTGAAGCCTTAATGAAAATCTTTTTGCATTCCATCCTGTGTACACCATGAATTTGGACGGATTTGTTGTATATACTGACTGATTTTGCCAACCCTTATCAATAGTTTCTGTTTCAGATTGCATTAATAAAACATTTCCCCCTAATTCCAAGCCTTGAACAAATCTATACCCTAAAGCCCCTTCAAAACCGTAGTTCCTCAATTTTTGATCGAGTAAAGAAATCGTGAAAGCGGCATTGTCAATTTTCAAAGTTTTGTTGGAAAGAGCATAGAAAAAGGAACCCTGAGCGTAGAATCCTGCATCTGAAGTTCTGTTGTGCCTGAAACCCAGTTCCATTTGATCAGTTTTAATTCCACTCAAAGGCTGTTCTGCAATATTCATGCTGTTTAGTATATTCCAACGGTTATTATCCAATTGATATTTTCCGAAACCGTAAGATTTTGCGGCATCTGGAACAGCAAATCCTTGAGAAAAGCTAAACCAGGTTTGCAAGGAAGGAGTGATTTTATACAGCAGACTTGCATTCAGTAATGTTACATCATAATTATTTTTACCCCCTTTCACTGCATCCGCGGAATTTCCATATCCGAAATGCATATAAACCTGTTCTTTAAATCCAACAAAATCGTCAAGTTTTACATTAATAAACTGTTGACGAACCCCTCCGGAAAGGATTAATTGCTTGGTAATATTCCAATCGGCCTGAATGAATCCCGATAAAGTGAAAATTTTTGTATCAGGATATCTTCCGACAAAAGTATCGGTTTTGTTTACTAAGCCTCCGGATTCAGCACTTTTTTGGGGATTAAAAATGGCTTGGTCTCCTGTGAAATTTTCATAATCAGAATCAACTCCATACGTAAAATTGAATGATTCCCATTTTTTGTTTACCACTAATTTTGCTCCGTAAATATCAGTATTTCCTCTCGCCGAAGAAAGAAAAACCGGAAGCGTGATCCCAGCCGGTGGTTTCGGAACTTCTGCAAAAGATGCCCCGAAATCTACTTCTTCACGTCTTCCGTAAGCTTGTAAAAGCAAATCCTGGCCGCCCCAAATATTTCGGGCATTGTACTGAAGATTTGCCATAAAACGTTCCGTCCTTGGAACTATATCAGAATCAGTACCATCTAAAACATTGATTAAATCCGGATTTTTAGTAGTAAATCCCACAAAATCCTGACCAAAAGAAAGCCATTTTTTGTTTCTGACCTGTGAATTGTAATATTGTAAATCTAAACTCAAGTCTTGATTTGGACTTAGTTTTGCACTCATTCCGCCCAGAATGTCAATTGAACGGTTGTATTGAAAATCAGCCTGTTTTACATCAGTAATAATCTGATCTCCATTAGCATCAAAAGCTCCTTCATTTTGAGTGAAAGCAGCTCCTAATCTGAACTTCATTTTATCACTTCCGCCTTCAATAGACTGGGCAATTCTTTTATCTAAATCGTCTTTATGAAAACCGCTTTTTAATCCAACTGATGTTTCGAATGCTAATTTATTTGAAGCTGGTTTTTTCGTAACGATATTAATAATTCCTCCCGTAGAATCTCCCCCGTAAATGGAAGATGCACCAGAAAGAACCTCTATTTTTTCTATGTTGAAAGGATCAATGGCATCAAATTGTCTGCTGGAAGCTCTCGTACTGTTTAAAGAAATTCCGTTGAGCAATACCAAGACGTTTCTGCCGCGCATATTTTGGGCATAATTTGTTCTACCCTGATTTCCAAAATCGAACCCCGGAATCATATTTCCTAACACTTCTTTCAATCCGGCGCCGCCTTTTATTTGGGTCTGAAGTTCTTTTTCGCCAATCACCCAAACTGTTCCCGGAATATCACTAATCTGCTTTGGAGAGCGGGATGATACCATAATGACTTCATTGATATCTTTGGTTGTAATACTGTCTTGCTTAATTTGAGCAGAAGCATTTGCTGTTAAAGTCGCCAGCAATAAGATTGAAAGTGCGTATTGTCTTTTCATTTATTTAGAATAATTAAAAATAATTCTGTAAATATAAATTATTCTCTAAACAAAATTCAAAATGATATTTGTCATATAATTCAAATTGGGGTGAATTTGGGTTAATCTTACCCTTTGTTAATGGAATAGTGCAAACGGTTAACCCTGTGTGAGTGTATAAAATAAGCAGTCTCAAAATGAGAATAAGCATTCGATAAAAATATTTGGGAATTAACAAAAATATAATATTAATTCATAGTTTTAGTAGTAATTACTGTTTTTCCAGATAAATTATAATCCCCAAAATTGATAGCTAGGTGAGTGATTTTGCATTTTCTGAAAAAATATTGATAGTTTTTTCCATCTCTTCAAAATTTAAATTTCCGAAGCCTAACCGCATGGCCGTCAGATTTTTATTTTGGTATAATAACGTTTTGGGAATAAAAAGGCTTTTTTGAGCACAATTTCGACTTAATTGCATCAGGTTTATCGGAGTTTTCCATTCCATCCAAATGGCAAGACCTCCCGATGGTTTTTCAAACTGAATTAAATTTTTAAGCTGATCATTCAGCAGAGCTGAAAAATAATCCCGCCTTTCCTGATAAATTTTCAATGATTTTTTTAAATAGCGGTTGATTTCGCCTTCTGCGATCATTTCGCCCAAAACATGTTCCATCAAAATATCCCCCTGTCTGTCGATGATTCCCAGATATTTCCTCATTTCCATCATCAGGTTTTCCGGAGCGACAATAAAGCCTGTGCGAAAACCGGGAGCGAGAGACTTTCCAAAAGAACCGATATAAATAACCATCCCATCCGTATCGGCGCTGGCTAAAGGTAAAATAGGGCTTTTATCATAGTGAAAATCATAATCATAATCATCTTCAAGAATTACAAATCCAAATTCATGAGCAAGGTTGAGAAGCTCCAGTCTCCTTTGTGCGCTAAGGGCAACAGTAGTAGGGTAATGATGGTGAGGTGTGAGATACAGCATCCTGATTTTATATTCTTTGCAAATTTTCCTTACTTCATCTACAATAATCCCATCCTCATCAATTGGGATCGAAATAATATTTACCCCCACTTTTTGGAAAATCATGTTTACGGAAAAATAACTCAGTGCTCCTACCAAAATCGTATCACCTTTAGAAAGTAATATTTCAGAAACGATATAGATACTCATTTCTGTACTTCGGGTGATGAGGAGATTATGCGTTGAAATAGGCAATCCTCTTGATAAATTTAAATATTGAGCTAAATTTTTCTTAAAAAATTCACTTCCGTCATGGTTATATTGCTCAATTTTATGAGCTCTTCGTTTTAACGTGGAACTGTAAATTTTTGAATATTGATCAACTTGAGTTAACCGAATATCAGGAATTCCGTCATTCCAAACATATTCACAATTTGAATATTCGAACGGATTATCTAAAATATTCGATGTTTTAAAGGTAAACCCGGTTTTTTTTGGATAGTTTTCAAGATTTTTCTCGTTGAAATTTTTAATTGTTGATAGCTTTTCCTGGTCTTTTCCAATAACAAAAGTACCTCTGTTAGGGAAGCTCTCCACCCAACCCTGGGTAAACAATTCATCATAAACAGAAACAATTGTGTTTCTGTGAACTTCTAAAATCTGACTTAATGTTCTCGTTCCCGGAAGTTTGGTTCCAAAAGGAATATAACCGCGTTGAATAGCATTAATCAACTGATTTGAAATTTGCATGTAGATAGAAACTTCAGATTTTCTATCGATTTTAATGAAGCTTTGATAAGGAATCTCAACCGGACTATCCATAATATTAAAACTGGCACCAATTAACCATCCGGCAATATACTACTTTTGAACCAAAACAAAAACAGAATGGAATTTTACAACCTTTTACAAAGAATTGTTCAACGAGATGAATCACATGCGAAATGGCTGAATACGCTTTCATTCATGGAAAATGCCGGGGCAAGAAAAATTTCTGCTTGTGAGCATCCTGCAAAAGTCGATTTGATACAGCTGAAACATGCTGCGGAAGAGCATCGTCATGCTTTTTATCTGAAAAAGCAAATTGGCAAGCTTAATCCGGAATACTGCAAAACTTATGAAAATAATGAGCTTTTAGCATCTATTGCAACCAAGCAATATCTTCATTCTCTGGATATTAAAGCTTGTAAATATCTTCAGAAAGTATGTAAGCTGAATAAAGAAGAATTAAAATATGCGGCTTATCTTTTTGTAACCTATGCAATTGAAGTGCGTGCAGATGAATTATATCCTGTATACCAGGATATTTTAACGAAATTTTCTTCTAAAATTATGGTGAAATCCATCATTGTAGAAGAAGAAGGTCATTTGGAAGAGATGATTAATCAGCTTAACGGTTTTTCTGATAACTGGAAAATTCATGCAGAAAATATTCAGGAAATAGAGCAGGAATTGTATAAAAAATGGATTGCTGCCATTCAGGAAGAGGTTTTGGAATATGCATAATCTTTCTCATTTTCAGGAAGCTTTAGACAAAAGAAAAAGAGAGGGGATTTTCAGACAATTGTGCATACAGCCTGATGGAATTGATTTTTATTCGAATGATTATCTGGGGTTTGCAAAAAGTAAAGAATTGCAAAATTTATTATTAGAGAATATCAATGATAATCCCCAATTACTTTCCGGTAGCACCGGTTCCCGGCTGATAAGCGGAAATGGCAAATTAATAAGTGAAATTGAAAGTTTTATTGCAAAAGAACATCAATATTCATCTGCTTTGCTGTTTTCTTCTGGATATAATGCCAATTTAGCTTTATTTTCTGCGCTTCCAACCCGTCATGATATTATTATTGTAGATGAGCAGATTCATCGTTCGGTGCATGATGCCTGTAAGATGTCTCTTGCTAAGAAATTGAAGTTTAAACATAATGATATAGAAAGTTTAGAGCAGGTTTTGAAACGGCAAAACGGATATTGTTATGTAGCTGTTGAAAGCTTATATTCCATGGAAGGAGATTTTGCACCAATTAAGGAAATCTCAGAAATTGTAGAAAAATATAAAGCCAGTCTAATTGTTGATGAGGCTCATGCTTTTGGAGTTTTTGAGCATGGTCTAGTTGATCAGCATCAACTGCAAGGCAAAGTTTTAGCAACGGTTGTTACATACGGAAAAGCTTTGGGAAGTCACGGGGCAGCAATACTTTGTGGTGATTTAATCAAATCTTATCTTGTCAATTTTGCCTCGCCTTTTATTTACACAACTTCTGCTCAAAATATACAATGGATAAGTATAAAAACAGGATATGATTTCTTAAAGCTGAATAAACAATTATTAATTAAACTTCAAAAAAATATTGAAATTTTTCGAAAACAGAATTTGAAAACTCCGTCTTCGGAAAAAAGTCCGGTTCAGGCTATTGTGATCCCGGATAATGAAAAACTGAAAAAATTACAGGAAACCCTAAATGATAAAGGATTTCTTACATATGCTATACATAGTCCGACTGTAAGGACAGGATCCGAAAGATTGAGGGTTTGTTTGCATTCATTTAATACAGAAGAGGAAATTATTGGTTTGACCAAAATTATTAAGGAATTTATTTAAAATGAATGAAAATATAAAAGAGAAAAACGATATAGAGAAAACAGAACAGATACTGCTTTTTGTCACAGGAATTGGAACGGAAGTCGGAAAAACGGTTTGCTCGGCAGTTTTGACAAAGTATTTTAATGCAGATTATTGGAAACCTATTCAATCCGGTGATTTGCACTGTTCTGATTCTATGAAGATTAACGAGTGGGTTGGTGAAAAAGTAATTTGCTATCCCGAAACTTATCGGTTAAAACTTGCTGCATCACCGCATCACTCCGCTTTGGAAGAAGATATTTTAATTGATTTAAATGAATTCCGGTTTCCGGAAACTCAGAATAATTTAATCATAGAAGGAGCAGGAGGATTGATGGTTCCTTTGAATGATGAAGAATTTATGATTGATTTAATTGAAAAACTGAACATTCCTGTTGCTTTGGTCGTAAAAAATTATTTGGGATGCATTAATCATGGCTTATTGTCAATAATGGCTTTAAAACAGAGAAAAATAAATATTAAATATTTGATTCTTAACGGAAAGTTTCCAGTCGGTACAGAAAGAATTATTTGTAAAAATATCCTACCGGAAACTGAAATTATAAGAGTTCCAGAGATTGAAAATATAACAAAAGAAAATATAGAAAGTATTACAAAACAATTAGAAAAAATATGATAAATAAAACAAAATTGAGAAA
Source organism: Chryseobacterium sp. FH2 (assembly GCF_001045455.1). Lineage (GTDB taxonomy): Bacteria > Bacteroidota > Bacteroidia > Flavobacteriales > Weeksellaceae > Chryseobacterium. The sequence goes on along the minus strand of NZ_LFNE01000004.1, from coordinate 266,220 downwards.
TGATTGGACGAAGGAGGAAATCGAGGAAATTTATAATCTTCCCCTTCTTGAATTGGTATATAAAGCTGCGACGGTTCACCGGGAATGGCATAATCCTGAAGAAATTCAGATGTCAACTTTGCTCTCTATAAAAACGGGAGGCTGCCCTGAAGATTGCTCATATTGCGGACAGGCAGCTCGTTATCATACAAACATCAAAGTCCAGGCTCTACTTCCAACTGAAAAAGTAATTGAGCATGCACAAAAAGCAAAAGATAGTGGTTCTTCCCGTTTTTGTATGGCTGCAGCATGGAGAGAAGTTCGAAATAACCGTGATTTTGACCGTGTAATTGATATGGTGAAGGGAGTCAATGAACTTGGTATGGAAGTTTGCTGTACCCTTGGAATGCTGACTGAAGAACAGGCAATTCGCCTTCAGGAAGCCGGATTATATGCTTATAATCACAATCTTGATACTTCGGAACAGTATTATGAAGAAATTATTTCAACCAGAACTTTTGATAACAGAATTAATACAATCAATAACGTAAGAAAAGCAGGAATTACTGTTTGTTCGGGAGGAATTATCGGGCTTGGAGAAACCCACAGAGACAGAATTTCAATGCTTTTGACTTTAGCGACGATGCCAAAACATCCGGAATCTGTTCCTATCAATGCATTAGCTAGAGTAGAAGGGACTCCGCTTCAGGACAACGAAAAAACAAATACTTGGGAAATGGTAAGAATGATTGCTACAGCCAGAATTGTGATGCCCTCGTCGATGGTTCGCCTGAGCGCAGGAAGAATTGAAATGACCGAATTTGAACAGGGCTGGTGTTTCATGGCAGGTGCAAACTCAATTTTTACAGGAGAGCGTGAAACCCTTTTGGTGACACCTAATCCGGGAGTTTCAGAAGATATGCAGTTATTACAAACTTTAGGTTTAAAACCGATGAAAAAAGAAACACAAAAAGTGATGAGTTGTGAATTATAAGTGATAATCAAGCTATTGAATGATACAAACTAACTTCTAAAATATGAGTTTAAGAGAACGGGATAAAGCTGTAAACTGGCATCCTTATACGCAAATGAAAACTGCAGGTGATGCCATTCCGATTATGCGTGGAAAGGGCGTTTATCTTTTTGATGATGATGGAAACAAATATATCGATGTGGTTTCTTCATGGTGGGTTACTTTGCACGGCCATGCAAATCCGTATATTGCACAAAGAGTTTTTGAACAAATGAATAGCCTGGAACAGGTTATTTTTGCGGGATTTACTCATGAACCGGCGATTCAGCTTTCGGAAAATCTTTTAAAACTGCTTCCGGGTAATCAGGAAAAGGTTTTTTATTCGGATAACGGTTCTACGGCAGTGGAAGTGGCGCTGAAAATGTGTATTCAGTTTGCCCATAATCAAGGAAAAGAAAAAACAAAAATTCTGGCGTTTAAAAATGCTTATCACGGCGATACTTTTGGTGCGATGTCTGTGAGTGAAAGAAGTATCTGGACAAAACCTTTCGGTAAAATGCTTTTTGAAGTTATTTTTATTGATATTCCAAATTCTGAAAATCTTGAAAGTTTACAATCTCAGATTAAAAATATTTCAGATGAAATTGCCTGTTTTATCTATGAACCTCTGGTTCAGGGTGCTGCGGGAATGTTAATGTATGATGCTGAAAGATTAAATGAATTAATGAAATTCTGTCGAGAACAGGGAATTTTAATGATTCAGGATGAAGTTTTTACAGGTTTTGGAAGAACAGGAAAATTATTTGCAGCAGATTATCTTTCAGAAAGCCCAGATATCATGTGTTTTTCAAAAGGATTGACAGGTGGAACAATGCCCATGGGAATTACAACCTGTTCGGGAAAAATATTTAACGCTTTTTTGTCTGATGACAAATATAAAACGTTGTTTCACGGGCATTCATTTACGGCAAACCCTTTGTCCTGTACAGCAGCTTTGGCAAGCATGGAGCTTTTGCTGAAAGACGAAACACTGGAAAATATTAATTTAATTTGTGAAAAACATTCAAAATTTTCCCAAACTTTAAAACAACATTCAAATGTCGAAAATGTACGTCAAACCGGAACTATTTTAGCATGGGACTTTAAGACCGGGCACGAAACTTCTTATTTTAATGAAATCGGAAAAAGAGTATATGAAGAATTTTTATTAAGAGGAATTGTCATGCGTCCTTTGGGAAATGTAATGTATCTTGTTCCGCCCTATTGTATTACTTCGGGTGAACTTGATTTTATTTATAAAAATATTTCGGAAGTTTTAGATATTAAAATTTAATTGTTTTCTAAAGTATATTTTAAATAAAAACAGGATGCAATTCACATCCTGTTTTTATTTCATATTTGCTTTAATTCTTTTTTTATTAGTTTTCAGTTGCGAAAAAACTGAAAATTCTAGCGTTTTTCATAATATCCTGTTAATACATGTTTAGACTTTTTTAGAAATTAATTTATTATTTAGCGCATATTAATAGTAAACTCTGTATTTTTGTGCAAGTGAATTAGTTGATGGGAATTTAGAGGCGAAAAATTATTTTAATGAATATAAAAATGATCAAAAAACCTTTACACAATTTCCATATTCCCGTAATGGGATTAGCTTATACGATAGACAGTCCTATTCGTGTAGCGCAATACGGAATTTCTTCCGTAATTTCTATAATTGATGATGAGATTATAGAAAAAATGAAGAATTTTTACAGTAAAAAGTTCAATTTGAACTATTTAGGTATTTCTACGAAAACAGAAGACTACCGTGCCAAAAGAATTACTGCTTATTTGGATATGGTAGATGATATCGTGAATGAAAAATTTACTGCTTTTAAAGAAGAGATTACGAAAAATAAAACAGCTTTAAAAAGCTTTGTGGAAATGCTTCCCAATACGTCAGAGCTGAAAAACAGTTTGATAAATCTTCTTAATCAGGAAAATTTTGCATCTTCTATCAGAAATTTTGTTGAAACTCATTTAATTCCCGGAAATATTGATGTCAATATCATGACTAAAGTCGATAAGGATAATTTCAGAAAAAATGAGCAATTACCTATAATTTACAATGATGCTCACGCTTCTCTGCGTGGTTTTGCGAAAAGCAAATTATCTTCCTCAATGGTTCTTTCTGCAGGAATGAATCCTCGTTTATACAGTTATATAGAGGAATTTGATGATTTTTTTCCTGATGAAAATGGTTTCCTTAAAAAGAAAATTATTCTGAAAGTAAGTGATTTTCGTTCTGCAATGATTCAGGGGAATTTTTTAGCTAAAAAAGGACTTTGGGTTTCAGAATATAGAATAGAATCCGGTTTAAACTGTGGAGGACATGCTTTTGCGACTGAAGGTTTGTTGCTTGGCCCGATCATGGAAGAATTTAAACAAAGAAAAGATGAATTGATTCAATCTGCTCATTTATTGATGAGTAAGGCGTTGGAGCAAAAAGAAAAATTTATTGTTTCTAAGCCTTTGGAAATGAAAATTACCGTTCAGGGTGGGGTAGGAACGTCGGAAGAACATGATTTTCTTTTAAAAACGTATAATGTAGACAGTGTTGGTTGGGGATCTCCTTTTTTGCTTGTTCCTGAAGCGACTTCGGTGGATACTGAAACGAGAGAATTGCTTTTAAAATCAAAAGAAAATGATTATTATTTGAGCAATCTTTCGCCCTTGGGAGTTCCTTTTAATACGGTGAAAGGAACTTCCAACGAGATTTTTAGGCGAAACAAAGAAAACAGGAATCATTATGGAAGTTCATGCCCCAAAAAGCTACTGGCCTTGAGCAAGGAGTTTTCAAATGAAGGAATTTGTACAGCTTCAAAAAAGTACCAGGATATTAAGCTTGAAAAATTAGAGATGGAAAAACCACACATAACGGCTGAAGAATTTCAAAAAAGAAAAGAAGATATCACGGAAAAGGCCTGTTTATGTGTAGGTTTAGTAAATGCAGCTTATATAGAACAAAATATTGAAATGAAAGGTGAAAAACAAGGTGTAGTGATTTGCCCCGGACCTAATCTTGCTTTTTTTGATAAAGAAGTATCACTTTCGCAAATGGTAAAACATATTTATGGAAATGCCAATATTCTTCCTGCCAATAATCGTCCGAATATGTTTATTAATGAATTAAAATTATATATTGATCATTTTAAAAAAGAAATATCGGATTTTTCAGGAATAATTACTAATTCACAGTTAAAAAAATGGAAAGGTTTTAAAGAAAATCTTCTTGCCGGAATTACTTATTATGATAACCTGTTTGAGAATTCAGGTTTTTTTGCAACAAGATTAAGCGAAATTAAAAATCAGTTTGAAAGATACAAATTGATGCTAATGGAAATAGAGATTCCAGAAATAAAACAATAATATAAAAATTCCTCCTTAGAATAATTATTTGGAGGGGGAATTTTTTAATGTATTTTGTTTTAAATTCAGATTGATAGTCTTTTTACAGTTTCCATAAATTAAAGAATAATACTAGCTTTCTTATAATCAATTAAATGTCATAAGATAAAAAGCGATAAATTATTTTTTTCCAATAAAGCTTGAAAATTATTTTGTCAGAATAAAAAAACGGTTTATATTTGCACCACTGAAAACGACGATAACATCGGAGTTTAAAGGAGAGATGGCAGAGTGGTCGATTGCGATAGTCTTGAAAACTATTGACTGTAACAGGTCCGGGGGTTCGAATCCCTCTCTCTCCGCCAGGTTAGAAACCAAAATAAGCTAAAACGCTGTAAACATCAATGTTTGCAGCGTTTTTTTGTTTTACGCTAGTCACAAAGAAGATCAAAAATAGGTCACTATTTATATGACCTATTCAGTGACTCATCCTCAAAATTTGAAATGGGTCACGAAAAATTTAGGAAAGCCCAACCAATATCTGAAATAAATTATTTATGGCAACACAGTATTATCCGAAACTTTCAGATTTATATCCATACAAATTATATAAGTAAGCCTAAATACAAAATTATCTTTTGTTGAAATCCGAACATAAAAAAGTACCTCATTTCAAAGGAATAATGTTAAATATGTTATTATTTATTCTATAAAATTCTATTTTTATAGAATAATTTTTATCATTTTACCATAGATCATAAATATGTATATTATAACAGAACAATTAAAAAATTTAGGCTTTAGTATAAACCGGCTGGATAGCATCATACAAAGAAATAATAATAAAAGGAACTTTAGTACGCTTGAATATTTCTGTATCTATATAATTATGGAAGATATAGAACTTGAGGTAGAAAACATAACACATTCTATAAAAGGTGGTAATATAGCATTTATCGGGCCTCAAAAGCAAATTGTATTTGGCCGGGCTAAAGGCGAGGAAATTTATGTTATTGCCTTCTCATCAAGCTTTTATGAGAGATCAACAAAGGACAGTCTGTTTCTAAATTCTCAACTCTTTTTTAATTACGATTCGGATATATTTATTGCTCCTTTTATCAATATTGAACAAATGAGAGTGGTATTTATGGGGAGAATGCAGAATTTTCAGCTTAAGGATGAGAGCTTATATGTGTCAGCTGCGCATAATGCAATTGAAAGATTAATTTTAGATGCATTTTTACATATACCTACAGATTCTATTAAGAAAGATATTAAATTTGACTATCTCCATTACGTAAACCGGTTTAAAGTTCTATTACAACGAGATTATAAAAAAGATAAAAAGGTATCATATTATGCTAGTGAACTCAATATTACTGCAAGAAAATTGACTGAAATGACAGAATATGTTCTGGGACAAACTGCCAAGCATGTTATTATAGAAAAAATCATCAATGAATGCAAAAAGGCTTTAATCTTCTCAGGATCCACAATATCTGAGATAGCTTATGAGCTTGGGTTTAGCGATGAAGGCAACTTTAGCAATTTTATAAAAAAACATACAGGAAAAAATCCCTCAGAAATGAAATAATTAGAAAAAATATTGTACTTTTGAATAAATAACCTATCGGTGAAAAATTAAGATATGGTGACAAAATATATTTTATCAGTATTTTTCTTTTTTTCTTTTATGAGCATATATGCCCAGATTGATGATATTCACGTAAATGTAAGGCTATATCCTGTACAGATGCTTGCTCTTGGTCAGGAGCCTGCAACGGCTGATAGAAGTAAGGAAGTATTAAAGGAAATAAATTCTGTTACCATATCGAGTCCTTCAGGATTTCAGCTGAAAGCTCATCATGAGAGGTATGGTAATAAAAATTTAAGAAAGAAGGTGTATAATAATCCTGATTATAAAGAATATGACCTTATCAATAGTCAAAATGGAGTTGTAGAAAAAGTCTATACGATAGAGCAGAATGGGGTAAGAAATATAAGTAGATTGGAAAATAAGTCTAATTATATGATACTTACTTTAATCTCTCAATAACCTTTATATAGGGTATATAGGGCTAAATTGCTATGTATTGAATATTAATTTTTTACACTTAGAGGGTTTGCTTTTTAATAAATTAATAATGATTTAGTAATTATTTAATATATATGTAATATTTTTTTATGTTTTGATAAAATAGTTTTCCTTTTTTTTATCAATAGTTGTTTTTATTTATAAAATTAATTCCAAAACCAAATTTACAAATTTTAAGTGCTTTTTCACAAAAACACTATTACTAGCCGTATCTAAATTTGCAGTAGAAAATAAGAATTAATAAAAATATAATAAAAACAACCATTATTTTATGAAAAAATGTATTCTGGCCTCTCTTGTATTAGCAGGTTTTGTAACATTAAAGGCTCAGCAAAATGTAACTTTAAACGTGAGATTAAAGCCAATTCAGACTCTTGTAGTTAATAACACTCAAAAAGTTGTAAATTTAGACTATGTTACTAAGGATGATTATGCAAATGGAGTGTCTTCTGTAAATGCTGATCACTTGAGCATCTATAGTACCGGTGGTTTCCAGGTTAAAGTAAAAAGTGCTAATGCAGCGTTGCAGAATGGCGCCAAAAATATTCAGGCAAATACAATCCAGATCAAGGCTAGTGCAGGAACAGAAGCTGTTAATGGAGCTCAATATGCACAAAATGTACAGCTTTCAGCTAACGAAGCAACATTGGTAACCTCTGCTAATGGAGGCGTAAATAAAAAGATTAATATAGAATATAAAGGGGCTGGTGCAAATGCATATCTTGATAATTATATTGCAGGTCAGGATCCTACCGTTTATACAACAGAGTTAACTTATACTATTATTTCGCAATAAGAAATAAATATCGCTAAAAAATATGAATAAAGTGTTACAAAACAATTGTGGCACTTTTTCTGTACTTTAAAAAAGTAAAGTATAATAATGAATCGATCATCTATAATCATTTGTTTTTTTTTATTCCTTTTGTGTTCTCAGTTCAAAGCTCAGACAGGGGTTTCTGTTTCTCCGCCAAGACTTTACTTCGAATCGGATGCAGGAAAAAGTGCAACGCAAAAAATAACAGTAACTAATGTTAGTGTAAAAAACTCTCTCGATATGGCCGTGAGTTTAGGAGACTGGGAATATAATGAAATGGGGGAAAATATAATGTATGCAGCCAGTACACTTCCTTCGTCATGTGCCAGCTGGGTATCGATAAAAAAAGAAGATGCATATTTTACTTTAGCTCCTGGGGAAAGAAAAGATATTGATGTTACTATAACACCCCCAAATGTTTTATCGGATCAGCTGCTGGCTCATACTGCTGTTCTTTATGTAAGTCAGATGAACCCTGTAGATGATGTAGATAATAAAGGGGCAAGCATAAAAGTTAGCATCCGCTCGGGGATAAAGCTCTTCCATAAACTACCCGCAGCTGGTAAGAAAATAATTGAAATTCAAAATCTTACATTAGATAAATCTAAAAAAGCACTCAATTTGTTATTTGAAAATCAGGGTAATATATGGATAGACGGGAAAATACAAACCGAGCTTGTTAATACAGAGAATGGAAAAAAATTGTCACTTGACCAGATAATTTTTTATACCATGCCCGGGAATAAAAGAGAGATGAATATTCCTCTTCCAGCAACCCTAGAGAAAGGAAAGTATACTGCATCAGTAATGATGGATTACGGTGATAGCAATAATTTGGAATTGGCAGAGTTGAACTTTACGTATGAATAATAAAAAATTATATCTCATATTACTGTTGGTTTCCATGAGTTGTTTTTCACAGGTTTCATACAGTTCCTGGGTAAACAGTTATCTTCAGATTAATTCTTATAATGGGAATACAAATCCTGATGCTTATAATTTTACACTGGCAGGTAATGGCAATATAAATATACCATATTGGAGGATATCGGTCATGTTGAAGCAACCCATTATTTCCAATAGTGGGAACTATACTTTGCCCGCTAATAAAATTTCTTTTCAGCCGGTTTCTTCATCGGGACAGGCATATCCAAATCCGGTTCCTACTATCCAACAGATAGGTATTCCTCTTAATGTGATTTTACAGGAAGGGCAGGAGGTTTTTTTGATCCCACAATCAAATGCCGCATTGTATAACCAACCGGCTGAACCTAATGGATATTACAGTCTTCAGATCAAATACAGCATGAATCTTACAGGAGGTTCATATCTTGGGGCGTATCCTGCCTGGACCACTTTTACAGCTCCATTACAGTTTACGGCTTATGATCAATATAACAATATTATTGGTAGAATGGATCATAATTTCCAGTTTCAAATCGGCATGCTTTCAGGAACCGCTACAGATCTTCCGGAATTGTCTATGAAATTCGGATCTAGTGCTATAAATGGTTCACTGGAGTTTAAAAATATGCAGGATTATATTAACGGGGTCAATGTAACCTATTCTAATGCACTTATTGTAAAAAGTAATACTAATTATCAGATTAAATTAAAATCCCTTCAAGGGCAGTTCGTCTCTTCTTCGGGCAGCTCTATTCCTTTGGATGCTGTACGGCTTGACTTGTTACCCGTATCAGGTAATATGGGAACTGCATACCCGGTTTTATTAAGTGCAGCGCCACAGCTCATTGCTACTGGCGGTTCTACACAGAATTCTGATGCTTATTATGATATCAGGTATTCTACCAAACCTAATGATGAGAGATTAATGAACGTTAAAACAGAAGAATATACCACAACCATCCAATACGAGATCACTCCTTTATAGTTTATAATGCTTTATAAAGACTTGTTCAGAAAAATAATCTTTGGTTTTTTTATACTGTTTTCCATTTGGATTTCGGCTCAGAACAACACTGGAATAAGTATGGAAATCCGCAATGAATCCAATTCGGAAAATCCCAATATTATAGACGTTCTGTTAGTTTTAAAAAACAATGAAAATAACCGTTTCAAAGGAAAAATTGACATTAATACACCTTCAGGTTTCAGAACGATTTCTGACAGCAAAATTGAAATAGAGCTGAATCCCGGGCAGAATCTGTTTATTCCCGTTAAAATACTGATCAACAAAAATGCTGGATCTGGGAAAGCTGATCTTACGTTTAGCCTTACTGATGATCAAAATCATCCGGTTATAAAAAAGTCTCTTCCTTACACGGTAGTAGAGAATAATACCATAAAAATAACTGCTGAAAATCAGATTATCTACATGGGGACAACTACTGATTCTCTTGAAGTTAGGGCGAGAGTTTCTAATTTAGGAAACAAAAGGCAAAATGTTACAGTAGTATTTAAAATTCCCGAAGCCACACAAAGGAACCTGTTTATAGAAAAAAAGGGGACTATTGGAGTACAGAAAGATTCGGTATTTATTTTTCGTTTCCTGCCTTCAGGAAATTTGGTGAAAAGTTCACAGTTTACTGTTAATATTGCAGGCTTCAGAGAACCGGATAAAGAAATCTTTGGCAATGCTTCTGTATCTGTGCAGAATGTTTCTTCTACACAACGTTATCAGGATATTCAGCTTGATATGTTTTCAAATTACAGCAAGAATACTATTACTGCCAGCTACAGACGTGTCGGCGAAAATACAGAGATGTATCAGCTGATAGGATCAGGTGGGTTTAATATTCCATCAGGTTATGTGTTTGCCAGGGCAAATATATATACTCTTAATAATCAAAGTGATCCAGTAGTGAATAATACCTATATCTCTTATCATAGGGAAAGAAGTGAGTTTACTTTAGGAAATATCAGTAAGCTTATGGAGCTTCCGTTATTTGGAAGGGGAGTAGAATATGGATATACCTCCGGTGATAAAGATAAAAAAATAGAAATTGGTTTTGTAGATCAAAGCTTTAGCCTTATCGAGCGCAATTCGTTTTTAAAATATGGCTATGGATTTTATGCTAAAGGCATTCTCGGCGCCCAAAATGCATCGAAAAATATATCCGGAACATACATTTTCAAAAATGATCCCTATGAAAAAGCAAATCATAATATATTAGGTACGGATATTCAATATTCTTTTAATAAATACTGGAAAATGAATTCCAGAATATACAGTGGGCTAAGTTTTTATGAGAATACCCATATTACCAAGCCTTCCTTTGCTTTAGAATCTCAATATTCAGGAAAGATTAATACAGTCAACCTGAATGGAAACTATTTCTATAGCAGTGACTATTATCCCGGAAACAGGAGGGGAATAGTACAGATACAGCAGAATTTTTCTACCAATATTTTTAATGATCATTATTTATATGCGAATATAATGGTCTCAAACTTTTCTCCAAAATTTTACTCTTATAATACTGATTTAAAATCAAACACTACAAGAACAGATATTGGCATCAGCTTTCCGAAAAAAAGTAATTTCGGATTGGGATTAGGCTATCAGTATCAGGAAGAAACCTCCAATACGTATAATAATTTTTTTAATACCTCAGGAAATCAGGAATCAAAACAGCTGAAAGCACAACGGCTTACTCAAAATGTGACGTGGACCAGTGGTAATAAAAAGCACTCGTCGTTATTGGGATTGGAAGAGGGGCTGGTAGAATATCCGGATCGCAATAATGCCCAATATCAAATGAAGATTACGGGAAATTACAGCTATAAGTGGTTTAATATGAACGGGATCTATCAATATGGTAGCTATTACTTATCTGAATATGCTTTATCCAGAACATTTAATAAGGATATTATCTATAAAAAGTTTTCGTTTTCAGCTTTTTTTAACAAAAACCTTTTTAGTGAAAAATTTAACGTTACTTCAGGACTGTCATATACAGAAGATGCTTTATACGGTAAGTCGCCTTCAGGATTTGTCAATCTTAAATACTCAAAAGAAAAATATGGATTGTTCCTGAATTCTTCGTGGTTTAATTATTCGTCCAACAGTTTTAAAAATAATCTTTTTACTGTTGAGGCAGGGGTTACGCTGAATCTTCAGCCTAACAGATTAAATCCGAACAAAAAGGGAGAAGTAACGGCTTTTGTATATTATGATAATAACAACAACAGTATATATGATGAAGGAGACCGGATTGCTGAAAACTATATCATTATGATCAACAATATTTCTTTCAAAACCAATAGCGAGGGCAATATTGTGTATAAAGCAATCCCGTATGGCAAATATATGTTGAAACAGGTAATTCAGCAGGGATGGTATTATAATGAAGCAGAGTTTGAGATAAATAAACACAACTATTTTCTACAAATCCCGTTACATCAGAACGGGACAATGCTGGGAAAAATTCTCTATAATTTTGATTCAAAAAAAGCGTTGGATTTCGAACCTAAAACGGGAGGAATTGTTTTTGGGATTTATGATAAAGATAAATTCTTACAGCGTGTGGTTACAGATGATAATGGAGAATTTGTATCTTTTCTTGAATCCGGAAACTATAACATCAGGCTTGTTGAAAGCTCATTGCCAACGAATACGTACTGTGAGCAAACAAGTCGTGATTTTACAGTCCAAACAGGAAAAATAATAAATATTGAGCCGTTTGTCATTAATGTGCTGGAAAAGAAAATCCGTGTTAAGAAATTTGGAAATTAATTAATGGTTAATCCTAAATTTTTAGGCTTATGAATTTGCAGGCTGGAATAATTAATGCCCAAAGCATCTTAACGTTATTCATTTTTTAAGCTTTTCGGCTACGAAAACCTGACTTTTGGATACATGTTTTTATTGAATTGTGCAGACCTTTGTCTCAACAAAAATAAAAACAATGAAAGTATTTGTAACAGGAGCCTCAGGGTTCATAGGCTCTGCGGTTGTCAGAGAGTTAATCAGCGCTGGTCACGAAGTCCTAGGACTTGCACGTTCGGAAGCATCGGCAAAAACCATTAGTGAGGCAGGGGCAAAAGTATTATTGGGAACCCTCGAAGATTTGGACATCCTGAAACAAGGTGCTTCACAGGCTGATGGTATTATCCACACTGCTTTTATCCATGATTTCACCCAATTTGTAAAAGCAGGAGACGTTGATAAATCCGCCATCAATGCGATAGGTGAAGTATTGGAAGGTACAGATAAACCTCTTGTAGTAACTGCAGGAATGTTAGGCTTACCAGCCATCAACGGTTTTATCACAGAAGAAAGCTCCGCAGAAAATTCTCCTCGTGCTTCAGAAGCAACCGCTTTGGCACTGGCAGCTGAAAAAGGAATCAATACTTCCGTAGTCCGTTTACCGCCGTCTGTTCACGATAAAGGTGATAAAGGTTTTATTCCGTTTATTATTGGTCAGGCTCGTAAAAATGGTGTTTCGGCTTATCCTGAAGCAGGAAAAAACTGTTGGTCTGCGGTACATCGGTTGGATGCGGCAAAAGCTTTCAGGTTAGCCTTAGAAAAAGCGGCAAAAGGGGTAGTTTATAATGTGGTGGGCGATAATGCCATCGAAACAAAAAAAATTGCAGAACTTATCGGGGAAAAACTGAATTTACCTGTACAATCCTTATCAGGAGATGCTATTGTAAACCATTTTGACTGGATGGGCCGTTTCATTACATTTGAAGGCAAAGCTATCGGTACAAAAACACAAGAAGAATTAGGTTGGAAACCGGCACACATCGGATTATTGGAAGATATGCAGGAAAATTATTTCTAATTTTTCATCACAAAGATTGAATAACATAAAATTAAAATTCAATAAAACTCACAAAATGAACGCAAAAACAGCATTGATAACAGGTGGAAGTCGTGGACTTGGACGTAATATGGCAATTTCACTGGCTAAAAAGGGAATTGATATTATTTTTACATATAAAAGCAACAAAGCATCTGCCGACCAAGTAATCGAAGAAATTCAATCGCTCGGGCAAAAAGCAGTTGCTTTCCAATTAGACACAGGCAATATTAATTTATTTGATGATTTTCTGAAACAGGTAACTACATATCTGCAGGAAAATACCGGCAGTCCAAATTTTGATTTTCTCATTAATAATGCAGGAATTGGTTTAATGGCACGTGCAAGCGAAACTACCGAGCAGCAATTAGACGAAATTTTCAATATTCATTATAAAGGTGTATTTTTTTTGATACAAAAAGCATTACCGTTTATAAATGACGGTGGCGGAATTATCAACCTATCGTCCGGACTTGCACGTACAACGGTTGCTAATGCTTCTGTATACGCATCGATGAAAGGGGCTATTGAAATTCTTACACGTTACCTGGCCAAGGAGTTGGGTACGAGAGGAATCCGTGTAAATGCTATTGCGCCGGGAGCAATCGAAACCGATTTTGATGGTGGAAATGTGAGGGATAATGAGGAAGCAAACAAACGAATTGCAAGCTTTACAGCATTAGGAAGAGTTGGTATGCCTGATGATATTGGTAAAGTTGTGGCATTTTTGTGTACTCAGGATGCATATTGGATAAACGGGCAACGAATTGAAGTTTCGGGCGGGCAGGCATTATAAAAACAATTCTTAAATTTGGATATGGAAAACAAGCAGCCCATCAGATTAAAGAGTATCAGCGAATTTCACAGATCGCGGGGTTTGCCGCAACCCGAACATCCGTTGATTAGCGTGATAGATTTTAGTAAGATTCCACGTACGACCGATATTGGTGATAAAAGCTGGGTATTTGATTTTTACCAGATTTCGCTGAAAAGAGGTATCGATTTTAAAATGAAATACGGGCAGCAAAAATATGATTTTGACGAGGGTGTTATGGGGTTTATAGCACCCAATCAGGTCTTCAAAATTAACCCTGAAAAAAATTCAATCCAAAAACGTTCCGGTTGGATGCTGCTTGTTCATCCGGATTTTTTTTGGAATACACCGCTTTCCAAAATTATTAAGCAATACGAATATTTTGATTATTCAGTGAATGAAGCCTTGTTTCTATCCCAGAAAGAAGAAAAAACAGTTAACGGTATCATTGAAAACATCCGGCAGGAATATCACGCCAATATTGATAAATTCAGCAAGCAGATTATTATTTCACAAATAGAAACTTTGCTGGGGTATTCAGAAAGATTTTACAACCGTCAATTCATCACCAGAGAAAAATCCAGTCATCAGATTTTGAATCGTCTGGAAGAGCTTCTGACTGATTATTTTCGTAATGACGATTTAATTTCAAAAGGATTACCCACTGTCCATGATGTTGCAGAGCAGATGAATGTTTCTCCCAAATATCTAAGCACTTTACTTAAAGTGCTTACGGGGCAGAGTACACAGCAACATATTCATGATAAGCTTATAGAAAAAGCCAAAGAGAAGCTTTCAACCACTAATCTTTCAGTAAGCGAAATTGCTTATGAACTGGGCTTTGAACATTCGCAGTCTTTCAGCAAGCTTTTCAAGAGCAAGACCAGTCAAAGTCCCGTGGAATTCCGTTCAGGTTTTAATTAGTCTGAGCAATTTCAATTTAAAAATTAATGGGCTTGTAAAGAGATGAGTAATTTATTTGATAATTGAGTTCTGAATATTCAAATTATTGAGCTAAAGGATAGTTATTTATTATTCTTTTTTATAGAAATAAATGCCTTTTTAATCTGCAAATGTGCTATTGATTTTTTATAAATTGGTACAATAGTTCATTCGTAATAATATTAGTCTGAACATTCCATATTACAGTTGTCTGTGCTATTGATTGAAATGATAAAGAAAAATTACATCACCTATATAAGCCGGTTTCTCTTGTCCTTTAATAGCTAACTTTGCCTGGATAACGACTTTAACTGTTCCCTTTAGATTTGAAACGGATTTTGCGGTAGCCTGCAATTGTACTTCACTATTTACCGGTACCGGCTGCCCAAATTTGAAATTTTCTATCCCATAATTTATTTCCATTTTTACATTTCGAACATCAGCAATCTGTTTCCATAAATAGGGTATGAGAGAAAGCGTTAAATAGCCGTGAGCGATGGTAGAACCAAACGGGCCTTCCTTCTCTGCTTTTTCCTTGTCAATATGTATCCACTGTTGATCTAAGGTGGCGTCCGCAAATTTGCTTATCTGTTGCTGATCTATCTGATGCCAGTCTGATACTCCTATAGTTTTTCCTTCATAGGACTTATAATCTCCAAAATTGTTAATAATTACCATTGTGTCGCATATTTATCTCGGTTTAATATGACAAGTTACGCAATTTATACATGGTATATAATAGCATTCAATAAACACAATATTGAAGATCTTGACTGTTTATAAATTACTTATCTTTATCAGGTCTGCAATTCTTTAACTTTTTTTAAGTTTGTGATGTTGCATACCTGCATCAAATTTCAGCTTTAACATCTAACAATATTAAACTAACCACTTAAAAATTTACTCCATGAAAAGCAATTTCAAAAGCAATTTTTTATTTATCTACGCCGGTGTTTCAACTTTGGCATTGTGTTATTCGTTTGTTTCAATTAAAAACTTAAAGGAATCATTTGACGAAATAACAGTAAAAAGAATCAACATTGTTGATGATAAAGGAACAAATAGGATTGTTATTTCTAATGAGGAGCGCATGCCTAATCCCATCATAGCCGGAAAAGAATACAAACGACGCATGGCTCCCGCGGGCTTGATATTCTATGACAAAAATGGAGATGAAGTGGGAGGGCTTGCACTATCCCAAACCAATGAAGCAGGATTGCATGCGTTGGCATTTGACTATGCTAATGCCGATGCGATTGGCTTTCTTTCACAGGATGATCGCAATAATGGAAAGAATTTCCGAGCAGGAATACTCATCAATGATAAGGATTTGTCGGGCAAGCCAGGAAGTAATATTTCACGGATGAAGCTGACAACTGAAAATGGTAATGCCGGCTTGATAATCAACGGGCCAGATGAAAAACCGAGAATTTCAATTGTGGTTGACAGTCTTGGCAATCCAGCGATTAAAGTATGGGACTCAAAAGGAAAAGCGAGGAATGCGTTGCTTAAATAATTTGTAGAAACATTGCCTTTATTAATGTTTAACCAAAAAATAAATGCCATTGGTCTAATCTGAAGCACAGACCGGAATCCGGAATTTGATCAATGGCATTATTATGAAATAATATTATCTTAAAATTGCTTTAAACTTGAAGAGAAACACTCATTAGAAAGGTTAGAAATCTATCTTTATAGTGAATTATATTCAGTTTAAAGTATATGTCTAATTCATTTTACTATATTTCTTAGGCTTCACTCCAATATGCTTTTCAAAAAGACGGGTAAAATGACTAAGATTTGAAAACCCAAGCTGATAGCCGACTTCCGAAACAGACAGTTTTTCTTCACGAAGTAAAAATGCAGCTTCCTGCATCCTCAGTTTTTGATAATAATTATAAATGCTATCGCCAAAAATTTGCCTGAATATTTTCCCTAACTTGCTTACGCTCATATTGGCCCTGGTTGCCAGAATAGCTAATTGCGGAGGCTCATTCAGATTGTTTAGCAGTTCTTCACGCAAAGCATAAACAGCCGTTACATCGCTTGTATGTATTGGGTATTTAGGTAACTCTTCACGTTGTAGCAAATTTTCAAGAAACAAAAATATCAATTCTTCTGCTTTTATTTTATAGTAGAAGTTTGCTAAATGATGGGTAGCCGGTATTTGAAAAATTTCAGAGGCCACCAACTGGATTTTAGGAGAGACGATTTCTTCATAAAGAAAGGATTGTTCCTTTTTTGTTACTAATTCCGTCAGGCGATTATTGCCATCTTTTTCTAACAATTGCTGCAAATAACCGGCTTCAATACCCACGATGATATTGCTTGTTTCAAATAACCCCGGCACTTCAATGTCTAATGTCATATCTGAAGTAGAAACCTGCACCGAAGGCATGTAGCTGAATGACAATTTTTGTTGCGTATTCCTTTTGCCCATTATCACATTCCTGAAACTAAAAATCAAAATGCTTTTACTAAACTCATGCTTACTTCGCTTTATAACAAGTCTTTTTTTCAACTCATAATGCTGAAGCATAATACTGAGCTGGGGCAAAGGTTTTATTATTTTCAGGTAACCTGTACCGAGGCTTTCCGGAAATTGTAAGAAACTATTTTCATCCATTGAACCACCCGAATTTTTGATGTATTCAGGGAAATTATTTATCTCAATTTCTTCGTTCATCTTAATAAGTAAAATCAGATTAGACTATTTTAAGGTTAAAATTAGCTATTTTATTCATATATAATAGATGAATTTTGTAGTGTAAATCATTTAAAAAAAATAAAAATGAACATAACTGAAAAATCATACGATGTAATTGTAGCAGGAGCAGGCCCGACAGGTTTGATGCTGGCTTGCGAATTAAAATTGATGGGCGCCAATGTTGCCATAATAGAACGCAGAGCCCACGGCACAACAGGCGAATCGAGGGCACCGGGCATCAACGCAAGGTCAATGGAAGCTTTTAGAATGAGAGGATTGGCAGAAGAATTTGAGAAACTGGGAAAAGCCTTGCGAGTTGTTCTTTTCTCAGGAGTTCCGATGAACCCCAAAGCCTTAGACCCTGATTTCCCAGATGCACTCATTTTACCACAACACCAGACAGAACGTCTTTTGACAGAACGGGCAATAGAATTAGGTGTGGAAATTTATTGGGCAACCGAATTACTTTATTTCAATCAGGATAAAACGGAAGTCAAAGTTTTTGCCCAACAAAATGGAGAGGTAAAAAACTTTTCGGCAAAATATCTTGCAGGTTGTGATGGTGGAAACAGTATAGTAAGAAGATTGTGCGGAGAAAGTTTTACAGGCGAAGACCCGCTTTCTCATTGGGTTGTAGCAGATGTTTATTTAGATAACCCGCCTGCCGAACACGAACGGTTTGGTCGCAATTTACGAGTTGGGACTTATCAGGTTTCTAACGTAGAGGAAGATTGGTATCGCGTGAGCATAATGAAAGTAACACCACCTATTGACCGAAGCCAACCTGTAACTTTAGAGGAATTGCAACAGGCAATGATAGAAGGAATTGGCACTGATTTCGGATTGCGTTCCGCCCGCTGGATGTCAAGGTTTGGCGACGGTTTCAGACAAGTAACAAAGTATCGTTACCAACGTGTGTTTTTGCTTGGCGATGCAGCTCATACACATTCGCCCATTGGCGGACAAGGTCTGAATTTAGGCATACAGGATGCGATGAATTTAGGTTGGAAATTAGGTTTGGCAGCCACAAACAAGGCTTCGGACAAATTGCTTGATACTTTTGAAGAAGAGAGACACCCTGTTGGTGCTGCGGTTCTCCAAATGGCAAAAGCACAAACGGCCCTTATTAAACCCGGTTCTCAAATAGAAGCCCTCAGAGCGGTTGTCGGGACTATGTTACAGGTTCCGGAAGTAACACTTCATTTATCAAAAATTCTTAGTGGTTTAGGTGTGCGTTATGCTTGGGGAGAAGGCAAACATCTATTGGTTGGACAAAGAATACCTAATCTCAAATTACTATTGAACAATACGGAAACAGGCTTGTTCGCCTTAATGCACAAAGGACGACCTTTGCTGCTGAATTTTGAAGATAAAAACAATGTAGAAATTCCAGAGGCATATAAATTGAGCATTGATGTTATTAACGCAGTTCCAAAAGTGAAAGAAAATAATGGTATGTGGAGCTTACCCGCAATCGGAGAAGTACCTGCCATCAAAAGTGTTTTCATAAGACCAGACGGATTTGTGGCATGGGTGCAGAATAAAGGAGAAGAATTTGATATTGAAACACTAAGTGAAACATTAAATAAATGGTTGGATAACGACTAGGAATTTATAATTATTATAAAATCGTTTCTTATCTTTAAAATGGGAATAGTTTTTCACATCGCTTTCCTCGAAATTTACTTGTATATTTTTCTTGTCACTTTTAATATCTTGATATGTTCATCAATACAAATTACAACTTCTCGCATTTCTTTTTACCATGCTGTATGGTCACTCAATATACATTTTTTTGTATATTTATTACAATATTATTAATATGGTATGAAAAAGAAGGTTGTACTTATTCAGGATAATAAAGATGTTCTCAATATTATGGAAGAGGTCCTGGAAGATGAAGGCTTTGATGTTACTCCGTCATTGACAACAGAACCTATTGAGAAAATTGATGAAATTGAGCCCGATGTAGTTGTCGTAGATGATCATATCAAAGGAACGAAAAAAGGATCAGAAGTAATCAAGGAACTTAAATCAGATCCGGAGACGGAAGAAGTATCTTCGGTACTTACTTCTACATCTTTTGATCTTCCTAAAACAGCAAAAGAGTGTAAGGCAGACGATTTTATTCAAAAACCTTTTGATATCGATCATATGATTGATGTTGTTAAAAAAAATTCCTGATGAATCTTAAAATAAATAAGATTAGATATCGAAACAGGATATGACAGAGAATGAAAAATAAAGAAATTCCTATTTATGAAAAAACTGGTTTGTTGTTAATAGCTTTTTGCCCAAATTCAACAGCTTTTTCAAAATTTTTATCTGTGTAATAAAACCTGCATAAAAAAGAAAGAAACCTCATCCCATTTTCTTCGATCATTTTTGGGTAGAGGTTTCATATATTTCCTGCGCTTGTGTAAAATATTTCCTCGCAAGATCCATATTGGGCTTTTTGGCAGTCATATATTGCGAACCTAAGAAGTAGTTTAATTGAATAATCCATTCATTTCTAGCGCCTGTTTTCGCCAATTTTCCATATTTACTTATAAGTTCATCTTCTTTCAAAGCTTTTAATAAATAGTCATTAATTCTTTCTTCAGAAGATTGAGGGATTTGGTCATAATAATATAAAAAATCCAAATATATTGCAGAGATTCTGTAATATTTTTCATCGTTATCAGGGATTTTTTCTGCAATTTTGAGAGCTTTTTGGTATTCACGGTAACCTTCACTGTACAGCGCTAAAAGTGTATAATTTAATGCTCTGTTTTTATAAAATTCGACAGCATTTATATTATCAGATTTTCTCCATCAAAGGTTCTATCTCATTCGAAATTTTGATAGACTTTTCAAAATCTCCCTTGCTATAATAAAAAAGAGCTAGTTGTAAGCTACTACGCCTTATTCCATTACTATAATGTATCAGTTTTGATTCTTCATAACATTTTTCCGCAATGGAAATTGCACTATCGGTAGTTATTGTTTGTTTAAAATTTGTACTTGCAAGCTCTTTCAATCTTTTATCAATGCTTTGTGGGGTAGATTGTGCTGCAGTAAAAACTGGAGGAAAAATACAATGAAAATAAGAAATGTCTTTTTAAAAAAAACTTTTTGAAAAAATATTACTCTTACGAAATAAAAAAAGCATGAAAATTTTTTCATAATCAGTATTTATAAATTTTTTCATTAACAAAGTCAGGCATTATCCTTTAATGAACTTGAAATTATTTCAATAGGTTACATTGTTGTAATTTAATATAACTTATTGGTTATCATGTGCTGAAAATTGTAAAAAGTATTTTTAAAGGATAATTGTTTTTCATTTTTTCTATAATCATTCTATTAATAATTTGCTATGCTTATATCTCAAATCTAATTTTGCAAGCAGAAATTCAATCTATAAAGAAAGGCGAAATATTCCCAAATCTAGTTGTGAAAAATGGATAAAGAAAAAAGAAAAAGTAAAACAACTTTACTATATAAAAAATTATTCGAAAATAGTAAAGTATTAAATATCAATGAAATAAAAAAATGAGTGATATTAAGGGATGTGATGAGTGTTTTAACATGAGCACTTTATATTGTTCTCTTTTTTATCCTCATAATTTTGTCAGCTGAAAATAAATACTTAAAGGTTTAATAAATTATAACAATTGAGAAATGAAAAAATTATTACTGACAATTACAGTACTTTCGTCATGCTCCTTTGCATTTGGGCAAGTGGGTATCAATACAACAGCTCCCGAATCTATGTTAGATGTAAATGGTGATGCAAGAGTAAGAATCATAAATCCTGCAAATACTCCTGATTATATTTTAGCATCTGATACTAATGGTGTGCTTCGTAAAACTTCTTTAACTGTTGGAGATTTAGATGGAAGCTCTGAAACTTCAGGAGTTAGCATTCAAAAACAACAATACTTTGGAACCAGGGCAGATGCTAATCTGGCAATAAGTGCGGGTGTGATAGAAATACGTTTATATCCTGTAAATGGTACGAGTACAACTGATGTTTATCCACAAATAAGACTTAAATCTGCGCCAGCTGCAAATATTGATGTTGTTGTATTAGATGAAGAGACTTGGCTGACAACAGGACAAAGTTCGAGTGTTAATACGTTTAATGGTTCAGCCGGAAAATATACATTCACACCTACAGACTGGTCTACATGGAAAAGTATTGGTTCAGGAACAATGGTTGTTAATGAAAAAAATGTACTTACGTTTGCTGTCCCAGGAACTAAAGACTTATATCGGGCAACCTGTTACGTAGTAATAAATTCTGCTGTAGCCGGGCAGGAAAGACTTTACAATTTAATCCTAGAAAAGTTCTAGAAAAAATAAAGCTTATTAAGGTTCTAAATACACACAATGATAAACTAAAACAAATTGCGGAATGTAAAGATGATCCCTTCTTGCAGTACTTTTTTAGAAGTCATTTTCATGAGGATCAGGAATTTTATAAAGGAAATGATATAAAATACCACTTGATTTGATGATAATATAATACTGTTCTGTAAGAGTCTTTACTTCCGCAAAATTTGTTGAAAAACTTGTTCCCGCTATTAAACTTCTTTCTTATCCATAATCAAAATCTATATTTTAAAAATGAGTATTTCTGAAAAGTTGTAAGAAATAAAGATATTTAAAAAGCAGATTATTTATTTTATGCTTTGTAAAAAAATATGGAAAACCTTGTTCATTGAACAAGGTTTTTTTTGATTATATATATAGTTTGTTTTATGATTGTAAAATTGTACGTAAACTTAGTGAAATTGTGGAGTTTTTATCAAATATTTCGAACTGGATTAGAATTAATTTTTCTGATTTTTGTAAGGTATAAATAGACAAAAAATACTTTAACTTTGCCTGAATAATATAAACCAATAATTAAATTTTCGGTAATAATATTATTTCTTTTAAAACTAATACCAAATAGACTTAAGTAGACAAGAAATTAATTTTAGCTGATAAATAGATATGAAATACAAATTATTAGATTTTAAGCTGAGAAAAATTGTTCATTATTCATTAATTATCTGTGTTTTATTAGTGCAGGTAATTGTTGCAATATTTTTTTATAACGAATTTATCAATGAGGAGAAATTGAAATTTATCAATGCCCAATTGAAGGAAAGTAGAGAGTTGGAAGGGATAACCGACAATTCAAAAAAAAATTTCATGGATGCACAAAATTATCTCCAAAAATATATGATTAGTCAGGATGATAAAGATCTCAAATTGTATTTTCAATCTCTTGGAAAGCTTAACTATAATTTTGATAAAATAAATAAATATGAAAACCTTAATCCAAGGTTGAAAAATGGTTTAGTAAAACAGAAAAAAGATACCCTGAAAATTACAAGGTTACAAACACTGATAGATTCTGCATATAAATTTTCTCTGAAACCACCTCCAAAAATTCAGGATGAACAATATAATATAGAAAAATATAATTACAATAATAATTTTAATGGTTTGGATGTACAAACCCAGACCTTTTCTGATACCATCAAGAAGAAAGGCCTGATGGGGCGTTTAAAGGATGCCATATCAGGTAAGGTTGATGTACAAAAAGAAAGCACCATCATTACTTTAACGAATAAAAAAGCTGCAGAGCTTTCTGATGTAAAATCAAAAATGGATAGCATAGTAAAATCTATGGATAAATATTATTTGACTGAAATTAAGAAGGTTCAGGTACGTGCCGTTCAGAATCAACGCGATAATCAGCGTGATAATATACAATTTTATGGTAACTTCAGCAGATTACTAATCTACAGCAACGGGTTGATAGATGTCTATGAGAGTGCTATAAAAGGTTTCAAGTCAGAACTGGAAAAAGAATATAATGCGCAAAGCTCAATCAATACTAAAATCCGAACGTATTCGGTATTTGGATTAATGGTTTTAATGTTCATTGTATCAATTCTGATTATGTATTTTACAAGGATTGCTTTCATATATGAGCTGAAACTGAATGCGGCAAATAAAGAAATTAAAAATAGTCTTAATTTCAAAAACAGGATTTTGGGAATGCTGAGCCATGAGTTACGTTCTCCGCTAAAAATTATCAATATTTTTATTGATAAAATTACCAAAACTACAAAAGATGAGACGATAAAAGAATATCTTAAATCGATAAAGTTTACCAACAGCACCTTGCTTATACAATCTAATCAGATTTTAGAATACACAAAAAACCAGGAAGCAGGAAAAAAACTTGTAAGTAATGTTTTTAATCTTAAAAATGAGATCAATTCTATTGTGACGGCAATTGCGCCTTATATAGAAACCAGAAATAATAAGTTTATAGTAACGGATAATATACCGGCAGATTTGATTGTTTATTCAGACAATATAAAAATCAACCAGTTATTTATGAATATTCTGGGAAATGCCAATAAGTTTACGGAAAACGGGCAAATTGATCTCACAATGACAACTGAGCCGATAGGAGAGAATAAAATATCACTGACAACAACAATAGTTGATACTGGTGTAGGAATATCCGAATCAGATCTGGAAAAAATTTTTGAGCCTTATTACCAAGGGTTGTTATCTGATGAAGTTGATAATTTTGGCGCGGGCTTAGGGCTAAACTTATGCAAAGAAATTGTAGAGCTTTTTGATGGTGAAATTTTTGTGTCAAGTAAATTACATAAAGGAACAAAAATGACGTTCAGGATAAATTTAAATATTAATAATGATGGGATTACAAATTGAAGATAAAGAGATTAAATTTCTTTTAGCAGACGACCATAGCATTGTGCGGCACGGGATGGAGCTCGTAATTAATGAGGTTGTTCCCAATTCTAAAATTTATCAGACCTCATCTTTACAGCAGGTCGTAGAACTTGTGAAATTAAATGAAATAGAAATAGCAATAATTGACGCTCATTTTCCGTCTGGAAACAGCTTACATATTCTGCCACAAATAAAAAGTGTGAATCCCAATATTAAAATTTTAATTTTCTCAGGCCTGGAAGAACATTTGCATGTGCTAAAGTTTATTAATGCCGGTGCTAATGGATATTTGAGCAAATTAAGCGAAGAAGAAGAGGTAAAACAGGCGATTTTAAGTATTGTACAAAAAGGGGAGTATATTTCTGCCGCTTCTCAGAATTTATTGATACAGTTTGCTAATGATCCTAATCTGATGAATCCGCTCAGTCGTTTAACCAATAGGGAATTACAAATTGCAGAAATGTATGCCGACGGATATGGCAATCTGGAAATTGCAAATCAGCTTGATATAAAGCAAAATACGGTAAGTACCATTAAGAAAAATATTCTGGATAAATTAAAAATAGAAAATCTTGTTGAGCTGATTGATCTTATTAAAACCCATCATAAAATTTAAGGTTTAAACCCATCTTTGTGTGTTTTATCGATAAATATCGACGTTGTTATCGATATATATCGATGTAGGTTGTGGGAGTTTTTATACAGCAATTTCGTTACTTTGTCGTAGAAAATTTACCGAATGAAAACGGTATAGATTTAGAGCATAAGTGATGAAAAAAAATAGTGTATGTATAATCTTTAACCTGCTTCTTGAAAACCTTATTAAAAAAACACATATATAATATATAAAGAAGAATTGGTTTCAAGATTATTTTAATACAGCAAAAAAGGAGGCGAAAGCCTCCTTTTTCTATGATTCGTAGTTATCAATACTAAAACCGAATCATCAAACGTTTATGCACTATTTTGCTGAAGCAAATTTCTGCTGCAGAAATAGCAATAGATTATTACAGTCCGTTTATTTTCCGCCGCCACCGTTTTTCTCTACATCGGTTTTTGTGTTTTCTTTTACTTTTTGATTTCCGAAACGTTTTACAAAAGTAAGGGAAAAGCCATACCAATCCCATTTTGATGAACTTCTGAAACTTCCTACCGGGCTATAAGTTGTAGCATCAAAATTTGGTCTTTTGAAGATATTCATGAGTTGCAAGCTGGCTTCCATTTGTGTTTTAGGAAATATTTTTGTTACCGAAATATTGTGGAATATATTGGTTCTATTGGCATTAGAATTTCCGTTATTTTGATTGGAAACTTCAACCCATCCGCTTACATTGATGTTTTTATTAAAAAGATTCGTGTAAGAAAGATTAGTAGACCCTCCAAAGTAACTGATATAGCTTTTGGGTCCGGGCATATTTTCCGTATTATTAAGACCATTTTTAGCATTAAAATCACTGTTGTCAATATAATACCAGCCAAAACCGACATTTACGCTCAGCTTATTTTTTAAGAATGTCTGGTTGGTATTGGCAAAAAGATAATATTTCTGAACTTTTCCTGTAAAATTATCCGGCAAAGTTACGGTTTTACCGTCCTCAACAGCATAACTCGTCCAGTAATCCTGATCAGTAAACATATACCTTGCAGAAAGGAAATACTTTTTCAGAATCCCGAGTTTCATATAAAGCCTGTGACTGGGATTAGGTTCTAAATGTATGTTTCCTCTTGAATAAAACCCATCGTTATTGGGCAAAAGAAAAGGATTAAATTCAGCATACCAAGGTCGCCAAAGGTTACGATTATAGGTAAGACTTAGATCATATTTGTCTGAAAAAGAATATTTTAATAATAAATTGGGTAAAAACGTTCCGTAAGAATCTTTTCTATTTGTACCTGCTATGTCCTGCCGCATTTTGTAATGAATATTCTCATAACGAATTCCAATTCTGGTTTCCAGTTTTTTAAAGAAAGTTTTACTATAGTTGGCATATAATGAATTAATATTATCCTCATAATGGAAAGTATCATTTTTTTGAAGTCCTGTGATATTATCAAGACTGTTTCCATATAGGTTATTCGGAAGAATATTATTGTTGAAATCCATCTTTCCTCCTAATTCCAATGTTCCTCCTGACTTGCCTAAAGGTTGGGTGGCATCTACCTTAAGGTAATAATTCCGGGCCTGGTTATCAGAAATAATCCCCAAATGATCAGCCATCGGAGAAGTGCTTTTATTGATTATAAATTCGTTGGTTTCCGATTGAGAATCATAATTAATTCCTAAATTAATATCAAGAATTCTGTTTTTTTCTTTGTCATAATATTTATAAAATAAGTTGGTTCCCAAAGTACGGTTAAGCCCCGTTGAATTTTGGTTTTGAAGGTAGGAACTTTGAAAAATATCATTCATATATTTGGTTCCGTCGGCTTCCGAAGAAGCTAATCTTCTGCTTTGATAATATTCCAGGATAAGCCCGAAATTATTTTTATCATTAATTTCAAATTCGGAAGTTGAAGATAGGGAAGGGCTTTGGCTTCTGGCAATACTTTCAAGGTTAATTTCAGTTACAGAGTTATTTTCATATAACGTATTGACACTATAGTTTTTCTCTACGTAAATATTGTCACTGTAACTTCCTATGAATGTTTGCGTGAATTTTTTCTTATGATAATTCAGATTGAGGTTGGTATACTGTGAGTTTTTCGTATTTTGCTTGTTATTGAAGGTTACACTTCCTTTTATCCCTTCATCATCACGTTTTTTTAAGACAATATTAATCACAGAACCTGAAGTTTCATAACGTGACGACGGGCTTGTAATTACTTCAATTTTCATAAGATTGTCTGCAGGAATTGTTTTAAGGTATTCTTTTAATTCTTTACCTGTAAACACAGATTTTCTATCATTAATATAAACGGTTACTGATTCTCCTTCAGCTTTCACGACATCGTTATTATCGATACTTACCAAAGGTGTCATTCTCAAAACATCCCATGTTGTATTTCCTGCCAAAATAGAACTGTTTGATACATTGAAAACCGTTCTGTCTGCTTTAGATTCTACAGTTGGCTTTCTGGCAATTACGGTAACAGCTTCTATTTCTTCTGATTTGAGGGTATCTTGTTTTGTTTGAGCTAATACTAAAGAGCTTATCGTTATAGCGATCGGTGCTAAAATTACTTTCATTTGTTATAAAGTTTTCATGTATAAGACACCTATCGGAGAATATTTGTTACATCAAGATATAAAGATGTAATAGAAAATTAAAAATTAATCGGATGATTATAATGATAGTTATTGTTCTAAATGTTTATATGTCAATGCGTACAAAACTATTTTTATTTTGAAACAGATGCACATTTCAGATAAATTTAAATATTTGACGAATCTTTTTAAAAATGCCGGCAGATAATAAATGGTTTAACATAATCTATTTGTTTATATAAAAGAGGGACTGCTGTTTCGTATTTTATATATTTGTTAAGTTTATAAAAAATTCCCTCAGAAGATGCACGAATTATTACCTTTTATCATTGCGCTTGTGGTAGCTATTGTATTGATAGAAATGCTTGCGGATAAATTACGAGTCGCTTATCCTGTACTTTTGGTTATTGCAGGGCTGCTTATCAGTTTTATTCCCGGATTACCCAATATTCAGATAGATCCGGATATGATTTTCTTTATTTTCTTACCTCCGCTTCTTTTTGAAGCTTCCTGGAGTATTTCGTTTAAGGAAATGAAAAAATGGTGGCGCATAATCGGTAGTTTTGCTTTCTTAGTAGTGTTTTTTTCTGCATTGGCAGTAGCCCTATTTGCAAATTATTATATCCCGGGAATTACATTGGCATTGGGCTTTTTACTGGGAGGAATTGTATCTCCGCCCGATGCCGTAAGTACCGGTGCTATTATGAAGTTTGTAAAAATTCCTAAATCCACGTCGGCTATTTTGGAGGGAGAAAGTTTGCTTAATGATGCTTCGTCGCTTATCATTGTTAGATTTGCTTTGGTTGCGGTAGGTTCCGGGCAGTTTATTTTTCAGACAGCAATCCGGGATTTTTCGTGGATGGTGATTGGAGGAATCGCTATCGGGCTTTTAGGCGGATGGTTATTCATGCAGGCACATAAAAAATTGCCTACAGACGCTCCTTCAGATATTGTTTTCACGCTTGTAGAGCCTTACCTGTTATATTGGGCGGCTGAGCAGGTTCAGAGTTCCGGTGTATTGGCAGTAGTTGCGGGAGGTTTATTTTTATCAATAAGAAGATTTTCTTTCCTAAGCAGTGCAAGCCGAATAAAAGCTTTCAGCTTTTGGGAAGCTTTGATTTTTATACTCAATGGTATTGTGTTTATGCTTATAGGTTTAGCACTTCCTGAGGTTGTAAGAGGGCTTCGGGCAGACGGAATTCCTTTAGGCAGAGCTATTCTGTACGGCTGTTTGGTTACTGTTATTTTGATTGTCACCAGAATGGTTTCTTCATATGGAGCTCTGGTTGCTACATTGATATTCAGACCAAGTGTAGCTCCGGGAAGAGGTCTTTCAAGGCGAAGAAGATTAGGAATGCCCTTGCTGCTTGGATGGACGGGTATGAGAGGAGTTGTATCATTAGCGGCGGCTCTTTCGATCCCGTTGACATTGCCGGACGGAGAAGCTTTTCCTCATCGTAATCTTATTTTATTTATCACGTTTACGGTTATTTTATTTACCCTTTTGATTCAGGGGCTTACACTTCCTTATCTTATCAAACGTACCAATCTTTTTGATTATGGCAGAGAATTGACTGAAGATGAAGCGAAAATAAAGGTAAAAAACCAGCTTGTTGTAGAAACATTACGGCTTTTGAAAGAGAAACATGAGAAAGGATTATATAAAGATCCCCATTTACAGAAAATGATTAATATGTGGGAAGATAAAATCAGCCAGCCTGAAAAAATGAAAATGACAGAAACTTCCAAACAAAATTATCTGGAACTGCTAGAAAACCAACGGCAGTTTTTGGCGGGACTAAAAAAAGATCCTGAATTGCATGAAGAATATATTCATTGGCAAATTTATCAGATTGATTTAGAGGAAGAAAGAATAAAGCTTTTATAAATTAAAAATTATATATTTTAATAAAACATAAAAAAGAGGTTGATAAAATTATCAACCTCTTTTAATAATATATTATAATTAAGATTTGGTACTTATTAACGTATAATTCATAGACGTAGGTTCTTTACCAAACAAAGACCTGAATATATTCTGAAATTCGTGAATATATCTGCATTTTATAGCATTACCATAAATTTTCAGCCCTTCTACTATTTTTTTTGAGCTTAAGTCAATATCATATTTAATAAAAGGTTCCGGTCTTTCATACCGTATTCTCAAATCAGAGCTGTACGTTCTTAAAAAGCCAAATTTTTCCAGCCATTCTTCGGTAATCTTTATAGGTTTTACCTTTTCTGCATCTATTGAAAAACTCTCAGAATCATTTTCTATTCTGACAAAATACTTTTTGTCCCCATTTTGAAAAATTTCAGTTACAGTGAAAATTTGATTCTGATATTCAACAAAATTTTTAATCTTTAAATCTATTACGTTCATAGTATTTTGTGCTAAGGTTATTGATGTTCACTAGTAATTATATTTGCAAAAACTATGCCTTGAATAAGTTTTATTTTAATTTATATCAAAATTATTTGAAATATTTTTCATTAAAAAGTTGTTATTAATTAAATATTAACACTTTTATGATTTATTAATTAATAAAGAATTGCCTTAAATTAAATGAATAGATAAGTCTATCCATGATTTAAGATGTTCATTAATTGTTGTAAATATTCGTTTTCTTTTAAAACCTTGTTATAAGATTGTTTTGCATAAGCAGGAGACAGCTCGTAGTTCTCCGGCTTTGAATTAAAATCTTCATTTTCAATATATTGGTTGAGATGAAGAGTGTAATCTTTAATCCACCGGTTGATCATTTTTCTTTTTATTTTACATAAAGTGTTATTCTTTATTTTCTGTAAAGAATTTAAAATGAATGATTTATCTCCATGGAAGTTAATAATATTGGTTACGAAGGATAGATTGTGCTTGTCCTGTAATACAGAATGTTGGTCATCTTCAAAAATCATGATCGTAAAGTTTTAGGATTCGGTAAAATTTTCAAAACACTTGAGATGAGTAAATGAAGATCAACAGACGGGTATTGGAAAAGACTTCTTCATCACGAGAAAAATATTATTTTCTATAAAAAAATAGTTTTGTGTTGGCATAATATTAATATTTAAGTATAAAAGTGTGGTATCTAAGAATATTAGTGATTTATTCTTAAATTTTTCTCTTCAAAAACCTAACCAAAATAGTTAAATATTTTTAAAATTATTAAACTTTTAGAAATATTATTTTAATAAAGTTATAGATGTGATTCGGTTTAATAATAATAATGAGTTATCATGTACTTTATTTGTTAAGATTCTTTTTTGACTTATTGAAATATTATTCTTTGTCATGTGGTATCTTTTTTGATACAAAATGAGGGAACACACAATAATGAATAAAGAAAATTTTAATCACCTGATAGGTAAAACCCGTAGAGAAATTAAAAATGAGTTAGGCGATGAATTCAACTACTTCAAAAATCCTATCTGGACGTATGAATTAGGAAGAACATGGCTGGGAAAAAAAATTATTCTATCTCTGACGTTCAAGGATGGAAAAGTAAATGAGGTTTTGGTATTTAAAACCTTCCGAAGACGTTGATTTATTTTTTAATAAAGTCACTATTGTTTTTGCCGTAAAATAAAAACCCCTCAAAAAATTGAGCGGTTAAAATAATATTGACTTTATATTGAATGTGAATCCATCATTTGTTGTTTTCCAGCCATTTTAATCGGCGCTCATCTGCTAAATGTTTTACTTTGAAATACTCAAAAGCAGCAGTAAAACCATTTCCATCCGGACATGCAGCCATCAAACCCACCATTACAGGGGAGTTGTCCTGCAAATGAGCATTACGCATCATTGTATATTTGTTATCATCGAAAGAATAGAAAATCTCGACAGCATCTAGCCTGCGGACTGCTTTTATCCAAACGGGAGGTGGTGTTTTGTCCAATGTAATGACGCTCCAGTCACTGGTTTTGTGAGTAACAACTGTACTAAGGTTATATTTCCCGTCTACAAATTCTACCCCGGCTTTTATATAATTTTCTTTATCTATTCTCAGCATTAAACCCGCTTGATCGAATCTTGTTTTATAATTTCCCGTGATTTTTACCTTTGCTTCAAATTCACCACCATACATAGTATAATAAAAAGGTGCATCATCAACTGTAAAGCCATAATGTGAAATTCTCCAGTAATCACTTTGAGGAGTCACAACCATTGAAAGGGTATTGTTTTTAATATCCCACTTATCAGGTTCGTTAAACCATATCATCTTTTCTAATGTTTGGGAAAAGTTTTTTTGTATTAAAAATAATATACACAAGCTTAAAAATATTTTCTTCATTCTATGACTCTTTTTATTATATGTTATGGCAGGGGTAATTTATTAACTTAGCAAAGTTAAAACTTCACCTTTTTTTCATCAATACTTATAAATAACCATTTTTATGGAAATTCTGGATACCCTTAACCAAACTTTACTTAATAAAAATATTGATACAGAAAATGAATGCCTGCTTGATCTGAATGTTTATAAAAATATAGCTTCTACCTATTCGCAGATTGAAAATTATATCTCTGTTCTGAGTGACATGCAGAGTAATAAGAGTTATGTTTTTAAATCTAAAGCTGCATTAGAATTAGGTTTGCAGCTTGAACAAAATCCAGTTGAGATTCATTCGATTTGGGAAGAAGAAATCCTCAGTAAAATTCATCCTGATGATAAGCTGAAAAAATACATTCATGAATTGCGTTTTTTCAAACTAATGGATTCTATAAATCCTGAAGAACGTACAGGCTTTAATGTTTTATCCAGAATCCGTATGAAAGATAAAAATGAAGAATATAGGTTTATTCAGCATCGCATGTTTTATGTATATTCGCCCTACAATGGAAAATTGAGATTTGCCCTCTGTCTTTATAATATTGCCTTGGAGCAGTCTTTAAATTTTCCCGCTGAATTTTTGATTGTAAATTCTACAAAAGGAAAAGTGATTGCAGAAGATAAATTAAATTATAAAAATATTCTTTCACAGAGGGAATTGGAAGTTTTGAAATATGTCGGAGAAGGTTTTACGAGCAGGGAAATTGCAGATTATCTTTCCATAAGTATCAATACTGTAAGTCGTCATCGTCAGAATATTTTAGAAAAGCTAAAAGTGAAGAATTCTATCGAAGCTTTTAAAGAAATTTCCGCTAAATAATTATTTCCGAAAAGTTCACCATACAATTTTAGTTAATATCTTTAAATTTAATCTTTAATTTAGATTTAAAAATATGCAAAATGATGAGCAGAATTTAAAAAGAAGCGAAAAAATAACACATGATTATTTTACCTTCTTAGACCAACATATTCATGACGTGATTTCAGGACAGACTGCCGAGTTTATGGAGCTTAATGAGATTGCAGAAAATTTGGCTATTTCTCATAAACATTTGACGGATACGGTCCGTAAAGAAAAAGGGAATCATCCCTGTCATTTTTATGATTTTAAAATTATTGAGCACATGAAATTAATGATTGTAAAGACTGATAAATCTATCGCAGAAATCGCAAGGATTTTCACTTATGATCCTTCAAATTTTTCAAAATTTTTCAAAAAATGGACAGGTCAGACTCCGGGGAGTTATCGAAAAAAAATGAAAGAAATTCCACGTTAAAAGTTGCTCCCGAAAAATTCATAACAGTTCTCGGAATAGGCTACAAGATAATTTTTTGTGAATTTTCCGTTAATTTAATGAGAAAAGGATTGTACATAATAGCCATCATTTTTCTTATATTTAAATAGTTGAAATTTGTAATTTGTTGATTTGTAATTCGTAAATAATCTTGTTAAAACGTACGAAATATATTTGTTTTTCAGATATAAATTAAAAATATTTAAAGCATAACAAATTTTGGTTAGAAAATAGATCTCTTCAAGATGAAATAATCATATATTTGTTCCTTAAACAACTAATAAATTAAGGATGAGTATTGATTTTGCCACAGCAACTTTTAAGGATTTTGAGAATATTCCTGGCTATAATATTTCTCAAAGAGCAGAGATTTTTTATGACTTTTTAAATTATATGAAGTCAAACGGACACATGAATTACCGTTTGAAAAATACTACGGGAACAAATTCGGTTGTGAATGTAGATATTGAGAACACAGAAAGAGATTATGTAAGCTTTGTTTCCAGTGATTATTTAGGTTTTACACAGCATCCAAAAGTGAAACAGGCTGCAATTGAAGGAATAGAAAAATATGGTACAGGAACGGGAGCTACGCCTCTTATTGGCGGATATTTTACATATCACAATGCGTTAGAACAAAAAATTGCTTCTTTTTTCGGGAGAAATCAGGACGAAGCGGCGATTTTTACGACAGGATACACTGCGAATAGTGCGACTTTGCAGGCTTTGATGCAGAAAGAAGATTTGGCAATTTTAGACATGGCTGTTCACGCCAGTGTACACGAAGGATGCGCTTTTACCAATAAAAAAACGTTTCCTCATAATAATTTGGAAGCTTTGGAACACATTTTGAAGATATCTGAAAATACATATCGTACAAAGCTAGTGATAGTCGACGGTGTGTATTCCCAAGATGGTGATACATCTCATGTCAAAGAAATTTATAACTTAGTAAAAAAATATAATGCTTTTTTGATGGTGGATGATGTGCATGGAGTAGGGATTTTGGGAAAAACAGGGAGAGGAACATTGGAAGATACCGAATTGTTAGATAAAGTTGATATCATTACAGGTACATTTAGCAAAACTTTTGGTAACTTAGGGGGATATGTGATAGCAGATAAGAAAATAGCTGCATTTTTGAGATTTCAGTCTCGTCAGCAAATTTTCTCTGCAACAGCACCTCCGTCTTCATTAGGAATCTTGAAAGCTATTGATCTTATTGATGAAGAACCGGAATGGAGAGAGAAACTTTGGTGGAATATTAATTATTTCAAAAAAGGATTAAATGATATAGGTTTAGATACAGGAACTACGTGTTCGGCTGTTGTTCCTGTAAAAATTGGAGATCCATTTGTAACAGGTGATGTCGGAAGGCTACTAATAGAGAGAGGAATTTATACAAACCCGATTTTGTATCCTGCTGTAGCAAGAAAAGATGCACGTATCAGGATGAGTGTGATGGCCAGACATGAGAAAGAACATCTTGATAAAACGTTGAATGCATTTGAAGATATCAACAATAAATTGCATATTGCAAAAAAATAATATTATATGCCTAGAAAAGTAGTGCAAGGCCCTATAAGGGATAAAGAAAAAACTAAGCAAAAGCTATTGGCCGCTGTCGGAAAAATTTTAAGAGTGAAAGGGTATTCAGGTCTTAAAGTAAGTAAAATAGCAGCCGTAGCCGGCTTTGACAAAAAACTTATTTATGAATATTTTGGAAGTACAGAAAAACTGATTGACGAGTATATCAGGTCTCAGGATTACTGGAGTAAAATAAACCAGAATGTTGATGTAGATTTATCGGATGGTGGTCAGGAGCTTTCTAAGCTTGCTGTTCTTAATCAATTTGAAAGTCTGAAGAAAAATAAAGAACTTCAGAAAATTATTCTTTGGGAGCTTTCAGAAAGCAAGCCTATTCTTAGAAAATTGGTAGAGCAGCGTGAAGAAGCCGGAGGTACCTTATTTGAGCATATTACCGATCCTTACTTTGGAGAGCATGCTACCAGATATAGAGCAATAATGGCTTTGATTATCTCGGGAGCTTATTACTTAAATCTTTATACAGGATATAATGCAAATAAATTTTGTGGAATTGATTTAAAAACAGATGAAGGAAGAGAAGAAATTCAAAAAGCTATTACTGAGTTGATTGATTTTGCTTACGAAAAAAAATGATGATTAAAAGTTTTCTAATTTGAACCGGAAATAAGTTTTTGTTGATAATTTGAAAACTTTAAATTTTCAAATTAGAACTATATTTCTTACTTTTGACCAATGGAAAATTTTATTGTATCTGCTAGAAAATATCGCCCACAGGAGTTTGACACTGTTGTCGGGCAATCCCATATTACAGATACTTTAGAACACGCTATTGAAGAAAATCAGTTGGCGCAGGCTTTACTGTTTTGCGGACCTCGTGGAGTGGGGAAGACTACTTGTGCAAGAATCTTGGCAAGAAAGATTAATGAAAAAGATGGATCTGTTTCAGAAGACGGCTTTGCTTACAATATCTATGAATTAGATGCTGCCTCAAACAATTCGGTTGACGATATTCGTGAACTGATTGATCAGGTGCGTTTTGCACCTCAGGTTGGCAAATATAAAGTATATATCATTGATGAGGTTCATATGCTGTCTTCTGCTGCCTTCAATGCTTTTCTGAAAACTCTTGAAGAGCCGCCGGCTCATGCCATTTTCATTCTTGCCACAACGGAAAAACATAAAATCATTCCTACGATTTTATCGCGTTGTCAGATTTATGATTTCAAGAGAATTATTATTGAAGATATACAAAGTCATTTGAGAAATATAGCTCAAAAAGAGAGTATTCAGTACGAAGATGATGCGTTATATCTTATTGCTCAAAAAGCAGATGGAGCACTTAGAGATGCACTTTCTATTTTCGACAGACTTTCTACGTTTTCTCAAAAAAATATTACTTTGGCAAAATCGGCTGAAGTATTAAATATTTTAGATTATGATCAATACCTTAAGGTTGTAGATTTTGCCAAAGAAAATAAAATTCCTGAAGTACTTTTTGCTTTCAACGAAATTGTAAAGAAAGGCTTTGACCCGCATATTTTTATTGCTGGTTTAGGAAATCATTTCAGGGATTTAATGATGGCCCAAAATACTTCAACAATTGATTTGATTGAAGTCGGTGAAAAAACAAAAGTAAAATTTGTCGAGCAGGCTCAAAAATGGAATGCTCAACAGCTCATTGACGCTATTGAAATTTGCAATCACGCGGATATTAATTACAAAAATTCTAAGAATCCCAGACTTACAGTAGAAATTGCTTTAATGCAATTGGCTTCTCTGACGGCTAGTGTAGACGTTACTAAAAAAAAAAGTTCTTAATACTAGCTCCTTTTCTCAGTGAATACCAGGAAGTAAAACCTTCTAAACCAGAAGAGAAAAAAGTAGAAAAAACAGGAAATCCCGTTACTGTAGAAGCTGTAAAGGAAACAGTCATTTCAAAAACATCAAAACCACTTTCAAAACAGGGGATTTCTTCTGGATTTAGCATTAGTTCTCTTATTACTAAAGAACAAAAAATAGAGCAGGAAGAAATTAAAATTGCTAAAAATGAAAATATAGCACAAAACCATTTCACAGAAACAGATCTGCAAATGGAATGGAATTTGTTCCTAAAGCAATTGAAAATGAAAGATTCATTTGTGTTTAATGCTATCAAAGCGTTTAAACTTGTAAAAACAGATGAAAAAAATATTACAGTCTCATTTCCTTCAGATTCTGCAAAGGTAGAATTTGATAAGGTAAGCGGAGAGTTTTTTAATCATTTCAGAAGGAAAGTTCAGAACTATGCTATTGAAATTGAGTACAAAAGAGATTTCGAAAACCTAAAGATAGAAGTGATGACAAAAAAGAAAATCTTCGAAAAATTTATTGAGAAAAATCCATTGTTGAAAGAACTTGATGATTTAATGAAGTTTGATTTGACATAATTTTATATATTTGTCAAATATTTTTGTGGAAAATAAAGTTTCGACAAAAACAAATTTAACAGAAAAGCCCTTAAACAGACGATTGACACATAAAAGTGGAACAATTTATCTCACATAAGTCTAACCATTTTGGTTTTGCAACTGCTAATTATTTTAGTGGTTATGTTGGCTTTTCATTTACCTATTTTAGAAATTTCAGAAATTATTACCGATTTTATTGGTACTGCAGCTGAATTTCTTTCCAAAAAATAGTACAGGAATAATATAGATTCTCTCATATTTCCTGATTCCTTTAAAAATTTTTATCGGCTTTTTTTTGAAAAGAATTATAAAGTAAATTTTATAATGAATAACCCTATTGATATAATTTAACCCAAACAATAAAAAAAATAAATTTAAGATATGAACTTAAAAGACTTAAATAACGACTGGATTAATGAATTTTCAGAACCGTTAATGATTGCAGGACCGTGCAGCGCAGAAAGCGAAGCTCAAATGCTTGAAACTGCAAAAAGAATTAGAGAAACGAATGCCCAGGTACCTATTTTCCGTGCAGGAATCTGGAAACCCCGTACAAAACCAAACGGATTTGAAGGAGTAGGGGTAATTGGTTTAAACTGGTTGAAGAAGGTAAAGGAGGAGTATGGTTTTAAAACTGCAACAGAAGTTGCGAATGCGCATCACGTTTTCGCGGCATTAGAAGCTGATGTGGACGTTCTTTGGATTGGTGCCCGTTCTACGGTAAATCCTTTTACGGTTCAGGAAATTGCGATGGCTTTGAGAGGAACTGACAAACCTGTTTTTGTAAAAAATCCCGTAAACCCGGATTTGGCTTTATGGATAGGAGCTTTAGAAAGGCTTTTAGGACAAGACATTAAAAAATTAGGAGCGATTCACAGAGGTTTCTCTACTTACCAAAAAACGAAATACAGAAATAACCCGAACTGGCAGATTGCTTTAGATTTCAAAAGCCAGTTCCCGAATATCCCGATGCTGATTGATCCTTCTCATATTTGCGGAAACAGAACAGGTTTGGCAGACGTTACCCAGGAAGCATTCAACGTTGGTTACCAAGGCGCTATCATCGAAACTCACTGCAATCCGGATGAAGCTTGGAGTGATGCAGCCCAACAAATTACGCCGGAAGTTTTGGCTGAACTAATAGGCAATTTAAAAGTGAGAAACGCAGGTCTGGCTGGTTTTGATGATGAAATGGGAAGACACAGAACATTAATTTCCGATATTGATTTCCAGTTAATTGAATTACTTTCTCAAAGAATGAAAGTTTCAGGAAAAATTGGCAAACTGAAAAAAGAAAATGACATTGCAATTTTCCAGCCGGAACGTTGGAAAGTTATTACAGAATATGCCAATCAAAAAGCTATGGAAACAGGAATGTCTCAGGAATTCATCGAAAAAGTTTTCAAGGCAATTCACGAAGAATCTATCGAGGTTCAAAATAGTATTATGATAGAAAGGCAATAAATACGAAGATAATAGTTAGTAGTTTTTTAGGGGTTGGAATTTAGGATTTATATAAATAAACATTATGTTTAAATTAATTCCTAATTTCTAAGCCCTTTTTCCTATCTGCTAATTCCCTATATTTGCAGCAACAATATTTATGAAAGGAAAAATCATTAAATCTACAGGAAGTTGGTATCAGGTTTTGGAATTAGGAACCGATAAAATTTTCGAGGCCAGAATTCGTGGTAAATTTAAATTAATAAAAACCAGATTGACCAATCCTCTTGCTGTGGGAGATTTTGTTGAATTCCAACTGGAACAGGATAATATTGCATGGATTACCAAAATTGAACCGCGCAGAAACTATATCATCAGAAAATCTGTAAACCTTTCAAAAGAAGCACATATTATCGCGTCAAATATTGATTTGGCATGTTTCATTTTTACATTAAAACACCCGGAAACATCACTCGGTTTTCTCGACAGATTTCTGGCTTGCTGTGAAGCATACAACATTACACCGTTAATTTTATTCAATAAAATTGATGTATTAAATGAGGAAGAAATAGAAATTGTAAAAGACATAGAATTTCTTTATCAGGAAATAGGATACCAGACTTTAGAAATTTCTTCTTATTCAAGATTAAATTTAGAACGATTACAGGAAATTCTGCAAGATAAAACGTCTGTGTTTTTCGGACATTCAGGTTGTGGTAAATCAACTTTGGTAAATGCTTTACAGCCGGATTTGAATCTGAAAACTTCAGAAATTTCAGATACACATTTAAAAGGGAAGCACACCACAACTTTCGCACAAATGCACTTCTGGGATTTTGGAGGAAACGTAATCGATACCCCCGGAGTTCGTGAATTTGCCATGATTGATATAGAAAAAGAAGAAGTACAACATTACTTCCCTGAAATTTTCAAAAAAAGAGAAGAATGTAAGTTTCATAACTGTCTTCATATTAATGAACCTAAGTGTGCTGTGCTAGATTCTCTTGAAACAGGAGAAATTCAACATTCAAGATATGCTACTTATATAAAACTGATGGACGAGGCGGAGGAAGCCACCCAAAAATAGGTTAGCTGATATTAAAAATTTATAATACCACTGTCTTTCTTAAAGTCGGTGGTTTGTTTTTTTATTCAATATTTCAAATTGATTGGGGTTAGAGATAAATATTGGGGATTTTACCAAACAAAAAACCCAGCCGAAGCTGGGTAAAAACTAATAACCATGAAAACTCAAATTAAACATGAGAATCGCAATAGGATAAACAATTACTATGCCAATTTTAGTTCATGATTTCTTAATAAAAGTTATTTTTATGTTAAAATAATTTTAAAATTAAAATCAAAGATATTTTTTGTAATTTTGCGCCATTAAAAAAATATACATTTTATGTCTAACATTACATTTACAATGATTAAGCCTGATGCAGTTGCTGATGGACATATCGGAGCTATTTTAGGAAAAATTGCAGAAGGAGGTTTCAAAATCAAAGCTTTAAAATTGACTCAACTTACTGTAGCTGATGCTAAGAAATTCTATGAAGTTCATGCTGAAAGACCTTTCTACGGAGAATTAGTAGAATTCATGAGCTCTGGGCCAATCGTTGCTGCTGTTTTAGAAAAGGACAATGCAGTAGAAGATTTCAGAACTCTGATTGGTTCTACCAACCCGGCTGAGGCAGCTGAAGGAACTATCAGAAAGATGTTTGCAAGAAGTATTGGTGAGAACGCTGTTCACGGTTCAGATTCTGATGAGAACGCTCTTATCGAAGCTCAATTCCATTTTTCAGGAAGAGAGATTTTCTAAGAAAATATTACCTCAAAAATAAAAAACCGCAGACTTCTGCGGTTTTTGTTTTTTAAGACATCCTGCCACATACCATAAAAAGCAATCTTACCTTTCATTTTTGTTTTACTAAATCTATAGAATAAGAAAACTCAAATAATTTCAGTAAATCTGAAAATTGATATGGCAATTAAAATATGTTGCTGATTTTATATAATTAATGTATTATTTTTATGTTCCAATTTGCATCAGATTATCAAAATAAAATATATGAAAATGACAACGGTAATTCTAATTATTACATCCACACTCACGGCTTTGATAGCAGGTCTTTTCTATGCCTATTCATGTTCTGTGATTTTAGGATTAGGAAAATTAAGTGACACAGAATATTTAAAAGCAATGCAATCAATTAATCGTGAAATTCTGAATCCTGTATTCTTTATGAGTTTTATGGGGGCTGCCATTATGCTTCCGGTAACTACATTCTTGCTTCGGGGTCAGGGTTCTGTTTTTGTTCTTTTATTAATAGCTACCCTTGTTTATTTAGTTGGTGTTTTTGGAGTAACAGTTGTGGGAAATGTTCCGCTAAATGATCAATTGGGAAATTTTGATATTGTAAATTCTTCGGCAGAAGCAATAAAGCAGATGAGAAAGACTTTTGAGATTCGCTGGAATATGCTTAACCACGTGAGAACAATCTGTAATACGCTAAGCATTATTCTTGTTATTTGTGCCTGTATCTGGAACAGAACACCTTAATACTTTTTGCAGATAATAAAATAGGTATAAATACGGAATCTAAAATCAGTATTTATACGGATGCTTCGTATCATATTTATTGAGACCTTTACATCAACATTAGAATATAAATCATTGAAAGTCTTCTAATGAAAACTAATAACCATTATGAGCTCAGATTTTCAAGAGAAAGGCAGCTAATTTAGCTGCCTTTATTCTTTTATTTTTTAAAATTATTAAATTTTTAAAAGCTCAATTGTTCTTTCCGGGCTTTCTGAAGAAAAAACTGCATTACCGGCAACCAAAACATCAGCTCCCGCTTCGAATAATTTCCCGGCATTATCAATATTTACACCGCCATCAACTTGGATTAGGGCAGTTGAATTATTACTTAAAATTAAATCTTTAGTTTCAGCAATTTTTTTGTAGGTGTTTTCAATGAATTTCTGACCTCCAAAACCTGGGTTTACGCTCATTAACAGCACTAAATCTACATCAGCAATAATATCTTCCAATAATAAAACAGGTGTAGAGGGATTCAAAACAACACCCGCTTTTGAGCCTTTACTTTGGATAAGGTGAACCGTTCTGTGGAGGTGGGTACAAGCTTCGTAATGAACAGAAACCAAGTCTGCACCGTGATCAATGAATTCTTCAACATATTTTTCCGGTTCAACAATCATTAGATGCACATCAACAAATTTTTTAGCGTGTTTCTGAACTGTTTTCATTACAGGAAAACCAAATGAAATGTTAGGAACAAATCTGCCATCCATTACGTCTACGTGAAACCAGTCGGCTTGAGAATTGTTCAGCATTTCAATGTCTCTTTGCAGGTTCCCGAAGTCTGCGGATAAAAGGGAAGGAGCAATAAGCTTCGTTTTCATTTTTACTTTTTATACTTTCTATTTTTATATAAACCTATTAAAGGTATTTTTTAATTAAAAAAACAATATGCGAAAAAACAGCCAATTAAAATAATTTCAATTATTGACAATTTAATGTTATTGATTTTTAAAACTAATAATCTGTCAATTATAAATAATCCCAAAGGTATGAAGCTGGAAATCAGTAGCGTTTCAAGAACCATATTGTATCCTGAGCCTATTTTCGGAGGATTAAACTGTTTATATATAATTAAAAAGACTACATAAATAAAAAATAATGCGCTTGTAATTAATATAAAAGTCGGCCTTCGGATTAAATGATAAAAGAAATTTTTCATCTTAATGATATTTTAGCTTCATTTCGGGCTCTATTTTCAAGATGGTTTCGTAAATTAATTTTATTACATTTCCTACATCTTCTTTGGAAACCATTTCTACTGTCGTATGCATGTAACGCAAAGGTAGTGAAATTAAGGCACTTGGTACTCCTCCGTTAGAATGGGCAAAAGCATCTGTATCTGTTCCTGTAGCTCTGCTTGCTGCTGCCCTCTGGAAAGGGATTTTTTTAGACTTTGCGGTATTAATAATCAATTCTCTGATGGTATGATGAATGCTTGGAGCAAAGAAAACTACCGGTCCGTCTCCACATTTTTGATCTCCTTCCTTTTTCTTTTCGATCATCGGAGTTGTCGTATCATGGGTAACGTCTGTAACAATGGCGATATTAGGCTTAATAGTATCTGCGATCATATCCGCTCCATACAAGCCAACCTCTTCCTGAACAGAATTTGTAATATATAAACCGAAAGGAAGTGTTTTCTTATTTTCCTTTAAAAGTCTTGCGACTTCTGCAATCATGAAACCTCCGATTCTGTTATCTAAAGCTCTGCAAACGAAGTATCTATCATTCATTTCAAAGAATTCATCTGGATAAGTAATCATACATCCTACATAAATTCCGAGCTCTTCAACTTCTTTTTTTGAAGTGGCACCACAGTCGATGAAAATATTTTCTATTTTCGGAGTGGGCTCGTTTTGATTGGTTCTCGTATGAATTGCAGGCCAGCCGAAAACACCTTTTACAATCCCTTTTTCACCATGAATATGAACTACTTTTGACGGAGCAATTGTTTGGTCTGACCCCCCGTTTCTGATCACGTAGATTAATCCATCATCGGTAATGTAATTTACATACCACGAAATTTCATCGGCATGAGCTTCAATCACTACTTTGAATTCCGCTTCAGGATTAATAATTCCATAGCAGGTTCCGTAATGATCTACTTCAATTTTGTCTACATAGGGTCTGATATAATCCATCCAGACTTCCTGTCCTTTGTGTTCATAGCCAGTGGGAGATGATGTATTAAGATATTTTTCTAAAAATTTTAAAGATTTCTTTTCAAATTTCATAAAAAGGAATGATTTTTGCGTTTAATTTATGTTCTAATACGCGTAAAAATAATGAATTTTAGTAAGATTATTTGTCTTTTTCTCTTCTTTTTTGGAGTCAGTGTTTTTGGTCAAAAAGATTCTGTCATCGCAAAACCTTTGAGTCAATATCCTGCAGAATTGTTGAGAGTAGATGAATTTGGCAATAAATATTATTACGACGAAAAGCAGAAAGCCAAAATTTATGAAATAAATGGTGAAACCGTGGTTGTAATGGATGAATTGATTCTATTTAATAAACCTAAATTTAACAATCAGCTTGATAGAAATTACTATTATTTTTTAAATAAAAAATTATACAGAGTTTATCCTTTATTTGTAGCTGCCTTACAGCAATACAGGGATATTCAGAAAGAAATGACAGATTTGGACAGCAAGGCAAAAAGGAAATATGTAAAAGAAAGACAAAATATGCTGGCCGATCAATATGAAAAGCAATTGAGAGATCTGACAACTACGGAAGGCCAGGTTTTTGCAAAATTAATGAACAGGGCAACAGGTAAAAACGTGTATGAAATTATCAAAGAATTGAGAGGAGGCTGGAGTGCTTTCTGGTGGAACGTAAAAGGTAAAATGGCAAATATTGATTTGAAAGACCAATATAATCCGCACAAAAACAGAACCGATGAGTTCATAGAATCTCTCCTTCAATCAAATTGGAATTCCGGTTATCTTCAGCCTTATCCGGGTGCCAATCAGTTTAAAGCAGCAAAGTAAAATATACTTATACTTTATCATAAAAAATAAAATTCCTGTAAAAATATTACAGGAATTTTTCTTTTAGTTTATTAAATACTATTTTATCTATAGGTAATGGAAAAGGATTGTCCGGTATATCAATATCAATCCATTCTGTTTTTTCTATACAGGGATCAAGGATTAGGAAATCTCCTTCATTTATAATATTCACAATATAATATATGGTAAGCAATTGTTCGTTTTCCCTGAAACGCGAAACCAGGAAATCTTCCTGAGTATAAAGATGTTCTACAATCTCTATTTTCACATTCAGTTCCTCATCAAATTCTCGATGTAAGCAATCTATTATTCCTTCGCCAAATTCCAAACCACCTCCAGGAAATTTCATTAAAGGTTCGCCTGCGTATTCTTCAAATAGTGTCAAAACTTTTTTATTTTTTACGGCACAGGCATAGACTCTAATGTTTATCTTATCTATCATATATAATAATTTGTATAGCTAATGTAAGAATTTTTATATAGAAGTTAGAGGTTGGAAACTAGAAATTAATTTGGAAA
The DNA here is from genome assembly GCF_001045455.1 of Chryseobacterium sp. FH2. Lineage (GTDB taxonomy): Bacteria > Bacteroidota > Bacteroidia > Flavobacteriales > Weeksellaceae > Chryseobacterium. Next base: position 221,575 of record NZ_LFNE01000004.1, on the reverse strand, counting down.
ATGCTAGAATAATGATTAAGGCTAAATTTAGTATTGTGACTTTATAAATAACCTGCTATAATTTAATAGCATTAATCATTTCCCTTTTTCCAGGAGGACCTTGTTTCTTTTCCACCTTAAAATTGAGATCCTGAAGAATTCTTCTTACACTTCCTTTAGATGAGTAGGTAGTTAATAATCCGTTAACCGCCATTTTGTCAGAAACCATTTCAAATAAGGGTTTTTCCCACAGATCAGGTTGCACTCTTGCGCCGAAACAATCAAAATAGACAAGGTTGATTTTTGGTAAATCTATGTTTTTCAGGTCAAAAAAGTCACATTCTATCTTTTTTAAGTTGAATCCACTAATAATTTCTACTGATTTTTCCCAGTCTGCCAGATGAATTTTTTGATAAATATTTTTGAATTCCGGGTTGTCGAAATGTTTAAAATATGCCAAATCGTTAATTTCAGATTCATTTATGGGATACTTTTCCAGTGAAAAATAATTGATGATATGATTTTTGTCAGTTTTTAAATATTCATTAATTGTAACCAAAACGTTCAGACCTGTTCCAAAACCGAGTTCTAAAATATTAATTTCACAATCATTTATTAAATTTAGTCCATTTTTGATAAACACATGTTCTGCTTCCTGAAGCGCACCATGATGTGAATGATAGTTTTCATTTAATTCATTGATAAACAATGTTTTACTTCCGTCGTTTGTGGTTTTTATTTCTCTTTTCAAGCTATTTTTTTACAAATTTACTCCAAAATTTTTATATTTAGAAAATTATGTTAAATTTGTAGAACATCATAAAAAATTTTAGAAATGATAATTCAAAAAACTGAAAACTCCAGAATTTCTACATTCGACCCAAACAATTTTTCATTCGGAAATACTTTTATCGATCATATGATAATATGTGAGTATGAGAATGGGAAGTGGGGTGATGTAAAATTAGTTCCTTACGGTCCGATACCTTTTACGCCTGCAATGATGGGAGTAAACTACGGACAAGCTTGTTTTGAAGGTATGAAAGCCTATAAAGACAAAGACGGGCAGGTTTTCCTTTTCAGGCCTGAAAAGAATTTTGAACGTATCAACAAGTCGGCAAAGCGTCTTGCAATGCCTGAAGTGACGGAAGAAATGTTTTTAGAGGGATTAAAAGCATTAGTAGATCTAGACAGAGACTGGATTCCGCAGGGAGAAGGGATGTCTTTATATATCAGACCATTGATTTTCGCTACTGAAGAAGCTTTAAAAGCTAGAGTATCAGAGAAATATATGTTTGCTATCGTAGCAACACCTGCAAAAAGCTATTATACCGAGCCGGTTTCTGTGAAGATTTCAGATCATTATTCAAGGGCGGCAAACGGTGGAGTAGGTTCTGCAAAAGCTGCCGGAAATTATGCAGCTTCTTTCTACCCGACTCAATTGGCTATCGAAGAAGGATATGATCAAATTATCTGGACTGATGATGCAACACATGAATTTTTCGAAGAAAGTGGAACAATGAACGTATTTGTAAGAATCAATGATACGATCTATACGCCACCAACCTCTGAAAAAATTCTTGACGGTGTTACCAGAGACAGCTTTATACAATTGGCTAAGAAAAAAGGAATTGAAGTGAAGGTAGAGCCAATTCCGGTAAAAACAGTAATAGAAGCTCAGAAAAATGGTACTTTGAAAGAAGTTTGGGGTGTAGGAACAGCAGTTGTAACTACAGTTTTCCAGGCCTTAGGATATAATAATGAAAAATTGGAGCTTCCTAAACTTTCAGATGAAGAAAGCTACGCTGTACTTCTTAAAAATGATTTGGTTGCTTTACAGACTAATCTTTCTGAAGATCCTTTCGGATGGAGAGTATTGGTTGATCACGTTCTGGAAACAGTTTAATTTTAACGTAAAAGAATTATATAAAGTCGGGATATTCCCGGCTTTTTTGTTTTTTATATTCCCTGAAATGCGTATTTTCGCAAAAGTTTATGAAAAAATTACTCTTCATATCGGTATTGGGCTTAATGAGCTGCAATAGAAATGCACCACAGGCACATCCTCCTGTAGGTGGGGTTTTAAGTAAAAGTGATTTAGATATTTCTAAAAATAGAATGAAAAATCTGAACAATGTTGAAAGAATCCATATGCAGCATTGGATTGACGGACAGTCTGTAAAATACTATCAGATGCCACTAAATTATTGGGTAAGCGCAGAAGGATTTAATCAGAGAGAAAGAAGAAAAGACGACACTTTTATTTCTTATTCTTATGATTTGTATGACTTTGACCAAACAAAAATTTACGACCACCCAATAGAAAGAAGAGAAGCCAAATTCGGACATTTTGAGGAATTGAAAGCTGTAGAAGATGCGTTGCGTCACATACATGATGGTGAGGAAGTTACACTTTTAGTTCCATCTTCTCTGGCCTACGGAACGTATGGTGATGAGAAAAAAATAGATAACGACGTACCTTTGATCATAAAATTAAAAGCATTATAATGAAATTGTTTAACAAGAATATAATTCTGGCAGCGGCTAGTGTTTCGCTGATGAGTTGTACACCAATTTATAAAAAAATGAACGTAGACAAAGAAACTTACGAAGGGCTTAAAGACGGACTTTACGCTAATCTTCAAACAACTAAAGGTAACCTTATTGTAAAATTTGAAGACAAAAAAGCACCTGTAACTGTAGCTAATTTTATTGGTCTTGCAGAAGGAAAAATCGATAACAAAGCGAAAGCTAAAGGAGTTCCTTATTATGATGGAACTATTTTTCACAGAGTTATCAAAGATTTCATGATTCAGGGTGGAGATCCTCAGGGAACAGGAATGGGTGATCCCGGATATAAATTTGATGACGAAAAAAATGACCTTAAGCATACAGGAAAAGGAATCCTTTCTATGGCAAATTCAGGACCTAATACAAACGGTTCTCAATTTTTCATCACAGAAGTTGCAACTCCTTGGTTAGATGGCAGACACACTATCTTCGGAGAAGTTGTAAAAGGAAGTGAAGTAATTGACGCAATTGCAAATGTAGAAAAAGGAGCTCAGGATAAACCTAAAACTGATATCGTTCTTGAAAAAGTAGGAATTTTCAGCAAAGGTGATGAATACAAAAACTACGACGCTACAAAAACTTTCAGCGAAGGAAAATCTAAAATCGCTGAGAATAATAAAGCTTATATCGCTAAAGAAGAAGCTGAAAAAAAGAAAAAAGAAGAAGAATTCAAAGCCAATCAGTTGAAAATGGTTGAAGACTTAAAATCCGGAATGCAGGTAACTGAATCTGGTCTTTATTATAAAATTACAAAAACAACCGACGGAAAGACTCCAAAATCGGGTGACAATGTATCTGTACACTACGCTGGAAAGTTAGTTGACGGTACTAAGTTTGATTCTTCATTTGACAGAAATGAGCCTATCGATATCCCTATCGGAATGGGTAGAGTAATCAAAGGCTGGGATGAAGGTATCCTGTTATTAAAAGAAGGTGAAACTGCTACTTTATTAATTCCGCCAGCAATGGGTTACGGAGAAAGAGGTGCAGGAGGAGTTATCCCGCCAAACGCCTGGTTGGTGTTTGATGTTGAGCTTGTAAAAGTAAAATAATTGAATCTCTATAAACTTTGAAAGCCATCTGAAAGGATGGCTTTTTTATTTGTGTTTCACAACAAAACCGCCTGATGTATCAGACGGTTTTCAGTAAAATTAAATAAGAGTTTTTTAATGTCTCCTGAATTTCTTTTTTGACTGTATGTAATTGACATTTCCTGTCAATGAGCTGATAAATATAAGGCCAAAGCCCAAATATGCCCCGATTGCGGCTAAGTAAATTATTGTATTGTTTAAACTAAACTTTGACATAAATATCAACATAGATAACAGCGCAAAAGCACCCAATAATATAATACTTAAAACACGCACTTTCATAGAATCTTCCTGAGTTTTGATTCTTTCTACAAAATTCTTCATCATAATTTTAATCTCTTTAGATTGTTACACTTCTTTTATTTCCGTTTCTTTGGAAGAGAACGAAGGTGGCGATATACGTTCTTCCATTGTTTGTAATAGCTAATACATCATGGTAAAAATTGTCATTTTTTACATTGGCTAAGGTCACGATGTAGTTGGCTATCTGTTTATAGTCGTGAGTTAATTTTTTCTTAACTCCTTTCTATCAAATATATTCTGTTAAAATATTATTCAAATCAGATAAAATGATTGGCAAAATCATAATACCAGTGCAGAAACTTTGGAACTAATATTCTGATGATAATATCTATTGACAGACTATTTAGTTTGGCTTCTGCTTCAGCATTTCGGCTGATTCTTTATTCACTCTCCTCTAACCAGAGAGGTTGATTATAAATTGGGGATTGAGCCTGGATATTTATAAAGCATTCTTTAAAATGCGCATTCGTACATATAATTTTTGAAGAAGAATTGTTTACATCTTCAATAAAGTGTACGATAAATTGTCCAAATTCAGTTGGTGGAATTTCGATATCCACCGAGGTTAGTTTTTTCATCAAAGATTTGTGTTTAAGAATTTTTTTCAGAGTTCTATGCTGCCATTTTCATGCCAAATATTTTTTTTTCAGATTAATTATGAAATAGTTAAGAAATTTATTAATACGTATTTTTTTTATATTGTTAAAATATGTATGACTTTGTTTAATATTATTTAATAAAAAACCGCCCTCAAAAAGGCGGTTTCAATGTTTTACCAATTTTTATCAACCATGTAAATAAGCTGGGTCATTACTGTTGCCCCTAACAATAGTTCTCTCCGGTTTACCTTTTCAAAAGTATCTTCTTCTGTATGATGGATATCAAAATACCGTTGAGGATCAGGAACAAGCTCTGCTGCCGGAATCCCCATATCACGGAGTGGGTAAATATCTGTTCCGGAATATCTGCCTTCAAAACTATATACACCGTAAGGAATAAAAAGATCTACCCAATTTTTAATCTCATTCCTTTTCGTATCATCCATTTCCAGGGAAATTCCTCTTGGAGAGAAGCCTCCTGCATCAGATTCTATGGCGAAAAGGTGTTTCTCATTATTTTCTTTTACCATTTTACCGTATTGTACTCCTCCCTTTGTTCCATTTTCTTCATTGGCAAAACAGACAACTCTTATGGTATGATTGTTTTTGATCCCCAATTTTTTGAAAGTTCTTAAAACTTCAATACTTTGCACGATTCCGGCTCCGTCATCATGAGCACCTTCGCCTACATCCCAGGAATCTAAATGTCCGCCTACAACAATCACACTTTTATCTTTTTTTCCTGTAATTTCGCCAATGACAGAATGAGATAGCTTTTCGCCTTTCATCCTGCAGTTTGAATTAAGCTTTGCCGTGATTTTTTGAGTTCTTAATAATATCTCAAGTTCATCGGCCGTAGTATTTCCTACGGCTACAGCAGGAACTTTAACTATATCATTCTCATAGCTCATTGTTCCTGTATGGGGTACATCATCAAAAGCAGAAGATAAAGAGCGGATAATTGCAAATTTTCCTCCTTTTTTTGCTGTAAGGGATGCAGCATTTCTTCTGTAAACTCCTGCATCACGATAACCAAGAAAAGTCTGAACATATCCTTGGTTGAAAGGATAGTTGAAAAAAACAATTCTACCCTTCACTTTCTCAGCCGGAAGCCTGTCGTATTCTTCCAGGGATTTTACCATGATAATTTCTCCTGAAACGTCTTTTCCTCCTGTTCCCTCAGAATTCCCTAAAGAGAGCATTTTAAGGCTTTTCCATTTTCCTTTGGAGATTTGTATATGCAGAGATTCTTTGCCCCTTTCCCAAACCGGGATTATTACTTCCTGAAGCCAGACTTTGTCGGCCCCGGCATCACGAAGCTTCTGCTCTGCCCATTTGACCGCCTTTTCATAAGCTTCAGAACCACTCAAACGATGCCCGATATTTTTAGTTAAATCCTTGAGCTCAGCATATCCCTTTCCATTATTTAAAATTTCTAAAGAAATCTTACTGAATTGTATAGAATCTTCTTTCATCTGACCAAAAACGGCCATATTGAAAAGAAGTAGTATTGTTCCTAATATCTTTTTCATTTTTTACCAATTTTTATCAACCATGAGAATCATCTGTGTCATTGCAACGGCACCCAGAAGAAGTTCTCTTTTGCTCACTTTATCGAAAGTATCTTCTACAGAGTGATGGTAATCGAAATATCTTTGTGGATCTACAACGAGTTCGGCCAAAGGAATATCCAGTTTTTTCAAAGGAGAAATATCCTGAATGGCATCAGTTTGATCAAAATCATAAACCCCATAGGGAAGAAAATAGTTTTTCCATTCGAAGATTTGCTTTCTTCTTTGTGGCGACATATCTAATGAAAACCCTCTCGGTGAATAGCCTCCTGCATCGGTCCCCAAAGCGAAAACGTGTTTCTCATCTTTCTTTTTAACATAAGAAGCGTACATTTCACGACCTTGTCCACCGTTTTCACTGTTTGCATACAAAACTACTCTTATGGTATGGTTATTTTCATAGCCAAGCGCCTTAAACGTTCTTAAAACTTCAATGCATTGAACCACTCCGGTGCCGTCATCATGAGCGCCTTCCGCGAAATCCCAAGAGTCAAGCTGGGCTCCCAGGACAATTACCTTAGAATCTTTTTTACCTTGAATTTCAGCAATAATATTAGGATTTGTGGTTTCACCTTTTGATTCGGCGGACATGTTGAGCTTTGCTGTGACTTTTTGTTTCTTTAAAAGTTTTTCAAGCTCATCCGAAGATCTTGCACCGATTGTTAAAGCCGGAATTTTCACTTTGTCATCAGGTTCGTAATAGACCATTTTTGCATGGGGAGTATCATCAGAAGCTGTTGTCAAAGATCTTATAATTAAAGCTTTTGCACCTGTTTTTGCAATTACTGAGGCAGAAATTAATTTAGACTTTGCAGTAATTAAATATGAATCGCTGGTATTAATGATTTTCGGATCCATAGGAAGATTCACAAAAACTATTTTGTCTTTTAATTGTCCTACAGATAAAGCATTAAGCTCAGAAGTGGTATTTATTAAAACGATTTCACCCGTCAAATCTTTTCCTCCGGTTCCTTCAGAGTTTCCGAAAGACAGCATTCTGATATTTTTCCAATCTCCGTTGCCTGCTTTTATTTGCAGAGATTCTCTTCCTCTTATCCACACCGGAACTTTTACCTCCTGTCTCCAAATCATTTCAATGCCAATATCCTTTAGTTTTTTTTCTGCCCATTCTACTGCTTTTATGTAGCCGGGAGTTGCACTGAAGCGAGAGCCAACACCTTTTGTAAGCTCTCCCAGATTATCGTATGCGGTTCCGCTGGTCATAATCTCATCAGAGATCTTTTTGAACTCATCATGATAATTGAATTTGGCAACGGTAGTTTTTTTTAAAGGATTTTTTTTCTGAGGTTTTTTTTGAGAAAATAAAAATCCACTCAAAAAGAGTGGAATTATAATGAAGATTTTTTTCATTTCTTTTATACCTTTTTCTTTCCGATGATAAAATTAGGGAAAAATTAGGAATATTTTACTGTTTCATATCGTACATTAACAATGCCGTAACCAATTTAGGCTCAATAAATGTACATTTTGGAGGCATGCTTAGTTTTAAATCTGAGATTTTAATCATATCATTAAAACTTACAGGATAAATTCCAAAACCTACAGCTCCTTCTCCGTTGTCAACTTTTTCTTTTAAAAGACTGATTCCTTCAAGATTGGAAGTTCCTTTTACGTAAGAAATTTTCTCAGAACTATCGGGATCTTCAATTTTTAAAATATTTTTAAAGATGTATTTGTCTAAAAGGTGATGGTCCAGATTATCCAGAGACATTTCCTGAGAACGAAGGTCGTGCTTTACGTGAAGAGAGTAAAATTTACCGCCCATATACATCGAAATGTGGAATTTTTGTGAGGGATAATATGCCGTTTCTCCTTTTTCGTGAATTAAAAAATACTGTTCTAATTCTCTTAAAAATTCTTCTGTGGACAACCCGTTGATATCACTTACAATTCTATTATAATCGTGGATTTTAATAGATTGATTTGAAACTATAAAACTATAGACAAAATTGTAAGCTTCTGTTCCGTTATGTCTTTTATTTTTGTCTTTATGATGTTTTGCGTTTAATGCTGTAGAACCAATTCTGTGGTGGCCGTCAGCAATATAAAAAGAATCAATTTGATCAATTACTTCTTTAAACTGCTGCAATTTTAGACGATTATCAATTCTCCAGATTTTATGCCTGATTCCTTTGGTATCTACGTGATTGAAAATCGGAACGTTCTTCTCCTCATGATTCATCAGCAATTCAATCTTAGAATTGGCAGGATAGGTTAATAAAACAGGTTCTGCCTGTAAATTTACCTTATCAAGGTAATGTGCCAGCTTTTCCTTTTTATGGGGAATTGTACTTTCATGTCTCTTGATTTTGCCGTTCCAGAAATCTTCGATACTTGCTAAACCCAAAAGCCCTCTGAAAACCTGTTTGTTTGGATAGATTTGCTCATAAAGATAGTATGCAGAATTGTCCTGAACGAGTTTTTTCTCCTCCATCAAATCTTCAAATGTAGAACGGATTTTTCTTAAATTCCTATCAATATCTTTAGATTTACTTACAACATAAGGCTTTATCATATTAATGTAAGTATCTTCAACTTGAGCTTTCTCCGCTATCTCTTCCTGTGTAAAATTATCCAAAGGATGGGTAGGGAAAGTGCTTTCAATGTCTTTATGAGGTCTTATTCCACGGAAAGGTTTAAAAACAGGCATATTTTATTTTATAGGTTCTTTTTGTAGCTTAATAATTTGTTCTGCAAGTTCGACTCCGATTTTTTCCTGAGCATCAACTGTATTTCCCCCAACGTGTGGAGAAAGTGACAGTGCAGGATTCATCAATAAAGGTAATTCTGGATTAGGTTCATTTTCAAAAACGTCCAGAGCGGCTCCTGCCACCTTTCCTTCTTCAATAAAATCGATCAGAGCAACTTCATTTATCACACCGCCTCTTGCAGTATTTACTATGTAGACGCCATCTTTCATTTTTTCAAACTGAGGTGTGTCTATGATATATTCGTTCGTTTTTGGTGTGTTGATACTGATAAAATCCGCATCTTTAAGGAAAGCATCCGTATCATTGGTGGAAGTAATTTCAAAGTTAACTGACTGTCCGTCAAAAAAACTTAATGTGAGAGCTTCTGTTTTAGGTTTTCTTGTTAAAACTTTAACATTCATTCCTAAAGAAATTCCAATTTTTATCACTTCCTGACCGATGCTTCCAAAACCAATAACTCCTAAAGTTTTTCCTGAAAGTTCATATGCATTGTTGAATGATTTTTTCATTGCATTGAAATGAGTTTCTCCTTCCAATGGCATTAACCTATTGGATTCATGAAGAAATCTCGCTAATGAGAAGAAATGTCCGAAAACCAACTCTGCAACAGATTTTGATGATGCAGTCGGTGTATTGATTACTTTTATTCCTTTGCTTTTAGCATATTCAACATCGATATTATCCATACCTATACCTCCTCTTCCTATAATTTTCAGATTCGGACAAGCATCAATTATATCTTGCTTTACTTTCGTAGCACTTCTTACCAAAAGAACATCTACATTATTTTCGTTGATGAAATTGATAACATGATCTTGTGCAACCCTGTTGTCCAAAATCTCAATTCCTGCATCTCTTAATGCCTGTTCTCCTGCTTTCGAAATTCCGTCGTTAGCTAAAACTTTCATGGTTCTTATTTAATTTAAAATTTTAAAGATTAAATTATTTAAAATTTAAACAGTTGCGCAAATTAAGAAAATTTAAAATAACAATAAATAATCTTTAAATATTTGATAATTACTGATTTATCTATTTGACAGACTTCATTACATCAACCAGAACCTGTACGCTCTCGATTGGCAAAGCATTATATAAGCTTGCTCTGTAACCTCCCAGGCTTCTATGCCCGTTCAGTCCGCTGATTCCGGCAGCTTTCCAGGCATTGTCAAACTCTTCTTTTTTGCTTTCATCTGTAATTTTGAAAGAAACATTCATTAGCGAACGATCTTCTTTTACACAGAATGTCTCAAATAAAGGATTATTATCTATTTCGTCATATAAAAGTTTTGCTTTTGCTTCGTTTCTTGCTTCGGCTGCGGCAATTCCCCCGTTGTTTTCCAAATTTTGGAGAGTCAGTAAAGATGCATAAACAGGGAAAACTGGAGGCGTATTATACATAGATTCTTTAGCAATATGTTGAGAGTAATCAAGAATTGAGAACATATTTTCTCTCCCTGTTTTACCTAAAATTTCTTTTTTGATAACCACTAAAGTTACCCCTGCAGGCCCCATGTTTTTCTGAGCTCCGGCGTAGATCAAATCAAACTTGGAGAAATCTAATTGCCTCGAGAAAATATCAGAACTCATATCGCAGACCATTACAGTATCCACATCCGGAAATGACTTCATTTGGGTTCCATAAATTGTATTATTTGAAGTACAGTGGAAATAATCATATTCTGGACCTACTGTATAGTCTTTTGGAATGAAAGAGTAGTTTTCCTCTTTTGAAGAACCAACAATATCTACTGTTCCCATTTTTTTAGCTTCTTTTATAGCCCCTGCAGCCCAAGTTCCTGTGTCCAGATAAGCTGCTTTTCCACCAACTTTCATCAGGTTGTAAGGAACCATTGCAAATTGCAAACTAGCACCTCCTCCTAGATATAAAACTTCATAATCATCACCAAGGTTCATCAATCTCTTTACAATTGCGCGTGCTTCGTCCATTACGGCAACGAAATCTTTGCTTCTGTGCGAAATCTCAAGAAGAGAAAGTCCGATACCATTAAAATCTAAAATCGCCTGTGCAGATTTTTCGAATACTTCCTGAGGTAAAATACATGGTCCCGCGCTAAAGTTGTGCTTTTTGCTCATATTGTTATTTTTTTGGTTTTCCGTAAAAAATTTTCATTCTTACAGCTTCATTTTTAGTTTCTTATTAAAAATTCTGACTTTTTATATATAAAAAACCGTCTCATAATACATGAGACGGCAGTTTTTATTCTCCGTGTAAAAATGCTTTTTTATTAAGCAATGCTTCTTCAGACTCTACATGGTCTTCATCCGGAACACAGCAGTCTACAGGACAAACTGCTGCACACTGTGGTTCTTCATGGAAGCCTTTACATTCCGTACATTTATCTGTTACAATGAAATAGACATCATCACTTACAGGTTCTTGTGGTGCATCTGCGTCTACGGTAAGACCTGATGGTAGTGTAACGGTACCGGAAAGTTCGGTACCTTCGGAAGCTTTCCAGTCTACGGCTCCTTCATAAATTGCATTGTTCGGGCATTCCGGTTCGCAGGCTCCGCAATTAATGCATTCATCAGTTATTTTAATAGCCATCGCTAATTTTTTTTAAATTTGCACAAAATTACAAAATATTCCCCAATTTTACAGTAATTATGAATATTGAAAATCAAGTTTTAGGACTTACGAAACTAAGCGATTATATAAAAGAGTATTTGGCAAAAAATACAGAGGATTATAATGAAAATGATTCTGATTTCGAGCTATTGTTAGAAAAAACAAAAATAGAAAACCAATGGTTTACTATTGAAAACCAGAAATTTGCCTTAAAACAGTGGGCGGATTTATTAACCAAAGAAAATATAACAAACTGGCTTGAAGAATATTCTGCCTCAAAAATATCAAAAAGAGTAGGGTTGATTCTGGCTGGAAACATTCCTTTGGTAGGTTTTCACGATGTGATTTCTGTAGTGTTGAGTAATCATATTCCTGTGATTAAATTATCTTCAAAAGACAGATATATGATTCCGTTTTTATTAAAAAAATGGAAGGATTTTTCTGATAATGAGGTTGAATATGAATTTGTCGAAAAATTGGAGAATTTTGATGCTGTAATTGCAACCGGAAGTAATAATACGGCAAGATATCTGGAATATTACTTTAAAAATCATTTACATATCATCCGAAAAAACAGGACTTCTGTAGCTGTTTTAAAAGGCGACGAAACAGAGGAGGAATTACAGCTTTTGGCGAATGATATTTTCCAATATTTCGGATTAGGTTGTAGAAACGTAACCAGGCTCTTTATTCCGCAGGACTTTTTAATTGATAAGTTATTTGAGAGTTTTATAGGCTTTCAGGATATTATCAATCATAATAAATATGCCAATAATTACGATTATAACAGGGCTGTTTATCTTTTAAATCAGGATAAATTCTGGGATAATAATTTTGTAATGCTAAAAGAAGACGATAAGCTTTTCAGTCCTCTTTCTGTTATTAATTTCAGCAGGTATTCTTCTCTGGAAGATGTAAAAAACTTTATTGCTGAAAATGAAGAAAATATCCAGTGTATTGTTGCGAAAGATGAGCTTGGTCTTGATTCCATTCATTTTGGAGAAGCGCAAAACCCGGGATTAGATACTTATGCAGACAATGTGGATACAATGAAATTTTTAGAGGTAATTTAATTCTTTGTATCTTCAACATTTATTTTATTTCACCTAATCACCAAAATTATATGAAAAAATTATTTCTAATACTTCCGGTTTTCATCATGCAATTTGCCTTTTCACAAGCTACTGTGAAAAGTTTAAAAATCGAAAGCGGAGACAAGAAAGAGCAGGCAGCAGATTTGACGAAAGAAAAAATTGCTTCTTTCGATGTGAAATTTTCGCAGTTTATCAGTGCGTTAAAGTCTTCCGATCGCAAAACCATGGAAAGCCTGCTTTCTGATAAAGCTAAAATGGTTGTTACGGATAATGTTTATAAAAAACTTTCTGCAGATATTAATTTTAATAAAAAGCTTGAAATTTTCAAATCAGGATATAAGACGTTGAAAGACGGAAGCAGTTATCCTATGATTCAGTATAAATATTCTGATGACAAATCTTCTGTTCCAAAAGAAATTGTTACCGCTGTTTTTGAGAATGACGGTAAAATATTAGGAATTAAACCCATAAAAGATAACAAATAATTTATTTCGGAAATAATTAAAAAACTATATTACCTATGATGACAAATTCTCTGGTCGCGCTTTCTTCGGATATTGAAAGAGCAAATTTTTACAAGAAAACGTATTTGCATGTTGCTTTATCAGTGCTTGCATTTATCGGGGTTGAAACAGTTTTGCTAAACACGGTACCGCCGGAAATTATCGGATTAATGTTTGGTCAGCAATATACATGGTTGTTGATTATCGGTGTTTTCTGGCTGGCTTCTATCCTGGCAAACAAATGGTCTTTATCACAAAGCAGATCAACCCAATATTTAGGATTAGGATTTTATATTTTGCTAGAAGCGGTAATTTTTCTTCCTTTGATTTATATTGCTGTAGCAAAAGCCGGCGGGGTAGTGATTTATCAGGCTGCAATGTTGACAATTGCCATGTTTGCAGGGATTTCTGTAGTAGCTTTCACTTCCAAAAAGGATTTTTCATTTTTAAGAAACATCATTATTATCGGAGGTTTCATTGCTTTAGGGCTAATCGTTGCAGGTACGGTTTTCGAATTTGACCTTGGCCTTTGGTTTTCCGTGGGAATGGTAATTTTAGCTTCTGCAAGTATTTTGTATGAAACGAGTAAACTTAAAAATACATATACAACAGGTCAGTATGTAGGAGCTTCTTTACAGCTTTTTGCTTCTATTATGCTGCTATTCTGGTATATTTTAAGAATTTTAATGAGCAGAAGAAGTTAGATTTAATGATGATTATAAGATATGAGCTTAATTGAAATCTTAATCTTAATAATTCATTTATAAAACCCAAAAAATCCTGATGTTATTCATCGGGATTTTTTATTGTAAGAATATTGATTCTTAAATATTTTAGATTATTTATCAATTGATCCTAAAACCTTTTGAGCGAAAGAATTCAAAGCATCTTTTTCGCTCATTCCGTTTTGTACGTTGGCGTGAACCTCAAGAGCTCCGCAGATGTTGGTAATTAGCTCTCCGGCAACATTTAAATCTTCTTCACTTGTTCCTCTGAACTCGCAGAAGCTTTCTAAAACTTCCAACGTTTTTTCAAGGTTTTCCGGAGTCTGGTTTTGATAAAATTGTCTGATTACAGGTAGCTTCATTATAATTCGTTAAATAAATTAATTAAACTTTCAGCCTGGTTAGACTGAACCTGATTTACTAATTCACCATTTTTAAAGATGGCGAAAGTGGGTAAGTTGTCAACTTTAGCCAATTTCCTGCTTTCCGGTAATTTTTCAGCGTCTACATAAAGGAAAGGAATACTTTCGTTTTCAGATGCTAATTTTTTGAATTTTGGTTTCATAATTCGGCAGTTTCCGCACCATGTAGCTCCGTACTGTACGACAACTTTTTCATTATCGCTTACAATATTCTGTAGTGTGTCTTCTGTTAATTCTGTATACATTGTTGATTTTTTTAATTGAAAAAATAACAATGCAGCAATCTAACCATTGAAAAACGAGTCTTACAATTGTTATACTGTTATATTGCTGCATTGTTATATTAATTTTAATTAGTTCTTAGCCAAATATTCAGCAGTAGAAGTTCTGTCAGCTTTCATAGCATCTTTTCCTTCTTCCCAGTTTGCAGGGCAAACTTCACCGTGCTTCTGAACGTGAGTATAAGCGTCGATTAATCTTAAATATTCTTTTACGTTTCTTCCTAAAGGCATATCGTTTACAGACTCATGGAAAATTTTTCCGGTTTCGTCGATAAGATATGTCGCTCTATAAGTAACGTTAGAACCTGTGAAAATTTCTTCTCCTTCTTCATTGTATTCGAAATCCTGATCTACAATTCCCAGCATGTTAGCCAATTGTCTGTGTGTATCCGCTAAAAGTGGGTAAGTTACCCCTTCGATACCACCGTTGTCTTTTGAAACATTCAGCCAAGCGAAGTGTACTTCGTTTGTATCACAAGAAGCCCCGATTACTTTAGTATTTCTTTTTTCGAATTCACCTAAAGCTTCTTGGAATGCGTGAAGCTCAGTTGGACAAACAAAAGTGAAATCTTTTGGATACCAGAATAAAAGAACTTTTTGCTGGTTAGCCGTAGCTTCTTCAAAGATGTTGATTCTTAGGTCGTCACCCATTTCCGACATTGCATCTACTGTTACATTTGGGAATTTTTTTCCTACTAAAGACATAATTTTCTTGTTTTTATATTTAAATTTTCTGGTGCAAATATAAAAACATTTCATCTATCAAACAAATTGATTTTGATAAATAAAATCTATAATCATTTTATTTAATACCAATAAAAAAAGCCCTGAATTCAGAGCTTTGCCAAAATTATATGTAATTTTATTTTTAATCTTTTTTATTAATTTGGTTTTTTAAATCTTCGATGATTTTTTCATTGGCATTATTTTGTTCAACCAATTTTTTAAATTCTTCAAGAAAATTATTAGGAAAATTGTTAATAATATTATGTTGTCCTACTTGTCCATGATTTTCTTGTACATTATTAAAATATTTTTCATCCAAAAAATATTCAAAATCTTTATCAAAAAAATGGCAAATTTTATCCATAAGTAAAAAATCTATTTTTTTAGAATTTCCACTTTCTATATTGTGTAAAGTACCTTGAGAAACACCTAATTCAAAGGCAAGTTCACTTTGCGACAGATGTTTATCTTCTCTTAAATTTTTGATTTTAGTTCCAATATTCATGTTCTGAATTAATTAGTTTTCTGATTGAAATAATTATTTTCCTAGTTGGTAAAGGTATAAAGAATTTTTCATATTCGTAAAAGCAATTGATACTGAAAATTGCAGTGAAAAAATAATTTTTAACTTTAAACAAACTTAAATTATGAAAAAATTAAAAAGACTTTCGAGAAATGAATTAAAAAAGGTAAGTGGAGGAAAAATGGCACCAAATTCTATAGAAGATGATGGCTGTTATGTGAATTTATACTCATGCCCGGGCCAAGGAAAGGCTAGATTATCTGCTAATGGACAAAACTGGTCATGTTGCTAGTATGAAAAGATTGATAAAATATAGTTTTATATTTTTAACAACAGTTGTATTTTCTCAAAATACAACTGTTGCTTATAAAGTAAAAGAAGTATGTCATGATATTGGTATAAATGGAATTCTGGATAAAAAGTATTATAAAGATCATACTTTATTTCTGAAAAACAATAAAGATTACAGTACGGAAGGTGAATTTAATTTGACTGTTAATTCTAAATTTCCTTTACCATATTCTTTTATATGCGGTCAAAAAGACGGAAGTTTTAAAGTTTCTGCCCTATTTACCGTATCTCGAGAAAATTTAAATTTTGAAATAGATAGTATTGGAAACTTTATTCAGCCCATGCCTTTAAAAAATGAAAATTCAGTTTTAATAAAAGACCAGTATAAGTTTAATGCTAATTTTTCCAAATTATTAAATGTATTTTTTAATAATGAAGATGGTGACTTAAAATTAGATAATTTATTAATAAAGTATTCCAAGGAAAATCCAAATAGTTTTATGTTATTTTGGACATTAGTAAACCAATTTCAATACAAAGGGCCTAGAAAATCCTATTTTGAATCTTTTCAAAATCTGTCATCAAAAATTAGAAACTCAGAATATGGAAAAATGTTTTATCAAGATATGATAAATTCAATTAAATTAACAGAGAAATCTAAATTCCCCAACCTGGAATTTCAAAACAAAAAAATACGTTCCTCTTTGGGGAAAAAATATACTCTCGTTGATTTTTGGTTTTCATATTGTAAACCTTGTTTAGAAGATATTCCGAAATATCATAAGTTATATTCTATGTATAAAGATAAAGGGTTGGAAATAATAAGTATTTCTACTGATCGAACTGAGGATATGGAAAAATGGTATAAAGTTGTGGCTGAGAAAGAACTGAATTGGCAACAATATTTAGATGAAAATGGTATAAAATCCAAGTTCTATAATATAAACAGTTTTCCTACTACTTTTCTTTTAGATTCTGAAGGAATCATCATTAAGAAAAATATTTCTCCGGAAGAACTTGAAAAATTTTTAGAGCAAAATGATTATTTTTAATAAAAAAAGGAACTCAAAAAAGTTCCTTCATTATTGTTTTCTGTTTTAATTAAATTTTTCCAGTAATTCCTTAATTCTTCTCATAGCCTGTCTCAAATCCTCTTCGGATGCAGCATAAGAAAACCGGATACATTCGGGACTTCCGAATGAAACCCCTCCGACACATCCCACATGGGCATTTTCAAGGATAAACATTGCGAAATCATCAGAGTTCCTGATTTCCGTTCCGTTTAAAGTTTTCCCGATGTAATGAGAAATATCAGGGAAGAAATAAAAAGCGGCTTTAGGTAAAAGAACCTTAAACCCGGGAATTTCTTTCATTAAATCATAGACTAGATCTCTTCTGATTTTAAAGGCATCGATCATGTATCTGTATTCTGAAGGATCTGTATTTAGGGCAACAATAGAGGCTCTTTGAGCCACTGTATTAGCACCGCTTGTCATTTGTCCCTGAACCTTTTCGCAGGCTTTAGCCAGCCATTCAGGGCACGCAGAATACCCGATTCTCCATCCCGTCATTGCAAATGCTTTAGACATTCCGTTGATTACTGCAGTCTGTTCATAAACTTCAGGAAATTGAGCAATTGAAGCGGTTTTTGTTTCATAATTGATATATTCGTAAATCTCATCTGAAATGACCGTTACTTGAGGATATTTGGCAATAACTTTGGCGATAGATTTTAATTCGTCATACGTGTAATAGCCACCGGAAGGATTACAAGGCGAAGAGAACAAAACGGCTTTTGTTTTATCAGTGATCGCTTCTTCCAATTGTTCTGCAGTTATTTTAAAATCAGTTACATAAGATGTAGGAAGCATTACTGAATTTCCACCCATCATTTTTACCATTTCATCATAGCTTACCCAATAAGGATTGGGAAGTATAACCTCGTCTCCGTCGTTGATAATAGCTGCTAAAACATTGATAATTGCCTGTTTAGCACCGTTTGAAACGCAAATTTGTGTAGGTTTATATTCTAAATTATTATCTCTTTTAAGCTTATTTGAAATAGCTTCACGAAGTTCTAAAAATCCAGGAACGGGAGAGTAGTGGCTGTAGTTCTGATTGATTGCATCGAATGCTGCCTGTTTTATATTATCGGGAACGTCGAAATCGGGTTCACCTAGAGTTAAACTGATGACGTCTATTCCGTTGGCCTTCATTTCCCTAGCCTTATTAGACATGACAAAAGTTTGTGAGTATCCTAGTCTTTGTACTCTATCTGAAAGTTTATCCATAAAATCTTTTTGCATTTGAACAAATATAATATTAAAAACTTAATTTGAATAAAATGTGAAATAAAACTTATTTTTGCGTTTTATAATAATTCACATGTCTACAACGTTACTACTAAAATACTTTCCGGATCTTACAGAAAACCAGATTAATCAGTTCAATCAATTAGAGGAACTCTATAACGAATGGAACGAAAAAATCAACGTGATTTCCAGAAAAGATATGGAATCTTTGTACGAAAAGCATATTCTTCACTCATTGGGAATTGCAAAAGTAATGGAATTTGCTCCGGGAACCAGAGTTTTAGATATCGGGACAGGAGGCGGTTTTCCGGGAATCCCTTTGGCAATTCTGTTTCCTGAGGTAGAATTTACTTTAATTGATTCTATCGGCAAGAAAATCAGTGTTGTAAATGCGGTTGCCGAAGGAATAGGCCTGAAAAATGTAACTGCAGTTCATGGAAGAGCAGAAAAGGTGAAAGAAAAATTTCATTTTGTAGTAAGCAGAGCAGTTACCCAGATGCCTGAATTTTTAAGATGGCTGAAAGGAAAATTTGAAAAAGAACAGTTTAATACAAAACACAATGGAATTTTATATTTAAAAGGAGGAGATTTAGCAGAAGAGCTTGCCGGACTTAAATGTGAAATTTTCAATCTTAAAAACTATTTTGATGAAGAATTTTTTGATACTAAAAAAGTAGTGTATCTGTCAAAAGGGAATTTTAATTCTTAATTTAACATAATTAAGGAATAATTTTTGCTAAAATTATATTAATAATCAAAATTTGTGTAGTAATGAAAAAATATCTCAATCTTGGGTTTTCTGCAATAGTTTTAGGATTATTTTTTACTTCGTGTAATGACGATGATGATTATCAGACGATCCAGTCTATAGATAAAGTAAAAATTGACAGCGTTAGGATTGTAAATGATACGATGGATGTTTTTACGGTTCAGAGCATTAAAACATATTCTACTTATTCGTCTCAATGCCAGGGATTTTATGGGTACGATTATATTCATGGCAACAACCTTACAAGAACAGTAACTGCTTACAAATATCTTACAGATGGAAATTGTGCCCAGAATCATGTGATTTCCAGCCAGATAAATTTTAGCCCGCAACAGACCGGAACCTATACTTTTAAATTCTGGAATGGAGATAATAACTGGATTACCAAAACAATTGTAGTAGAATAATGAAGTTGAAATTTTTAATATTTTTTTTAATTTCCAGTAATTTATTTTGTCAAAAGATAATCTGGAGCGAGAATCAAAAACTTATTTGGGATAATTTTAAAAGCGGAACCAACAGACACGGAAGAACTGATGTAGTAGCATATACGAACTGCGGTATTCAGTATTCCGTAATAAAATCTTCTGACCCCAAAATACCTGTAAAATTAACTATTGAAGCTGTTTTTACAGAAGATAATCCTGGAAAGATGCAAAAAGGATTAGTGATTATGTTCTTCTGCATGAGCAAAAACATTTTGATATTGCTGAAATATTTGCAAGAAAACTCCGCAAAGAGGCAACAGAAAAAATCAGAACTTCGGGTGAATTTGATAAATACTTCCAAGCTATTTATACCAAAACATTAAAAGATTACCAAAACTTTCAAGTTTCTTATGATAAAGAAACCCAACACGGGACAAATAAGGAAAAACAGGAAGAATACAATCAAACCATTACCAACGAATTAGACAACCTAAACAGCTTTAAAATCTCTTGAAATTCCTCAATAAAATTATCCACGAGCTCCTTGCCCAAAATACGGATTTATCTGTATTTAACATTGTTTTGCCCGGAAAAAGACCGATTGTATTTATCCGGCAGATTTTAGAGGAGAACAATTATTCAGGATTTCTTCCGAGCTTTTTTACTATTGAGGAACTGGTCGATAGAATTGCAGATAAACAGCCTATTCAGGGGATTTCTTTATGGCTTTTCGCTTTTGATGTTTATAAAAGTCTCAATCTTATTCCCAATGATGATTTTTCGGATTTCTTAAAATGGTTTCCGACTTTACAGAAGGATTGGGATGATATTTTAAAGTTTTCGGATAGTGATCAGGCAGTTTTACAATATATGTTTGATGAAGAGAGAATTAAAGACTGGGCTCAGGATTTGGGAGAAGATGAGAATGTTCCGAGAAAGAAATTTCTTAATTTCTGGAGAAATATGAATGTTTTTCTTCCGGTTTTAAAGCAAAGGTTACAGGAAAAGAATTGGGCAACTTCAGGAATGATTCATGAAACGGCTAAATCCAGAATTACTGATTTTGCCAAAAACACAGCAGAACAGTTTGTTTTTTGTGGTTTTAATGCTTTTACTCCGGTTGAAGAAAAGTTGGTGCGTAACCTTTTACAATGGGATAAAGCACAGTGTTTTTTTCAGGCAGATCATTATTATTTTGATGATGAAAGACAGGAAGCCGGGAAATTTCTCAGAAATCATAAAACATGGAAAGAATTCACTGAAAATCGTGCTTTTCAATGGATTGAAGATGATTTTAACCAGCCGAAAAATATCAAGATCTATGAAGTTTCCGGAAACATTACCCAAACGAAAATTTTACCGGAAATTTTTAAGGAAATAGAAAATAAAACGTTTTCGAATACGGCTGTCGTCTTATTGGATGAGAATTTGCTTCCGGCGAGCCTGGATGTGATGTATTCTGTTGAAAATCTAAATATTACAATGGGATTCCCATTGAAGAACCTGTCGTTTTCAAATGCTGTAAAACAACTGTTTTATCTTCAGAAACAACTTGAAAAAAATAAATCTTCATATTATTACAGAGATATCTTTCCAATCCTTGAAGAGCTTCCCAAATCAGATGAAGATGAGCAGATTATCACTGATTTTAAGTCTAACATCGAAGAAAGAAATATCGTTTATATTTCAAGAAAACTATTAGAAGAAATTCTCGGTGGCCTTTCTTATTATAAATTATTACAGAAAGCAGATTCTACCAGTGAATATCTAGAATTACTGATAGCTTTCTGCAAAAAAATCAAATGGTTAGATATTGATGATATCCAGTACGAAAATGTTTCGCACTTCGAAAATGCATTCAGAATTATAAAAAACCAGCTTTCGCCTTATAGTTTTGAAATCAAAATGGAAACACTGGAAATTTTGATTAATCAGCATATCAATTCTGAAAGCATTGATTTTCAAGGTGAACCTTTAAGGGGGCTTCAAATTATGGGGCTGTTAGAAACCCGTCTTTTAAATTTTGAGAACGTCATTATGCTTTCTGTAAATGAAGGAAAATTACCCCTCGGAAACTCTCAAAATACCTATATTCCGTTTGATATAAGAAGATTTTTTGATCTTCATACTTTTCTTGAAAACGACAGTATTTATGCCTATCATTTTTACCGCCTGATTCAGGATGCAAAAAATGTCCACCTGCTTTTCAATGCATTGAGTTCCGGTGTCAATACAGGCGAAAAAAGCAGATTTATCACCCAGATTGAAATGGAAAGCTCTCATCAGATTGAACATCTCATTATTGAAAATTCTTCGGAGCCGATTATCACACAACCGATCGAAATTTCAAAAACAAATATTGTTCTTGATCGTCTTGAAAAATGGAAAGAAAAAGTATCGGCTTCACATCTTACCAGTTACCTTTATAATCCGGTTGATTTTTATCTTTCTAAGATTTTAAATACCTCGGAAACGGATGAAATTGAAGAAGAATTATCCGTGAAGAATTATGGAAATTTAGTACACTACTCACTTCAAGAGATTTATGAAGTGCTTAAAGGTAAAGTGTTAAAAGAAAATGATTTAAAAGAATCAATTAAAGCAATAGATAAATATATAGAAGTTGCCATAGAGAAGCTCAGGCATCAGCCTGAATTTTATGAAAAAGGAATGAATTTTATTCATAAAGCGATCGCCAAAAAAGTAATTGAAAGTATTTTAAATTACGATCTTGAACTGATAAAAAAAGGCAATAAATTAGAAATTATCGCTATTGAAAAAAGGTTTGAAAATGTAGATTTTTATCTTAATGAAACAACTAAAGACAAAATTTCTTTTTTTGGATTTATTGATAGGGTTGATAAGCTGAACGGAACAATCCGAATTATTGACTATAAAACAGCAAAAATTAAAAATCTCGTAGTCAAAATCGATGCTGAGAACGAAGCAGAATATTTCCATAACAGCGACCGAAAACAGGCTTTGCAATTATGTATTTACCAATATGTTATCCAAAGCCTTCCTGAATTTTGGGGATTGCCTGTAGAAACCGGAATTTGGAGTTTTGCAGAGGCCAGGAAAGGGGTAGTCTCGCTTCAATTTGAAAAAGGAAATATAGATAACGCAATGGAATCCGTAAAAAGCCTTATTCTTGAAATTTTGAATCCTGATATCAATTTTATTGAAGATATTAAGTCATACTCACATTAAAGCACTCCATTTCTGAAGTGCTTTTTAAAGAAATTATTTATTACAGAGGTGAGTTATATTTTTACTTTTTTACTGATCATTTTACCATTGTTTTTTGTAACCTGAACTACATAAATTCCTGTTTCCAAAACTTTAGATTCAAATTGATTTTGTTTTATTTCCTGATTTTCAATTAGATATCCCGAAATATTGTAAATTGCAATGTTCTTGATATCTTCTTTGGTATTGACAATCACCTGATGGTTTTTTGTGAATATTTCTATATTTTCATTCAGAGGAATCGAGTTGTCAGTTTTCCTGTTAAACTGTAAATTATAATATGGAGTAACAATTTCAAACGTATTGTTTCGGTTATCAACAGTGTTCAAATTGATTCCTCCTTCTCTCTTATAATCTTCCTGAGAAATAATTTTAATTAAATTTTTCTTTTCATCGAAAATATTAATTTGTGATAATTCGCTTTCATCAATTTTTAAAGTTAAGATATTATTATTTTCTGACCTTACAATCTCATTTTCCGCAATTGTATTTGGAGTATTTTTAATGTAAGGTATCAGTTTTTCAGAATTATTTTCTGAAATTCTCAATAAATAAACACCTTCTTTTAAGGTTGATAAACTATTGTCTGTGAATGATTTACTTTCTATTTTTTCTTTATTAAAATCTGTAATTTCTTTTACTTCAATTCCATTCAGATTCGGATTTATCTGTGATGAATAAAGAGGATTTATTGCCTGCTTAGCGCTTGATTGTTTGGAAGTTAACATTGCCCATTCATTGAACAGGCCTCCACTTCTCAATGTGTTAAATTTAGCATTAGAAGCCAATACGAAAGGGATAATTCCCCCTACATGCCCTAAAGGTCCCCAGTAGAAGGAGTCTAATTTATATTTATTTAGATCCCACCAAGCATAATAACCTCTTTGGATATCAATCGTTTTTGATGTGTTTTCGGGCGGAATTGCCAAGTCAACTGTTGAATGTCCCAATGTCATGGGTATTTTATTATACCAATCATAAACGTCATTAGCTTTTAAGCACTGCCTTAATTTATTGTTTTGATTATTCGTCACATCATTTACGAAATTGTTTGTAAAAAGTCTTCTCCAAATCAATGGTCCCCAAAGCAGGCCTCCATTATCCTGAAGCACATGATAATTGTATGGGTCTGCATATTCTGCGGAAATTACCTCTGAAATATTATTGTTATACGTTTTATAACCTGTATTATTACAAGTGTTTACAACATTGGCAAGGAAAGACGTAAAAGGATAAACATCTTTCTCGATAACACCTTTCTGAAGTGTCACACCTGAAAAATCGTAAGGCCCGTCTCCCATGTATGCATACTTAAATTTCAGATTTGTAGGATTTGAGATATTGAGCTTTTTTAATGTGGACATAGCCGCGTGGGCTCCCTGGGAATAACCGGCTATAAAGTATTCATCGTACCGCTTTATATTTAATTGTGCTAAAACTTTATTGGCAGCAGTTACAAAGTCAATAGTAGCACCAGCTTCAGTAGGATAGTGTACATAAGGATGAACACCTTCTCCTGAACCCATCCCTACGTAATCGGGAGCCATTAAAATATACCCGTTTAGGACATATGAAAGCTCGACAACAAATCCAGCCGTTAAAGTACCCTTAAAATTTGAAGGAACATTTTCCCGGCTATCCGTTGTTCCGTGATCAGAAACAACGGTTGAAAGTTTATAATTTACGTCCGGGTACATTAATAAACCTGTTGCCTTTACCAATGCATTGTTTTCATTTTTGGTGTAATAGGTTATTTTATAAGCCTTTAAACCTAAATGAAAGCTGTTTAGGTAATTTACAAAGTCAGGAGCATTTTGCTCTCCAAGATTATTTGAGATAAAATTTGCCAGACCTTGAGGGGTAAGATTGAGTTTTTGCTCAAAATTTACAAGATCTCCGGCTTGCTGTGCGAAATAAAAAGGTGCTGAAAGCCCTAATAACAGAGTAGTGAATTTTTTCATATTTCATATCTTTTTGTAAGTTTAAATTATATTTTTTTAATAAAACTCACACTACATTGAAGGGTTAATAATTATTCATTGAATATAATTTGTTGGTTTTGAATATAAAAAAGCCTGATCAAATGATCAGGCTTCGCTATAAAATTTTTCGGTTTATTTAGAAGGCGTTGATACCAGTGATATCTAAACCTGTAATCAATAAATGAATATCGTGAGTTCCTTCATACGTAATCACAGATTCTAGGTTTGCGGCATGTCTCATCATTGGGAATTCGCCCATAATACCCATTCCTCCAAGAATCTGACGTGATTCTCTTGCAATATCTATTGCTATTTTTACGTTGTTTCTTTTGGCCATTGAAATCTGGGCTGGAGTTGCTTTATGATTATTTTTAAGAGTTCCTAACTGTAAGCAAAGTAACTGAGCTTTAGTGATTTCAGTTAAAAACTCTGCCAGTTTTTTTTGTTGTAATTGATAAGATCCAATTGGTTTCCCGAATTGCTTTCTTTCCTTAGAATATTGTACAGCAGTGCAATAACAATCAATTGCAGCGCCAATTACACCCCAGGAAATCCCATATCTGGCTGAATTTAAACAAGATAAAGGTCCTTTTAATCCCGTAACTCCAGGAAGCAGGTTTTCTTTTGGAACTTTTACATCATTAAATACCAATTCTCCTGTTTTTGAAGCCCTTAAACTCCATTTGTTGTGCGTTTCGGGAGTTGTGAAGCCTTCCATTCCTCTTTCAACGATAAGGCCTTGTACTTTTCCTTCTTCATTTTTAGCCCAGACAACTGCAATATCACAAAGAGGGGAGTTTGTGATCCACATTTTAGCACCATTCAAAAGGTAATGATCTCCCATATCTTTAAAATAAGTTTCCATAGAACCGGGATCTGAGCCGTGGTTAGGCTCTGTCAAACCAAAGGAGCCTATCATTTCACCGGAAGCTAATTTTGGAAGGTATTTTCTTTTTTGTTCCTCAGAACCAAATTCGTTGATAGGAAACATTACCAAAGAACTCTGAACGGAAGCCGCAGAACGAACTGCTGAATCACCTCTTTCCAATTCCTGCATGATGAGACCGTAAGAAATCTGATCAAGGCCGGAACCACCATATTCCACCGGAATATAGGGGCCAAGTGCTCCCACTTTACCCAATTCCCTCATTAGATTCGGAATATCAGTGTGATTTTGAGCAGCCTGATCAATCTTCGGCATTACAAAACTCTCCACCCAATCTCTGATAGATTGACGGATAAGTTTGTGTTCTTCGGTAAGTAAAGCATCAATTCCGTAATAGTCAGGGATGCTTGTAAGAGGATAATATGACATGATTTTTTGATTTTGCTAAAAGTAAGACTTTTTCGTGGGGGTCTGAGAATTTTTTTTAAGGTGCTTTATTACTGTTGCATTTCAACATAATAAGCCATTTAATAATAAAAATTTTCTCAATTAAACTTCATCATCATTGGTGATAGGATACTGACTTGTAGAATTATGGACTTTATTTTTAAACTTATATAAATATGGAGCTTTATTCGCAGAACCGTCATAAAGCTTTTCCAATCTGTCTAAAATGTTTAAGCTTAAAATTTTTCTCTGAAAATTATTTCTTCTGAATTTTTGTCCTAAAATGGTTTCATAGAGACACTGAAGGTCTTTCATTGTGAATTTTTCAGGAAGAAGATTACTTGCTGCAACTTCCGTATTAATATTCATTCTAAGGTATTCCAGACCTGTTTCTATCACCCTGTCATGGTCAAAAGCCATTTTGGGAAGATTATTTACTTCAAACCATTCGCAGGTTTCATTAAAAGCATCCGGAAAAGTATTGGTTAAAGAAAAATCAATCAAACTGCAATATCCCACTGTGATAAATCTTTGAAAAATCCAGTGGTCTTTCGGTACTTCAATTCCTTTATTATTAAGTAATATCTGGTGAACATTATTTTCCGTACGATCTATTCTCCCAAAGGTATGGAATTGTTTTAAAAAGATGTCTTTAAGATGAGTCCTTTCATATAAAACACGCTCTGCAGCTTCTCTAAGATCTTCATCATTGAAGACGAAACCTCCGGGAAGCGACCACAGATCCAGATCATGATATTTTAGAAGTAAAATCTTCAAAATATTGTCGTGAAAACCAAATATGGTGCAGTCAACAGATACATGTGCTACAAAGTCTTTTGTATCAATAAGTTCCTGAAGGGTTTCTTTATTTTTTTCGGTCTTGATTTTCATGGGAGTAAAAATAAAATTATTTTCTAAATATTTTTATTTACGGTGTGAAAATATATTAAACTAATCATAAAAAGCACACTAACAGCCAATAATATATATAAAGAATAATAATTTAGCAGTCCGTTTCCGAATAAAAGAGCCATGATAATTGAACTGACAGAGCTGCCTAAAGACGAAAAAATAACGATCAGTGATGTAAAAAGGTTAATTTTTTTTTTGTCAACCAATGCAATCATTTTTGAATTAATTACAGGATAAAGAGGCGATAAAAACAGACCAATTACGGGAAATAGAAATAGAAGAGTCTTTGAATCGTCAGAACCTAAAAACTGTATCCCTAAAATAATAAATAAAACAGCGATGATTAAAAATAAGCAGGTTTTAAAGTATCTTGATAACGAAAATCTTTGAATGATATTTGCAGTGATTGTTCGCCCTATGTATGAAAATAGTGCTAGAAACGAGGAAGCCTGAAGCGCAAAGAAAGAATTAACTTTCAAATGATTTTTATAGAATGAAGGCAGCCATGAGTTAAAACTTTGTTCAACAAATACAATACAAAATATAACTGCTAAAAATATAATTACTGATTTATTTACAAAATTCAACAGGCTTGAAATCAAACCATTATCATTTTTTTGTAGAGGCTCTGAGATTTTTATTTTTGAAAATAATAATATCGTTATCGCGGAAAGAACAGAAATTGATATAAAACCAAATTTCCAAAATTCTGAATATTTACTTGAAATAAGCCACCCAAACCCTGTATTAACCACAAAAATTCCGATCATGAACGAAGCCTCAACGCTATTCATAGTTTTTGCCAGGGATTTTTCCTCTGAAATATTATTACGGATAATTCCAAATACACAAATTTTACCAATAGCGAAACAGGTTCCAATAATAGCAAACCATAGTTTGTAAAACCAAAAAACTTCAACAAAAGGTAAAATACATGAACAAATCCCAACAATTGTTAATGCTAAAATCAATGCGTTTTTTGTTCCGATTTTACTGATAAAATTTACTGCAAAAAGTGAAATAAATGCGATTGGCAAATCCTTAAAAGATTCCAGAAAACCGAGTTTCTCATATGTGATTTTTGCCTCCGAAAGTTGTAGTATTACAATGCCCATGCAGTTTAATACCATCGAAAAAATTAAAAAGGTAAGCTTGAGGGGAAGTGAAATTTTGGATAGCTTGCTATTCATTTTGGGGATTTATTTTATTGAATTTTTATAATTTTTTATGAATTATCGGAACAAATTTATGGCTTTGAGCCCCCAAAAATAAACGAAATATTAAAATAATTATTAATATAATGTTAATTATTTAAAAAAAAATATATTTTTATTGTCTCAATTTGAGAATTAAAAAAATAACTGTATATGAATGTAAGAATATCAAGAAGTTTGGGGATGGTTGCTGTTCTCTATTTTACAGCCAATTTCAATGCCCAAAAAACGACCAATGACACCCTTCCGAAAGAGCAAAAAATAGAGGAAGTTGTCATGATTGGTTACGGTACTCAAAAAAAGAGTAATGTAACGGGAGCTATCTCAAGTATAAAAGCTTCCGATATAGAAAATGCCCCTGTTGCAGGAAGGCCTGAACAAGTGCTTCAAGGTAGAGCTGCTGGTGTAAGTGTAATATCGAACTCCGGACAGCCTGGAAGCGAGCCTACGGTTCGTGTACGTGGTATTACCAGTTTTGGGGCAGGAAGTAACAATCCTCTTTGGGTAGTTGATGGAATTGTAGTAGATAACATTGGATGGTTAAACCAATCCGACATTGAAGGAATGGAAATCCTTAAAGATGGAGCTTCTGCTGCGATCTATGGGGTTTCAGCTGCAAAAGGTGTAATTCTTATTACTACCAAAAAAGGAGCAAAAGGTAGAATGAATGTTTCTTACAACGGATTCTTCGGAGTAGGAAGCGCAGCCAAAAAGCTTGATTTATTAAATGCGACACAGTATGCAACAATCATGAATGAAGCTAATGTGAATGATGGACATGCTCCAACGTTTGCAAACCCTGGTTCTTTAGGAACAGGAACTGATTGGCAGAAACAAATTTTCAATACGGCACAACGTCAATCTCATGAATTCAGTATAAATGGAGGAAATGATAAATCCACGTTCTATACTTCCTTCGGTTATTACGATCAGCAGGGTATTGTATTGAGAGATATTTCAAATTATAAGAGAATTAATGCAAGATTTAATTCCACACATAAAATTTTCGACTTTTTAACAGTTGGGCAAACTTTTGCTTATACTCATGTAAAAGCACAAGGGATTAATGATAATAATGAGTTTGGAGGGCCATTAAGTTCTGCTATAAACCTTGATCCGACAACTCCGGTTGTTGTTACAGATGTTGCTAGTCAACCGTTTCCAAGTGATTATACAAACAACGCATTTATCGTAAGAGATCCAAATGGCAACCCTTACGGAATTTCTCACTGGGTAAGTAAAGAAATGTCGAATCCATTAGCTTTCCAAGAAACACAAAGGGGGAGATACAGATGGTCTGATGATATTGTAGCGAATGTTTTTGGTGATGTGAAAATCAATAAGCATTTAAATTTTAAGTCAAGTGTAAATGGTAAACTTTCTTATTGGGGAAATCAGGCATTTACTCCACAATCATATTTAAGCTCGGCTAATTCTAATTTAACGAACAGCTTATTTAGAGAAATTCAAAGAAAATTTGAATGGAACACAGAAAATACTCTTACATACCAAAATAAATTTGGGCTACATAATTTAAGCGTTTTATTGGGACAAGGATATTATGAGTATAATATTTCTTACGGACAGAATACAACGTATAAAAATCTTCCTACAAACGATTGGAGAGAAGCTTCTTTCAACTTTGATATTGCAGCATCAGACAAATCTTCAAATGCCTGGGATGGAAAACAAACACATAAAGCTTCTTATTTCGCCAGAGTAGTATATGATTATGACAACAGATACCTTTTCACCGGAACAATTCGTAGAGATGGATCTTCAAAATTTGCACCGGCAAACCATTGGGGAACGTTCCCAGCCATGTCTTTAGGATGGAATGTTTCCAATGAAAGCTTCTGGCCAGAAAATAATGTTGTTAATAGCTTTAAATTAAGAGGAGGATATGGTGTTCTCGGTAATGATGCTATCGATGATTTTCAATATGCAAACTTTTTTGTAGCAGGAAGTAATTATACTTTTGGAGATAATATAGTTCGTGTTGGATATGCACCAAGTACATTAGAAAACCCGGATTTGAAATGGGAAAGAACATCTCAGCTCAATATTGCAGCAGACCTTAAGATCTTCAAAAATTTTGACTTAAGCGTTGATGTTTACAGAAAGAAAAGTACAGATATTCTTAGAAAAATTGCTCTTCCTGGTTATTTAGGCTTAATTAATGATCCTTGGAGAAATATCGGAGATATGAACAATGATGGTATTGAGGTAAGTCTTGGATACAAAAAGAATTGGGGAGATTTTGGATTATCAGCAAATGGTAACTTCGGATACTTGAAAAATGAAATTACTCGTCTAGAAGCAGATAAAGAATATGTAAATTTTGCATCTTTCCAAACTTTGGGAACTGTTTCTAGATTGCAGGTAGGTCAATCATATGGTTCTTTTTATGGCTTCCAAAATTTAGGTGTTTTTCAAAATCAAGCGGAAATTGATGCTTATAGAAACTCTAATGGGGCTTTAATTCAACCAAATGCTAAACCGGGAGACTTTAAGAGACTTGATGCAAACGGAGACGGAAAAATTGATGAAAATGACTATATCAACTTAGGAAACTCTGTACCGAAATATACTTTTGGTTTGACACTAAATATGAATTACAAAAACTTCGATTTAATGATATTCGCTCAGGGACAGGCAGGTAATAAAGTCTTCCAAGGACTAAGAAGGTTGGATATTCCTGAAGCAAACTATCAAACAGCAATTCTTGACCGTTGGAATGGAGAAGGTAGTACAAATACAATGGCAAGAGTTACAAAAGATGATCCTAATCAAAACTACACAAGAATGTCGGACTATTATCTTCAAAAAGGAGATTATCTACGTCTGAAACTAGTTCAGGTTGGTTATACTCTTTCTAAAGATATTGCTAAAACAATTGGCGCTTCAAAAATAAGATTCTATGTAACAGGAGAAAACCTTGTAACATTCACAAAGTATACAGGTTATGATCCTGAAATTGCAGGTTCGGATACATTTGGTATAGACAGAGCTTTCTATCCACAGGCAAGAACTTTCCTTTTCGGTGCTAATGTTCAATTTTAATTAAAAGAAAAATGAAAAATAAAAGATTTATATATAAAAGTGTTGCTGTTTTAATGCTTGCAGGAGTTGGTTTCGGATCAGTTTCTTGTAATAATGGTAACCTTGAAGATGTTCAAAACACAGGAACTTTTGATGAGAGTAATTATTTTCAAAACGAAGAGCAGTCATTTTCAGGCTTAGTTGCCACTTATGATATGTTAAGAAAGTATTCCGGAGGTTTTGAAAATATGGTGACGTTCTTTAATGGTGCTTCCGATGATTTCTATTCCGGGGGAGGGAACTCATCAGATGGCGCGGGAATTCAAGGATTCTCAAACTATAGCATCAATCCGATTATTATGCCGGCGAGTTATTGGAAAGATTATTATCAAGGAATTGCAAAAGCTAATATTTTGCTTGAAAAAATTCCTAATGCTACCATGAATGATCAAACCAGAAACAGATTTATTGCTGAGGCTAAAGTTTTGAGATCATTATATTATTTTGAATTATTGAGAGTATTCAAAAATATTCCTTTGATTTTAAAACCAATTAAATATAATGATGATTATTATAATATTCCTCAGGCAAAACCTGAAGATGTTTATACTCAGATAGAAGCAGATATTCTTGCCTCAATCGGAGATCTTCCTATGACTATTGATCCGAACAATAAAGGTCAGATTGGAAGGCTTACGCAAGGTTCTGCACGTGCTATTTTAGGAAAAATTTATCTGTATGACAAAAAGAACAGCTTAGCGGCTGAACAGTTTGCAATGGTAAACGGAACTCCTGGAGGAACGAGCCAGTATGGATATCATCTATTAGCAAACTTTGCTGATCTTTGGAAAGTTGACAATAAGTTTACTACAGAATCTATTTTAGAAGTGATGCATACTAATGCAAGTAATGCTGATTGGGGATTCTGGGGATCAGGAAAGGATGAAGGAAACTCAGTTAATCAGATGGTGGGAATTATTTCTTATGGTAAAGTAGACCTAACACCTCCAGCCGTTAATGATGCTCCAAGCATTCATAAAGGTTGGGGTTTCAATCCGGCTACAGATGATTTGTTTAATTTTATGCAAGGAGATCCACGTCTTGATGCAACAATTTTTAATGCAAAAGCATTAGTACAACAGGGTAAAATTACCTATTCGCCAGGATTTAGAGATACAGGATATTTCTTGAATAAATATCTTCCGAGAACAGAAGATGAATCTACGCAGCCAGGAGCTACAGAACTAAATTTCCGTCAAAATTATATTGCGATAAGGTTAGCTGATACTTATTTGATGGAAGCGGAAGCTTTGGGAGGATCTGGTGCAAGGGCTCAGGCTTTATTAGATGCTGTAAGAGCTAGAGTAGGTTTAGCATCAATTCCTGTATCTATACAGGCGATTAAAGATGAAAGAAGAAGAGAATTGGCAGGAGAAGGTCACAGATGGTTCGATTTAGTAAGATGGGGTGATGCTCCGGCTAAATTGGGTTCAAGAGGATTTACTGCTGGTAAAAACGAAATTCTTCCAATCCCTTTCAACGAATTAACAAACACAGCTTTAAAACAAAACCCGGGTTACTAAACATGAAGTTTCACAGTTTATATAGTTTCTTTTTTAAAAGTACTGCACTGCTATTTAGCGGTGTGGTACTTTTACCTTTATCATCCTGTACGTCTGTTTCAAATACAGAAAACAAAATTCAGTTCTGGTTGACCAAAGGTGATGAAAGCATAAGATTACAACAACAGGCTCCATTAGTTTTTGTAAATAACTCTAATAAATTTCAGAATATTGAAATTGACGATTCTCAAAAGTTTCAATATATTGATGGTTTTGGATATACATTAACGGGGGGAAGTGTAGAAGTAATCAATCGTCTTTCACCATCTAAAAGAAAAGCTTTATTGAATGAACTTTTCGGGAATGATAAAAACTCAATATCAATCAGTTATTTAAGATTAAGTATTGGTGCTTCAGATTTAGACAGTGAAGTTTTTTCTTATGATGATTTACCGGAAGGCCAAACAGATCCGTCTCTTTCAAAATTCAGTTTGGCAAGAGACAAAGATTTAATTGCTATGTTAAAAGAAATTTTAGCAATTAATCCAACGATCAAAATCATTGCCGCACCTTGGTCGGCCCCGGTTTGGATGAAAGATAACGGAAAGTCAAAAGGAGGAAGTTTAAAACCTGAATTTTATGATATTTATGCAAATTATTTTCTGAAATATATTCAGGGAATGCAGCAGGAAGGTATTATAATCGATGCAGTAACACCTCAGAATGAACCTCTGCATCCGGGGAATAATCCGAGTTTGTATATGCCTTCAGATCAGCAAAAAGACTTTATTAAACAGAGTTTAGGTCCGGTTTTTAAGACAAATAATGTTAAAACTAAAATTATTATTTACGACCACAATTGTAACAAACCGGAATACGTAACAAATATTTTAAGCGATTCCGAAGCTTCTCAATATATTGATGGTTCTGCTTTTCATTTATACGAAGGTGAAATTTCAGCCTTATCTACTGTCTATAATGCTTTTCCTGATAAAAATCTATATTTTACCGAGCAATGGACCGGTGCAAAGGGAACTTTTAATGAAGATTTGAATTGGCACACCAAAAATGTGATTATCGGCTCTATGAGAAATTGGAGCAAGATTGCTTTAGAGTGGAATGTGGCAAATGATCCGCAATACAAACCTCACACAGACGGAGGCTGTACAGAATGTAAAGGAGCAATTACTGTTTCCGACAGTGAAAATTTCACTAGAAATGTTTCCTATTACATCATTGCCCATGCGTCGAAATTCGTTCCCGCGAATTCCCGAAGAATCGCTTCTACACAAACTGATAATCTTTCGACTGTAGCTTTTAAAACACCTGCCGGAAAAACAGTTTTGATTGTTCAGAACAATAGCAGAACAGACGAAAATTTTAATATTAAATTTAATCAAAAAACAGCTCCTGTAACAATTACGGGAAGCTCGGTGGCGACATATATTTTTTAAAATAAAATTATGAAAAGAGTTTATTTCTTATTAGCAATTACAGCATTTGGAATGAATGCATTCGGGCAAAAGACGATTGATCAGAAAGTTTCTGAATTGTTAACTAAAATGACGTTAGAAGAAAAAGTAGGACAATTGGTTCAATACAGTGGCTTTGAATATGCAACAGGTCCTCAGAATTCCAATTCTGCAAATGTCTTAAATGAAATAAAACAAGGAAAAGTAGGTTCTATGCTCAATGTAGCAGGTGCGGAGGAGACCAAAAATTTCCAGAAACTGGCTTTGCAATCGAGGTTGAGAATTCCATTATTATTTGGACAGGATGTAATTCACGGATACAGAACTACATTTCCGGTGAATCTTGGTCAGGCTGCGAGTTGGGATTTAGCGTTAATTGAAAAGTCTGAAAGAATTGCTGCTACCGAAGCTTCAGCTTATGGAATCCACTGGACTTTTGCACCAATGGTTGACATTGCAAGAGATCCGAGATGGGGAAGGGTGATGGAAGGTTCAGGAGAAGATACTTATTTGGGAACCCAAATCGGTTTGGCAAGAATTAAAGGTTTTCAGGGAAAAGGCTTGGGAAATCTTGACGCAATTATGGCTTGTGCGAAGCATTTCGCAGCATACGGAGCGGCAGTTGGAGGTAGAGATTACAACTCGGTGGACATGAGTTTAAGACAGTTAAACGAAACGTATTTACCTCCTTTCAAAGCGGCTGCAGAAGCAGGGGTAGCTACTTTTATGAATTCTTTTAATGATATCAATGGTATCCCGGCAACGGCAAACAAGTATATTTTAAGAGATGTATTAAAAGGTAAATGGAACTACCAGGGTTTTGTAGTTTCAGATTGGGGAAGTATTGGCGAAATGGTTTCTCACGGTTATGCAAAAGATAACAAAGAAGCTGCAGAAAAAGCAATCCTTGCCGGAAGTGATATGGATATGGAAAGCCGTGCTTATATGGCTGAGCTTCCAAAATTAGTTCAGGAAGGAAAGATTGATCCTAAGTTTATTGATGATGCAACAAGACGAATTTTAGTTAAAAAATTCGAAATGGGTTTATTTGATGATCCTTACAGATTCAGCAATGAAAAAAGACAAAAGGAGCAAACCAATAATGAAGAAAACAGAAAATTCGGAAGAGAATTTGGTTCAAAAAGTATTGTTTTACTTAAAAATGAAAAAAATATTCTTCCGCTTTCGAAATCAACAAAAACGGTAGCTTTAATCGGCCCTTTCGGAAAAGAAACTTCTGCCAATCACGGTTTTTGGTCGGTTGCTTTTAAAGATGACCATCAAAGAATTGTAACCCAATTTGACGGAATAAAAAATCAGTTAGATAAGAAATCAACCTTATTATACGCAAAAGGTGCAAATGTTGATGATCAGGATAAATCGATGTTTGCTGAAGCTATTGAAACAGCGAAGAAAGCAGATGTTGTTATCATGACATTAGGTGAAGGTCATGCGATGAGCGGTGAAGCGAAAAGTAGGAGTAATCTCCATTTTTCCGGTGTTCAGGAAGATTTATTGAAAGAAATTGCGAAAACTGGAAAGCCAATTGTTTTAATGATCAACGCAGGAAGACCTTTGGTTTTTGACTGGGCTGC
Organism: Chryseobacterium sp. FH2; assembly: GCF_001045455.1. Taxonomy (GTDB): domain Bacteria; phylum Bacteroidota; class Bacteroidia; order Flavobacteriales; family Weeksellaceae; genus Chryseobacterium. Next base: position 185,704 of record NZ_LFNE01000004.1, on the reverse strand, counting down.
AGATAATATTCCGACAATTGTATATACTTGGTGGTTAGGAACGGAAGCTGGAAATTCTATAGCTGATGTTCTTTTCGGAACAGTAAACCCCGGTGGAAAACTGCCGATGACTTTTCCTAGAACCGAAGGACAAATTCCAGTGTACTACAACCATTATAATACAGGAAGACCAGCAAAAGATAATATGGACAGAAATTATGTCTCTGCATACATTGATTTGGATAATGATCCGAAATTCCCGTTTGGATATGGTTTGAGTTATACGCAGTTTAAGTATTCTGATATGAATTTAAGCTCAACAAATCTTAAAGGAAATCAGGCTTTAAATATCAGTGTAAATGTTTCTAACACCGGGAATTATGATGGGGAAGAAGTGGTGCAATTATACATCAGAGACTTATTCGGAAAAGTGGTAAGACCCGTTAAAGAACTGAAAGGTTTCCAAAAAGTATTCATTAAAAAAGGGGAAAGTAAAACCATTAACTTCACACTGACCACGGAAAATTTAAAATTTTATGATGATGAATTAAACTATGATTGGGAAGCGGGAGATTTCGATATTATGATAGGAACCGATTCTCAACATGTTCAGACAAAAAGAATTAATTGGTCAAAATAAATATTAGTTTACAAACTGAGAGCGGGATGAAACCCGCTTTTGGGGGTAAGAGACATTAGATTTAATGTTTGTCATTCTGAAAGAAACTAAGTAATCTTTGTAGAGACACTTTCAGTATGACAAGCTTTGAAAATAAAATTAAATAATGCTAGAGTAATCAGCCATAAAATTCAGAATTTTGAAAATTAAACTTCAATATATTTTCCATTTAATCATCGGAGGAACTTTAGTTTTTTCATCATTAAATTGTGCATCAAACACATCTGATTCAAACAGAAAATTAATTTGGAATGATGAATTCAATGGAAAAGGATTACCTGATGCTACAAAATGGAATTATGACGTTGGCGGAGACGGTTACGGAAATAATGAAGCTCAGTTTTATACCAAAAACCGCTTGGAAAATGCAAGAGTTGAAAATGGAAACCTTGTTATTGAAGCCAGAAAAGAAAATTGGGAAAAGAATAAATATACGTCGGCAAGACTTTTAACTAAAGGAAAATTTTCCTTCCAATATGGGACGGTTGAAATTCGTGCTAAACTTCCAAAAGGTCGCGGAACCTGGCCTGCCATCTGGATGATGAGTGAAGATATGAAAAAATGGCCGGATGACGGAGAGCTGGATATTATGGAACATGTTGGTTTTAATCAGGGCTACATTCATGCTTCGGTTCATACCAAAAAGTACAATCATATCATCGGAACCCAAAAAACAGATACCTTGATCGTAAAGGATGTAAGTGAGAAATTTCATGTCTACAAAGCAGACTGGACACCTGAAAAGATTGATGTTTATATTGATAATCAAAAATTTTTCACGTATGAAAATAAAGAAAAAACATATGCTGCATGGCCCTTTGACCAACCGTATTTTATCATTTTAAATTTAGCTGTCGGGGGATTTTGGGGTGGAAAAGAGGGAATTGACGATACTATTTTTCCTCAAAAATATGAGATAGACTACGTAAGAGTTTATCAAAACAAATAATGATATGAGCAATTTGCTCAGAAAAAAATAGAAAGAAATTATGAAGAAACTAATCATAAGTTGTTTTGTAATCGGGATGATCTTCAATGCAAATGCACAGAACTACTGGAAAAAGAATGTGGGAAAAACAGCCAGAATTATCCTTACCAATGCTAAAACCAATGAAAAACTGGCAGATAAAGGAATGGTAAAATTTGAAAAATTTGATCAACCGAAAGAAAATGAACCCAGCATTTTTGTTGATCCGGATTTTAGATATCAGAAATTAATAGGAATCGGAGGTGCTATTACAGATGCTGCTGCTGAAACTTTTTATAAAATGCCGAAGGATAAGCAAAAGGAAATCATTGAAGCTTATTACGGGAAAAACGGTTTAGGATATTCGGTTGTTCGTACTAATATGAACTCGTGTGATTTTTCCAGCGATTCTTATACTTATGTTCAGGATAATGATACTTTATTAAGGTCATTTAACGTTGCTCATGATGAAAAGTTTAAAATTCCGATGATTAAAGAAGCTCAGAAATCGATTGGAGCTCAATTTAAACTTTATTTTTCTCCTTGGAGTCCGCCAGCCTGGATGAAAACCAATAAAAATATGCTGGACGGAGGAAAGCTGGAACCACAATATTACCAAACCTGGGCGGATTATTATATAAAATTCATCAAAGAATATGAGAAAAGGGGAATCAATATTTGGGGATTAACTATTCAAAATGAGGCAATGGCAAAGCAAACTTGGGAGTCTTGTCTTTACACAGCCGAAGAAGAAGGTAATTTCCTGAAAAACAATCTTGGACCGACTTTATGGAAAAATGGTTATAAAGATAAAAAAGTAATGATCTGGGATCACAACAGAGACCTGATTTACCAAAGAGCTACCACCACCTTAAGCGATCCTGAAGTCTCTAAATATGCTTCCGGAATTGCATATCACTGGTATGAAGTCTGGCATAACAGGACTCAGTTATTTGACAATATAATGGAGACCCAAAGAGCATTTCCGGATAAATTTTTAGCGTTTACGGAAGGATGCAAGGAAGTATTTAAAATGTCAAGAATTGAGGATGTAAGTTTGGGTGAATTGTATGGTAAAAATATGATCAACGATTTTAACAGAGGTACCTCTTTATGGACGGACTGGAATGTACTTCTTGATGAAACAGGCGGTCCAAACCATGTCGGGAATTTCTGTTTTGCACCTATTATTGCTGATACCAAAACAGGAGAGGTACACTATACTTACGAATATTATTATGTAGGACAGATTTCAAAATATATAAGACCAAACGCACAGAGAGTCGGAAGTTCTACTAATACATCAGATTTGATATCGACTTCATTTATGAATGAGAACGGACAGCTGGTAACCGTTATCATGAATGATTCTGATAAAGATATTGATACTAATCTTTGGATTGAGGGAATGTCAGCAAAGCTTTCTGCACCTGCACACTCTATACAGACCGTAATTTTATAAGCTTCATATTAACATTATTTTAAAAAAATCGACGGTACCAAAGGTACCGCCGATTTATCATTATATAGTATTACATATTTAAAACAAAAAAGCCGAAACAAAATTGTTTCAGCCTGGATAATTTATATTTAAAAAATAATTTTATTTATTTTGATGATTCAACATCATATTTACTGATAACCTTCTGAGTAACACCAGAACTGCTGAAACCTCCGTCATGGAAAAGATTCTGCATGGTTACTTTTTTGGTAAGGTCTGAAAATAATGTTACACAGTAGTCTGCACATTCAAGTGCTGTAGCATTTCCTAGAGGGGACATATCTTCTGCATACCCAAGAAAACCTCCGAAACCTTTCACGCCGCTACCTGCGGTAGTTGGGGTAGGAGACTGAGAAACAGTATTTACACGTACTTTTCTTTCACCCCAATAGTTTCCGAAAGTTCTCGCGATACTTTCCAAATATGCTTTGTTGTCAGACATATCATTATAATCCGGGAACGTTCTTTGAGCTGCAATATAAGTAAGCGCCAGGATGCTTCCCCATTCATTCATACAGTCTTTTTCATAAGCTACACGCATTACTTTGTGGAAAGAAACTGCTGAGATGTCCCAACCTTTTTCTAACCAGTCGTAGTTCATTTCTGTATAATGTTTTCCTTTTCTTACATTGATAGACATTCCGATTGAATGAAGGATAAAGTCGATTTTCCCGAATTTTGCAACCGCAGCATCAAAAAGTTTTTCAAGATCTTCAATGGAAGTAGCATCTGCGCCAATAACCTCAGAACCTGTTTTTTCTGCTAGACCATTAAGTTCTCCCATTCTCAAAGCAATAGGAGCATTTGATAAGATAAATTCAGCACCTTCTTCATGACATCTTTCTGCAACTTTCCATGCGATTGATTGTTCATTAAGGGCCCCAAAAATAATTCCCTTTTTGCCTTTAAGTAAACCGTATGACATAATTTTTTAATGTTTATTAATATACAAATGTAGCAATAATTTGTGTTTAGAGCATAATAAAAAACGGAGCCTTGTATAAAAAGACTCCGTTTTTTGAAAATATTTATATGACTGAAATTTTAATTCGTTTTCTTGTTCCATTCTGCTTTTACATCTTCCGCAGCATCTTTCGTTTTTTCCCACGCGTCATTGGCTTTATCTTTTACGTCATCCCAGGCATCAGCAAAATTATTTTTCACTCTGTCCAGCCAGTCTTCCTGTTGTGCTTCTTCATCATTATTTCTTTTTTCGTTGATATAGTCTTTAGCTCTGTCTGCTAATTCTTCAACTTTCCATTTTGTGTTTTCTGCTGCATTTTTTAAAGAGTTCTCAGTATTATTTACTGCATTTTCCGCTTTGTTGTAGTCTGAATTGTTCATAATATTAATGTTTATAAGTGTTATATTTAATAATTAAACAATAACCATTCCTAAAAAAGTTACTTATTGTTAAAATTTTCATAATCTTTTGTTATGCTTTCCGAAGGTTATATCTTTAATATAAAAATTATTTCATGGAAAAAATACGTTGCGGCTGGTGTGAAAAAGATGACTTATATAGACAATATCATGATGAAGAATGGGGAAAGCCTGTTTATGATGATGAAACTATTTTTGAATTTCTCATTCTTGAGAGCTTTCAGGCAGGTCTGAGTTGGTACACCATTCTTTCAAAAAGAGAGAATTTTAGAAAAGCCTTTGATGATTTTGATTATAAAAAAATTGCAAAGTATTCTGATCAGAAAGTAGAACAATTAATGCAAAATGCAGGAATTATAAGAAATCGGTTAAAGATTCTGGCAACAATTACCAACGCACAAAAATTTATTGAGACTCAAAAGGAATTCGGAAGTTTTTCAAAATATATTTGGGGGTTTGTGAATGAAAAATCTATTGATAATAAACCTAAAACATTAGAAGATATTCCTGCAACTACTGAAATATCAGATATTTTAGCAAAAGATTTAAAGAAAAAAGGATTCAAATTTATGGGCTCAACGGTGGTTTATGCACATATGCAGGCAACGGGAATGGTGAATGATCATATTGAAAATTGTTTTCTCAGATAATAAATTCTATTTTCTTCATTTCCAGTAAAATATATAGATGAAATATTATTTTAAGGATGATATAATGAAGCGGCCGGATTTAAAATCCGGCCGCTTCATTTTTCTTTATTTGATAATTCTATCCAATACCCAAGTTATCAGATTTTGTTCGGAAGCATGATGATCTGCTGAGAATTCGCCGCGTCTTCTGTTTGCAATCACGTTATTTACTGTAATGGCTTTATGTCCTAACAGTTTAGATAAAGCATAAATGGCAGATGTTTCCATTTCAAAATTAGTGATTCCAAGTTCATTTAATGTTTCAAGGAATTTATCATCCAAAGCCTTCAGGCGAAGCTGTCTTCCCTGCGGAGCATAAAACCCTGGGAAAGTAGCCGTATTTCCATGGTATTTTGCATCTTCATAATAACCGGCAATATCTTCTGCCCAATCAGCAAAGTAAAGCATCGGCTTGATTTTCGCATATGGAAATTTTTCTAAAAAATTTCTTGAAAATTCATTCTCAAAATTGTAATCCTGATAAAAATGCATCAACCCGTCAAGTCCCACCACGTTTTGAGTAACAAGCATATTATCAACCTGCACATCAGGATTTACACTTCCGCAGGTTCCCATTCTGAATAATTCTAAAGCCTTATGCCCGGTTTTAAATTCCTTATTTTTAAGGTCAATATTTACCAAAGCATCAAGCTCATTCATCACGATATCAATGTTTTCTGTTCCAATTCCGGTAGACATTACGGTGATTCTTTCGCCACGAAGTGTCCCTGTGTGTGTGTAAAATTCTCTTTTATTTTTCTTGATTTCTACTTTGTCGAAATATTTTGAAACTTTTGCGACTCTGTCCGGATCTCCTACAAGGATGATTTTTTCAGCAATATCTTCCGGTAAAAGATTCAGGTGATAAACACTTCCGTCATCATTCAGAACAAGCTCTGAAGCTGCAAGTTTATTCAGCATAATATGATTTTTAGTTAAATTAATAATTTAGTTTTAATTGATTTAAAGAAAAAATAAAAACAGGTTGACTACAAAAGCCATTAACAGTTTTGTTTTTTATAAAATTTAGTTTTTGATTTTGACACTTTTAAAATCCTCCCCAATATCCTTCATCATTATTTTAAAACAGGTTTAAGAAATGTAACCTTAATGTATAATGAGTTTCGGTTTCGGGGTTTAAAATTAATAAAAATCCTTTAAATAAAATGTAAACATTAGTTAATCTAAATTTAAAGTGCGAATGAATCTCAAATGATAGTTTTGCGCAAAAATTTTTAATGAGATCTTATCCTGTAGTCATTGTTATTCTGTTAATCGGTTTTGCTGTTATGTCTTTTAATCCTACTTATCAAGGTATGGGAAGCGAAAATACAACGGTGAATAAAGGTTTGACTGATTTTAAAATCAAGCTTGAACAGCTTAAATCTGATGTTTATGAATTTTCCGAGGATAAAACTTCTCTTGAAGACCTCCGAAAATCTTTAGCAGATACAAGAAACTCGTTTAAGGAAATCGAATTTTACGTTGCCTATCATTATCCGGAGTTTACCAAGACACACCTCAATGCAGCTCCGTTATTTCACATAGAAGCGGCAGGAACTTCGGCTTATACGCTTCCGCCAGAGGGGTTGCAGGTTTTGGATGAATTAATATTTTCGGATGAAGCCAAAGAGCAAAAAGAAGAAATAAAAACCATTACAGATTTTCTTTACAACAGTTATGCAAATTTTTATTTAAGTTCAGTCAGAAATGGTTTGAGCAAAGGAAATAACAGAACTTTACCGCTTAGAATTGAGTTAATCAGGATTTATACATTAGGTGTGACAGGTTTTGACACTCCCGGTTCTTTGAATATTTCAGAAGAAGCAAGTCATGCACTGTTGGGAATAAAAAAGTACATTAATGATGATATTTATTTTAAAAATTATAATGTTCAAAAAGCTAATCATATCATAACCGAAACTGTTGATTACCTAGCAAAAAATAAAGATTTTGAGACTTTTGACCGGATTGAATTTTACAAAAAATACATTCAGCCTTTGTATCAGGAATTGGGAAGCTGGGACGGGAAGAGTGATGATTTAAAAGAATTTTCGGGGTGGAATGCCGGTAATAAAAACTTTTTCAGCAGTGACTTCCTTGATCCCTATTTTTATACTTTATTAAAATCTTCGGAAAATAATTCTGCTTTGAGAAAGCTGGGGAAAGAGATTTTTTATGACCAAAAGTTGAGTGAAAATGGTAAAATGAGCTGTGCAACCTGTCATTTACCGGAAAACGGATTCACAGATTTGAAGGCAAAATCACCAAGTAATGTTGAAGGAAAAACGGTGTTAAGAAATTCTCCATCGTTGTATAACGCAGTTTTTGCAAAACGATTTTTCTATGATTTAAGAGCGTTTTACCTTGAACAGCAGGCTGAACATGTAATTTACAATGAAGATGAGTTTAATACAAGCTACGAAAGTATTATCAGAAAAATAAAAATGAAACCCGAATATAAGAAAGCTTTTTCAAAGGCTTTTAAAAACGGGAAAATAAGCAGGGAAAATTTTTCTAAAGCGTTGAGTTCGTATGTTGCGTCATTGTATTCTTTTGAAAGTGATTTTGATAAATTTATGAGAAATGAAAAGGAAATTTCTGAGGATGCTAAAAAAGGATACAACTTATTCATGGGAAAGGCAAACTGTGCGACGTGTCATTTTGCACCACATTTTTCAGGGTTGGTTCCACCGTTTTTTAACGAAAATGAATCTGAAGTCTTAGGAATAACAAAAAAGCCAATCAATCAAAAACCCTTGGAATTAGACAGCGATAAAGGACGGATAAACAGCCCTGTGAAAAAGGAAAATTCGTGGATTTATGAAAATTCATTTAAAACGGTGACCGTTCGAAATATTGCTTTAACGAAACCCTACTTTCATAACGGAGCCTTCAATACACTAGAAGAAGTTCTGGATTTCTATAATGAAGGTGGTGGAGAAGGTTTAGGCTTAAAAATAAAAAATCAAACGTTACCTGCGGACAAATTAAATCTAACTCAAACTGAGATAAAGCAAATCATCGCATTTTTGAATTCTTTAACAGATGTGAGCCAAAAGTAGGAGAGTGATGAGCTATGAGCTTTTCAGGCCGGATTTATAAAAACCGATAATTCCTAATTCATTAAAAATTTAACATTAAATTAATTCACTTAATATTGGATTATTGATTAATTAATATTGTTCAGTATTTATTTAAAATACTATTAATAGAGGACTCACAACAAAAAAATAGTTTTGCAAGGTCTAATAAATTAAGTAATAATGAACAAAAAACTACTAACAACCGCAGCGTTAGCTATGATGACGGGTTCTGTGTTTCACGCACAAACTTTTATTTTCAATAAAAACTCTTCTTGGAGTTATAAAGACAACAACCTGGCTCAGCCGGCACAATGGAAAGATAAAACCTATGACATCTCTGGCTGGTCTACCGGAAACGGACCTCTTGGATATGGGGATCCTGTGACTACACAGACAAATACCGGCCTTATCACAGCCTATTTTGCAAAAGATATCAATGTGAATCTGGCTGATTTGAGCAATGATATGGAATTGGGAATTATGAGAGATGACGGTATTGTGGTTTATCTTAATGGTGAAGAAGTGGTAAGAGACAATATGCCTGCCGGAACTATCACCTTCGATACTTGGTCAAGCACGACAATTGATGGAGCTGCAGAAAATATTTATAATATTTTTACGATTCCAAAATCAAAATTTGTTAACGGGACCAACAGAATTTCGATTGAACTGCATAACAGAGGCGCTGCAAGTTCAGATTTAAGAATTGATGCATATCTTAAAACAATTACAAACACAACAACTCCTGTTGCTTGTAATGCAACTCATATCAGTTGCTTTACTTCGATTGTTCCTACCGCTCAAACAAATAAATTAATCATTCCTGCCGAGCATAAATATCAATTGATTTTAAAAGAAGGCGATAATTATACTGAAGGAGGAGGATTAGTTGGTGGTCAAAATGACTTTACGGCCTACGTTCCCAAAACAGGAAGCAGTACAAACGGATATCTTTCTGTAAACCATGAAACCAATCCTGGCGGAGTGACAATGGCCGAAATTAATTATAACGGAATGACGAAACTTTGGCAATTGACAAAATCAAGAGCGGTAAGTTTTTCAGATCCTAGCTTGGTTCAGACTATCAGAAACTGTTCAGGTGGTATTACACCTTGGGGAACCGTGGTTACAGCTGAAGAGCAGACAACTTCAAGCGATGTAAACGGGGATGGAATGAAAGATTACGGATGGCTGGTAGAAATTGATCCTGCAACTGCCCAGGTTATTTCTAAAAATACTGATGGTTCTAAAGGAAAGCTTTGGCAAATGGGCATTATGAACCATGAAAATGTAGTGATAAATAATGCGGGAACAATTGCTTATTACGGTGAAGATGGCGGAACACACATGGTTTATAAATATATTATGGATACTCCAAATGATCTTTCTTCCGGGAATCTATATGTTTTAAAATTAGATCAGGGGCTTACAGCCGCAGGAGATCCTGTAGGAACTACAGCTACCTGGATTCAGGTTCCTAACAAAACCAAAGCTGATCAAAATAACACAGCTGCTTTAGCCCAATCTGTCGGAGGAACAAAATTCAATGGAGTGGAAGATGTTGACATCAGTCCGCTTGATGGTAAAATTTACTTTACAGCAAAAGGTTTAGACAGGGTATACCGTTTACAGGATAACGGAAGCACGGCTTCTCAGGTTGAAACTTTCGTGGGAGGAGCGGCAACCACATATTCTTTCCAGACAGCTCAGGGAATGAAATCTGAAGCTTGGGGAGACGGAAATGACAATCTTACTTTCGACGAACTTGGAAATCTTTGGGTATTGCAGGATGGAGGAAAAAATTACATTTGGGTAATCGCTCCAGATCACACTCAGACCAATCCTAAGGTGAGACTTTTCGCTTCTATGCCTGCAGGTTCTGAGCCGACAGGTCTTACATTTACACCAGATCACAAATTCGGTTTCTTCTCTATTCAGCATCCTGATTCTACGATATCAACGGATATTGATGCTACAGGTAATACAATTGATTACAGAGGAAAATCGGCAACGGTTGTTATTGCTTTGAAGGATAATTTAGGAACTTCAGGAACTTTGGGGACTGTCGAAAATCATAACAATGAAAATACAGTAACAGTTGCACCAAATCCAACTTCCGGAATTGTTAAGATCAATTCTGCAAAAGGATTGAAAGATATTTCAGTTACGGCTTACAGCATGGATGGTAAAATTGTTTTCACAAAGAAATTTTCAGGAACAAGCAAAGCCTTGGACTTAGATTTCACCCCACAGCTTGAAACTTCCCGTATATTGGTTTTAAATATCGAAGCTGAAGGAGGTTTTCAGAAAACAGTAAAGCTTTTAAAAAAATAAATTATTAATGATTTTTTGGCTGCCGGTAATTTTTACCGGTGGTCTTTTTCTTATTTATGAAAAAACTTTTAGTAATTGTAGCCATTTTATCGCTTTTTCAGGTAAAAGCGCAGATTGATCCTGTAAAATATCCCACTTATACCAATATTGAAGACGCTTTAAAAGCTAAAGACGTCGTTTACAGTATGAGTTTCAGGGATAAAGGTTTGTTTAATCTTCCTCCGCAGATCAGGAATTTTAAATCTATTTTCTTTCTGAATATAATGGGAAATAAATTTGAAAAAATGGATCAGGAAATTTTTACTCTAAAAGGACTGGAGATTTTAAATATAAACGAAAACAGTATTAAATTTATTCCTAATGAAATTGGAGAATTAACAAAACTGATAAGTTTTTCGATGAGCCTAAACAGTTTAACCGATATTAATCCGAATATTGCTAAACTCCAAAAATTAAAAGCCATTCATCTTGATGCCAATAATCTGAGCATATTTCCAGAGGCTTTAATGGAAATCCCTTCATTGGAAGAAATCAACCTTCAGGGCAACCAGATTAGTTTTATTTCAGACAAGCTGGATAATATTAAAAATCTAAAATCATTGAACCTTTCTGCCAATCAGATTAATGATTTGGGAAATTTATCTTTTCCGAAAGATTTGAAATATTTAGAGCTACAGGAAAATTCGATTGCAAAACTTCCAGAAAATTTATTTGATTCAAAAAAACTTGAATTTTTAAATGTAAGTCAAAATAACATCAAAGAAATTTCATCTAAAATTAAAGGATTAAAAGGGATTGTAAGCCTGAATTTAGCCAACAATGACCTAAAAGATCTTCCAACTGAGATTTCACAACTGAAAAATCTTAAAACATTGATTCTTACAGGAAACCCGATGACAAAATCAACCGTAGAAAAATTGAAAAATTTAATGCCTCAGACACAGATATATTTTTAAACTATCCTCCGACTCTCTTGGTTTTGTAACCCATTTCTTTAAGGATATTCATGATTTTATCACGGTTATCACCTTGAATAATAATCGTTCCGTCCTTTTCAGAACCACCTATTCCCAGTGTGGTTTTGATTTTTTTTGAGATTTTCTTTAAATCATCTTCGCTGCCTTCCCAACCTTCAACAATAGTCACAGGCTTGCCGTTTCTCCCTTTTTTCTCAAATTTACATACCAAAGGCTCTTTTTGCTTGAATTGTTCTTCAGGCATTTCAAAATCCTGCTCTTCATGCTCAGGAAATAGGTTTTTCAGTTGATCTCTTAAATCCATAAAGCAAAATTAATAAAATATTTAAGGTGAAGAAAGCCAATAAGCAGAGAAATTTCAGTTAAATCATTCGTGTAAACCTATGAAACCTGTAGGAGAAAATAAATGGGTAAATAATCTGATAAATAAATTATAAAATATGTTTAGATAAAAAATATGTCAAATTTCCGGGCGAATAGCTAAAATATTAATAAAAATTTAAGTCCTTCAAATTCTTCAATTCATTTCAAATTAGATAAATTTGTAGTACAAAAGTTATACAAAATGTCGAAAAAAGCAATATTGGCAATCCTTGACGGATGGGGTTTGGGAATGAATCCTGATATTTCAGCAATAGATAAAGCAAATACACCATTTATAGATAGTTGTTATAAAAAATTTCCACATACAACGCTTGAAGCAAGTGGTTTAGCGGTTGGGCTCCCCGTGGGACAGATGGGAAATTCTGAAGTTGGACATATGAATTTGGGAGCAGGAAGAGTGGTTTATCAAAATCTTGTAAAATTGAATATGGCTGTTGAAAACGGTTCGTTAGGACAACAAGAGGTTATTCAGCAAGCTTTTGAATATGCTAAAAGAGAGAATAAAAAGGTGCATTTCATCGGTTTGGTTTCAAACGGGGGAGTACATTCACATATCAATCACTTAAAAGGTTTATTAACGGCTGCAGGTGAATTTGGATTGCATGAGAATGTTTTTGTTCATGCTTTTACAGACGGTAGAGATTGTGATCCGCATTCAGGATTAGGATTTATCGATGAACTTCAAAAGCATATGGCTCATACAACCGGAAAATTGGCAACAGTTGTAGGGCGTTATTATGCAATGGACAGGGATAAAAGATGGGAAAGGGTAAAACTGGCTTATGATGCTTTGGTAGAAGGTGTTGGTGAACAGACTACTGATGTTTTAGCTGCAATCAAAGCTTCTTATGATAACAAAGTAACGGATGAATTCTTAAAGCCAATTATCCTGGTCGACAAAAGACAGACGGGAAATATAGTTCCTGTGGCTAAAATTGTTGATAATGATGTTGTGATTTGTTTCAATTTCCGTACAGATAGAGGGAGAGAAATTACAGAAGTACTTTCTCAGCAAGATTTTCCGGAATATTTCATGAGAAAACTGAATCTTTATTATGTTACTTTGACAAATTATGACAAAACCTTCCAAAATGTACGTGTAGTTTTTGACGAAAACGTTCTTCAGGAAACTATGGGTGAAGTTTTAGAAAGAAACGGCAAAACTCAAATCAGAATCGCCGAAACAGAGAAATATCCTCACGTTACATTTTTCTTTTCAGGAGGAAGGGAGGAAGAGTTTAAAGGCGAAAAAAGATTGCTTTGCCCGAGCCCGAAAGACGTTCCTACTTATGATTTAAAACCTGAAATGTCAGCTTATGATATTACAAATGCTATTGTTCCTGAGTTGGAGAATGGGACGGCAGATTTTGTTTGTTTAAATTTCGCCAATACTGATATGGTGGGACATACAGGAGTTTTTGAAGCGGCTGTAAAAGCTGCCGAAACGGTAGATAAATGCATTGAAAAAGTTGCTACCACGGCTTATGAAAATGGATATGCAGTTTTCATTCTCGCTGATCACGGGAATTCTGATGTAATGATCAATCCGGACGGAACCCCGAATACACAGCACTCAACAAATTTAGTTCCTTTCATTGTGATGGATAAAGATCACACTTGGGAATTAAAACCGGGAAAACTAGGTGATGTGGCTCCAACTATTCTAAAAGTAATGGGAATAGAAATACCGGAAATAATGACAGGAGATATTTTAGTTAAATAGTATCAAATAATAATGTTAAAAGAATACCGTTATTCTATCAGATAGCGGTATTTTTTTATGATTTATATCAGGCACAATTATTGTTATGCTTTAAATAATATAATAAATCTTATCTTTGTAAATTAAAATCTAAATTAGTATAATGTATCAAAAGCTTGTAAGGAAAGAAGTAATGGGACTTTTGGAAAAGGAAGTGAGTTCTTTTCTGGATAAATTTTTAACTCCAATTGAAAAGATTTGGCAACCTTCTGACTACCTTCCGGATCCTTCAAGCGCAGATTTTAAATATGATTTAGAAGAAATCCAGACTTTTGCCCGTGAAATGCCGTACGATTTATTCGTAACATTGATTGGTGACTGTATTACGGAAGAAGCTCTTCCATCGTATGAGTCTTGGCTGATGGGAGTAGACGGTGTGAATCAGGAAGAAAAAGTAGGTTGGGCAAACTGGGTAAGAGCCTGGACTGCTGAAGAAAACAGACATGGAGATCTATTGAATAAATATCTTTATCTGTGTGGAAGAGTAAATATGAGAGAAGTTGAAATTACCACTCAATATTTAATCAATGACGGTTTTGATTTAGGAACAAGTATGGATCCTTACAGAAACTTTGTATACACCAGTTTTCAGGAAACAGCTACTAATATTTCTCACAGAAGAGTAGGAACTTTAGCAAAACAATCCGGAAACGGAAAATTAGCAAAAATGTGTGGTGTAATTGCTGCAGACGAGGCGAGACATGCAAAAGCTTACAAACATTTCGTGGCAAAAATCCTTGAAGTAGATCCTTCGGAAATGATTTTGGCGTTCGAAGATATGATGCGTAAAAAGATCGTTATGCCGGCTCATTTAATGAGACAATCGGGGCAAAAAGCAGGAGAACTTTGGGGACATTTCTCAGATGCGGCTCAGAGATGTATGGTATACACAGGTCAGGATTATATCAATATTATGAAAGATTTGTTGGATGAATGGAAGATTGAACACGTGAAAGGTCTTACAGAAAAGGCTGAAAAAGCCCAGGAATACTTAATGAAACTTCCTGCAAGGTTGCAGAAAATCACAGATAGAGTTTCTACTCCGGATTTACAGTTTCAGTTCAAGTGGGTAAAAAGTTAGTTCCATATTATCATTAAATTATAAAAGTAAGAGTGCTGGAGTTTTTTGGCACTCTTTTTATTTCTTATCTTTGCACTTCTAAATCATAAAAGAATGATGAATAATAAAAAAATTGCTGTTGATTTTGACGGAACTATTGTAGATGACGCATATCCGGCAATTGGTAAGGCTAAAATTTTTGCATTCGAAACTCTAAGAAGACTTCAGGCTGAAGGGTATAGATTGATTCTTTGGACGTACAGGCACGGAAAAACATTAGACGAAGCTGTGGAATTCTGCAGACAAAACGGAATCGAGTTTTATGCGGTAAATTCGAGTTTTGAAGGTGAAGTTTTTGATGCTGCCACTCAATCTAGAAAATTAGATGCAGATTGGTTTATTGATGACAGGAATTTGGGAGGATTCCCGGGTTGGGGTGAAATTTACAATATTATTCAGGAAAGAATAGAATTCCGGGTGGAAGGCAAAGAAGTTTTAGCATATTCAAAACTTAAAAAAGAAAAGAAAAAAGGATTATTCTGGTAAGAATAAATCTAACAATATAGCAATGTAGCTGTTTGCCAATTTTTTAAACCGCTACATTGTTAAACTTTTAAATTGTTACATTAATTACATGATTCAATTAAAAACAATCGACGAATTACGTCTGATGAAACAAAGTGCCCAGCTGGTTTCCAGAACATTAGGAATGTTAGCAAAGGAAATTAAACCTGGGATTACCACTTTATACTTAGATAAATTAGCACATGATTTTATTAAAGATCATGGTGCTGAACCTGCATTTTTAGGATATGGAGGTTTTCCGTATTCTTTATGCATCTCTCCGAACGAGCAGGTAGTACATGGTTTTCCAAACAATGATATTTTGAAGGAAGGGGATGTTCTTTCAGTAGATTGCGGAGCTGTTCTAAATGGTTTTGTGGGAGATCATGCCTATACTTTTGAAATCGGAGAAGTAAATTCTGAGACGAAAAAACTATTGAAGGTTGCCAAAGAATCTCTTTACAAAGGGATTGCGCAGTGTATCAGAGGAAAAAGAATCGGAGATATTTCTCACGCGATTCAGGCTCATTGTGAAAAAGAAGGATATGGTGTGGTAAAAGAGCTTGTAGGACACGGTTTAGGAAGACAAATGCACGAAGATCCACAAGTTCCAAACTACGGAAGACAGGGAAGCGGTAAAGTGATTAAAGACGGTTTGGCAATTGCTATCGAACCGATGATTAACCTCGGAACTGACAAGGTGAAATTCCATAACGATGGTTGGACGGTTACGACTTTAGACAATAAACCTTCTGCTCATTTTGAACATGATGTAGCGGTAATCAACGGGAAGCCTGTATTACTTTCTACATTCAAGTATGTTTATGAGGCTTTAGGCATCCAAAGTGATGAAGAAAAGCAATTCCAACTGGATTTTTAATGAAAAAAGTAACTAAACTTTTACTAAATAAAATTCCACGCCCGATACTTATTAAAATGAGTATTTGGGCACGCCCGCTTATTTATCAGTTTTTTAAAGGAGATAAATTTGAAGATCCTATTGATGGCAGATCTTACAGGAAATTTCTTCCTTACGGATATGGAAACCAGCGTGAAAATGCTCTTTCTCCAGGAACATTAAGTCTTGAAAGACATCGTCAGATGTGGCTGTACCTTCAGAATGAAACTGATTTTTTTATTAAAAACTATAAGGTTCTCCATATTGCTCCGGAACAGGAATTTTTGAGAAAGTTTAAGAGAATGAGAAATCTGGATTATATTTCTGCTGATTTATTTTCACCGATTGTGGATATAAAAGCTGATATTCTAAACTTGCCTTTTGCGGATGAAAGTTTTGATATAGTTTTCTGTAATCATGTGTTGGAACACATTGAGGATGATGCAAAAGCAATGAGTGAGTTGTACCGGGTAATGCGTAAAGGTGGATGGGCAATCCTTCAGGTACCGATGAGAAACTCTTTAGAAAAAACATACGAAGATTTTACCATAAAAGATCCCAAAGAACGTCAGAAGCATTTTGGACAGTATGATCATGTCCGTTGGTACGGAATGGATTATTTTGAGCGCCTGAGAAAAGCTGGTTTTATAACAGAACCTAATTTTTATTCCCAAAACTTTACAGAAGAAGAAATCAAAAAATATGGATTAAGAAAAAACGAAATCTTGCCCATAGTTTTCAAAAAATAAAATAAAAATACGCCTGCAAATTCCAGGCGTATTTTTATATAACAGTTTATAATTTTCTATTCCTAATGGGAAACAAATTTTAGCCCGATTACAGAACCTATTAATGTAATGATGAAAAATATTCTCCCAAAGCTAACGGGATCTTTAAAAAAGAAAATGCCTATTAATACTGTTCCTACAGCGCCGATCCCTGTCCATACCGCATAAGCTGTTCCGATAGGTAATGTTTGAGTAGCTTTAATCAATAAAAGCATACTTACCGTCAAAGAAATAAGGAAACCTGTGAACCAATAATACATCACATTTCCCGATGTTTCTTTTACTTTTCCTAAACATGAAGCAAATGCCACTTCAAATAATCCTGCGATAATTAAGATAATCCAATTCATTTTTTTAATAATTTGTGCTGCAAAGGTCAGAATTTATAAACAGGGAAAATTTTACAATTGTTAAAAAATGAATTTATTTTATTTCGGCACGTATTCGGCTTAAACTTACCTGTGTAATTCCTAAATAAGATGCAATATGCCCTAATTGAACTCTTCTTAGAAGATTAGGTTTGTCTTTCAATAAATCTTTATAACGTTCTAAAGAGGTTTTAAACTGTCTTGAAATAATCAATTCTTCTGTTTTTACCAATTCTCTTTCAGCAAATTTTCTCCCCCAATTCGCTATATGAATATCCTCGTTAAATAATTTTCTCAGATTATCCGTTTCTAGTTTATAAAGTTCGCAATCTTCTAATAATTCTATATTTTCATAGCCGGGTTTATCCTCTACATAACTTTTCATGGAGACTATCGTCTCACCTTCGCTTCCAAACCAGAACGTAATGTCATTATCATCTCTGGATGCGTAAGCCCGAACAATACCTTTTTTAATAAAATATACATAAGAAATTATTTTATCTGCTTCCATTAAGCAAAAATTTTTCGGATGAGAAACTTCTGTTATGTATTTTTTTAATTCTGTTTTAGAATTTTCCGGTAAAATGTATATACTGTTAATGATTTGGTCGATATTCATAAATTCATGACTAATCTATTCAAAAATATTGGTTTTAGATATTAAATAAAAGAAATTTATTGTCAATTTTATAAAAAACTGAAATTTTTATCAGGTAAACGTTTAACCAAATCTACTCTAAAAATACATTTAATGATTAATATCTAAGTATTCTTCAACTCATAACAATATTAAGATTGAGCTTAAAGTGTTTATTATAAGATATTTATATTATTTTAATCTTATTTTTTTAAAATCGCGAAAATACTATTATTTTTTAGATACCCAAAAATATCATCCTATTGTTTTGTTTATGTTTTATAGAATATTTTTGTGTCATTAATTAGCTAAATGAAAAGAACTTCTATTAAAGATATAGCAAAAATTGCTGGTGTTTCTGTGGCAACGGTTTCTTATGTTTTAAATAAAAAGGAAGGAAGCAGAATCAGCGACGCTACAAAAAAGAAGATTCTGGAGATAGCTGAAGCGATTAATTATATACCCAACAAAATAGCCAGAAGCCTAAAAACGAATAAAAGTAAGCTCATAGGTTTGATTGTGGCAGATATTTCCAATGATTTTTATTCAAATATCGCCAGAAATATTGAAGATGAAGCGATGAAATTTGGTTACACGCTTCTTATCGGCAGTTCCGATGAAAATCCGGAGAAATTTAAAAAACTAACCGAACTTTTTTCTGAACAGCAGGTAGACGGAATGATTGTAGCACCTGTTGTAGATTCCGATGGTGCAATCAATAAGCTGATAAAGGAAGAATATCCGATTGTTACTATCGATCGGTATCTTAAAAATGTAAATATTCCCGGGGTGATGATCAATAATTCTGAAATTTCAGAATATGTTTGTGATTTTTTGACTGAGAAAAAATGTAATGAAATCATTTATGTAGGATATGATACTAAGTTACCTCATTTGCAAGACAGGCAGGAAGGCTTTGAAAAATGTATCGCTACTAAAAATATTACTGCTAAAAAGTTATTGATAGGGATTCATAATATTACTGAAGATATTTATCAGGGGCTTGATGAAAATTTCAGTAAAAGTAAAAATAAAACAGCAATATATTTTTCAAGTAATAAGCTTGCAGTAGCGGGTTTGAGCTATTTAAACAAAAATAATATAAGAGTTCCGCAAGATGTCTCTGTTATTGCTTTTGATGAAACTGAAGCATATAAGCTTTTTCCTACAGAGATTGATTACGTCCGGCAGCCATTGATGGAAATGGCAAAAGAATCAGTGAAACTACTTGATGCACAAATTAATAATTATGTTCCTAATGGAAAGAAAGTTGCATTTTCTGCTCAATTAATTAATAAAAATTCAGTATAAAAAATTTAATTGATAATTTAAACGTTTAACCTATGATAAAAGAAAATCCATATGTGGTTTGTTTTGGTGAAGTTCTTTGGGATATATTTCCGGAAGAAGCAAGAGCCGGAGGAGCACCATTTAATGCTGCATACAACATTTATAAAACAGGTACTGATGTAAAAATGCTAAGCAGAATAGGAAATGACGAATTTGGACAAAAGCTTTTGAAACTGATTAAAAGTTGGGGAATCACAACTGATTATATTCAGGTTGACAACAAAAATCCTACCAGTAAGGTGATTGCAAAAATTGATATACATAATGAAGCAGCTTATGAAATCATTAATCATGTAGCTTGGGATTATATAGATTTTTTGCCTGAACATGAAGAACTGATAACAAATGCAGAAGCCTTTGTCTTTGGGAGTCTGTCTGCCCGGAACGGAAAAACGAAAGAGACTCTTTTTAAGCTTTTAGAATTTGCAAAACTTAAAATATTCGATGTCAATTTCAGGCCGCCTTTTATTGATATAGACGTGATAAAGCAACTATTACACAAAGCAGATATTGTAAAAATGAATAAGGCAGAAATGAGACAAATAATGGAATTCCTGAGCGAAGAATATTCCAGCGAGGGTGAAAGTGCTGCATTTATTCAGGATCATTTCAATATAAAAGAAATTGTTCTTACAAAGGGGAGCAGGGGAGCGAGATATTTTTTGGGTAATAAAAACTACGGATTAGGCGCAATTTCTATTAAAATTGCTGATACGGTGGGAAGTGGTGATGCGTTTCTTGCAGGATTTATTTCAAAAAGAATTCAGGGGAAAAGTGCTGATGAAATTATGACAGAAGCCATATCTCTGGGTGCATTTATTACTTCAAAATCAGGAGCATGCCCGGAATATGGCTATCAAGAATTTGAGCAGTTTAAATTGATGAATTCTTTATAGATTTAATTTAGTTTTGTTCTTAAATATCTATTCAAGATCTCCTATTTTGGAAGGTTTTTATTGATAAGTTTTTAGATTAATCAGGAAAGACCAATTTTGTTTTAGTAACTTTGCAATTCGTAATAAAATTTTTATGCACAAAGCAGGATTTGTAAATATAGTTGGAAAGCCAAATGCCGGAAAATCTACTTTGCTCAATGAGCTGATGGGAGAGAAACTGGCAATTGTAACACAAAAAGCACAGACAACACGCCACAGGATTTTTGGGATTTATAATGAAGAAGATCTTCAGATTGTATTTTCGGATACACCGGGAGTACTTGATCCGAAGTATGGTTTACAGGAAAAAATGATGGATTTTGTAAAGGATTCTTTACAGGATGCAGATGTTTTTCTGTTCATTGTAGATGTTACAGACAAAGCTGAACCTTCAGAGTTTTTGATAGATAAACTGAATAAAATCCCGGTACCTGTTTTATTGCTTTTAAACAAAGTAGATCAAACCAATCAGGAAGGTTTGGAAAAATTGGTTGAAGACTGGCATAACAGAATTCCAAAGGCTGAAATTCTTCCTATTTCTGCATTGAATGCATTTAATACTGAAATTATTTTACCTAAAATAAAATCTTTACTGCCTGAAAGCCCGCCTTACTACGATAAGGATCAATTCACAGATAAGCCTGAACGGTTTTTTGTCAACGAAACTATTCGTGAGAAAATCCTTCTAAATTATGAAAAAGAAATTCCATATTCTGTAGAAGTTGTAACAGAACAATTTAAAGAAAAAGAAGGAATTATTTTCATAGATTCAATCATTTATGTTGAAAGAGACACCCAGAAAGGTATTATAATAGGACATAAGGGAGAAGCAATCAAGAAAGTAGGAACAGAATCAAGATTGGATCTTGAAAAGTTTTTTGCGAAAAAAATCCACTTAAATTTATTTGTAAAAGTGAAAAAAGACTGGCGGAAAAATGACAGAGATTTAAAGAATTTCGGGTATAGATAGACTAAAAAGTCAATATTCATCGTTGTATTAAAAGATTTTTATTATCTTTAATCAAATTTTCACTGGATGAACTATTTTAATTCAAACTCAAATTCTAATACCGTATTTAAAGACATAATTTTGTTGCTCGTTAGAGTCTTTATTGGTTTTGCTATGTTATCTCACGGGTTTCCTAAACTACAGATGTTATTGGAAGGAGGAAAGATAGAGTTTTTTGATTTCTTAGGATTAGGGCCAAAAATTTCATTGGGGCTTACTGTTTTTGCAGAATTCGCATGTTCTATTTTGCTCATCTTGGGATTATTTACAAGAATAGCTTTAGGATTTCTAATGTTCACAATGATCATTGCAGGATTTGTAATCCATGGAGCTGATCCTTTTTCGAAAAAAGAAATGAGTTTACTTTACTTATCCATTTATCTTCTTCTAATGCTTTTCGGAGCAGGAAAAATTTCAGTAGATTATATGATTGAGAAACGAAAGAGAGCCTCCGAATGGTAAAAAATAAATAATAAAAAAAGACTCGTTCTAATTAGAACGAGTCTTTTTTTATTTAAGATGTGTAAGAATTTCATTGATACTTATCAACTCAATAAAATTTTCATGTACTAAATGATTTTCATATTGCTCATGAGTCCATGTAACATGATACGGAATATGACCTGCATACCCGCCAATTTCTAAAACCGGCATAATATCCGAATTTATGGAATTGCCAAGCATTAAAAAGTTCTCAGGTTTACAGCCCAAGTGCTTCAAGAGCTTTTCATAATCAGAGTTTTTCTTATTGCTCATGATTTCAATATGATGAAAATAATCCTGTAATCCGGAGTTTCTAAGTTTTCGTTCCTGATCTAATAAATCTCCTTTTGTAGCAATTACAAGCCTGTATTTTCCTTTCAGGTTGTCTAAGGTTTCGGTAACGCCATCCAGGAGTATAATGGGTTTTTGTAAAAGCATTTTTCCTAAGTCAACCGTTTTATTTATTAATTCTAATGAAGCTGTATTTTCTGAAATCTTACTAATAGTTTCTATCATACAAAGCATAAAACCTTTTACACCATAGCCATACAAGTGTAAATTTTCCATTTCGGTTTTAAATAATTCCTGAGAAACGGAATGTTGTGGAAGATAATCTTCAAGAAGTTTGCAAAACTCATTTTCAGTTTCCTGAAAGTATGGTTCATTCACCCAAAGAGTATCATCAGCATCGAAGGCAATTGTTGTGATATTATTCATTTTAGTTTCGTAATTTTCTGCTGACAAATTTCAATATAAAAGATAAATGAAAAAAGGACATTTGTCCCGATTAGAATATGGTAAGAACCAATCTGTTATTTTTAAATTATATAGATGAACTTTATGAAAAACAAGAGCGTAGAGAAGATATTATACTGAGAAAATTTTCTAAAGGTGAAAGAATCTTACAGCAAAACGGAGAATCTTCTAAAGTCATGCTTATTAAAGAAGGGATTACTAAATGTTATTTTACAGAAGAAAACGGAAAAGAATATATTATTGAATTTTTAAGTAAAGGTGAAATTGTAGGAGAAATAGAAATTATCAAAAATATTGCCTGTTTATGCAGTGTTGAAGCTATGACTGATACAACTGTTTATGCTTTGTCAAAACCTTACTTTACATCATTAATAAAAAGTAATTTAACTCTAAATAATCTTTTGCTGGACGTTTTTGCAGAACGTATTGTAAACACATCCAGCAGAGCATCTTATCAGCAGCTTTACACGACTGAGCATACGTTACGGCAATTATTAGGATTGCAGTCTCAACAAAATATTGAAATATCAAAAGAAGATATGGCTGCTTATCTGGGAATTACAATCAGAAGTTTAAATAGAGTACTTAAAAGTTTGAATAAATAAGATAAAATCAATCATAAAAAATGGAAGAATTAAAATTCAGAGACGCGAGATCTGAAGATTTAAAAAGAATTGTCGAAATTTATAATTCAACGGTAGCTTCACGAATGGTAACGGCAGACACAGAAGAAGTTTCGATAGACAGCCGACAGGAATGGTTTACGCAACACAATCCTGGCAAAAGACCACTTTGGATGATTGAAGATAGTGGAAACAATATTATTGGTTGGGTGAGTTTTTCGTCATTTTACGGAAGACCGGCTTATGATGGAACTGTTGAAGTAAGCATTTATCTTGATGATAATTGCAGAGGGAAAGGCTATGGGAAAAGGATTCTTCAATATTGTATTGATAATGCCGGAAAGTTTGGCGTAAAAACTTTGTTAGGTTTTATCTTTTTACACAATGAGCCAAGTTTAAAGCTTTTCAGATATTTCGGTTTTGAAAATTGGGGAGTTTTACCTGATGTTGCAGTTTTAGATGGGATAGAGAGAAGTCTTGTTATTTTAGGAAAAAGGATTGTATAATAAATCTTCAAATAAAAAAGCGGTCTAAAAAGACCGCTTTAGATTTATGCATTCTGTTTAATTCTCTTAGCAGACATATTTAAGAATCTTTTGACAAGCATTACTGCGGAAATTGTCAGTCCTAATCCTAAGGCAATCCACATTCCGAAAGCACCCATTTTCAAAGTTACACAAAGGAAATATCCTAAAGGAATCGTGATAATCCAATAAGCGATAAACGTATAAATAGATGGGATTTTCACGTCCTGTAATCCCCTCAGCATACCCAAAGCCGTTACCTGAATTCCGTCAGAAAGTTGAAATAACGCGGCTATAATCATCAACTTTGAAGCTAGGGCAATTACCTCTATTTCTTCTTTTTTAGTAAAGAAGGTCGGAAGGATATTTCGTCCTAAAATAAACACAGTTCCACAAATAATCATGAAAATAAAGGCTATTTTCAGGTTGTTAATTCCTACTTTTCTTAATTCAACAAAATTTTGTTCACCCAATTTTCTTCCAATCATTACCGTAGAAGCAACACTGAAACCTACGCACAAATTAAACGTAAATGAAGCCATACTCAGGGCAATCTGATGAGAAGCAATATCATGGGCAGAAATCAATCCGCAAATAAAAGCAGCACCTGCAAAAGCTGTTACTTCAAAAAACATTTGTAAAGCAGTTGGGAGTCCTAGTCTAATCATTTTATCAAACATTTTCTTTGAAAAAGTCTGAATTTTTAAAGAAAAATCTTTGATATAACGCCTTGTTCTCTTTTCTTTTAAAAGAACAAAATATAGGAAAACAACCATAAAAATTCTGGCAATCAAACTCGCTAAAGCTGAACCCTTTACACCCATTTCCGGAAAAATCCAAAGTCCTTTAATGAAAACATAGTTTAAAACGATATTAATTACGTTAGCAATAATCGTCGCTTTTGTAACCCCGATTGTATAAGATAAACCTTCAGAAACTTCTCTCAAAGTCTGAAAAGCCATAAAAGGAATTATACTTATCGCCATAATTCCCAAGAAGTCAATTGTATCGGGAATGATTTTTGCCGGCTGCCCTGAATGATGGAGTAGAGGTAATCCTAAAAGAAGAGCTCCCATTAAGATAATTCCTACAGTCATATTAATGATAAACCCGTGACTGAAAACAGCGTTTATCGTTTTGTGATCTTCCTGAGAATGTGCCTCTGAAACCAACGGTGGAATAGCAAACGAAAATCCCAATGCCAATACAAACATCGAGAAAAACACAGCATTTCCAAGAGAAACAGACGCCAAAGCATCTGCACCTAAAAGTTTCCCGACAATAATGTTATCAAACAAATTTACCGAAACCTGCCCAACCTGCGTAAGCATCACAGGAAGAGCCAGGGTTAGGCATTCTTTTGTATAATTTTTATTTAAAAAGTTCATAGTAGTTAATATTCATATAGTTTAGTTCAAAAAAAAGATTTGCAGTGAATACTGCAAATCTTTATATATTTAGAATAATAATTAAATTATTTCCTTACAAAACTTGCAACGTCTTCAGCGGAAACAGTATTGCCTCCTAAAATAATTAATCTCTCAACAACGTTTCTTAATTCTCTGATATTCCCAGTCCATGAAAGAGCTTTTAATGCATCAATAGCCTTGTCATCAAATTTTTTTGTCGCATTACCATGCTCATCTGCGATTAATGCGGAAAAATGCTCTACTAAAAGTTTGATATCATCTTTTCTCTCATCCAATGGCGGTACATAGATTTCGATTACAGAAAGTCTGTGATAAAGGTCTTCTCTGAATCTTCCTGCTTCAATTTCCGCCTGCATATTTTTATTAGTTGCTGCAAGTACTCTTACATCCACTTTTATTTCCTTATCACTTCCTACGGGTGATACTTTGCTTTCCTGTAAAGCTCTCAAAACTTTAGCCTGGGCGATAAGACTCATATCTCCAATTTCATCTAAGAAAATAGTTCCCCCGTTTGCCTGCTCAAATTTTCCTTGCTTATCCTTGATTGCTCCCGTAAAAGAACCTTTTACGTGCCCGAAAAGCTCAGATTCAATAAGTTCAGAAGGGATAGCCGCACAGTTTACCTCAATCATCGGACCTCTTGCGCGGTCGCTTTGGTTATGAATAGCATGAGCTACTAACTCTTTTCCTGCACCGTTTGGGCCTGTAATCAAAACTCTTGCGTCAGAAGCCGCAACCTTTTCGATCATATTCTGAATCTTCTGTAAACCGGCTGATTCACCGATCATTTGATACTTTTTATTAACTTTTTTCTTTAATGTTTTATTTTCAGTTTGAAGATTTTTATTTTCTTTCTTCAAAGTCTCTTTCGCTAAAGCATTTTTTACGCTCGTAATCAAACGGTTAATGTCAATAGGTTTAGAAATAAAGTCATATGCACCCTCTCTCAAGCAGGATACCGCTGAATCTATATCTGCGTGTCCCGAAATCATAATGAAAGTACTTTCAGGTTTTAGGGCTAAACTTTGCTTCAAAAGCTCAGTTCCGGAAAGTTTAGGCATCTTAATATCAGAAATCACCAAAGCGAAATCTTCTTTTTCTACCTGTTTATAACCTTCAAGGCCGTCTTCAGCGATAACAAATTCATAGTCAGTAAGTTCATCGGAAAGAATACTGTGTAGTACTCCGGAGATTGCTTTTTCGTCTTCTACAATAAGGATTTTTTGCATAGTTGCAAATTTAGATTTTTTGATTGAATTATTAGCAAAAACTATACCTAAATAATCTATATTGTGTAATCTCTGCTTCCAAAAATTGCAGAGCCTACTCTTACAGAATTAGCACCACATTCTATGGCGATCGGAAAGTCATCACTCATTCCCATGGATAGCGTTTCCAGTTTTTTGAGTTGATTTAATTCATCAAAAACTTTTTTTAATGTTGAAAATTCCTTTTTAACCTGATTTCTGTCGTCAGTAAAAGTTGCCATTCCCATCAAACCGGTGATTTCAACATTAGGAAATTTTCCATCTATATACTTTTGAAAAAGATTTTTTGCTTCTTTTATTTCTAATCCGAATTTACTTTCTTCCTCAGCAATTTTCACCTGAAGTAAAACTTTAATTTTACGGTTATATTTTCCTGCTTCTTTACTAATTTCCAAGATTAGTTTTTCTGAATCTGCACTTTGGATAGTATCGATAAATCCGGCAATATATTTTACTTTATTCGTTTGCAGATGACCAATCAAATGCCATTGAATATCTTTCGGAAGCAGGGGATGTTTTTCCATCAATTCCTGCACTTTATTTTCACCAAAAACTCTTTGACCTAAATCATAAACTTCCTGAATTGCAGAAACGGGATGTGTCTTCGAAACAGCTACCAACTGAACGTTGTCCGGAAGCCTGTTTTTTATATTGTTATAATTTTCCTGAATGCTCATAATTGCAAATTTCTGAATTTTAAAAGCAAAAAACTAATGAAATGGGAATTTATTTGAATCTAAATTCCCACAGATTATGCAGCTTTTCACAGATGATTTAGAAATAAAACATAAACATCCGTAAAAGCCCGTGTAATGTATATAAGAAAAATTAATTCAAAATCTCATTAATTTTAGGATAATCAGAAATTTTTCTAAAAACAAATCGGTTTGTTTTTTGTAATTTTTCAATAAACATATCCAATTCGTTGATAGAATCTGCATCCGTTAAGTATTGATCATGAGTAAGAAAAACAAGATGTCTTGAAGTTTTTTCCAAATCATTAAAGAAAATACTGTCAACCTTTTTCAGCATAGCTTCATGGTTTCCTTTTAAAGCCATTTTATTTGAAGGTTTCCATTCCAAATCCCAGCCAATCACTTTATAACCGGCCATTTTCAATTTGTTGGCTGCTTCAGTTGAGCTTTTTAAATCTGTTTCGTTAATATTTTTAAGTCTCCAGATATTTCTTCCGGGAGTTCTTGCTATTTTATCGTATAATTTTAAGCTGTCTTTCGCGATATCGAAATCACGGACAACAGCATCACCATTTTTATAAAAATCAGTGTATTTGTTGTGTGCATGTGTGAAGCTGTGATTGGCAAGTTCGATCAGCGGATCTTTTCTTAAAAGCTCCAGATCGTCTTTCTGTCTTTTACTTCCATAGGCGTGCTTTCCAACCAAGAAAGCAGTTGCACAAACATTTCTTTTGTTTAAAATTCTGAGAAGATTTTCTGTTCCTTGATTTGGGCCGTCATCGAATGTAAGATAAATAACTCTTTTGTTTGGAGCTGTTTCTTCATCGTCGATTTTGGGAACGATTTTTACGACGGGATGTTCTTTTGGAATCAGCTTATCTGATTCTTTGTTGTCATTTTTACGGTCACAACCATTGAATAAAATTGAAGTTGCACTCACCAATGCAAGCATCCCAAGAAAAGTCTTGTTTCGAGACTTTTCCGCAAAAGTTTTTCTCATAAATTTAAGTGGAATTTTATTGTTAAAAATTGTTAATTTTTCCAAATAATTCTTAACAAAATATATGCCACATTATTTAAAATTTTACTTTTTAAGAATATTTTAAGTAATTTATTTTCAGAACATTCTCATTCTAAAATATTCTTTAAAAACAACGAATTTTTAATTGCAGCTGTTCCCCAAGTATTATTGAAGAAGATAAATGTTTTCTTTTGTTCTTTTTTTATTTTTTCGGCTAAATCATTAAGAAATTCCTCACTGTATTCTGATTTGTAAAGAATGGGTTTTCCATGTAATCGGTAATATAGAATCTCAGAATTATTACCAATCATATCTTCAGGAAGATTTCCGGGAAAGCTTACTCCTGAAAAAATAATATTATTTTCCTTTAAAAGGTTAAAGATTTCTTTTCTCCACCATGATTCGTGACGGAATTCTATGACGTTTAAATAATTAAAATCAATACTGTTAAGAATTAAATCCATATTTTCCTCTGTATTTTTAAAGGAAGGTGGAAATTGATACAGAAAGCCAGAAAGTTTTCCTGTTAAATTAGAATGAATATGATCGCAAAATTCTGAAATTTCTTCTTTGCAATCTTTCAAACGCTTTTCATGAGAAATGGTTTTGGGAATTTTAATAAAAAATTTAAAATCAGCGGGAGTTTCATCCACCCATTTTAACAGTGTTTTTGCCGTCGGTTTTCTGTAAAAGGTAGAGTTTATTTCAACTGAGTTGAATGTTTGAGAATATAATGAAAGAAAGTCCTTACTTTTAGCATCTTGCGGATACAATGATCCTTTCCAATCATTATTATAAAACCCTGAGCATCCTATATAAAGACTTTCTTTTTTCATATTTTTTAGTTTATATTTTTCCTGCAGATTATCCAAATGAGGTAATTTTTTTATTAAAAACTAAACTTAATTACCTGCCAGCTCAATCTGTGAAAAAATTCAAAATGGTTAGCTAATATTGAGATTAACCGAATTCAATCTCAATGAATTTAAAATCACAGATAATGAACTAAAGCTCATCGCAGCTGCTGCGATCATCGGGGATAATAAGATTCCAAAAAAAGGATACAATAATCCTGCCGCAATCGGAATGCCCAAAACGTTATAAATAAAAGCAAAAAACAGATTTTCCTTAATATTTTTCAGAAGCTTTTCACTTAGTAATTTTGCTTTTGCAACGCCTAAAATATCACCCTTCAATAATGTGATTTCAGCACTTTCAATCGCAACATCAGTTCCCGTTCCCATAGCAATCCCGATATTGGCTTGAGCTAAAGCAGGGGAGTCATTGATTCCATCACCGGTCATGGCAACTATTTTTCCCTGTTGTTGAAGTTTTTTAACTTCATTTAATTTATCTTCCGGAAGGCAATTGGCTTTA
The DNA here is from genome assembly GCF_001045455.1 of Chryseobacterium sp. FH2. Taxonomy (GTDB): domain Bacteria; phylum Bacteroidota; class Bacteroidia; order Flavobacteriales; family Weeksellaceae; genus Chryseobacterium. The sequence continues at coordinate 156,177 of NZ_LFNE01000004.1, read as the reverse complement.
AAATGTTTAATTCCCAATTCTTCAGCAACAGCTTTTGCAGTATGTTCATTATCTCCGGTCATCATGATGATATCAACCCCTTCATTTATTAATTGTTCAATTGCTTTTTTAGAACTTTCTTTGATTTTATCGGTAAAACTTATAAACCCTAAAACGGTATTTCCTTCAGCAATATAAGAAACCGTATGAGCTTTTGACTGAGCTTCAACAGCTTGTTGTTTTAAGTCTTCAGGAATTGAAATTTGGTTTGATATCAATAGATTTTCATTTCCTAAATAAACTGTTTTTCCATTGATATTTCCTTTTACACCTTTACCCGAAATATTTTCAAATTTTTCAACTTTTTCAGGCAAAATGTTTTCGTCTTTGGCTTTTTTAATAACTGCATTTGACAAAGGATGCTCCGAGTTTTGATTTAAAGAATAGGCTAATTTTAGCATTGAATTTTCATCATTATTAACCGTTTCAATATATTCTACAGATGGTTTTCCTTCTGTCAAAGTACCTGTTTTATCGGTAATTAGAACATTTACTTTATTCATCTGTTCAAGAGCTTCGGCATTTTTAATTAAAATACCATTTTTTGCCCCTTTACCAATTCCTACCATCAAAGACATAGGAGTAGCCAAACCTAAAGCACACGGACAGGCAACAATTAAAACCGCAACAGCATTCACAAATGCGAATAAAGTTTTTTTATCTTCAGGGCCAAAAAACTGCCATAGAACAAAAGTCAGAACAGCAATTAAAATAACAGCCGGAACGAAAACTTTAGCTACTTTATCAGTCAATCTCTGGATAGGTGCTTTACTTCGGCTTGCTTCATTAACCATTTTTATGATTTGCGAAAGCAGGGTTTCATCACCCACTTTTTCAGCTTGCATAATGAAAACCTGATTTCCGTTGATGGTTCCTGAAGAAACTTTATCATCAATATTTTTCTCAACAGGAATCGGCTCACCTGTGATCATACTTTCATCAACAACAGAATTTCCTTCCGTGATTTTTCCGTCAACAGGAATTTTTTCACCCGGTTTTACTTTTAATAAATCCCCGATATTAACTTGGGAAAGTAAAACTTTTTTTTCTTCACCATTTATGATAAGATTGGCTTCATCGGGAGAAAGGCTCATTAATTCTTTAATAGCATTACCCGTTTTCTTATGGGCAGCAGCTTCCATTAACTGGCCTAAAATAACAAGCGTTACAATCACAGAAACAGCTTCAAAATAAAGTGGAATTTCATGATCATGGCCCCTAATCTCATGCGGAATGATTTCCGGAAAAGCTAATGCTGCAATACTGAAAATAAATGCGGCAGCAACCCCTAAGATGATTAAGCTGAACATATTCAAATTCCATGTCTTGAAAGACACCCAGCCTCTTTTCATTAAAAACCACCCCGAATAAAATAGAACAGGAAGAGTTAAGATAAATTCAATAATTCCTTTAATCTGATGAGAAAAAGGAAAATCAGTAAACATTCCGCCCATCGAAAGAATGAAAACAGGAATAGCAAATGCTAAGGAAATAATGAATTTTCTCTTCAAAATATTGTAAGTTTCATCTTCCTCTTCCTCTTGATCGGGAATTCTTACTAAATCCATTCCGCAAATCGGGCAATCTCCGGGCTCGTCACGAATAATTTCAGGATGCATCGGACAAGTATACTTTGCTTTCTTTTTTTCAGGATATTTTACCAAATCCATTCCGCAAACAGGACACCCGACATTGCTATCATAAACTTTATCACCTTCGCAATACATTGGGCAATAGTATTTTCCGGCCATTTCATCCGTAACTTTCGGAGCTTCATGATGATGGCCTAGATTATTGGAATGCTGATGTGTTTGATGATTTGAATTTTTAACCGAATCTTCGGTTATTTTTTCCAGATGCATATGACAAACAGGACAGTCACCTTTTTCATCATAAATCTTGTCACTTTCGCAGAACATCGGGCAATAATAGGCGCCAATGTTATCTTTGAAATTTTCAGGCAAATTGGTTGAAGAGTATGTCGGTATAAAATTGGGATCTTTTGCGTGTTTTTCCTCAATCGGAACCAGATACATATTACAAACCGAACATCTTTTTCCTTGCTGAAAATATACCTTATCACCTTCACATTCCATCGGACAATAATAAACTGAAGACGGAGAAACTCTATTCTGAGGTTTTATGAAAGTCTTTTCAGGGTTATTGGGATCTTCCAGTTTATAGTTTCCAATTTCTTCTAAAGCATTATTTAAAATATTGATGTCTATTTTGTTATCGGAAATAATTGTTGCTGTATTATCTTCAAGATTGATCACAGCTTTTATACCTTCAATACTGTTCAGTTTTTCAGAAATCTTTTTCTGACAACCGGAGCAGGACATTCCGAGTATTATATATTGTTGTTGCATGATCCTTTAATTTATATACAAATTTCCAAAATACAAATGGAAGGCTGTTATAAATTTAAGGATAATGTTTATAGAATTCTGTTTGAGTTTGAGAGTTTGCGCTTACAGTAAAAACTGTAAACACGAATATGACCACATACTTACACCTGATCAAGGGGTTTGCGATTATGAATTTTCAGTTTTTTGAATTCAGTAGGAGTGAAACCTGTGCTGTTTCGGAATTGTGATGATAAATGCTGTACACTTTTATACCCGAGTTTTCCTGCAATTTCTGTTAAGGTAAATTCATTGTAAAGAAGCAATTCCTTTACCTTTTCAATTTTTTGAAGGATAAAAAACTGTTCTAACGTAATATTTTCGTTTTGTGAAAAAGTTTTGGAAAGCGAACTGTAATCTTTGTGAAGTTTTGAAATCAGAAATTCTGACAAAAGGAAATTTTCGTCGATATCAAGTTCACTGATTTTAACAATGATCAGATTTTTAATTTTCTCAATAATCTGATGAGCAGAATCTTTTATTCTTTCAAAACCGGTTTCTAAAAAACGCTTTTCAATGGATTGCAAATCGTTTTCTGAAATTTCCGATTCTGTTTCCACTTCACCAAGATTGATTGATTTAATCCTAATATTTGCTTCATTAAAAATACCTGCAACAGCAGAAATACACCTTCCGCAGACCATATTTTTTACGAAAATTTTTGTCATAAAATCTGATTATTTAACCGGTCTTTTACAAACTCAACTTTTGTCTTGCCATGAGGAGCAGGATTACCGTCTTCATCAAGGTTTACCATAACTATTTTATCTACCGTGATGATGGTTTGATGGGTCATTTTGTTTCTAACTTCACAAGCCAATGTGATAGAGGAAGAACCAAATGCCGAAACCTCAATTCCTATTTCAATAATATCTCCTTGTTTTGCAGAACTTATGAAATTGATTTCTGAAATGAATTTTGTGACAACTTTTGTGTTTTCCAGCTGAATAATAGCATAAAGCGCAGCTTCTTCATCTATCCATTGCAGTAATCTCCCTCCGAAAAGTGAGTGATTAGGATTCAAATCTTCAGGCTTTACCCATTTTCTAGTATGATAATTCATAATTCATTTATTTGTGGTGCAAATTTAGTTTTAAAATCTCGCTTTATCAAAGGTTTTGCATTTACTTATTAAAAGAGAATTATTTATTTTCTCAATTATTTTTCTTTTTTTAAGATTCACTTTTCCCTGTTTTTTTTAATGTTTTTATAGGTTTTAGCTATATTGGTGTCATTATAATGATTTTTTGATTTTAGTGAATATATTATTATGAATTTTTAATTTATTTATCAAATGCTTATATATAATTTGTAAAAAATTAATACTTTTTAACGAAACAATAAAAAGCTTGAAAATTTTGACGAAATAAATTAAAAAAAAGCTTTGTTTTGAAAATTTTAATCGTACCTTGCGTTAGTTTATATTTGGAATCAATATTTGTTCATTAATTTATGTTGTTTTTCTTTTATATACCAAATTTTTATTAATTTTTTAATTTTTATTTAAAATGAACATTTTTGTTTCAAACATCAATTACGCAACTAAAGAGTATGAGTTGCACGATTTATTCGCAGAATTTGGAGACGTAGCATCAGCTAAGATTGTTACTGACAGAGAAACTGGTCGTTCAAGAGGTTTCGGTTTTATCGAAATGGGTGACGATGAGGGTCAACAAGCTATTGAAGCTTTAAACGGAAAAGAATTTAATGGTAAAGAACTTAACGTTTCTGAGGCTAAGCCAAGAGAAGAAAAGCCAAGAAGAAGTTTTGATAACAACAGAAGTGGTGGTGGTTATGGAAACAACAGAGGTGGAAACGGTGGCGGAGGAAGCTACGGTAACAACCGTGGTGGAAACGGCGGCGGAGGAAAACGTTGGTAAAAAATATAAGCGGCTTTTTTAAGCCGCTTTTTTTATGCAAAAAAAATTATTTATTCTCAGTATCATTCAATTACTTTCCCAGATTAAAAATTCTTATATATTTGGCATACTTTTAGAAAACTTTTAACCAATCAAAAATCAATTAAAATGAGAAAATATTTCTTTACATCATTAATGATGTTTTGTGGATTATTTCTTAATGCACAAAACATTTACAACGGTCAGACTATCGAGCAAAACAGAAAATACTGGGCTGATAACAGACAGAATTATTTGATTTTCCAAGGTGATGGTAATTTAGTCTTTTATAACAGAGCAGGAAAACCTCTTTGGGAATCAAAAACTGCAAACAGGGGTACTAGAGCTGTTTTCCAGGATGATGGAAATTTGGTGGTATACACCAATAGAAATGCTGTAGCATTTACTTCCAATACAAACGGGAAAAATGCAAATAGACTGGCAATACAGGATGACGGTAACCTTGTGATTTATAATAATTCGAATCCCGTATGGGCTTCACAAGACGGAAAAGTAAGTAATAATAATGGTAATCGGTGGGGATTCCGAGGAGGAAGTATAAATCCAGGATATGAATTTCGTAGAAATAATAAAGTGTATTCGCCTAACCGTAACTATTATCTAGTATTTCAGAATGATGGCAATTTAGTACTTTCAAGGAATAATGGTCAGGCAATCTGGTCTTCAGCAACTGATAACAGAGGTAGCAGAGCGGAATTTCAAACCGATGGAAATCTGGTTGTATATGATTCCTATAATAAGGCCATTTGGGGAGCAAACAGTAACAACCGCGGAGCTACAAGATTAGAAGTACAAGATGATGGTAACCTTGTTATTTATCAAAACTCTTCTCCAATTTGGAGCTCAGGAACTCAACGATAACAATTTTTAATAGAAAAAGCATTACAAATATGTAATGCTTTTTGTTTATAGAAATAATTTTCATTCCTTTTTCTTTTTTTTCTTCTTGTCTTTACCTTTTTTATCTTTTTTAGGATTTAATATTTCATTAGCATACTCGAATTCGCGTTTTGACTCTTTACTTTTTGTTGGTTTAAGTTCAATCCTAAGGTCAAAATAGCCTTTCAAATCATCCTGAGATATTAATTTTTCATTCAATAAAAATTCTAAGATTTCTTTTCCTGAATTATCAAAAAAATTCTGTGAAAGCTCTTTTAATAAAAATTTCTTGTATTCATCGAAAGGAACAATAACTGTGTATTTGAAGATCCTTCCTTCTTTTTCGGTCGACAAATAACCTTTTTCAACCAATATTTTCAAATATGTAGAAACTGTATTTTGGTGTGGTTTAGGCTCAGGGTGCTGTTCCATTATATCTTTTAAATAAAAGGAATTCAGCTTCCAGAATAATTTCATCAAGTTTTCTTCTGCAGAGGTAAGATGATTTATTTTCATATAAAATTCTTAATGTTGAAATTGTATATTGCAATATAAGTAAATAAAAGATACCGTAAAAGCTATTGCAGCACCCATTAATACTTCTTTTGGAGTATGTCTTTTCAAAACAACCCTTGTAATTCCTACCAAAGCAGCAATTCCCAGCCAGATAATTCCCATTTTCCAGTTTAAAGCAAAGAATAATGCAGCTACAAATATATTAAAAGCCGTATGCATGGAGCTTTTAATGAAAAAATTACTGACTTGTAATGCGAAAAGCAGGATTAAAACAAACAATAATACAAAATCAATATATCCGTTTCTGAAATAATTATAAGCAATATAAGCAATGACACATGTCGCAATGAATATATATAAAGTCTTTCTCTGAATACGATTAGATACATCCATATTGGTATATCGCCCGGTTTTCACATTCCAAACAATCCAAATGATAACAGGAACAATGACTATTAATAAAATAGGAAGAAAGTATATTAAAGAATCTTTCCAAGAATATTGCCTGGCGCTCATATAAACAAAAAATATAAACAGGGAAACCAGAGGATTGAAAAAATCTGATATGATTTTTGAGACTTTATGCACAAGTGAGGGCTGTTTTTGTTCCATATTCTAGTTTGATAATGTAAATATAATACTATAACCAAAAAAACAATTGGTATGTATACAATAAAAACAAAGTTTTTTTTATAATTTTGCTCAACTATTTCATAATAAATAAGCAAAGGCTAACACATGAAAGAATTTTCTAAAGAGGTATACCTGAAGTGGTATGAAGATATGACAATGTGGAGAAGGTTTGAAGACAAATGCCGTTCTCTTTATCTAAAACAAAAAATCAGAGGTTTTTTACATTTGTATAACGGACAGGAAGCTATCCCTGCCGGTTTTACGCATGCAATGGATTTAACTAAAGATAGTATGATTACGGCGTACAGATGTCACATCCATCCAATGGCAATGGGAGTAGACCCTAAAAGAATCATGGCAGAACTTTGCGGTAAAGCAACGGGAACGTCAGGAGGAATGGGTGGTTCTATGCACATTTTCAGCAAGGAACACCGTTTTTATGGAGGTCATGGTATTGTAGGAGGACAAATTCCTTTAGGAGCCGGGATCGCTTTTGCAGATAAATTTTTCGACAGAAAAGCTGTCAACATCTGTTTCTTCGGAGATGGTGCGGCCAGACAGGGATCACTACACGAAACGTTTAACATGGCAATGAACTGGAAGCTCCCTGTAGTTTTTGTTGTTGAGAATAATCAATATGCAATGGGAACTTCTGTTAAAAGAACTGCAAACCACGAGGATATCTATAAACTAGGTTTAGGGTACGAAATGCCTTGTCTTGCTGTAGATGCAATGGACCCTGAAAAAGTAGCTGAAGCTGCTTACGAAGCTATCGAAAGAGCAAGAAGAGGGGACGGGCCTACTTTTATTGAAGCTAGAACTTACCGTTACAGAGGTCACTCAATGTCTGATGCTGAACCTTATAGATCTAAAGAAGAAGTAGCTATCCACAAAAACGATGACCCAATTGAATTGATTAAGCAAAGAATTTTGACTAACAATTGGGCTACCGAAGAAGAATTGGAAGCTATGGATAACAAATCCAGAGATTTTGTTGAAGAATGCATTGAATTTATGGAAAACTCTCCATATCCTGATCCAGATAAAGTTTATGAGTACGTTTATGCTCAGGAAAACTATCCGTTCTTAGATAAATTAGAAAACTAAAAATAATTTGCTGATAGGATGATATGGTGTGTTATTTCTTAACTTTCACTTTTATTATCATCACTTCATCACATTAACAAATTAATAAATTAAATTATGGCAGAAGTTATTACAATGCCGCGTCTTTCCGATACTATGACGGAAGGTAAAGTGGCAAAATGGCATAAAAAAGTAGGAGATAAGGTAAAAGAAGGAGATATTTTAGCTGAAATTGAAACTGATAAAGCAGTTCAGGATTTCGAATCTGAAATAGAAGGTACTCTTTTATACGTAGGTGTAGAAGAGGGTGATGCAGCTGCTGTAGATTCTGTTTTGGCAATCATTGGTAATGAAGGAGAAGATATTTCGGGATTAACCGGCGGGGCAGCAGCTCCGGACGCTGGAGGTTCTGAAGAAAAAAAATCTGAAGAAGAATCAAAAACAGAAAATAATTCTACCAGTGTTGAGCAGGTTTCTGCGGAAGTTCCTGCCGGAGTAGAAATCATTACAATGCCTCGTCTTTCTGATACAATGACGGAAGGTAAGGTGGCAAAATGGCACAAAAACGTTGGAGATACAGTAAAAGAAGGAGATCTTCTTGCGGAGATCGAAACAGATAAAGCGGTTCAGGATTTTGAGTCTGAATTCAATGGAGTATTATTGAAGCAAGGTGTTGAAGAAGGCGGTGCTGCTCCGGTAGATTCAGTTTTAGCAATTATTGGTCCTGCAGGAACAGATGTTTCGGCCGTTGGTGCTCCAAAAGCTGCTCCTCAGTCATCAGAAAAACCTGCCGAACAAAAAACTGAAGCTAAAGCAGAAGAGAAACCTGCTCCTGTGGTAAGTTCGTCATCATCTGACAGGGTTGCAATTTCTCCTTTGGCGAAAAAAATGGCTCAGGATAAAGGTGTTGACATTCACAGTGTTCAGGGTTCGGGAGAGAACGGAAGAATCGTTAAAAAAGATATTGAGAATTATCAGCCATCTGCAAAACCTGCTGCTTCAGCTCCGGCTGCAAGCCCTGCGGCACAAGCTGCATTAAGCTTTGTACAGGGTGAAGATACAGAAACTCCGAATTCACAAGTAAGAAATATCATTGCAAAACGACTTTCTGAAAGTAAATTCTCTGCTCCTCACTATTATCTGATGGTAGAGATTAATATGGATAAAGCAATTGAGGCCAGAAAAGAAATCAATTCTTTACCGGACACTAAAATTTCTTTCAACGATATGATCATTAAAGCAACTGCGGTTGCTCTAAGAAAACATCCTCAGGTAAATTCCAGCTGGGCGGGTGATAAGGTCATTCACAGAGGAAATATCAATGTTGGGGTAGCAGTGGCGATTCCTGACGGATTAGTAGTCCCTGTACTTAAAAATACAGATCAGATGAACTATACTCAAATTTCCGCTGCTGTGAAAGATATGGCTGCAAGAGCGAAGTCTAAAGGTCTTAAAGCAAACGAAATGGAAGGTTCTACATTCTCAATCTCTAATTTGGGTATGTTTGGAATTGAAACATTTACAAGTATCATCAACCAACCAAACTCTGCCATCCTTTCAGTAGGAGCAATTATTGAAAAACCAATCGTAAAAGACGGTCAGATAGTAGTTGGAAACACTATGAAACTTTCATTAGCGTGTGACCACAGAGTAGTAGATGGTGCTACAGGTGCTCAGTTCTTACAAACATTAAAAATATATTTAGAAAATCCATTAACATTGTTACTGTAATTTTTTTCTAAATTATAAAATAAAAAACCTCTCGATTCGGGAGGTTTTTTTGTTTAAACAAATTTATTGGAAGTATACAAAATGTTTACTTTGAAACATTTTGTATCATTATTTAGAATCACTATTTTTGAATCATGATTAAAGCAAGAAATGTCCATAAATTTTATGGGAATTTGGAAGTACTGAAAGGTGTTGATATCAATATAAAAATGGGTGAAGTAGTATCGATCGTCGGAGAATCCGGGGCGGGAAAATCTACGCTTTTACAGATTTTAGGAACATTGGATCAACCTTCAAATTCAGGTAAATACAATACAGAAATCACCATTGCAGGAGAATCTTTCATTAATATGAATGATAAACAGCTTTCTAGATTCAGAAACCAAAATATTGGATTTGTATTTCAGTTTCACCAATTGCTTCCTGAATTTACGGCTATGGAAAACGTTCTGCTGCCTACAAAAATTGCCGGGGCTAATGAAAAAGAAGCTATCGAAAAAGCATATGCGCTATTTGAAGATCTAAAAATAGAACAGAGAATTCACCATAAACCGAACCAGCTATCGGGAGGCGAGGCGCAGAGGGTAGCGGTTGCAAGAGCTTTAATCAATTCCCCGAAAATTATTTTTGCAGATGAGCCGACCGGGAACCTGGATTCAAAAAATGCGGATGATCTACACAGGTTATTTTTTGATTTAAGAGACAAATACAATCAGACTTTTGTCATTGTAACACATAACCCGAATCTTGCAGAAATTACAGACAGAAAACTGGTAATGAAAGACGGAATGATTATCGAATAAAATCAATTCCTGATGATGAAAAATTTTATTTTATTATTTCTTTTTACAATTTCCTGCTTCAGATATCATGCGCAGGAAACGAATAATGATTTGCCACAATCTAAAGTTTTGGAGATTAAAAACTATATAAAAGGGAAAAATTATAATCAGAATGTGGCTGTTTTTATCAATTTTAAAACACATTCAGGAAAATATCGTTATTTCGTTTACGATTTAAAGAATGATAAAATTTTACAGAAAGCAATCGTTGCTCATGGGGAAGGTTCTGTAGTGAAAAATTCAAATACTTTACAATTCAGTAATGTTAACGGTTCTCATCAGTCCTCTTTAGGAAAATATGAAATCCGCGAAAGCTATACAGGAAAATTTGGAAAAGCGTATCGTATGCAGGGACTGGATGTTACAAACAGTAATGCAATGTCAAGGGCGATAGTTCTGCATTCTTACTATTGTGTCCCCGATACAGAAAGTACAGGACAAACGTGTTTGAGTTTTGGCTGCCCGATGCTTTCTCAAAATGCTTTTAATCAGACTGCGAAATTCATTGATCAATCAAAGCAACCCATTATTTTGTATGCTTTTTATTAATGATATCCTAAATTCTAATCCTCTAATCTTAAAATATGTCCATCAAGTTCTTAGCAGAAGACGACAGACCTCGTGAAAAGTTTTTATTAAAGGGTAAAAACTCACTTTCTGATTCTGAATTATTGGCAATTATCATGGGAAGCGGAAATAGGGAAGAAACCGCAGTGGAATTAGCTCGGAAAATATTAGCTTCTGTTGATAATAATTGGCATCAGCTAAGCCTGCTTTCCATTAAAGATTTGATGAAATTTAAAGGAATAGGTGAAGTGAAAGCGATTTCTATTGCAACGGCTCTTGAAATTGGCAGAAGAAGAGCCGGTCAGGAAGTATTAGAAAAGCCTGTTATTTCAGGCAGTAAAAGCGCTTATAACATTCTGAAAAATCATTTGTCAGATTTAAGGACAGAAGAGTTTTGGGCAATTTTATTAAACCAAAGTAATAAAATACTTCATGTTTCCCAACTTACACAGGGCGGAATCAGCCAGTCAATAGTAGATATCCGGATTTTATTTAAAATCGCTTTAGAACATTTTTCAACAGGGATTATTATTGCACACAATCATCCGTCAGGAAACTTAAAACCCAGCAGGGAAGATATTGATATTACCCAACAAGTAAAGGAAGCTGGAAAAATTTTAAACATTCAGCTTTTAGATCATCTCATTATTACACAGGATTCATATTTTAGTTTCTCAGATAAAGGATTATTATGATTAGAAGATTGAAATATCGCGAAATTAATTTCAAAAAATATACTGAATGTTTAGAAAATTCCGAACAGAGAAAATACTCTGCAACGAAGGATTTTTTAGATGTGACCTCAGGGAAGAACTGGGAAATTTTGGTTTTTGGTGATTATGAGGCGGTAATGCCCATTCCTTTTGAAAGAAAGTTTGGATGTATTAAGCTGGTAATTAATCCAAAACTTTGTCAGCAACTGGGAATTTTTTCTAAGAAGGATAATGTCGAAATGAACGATGCCTTTCTAAATTCTTTTGAGAAGAAATACAACATCTGGTATTATGCTTTTAATGCTGAAAATAAATTTTCAAAACTATTAAATCAAAGGCAAAATTTTCTAATTTATCCTGATAACTATGAAAATATAAGACAAAAATATTCTCCAAAAAGAAAAAGAAAACTAAGGCTTGACGAAGAAGTTTTACAGAACTCTGAAGTTCGGGAAGTGAATATGAAAGAAGCAATTCATTTTATTTCTGAAAACACAATCGGTGCTAAAAATGAAAAGGATAAACAACAGTTTTTACAAACGTTTTCAGATTTCGAAAAAGCGCACCGTCTTAACCTTACGGCATTTTTTTACCATAAAACGATTATAAACCTTATTGCAGTGTATTCTGATGTAAAAACGTTGGCTCTTTTGGGAACGTTTAATGCTAAGGAACATATTAAACTTTCCGGTTCGTCAGTAATTATTGATCATATTATTTCTGAAAATATTCAGCATAAAATTTTTGATTTTGAAGGGAGTGATGTTCCTGCTGTTGAAGAGTTCTTCCGGGGGTTTCGCCCGACATTGCAGAAGTATCCCGTGATTTTAAATTCTAAAAAAGATATCATAAAAAAAGCTATGAAAATTTCATAGCTTCCAGTTTATTTATCTGCGAATAAAACTGAATCTTCTTCCAATTTTATTTTAAAATCAAATGGTTTTAGGTCTTGTTGTAAATTTTCTGCGGTGTAAGGTTTATGAATTTCAATGATAATATTTTTTACTTTTTTCAGCCACGAATTATTTTTACTCAATAATTCGATTTCTCCACCTTCAATGTCAATTTTAAGTAAGTCAATTTTATCCAAAGTATGTTTTTTTATTAAACTCTCTACCGTAATTGCTTCTGTTTCAATTCCTTTTTCAGAAACTTTTTGGTTATAGGAAAGCTCGTCATTTCCAAAGTTTACGATTCCGTCTTCAAAATAAGCAGCTGCATTGATACATTGTATGTTTTTGAATGAAGAGGTGTTTTGTTCCAACAGTAAAAAATTCTCCAGAGAAGCTTCTACCGAAATGATTTTGGAATCAGGATATTTCAACGCAAAATAAATAGAAGTCATGCCAATATGAGCCCCTAAATCAACAATTATTTCAGGTTTTTTTTTAATAAGATTTAACGGCTTATCATATGTTTTCTTCCAGAATATTTCATAGAAAATATCAATATCGCCTTTAAATGTTCTTAAGAAAAGAGTGAATTTTTTTCTGTTACTTTTAAAATTATATACAAAAGTTTCATTATTACTTAAATCCAGCTTGTTTTCTTTAAACTTTGAACTGTATCTCTTCGAATTGACAATGAAAGCAACAAGTGTTTTAATATTGTCGCTCATTGTATTGCTGAAAGCCAGTTTTGATATATAATTTTTGAAAGACACGTCTGTTTTTATTTATTAAAATACAAATTAATGGTATTTAAATGTATTGAAGAGCATTTTTAAAGTAAAAAATTAAATTTAAAGTTTAAAAAAGAAGAATTGCTAAAAACTTCTTCAAAAAGTACCAAATTATTAGTAATTTTGCAACCTCAATTATGGCTAGTTTTTCAGAATACCTACCGTATGCTTTTGCATTAATTATCGCAATACCCTTTTTGGTTTTGCTGAGACAGTTCGTACATTCTTACATTAATCTTAAAAATCAGGAAATTAAACTTCTTTCCGTAAAGTCAAATTCTGAGAATAAAGCACAGGCTTATGAAAGAATGACTCTCTTTCTGGAAAGAATCAAGCCTTCCAACCTTATTCAGAGATTTGATAAAGATTTAGCCATCCATGAATTCATTTTTCTTACCGAGAAAACAATCAACGAGGAGTTTGAATATAACTCTTCTCAACAGCTTTACCTGGGAAAAAATTCATGGCAAAATATTATTGATTCTAAATTGGCTTTGATAGACCTGCTTCACAAAACATATGAAGGGTTAGGGAGTAATGCCAATCTTGAAGAGTTTAAAACTATTTTTATCGTAAATTATATGAATGATGATGATTATATTTCGGCGACGATAGAGGATTTGAGAAGAGAAATTTTAATAGTAGCATAATAAACGTAAAAAAAAATAAATATATAAATGATTCCAAATTTTAAAGCACATCCATGGCACGGAATTTCTGCAGGAGAAGATGCGCCAAATGTTGTAAACGTATTCGTGGAAATCGTTCCTTCTGATACTATCAAATATGAAGTAGATAAAGAAACAGGTTTTTTAATGGTTGACAGACCTCAAAAGTTTTCAAACATTATTCCTGCATTATATGGTTTCGTTCCAAGAACGTACTGTGATACAGCTGTAATGAATTTAGCAGTCGAAAGAGGAGCTACAGACGTTACTATGGGAGATCATGATCCGCTTGATATCTGTGTTTTGAGTTCTCATAATATCCATTCCGGAGGTTTATTGATGAAAGCTATTCCAATCGGAGGTTTTAAAATGATCGATGGAGGTGAAGCTGATGATAAAATCGTAGCAGTAATGATTGGTGACCACGCTTTCGGACATTTCAGAGATATTTCAGAATTGCCTGAAGCTGAAGTGAAACGATTAATGCACTATTTCTTGACGTATAAAAACTTACCGGACGAGCCTGCAAAATGTAGAATCCAGGAAGTGTACGGAGCTGAACATGCTAAAAAAGTAATCAAAGCTTCTCAGGAAGATTATGCTAACAAATTCGGAGGATAAAATTCTCTGTTTTAATAATATAAAAAAGGATAAATGAGTTTTCATTTATCCTTTTTTTTATTGCAAGAAATTATAGTACTAAGCAAATAATGGTAAAGATTTGGTTAAGCGTTTAAACATTTATTTTTAAATGGTTATAAATATTTTTAGACAATTTCATGAGAATTATTCATTATATTTAATTTTCTATTACCAAAAAAATATTAAACTATGAACCTATTTATGTTAGTACCAATTTTTGGGGTAATTGCTTTACTTTACACATTTATTCAGAGCAATTGGGTAAGTAAGCAAAACGCCGGAAATGAAAAAATGAAGATTATCAGCGGACATATTGCTGACGGTGCGATGGCCTTTCTAAAAGCCGAGTACAAGATTTTAACCTATTTCGTAGTAGTTGTAGCCATTTTATTAGCTGTAATGGGGATGAGCAATGTCAATTCTCACTGGAGCATAGGGCTTGCATTTGTAGTTGGGGCAATATTTTCGGCTTTGGCAGGCTTTATCGGGATGAAAATTGCTACAAAAGCCAACGTAAGAACAGCAGAAGCGGCAAGAACATCACTTTCAAAAGCGCTTAAAGTCTCATTCACAGGAGGTTCTGTCATGGGGATGGGAGTTGCTGGATTAGCTGTTTTAGGGTTGGGAACTTTATTTTTGGTGATAAAACAAATCTTTGCACCAGATTCTACCGTAGATTCCCACGAAATGGAAAGAACAATTGAAATCCTTACAGGGTTTTCTTTGGGAGCAGAATCGATCGCTCTTTTTGCAAGAGTGGGAGGAGGGATCTACACAAAAGCGGCAGATGTGGGAGCCGATTTGGTTGGGAAAGTGGAAGCCGGAATTCCGGAAGATGATCCTAGAAATCCAGCAACAATTGCGGACAACGTAGGTGATAATGTAGGTGATGTGGCAGGAATGGGAGCCGATTTATTCGGTTCTTATGTGGCAACTGTTTTAGCGACAATGGTTTTAGGAAGAGAAACGATTTCTGAGGATTCCTTTGGTGGATTTGCGCCTATTCTTTTACCGATGCTGATTGCAGGAACAGGAATTATTTTTTCAATGATAGGTACTTTATTTGTAAGAATTAATGACAATGACAGCTCATCAACCTCGAGTGTTCAAAATGCCTTAAATCTGGGGAATTGGGGAAGTATTGTCATTACAGCAATTGCTTCCTATTTCCTGGTTACTTACATTTTACCTGAAAAAATGGTCTTGAGAGGTCATGAATTTACTAAAATGGGGGTTTTTGGAGCAATCATGGTAGGTCTGGTAGTGGGTACTTTAATGAGTATTATTACAGAATACTATACTGCGATGGGTAAAAGGCCTGTTTCGAGTATCGTAAGACAATCTTCGACTGGGCATGCGACGAATATTATCGGCGGACTTTCCGTAGGTATGGAATCAACTTTACTTCCAATTCTTGTTTTAGCCGGCGGAATCTATGGCTCTTACTTATGCGCAGGGCTTTACGGTGTTGCAATTGCAGCAGCAGGAATGATGGCAACTACAGCAATGCAATTGGCAATTGATGCTTTCGGACCGATTGCAGACAATGCCGGAGGTATTGCCGAAATGAGTGAATTACCCAAGGAAGTACGCGAAAAAACAGATATCTTAGATGCTGTAGGAAATACTACCGCCGCTACAGGAAAAGGCTTTGCAATCGCTTCGGCAGCGCTGACAGCATTGGCATTATTCGCTGCATTCGTAGGAATTGCAGGGATTGATGGAATTGATATTTACAGAGCCGATGTGCTGGCCGGACTGTTCGTAGGCGGAATGATCCCTTTTATCTTTTCATCTTTGGCAATTACTGCGGTAGGACAAGCAGCTATGGCAATGGTAGAGGAAGTCCGCAGCCAGTTCCGTGAAATTCCGGGAATTTTAGAAGGAAAAGCCCAGCCTGAATATGAAAAATGTGTTGCGATTTCTACCGATGCTTCTATCAGAAAAATGATGCTCCCGGGTGCGATTGCTATTGTTTCGCCACTTTTGATTGGATTTATTTTTGGTCCTGAAGTTTTAGGAGGATTTTTAGCAGGAGCTACAGTTTGTGGTGTTTTAATGGGAATGTTTCAAAATAACGCAGGCGGAGCTTGGGATAATGCTAAAAAATCTTTCGAAAAAGGAGTTGAAATCAATGGGCAAATGTATTATAAAGGTTCTGAACCTCATAAAGCTTCCGTAACGGGAGACACCGTTGGAGATCCATTTAAAGATACTTCAGGACCTTCGATGAATATTTTAATTAAATTAATGTCCATTGTTTCACTGGTTATTGCCCCTACTTTGGCGGTTCTGCATAAAGATAAAATTGAATCTAACAGACAGGCTAAAATTGAAGCATTAACAGGAATAACCGGTGTACATTCTGTTTCGGGGGCCAATGCAGTCTCTTCAATTCCGACAGAAATTAAAGGGCATTTGAATGAAGATGGTGATTTTGTATATGAAACAGGAAATATTGAAGAAATACAATTAAAAGGCGGAAAGAAAATTTCTTTAGGCCAGGGAAGCCAACTGTTTGGAATGTATACTGCAATTAAACAAAAAGATCAATCCGTTTTAGATCCCAATAAATGGTTTACGATTGAAAACCTTTATTTCCAGACAGGATCCAGTGATTTGAAGCCCGGTTCGGAAGTCCAGTTAATAAATTTAGCAGAACTTATGAATGCTTATCCCGGTTTGAAATTGAAATTAGGAGGTTACACAGACAATACAGGAAACGATGAAGGCAATCAAAAACTTTCCAATTTAAGAGCTCAGACAGCAAAACTTAAACTGCTTGAAATGGGAATTGCAGGAGACAGGATAGAGGCAGAAGGTTATGGCTCGCAATATCCCGTGTGTGAAGCAAATGACACTGATGAGTGTAAAGCAAAAAACAGAAGAATTGATGTGAGGGTTTTAGCTCTTTAAATCCAATTTAGAAATATGAAAGCACCGCAATTTTGCGGTGCTTTTGGTCTAAATATAATCATCTGTGAAAATCTGTAATCTGCTGCAGGATAAACAACTATAAAACTCTTCTTAAATGTTCCAAAGCCTGAATAATCAGTTCATCTTTTTTAGCAAAACTAAACCTTATATAATCCGAATTATTTTTAGAATTATAAAAAGCAGAAAGCGGAAGACAAGATACTTTTTTGTCAATCGTAAGCCATCTTGAGAATTCTATATCACTCATTGTTTTAGAAACATTTCTAAAGTTAACAACCTGAAAGAAAGCACCCTCTGACTTATACTCGACTACCAATGGAGTTTCTTTAATCAATTCACAGAAAATATTCCTTTTATTTTCCATGATTTTTTTATTCTCCTGCGCATCAAAAACTTCCAGATACTTAGCAATAGCATACTGAGCCGGCGAATTGGC
Organism: Chryseobacterium sp. FH2; assembly: GCF_001045455.1. Classification (GTDB taxonomy): domain Bacteria; phylum Bacteroidota; class Bacteroidia; order Flavobacteriales; family Weeksellaceae; genus Chryseobacterium. The sequence goes on along the minus strand of NZ_LFNE01000004.1, from coordinate 138,483 downwards.
ACTGAAAGAAATATATTGCTGATGTGCCCTGAAGTTTTTCAAAAGCTCCTCAGAAGCAAGCAAATAACTGACTTTCCAGCCTGTTGCATGAAACATTTTCCCAAAAGAAAAAATACAGAAAGTCCTTTTTTTGAGTTCGGGATGATGAAACGAACTGTAATGCTCGATTTCATCATAACAGTAAATATCATAGATCTCTTCTGAAATAAGATAAATTTCGCGATCTTTTATTAATTCATATAGCATATTCCATTCAGATTCAGTCCACATTTTACCTGTTGGATTTTGTGGAGAATTGATAATAATTGCTTTAGTTTTTTCAGAAATACAATTTTGAAGATTTTCCCGGTTTATATTAAAATCTTTATCAACGTCACAATATACAGGAATGCCTCCATTCAGGCAAATTGACGGGGCATAAGTATAATATGAAGGTTCAATAATGATCACTTCATCCCCTTGATTTAAAATAGATGTAAGAGAGGTATATAAAGCAAAAGTAGAGCATGGAACAATATTTACTTCTGCCTGTTTTATTTTTAAGCTGTTTTTTCTTTTAGCATTAAACCTGACAATGTTTTCTATCAGCAAAGGGTTTCCTGCAAGTGATTCATAACTATGACTTAAGATATCTGCGGATTCTTTTAGATAATATCTTAAACGGGGATCAATTTCAAAATCGGGTAAGCCGAGAGACAAGTCAAAACTATTATATTTTGAAGCAAGCTCTGCCATTTCAGTGAAGAAAGTATAATGATTAAATCCGTAAATTTTTTCCATATCCTTTGCATTTATATCAAATATAATAAAATTTCTCATCTGTCAGAGATTAAATAAAAATTGTTATTTTTAAATCAAATTATTTTAAAAATGAATAAAATACTTATCCCGCTATTTTCTGCTGCCGTTATGGTAAGCTGTGGAACAGCCAACATTTCTAACGATGAAAAAACAGTACAGAATTCTGTTGCTCAAAATATAAAAGGTGATAGAGCTTTTCTTTCTGCATATAAGTCTATTAAAGCGGATGATTTAAAGAAAAACTTGTATGTAATTGCTTCTGACGAAATGGAAGGGAGGGACACAGGAAGTCCGGGGCAAAAAAAAGCAGGAGAGTATATGGTTAATTACTATAAAAATCTTGGAATTTCTTTTCCAAAGGCTTTAGGTTCCTATTATCAAAAAGTTCCTGCTGATTTTATGAAAAAAAGAGGCGGTGGCAATCTTCCTGATTCTGAAAATATTTTAGCCTTTATTGAAGGAAGCGAAAAACCTGAAGAAATTGTGGTAGTATCAGCTCATTACGATCATGTGGGAACCAGAAATGGAGTGGTTTACAATGGTGCGGATGATGACGGAAGCGGTACTGTGGCGGTAATGGAGATCGCTAAGGCTTTTCAAAGTGCAAAAAAAGAAGGAAAAGGGCCTAAAAGATCAATTTTGTTCCTTCACGTAACAGGTGAAGAACATGGTTTGTTTGGCTCTGAATATTATACGGATAATCCTGTATTTCCGCTTGCAAACACGGTGGTCGATTTAAATATTGACATGATTGGCCGTGATGATCCGGAAAACAGAGGGAAACAGTACGTTTATGTGATTGGGTCTGAAATGTTAAGTTCAGAATTAAAAGTAATCAACGAGGCTGCCAACAAAAAAACGAACAATCTTGAGTTGAATTACAGATATGATGATCCGAACGATACTGAAAGGTTATATTACAGGTCAGATCACTATAATTTTGCCAAAAATAATGTTCCCGTAGCATTTTTCTTTGACGGAATCCACGAAGATTATCATAAACCTACAGATGATGTAGAGAAAATCGATTATAATTTGCTTGAAAAAAGAACGCAGCTTATCTTCACCACAGCTTGGGAAATTGCAAACAGACCAGCAAGAATTATTGTTGATAAAAAGTAATATCAAAAATACTTTAAATATATGATATATAGTATATTATAGGCTTTTATTCAATGAAAAATTAAACATACATCTATGAAGCAAAATATAAAATCACTGCGCCCGTTTATTGGCTCGGAAAACTTTGAAACCAGCCGTAATTTTTACAAAGATTTAGGGTTTGAAGAAATAGCTCTGGAACCCAAATTATCTCTGTTTACATGGCAGGAAGTTGCTTTTTATCTTCAGGATGCTTATGTAAAAGACTGGATTGACAATACCATGCTTTTCATTGAAGTTGAAAATCTGGAGGAATTTTGGGAAATGCTTTTATCCTTAAATCTCACTGAAAAATATGAAGGTGTGAGATTGACACCCGTACGTACAATGCCTTGGGGAAAAGAATGTTTTGTACATGATCCATCAGGAATTTTGTGGCATTTTGGTGTATTTTTTCAATAATGAACTGAAGAATGATTTACGCTTTTGATACATATTATTATGATGATTATGCCAATACAATCTGCATAGCTTTTGAAGATTGGACTTCCGAAAATGAAAACGAAATTTTCAGTGAAAAGACTTCCGTTGCTTCCAGCTATGAGAGTGGTGCTTTCTACAAAAGAGAATTACCCTGTATTTTAAGTTTATTAGAAAAAATTAATTTAAAAGAAAACGATATCATCATTATTGACGGCTATGTGACACTGAATGATGAAGGAAAGATAGGATTAGGCGGCTATCTTTATGAAGCGTTGGATAAAAAGTATCCCGTTATTGGACTTGCCAAAAATGAATTTACTACTCCTGATTCTCAAAGAAGAGTTATTTTAAGAGGTGAAAGTAAAACACCACTATTTCTTACGGCAAAAGGTGCTGACGTAGATGAAATTAAACCAAAAATTGAGCAAATGCACGGGAGTTTCAGGATTCCCGCTTTACTTAAAAAACTAGATCAGCTGACCCGGGTTTATTAAGTAATTTGATTTTAGCTTCAAATGATTTAATTATTAAAATAATAAAAATACAGAATATTTTGAATTTAATCTGAATGTTTTGTTTATAGAATCAATCTCATGTATAAAAGCTACTTTACCGGTAGCTTTATTTTTATATTTAAATTTTTGGTTCAGATAAAGGTTTTCAGGAAATTTCCATTACCTGATAAATGTCATTGGTATTATTATTTTTATTAATTCTAAATAAATATAAATTTGTAATCAATAAAAATGAAGTATAAATGAAAAAATTATCTCTACTTTTTGCCATTAGCGTTTCTGTTGCTGCTTTTGCACAAAACCCGTACTGTATTCCAACGTTTCAATATGGGGCAGACAGTAATATGATTACCAATATTGCATTTGGAAGTATAAACAATACATCTCCGTTTCAGTCTGGTTCTACACCTGTTTACGAAAATTTTACAGGGATATCGGCTGATATACAGGCTGGAAGTAGTTTAAGTATCTCTGTGAAAGGTCCTTCAAGTACTTTCCCCAGTGATGTTGTGGTATTTATTGATTTTAATAAAAATGGCAGTTTCGATGATGCTGGTGAGAGCTTTTATATTGGTCGCCTTGCTCCTGCAAATCCTGCAAATGCATATACAATTACGAGTAATATCACCATTCCGGCTAATGCAATTTCCGGAATGACAAGAATGAGAGTTCTTAAGAATACCAATACAGCAGCATATTCAGATCCGAATGCTCCCAATTCTATAGCAAGCGCCTGTCAGAGCTTAAGATCCGGACAGGCGGAAGATTATTCTGTTAATATTTTAGGAAATAATACTGTTTTTCCTGCTCCATATTGTGGTGATGAAGGTATCACAACGCTTACTGTAAGTGAAATCAGCAAAGTAGAATTTGCAGGAATTACAAAAGACAGTAATATCGATGGAAATTCTTCTACAATAGAAGACTTTACAAGTACAATTTTTAGTGTAAACAGAGGAAATTCATATCCCATCAATGTTACAGGCGGAACCCACGGCCAGTCAACGGTTTCTGCTTATGCGTATATTGATTTTAACCATAATAATATTTTTGAAGCAGATGAAACCTTTAATTTGGGGTATTTAGACAATTCTGATCCGGTTTCCAATACAGAATCCGGAATGGTTTCAGGAAATATTATAATCCCTTCTACAGCAATGTTGGGAGAGACACGTTTCAGAATAGTAAAAGCTTATGAATCAAATTCATGGATGGGAACCTTGGAAAATTTACCTTGCCCTACAGGCTGGTTTATCGGCCAGGTAGAAGATTATACCGTTAATATTTCCCCGACTGTGCTGTCTACGGCTGAAATTCACAAAAATAATCTTGCAGTTTATCCGAACCCAACCACCGGAATTGTAAATATTCAGACTTCCGATAAAATTGAAAAGTATGAAATTTACAGTGTATCAGGTCGAAAAATAGGAGAGGGAAATAACAAAACCATTGATTTAAACGATTTCCCTGAGGGAACATATTTAGTTAAAATCCAGTTTGATAATCAAAAGACAGTAACTCAAAAAATTATCAAAAAATAAAAACACATATCTAATCATATCCATATCAATTTTTGTTTTTTTCAAACCGGCGAGCCTTATTCGCCGGTTTTTATATTGATTTTAGAAAATAAATACTGGAAGAAAAGAAGCTTCTATATTAGTCCGGCCTGTCGAAGATAATGCTAATCTCTTATCAAGAATACAACAAAAAATTTTTTGACGAAAAGAAAAAGTATTAAGAGAATTTCCTGTTGAAGATTCTAAGATTATTTGGAAATGACAAAAAAGCGATTCATGCCAGTGGCACAAAGATTATAGGCCTCTTAGTGAGTAGCTTTTTTATATGTTTTCATTTTGGCTACATCATAATCCGTTTTGGCAACTTTAGTCTTTCTGTGAAGTCGCAACTTTGTCATGTAAAAATTAAATAAATAAAAAAATGAAAACAATTTTCATAACAGGCGCATCTACAGGATTAGGAAAAGCTGCCGCAAAATTATTTCAAAGCAGAGGATGGAACGTAATTGCAACGATGAGAAATCCGGAATCTGAAACAGAACTTACACAAGTTGAAAACATAACGCTTCTTCCATTAGACGTTACAAATTTAGAGCAAATTCAGACGACAGTAAAAAATGCTTTAGAAATCAGTGATATCGACTTAGTTTTTAATAATGCGGGTTATGGTTTGATTGGTCCTTTGGAAGCTTTGAATGATGATCAGATTTTAAGACAACTGGATACTAATTTATTGGGCGTAATTCGTGTGACAAAAGAATTTATCCCTTATTTCAGAGAGAGAAAAAGAGGAATGTTTATTACTACAACTTCTATCGGCGGATTGATCGCTTTTCCCTTAGGCTCTGCTTATCATGCCACAAAATGGGCATTGGAAGGATGGAGCGAAAGTTTGGCTTATGAATTAAACAAATTCGGAGTAGATGTGAAAACTGTTTCTCCGGGAGGTATCAAGACAGATTTTATCAGCCGTTCTTTGGACATGGCAACAAGTCCTGAATATGATGAAATGGTAAAAGCAATGTTTTCAAACACTGAAACGATGATGGCAGGTGCTTCTGAACCGGAATTAATCGCTGAAGTAGTATATGAAGCTGCAACGGACGGTAAAAAGCAATTGAGATACGTTGCCGGAGAAGATGCAAAAGCTTTGTATGCCCAACGTATAGAGAAAGGTGCTGAGGCTTTCAGAGAAGAGTTTGGAAAACAATTTATCTGATTTTAACCAGGAATAAATTGCACGGTTTTTTATTGGGCTGTGCAATTTTCTAAAATTACCTACCTTTATAATATGGAAAAGAAAGACTCTCCAACTAAAATTTCTTCTGTTTCGGAATTGCATGCCATTTTGCAGCTTCCCAAACCGTTGCATCCGTTGATTAGCTTGGTTGATAACAGCAAAATGAGTATCAATAAAGAATTTCTTTACAAAAGTTTTCATTTGGGGTTTTATAAAATTTCTTACAAATTTTCTGAAAACGGAAAGATGGGTTACGGACAGGGATATTATGATTTTAATGAAGGAGGAATGATGTTTACATCTCCCAATCAGATTATTTCAACCGATGAAGATGCTGAGTATTATGGTTACACATTATTTATTCACCCTGATTTTATCAGAAATTATCCTTTAGCCAAAAACATCAAAAAGTATGGTTTCTTTTCTTATGATACGAATGAAGCCCTGCATTTATCTGACAAAGAAAAAACACTGATTGTTGGTTTGCTAAACAATATTGATGGAGAATTAAACACATCAATTGATGAAGTAAGTCAAGATGTTATCATATCTTATATTGAGGTTTTGCTGAATTACAGCAATCGTTTTTATAAAAGGCAGTTTATCACCCGAAAAACCATAAATCATGATCTTCTTTCCAAAATGGAACGAATTTTAGAAGACTACTTCAACCAACAGGAAACCTTAACGAAAGGCCTTCCCACAGTGGAATTTATGGCTTCACAAATGAATCTGTCCCCACATTATTTAAGTGATATGCTTCGAAATCTGACAGGTCAGAATGCCCAACAACACATTCATGAAAAGCTAATTGAGAAGGCAAAAGAATACCTTACGACAACTAACTTATCGGTTTCAGAAGTCGCATATTATCTGGGTTTTGAGCATTCTCAGTCATTTAATAAATTATTTAAAAAGAAAACGAATACTACTCCCTTGCATTACAGATTGTCTTTTAATTAGATTCTATTCCTCATAAGGCAAGCCAAGTTTATGATTGACAAATCTATACATCTCATATCGATCCTTAGGCATGGCGAGCATTGTCTTTATAATTGCTGAAGTCTCACTTTTGGGATTTTCTTTGAGAAACCTTTGAAATTCCTTTAAATTTTCAGCTGTAAAACCACCGCCATCATTTTGAGTCGGAGTATTGTCATATCCTAAAAGATAGGCTGCCCGATATTCCTGCAATTCACCTTGTACTTTTTTATCTAACTTTGAAGCAGGAAAATCATTTAAAAAACTTTCACGAGCAAGGACACGTTTCGCCACATCACTCCAGGGGATTGAAATAGAAGCATCTGAAACAAATAATACTTTATTCTCCTCTGAGACAAATCCCAGATATCTTTGATAATCCGGAGTCAGTTTTCCGTTAAATATTTTAGAATAAAAATCAGGAAACATGCGAAGTTCTGTGATAGCTTCACCTATATCCCAAAATTCTATTCCACTCTGCCCATAAGAGCGTACAGTCTCTTTTTCTGATTCAGGGATTTTTAAAATTGATTTTTCAGTTTCGGGATTATAGTCATAAAATTCATAGAATTTTTCTAATAATCCGGCTTGTTTGCCTTCTAACAAAACCAAAGCAGAATCATTTTCTTTTCTGTAGTTTTCATAGATCAGATCATTTTCTTCAGGAGAAGAAGAATTTTCCAGCAATTTTATGATTTCCTTTTTTCTTTGTTGGAGATGATTTAAAATTTCCTTTTCAGATTTTAATGAATCGAGATAAACGGGAGGCAGATTAAAATTGATTTTAATACTCGCAGTCTCATTATTTTTAGACGTTATTTCTGCTGTTTTTTCTTCTTTTTTACAAGAATATAATAAAGAAATAAGCGTAATGCTTACTATTATTTTTTTCATGAAGCTTATTATAATATAAATTTTAAAGACTTAACAATCATTCATTTCATAATTTACCTGGTCGTACTTTTCATCATACGATTGAATTACTTTACTGTTTGTCGGGATTTTTTTAAGATTCACATTTAGTTTTTTGTTTCCATCCGGGGAAATCCAATACCCTTTAAGAATATCATTTGTTTTTTTAACACTGATAATTCCTGTAATTCCGCCTTCTACCATTACCATACGATTCTCTTCATCGTCAGCTATTTCAAGGTAAAGCCAATTGCTCACGTTATCATATTTATACATTCCCCTGTAACTTGTAGTAGGGCATCCTGAAATTTCTTCTATAAGATACATGGTAACAGGAAATTTATCAATCGTTCCCTTATAAAGATATTTTTTAATTTCCTGTGCAGTAATCTTTCCAAACGGGAAAAGCAATACCGCTACTAATAGACATTTAATTTTCATAGTAATATCTGAATTTTAATGCCAAGATATGAAAACCTCTAAATTTGGGAAAATAACAGAAAAAATTTATTATTCGAAAAAAAATCATATTTTTTATAAAGATTTGAATACGATTTATTAATGAAAAACAATCCGTTTATTACTGTTTTCCTTCTGTTTTGCATAGAAGCAACGCTGCTTATCTTTCTTGATTATATTGATTTTATGCCTGTTGACGGAGAGCTAATGCTGATTTTTCTGTGTTTTACAGTTCCTGTTATTTCAGTTTTAATATCCGTTTTCAGCAAAGATTTAGCAAATAAAAAAGCATTCAGATATTTTTCCTTTTTTATTTTAATGGTTGCTATTATCATATTTGCGGCATTATCTTATTTATCCGCTTTAGGAAAAGCTTATCAACACTAAATGATTATGAAAAGAACAAAAATAGATTATATTAATATTTTTCTAGCGGCAGTTTTGGTGCTCCTGATCATTATCAATTCTGAAGCCAGAATTAAAAATAAAGAACAGGATAAAATATATTGGAATGCAGAAATTCACAGTATATCAGAAAATTCTTCAAAAACAGGTTTAAATATTATTAAGGTTGTAGACGCTGTTTTTTACAATAATTTTAATCATTCTACAATCTATATTGATTATGACTCAAAAGAACTTATGAGTTCTAAGAGCAGGGATTCTATCTACTTCAGAACCCAAAAGGAACTTTTACCGGATTCTTTAAGTTTAAAATATTTCTCAATAGATGAACGAAAATTTTACTTGTTGACCACCAAACTTTCCTATTTAAAGATGAAAGATTGGGTAAAAAACATTGAAATGGCATCTACTTTACGATTGGAAATACAGTCAAGAGGGAAAATTCTATTAAAAATAGGTCAACTTGAAGATAAAAATTCTAAGTTTCAACTTATAGAAAATTTTCAGGCCGAAGAAACTATTGGAAGTATAGACATGTTGGTTTACAAAAAATCTTTAGGGTCATAAATACAATGATTATAAAGGCATCCAAAATATCATCGACTTTTCAGACTTACTTGAAAATGAATATAATTGGACTTTCAAAGCTGAGATGGAAGATGGCGATGTACTAAAAGATGTTTATGCAAATTCTTATAGTGACGAAGCAATAGATATTCCAGAAGATAATGAAGTATCAAGAATGCGAAATATTCCAAGAACTATTTACATAGATTGGGGAAAGAAGAAGAAATATGGTATTCAGTATAGTTTTAATCCTAATGAAATCTTGAATGCATTTAGAAAACTTAATGAAGTAGATACCGAACCTATTGAAATAAAATTTAAATTATTTCAAAATAAATATCCCCAATGTGAAATTTCCAAACGTGGAATTATTATTCCTTTGAAAGAACTGTATCCGCATTTACCTACAAAATACGTTGATTAGATGTAAAAACATTAAAAATAGCCTCACCAAGAATCGAACTTGGATCTAAAGTTTAGGAAACTTCTATTCTATCCATTGAACTATGAGGCCATAATTTCCATAAAGTTATTAATTTATCTGTAAAAATTAATTGAAATATGATATAGAATAAAAGAATCCGTTCTTTAGGAACGGATTCAGTAGATAATACATCTCATTTTTTTTAATTAGACAACAATAAAAAGCACAGCCGACAATGCTGTGCTTAAATTTTTATAAATTTAATTGCAATTTCAAAACTGAAAAAAGCAAAATATATTTCCACCTCAGTAATTATTACATAGTAAATGTAGTAATAATTTTAATACGATATATAAATTTAATGTTAAAATTAACAACTTATCCACATTTTTTTGTGGATAAGTTGTTGAGCTTATTTTTCATTCAAATACCCTTCAATAAAAGAATTCAGTGTTTTTCTTTCTTCATCATTCCCTTTATCATCCATTGTTCCATGATTGATATTTGTAAATTGAATGGTAATGTTAAACTTTTCCTGCTCGGCTTCATTGGGCAAAACCCCTTCATCTGCAGGATAATCATTTGATCTTAAAGTATAAATCTTTGGAATTGCCGTCTTGGGAAGATACATTCTTCTGTTATCCATTGTAATAATTTTATAAATTAAATTTGGATATTTATTGGCAAATAAAGCGGTCATATCGCCACCGTTAGAATGTCCGATTAAAGTCAGGTGCCTATAATCAAGTTCGGGTTTTGATTTTTTTATTTCCTTTAAAACAAATAAAATATTTTCAACACCCCGCTCCCAAAAAGGCATTCTTACAGTTTGTGGTTTTCCTTCCATAGGAATCAATGCATCAGTAGGCAGTTCATGTTGAATACTTACTACAAAATATCCTTTTGATGCTAAGTTTTCTGTTAAATAAGAATAAATTAAATAATCTCCACCATGATTTGCCCCATATCCATGACTGAAAATTACAACCTGCTGACCCGGGATTTTCTTTTCTGTTTTCGGACTGAAAAATGCAACCGGAATTTTCCGGCCTCTGGCTTTGTCAAACATGGTTAAAGTATCCAGCTTCACTTCATAAATATTGGTTGAGCCTATATCTTTCTTCACTGAACAATTAATTAAAAATAACAAAATCGCTAAAAGGGGAAGAAATTTGTATTTCATGGTTTAATTTATAAGAATGTTATATTTTTTGATTTTAAAAATAAGAAAAATTAACAGCCTTTTGTTATCAGGATAAAGGTTAGCATTTTGGAAAACTATAAATAGGATACTGTTTGTAGTTTATAAAAAAATAGATAATTTTGTTCTATTAAAATCTCTTTATAAATATTACCCACATTCAGGCAAATTCTAAAGCTTGAAACTTAAAGGTTCAAAGTTGCTGTACCTCTGTTAACCTATTATCATAAACGAAAGCGTAAAAAAAACAATATACTTATGTGCTTTTTTACTTTTTCCCAATCAATAATAAAGAGAACTATTATGAAAACAAATACAATAGCCGTAATCGGCGGAACAGGAAAATCCGGAAAATATCTTGTTCAAAATCTTTTAGATAAAAGCTATCCCGTTAAATTATTACTTAGATCTCCCGAGAGTTTTACTTTTGAAAATCCTTTAATTGAAATTGTAAAAGGAGATGCAAGAGATTATGATTCAGTTGAGAAACTCATTAAGGATTGTAATATCGTGATAAGCACTTTGGGGCAGCCAAAAGGAGAGAAATCAATCTTCAGTGATGCTGCTGAAAATATCATTAAAGCAATGAATTTTTATGGAATTAAAAGATATATTGTTACAACCGGTCTAAGTGTAAACACTCCTTTTGATAATAAAAATGAAAAGGTAAAAATGGCAACCGACTGGATGTACCAAAACTATCCCGAAACTACAAATGACAAACAGAAAGAATATGATCTTTTTACAGAAAGTAACCTAGACTGGACTTTGGTAAGGCTTCCTTTAATTCATCTCACTTCTGAAAGTTTTAAAACCGAAACAAATCTTGAAGATTGTAAAGGAGAAACTATTTCTGCAACAGACTTAGCCGAATTTTTAATTTCTCAGATTGATGATAAAACCTTTCTCGGGAAAAGTCCTTTTTTGTATAATATTTAGAATTTTAGGAATAGGACGCTTAACATCTTAAATCACCTTAATGATTTAATAAAAGAGAGAGTCATTTTTTGACTCTCTTGCTATTTTAATTCTCCAGCTTTTCTTTAATATACTTTGCTGTATGGGATTTTTTATTTTTTGATAAATCTTCCGGTGTTCCGGTAAAAACAACTTCACCACCATGTTTTCCTGCTTCCGGGCCAATGTCGATAATATAATCAGCAGATTTTATAATATCCGGCTGATGCTCAATAACAATAACGGAATGTCCTAAATCAATCAATGCCTGTAATGACTTTAATAATTTTTGAATATCATGGAAATGCAGCCCTGTAGAAGGTTCATCAAAAATAAATAAAGTTTTATCTGTCGTTACACCTTTTACCAAGAATGAAGCCAACTTCACACGCTGAGCTTCACCTCCGGAAAGGGTAGAAGAGCTTTGTCCTAATTGCAAATATCCCAACCCGACATCCTGTAAGGGCTTCAGCTTAGTTACAATTTTGTCTTCATTATTATCTTTGAAAAATGCCAATGCTTCATCTACGGTCATGTGAAGGATATCCGAAATGTTTTTTTCGTCATATTTTACTTCAAGAATTTCGTTTTTAAAACGTGTTCCTTTACAGACTTCACATTCAAGCTCAATATCTGCCATGAACTGCATCGAAACATTGATAACGCCTTCTCCCTTACATTCGTCACATCTTCCTCCGTCTACATTGAAAGAGAAGTGCTTGGGCTTGTAACCCATCATTTTCGCAATCTTTTGTTTAGAAAACAAATCTCTGATGTCATCATAAGCTTTCAGATAAGTCACAGGATTGGAACGGGAAGATTTTCCGATGGGATTCTGATCGATTAATTCGATATGTTTAATCAGTTTTTTCGGAAATTCCACAGAATCATAATCTCCTTTTTTACCACCCATCCCTAATTGAATCTGAATGTCGTTTGTCAGAATTTCTTTCATCAAAGTAGATTTTCCACTCCCGGAAACTCCGGAAATCACGACAAGGCTTTCCAAAGGTACATCTACATCAATGTTTTTAAGATTGTTTTGACGTGCACCTTTTATATGAATCCATTCTTTGCCTTTTCTGCGTTTTGCAGGAACTTCAATTTCTAATCTTCCTGTCAGATATTTTGAAGTTAGGGTATCTGCATCTTTTAATTCTTTATAATCTCCTGCGAAAACTAATTCACCTCCCAGATAACCCGCTTCCGGACCAATATCAATAATATAATCTGCAGCTTTCATCACATCTTCATCATGTTCTACCACAATGACAGTATTTCCAAGGTCACGAAGATTTTTTAAAACTTCAATTAAATTTTCTGTGTCTCTTGAATGAAGACCGATTGACGGCTCGTCTAATATATATATAGAACCTACCAAAGAACTTCCTAAGCTCGTGGCGAGATTAATTCTCTGGCTTTCTCCTCCTGAAAGTGTATTTGAAGTTCTGTTCAGAGTTAAATATCCTAACCCAACTTTTAATAAAAATTCCAGACGGGTTGTGATTTCATATAATAACCTTTTTGCAACCTCCTGGTCATGTTCAGATAGTTTTAAATTATTAATCAAAGGGAAAAGCTCATCCAACGGAAGCTCAATCATTGACTGAATATTATGTCCGTCAATTTTCACCCAGGTCGTTTCTTCACGCAGTCTCAAACCTTCACAGGTAGGGCAAAGCGTTTTTCCTCGGTATCTGGAAAGCATCACTCTGTATTGGATTTTGTATAAATTTTCTTCAAGCATTTTGAAGAAATTATCAATTGATGGGAATGTACTTTTTCCGTCACCTTTCCAAAGGTATTTTTTCTGCTCTTTGGTTAATTGATGGTAAGGCTTATGAATAGGGAAATCTTTTGCTTTTTTAATGAAATCTTTTTTCCATTCGCTCATACTTTCACCTCTCCATGAAGCGACTGCATCTTCGAAAATTGATAAAGTCTTATTAGGAATTACCAAATCTTCATCAATTCCTATTACTTTTCCGTACCCTTCACAGGTCGGGCAGGCTCCGTAAGGATTATTAAAGCTAAAGAAATGAACGTTTGGTTCAAGAAATTCAATTCCGTCAAGCTCAAATTTATTTGAAAATTCTTTTACTTTTTCCGTTTCAATATTCTTTAGAGAACAATATCCACGGCCTTCATAAAAAGCCATTTGAATAGAATCTGCCAAACGCTGAAGGAAACTTTCATCTTCTTCATAAGCAAAACGGTCTATAACCAAATTGATAGTCATTCCTTTTTCAGGAATAAATCCAAAACTTTCCAAATCCTCAATTCCTGCTACATTTCCATTGATTTCCAACCTTGTAAAACCGGCTAGTTTCAGAACATTGAGATTCTCACCGAAATTGGCAATATCATATTCCAAAGGTGCTGTCAACAAAAATGAAGCATCTTTTTTGGAAGTTTTAATGAAGTCTACCACATCAGAAACCGAGTCTTTTTTCACCTCTTCACCGGAAACAGGAGAAAATGTTTTCCCGATTCTTGCAAAAAGAAGTTTCATATAATCGTAAATTTCTGTAGAAGTTCCTACGGTAGAACGGGGATTCGAAGAAATTACTTTCTGCTGAATGGCAATGGAAGGCGCTAAACCTTTAATATCATCCACTTTTGGTTTTTCTAATTTTCCCAAAAACTGACGTGCGTAAGAACTCAGACTTTCAACGTACCTTCGCTGTCCTTCTGCATAAATGGTATCAAAAGCAAGAGAAGATTTCCCACTTCCGGAAACCCCTGTGATAACAATCAGCTTATTTTTCGGAATGAGTACATCTATGTTTTTCAGGTTGTTAAGATGTGCATTTTTAACAAAAACCTGTTTCTTTATATCTATTTCTGTTGTATTAGCCATAGTAAATTTAAGACTAACAAAATTACGAATTTTTAGCGGATCTTTTCTGATTTAATTATAGACAAATCTAGTAATCATTTTAAGTAAAATACAATAACATTTTTTTTAAAAAATTAATAAAAAAATTGATAATTTAACATTGGCAATATGTTAAACGTACTAAAAATTAAATAAATATCAATCAAAATGAATTATCCGATTGATATAATTTACAGTCAATATTAAATTTTATGATTTTTGTTATCTTTTTCATTTATCCTATTGTTTTATGTTTTAAAATTATTTAAAATTGTATTCATAAATATGTAATATAGAAATGAGAAAATTGTTCAGAGATCTAGTTACACATTTAATGAGAAAAAGATAAAAATTCAACAGTTATTCCCACACAAGATGCAGCCTTCCCTGCATCTTTTTTTATGATAATTATCATTTTCTAGTCTTATATAACTCCACTATTTTTGGAACTGTAAAAAAGAAACTAACCGGTAATAAACTAATTGGGGTATGATAAAAAAAATAGGAAGTGTTTTTTTCATTGGATCAATGCTTTTCATGAAGGCTCAGGAAAAATCCACCGACATTGAAACGATTGAATTTCAGGGAAAATTTATTTCCACACCTTATAAGGCAGCTAATCAAAATATTACTGTTATCACGAAGGAAGAAATTGCCAATTCGCCTGCAAAAAGTATCGATGAAATGCTTCAGCAGGTTGCCGGTATGGATATCAGAAGGAGGGGAGCGAATGGTGTACAAAGCGATGTTTCCTTTAGGGGGAGCTCTTTTGAACAGGTCCTTCTCCTTATTAACGGAATCAGAATGAATGACTCCCAAACAGGACATAACTCCTTAAATATTCCTGTAGATTTAGAAGATGTAGAAAGAATAGAAGTGATAAAAGGTCCCGCGGCAAGAAGGTTTGGACAAAATGCTTACGCCGGAGCCATCAATATTATTACTAAAATTAATCCCGGTAAAAAGGTGAAGATAAATGCAGAAGCAGGAGATTACGAAACCTATGGATTAGGTCTAAATGCTAATTTGGGAGGAGAAAAGTTTTCAAATTCACTGACTGTAAATTCCAACTCGTCACAAGGTTATATGCACAATACAGATTATGAAATCCGTAATATTTTTTATCAAAACCAGCTGAAAATAAAGAACGGAGATTTGAGATTACAGGCAGGTTTTTCCGAGAAAAAATTCGGTGCAAACGGATTTTATTCTTCATCACAGGCAACCGAGCAGTATGAGGAACTTCAATCTTCCATCATAAGTTTGGCTCACAGACAGAGCTTCGGAAACTTTAAACTGAATTCAAATGTATATTGGAGAAGAGGGCAGGATATGTATTTATATAACCGTGAAAAGCCTGAAATTTATAGAAATATGCATATCGGGAACAATGTAGGTGGTGAAGTGAACTCAAGCTATACCTGGGGATTGGGGACGACCGGTTTAGGTGTTGAACTGAGAAAGGAATTTTTAGCAAGTAATAATTTAGGTAATAGAGAACGTTTTGTATCACAGGTATTCTTTGAACATTATTTCTCTTTCTTTAAGAAGAAACTTAACATTTCTCCGGGAATTTCCTGGGCAAATTATTCTAATGAGGGAAACTTCTTTTATCCAGGTTTAGATGTCGGATATAATTTTAACGATAATAATAAGATCTACGGAAATATTTCAAAAGTCCACAGGGTTCCTACCTTTACCGATTTATATTATTCAAGTAATACAGAGCAGGGAAATGCTCTTTTAGTACCTGAAAATGCAGTTTATGCAGAAGTTGGATATCAATATCAGACAAAGAATATTTTAGCAAAAGTAAGTGGATTTTTAAGAAGCTCGAACAACTCAATTGACTGGATAAAAATGTCTGTAAATGATCCTGTCTGGTATGCTCAAAATGTAGGGGACACAGAAATAAAAGGAGTGGAAATAGAAGTAAATCATCAATTGACAGATTGGCTGAAATATTCTATAGGTTATACTTATTTGGATAATGATTTTAAAGAACCTAAAGACTTTGTTTCAAGATATACCTTAGATAATTTGAAACATCAGTTTGTAGCAAAATTAGAAACAAAATTCCTGGAATACTTTACCAATGAACTTGTTTACAGATATAACGATCGATTGAATTTAACAAGCTATAATCTTTTAGATGAAAAAATAAGCTTTGCTAAAAAAGATTTTTCGGTGTATGTTTTAATCAATAATTTGACAAATACAAAATATACGGAAGCCTTTGCTGTTCAAATGCCTAATAGATGGTTTCATGTAGGGGTTACCTATAATATTAATATTAAGTAAACTTAACATTACCGAATTATTAAATAATTTACTTTTGCAAAAATTTTTTATGAAACTGTTTATAAGCTTAAGTTTACTTCTCAGTATTACATTTTTTAAAGCACAGGAGCATATTTCCAGCTTCAATGCAGTGACTCTTACCTATAAGTTTCATCCAAAATTTTTCCTTTATGCAGAAGGCCAGTTGCGCGGAAATGAAGACTATACATATCCTGATTACTACGAAATAAAAGGGGGATTGGGATATAATCTTACTAAAAATCATAAGCCATTTGTAGGTTTGGGAAGATATGTAAACTACAAAAATCATGATCTTAGCAGAGAAGAATTCAGAGTGTGGCTTCAGGACGTTATCGACATAAAAAAAGGGATTGTGAAATTCGAAAATCGTTTCCGTGCCGAAAAAAGCTGGTTTTACGAGCCAAATACAGACAAGACTTCTCAAAGGATGCGTTACCGCTACCGTTTGAATATAAGTGTTCCTTTAAATACTAAAGAAGTGAAAAAAGGAACAATCTTCGCAAATGCTTATGATGAAATATTTTTGGTAAGCCCCATGAAACCTACTTTTGCAAGAAACAGAGTTTATGGAGGTTTCGGATACCAAATTGATGATTATTTCGGTATCGTAACAGGCTACCTTTGGCAGAGAGAATTTGAAGCAGCAGGAAATAAAAACCTTCATTTTATTTATCTGGCCTTAAATATCAATATCGACGGAACAAATCATCCTGTAAAAACATATGATTATCCGGGAGCGGATTAGGATACCTTTTCTAATTTTAATTGAAAATCAAGCAATTCTTCTTTAAAATCTATATAGGATTTACTAATTAAAGCTCGATATTCATTTACTACAGCAAACACAGTGTCAACTTCATTTTGCAGATATCTGTCATTATTAAAATAAATATAATGTGAATTGAGATACTGTTTTAGCATATCCCTGTTTTTATCATTTAGTAACTCTCTGTAACTAGAATGTTCAATGAAATCATTAAGTTTTTGTTTAAAAGGTTTTTCTTCTCTTAGTAATATAGCTCTGTACCTACGAATTTCCTCATGAGATAACTGAAAGCTCATAAACTGTAAATGATTTACGAATTTATTAATTGAGTTTTGAAATTCATCATATTCTTTATCAATTACAGCAAATTTTTTATATTTATTTTTAAGGATTTCTTTATTTTGACTATCTGCAATATTGTAGAAATATTTGAAAATCTGTTTATAAAATCTTTCGAAAATTTTGGAATAAGAATTTTAGCTTCTCCTGATTTATACAGTTTTCCATTAAATTTGAAGGTTTTTATAACCTTAGGATTAACCGTAAGATGATTTAAAGTATAAATATCATTTTCAAGTCCTATTTTCTCATGAATAAGCGAAACATTCTCATCATTAAAAAAATCATTATTTGTAATATCTGTAGTTTCATTTATTAATGATTCAACATCTTCTAAAACGGGATTATGCCTCTCATAATATCCATTAAAATTTATATTCATTACCTGATTAGGGTATTTTATCAGATAAAGTTCCATAAACGTTTCATTGTCAATCACCTCACCTGTATTTTTTATATTATGAAGTGTTAGGAATTTTTTAGTTAAAGCCTTACCAATTTCATTAAAACCATTAATAATACTTTTCGCCAGATCATGATTTTCAGGATTATTTTTAGTTTTATTCTTCCCAATCATCTCGATTCTCTTTTCAGTTTCAGGATGAGATGCCCACTGATCTTCTATTTCAATTCTAGCTTTATTATAACGTTTTAAATCGTCAAAATTTACTTTTGGTAAATCATGTTCATAGTAATGATTATTTCTTTCACTAATAATCTTCATTACTGAAGTCTGATTATCATATAAATTCTCAGGAAGATAATTTTGCTCGTCATCAGTATAAAATAAAAATGAACTATTGAAAGCTGTTTCGCTTAATTCTAGCCTTAATAAAGAAGAAACCTGTTCTTTAGGATTAGTAATATAGGTTGCGATAGCATCCGCATGGAACTCCATCTCCCTTCTTAAAGAAGCATGGTTTTTAAAAAGGAAATCTGACAGATTTTTTAAAATATATTGAAATACATTAATAAAGCCAATAGAGATCATTCCAAAAAATTTAAAAGCCCAATGTTCATAGCCGTGCAATAAAAAATTTTCATAATTTTTATTATTATAAACTGTATCGAAAATAATTTTTTCCGCCTGATTTACATATCCTCCAACTTTCATACTACGTTCAGAAAAATGTCCAAATTCATGAGCCAAAACGGTCTTCAATTCACCTATAGTGACAGAATTAATTAGTCCCATTCCAATAGTAAGATTTTTCTTTACAGGTAAAAACATACTCCAAAATATAGAATTGTAACTTACGCTCGCGTTGACATCAGGAGAAAGAAAAACCTTTTTAGGTTGTTGCACATTTGTTTCTGTTACAATTTCATCTATAATAGCAAACAATTCTGGTTGATGTTGTCTGTTAATTTCTACTAAATGTGTTGTATTATAATTACTTTTTGAAAAAATGAATTTAATTAAAAAATAAAAAACAAATATTCCTATACTAAATAATCCTAGTGCAACAATTCCGGTAAGATAATTTACTTTAAAAGACAGAATTTTTACAGCTCCAAAACCTAATAAAAAAATTAAAAGGAGAGAAATTAGAATTAGAATGATATAGATTACAAAAAATATTGAAATTGATATGATTGAAGAAATCAGCTTAGTTTTATAAGCTGATGAAATTTTAGGTAGGTTATTAATTATGTGTTTTTTATTTTAATACTTTTCTATCAAATAATGATAAGCTTTTAAATACTTATTAAACCTTTTAATATCTTTTGGTGTAAGCTCACGATTTACTCTTCGTAAATCCATATTATCACGTAGATCATTTAGTTTTACGGCAACAGCAAGAGGGGAGCGTTCTGTTCTTTTTACAAAATCATCATATTCTTCCTCAGGATCAAATTTTGTCAGACAGCTAATCGCAAAAATAATGTATTCAGGAAAACCTTCTCCTCTCAAGTAATCAAGGCTGAAATTTTCAGGATGATCTTCTACAACGTCGTGTAAAACTCCAACGATTTTTTCGTCTATCGTTTTACCATATTCCATAACACGCATAACATGAGCAATATATGGGGTATGGTATTTATCTGTTTGACCTTTATGTGCTTTATCAGCTATTTTTATGGCTCTGTTTAGTAGTTCTTCTTTTGTCATTCCAATGGAAATAGATTACAAAAATAAAAAATGCCTCAAAATCTGAAGCATTTTTTTTATAAATTATTTTACATAATATTATGGTTTGGTTTCATCTTCCACAGATGCATTAGGAGCATTGTTCTGTACAGATTCAATTCCGTTTTCCATTCCGTTTTCGGATTCGTACATTTGACTGGTTCCGATGATTTGCCCGTTTGAAGCTTTTAGGGTGAAGTAGCAACGCTCATCTTTAGCTTTTTTCCTTTCAAATTTTGAATCATCTTGAGAGTTTTTCTTTACAGATTCTATTCCGTTTTCACATCCTGATTTTGAATTGTACCCCTGGCTCGTCAAAATAACTTGTCCATTAGCTGCTTTTAAATTAAATTGAAAATCATCATTTGATCTTTTGGTAATAATAAATTTTCCCATTGTTTATATTTTAAGGTTTTTCATTTTTAGTTTTCTTTTTATTATCCGTTTCTTAGCATGATAAAATTTTACATTATCCCTTTTTTTCAGATTTCATTTTTGAGTAGAAACTGTCTAGAAATTAAAATTAACATAATAAAAAATGTTTTATCCGTGTTGAATTTTTTAATAAAAATAAATAAAAAATTTGAAATTAAACGGTTTAGAATCCTATCTATTATCATTTAAAAGCAATTCATGTTCTTTTATTATTATTTTTTCATAAAAAACAACTTTAAGTTATTTAAATTCATAATTACATCAATTTTGTTTAAAAATAAAAAGCGCCTCAAAAATGAGACGCTTATATCAAATTTATGTTATCAAAGACTAATAAGCTCCTTTATTGATATAATGTGCTGCAACTTTTTCAGTTAAAGCTACAACATTCGGATTATTTGTATATTTCGTAAACCTTCTTAATCCGGAAAGCATCATTCTTTGTTCGTCACCTTCTGCGAAAGAGATAATTCCTTCTTTTGCTGCAGAAATGATTTTCTCTACAGCTTTATAAAGGTTTAGTTGAGCCATTGCAGCTTCCACAGAATCAGGAGAAAAATGTTTTTCAGCCCTTAAAACGGCTGATTCTGCCATATAAATCTGGTTAAGAATCTCAGAGGCATTTAATAATAAATGTTGCTGCTTCTCAATATCCATCATATATTTTTGAAGAGCAGCACCTGAAACCATTAAGAAAACTTTCTTAAGATTGGCAATAATTGCTTTTTCCTCACTCATAAATGCAGAATAATCAGGAACTTCAAATGAAGGAATTCCCATCAATTCTTTACTGATTGCCATTGCAGGAGATAATAAATCTAATTCACCCTTCATTGCTCTCTTGATCAACATCCCAACAGCTAAAAGTCTGTTGATTTCATTGGTTCCTTCATAAATTCTTGATATTCTTGAATCTCTCCATGCAGCTTCCATTGGTGTGTCTTCAGAGAATCCCATTCCACCATATACCTGAATTCCTTCATCAGCAGTATTCTGAGCCAAATCAGAAACGAAAACTTTAAGAATTGAACATTCAACTGCAAATTCTTCAACACCTTTCAATTCAGCTTCCTGATGGCTTAATCCATCGGCAACCAATTCATTAATTTTATCTTCAACATTTTTTGCAGCCCTGTAAGAACCGGATTCACTTACGAAAGTTCCTGTCGCCATTTCAGCAATTTTCTTTCTGATAGCCCCGAAAGTTGAGATAGAAACTCCAAACTGTTTTCTCTCGTTCGAATATTGGATAGAATGATTTAAAATTCTTCTTTGAGCATCCAGACAAGCCGCAGCTAATTTGATACGGCCAACATTAAGAGCATTCAAAGCGATTTTAAAACCGTTATTTCTCTCTCCTAAAAGGTTCTCAACAGGAATTTTCATATCATTAAAGAAAACCTGACGGGTAGAAGAGGCACGAATCCCCAATTTATGTTCTTCCTCACCGAAAGTTAAGCTTTCAGGATTTTCTAATTCTGAGCGGTTGATTACAAAACCTGTAATATTTTTATCATCATCAATTTTCGCAAACAATGTGAAAGTATCTGCAAACCCGGCATTGGAAATCCACATTTTCTGCCCGTTGATGATATAATGTTTTCCGTCTTCGGAAAGTTTGGCTCTTGTTTTTCCTGAGTTGGCATCAGAACCGGCATCCGGCTCTGTCAAACAATAGGCTCCGAACTTTGTTCCGGTTGCTAAATCCGGAAGATATTTCTGTTTTTGAGCTTCAGTTCCGTAAAGAACAATCGGAAGTGTACCAATTCCGGTATGAGCCCCATAGGCCGTTGCCAATGAGCCTGTTGTTCCTGAAATATAATCACAAGCCAGCATAGTGGTCACAAACCCCATTCCAAGACCGCCGTATTCTTCGGGAACGGCAATTCCTAAAAGTCCCATTTCTCCCAATTTACGCATCGTTTCCTCGGTAAATGCATAATCTTTTTTCTCGAAACGTTCTTTTTGCGGAACAACTTCTCTGTCAATAAATTCTTTTGCAGAATCCCGAAGCATTTTTTGTTCTTCTGAAAGTTCTTCCAAAGAGAAGATTTCATTGGCAGGAATTTCTTTGATTAAGAATTCACCGCCTTTCAATGTTTTATTAAGTGTAGTCATTATTTTATGATTTTAAATTTTAGATTATAAATTTTAAATTACTGATTCCCTGTTATAAATTTTAAGATGAAGTTTTAATGATTTTAGTCAAAATATTAATGATGCTTTCAATTTCCTTCAAATAAGAATTAACTTCAATTTGAACCAAGTTTGAAGATTGATAAAGTCTTAGCCAATATCTTATTTCTCTTGCTCCTTTATTTGCAATTGAAAGGTTTTGAAATCTTTCTTAGATTGAGCTGCAATTGCTTCTTCTACATTTGCGCCAATTGAAGTTCCACAACGTAGAATCTGCCTTGATCAAATAAATTCATTTTAAGATTTACATTGAGTATAAAATTTAATTATTCTTAAAGCAAATCCGAATGTTTTTATTGGAATCAAATTATCTACTTTGAAACCCATTACATCTAAAATTTATAATTTAATTATAGAAGTTCAAAAATACTTGCGGCTCCCTGGCCGGTTCCCACACACATGGAAATCATTCCGTATTTGTTTCCGCGTTTTCTCATTTCGTCAAGAAGCTGAACAGTTAATTTTGTTCCGGTACATCCAAGTGGGTGCCCCAAAGCAATGGCGCCTCCGTTTACATTCAAAATATCAGGATTTAACCCTAATTCTTTTTTGATGGCAACAGACTGTGATGCAAATGCTTCGTTTAACTCGATTAATTCAATATCTTTTAACTCTAAACCGGCCTGTTTTAGTGCTTTTGGAATTGCATAGATTGGTCCCATTCCCATGATTCTCGGTTCAAGACCTGCTGCTGCATACGCCATTAATCTTGCTTCCGGTTCCAATCCTAATTCTTTTACCATTTCTTCGCTCATCACCATTACAAAAGCGGCTCCATCGCTCATTTGGGAAGAATTTCCGGCAGTTACGCTTCCTCCGTTGGCGAAAACGGGTTTTAATTTGGCCAAACCTTGCAAAGAAGTATCTGCTCTTGGTCCTTCATCTACAGAAAAATCAAACTTTTTGGTCTGCATTTTCTGGCTTTCATCCAGAAAATTATATTCAACAGGAATCGGAACAATCTGGTTGGCAAATTTACCTTCCTGATTCGCTTTTAAAGCCTTCATGTGGGATTCAAAAGCGAACTGGTCCTGTTCTTCTCTTGTGATATTGTATTGTTTTGCCACTTCTTCAGCAGTATAACCCATTCCCCAATAATAATCAGGGTTTGTTTTTGCGATATCCGTTTCCGGAACCGGTTTGTAGCCTCCCATAGGAATATAAGACATAGATTCTGTACCACCTGCGATAATGCAATCTGCCATTCCTGCCTGGATTTTTGCAGAAGCAATCGCAATCGCCTCGCTTCCTGATGCGCAATATCTGTTTACGGTAACTCCGGGAACTTTGTCTGTATTTAATCCCATTAAAGAAATCAAACGGGCAACGTTCAAGCCTTGTTCAGCTTCGGGCATTGCATTTCCTACGATAAGGTCGTCAATTCTGTTTTTGTCTAATTGCGGAAGCTCTGCCATTAATTTTTCAATAACGGTAGCCGCCATTACGTCGGGACGAGTAAAACGAAGGGAGCCTTTAGGTGCTTTTCCTACCGCTGTTCTAAATCCTTTTACTATATATGCTTGTTTTGACATTTTAATTTTTAATTGTTAGATGATTAATTTCTAAGCGGTTTTCCATTCTGTAACATATACTGAATTCTCTCCAAAGTTTTCCTTTCTCCACAAAGTTGTAAGAACGTTTCTCTTTCAAGATTCAATAAGTATTGTTCAGTTACGACCGTTGGTTCAGAAAGATTTCCTCCGACCATTACGTTGGCTAATTTGTCTGCGATTTTCTTGTCATGCTCAGAGATGAAGTTCCCTGTCAACATCTGGTCAGTTCCAACATAAAACATTCCCAAAGCGTCTTTACCTAAAACTTTTACTCTCTGCTCAATCGGCTGAGTATAGCCCTGTTCGGCTAATAATTTCGCAATTTTTTTAGCTTCTGCAATCTGCCTGTTTTTACTTACGGAGACAATATCTTTTCCTTTTTCAAGGATTCCCATATCGTACGCCTCGTAAGCGGAAGTGGCTACTTTACCCATCGCGATATTCATGAAGGCTTCACGAAGCCTGTTGTTTTTAACATCATCACTGTGGAATTCTCTGGAAGTTCTCAATGTCAGCTCTTTTGTTCCGCCACCGCCGGGAATTACACCAACTCCGGTTTCCACCAATCCGATGTAGGTTTCTGCTGCTGCAACGACTCTGTCTGCATGCATCGTCATTTCGCAACCGCCACCAAGTGTCATCCCGTGAGGAGCAACAACAACTGGAATGGAAGAGTAGCGAACTCTCATCATCGATTTTTGGAAATAAGCAATCGCCATATTCAAATCATCCCAATCCTGCTCGATAGCCATCATTAAAATCATCGCTAAATTCGCTCCGACAGAGAAATTTGTCCCCTGATTTCCGATTACTAATCCGTCATACTCTTTTTCAGCTAAATCAATGGCTCTGTTTAATCCGTCTAAAACTTCACCTCCCAAAGAGTTCATCTTGGAACGGATTTCAAAATTGATAATCCCGTCGCCTAAATCTTCAATCGCAGCACCGGAATTACTCCAAAGCGTTTTGTTTTTTCTGATATTATCTAAAATAATGAAAGCATCCTGACCCGGAATTTTGTTGTACTCACCTGAGCTTTTATCTACGTAAATGCTTTGTCCTTCATCATTCACCTTATAGAAAGTTTCTACGTTTTTCACCCAGCCTGAAACTTCGTAACCGGCATCTTTAGCCAATTCAATACCTTTCTGAACGCCCACTGCATCCCAGATTTCAAACGGCCCGTTTTCCCAACCGAAACCAGCTCTCATCGCATCGTCGATTTTGTACACTTCATCGGAAATTTCAGGAATTTTATGGGAAACATAGGCGAATAACGCTCCAAAAGATTTTCTGTAAAGCTCTCCGGCTTTGTCTTTTCCACCAATTAAGACTTTAAACCTGTCAATCGGCTTATCAATATTTTTAGTTAATTCTAAAGTCGGGAAAGAAGATTTTCCCTGAAGCTCATATTCTAAAGTATCAAGGTTTAATCCGTGAATTTCAGATTTTCCTTCTGCATTTTTCACTTTCTTATAGAAACCTTGCTCTGTTTTTGAACCCAACCATTTATTATCAACCATTTTCTGGATGTAATCAGGAAGGGCAAAAACATCATTGAAATCATTAGCTTCGGCACCGCTTTGACGCACGCCATTCGCAACCATTACCAGCGTATCCAGACCAACAACATCTGCTGTTCGGAACGTTGCAGATTTTGGGCGACCGATTACAGGACCTGTCAGTTTATCAACTTCAGAAACTGTCAATCCTAATTTCTGAACGTTGTGAAGCAAGTCCATCATCGAGAAAACCCCGATTCTGTTGGCGATAAATGCAGGCGTATCTTTTGCTAAAACAGTCGTTTTTCCTAAGAATTTTGCTCCGTAATTCATATAGAAGTCGATTACTTCCGAAGACGTATCATTGGTAGGAATAATTTCTAAAAGAGGAAGGTATCTCACAGGATTAAAGAAGTGTGTTCCTGCAAAATAATGCTTGAAATCATCACTTCTTCCTTCTGTCAAAAGATGAATAGGAATCCCTGATGTATTCGAAGAAATCAAAGTGCCCGGTTTTCTGAACTGTTCGATTTTTTCGTAAACTGATTTTTTGATGTCGAGTCTTTCAACCACAACTTCAATAATCCAGTCTGTATTTTTTATTTTTGGTAAATCATCATCAAAATTTCCAACTTTAATTCTATCCGCGAATTTAGGAGAATAGAGCAGAGCCGGGCTTGCTTTTTTCAGTTTTTCAAAGTTTTCGGAAGCGATTCTGTTTCTTACCGCTTTATCATCTTTGGTCAAACCTTTTTTCTGTTCTGCTTCAGTCAATTCAAAAGGAACGATATCCAAAAGCGAAACTTCTACGCCAATATTGGCAAAGTGAGCCGCAATACCGCTTCCCATAATTCCTGAACCAAGAACCGTAACGTGTTTGATTCTTCTTTTCATTTGATTTATTATTTTCTGTTATTTAAATCGGTGGCAATTTTCATGATTTGAACCATTACTTCCTTAAAAGTTTCTAACTTTTCAGGAGCAATTTTCTCCATCACTTTTTTATTGAAATTTACAACAACTTCTTTAGACATATTTCTGGAATTCAACCCCTTATCTGTAAGTTTAATGATAACTTCCCGTTTATCGGCAGTTGTTTTTTCCTTATAAATATATCCGTTGTCTTCAAGAAGTTTGATAATTCTGGTTAATGAAGTTGGCTCGATAGCCATTTTAGGGCCTAGGTTTGTACTTCTTGTTCCTTCTTTAGGGTCAATTTTAAGAAGAGTAAGGGCTTGAACAGCCGTAGAATCATGCTCTTGGGCAAGATCTGTGTACATTTTAGAAACAGCTAGCCAAGTCTGTTTTAAAATTAAATCTACATTTTCTATTTTATCTTTATTATTATCCATCATTTTCGTTGAAATGGTTTAATCCAAATTTAGTAAATATTATGCATGCATAGTATTTATTATCGTTAAAATTTGTTAATACACTGATAATAAAATGATTAAATTGTATGATAAGCATAATACTATGCATGCATAGTATGTGAAATTAATAAATAAAAACAAGTATTAATAGATGGTTTTCACTAAATTAACTATTTCTTCAAAAGATTCACATTGCTGTTTCAATGAATCATTAGAAATGATCCAAAAGTTATTTTGAAACTCAAAATTTAATGAAGAAAGATCCTTTTGGAAATTTTTTTGAAGTAAAGAATATAGCATTTCTTTATAAAAATCCGGCGCAATAATTTTTGGAGCAACAAAATTTTCATTTACTTGAAACAAAGAAGCATTTGTCAGTTCACTATGTTGAAGCAATACATCTTCTACAATTCCGGAATGCAAATGATGGTTTTTTATGTACCAGATTTTGTCTGCAAATTCTTTCGCTAAACGCCAATCATGTGAAGAAAAAAGAATCAGTTTGTTTTGCTCTTTAGCTAATTTTCGAAGCGTTTTTAAGATGGTGACTTTATTTTTCTCATCTAAATGCGTTGTTGGCTCATCGAGAATGATGATAGGGGAGTTTTGTGTCAAAGCTCTTCCAATAAAGGCTTTTTGAAGATTTCCGTCTGAAAGATTTTTGAGTAACGTATATCTGTATTGATTTAAATCCAATTCTTCAATAATGTGCGATACTTCCTCTTTGTCTTCTTTTTTAAGTTCAAAATAAAAAGGATAGTAAATATATTTTCCTAAAGAGATAAGATCTTCAACCGTATAATTTTGTGGTATAACCGATTTGGAAAAAACAACAGCAATATTTTCTGCAATTTCTTTAACGGAGAGATGTTTTACCTTTTTATCATTAATGCAAATTTCACCTTTTAAAAGAGGAATTTGATGTAAAATAGATTTGATTAAAGTTGTTTTTCCTACACCGTTATTCCCGATTAACAAGCATACATCTCCTAAATTCAGGTCTGCATTGACATCTGAAATTAAGGTTGTATTATAACCGATATTTGCTTGTTTGATTTGTAGGTGCATTTTTGTTGTTTTTATTGCAAGGTCGCAAAGGTTATTACTTAATCTACAGTTTTTATTTTTAAAATTGATTTTGTTCTATCCTCAAATTAAACCTTATTCTGTTTCAAAAGCATCATCAAAATTACAGGAATTCCAAATATAGAGCTTATCACATTTAAAGGAATCTGAGATTTTTCTGCAACGATTGAAAAAAACAGCATCATTAACATTCCCAAAAACATATTTAAAATCCATTGCTGCCAAAGTTTTGCAGGATTATAAATCAATCGGCAAAAATGCGGAACTATAATTCCTATAAATAAAATAGGACCTAAAAATGCTGTAACAGAAGCAGAAAGCAGGGAAGAAGCAATAATTATCAAGATTTTTAAATGCTGGAGATTTACTCCTAAACTTTGTGCATAAGAACTTCCTAATGAATTTCCAATCAGTGGTTTTATGGTTTTAAAGCAAATAAATAATCCTACTAAAATTAAAATTGATAAAACATAAATCTGATTCCTTGTCACCATATTATTTGCTCCGAAAGACCACAAGATATAGTTTTTCAAGCTTTGATTTTCGGCATAAAGTTGTAATATAGAAACAATTGCTCCGGCAAATGCAGAAACCAAAAAACCAAAAATAATTAAATAAGATTTATCCTGAAATTTATTTGACATGGATAATAAAACCAGCATCAGAAGCAAACTTCCAACAATTGCAGATAAGCTGAGAAAACTGTTTTTTAAAAAATCGGGAAGGAGAATATCAGATGAGAAAAAGATGTAAAATGCTACCGATAAACTCGCCACCGAAGTTATCCCTAAAATATCAGGCCCGGCTAAAGGATTCTGAAAATATTCCTGCATGAGAAAACCCGAAGTAGGGATAGAAATCCCTGCCAAAAGCATTACCAAAACGCGATTCACACGGATTTCGGCAATCTGGCTGTTTGAAGAGTTCTGAAAGAAGTCCTGAAAGTGTAAATGTAAAAATCCTGTGTTCAGATTAATAACCGCAGTAAAAATAATAGCGATTAACAGCAATAAACACAGAATTTTAAATTGGGTTGACATTACAAAGAATCTGTAAAGTTTTATTTCAAAAGAGAATGAAGCTTATTATTCAATTCTTCTTCTGTCATCATACCTAAAAATTCTTCAGTTTTACTGCCTTTTCTAAAAAAAGTAAAAGGTATCGAACCTCCATCCCATTTCTGGAAATTTTCCGGAAAGAAATTCTCATCCAATTTTTTACCGTCCAGTAAAACTATATTTTCAGCTAAGTTATTTTCTTCAGCGAATTTTTTTACAGCTCCGTTCCATTCAGATTTTTCATCCAGATTCACGAAAGTAAATTTTACAGGTTTTCCTTTCAGTTCCTCAATTTTATTTTTAAAATGAGGAATTTCCCTCATACACGGCCCGCACCATGTTGCAAAAAAATTGGTAACATATAATGTATCATTGTTTTTTGCTAAGTAATCACCGATTTTTTCAGGAGCAATTTCCGGAGAAACAAACGATTCGCCTGCTGATTCAACATTTTGGGACACGGAAAGCGAATCTGTAGTGGTTGCATCATTATTTTTCTCGCTCTCTTTTTTACAACTTGCCAATGCAAATAGAACAAGCGTGGATAAAATTATCTTCTTCATAAATTATTTTTTATCTATTTTTGAATTGAAGTATGGAACAACAAATCTATAAAGGGAAACTGACACAGTTTCATTGGCTAAAAATAGCGAAAAAGGAAGAACTGACCAAAAATACTTTTTCTCTGGAGTTTGATATTCCTGAGAATCTGAAGGAGAATTTTACATTTGAAGCAGGGCAGTTTGTAAGTCTGAAATTTCAATCTCATGGTAAAGAAGTTATTAATGACTATTCGATGACTTCTGCTCCTTATGAAAATAAAATAGCTTTAGGAATAAAAGTGAATTCTCCTGATGGAGAAACCTCACAGCTATTTAAAAATTATAATACCGGTGATGAATTATTGGTAAGCGAACCCAGCGGAAGGTTTACTTTAGTTTCAAAACCAAGTGAATTCAGAACGATCGTAGGTTTTGCCGCAGGAATCGGTATTACCCCAATTTTAAGTCACTTTAAAAATATTCTTCATAATGAACCAAGAACCAGGATGTTTTTATTTTTTGGAAATAAGAGTTCAGAAGATTTGGTTTTTAGAGAGGATTTAGATAATCTTGCCAGAACTTGTGGGGACAGATTACAAATTTTCTATTTCTTCTCACAGGAAAAGCCAAGTAATCATTTCTTTTATGGAAGGCTGGATGAAAAAAAATTAAATCTGATTATTAACCAGATTCTGCATTTAGACGATACTGACGAAGAATCTACTATTTGGGATGCCGTAGATGAAGTTTTGATATGTGGAAAAGGTGAAATGATTAAGACTCTGGCAAATGCATGCTATCATCACGGAATCCCAAAGAAAAATATTCATTTTGAGCTTTTTGAAGAATTTAATGACGATATTTACCCTATCGAAAAAGAATTTCCGTTAATCGAAAATGTTGAAGTAGAATTTAAAATGTTTGGAAAAGAGTTTAATACTGAATTTCCAACCAATGAGGATAAAATTTTACAACAATTATTAATTCAAAAATTCCCTGTCCCTTACTCCTGCAAATCAGGGATTTGTGGCAGTTGTGAATGTATTTTGGAAGAAGGTGAGGTTGAACTTTTGGAGAATGAATATTTAACAGAAAAAGAAGAAGGGAAGGGGCATATTTTAGCTTGTATGTCGATTGCTAAAAGTCAGAAAATAAAGCTTAACTTTGATCTCATTTGAGAATTGTAAAAAACATAATTAATCTTGCATTGATATCAATAGAAATAGGAATTCTACTGATATGCCTTTGCAATGCTTGGGTTTTTGGACTTACAGACGGTAGAACCTATACCAAAATCTCAAAAATTCCTCCAAGAGAAGCTGCTCTTGTTTTGGGAACTTCACCTAAGATGAGATCGGGGCTTTCCAATCCTTATTTTACAAAAAGAATGGATGCAACGGCTCTACTTTATCATCACGGGAAAATCAAAAAAATTATTGTGAGCGGAGAGAAAAGTAAGGGCTACAACGAGCCCGCGGCTATGAAAAATTATTTAATTTATCAAGAGGGCGTTCCGGAAGATATTATTATTGAAGATCCGAAAGGTTTTAATACATATAAAAGTATTTTGCGCTGTAAAGATGTGTATAAAGAAAAAAATGTGATTATCGTTTCACAGGGTTTTCACAATCTCAGAGCGTTGCTTTTTGCACGAAATAATAGCATGAACGCTTTGGGTTTTGATGCACAGGACGTCACAAAACCAGAAAGTTACTACAGAAACCAATTCAGAGAAATACTCGCAAGAACAGTTGCTGTAGTATATTTGGCGTTAGGAATTTCTCCTGATTAGAATGGATATCCGAAGGCAATGTTCAATGTTGGCTTGAAAGGATTAAAACTGCTGAATCTCCATTTTTCACCGTCCGGTTTGTTGGGATCATAGATTTTATAGGCTAAATCAAGTCTCAATGTGATGTAAGCAACATTCACCCTTAAACCAAATCCACTACCAATACCCATTTGTCCCAAGAATTTATTGAATTTAAATTCGTCCCCGTATCCGTCATTATAATTTTTAAGACTCCAAGTATTACCAATATCTGTAAACAATGCACCTTCATACATATCGGTAAAGGGAACCCTGAACTCAATATTTGTAGTAAGTTTTATATTATCTGTCATATAAGTACGAACCCTTTCGTCAACTTGGGAATCTGCAGGTCCAAGACCTCCATAAGCTACCCAAGCTCGAATATCATTAGATCCGCCATTAAAATAAGATCTGATGACCGGCATATCCTTAGAATTTCCGTATGGAATACCCACACCAATGAACTGGCGTAAAACTAAAGTGTTTTTATTAAACTTAAAATATTTTCTTGTATCAACATCAAATTTTACAAACTGGGCGTACGGAACGCCAAAAATAGTTCTTTGAGGGCTCGTTACAATACCCCCGCCGTCGTTTCTCTTTTGATTGAAAACACTTAAAATATTTCCGGCCAATTCTACTTTTCCATTGAAATAAAAAGCATTGGGATAATCTTTTTTTCCAATTTCATTATAAACAAAATTATAAATCATTGATGAAATAAGAACATCCTGTGTTTGCCTGTCTTTATTCACTAAAGTCCCTAAAAAGGCAATCATGCGATTTTCGCCAGCTGCATCAAGGCTATTTCGATAATCAAAATCCTCTGTGATATGCTGGGAAACCTGATCGATAGTAAGCTGTCCGGAATTAAAATCTTGCTCAACCGAAGGATGAGAAGCAAAATAGTCGGTAAAAATTTCTTCCCTAATAGCATTGTCATTCACAAAATAGTCATAATAAGCAGATTTATTTTTCGTTAAGCTCAATTGTGTATTAAATAATGTCAACTTATGATAAACCTGATCATTTACATTAGCCTGAAAGTTAAGACCTGTTGTAAAGTTTACCCTTCCTAAACCAATATTGTTCTGAACAGAAGCTCCTAAAATAATCGATGAAGTAGGAGTGTACCTCTTCGGAATAAACTTATAATAATCAAAAGGAAGCAGCAATCTTGGAAAATTAAGAGATGCCTGAGCAGATAACTCGTAAGCCAAAACTCTTTTATTAATATCTTGTGTACTTCTGATAGAACCGAAAGTTCCTGATAAACTGGTAGAAAGGTTTTCCATACCTCTGAAAACATTCCTGGTTGTTAAATCTATTGACGGAGAAATTCCAAGATTTAAAACCTGAGAATAATTAATATCTGTTCCTAATTTTAATTCATATTTATCGAGAGGTTTTAATAAGTATAAAACATCTACTATACTATCATTAGGACTTGTACCGCCGCCATGCCTTAAAGAATCCCTGGATTTTAGAATACTGAAATTATTCATTGCCAGAAAGTTTCGTTTAGTCACATCAAGCTTTTTCTGATCATAAACCTGTTTGTTGTCTACAATGATCGCTCTCCAGAGTGATGAAGTTTTATACCTATCATCCATTTTATGAAATCTTACCCTTCGTAAGCTGTCTTTTGTAGTATTTTTAGGAAAATCACTTGCTTTATCTACAATCGCAACATCAATATTCCCGATAGTAGCAACTTTATAAGGTGTATCAACAGAGTCTTTATGAATTTCCAAAGTCAAAGGCACCTGTTTTCTGCTCTTTAAAGAGTCTGCAACGAAATAAACTTCATCATTAGAACTGTTAAATCTGTAATATCCATTTTTCCTCATCAATTCATTCAGTCTTGTTACTTCTTTTTCAAGAACTGTCTGATCAAGAACCTGCCCGGATTTTATATAAGTTTCCTGTATTGAATACTTATAAACATTCTTAATCTTCTCATCCGGAATATTATAGTAATAATCCTTTATATAGGTAGGATCGTTATGCTTAATAAAATAAGTTACAGCAGCTTTTTTCGCAGCGGAATCTATGTCATGTTTAAATTTAACCTCTGCATCCCAAAAACCTCTGTACGTAAGTCTTTTTTCAATGGATTCGGCACTTTTTTCTGTTCTGGACTGATCCAAAATAACAGGAGGCGTTCCCCAATTGTGGTATAACCTGTCTAAAAGTAAGCTTTTTCCTACACTGCTCTTCATATTGTATTTAATGAAAAGAGAATCCCTCAGGTTTTGAGTTCTCATTTCACTGGGATAAGTCATATATTCATTCAGAATCGTATCGTACTTCGGGTTTGCAGCATTATAGAGCAGTAAACTCAGAGGCATGAAAAGAAGTTGCTTTTTATTAGGTTTTTGCTGAACGTAGTTTTTTAGTTCGTCATCAAAATTTTCTGTCTTATCTTCAAACTGAAAGTTGTTCTTTGTAAGCAAATATTCACCATCCGGAACTTTTTTTGTCGTACTACAAGCATAAAGGAGACCAACAAATGTTGCGAATGAAATAATTTTATAATATTTTTGAGGAGAATTCTTATAATGCTTACAGCTCATACAATAAAAATTTTACAGTCTTTAGATAAAAAGAAGTTCAGGCAAAAATACAATTTGTTTTTGGTTGAAGGTAATAAAATCATTTGTGAACTTTTCAATTCTAACTTTAAAATTAAAGAAATATTATCTACCGATCCGCAAAAATTGGACCGCACTGATATACCTATTACTCATATCTCTGAAAATGAGCTTAAAAAAATTAGTTTTTTACAAAACCCGAAAGATTCTGTAGCGGTTTGCTGGCTCAATGAAGAAAAAGTGTTTGAAGATAAAAATATTCAGTTAGTTTTAGATGGAATTCAGGATCCCGGAAATTTGGGTACAATTATTCGTTTGGCAGACTGGTTTGGAATTGAGCAGATAATCTGCAGTGAAGATACCGTAGATTTTTATAACCCAAAAGTAATTATGGCAAGTATGGGATCTTTTACAAGGGTAAATATTGTTTATACGAATCTTGTAGAATACCTTTCAAAAACTGAAAATATCAATATCGGAACCGATATGGAAGGGGAGAATATTTACACTTTTCAAAAGCCTGAAAAGATTAATTTAATTTTGGGAAATGAAGGAAACGGAATGCGCCCTGAGACAGAAAAATTACTTCAAAAAAGTATTAGTGTTCCAAGATTTGGAAAATCGCAATCTACAGAAAGTCTGAATGTTTCAATGGCTGCCGGAATTATTTTAGGGCAACTATTTTCTAAATAAAAGTTATATATTAGAGGCTGGAAATTAGTAAAGCTTAATACAATTTTAAAACTAACTTCCAGCCTCTAATATATAACTTCTAATAAATTATATAAGTTGCTCCATACTGGAAACACTTTTGTTTTTCTGATAAGTTTCTAATTTTTTCCTTACAAACTTTAGTGCAACCGGTGCCAGATAAATCAAAGCAACACCTATCAGTTTTTTCTTCCACTTCGGGCTTTTCATACTTTTCTTTGCATAGTTGCCCACCAAAGCTGTTATACCTAATTTTATAATAGTATCCAAAGCATTTCCTGAAAAAGCAGATCCGGCAATACTCATTGCAGTATTCTTACTAATCAACATATCTTTTACCTCAGAAGTAACCTGTTTAGCAATTACGTCTTTTCTCAAAACTATTTTTTCATCACCGTTTTTATCTACTTTTTCCTGAAGATACTGATCAGTAAGTCCGTTGGTAAATGCGCTTAAGCTTTCTTTGGTATTTTTAAATGTCAAAAGGTTTTCCAAATCATCAATTTCATCTTTCAATAGCTTTTTCTTTATCCTTAATTCATTTAAATTTTCATAACTTCTCCCCATAATTTAGTGGTTTAAAAATTTAATAACATTATCTGCAACAGTATTTACTATCTTATTCTTAAAGATAACAATAAAAATCATGATTAAGAAATAAAATGCTGCTACGATAAGAAAACCGTATGATGTATTATCTAAAGCTTTACCAATAAGAAATGCAATTCCGAAGTTGAAAAGAACAATAAAAAAAGCAAAAGCAACAAGCAGTACTACAAAATAGGTGACAAGCCCTGCGGAAAGAGAAGATTTTTCAGTCGCTTCTATTTTCAGCAAATCGATTCTCTTAGACGCATATTCTTTAATAGTTTCTATCATTGTTTTTTTTTTAAGTTACAAAAAAAGGAACTTTTATACGCAAAGTTCCTTCCACAATTTAATCTTAAAAATTAAATTATTTATTTTTTAAGATCATTTAATTCTGCCTCTACATCTTTTACAACGTCAGTAGTTTTCGCAACAATTTGATCTTTGTATCTGTCATAACCGTCTTTTACAGTATGAGCTACATTATTAGCTGTTTCTTTAAAAGTAGAAGAGATATTGCCATATTGATCTTTTACTTTGTCAGAAACTTCTTCATACTTATTTTTAGCCTGATCTTTTAAATCGTTTGCCTTAGTTTTAATTTTTTTTCTGGTTTCTTTACCTTCTTCCGGCGCATAAAGCATTCCTAAAATTACACCCGCCGCAGCACCTGCAAGAAGTCCCGCTAATATACCTGCTGTATTGTTTCCTTTTCTAGACATTTTTCGTTTTTTTAATAGTTAATAAACATTAGTTTTTACAGTAATAAAACTACAATTAACATACCAAAGGGTGTGAATGACTTATAAAAAATGTTAAATCTTTTGAATGTGAGATAGAATACTGTTTATGGTTTCATCTTTCGTAAGATTTGTGTTATCTATGACAGTGGCATCTTCAGCCTGCCTTAATGGCGCAATTTCTCTTTCACTGTCAATTTTGTCACGTTCGAGAAGATTTTTTTTCACCTGCTCCTCTTCTGTATTGATTCCTAAACTTAAAAGTTCATGGTATCTTCTTTTCGTTCTCTCATCAATACTTGCTGTAAGAAAAAATTTGAAATCAGCATTTGGTAAGACAACAGTTCCGATATCTCTTCCGTCCATAATAATTCCGCCTTTTTGTGCCAGAGTCCGCTGGGACTGTAATAAAAAATCTCTTACTTCTTTTTGTTTTGCCACAAAACTTACATTATCTGACACCTCATTAGTACGGATTGCTTTTGAAATATCTATATGATTGAGAAAAAGAATTAATTCTCCGTTATCATTCTTAAACTCAAGCTCGATCTGATCAAAAGAAGAAAATAATTGTCCGAGATTAATAGAACCATCTTCATACAGGCAGTTTTGTAAAGCAAACCATGTAACACCTCTGTAAAGCGCACCCGTATCTAAATGAATAAGCCCCAATTTTTGGGCAATGACTTTAGATATTGAACTTTTTCCGGTAGACGAGTACCCATCGATAGCAATTACAGGTTTTTTCATACCGCAAATTTCAAGATTTTTTTTAAAAAACCAAGAAACCTTAAGAGATTTTCTTAAGGTTTCTGTATATGTTGTTATTATTTAAGGATAAAAATTATTCTCCACGATGACTGCTAAGGTCTACTGAAACGCCTATCTGATTCACATTTGAAGCATTATGATATCTTATATGCGCATAATCTAAACGAAATCTTGAGACTTTGATTCCAAAACCACCTGAAAGACCTGAAAAGTTTCTCTGGTCAGCTACGGCAAGTTCGTTTCCGCGTTTCACGTTATATCCCAGCCTGATATTAAAGTTTTTCTCAGGGAACAATTCTGCTCCAACAGAAAAGTGATCAGCAATTTTTCTTCCAACATTTACTTCCTGACCGTTTACGTTGTAATCTGAAGAAATATTAAATTCCTGCAAATCATGAGCTGTGACTGTAATCGCAAGCGGAATCGCTTTTAAAGTCCGGGTATATCCCAAATCTATTCTAAAAGGTAGATTTTCCCTCGTTCCATTGAAAGATTTAAACTGATATCCGAAATTCCTTAAGACTAATGAAGCTACTTCTTTAGTCTTTTTATTGTGATAAGTAATCCCCGCTGTTCCCGCAATCGCAGAAGAAGTGTAGGTATCAATTTTTGAAGTAATGAAGTTTAATCCCCCGCCAATTGTCCAGTCTTCTTCGAATTGGTAGGCATATCCTGCTCCGATCGCAACATCTGAGGCCGAAAATGTACCGTTTTCAAACCCACTTTCATCTGTTCTCGGAATATTTCCATAGCTCATATACCGAGCGTTGACAGTAGCCATATGACCATTATCAAAGTCTTTAGCATAGGCAATGGTTCCGTATTTAGAGTCTGCTAAATAAGCAGCTCCGTTGATGGAAAGCTGTTTGTCTGAATCTTTATTCAACAAAGCCGGATTTGCAATAGCAAATGAAGCATCATAATCCCTTATCGTAATTGCGTCTCCTCCTAAAGCAGCCTGTCTTGCAGAGACGGGAATGTTTAAGAAAGGGTAAACATTTGCTCCTGTTTGTGCAAAAGAAACAATTCCTGATAGAAACAATGAAAAAATGACAATTTTCTTCAATTCAGTTTATTATTAATGCAAAAATAATCCTTTTTCGTACTTTTCAAAATATTTCTCACATTATTTATACTTAAATATTTTTCTTTTATCAATATTTTTAATGATTATATTTGCAAAGTCAAATTTTTGACAAATCAGGTAAACAAAAAAAGTTATTTAAAATAAAGATGAAATATAAAAGAATCCTTCTAAAACTTAGTGGTGAGGCCTTAATGGGGAACAGACAATACGGCATTGATACTGACAGATTACAGGAATATGCTGTAGAAATCAAAAAAGTGGTAGATAAAGGTTGCGAAGTTGCCATTGTAATTGGAGGAGGAAACATTTTCCGTGGAGTAGCAGGTGCTGCAAAAGGGATGGACAGAGTGCAGGGAGATTACATGGGAATGCTTGCAACAGTAATCAACGGAATGGCCCTGCAAGGTGCCTTAGAGCATGCAGGAATCAAAACAAGACTGCAATCAGCCATCGAAATGGATAAAGTGGCTGAGCCCTTCATTAAAAGAAGAGCGGTAAGACACCTTGAAAAAGGAAGAGTTGTCATCTTCGGAGCGGGAACAGGGAACCCTTATTTTACAACGGATACGGCAGCAACTTTGAGAGCTATCGAAATCGGGGCTGATGTTATTTTAAAAGGAACCAGGGTAGATGGTATCTATGACAGCGATCCTGAGAAAAATGCAGGTGCTGTAAAATATAATTCATTATCTTTCGATGAAGTTTTCGAAAAAAATCTTAAAGTAATGGATATGACAGCATTTACTTTAAGCCACGAAAATAAATTGCCCATTATTGTTTTTGATATGAACAAAGATGGTAATTTAGAAAAAATTGTAGACGGAGAAAATGTCGGAACTTTAGTTGATTTGTAGGTTTGGTAACGGATAAAATATTAGGGTCAGGTAAACCAATTTAAATATACCACCTATTATTTAGTTACTTATCTAAAAAATCAGTTATTATATAAAATGTGTAACTTATCAAATTTTGAATATATAATGGAAGAATTAGATCTTATATTAGAATCTGTAAAGCAGGACATGGATGCAGCTGTAAAGCACTTAGAACACGCATTTCAGAGAATTAGAGCAGGACGTGCTTCTACATCAATGGTTCAGGATGTTATGGTAGAATATTACGGGGCTCCGACACCTATCAACCAGGTTGCCAATGTTTCTGTACCGGATGCTATGACAATCTCTATTCAACCTTGGGATAGAACAGCTATCGGTGCAATAGAAAAGGCTATTATCAACTCTAATTTAGGTTTTGCACCTTCTAATAACGGGGAAAATATTATCCTTAATGTACCTCCATTAACAGAGGAAAGAAGAAGAGAATTGGCAAAACAGGCTAAAGGAGAAACGGAAGATACTAAAATCGTTGTAAGAAATGCCAGACAAAACGGGTTGAAAGAACTTAAAAAACTAGACGGTGTTTCTGAAGACGTTATCAAAGGATTAGAAGAAGAAATCCAGGTTCTTACTGATAAATTTGTGAAGACCTGTGATGAACATCTTAAGATAAAAGAAGCTGAAATTATGAAAGTATAATTTTCGGTTTTTTGAAAAAATAAAGGGGCTTCAGTTTTGAAGTCCCTTTATTTTTAAAGACATTTTATTTCGCCTTTTTTATCTTTATTTTTAAGGATTGACCGATAAACTGCCATCAGTTCTTTCACATTATATTTTATTTCCTTGTTTGGAACGGTTTCAGGGTCTACATTTTTACCAATTGATCTTACGGTGAAATTTTTCTCCAGAGATTTTATAGGATTGTTGTTTTGCAGATAAATTCGAAGTTGATTAATACTATCTTTCGTAATTGGTTTTCCAGTCGTTCCGCCATCAAATTGCCATACTGTATCATCTTTGAAGATGAAAAATATATGGCCATTCTTCACGTAATACTTTGTTAAAGAAGAGTAATGACTGTCTGCCAGAAAGTGTTTTACCATTTTTAGCTTTTGATTTTCATAATAAAAATGAATTTCACCTTCTATTTCTTCGCAGTTATAGCTAAAACCGGTTGAATCAAGCTTTTTGGCAATTAGTTTATCATTCAAAACAGCAAATTCTTTTTTAATGTCATCAATAGTTTGAGGATTATTTGTTTGAATTGAGTCTATTTGTGATACTTGGTTGTTTTTTGAAACAGACTTTAAAACATTTTCATCTGATTCTTTTTTGCAGGAAATAATTAATATAAAACTTAGTATTGCAAGTATAATTTTCATATAAAAGTGATTGTGTAATGCTAAAAGTACAAAAACTTAAAAAAAATAAATAAAAAAAGATTCAGGAAACTCTGAATCTTTTTTTGTTTTGAATCGTAAAAGATTACTGATACCTCTTATGTTCTTTATTTTTAGAAAACCTTCTTGTAACAGGCTTAAAGAATGCTTTATATTTTTCAGCGTCAAACAACTGAGAATCTGTAAGTGCTTTATACGTCATCCAAATTCCGAAAGGGAGCAGAATCATGTTCGGAAGCCAAGCTGCTAAATAGGGGTCCATTTTTCCAACCCAGGCAATATTTTCAATTCCTAAATTCATTACGTAGAAAACAATGAAAATCACAATTGCAATAATTACAGGAACACCCATTCCTCCTTTTCTGATGATCGAGCCTAAACTTGCACCAATCAGGAAGAAAATAATACATGTAAATGAATAGGAAAGAATTCTTTGCTGATAAATAATGACTTTACTGAAATACTTTACATTTTGTTTTATTTCAGTGCTTTTTCCATCCAGGGTAGTTTTCAGATTGTCTAATCTATTGTGAGCATTATAAATCATTTCAAGCTTTGTTTTAGACTTTACCGTATCAATTTTTACCTGCTGTTTCGGTTTTTCTTTCTTCTTATTTTGCTCCATGTAGCTTACCACGGAATTTGTCTGATTCAATGCATCACTTGTAGTAGTCTCTATAAACTGTTTGTTATCTTTCTTAATTTTTGAAATCGTTTCGAAAAGCTCATTAAATGTGTTAAAACGATAATCGTCTGTAATTTGTTCTTTTTCGATAGCTTTATTAATGATATCACTAATATCGAAATGAGAAGTCAGTGTATCAAATTTTATCGCCTGGTCGGGTTGTTTTTCACGGGCATTCCCACTTTTTCCTTCAAAAGCATCTTCGTAAACATATCCATTATATAAAACCAATTTCAGGAAATTTCTATTAGCTGCTGGAACAAATTTTCCTTTTTCCGCTACAATTGACTGTTGATTTTCGTAAGTGCTGGATTTTCTGTGAACAAAAACGCCTTCAATATTTTCCCCGTTTTCACCATAAATTTTATCAAACTTCACCATATAACCGGGAATCTGATCAATAAACTGTCCCGGAGTAAAGTTCAGGGCAGGTTTGGTTTGAGCAATATTAAAAAGCATGTTTTTTGCTTTTTTCTGAAAATCAGGAATGATGTTATTTGAAAAGAAATATAGCATGATGGCCAGTAATGTGGTAACTCCCAACAGTGGCATCATGA
This sequence comes from Chryseobacterium sp. FH2, assembly GCF_001045455.1. Lineage (GTDB taxonomy): Bacteria > Bacteroidota > Bacteroidia > Flavobacteriales > Weeksellaceae > Chryseobacterium. Next base: position 96,954 of record NZ_LFNE01000004.1, on the reverse strand, counting down.
CTCTCGTTAGGGATATCCCGGCAGCTTTCATGGCAGCGAGTTCGTACCGTTCTCCAAATTCTCCGAACGACATAATACTCGCCAAAAGAATGGTAAGCGGAAGTACCATGCTCACAACATTCACTCCAAGGTAAAAAAGAAGTTTGAGGATTTGCCAGTAAGTCAATCCTTTCCCCATAAATTGCCCTAATTGAACCCAGATAATGTTTACAATAAAAATGAAAAACAATACACTGAATATAAAGAAAAATGGTCCGAAGAAGGTCTTTATGATATATTTATCCAGAATTTTTAACATGCGCCAAAATTAATGAAAAAGCCACAAAGTTTTCTTTGTGACTTTAATATTTATTATTTTTTTATAATTAAAGAAAAAGCGAAATCGTAAAACAGCAAATCTGCTTTTGAATTGTTCATTTTCTTGCGATTCTATGATTTCGCCATTTATACTTTTATAATTCTGTAATGATATAATTTTTAAACTTACTTTTATCAAATACAAACATATTTGAATCTAAATTCTGGTTTTCTTTATATTCCTTAATAGCAATTACAGCCACATCATTATTATTTCCGTGCTGTTCCAGTTTTACCATTTGCTTTTTTGCGGAATCTACAAACAGGTAAACATATTTTAATCCGTTTGCCTTTACCGGAGTAAGTTTTATGAAATCTGCGCTTATACCGTTTACCGTTTTCTTACCGCCATATGTCACATTATAATCATTTCTATAGGTTGTAAGATAATTGATAGGGGAGAACATGCTGCTGCTTTCATTTGGTTTAGCAATTGTCACCTCCATATCTTCTGCATTGATATTATAGATTTTATTTCCGTCAAAAATCTGTTCTGTATCCATGATTTTCAACTTATATTTATCTCCTGCAGCATAATAAATTCCCGGTTCCGTTTTAGCAACCTGGCCATTAATGCCACTTCCGAAAGAAAATTTAAAATATGTATTCTTTTTAGAATTATAATTTGCTGTAATATCGTCTAATATTTTTTTTGCCTTTGCATCGATCTTTTGTGCAGTGGCAAAACCCACAGCTCCTACAACAAAACTTCCCAATACAATTTTTGAAATAATACTTTTCATTTTTAATTTTTATATATTTTAGACATTCTCAAATGATAAAAGTTAAACTCAAAATTGTCTGTTTATCCCTTACCCACGCAAATCTTCCAAAAACTGTTCCAAAGAATGAAGATCACTGATGATTACTTCTCTTGCTTTGGCTCCGTTGAAGCCTCCTACAATACCGCTTGCTTCCAACTGATCCATAATTCTTCCCGCTCTGTTATATCCTAATTTTAATTGTCTCTGAAGCATAGAAGTAGAACCTTGCTGAGTTGAAACAATAATTCTCGCCGCATCTTCAAATAATGCATCTTTTTCATTCGGATCAAAAGTTCCTACGGTATTGGTAGAGTCCTCAGACACATATTCCGGAAGCAGGAATGCTGAAGAATATCCTTTTTGCTCACCGATAAATTCAGCTAATTTTTCCACTTCAGGAGTGTCCACAAATGCACATTGAAGTCTTAGAATTTCATTTCCGTTAAAATAAAGCATATCTCCTTTACCGATAAGCTGATCTGCGCCTGTAGAATCCAGAATGGTTCTCGAATCGACACTTGAAATTACTCTAAAAGCTGCTCTTGCAGGAAAGTTAGCCTTAATCATACCTGTAATTACATTTACAGAAGGTCTTTGTGTTGCCACAATCAGATGAATACCAACGGCTCTTGCTAACTGTGCTAATCTGGCAATTGGTAGCTCAACTTCTTTTCCGGCAGTCATAATCAAATCCGCAAATTCATCAACTACTAAAACAATGTATGGCAAATAACGGTGTCCGTTTTCAGGATTTAATTTTCTTTCCGTGAATTTTTTATTGTATTCTTTCAAATTTTTACAGAAAGCATTTTTAAGTAAATCATATCTTGTATCCATTTCGATACAAAGAGAATTTAACGTATTAATTACTTTATTGGTATCCGTAATAATGGCGTCTTCTGAATCCGGAAGTTTTGCCAAATAATGCCTTTCAATTTTTGAATATAAAGAAAGTTCCACTTTTTTGGGGTCAACCATCACGAATTTTAATTCGCTCGGATGCTTTTTATACAGAAGAGAAGTAAGAATCGCATTAATACCGACAGATTTACCCTGACCTGTAGCACCCGCCATTAACAAGTGAGGCATTTTTGATAAATCAGCCATGAAAACTTCGTTGGAAATCGTCTTACCGAAAACCACAGGCAAATCCATATCTGTATTCTGGAATTTGTGAGAAGCAATCACAGAACGCATAGAAACCATCGTAGGATTTTTTCTGGGAACTTCAATTCCGATTGTTCCTTTTCCTGGCATCGGTGCAATAATTCTGATTCCCAAGGCTGAAAGATTCAATGCGATATCATCCTGCAATTTTTTAATAGCAGCAACTCTGATTCCCGCTTCCGGAACAATTTCGTACAAAGTAACAGTTGGGCCAATCGTAGCTTTAATTTCGGCAATCCCAACATTAAAGTTTTTAAGAAGCCCAACAATTTTATTTTTGTTTTCCTCTAATTCTTCTTTATTTATAGAAATTTCTTCGTTTCCGTAATCTTTTAAAAGTTCGACCGGCGGCATTTGGAAATTTGCTAAATCCAGTTTATGATCATAAAGACCATGCTTATCGACTAATTCCTGAGATTTTCTGTCTGATTCATCCAAAACATCGATTACGGGTGCAACCTCTACATTGAATTTTATTTCATCTTTAGCAACAGTTACCGAAGAAGGAGAAGAATTCCCTGAAGGCTTAATATCAAAAGCCTGTTCCGGAGATGTTGTCGGGATATTTGGTTTTGTATTTAAATTTAAATTAACCGATTGTGAAAAATCATTTTTGTCATCCTCAAATGAAGTATGATTTGGCGTCACAATTGTATTTAAATTTGTAGAAACAGGAACTTCCGGAAAATCTTTAGGAATATTTACGGGATCAGGTTCTGTAATTTTCACATTGGTTTTTTGAGCAACTTCTGTTACCGTAACTTTCGGTTGAACATCTTCAGTACTTCCTGCTTCCTCCATTAATTCTTCATCAGCTTCAAAATCTTCATCAGAACTTGGCATCATAGATTTTACCTTTCCAATGGTATTTTCGTTGATTTCGTTGAATTTATTTTTAATAGAACTTGGTCTTAAATTAAACTCCAAAACGAAATATAGAATAATACTGGCTGCCAAAACAAGCCAAAGCCCAACACTTCCGATAATAGCATCCATCGAATCCATGATTTGATAACCATAAACTCCGCTCAAAACTCCCTGACCTTTTGTAATAGCTCCAAATAAAATGGGTAACCAGCAGATGAAAAACAAAGAATGGCCAAATGTTTTCCAAGGCTTAAAGATTTTCTTTTTCAGGATCATTGTTCCAAGAACCAAAAATAAAAATGCTATAATAAATGAAGCAACTCCAATACTTTCAAAAATGAAAAGATTTCCCAGCCAATCTCCCAGTTTTCCAAAAACATTTGATGATTTTATACTTTTATCCAACATAGTCCCTGCCTGGCTCTGATCAGCCTTCCAATTTGCTAAATATGAAACAAATGAGAAAGTAAGAACTATAGAAAAAAGTATACATATAAGCCCAAAAAATACTCTTGGCTTTGATAAAAGTTTGCCTTTCTCAGGCGACTCCTGCTGCTTGTTTTGTGTCTTTTTATCCATAATATCAATGTGGCAAATTTAATGTTTTTTCAACAGTAAAATAATCTTTTGTACTTAAAAAAAACTGTTAAATTCTCCTTAAATAATTAGATTTTAATTTTATTTCGTTTAATAATTATTGATTAAAAATATTTAAAATAATTTAATTATTAGTTTAAAGTTTACTTATGGTTTATATTATATAAAAGAACAAAGTTTAAAAAATTTCGGAATAAAATAGTATAATAATAAATTATCTTACTTATTGTAATTATCTATTAAACAGTATTTTATGTTTATAATTTTGTATGGAAAATTCAATTATATAATCAGCTATTTTAGATTCACGTCCTAATTTACATTAAAATTTAAATTTTTCTCAAGTAAGAATAAGCTTATTAAGAATGATTCAAAATTACAAAAACAGGCTTTAAAATGACAAAAAACAGCTTTTTTTATCTGCTTTGTTCTTTATCCTGCTTATTTTTGCATGTCAAGTAAAAAAAATCATGAAGAAGCTCCAAGATATTATTATCTCAACCAGAACAATGGCTGTGTTGTTATTGGTGTATGCATTCGCAATGGCTTATGCAACGTTTTTGGAAAACGATTACGGAACTCCAACAGCAAAAGCTCTAATTTATGAAGCAAAATGGTTTGAATTAATCATGTTCCTGCTGATTCTCAACTTTATAGGCAATATCGGAAGATATAGACTTTGGAAGAGAGAAAAATGGCCGGTTCTGATTTTCCACCTTGCCTTTGTGCTTATTTTCTTAGGTGGTGCTATCACAAGATACATCAGTTTTGAGGGGACAATGCACATCAGAGAAGGGGAAACTTCAAACGAAATTGTAACCGACAAAAATTTCTTTAAAATCAAAATTGAAGAAAAAGGCGATGCGCTTGATTATCAAGATATTCCTTATTTGATGTCTCCGCTGCACAAAGATTTTAGTGCCACTTATGATTTCCACGGAAAAGAGATAAAAGTTGTTGCTAAAGATTATGTTCAAAGAAAAAAAGACAGTTTGGTTGCTGAATCAAACGGTACAGAATATCTTCATTTGGTTTCTACAGGAAATACGGGAAGACAGAACATTTATATCAAACCAGGTGAAACAAAATCTATTAACGGTACTTTGGTAACGTTCAACAGAGCAATTGACGGTGCAGTAGAATTCAGGAATGATGGTGGAAAATTAATGATCAAAACACCTGTTGATGCGTCTTATATGACGATGGCAACTCAAGCGACAGGAAATACAACAAAAAATGAATTTCAGCCTTTAGCTTTGAGAAGTTTATACAGCATTAACGAATTGAAACTTGTCGTGCCCGAAGGCCTTAAAAAAGGACGGCTAATCGCTATCGAAGGTGACAGAAAGAAAGACCAAATGGTTCCTGATGTACTCACTGTAGAAATTCAAGGTCCTAAAACAAAACAATTGGTAGATTTATCCGTTGAAAAAGGAAATCCGAATGCTTACAAACAAGTAGCCATGGATGGGCTGAATATCATGCTTGGTTTCGGGCCAAAAATTTACAATACCCCTTTCGCGCTTAAATTAGATGATTTCGTCATGGAAACGTATCCCGGAAGTTCATCTCCAAGTGCGTATGAAAGCCATGTTAAAATTATTGATAAAGGAACAGAAACTCCTTATAAAATTTATATGAACCATGTTTTGAATCATGGCGGTTACCGTTTTTTCCAGTCTAGTTTTGATCCGGACAGAATGGGAACAGTACTTTCTGTAAACCACGATTATTGGGGGACTTTGATTTCTTATATTGGATATGCATTTTTATTTATCGGAATGTTTGTTATCTTCTTCTGGAAGGGAACTCACTTCTGGAAACTAAATAAAATGTTGATAAACGTTAATAAGAAAAAAGCTACGATGGTTGTTTTGTTGCTTTTAAGTTTAGGCTTAAATGCTCAAAAAATTGAAACACATGGTACCACAGATGGAAGCAGAGAACACGTTCATATAGAAGGTGATGGCCATACTCATGCAACCGCTCCTGAAACAGTTCAGCCACAAGGTCCACAGCCGTTTACAAAGATGAAAGTGGTTTCGGCAGATGAAATTATTGCCAGAAACAAAATAAGTAAAGAACATGCTGATAAATTCGGATATCTTTTGGTTCAGAATTTTGAAGGAAGAATTGTTCCAATTAATACGGAAGCTCTAGATGTTTTAAGAAAACTGTATAAAAAAGACGAGTTCAAGGGAACAGATGGAAAATCGCTTACTGCGAATCAATGGTTTTTATCTGTCAATACAGATACTCCAAGCTGGACAATGGTTCCAATGATTCGAGTTGGAGAGAAAGGAGGTGATGAATTGAAGAATAAAACAAAAGCGAATGATGATGGCTACACTTCATTGATGAATCTTTTCCCGGCTGATGCCAATGGAAACCTTACATACATCTTAGAACATGATTACAACACTGCATTCCGTAAAAAACCGGCAGAACAGACAAATTATGACAAAGAAGTAATTGCCGTAAACGAAAGAGTTCAGATTTTCAACGAATTTTTCAGCGGACAGTTTATGAGAATCGTTCCTGTGAAAAATGACCCAAACCATACTTGGCATTCTTGGCTTGATCAAAAATTCGAACCGGATATGGAATCTCAACAGGTAATGGGGCCATATTTCGCAGAAGTTTTACAAGCACAGCAATCAGGAAACTGGAGCAAAGCAGATGTTGAATTGGCAAAGCTTTCAGATTATCAGCAGAAATGGGGGAAAGCAGTAGTTCCTGCAAAATCGAAAGTTGATCTGGAAGTTTTCATGAATAAAGTAAATATCAACTTCAAATTATTGATTTTCTATACGTTAATTGGAGGATTACTTTTAATTTTAGGTTTTGTTGAGTTATTCAAGAAGAATAAAGTTGTAAATAAAACCATCAAAATAATTATCATTATAGGTATTGTTGGATATTTATTCCACTTCTTAGGATTGGTTGCAAGGTGGTACATTTCCGGCCATGCTCCTTGGAGTAACGGCTATGAAGCTATTATCTTTATCTCTTGGGTAGGTATTACAGCGGGCTTATTGCTTTACAGAAATGCCAACGCATTGATTCCTGCAGCAGGATTTATGGTGGCTGTTATTATGATGGGATTTGCTCATGGAGGTTCCGCACTTGATCCGCAGATTACACCACTTGTACCTGTATTGAAATCTTATTGGCTGATTGTTCACGTAGCAATTATTACATCCAGTTATGGTTTCTTTGCCTTATCGATGATCATTGCTGTAATTAGTTTGGTATTCTATATTATTTCAAGCAAACAGACCTACAAGTTACACCACGATACCACATTAAAAGAGTTGGCTATTGTTTCTGAAATGTCTCTTACCATCGGATTATTTGCTTTGACAGTCGGAAACTTTTTAGGAGGAATCTGGGCAAACGAATCTTGGGGAAGATATTGGAGCTGGGATCCAAAAGAAACCTGGGCATTCATCTCAATTATGGTATATGCATTTGTATTGCACATGAGATTAGTTCCTGGATTGAGAAGCAGATGGGCATTCCACGTAGCGACAATGTTTGCTTTTTGCTCGATGGTAATGACTTATTTTGGAGTAAATTATTACTTAAGCGGACTGCATTCTTATGCAGCAGGAGATCCTGTTCCGGTTCCGGCTTGGGTATATATCGGCTTGGCTACGATGACTCTTTTATCATTAGTTTCTTATTTTAAATTCAAAACGTTAAATAAAAAATAAATTTTAAAATCTTAATAAAAAGAAAATCCCGGAAAAGTCATTTTTATCGGGATTTTTTATGTTTAAAAACTAACAAAATTTGTAATAGATGCTTTGATTTTGTCTGGCATGACATCTCTAATTTGTAACATTTTTTTACAAAATTTCTCCTCAATATATAGCAAAGTAAAAGCCTCTCAATATTTATAAAATCTGAGCACAGGAAAACTGACAACAGATAACTGGTAAATTAAAATTTTTCTATATCTTTATGATATCAAAATAATATCACATTTTAAAATTACATTTATGGAAAAAATCTTAAAACCAATCTCAGGTTATCTTACGTTAGCCATTTGTCTTGGATTATTTATTGTTGCTGCTTACCTGTTTATTATGGGAGTTGACGGAAATATCACATGGGTTATTTTAGCAATGCTGTGTTTTATTACTTCATGTTTTTTATTAAAAGGCTTAATGATTATTCAACCGAACCATTCAAGAGTTTTAAACTTCTTCGGAAAATACGTAGGAACGGTAAAAGACAACGGATTGTTTTTCATTAACCCTCTGTATTCATCTCAAAAAATCAGTCTCCGTTCTGAAAATTTACAAGGACAAACATTGAAAGTAAATGACAAAATGGGTAATCCAATAGAAATTGCCGTGGTAATAGTTTGGAAAGTAGGCGATACTTACAAGGCAGCATTTGATGTTGAGCGTTATTCAGATTTCGTAAGAATGCAGAGTGAGGCCGCAGTACGTCATTTGGCAATGAGCTTTCCTTATGACAATTTGGAAGACGATCATGCACCGATTACCCTGAGAGAAGGTGGTGATAAAATTAATGCCATCTTGGAACAAGAACTTACTGACCGGCTTTCAAAAGCGGGAATCACCATTCAGGAAGCAAGAATTTCACATTTGGCTTATGCGTCAGAGATTGCAGGAGCAATGCTCCAAAGACAACAGGCAACTGCCATTGTAGCCGCACGAACTAAAATTGTAGAAGGTGCTGTAGGAATGGTAGATTTGGCTTTAAAAAAGCTTTCAGAAGAAAATATCGTTGAATTGGATGATGAAAGAAAAGCAGCAATGGTAAGTAATTTAATGGTTGTTCTTTGTGGTGAAAAAGCAGCACAACCCATCTTAAATGCAGGAACATTATATAATTAATTTCTATTTAACGAAGGAGAAATCATTTAGGTCCTTCATTTTGTTCTATTCAGAATGACAAAAAAACTCCATAAAGCTTTGCACTAAAAAAGATAAAAAATGAAATCAGAAAAAACTCAAAACTCTCCCGAAAACAAAGGCAAAAAATCTTTCGTCTTAAGGATTGATGAGTCTACTTACAAACTGCTGGAAAAATGGGCAAATGATGAATTCAGAAGTGTAAATGGGCAAATTGAGTATTTACTTCATCAAAGTTTAATTAATTCGGGGAGAAAAAAGAAGGAATAATTAATTTAGTAATAAAAAATAATAGATTCTCATTTCACTTCGTTCTTCTTTGAATAGCAATACAACCCCAATATATCTTAAAGAAAAAAGCAGAGAAAATTTCTCTGCTTTTTTTTGTTCCCTATATCAATTAATTAATCAAATATCGTTGTAATATAATTGCTAATCACACTCCAGAAGTTTTTTCCAAGGAAATAAATAAGGGTAGAAGTGATAATACCTTTTACCGTAAAAAATATAATTCCGCCAATTCCAAACTTCTTCAACATTCGCTTCCACCTGGAGTTTTTCTTTTCTTCAATTATAGGTTCATTTACCGTATTATTATTTTCCATTTCTGAAATTCAATTGATTACCCTACAAAGATAAGCATGTTTATAATTAGTCCAAATAAAAAACAGGCTAAAAAAATAAAAATTTTGCAGTTCGTCTAATATTTTTAACTTTAGGGAAAACGAAAAGTAATATTTATGTCTAAAAAAGTAAAGGATTTTGGAATTGAAAAAACTCTCAGAAATCTAGGAATTAAAGATGAAAATAAAGGAACTTCAGTAGGCGGAAAATACTTCGCATCGGGGAAAACAATCGAAAGCTTTTCACCTGTAGATGGTAATTTGATTGCTAAAATAAAGACTTCGGGAGAATCTGATTATAACAAAGTAATCGAAACTGCTGAAAAAGCATTTAAAGAGTTCAGGCTGATTCCGGCTCCTAAAAGAGGAGAAATCGTAAGACAATTAGGTCAAAAATTAAGACAATATAAGGATGATTTAGGGAAGCTTGTTTCTTATGAAATGGGTAAATCTTTGCAGGAAGGCTTAGGCGAAGTTCAGGAAATGATCGATATCTGCGATTTTGCAGTGGGAGTTTCAAGACAACTTCATGGGTATACCATGCATTCTGAAAGACCTGGTCACAGGATGTACGAACAATATCATCCGCTTGGGATTGTGGGAATTATCACCGCTTTTAATTTTCCGGTAGCAGTTTGGTCCTGGAACACCGCTTTGGCATGGATTTGTGGTAATGTTACAATTTGGAAACCATCTGAAAAGACTCCGCTTTGTGCGCTTGCCTGCCAGAATATTATGAATGAAGTTTTGGAAGAAAACAATCTTCCTGAAGGAATTTCAAGTGTATTGGTAGCAGATCATGAAATCGGACAAAGATTAGTCGATGACAAAAGAGTTTCTCTTGTTTCTTTCACAGGCTCTACAAGAGTAGGAAGAATGGTTTCTTCTAAAGTTGCTGAGAGATTCGGGAAATCTATCCTTGAACTAGGCGGAAACAATGCCATCATCATTTCTAAAGACGCAGATATCGATATGTCAATTATCGGAGCGGTTTTCGGAGCGGTAGGAACAGCAGGACAAAGATGTACTTCCACGAGAAGACTGATTATTCACGAAAGTGTTTATGATGAAGTGAAAAACAGACTGGTAAAAGCCTATGATCAATTAAAAATAGGCAATCCTTTAGATGAAAATAATCACGTGGGGCCGCTTATCGATACTGATGCTGTAAATATGTATCAGGAAGCTATAAAAAAAGGTAAGAAGGAAGGTGCAAAATTCATTGTTGATGGTGAAGTTTTACAAGGAAAAGGGTACGAATCGGGTTGCTATGTAAAACCATGTATCGCTGAAGTTAAAAATTCTTACGAGATTGTACAACACGAAACTTTTGCGCCAATCTTATATTTAATTAAATACAAGACCCTGGAAGAAGCAATTACAATTCAAAATGATGTTCCACAGGGATTATCGTCTGCAATTATGACACAAAATTTGAGAGAAGCAGAATTATTCCTTTCTCATGCAGGTTCGGATTGTGGAATTGCTAATGTAAATATCGGAACTTCAGGTGCTGAAATCGGAGGTGCTTTTGGTGGTGAAAAAGAAACCGGAGGAGGTAGAGAATCTGGTTCAGATGTCTGGAAATATTATATGAGAAGACAGACTAACACCATAAATTATACAGCTCAACTTCCTTTAGCACAGGGAATTAAATTCGATTTATAAACCCTTAGTTTAAATTAATTAACTTATTATATTATAAAGATTTATGATAATCTGATTTTTTATTAATTTTTTTCAATTCACACAAAAATATGGAACAAACAATTGACATACAAGTAAATAAAGTAAAAGAAATAGTAGGTAAGCACGTTTTGGCAGATGGCTTTGATTTCGTGATGGATATTGAAAAATCCCACGGTTCATGGCTTTACGACAAACTTACCAATAGAGAATATTTAGATATGTTTTCGATGTTCGCTTCGGCGTCTGTCGGTTATAATCATCCTTATTTAGTTGAAAAATCAGCTTGGTTAGGGAAAATGGCAGTTAACAAACCTACTTTGGCAGATATCTATTCTGAAGAATATGCTCAATTTTTAGAAGTTTTTGAAAGAGTGGTTATTCCTGAAGAACTACAGTATGCTTTTTTTATCGAAGGCGGAACATTAGGTGTTGAAAATGCAATGAAAGCCTGCTTCGACTGGAAAACACGAAAAAATTTTGAAAAAGGCCTTGATACAGAAGCCGGAATATGCATTCACTTCAGACAGGCATTTCACGGCAGGAGCGGTTATACCCTAAGCTTGACAAATACTTCTGATCCGAGAAAATATCAGTATTTCCCGATGTTTGACTGGCCAAGAATTCTGAATCCTAAATTAACTTTTCCCATTACGGAAGAAAATTTAGAAGAAACAATTAAAAACGAAAGATTAGCTTTATTAAATATTGAAGAAGCTATCTTAATGAATCCTGATAAAGTGGCTTGTATTATTATCGAACCGATCCAGGCTGAAGGGGGTGATAATCATTTCAGAGATGAATTTTTATTAGGATTAAGAAAAATTTGTGACCAAAATGAAATTCTTTTAATTTTTGATGAAGTACAAACCGGCATCGGAATTACAGGAAAAATGTGGGCTTTCCAACATTTTACAGCAAAACCGGACATTATTTCTTTCGGTAAAAAATCACAGGTTTGCGGAGTTTTAGCAAATAAAGAAAAGTTTGACGAAGTGCCGAATAATGTTTTCAGAGAAAGCTCAAGAATCAATTCTACTTTTGGAGGAAACTTTATTGATATGCTTCGTTTCCAATTGGTAATGGAAGTCATTGAAAAAGAAAACCTTGTAGAAAACGCAAGAGTTATAGGTGATTATTTATTGGAAGGTTTAAAAAAACTAGCAGAAAAATATCCGGAAAAACTTTCAAACGCAAGAGGAAGAGGATTAATGTGTGCCATTGACCTGCCGACTCATGAGCAAAGAAACCTCTTACGTGAAGAACTTTTCCATGATGGTTTGTTCATCTTAGCATGTGGGGACCAGTCACTTCGATTCAGACCTCATTTGAATGTTACGGAAGAAGAAATTCAGCTTGCATTAGATAAAATTGAAAATAATATTAATAAAATTTAAAACTGAGAATTTGTAATTTTCAAAAAAACGTTATATATTTAGATACTCAAAACGTGATAGAATATGGAAAGAAGTACAAGAGTATCAGTTTTTGAAAGTGACAAACCTTCAGAAATACAGTTAATCAAATCAAAATTAGACGACGCGCAAATTATAAATGCGGTTGAAAATAATTATCTTACTTTTACGACCACACCTACAGCTACATCGTTAAAAGTAATGGTAGATTTAGAAGATGAGAAGAAAGCATTCGAGATTATCGACAGTTATCTTCAGCAGGCAGAAAATCAATAAAAAACAATTTCATAATTTTAAATTTTACTACTTCGAACCGAAAATTAATTTTAATTAGTTTTCGGTTTTTTTAATTCAAAATTTTAAACTTTTAAAAATTATAAGTAAGAATTTGGGAATTATTTTTATTTTTTAAAAAAATTAGCCATTTAATTTAAATAAAACTTAAAATATAAGAAATCTAAATTCCTAAATCTTTTTAAGCTAAAAATTTCACAGCATGAATTCGGAAATTAAACTAAGAAAGGCAGAAATTGAAGACAGAGACATTATCTGGAATATCTTACAACAGGCAATAGAAAGAAGAAGACAAGACGGAAGTACTCAATGGCAACAAGGTTATCCCAATCTTGATACTGTGGAAAGTGATATCTCAAAAGGCTTCGGGTATGTAATGACAGTGGATGGAGAAATTGCGGTTTATACAGCTTTAATTCTCAATGATGAGCCTGCTTACAGTACTATTGAAGGAGCCTGGCTGAGTGACGGAGAATTTGTGGTTGTCCACAGAGTCGCTGTTGATGAAAAATTTGCAGGTCAGGGAATGGTGAAAAAATTATTTGATCATATTGAAGATTTCACGAGAAAACATGGTATCCAGAGCGTAAAAGTAGATACAAATTTTGATAATCTTGCTATGTTAAAAATCCTGGAAAGCAAAGGATATACTTATTGCGGAGAGGTATTTCTTGCCGGCGGAATGAGAAAGGCCTATGAGAAGATTATAATTTGAGCAAAAAGTTAAATCCATTTTCATTGAATTTTTAAAACGCCCAGTATTTATAAACTCTATTGAGTTTGTTCGTTTAGTTCAGAACTAATTTTTACATTTGCTCAAATTTATATACAGTGCATAAGAGTATAGAAATTGACGAAAAAATATTTCAGGATGCTGTAAAATTTTATGGTACCATTTTCGACATCCCTCCTTTAGCTTCCAAAATCTATGCCTATCTACTTTTCGATGCCGAAAGGGTAGGAATTACTTTTGATGAATTTGTGGAAGTTCTTTCTGCTAGCAAAAGTTCTGTTTCTACAAGTATTTCATTGCTTTTGAATGCAGAGCTTATTGTAGATCACAATAAGATGGATGAACGAAAACGATATTTTTTTCTCAATGAAGAATATAAGAAGATAAGATTTGAAAAAATAGTTCAGAAAATGCAAGACGAATTAAAGCTACTAGAAGATTTAAACAATTTTAAAAAAAATCAGGACGATGGGTATAACGAAAGAATTGAAGCTTATAAAGCTCTTTTAAATAAAAATATAATCAATATTCAGGAATCTCTTAATAAACTATAAAATGAACAATAAGCTAGTTATACTTTCTATTGCAGCGCTTTCGCTTACGGCCTGCAAAAAAGAAGCTCCAAAACAGGACGGTGCAAAACCTTATCCTGTAGTAAATGTGGAGTCCAAAAATATAGTGGGCTATCAGACTTTTCCCGCCTCTATACAGGGTAGGGTAAACAATGATGTTCGCGCTAAAATACAAGGATATATTACTCAGGTTTTGGTAGATGAAGGGCAGTATGTAACAAAAGGACAGCCTTTATTCCGTCTGGAAACCAATATTTTGAGTGAAAACGCTGCCGCTTCCAAGGCGGGAATCGGTGCTGCAGAATCGACTATTGCAGCAGCTCAGGCTTCTGTGAATGCAGCTCAGGTTGAAGTAAATAAACTAAAACCTCTTGTACAAAAAAATATCATCAGTAATGTCCAGTTACAAACAGCTCAGGCAAATTTAGCTCAGGCCCAGGCTCAATTACAACAAGCTAATGCAGCTAAAAGACAGGCAGTTGCCAATTACAAAGGAGTAGAGGCCAATATTGATTACTCGGTTATCCGTGCCCCAATTTCCGGTGTTATCGGAAAACTTCCTTTAAAAGTAGGTAGTTTAGTTGGTCCGACTGATCAGACACCTTTGACGACAATTTCTGACACCTCTCAGATATTTGCTTATTTTTCAATGAATGAGAAAGAATATTTCAATTTCCTTGAGAAGTCTCCCGGAGTTTCCATGCCTGAAAAAATTAGAAACCTTCCGATGGTTGAGCTTCAACTGGCAAACGGAAGCCTTTATCCTGAAAAAGGAAAAATCGAGGCTATTACAGGACAGATTGATCCTACGACAGGAACTATCCAGTTCAGAGTTGCATTCTCTAATGCCCAAAAGTTGTTAAGTAATGGAAACAGCGGAACCATCAGATTCCCACAAGCTTATGACAATGTATTAGTAGTTCCTGAAAGTGCTACTTATGAGCAGCAAGGTATCGTTTACGTTTATAAAGTGGAAAAAGATACTGCTAAAAACGTTGTCATTGATGTTATCGACAGAATCGACAATATGACTTTAGTAAAATCAGGGGTGAAGAAAGGCGAAATGATAGTGGCAGCGGGAATCGGCGGATTGAAGCCAGGAACTGCCGTGAAGCCGAAACCTGTAAAAATGGATAGTCTTGTACAATCAATAAAACCGAAATTCTAAGATGATTAAAAACTTTATAAACAGACCGGTTTTATCCACCGTAATCTCAATTATGATTGTGATTCTCGGTATTTTGGGACTGGTTTCGTTACCGGTTACACAGTATCCGGATATTGCACCTCCCACGGTAAGTGTCAGTGCAAGTTACACCGGAGCCAATGCCGAAACTGTAATGAAGAGTGTGGTAGTACCTTTAGAAGAACAAATCAACGGGGTAGAAGGTATGGACTACATTACTTCTACAGCCGGAAATGATGGTGCAGCACAGATTCAGGTATTTTTCAAGCAAGGAATTGATCCGGACATTGCTGCGGTAAACGTACAGAACCGTGTTACAAGAGCAACACCGCTACTTCCAAGTGAGGTAACCCGTTCAGGGGTTGTTACTCAGAAACAGCAGACAAGTGCCTTGATGTATATGTCTTTTTATTCCGAAAACAAAGATTTAGATGATGTATATCTTCAAAACTTTTTGAATATCAATGTTATTCCAAACTTAAAAAGAATTAATGGTGTGGGTGACGCCAACGTTTTCGGGGGTAAAAACTACTCTATGAGAATCTGGTTAGACCCGGCGAAAATGGCAGCTTACAGTATAACGCCAACTGATGTCACCAATGCTATCAACGAGCAGAGTAGAGAAGCTGCGGCTGGTTCTATCGGGCAAAATAGTGGTAGTTCTTTCGAATATATCATTAAATATGTAGGTAAATTCAACAATAAAGAACAATACGATAATATTATCATCAAATCCCTTGGAAACGGGCAAAACTTAATGTTGAAAGACGTAGCTAAAGTAGAATTGGCAGGCCAGTCTTACACGGGAATCGGGGAAAACGGAAACAGTCCATCAATCAGCATGGGGATATTCCAGACACCGGGTTCAAATGCCCAGGAGATTATTAAAAACATTAAAACCTATCTGAAATCAGCCGAAGGAAGTTTCCCTGAAGGAATAAAATATACATTCAATTTTGACACGAATGAGTTCCTGGATGCATCGATAGAAAAAGTTGTTCATACCTTAATTGAAGCATTTATTTTGGTATTCATCGTTGTATATATTTTCTTACAGGATTTCAGATCTACGTTGATTCCCGCGATTGCGGTACCTGTATCTATTGTAGGTGCATTCTTCTTCCTGAATTTATTTGGATATTCATTAAATTTATTAACGTTATTCGCTTTGGTGTTGGCAATTGGTATCGTTGTGGATGACGCGATCGTCGTCGTCGAAGCGGTGCACGCCAAGATGGAACACGGTATTTCAGATGCTAAAAAAGCAACGGTAGAAGCCATGGATGAAATTACGGGAGCAATTATCTCAATTACTTTGGTAATGGCTGCAGTATTCATTCCGGTAACATTTATTACAGGGCCTACGGGAGTATTCTATCAGCAGTTTGGTATTACACTTATCATTGCGATTATCATTTCTGCAGTTAATGCCTTGACTTTAAGTCCGGTTTTATGTTCATTATTTTTAAAACCTCACTCAGAACATCATGCAGAATACAAAAACCTGAATTTCCTTCAGAAGTTTTTCTACAAGTTTAATATTGCTTTTAAAACAGCTACAGAACGCTACGGAAGAGGGTTTGTATTTTTATTGAGACATAAATGGGTAACACTAATCATTTTTGCCTTAACAGCTGGTATTCTATATTGGGCAAGTACAACGATGAAAAAAGGTTTTGTACCTACGGAAGACAGAGGGATTATCTTTACAGACGTTCAGCTTCCTCCGGGTGCTTCTATGGAAAGAACATATAATGCTTTGAAAACACTTCAAGCAAAAGCTTTAAAGGTTCCGGGAGTACAAAATGTAACTATTTCTACAGGTAGAGGTTTCTTATCTGGAAACGGTAGTAATAACGGTCTTGCTTTCATTAAGTTAAAACCTTTTGATGAAAGAAAAAAAGACGGACAGACTTCCGAAGATATTACGAAAAAATTATTCGGAATTTCAGGAGCTGTTCCGGATGCTAAAGTTGTATTCTTCCAGCCACCGAGTGTTCCCGGCTTTGGTAACAGTGCCGGTTTCGAGATGGTACTTCTGGATAAATCAGGTGGCGAATATGTAGATTTGGACAACAAAATGAACGAATTCATCGGGAAATTGATGGAAAGGCCTGAAATTGAATTTGCTCAGTCTTCATTTAACACAAAATATCCTCAGTATCAAATGGAAATCAACGTTCCTTTGGCTAAACAATCAGGAGTTTCTGTAAGCGATATCTTAGCAACCATGCAGGGATATATCGGGGGTATTTATACTGCTGACTTTACAAAGTACGGAAAACAGTTCAGAGTAATGGTTCAGGCTCTTCCGGATAATAGAAAGACTATTGATAATCTAAACGAATTGTATGTAAAAACAGGTTCCGGAGTAATGTCACCCATTTCACAGTTTGTGACTCTTTCAAAAGCGTATGGACCGCAGTCGGTAAGCCGTTACAACCTATTTACCTCTGTGAAAATTACAGGTGCAAACTCAGCCGGTTACAGTTCCGGAGATGCAATTACGGCAGTACAGCAGGTGGCTAAAGAAACGTTAAATCAAAACTACGATGTAGAATTTACGGGGTTAACGAGAGAAGAATTAAACTCAGGCTCTCAGACATTATTGATTTTCGGATTAAGTTTAATTTTCGTTTACTTTATCCTTTCGGCTCAGTATGAAAGTTATATTCTTCCTCTTATTGTGGTAATTTCTCTTCCTCTTGGGGTAATGGGAGCTTATTTCGGACAAAAAATCATGGGCTTGGAAAACAATATTTACTTCCAGATTGCCTTGATTATGCTAGTGGGATTATTAGCGAAAAATGCCATCCTGATTGTCGAATTTGCCGTTCAGAGAAGGCATCACGGTGAAACGATTGTAATGTCTGCCATCAATGCTGCAAAAGCAAGATTAAGACCAATTTTGATGACATCATTTGCGTTCATATTCGGTTTATTGCCGTTGGTTTTAGCAAGCGGAATTGGTGCGGTAGGTAACAGATCAATTGCAACCGGTGCAGCAATAGGATTATTAATAGGAACTATTTTAGGACTTTTTGTAATTCCTGTATTGTATGTCATTTTCGAATACTTACAAGAAAAGGTGAAACCTCTTAAAAAAGAAGAAATCAATTTAGCAGAATAAATTTAAAGTTAAAGAAATTAGAAGTTAGAGATTAGTCTAAAACTAGCTTCTAACTTCTAAACTCTAACTTCTAACAATAAAAAATGAAGAGTTTATTAAACATCATAAAAGGAATAACTTTTTCAGTCGCAATTCTTGGTGCCGTTACCTCTTGTATGGCAAGAAAGGAATATGAAAGACCGAAAAACGTGGTTGACGAAAAGCTTTTCCGTACAGATATGCTTCCTTCTGACAGTACAACAATTGCTAATATTTCCTGGAAAGAAATATTTACCGATCCCATACTTCAAAAGCATATTTCGAAGGCTTTAGATAATAATTTAGATATAAGAATCGCCCTGCAAAGTATTAATTCTGCGGAAGCATATTTGAAACAAAGTAAAGCAGCTTATGAGCCTACTTTAACGGTTGGCCCCGGCTATACTTTCCAGACTCAGTCTTTAAATACGCAAACCGGGCAATTATTCGGGCAAAGACGTTATATCAATCAGCTTGACATTACGGCAAGTTTAGGCTGGGAAGCTGATATCTGGGGCAAAATGAAAGCTCAGGAAAAGGCTCAGCTGGCAACTTACTTAGGAACTGTTGAGGCTCATAAAGCAGTGAAAAGTGATTTGGTAGCGTCTATCGCTTCTGCCTATTACCAATTGTTGACTTTTGATGATCAGAAGAGAATCATTACAGAAACAATAGCGGTTCGTGAGAAAAATTTAGAAACAACAAAAGCGTTAAAAATAGCAGGAACGGTAACAGAAGTTGCGGTTCAGCAAAGTGAGGCACTTGTTTTCAATGCAAAATCTTTATTGATTGATATGGATACGCAAATTCAGTTGTTGGAAAACACCATGAGTTTGCTGATGGGAGAGCCATCACATACAATTGAAAGATCAACTTTGGAAAGCCAGAGAATTCCAATTGATCTGAGATTGGGTTATCCTGCCCAGCTACTGGCAAATCGTCCGGATGTAATGAGAGCGGAATTTAATCTAATGAATGCTTTTGAATTGACAAACGCAGCCAAAGCCCAGTTTTATCCTACTCTGAGATTAACGGGAAGCGGTGGGCTTCAATCAATGGATATTGATCACTTATTCAGTGTAAATTCATTGTTTGCAAGTGTAGTTGGAGGATTGGCTCAGCCTATTTTAAACAAAAGAACTATCAAAACAAACTATGATGTAAGTTTGGCGAACCAGGAAACGGCATATTTAAATTTCAGAAAAACAGTTCTTACAGCTGGAAAAGAAGTTTCTGATGCGATAAGAGTTTTCTCTGTTCAGGATTCTTTTATTGATTTGAAAAAGCAGGAGCTTGATGCCTACAAAAAATCGGTAGACTATTCACAAGAATTAGTAAACTACGGTATGGCAAATTATCTTGAAGTATTGAATGCAAGTGTAAATTCATTAAATGCAGAACTTAATATTTCAAATGCGGAATATAGTAAAATGAAGGCAGCGGTAGAGCTTTATCAGGCTTTAGGCGGCGGCTGGAAATAATTTTTGCTAGATATTTTTCTTAAAACGTATGCTACTCGTTGGCATACGTTTTTTTATTTATTTATCTTAAAAGGTAATAAAAACTGATTATTATATAGATGTTTTTAATTCTCATTAAATAAAATTCAACAAAATATTTGTATATGTAGTTTAAATACTTACTTTTGTACCGCTTCGGAAATACAGAACATTCGGGGGATTGGCGCAGTTGGCTAGCGCGTTTGACTGGCAGTCAAAAGGTCACGGGTTCGAATCCCGTATTCTCCACAACATTGAATTTATTTCATAAAACTATTATAAAAAGACTATGAAGAAACTTTTTTTACTTTTATTGACCGCTTTTTTATTTATCGGATGTAGCTCAGATGAAGATACGATTTATGATTACATCGGAACATGGTCGGGAACTTACGAAGGTGCTGACAAAGGAAATTGGAATATTGTAGTTGCCAGTGACGGAAAAGTAACAGGAACTATGCATTCTGAAGAGAATAATGAAAATTATTATATTTCAGGCCGTCTAAGCGAATCAGGTGATTTGAATGCGGTAGTGGGAACTCCCGATGATGGTGAATTCAAAGGTTCTTTAAATAGAGATGATAAAAACGGTAACGGAAGCTGGAGAAACTCAATTCCTACGCCTATTAGAACTGGCACCTGGAAAGGAGAGAAAAACAAGAAGTAATATTTTTTTTCTTAAAAATATATAAAAGCCTGTAAATTTTACAGGCTTTTTGTTTATATAAATCCCATATGGGTTATTTTTTGATCTTTTTTCAAAACTACAAAATGTAATAACAAATTCTCATTATTAAAATACTTTTTAAAAATAAGTTCATCTTTTTCTTTTAAAGAAATACTTTCTTCATATTTTTCTGATAAATAATTTTCAAAATCAAGTTTTAAAGTGATAAGAATGATGTTATCAACAGATGTTTCCTTACAAAATTTCAAACTAAGACTTTCTAAATCTGATGAAATTGAAACTACATTTTCAAGATTCAATTTATTTCCAAATTGAAAATTATTAAGAATAGTTTTACCATTTTTTGTACCCAAACCATTTTTTACCGTTCTTTTTCCTCTTTCTGAAGTAGCATCTAGATCCTTTATTTCAGTCATTACTTTCGCAAATTTCTGATAGAGTAGAGGATCATTTGACTCTTTAATAAATTTTTCAAGAGCCTTCCTTATCATTTTTCCAACTTTAGAACAATGTCCGAATTCAGAACTGTTTTGCCTTACTTTTTCATAAGAAGGACTTTTCTTAAAAGCATTTTTATTGAATCCGCTTTTCTTCCGAACAATATTTTTGCCATTCAAATTGTAAAAAACAAGATCACCAACAGTGCCTTTTATTTTGATTATACTCTCATATGTTGCCATGTCCCAAAATTGGACTCAAATATAGTGATATTTAAATAAATACAAAATTTTAATATATATTTGTAGTATAGTTATAGTATAGTTATTTTATTGTTTAAATATAAAATGTATATTTGTATAAAATTTAGTTACTTAAGTAAAAAATGAGATGAATATGACAACTAGATCACTCTCAAATAAAAGGTTGAAACAGATATATGTTTTATTGATTGCTTCATCGTTTGCCATGTCCTGTGGAAGTTCAAAAAGTGTTGCTACAAAGAAAAATACAAGTACTAAAACCGTTGCAAAATCTGAAAATTTAAGAAAATTAGATTCAAAATTCGACGGAAATCTTTCAAAATCAATCAACAGTATTTTAAAAGATGCTGAAAAATATATCGGAACACCTTATAAGTTCGGCGGAAATACTTCATCCGGATTTGATTGTTCCGGTTTTACGGTAAAAGTTTTTGAAGAAAACGATTTTCAGTTACCCAGAAGATCCTCCGATCAAGCCGAAGCAGGTAAAAAAATTGATATAAAAGAAGTAAAACCCGGCGATTTACTATTCTTTGCAACAGCCGGAGGAAACAGAGTTTCTCACGTAGGAATTGTACATGATATAGGAGATGATGGCGAAGTAAAATTTATACATGCTTCAACCTCAAAAGGAGTAATTATTTCTTCCCTGAACGAAAAATATTGGAATAAAACTTATCTGCATGCGCAAAGAGTTTTATAATAGAATTACATTAGCAGGAATTTCACAGAGACTACAGGTGAAACTATTCCGGATAAAAAACTGCCGGGACGTTTACTGTGATTGATTTAAATCATTTTAGGATTATCAATTTTCAAAATATTTGCTTGATCTTTTTTGTATCTTTGGCGGCATATAATTTTTCAATTTAAATTAATAAGAAACATGTCGTTACAACAAACTATTGAAAACATCTGGGATAATAGAGATTTATTGCAAAATGAGGACAGCCAAAAGGCAATTAGAGAGGTTATTTCTTTATTAGACTCTGGTGAACTTCGTGTTGCTGAACCTACAGAAAACGGATGGCAGGTAAATGAATGGGTGAAAAAAGCTGTAGTAATGTATTTTCCGATTCAGAAAATGGAAACTATTGAGGTAGGTCCGTTTGAATTTCACGACAAAATTCCTTTGAAGAGAAATTATGCTGAAAAAGGGGTGAGAGTTGTACCTCATGCTATCGCAAGAGAAGGATCTTTCGTTGCTTCAGGAGTAATTATGATGCCTTCTTATGTAAATATTGGTGCTTATGTAGATTCGGGGACAATGGTTGATACCTGGGCAACTGTGGGAAGCTGTGCACAAATCGGTAAAAACGTTCACTTGAGTGGAGGTGTTGGTATTGGCGGTGTCCTAGAACCGCTTCAGGCCGCTCCGGTAATTATTGAAGATGACTGTTTTATCGGGTCAAGATGTATCGTAGTAGAGGGTGTCCACGTAGAAAAAGAAGCTGTTTTAGGAGCTAATGTCGTATTGACAGCATCTACAAAAATTATCGATGTAACCGGTGATCAGCCGATTGAAATCAAAGGAAGAGTACCTGCACGTTCAGTTGTAATCCCGGGAAGTTACACAAAACAATATCCTGCAGGGGAATATCAGGTTCCATGTGCTTTGATCATCGGTCAGAGAAAGGAATCTACAGATAAGAAAACGTCTCTTAATGATGCATTAAGAGAAAATAATGTAGCTGTATAAGCTCGTTTAAAAACTAATACCACACAACCTTGAAAGAAAAATTTCTTAAATTCATACTAAACCCTAAATATATATTTGGGGTTTATCTTATTGTAGCATTAGTGACTGCGCTTTCCAAATATTCCCGAGGAAATTCTATCAATAATTATCTTATCTTTAAGAATGTATTTTTCAATACACTTCATGAAAGAAACCTGTATCTACAATATCCGGATCTTTATCAGGATTCCAATCATTACGGAATATTTTTCAGCACTTTAATAGCTCCATTTGCTTTAATGCCGGATTGGATGGGGATCTGTCTCTGGAATGTTGCCAATACAGCCGTTTTCCTGTATGCAATTTATAAGTTGCCCTTATCGGAGCCTAAAAAAGCATTATTCGCTTTGTTTTGTTTGCAGGAGTATATTACTTCATCACTTTATTTTCAATTCAATGTTGCATTAGTAGCTCTTTTAATGTTAGCGGCAATTTATATTTACGAAAATAAGGAAGTAAAATCTGCAACAGCAACAATGATTGGAATATTTGTAAAAATCTATGGCATTGTAGGTCTTGCTCAATTTTTCTTCATTAAAAATAAATTTAAATATATTATTTCAGGAATCGCAATAGCAATATTATTTTTTACTGTTCCTATGCTGTATTCAAGCCCTGGATTTGTATTACAAAGTTATGCAGACTGGTTTCAGTCATTGGCAGAAAAAAACGGACAGAATCAGGGTTTAACTTCTTATCAGGATATTTCTTTGATGGGTGTTGTAAGAAGGATTGCAGGGGATGCCGATATCTCAAATTTATACTTTTTAGGATTTGGAGTGCCTATATTTTTGTTACCATATATTAGGGTCAAACAATATAAGAATTATGCATTCCAGTTAATGATACTGGCTTCGACCCTGCTATTTGTGGTATTATTCAGTTCCAGCTCAGAATCACCGACTTATATTATTGCCGTTGCGGGAGTGATGATTTGGTTTTTTATTCAAAAAGAAAGAACTCCTCTAGTGACAGGACTGTTAATTTTTGTTATTATTCTGACCAGTTTTTCAACTTCGGATTTATTCCCTAAATATGTTAAAGAACATTTCATACATAAATATTCTTTAAAGGCCGTACCTTGTATTATCGTTTGGTTTAGAGTTATTTATGAGCTGTTAACAAAGAATTTTGAAAAAGATTATACTTTAAATTAATTTATGAAGAAAATCTCGATTGTTATCCCCGCCTACAACGAAGAAGGTAATGTTGCCATAGTTCATGAAAAAATAAAAAAAGTTTTTTCAGGATTAAACGATTATGATTTTGAAATAATCTTCGTAAATGACGGAAGCAGAGATAATACCCAACAAAAATTAGAGGAATTATCTCAAAAATATGATGAAGTACGATTTATTGAATTTTCCAGAAACTTTGGACATCAGCCGGCCGTAAAAGCAGGAATGGATAATGCTCATGGAAATGCCGTAATCTCAATGGACGGAGATCTCCAGCATCCTCCGGAACTTATCCCTAAAATGATTGAAAAATGGGAAGAAGGCTACGATATTGTATTTACAATTCGTACTTACCCTAAACAAATTTCATGGTTTAAACGCAAAACTTCTGACTTTTTCTATAAAATCCTGTCCAGCCTTTCGGATGTAAATCTTACAAAAGGTGGTGGTTCAGATTTTAGACTGATGGATGCAAATGCTGTTGAAGTCATGAGAAATTTTAAAGAAGATGATTTATTTCTACGCGGTCTCACAAGCTGGATGGGGTTCAAACAAATTGGGATTGACTTCACCGCTCACGAAAGAATTGTCGGACAAAGTAGCTATAATCTAAAAAAAATGCTCACTTTTGCCTTTACAGGAATTACGGCATTTAGTGTGAAACCTCTTTATATAGCAGCGTATTTAGGTTTTCTTTTTTCAGGGCTATCAATAATAGGTTACGGAGCTTATGTCATACATTCATTTATTGCACATACTGAAATTTCAGGTTGGGCATCGCTAATTATGACAATAGTTTTCTTTGGAGGTCTGCAATTAATTATTCTAGGAATCATTGGGATTTATTTAGGTAAAATCTTCAAACAGAGTAAAGAAAGGCCCAATTACATTATAAGAAATAAAAATTTTTAAATGGTTTTATTAAGTTTTGATATCGAGGAATTTGATATGCCTTTGGAATATAATGGCAAAATTTCTTTTGAAAAACAACTATCCATATCCCAACAAGGGCTCGAAAATATTTTAAATATTCTTCAAAAGCATAACGTAAAAGCTACATTTTTCTCAACTGTGGTTTTTGCTGAAAATAGTAAAAATTTAATTAACAGATTATTGAATGAAGGTCATGAATTAGCTTCTCACACATGGTTTCATTCAGAGTTTGAAGAAAAACATTTAAAACAATCAAGAGAAAAGCTGGAAGAGTTATTTTCTGCAAAAGTTATGGGACTGCGAATGCCAAGAATGATGCCTGTGAATGAAAAAGCAGTTGAAGAGGCAGGTTATTCTTATAATTCATCGATCAATCCTACTTTTTTACCGGGAAGGTATAATAATTTAAAAGTTTCCAGAACATATTTCAAAGAAGGAAATGTAATTCAGGTTCCGGCTTCTGTTTCACCTAATTTTAGAATTCCTTTATTTTGGTTAAGTTTCCACAACTTTCCACTGTTTTTCTACAAAAAATTAGCTTCAGATACATTAAAAAAGGATAATTATCTTAATGTTTATTTTCATCCTTGGGAATTTTCCGAGATTAAAGATGAAGCGTTTAAATTGCCTGGTTTTACCGTAAAAAATTCGGGAAAAGATATGGTTGAAAGATTTGATGAATTTGTGGGCTGGCTTAAAAGTAAAAACTATATCTTTGGAACCTTCCAGGAATTTCTAAAACAAATTACACTATGAAAATTGCATTTGATGCAAAGCGTTTTTTTCACAACACATCTGGCTTAGGAAACTATTCGAGAGATTTAGTAAGAATTCTTTCTCAGTATTATCCTGAAAATGAATATCTTCTATTCAATAAAAATAAATCTGAAAGAGGTTTTGATATTCTTGAAAAATCAAACGTTCATTTTATCGAATCGTCCAAAGGAAATATGTCCCGGCAATTGAAAATGGGAAAAGATGCACAAAAGCAAAATGCAGATATTTTTCATGGTTTATCGGGTGAATTGCCTTTAAAATGGGATAAAAAACCAATCAAAAAAATAGTAACCATTCATGATCTTATTTTCGTAAGATATCCTCAATATTATTCTTTTTTTGATCGTAAAATTCATTTGTGGAAATTCAAAAAAGCGACAACAATTGCGGATGAAATTATTGCCATTTCAGAACAGACAAAACAGGATATTATTACATTTTTAAAAGTTCCTGAAAGTAAAATTACTGTTATCTATCAAGGCTGTCATCAGGCTTTTAAAGTGCAGCATTCCAGGGAATTTATTCAAAAAACGAAAGAGAAATTTCAGCTTCCGGAAAGATTTATTTTAAACGTCGGAACGATTGAAGAAAGAAAAAATTTACTGAATATTGTAAAGGCCATTAAAGACACTGAAATTCCTTT
Source organism: Chryseobacterium sp. FH2 (assembly GCF_001045455.1). GTDB lineage: Bacteria > Bacteroidota > Bacteroidia > Flavobacteriales > Weeksellaceae > Chryseobacterium. The sequence continues at coordinate 70,499 of NZ_LFNE01000004.1, read as the reverse complement.
GGTTGTTGTCGGGAAAAAAACAAAATATTTCAAAAAAACAGAAGAATTTATCCGTAAAAATAAAATGGAAAAACAAGTTCATTTTCTTGAAGGAGTTTCAATGGATGAGCTTGCTGTTATTTATAAACTAGCTGATATTTTTGTTTACCCTAGTTTCTTTGAAGGTTTTGGAATTCCTGTTATAGAAGCGCTTTTCTCAAAGACAGTTGCCATTACCAGCAATACAAGTTGCCTTCCGGAAGCAGGCGGTCCAGATTCGGTTTATATTGACCCAAAAAATTATTTGGATATTCAATCAAAAATAAAATTTCTTTGGGATAATGAATCTGAGAGGAAACGCCGTGCTGATAAGGGTTTTGAGTTTGTTCAAAAGTTTAATGACAAGCCAATCGCCTCTGAATTGATGAAGCTTTATCAAAAAAATATTTAGAAAAATCTTTGCAGTTAAAAAATAAGTCCTACATTTGTACCACAGATTTCAACAATGAAACCGAATTTTTTAACAGTACATCATTATCATCATTATCTCTGCCAAGACGGATATTGATTGATATGTACCTGTGTTAAAAATCAAAATAATTAAACCGTCTGAGTAAATAGACGGTTTTTTTGTTTTCTGGTTTTTCACGAAAATACTTCAACTATCACTTTATTTACTCAGATCCAATTTAAACGAAATGAGTAAATTAAAAATTGCAATCCAAAAAAGCGGCAGGCTTTATGAAGAGTCTTTACAACTCCTCAAAGACTGTGGAATTTTTGTGAATAATGGAAAGGATCAATTAAAAGTTTCAGTCGATAATTTTCCTATGGAGATTATGTATTTACGAAACTCTGACATTCCTCAGTATCTTGAAGACGGAGTTGTGGATATTGCCATTGTAGGTGAAAACCTTTTAGTAGAAAAACAAAAAGATATTGAAATTATTCAAAAATTAGGTTTTTCAAAATGCAGGGTTTCCTTAGCAGTTCCAAAAGAAGTAGAGACCGATAGTCTTATTTATTTTCAAGATAAAAAAATTGCTACTTCATATCCCAATACTCTTAAAAATTTTCTGAAAAAAAATAATATTCCGGCGGATATTCATGTCATTTCAGGTTCCGTTGAAATTGCTCCCAATATAGGCCTTGCAGATGGAATCTGCGATATTGTGAGTTCCGGAAGTACTCTTTTTAAAAATGGTCTGAGAGAAACTGTTACTCTTCTTACCTCCGAAGCTGTACTTGCCAAAACCTCAATTTTAAATGAGACTAAGCAAGCAATTCTGGAAAAATTTCTTTTTAGAATCAAGTCTGTTTTAAAGGCAAAAAAATCTAAATACATCTTGATGAATGTGCCCAATGAAAAGATTCAGGATATTTCACGTGTGCTTCCTGTTCTTAAAAGTCCTACCGTAATCCCTTTAGCAGAAGAGGGTTGGAGCAGCATACATTCCGTGATTGATGAAGTCAGATTTTGGGACGTCATTGATGAACTCAAAGAAAAAGGAGCCCAAGATATTTTAATTATTCCAATTGATAAAATGGTGATTTGATATGAATATAAACCGATATCCCGAAAAAAAAGAATGGACAAAATTAGTAGAACGTCCGGCTATTAAAAGAGAAGAAATTTCGAAAATCATTGTAGAGATTTTCACAAAGGTTGAAAAGTGTGGAGACAAAGCCTTATTAGAACTCAATAAAAAGTTTGATAATGTTGAAATTCAAAATTTAGAAGTTTCCCGAAACGAAATCCTTGAGTCAAATCTATTGATAAACAGTGATTTAAAAAAGGCCATCCAACAGGCAAAAGAAAATATTACAAAATTTCACGCTTCACAAATAACCGGTATTCAAAAAATAGAAACCGCAAAAGGCGTGATTTGCTGGAGAGAAAACCGGGCAATTGAAAAAATAGGGATTTATATTCCCTCAGGGACTGCACCCCTTTTTTCAACTGTTTTGATGCTTGCAATTCCCGCCCAACTTGCTGGTTGTAAAGAAATTATACTTTGTACGCCTCCCGATAAAAATGGAAGTATTAATCCGGCAATTCTTTATACGGCACAACTTTGTGGTATTACAAAGATTTTCAAAACAGGAGGAGCCCAAGCCATTGCAGCAATGACTTTTGGAACTGAAAGTATCCCGAATGTTTATAAAATTTTCGGCCCGGGAAACCAGTTTGTAGTAGCTGCAAAAGAATATACTCAAAATTATGGTGTGGCCATTGATATGCCTGCAGGCCCAAGTGAGGTTTTGGTAATTGCTGATAAACAAGCTATTTCGGGGTTTTGCGCTGCAGATTTATTATCACAGGCTGAACATGGAACTGACAGCCAGGTAATTTTTATTGCTGATGATTTCAAAATTTTTAATCAGACTATTGCTGATGTAGAAAAACAGATTAAAGCTCTACCAAGGAAGGAATTTGCTCAGAATGCTTTGAATAACAGCTATTTTATTCTTTTAAATAATATTGAACAAGCTATCGAATTTAGTAATTTATATGCTCCTGAACATCTTATCCTAGCGATAGAAAATTTTGAAAATTATATTCCGTTGATTCAAAATGCCGGTTCGGTTTTTCTTGGAAATTATTCATGCGAAAGTGCAGGAGATTATGCAAGCGGAACTAATCACACTTTGCCGACAAACGGATTTTCAAGAAATTACAGTGGAGTATCTCTTGACAGTTTCGTAAAGAAAATTACCTTTCAGAACTTATCAAAACAAGGAATTCAAAATTTAGGAAAAACAATAGAAATCATGGCAGAAGCTGAAGGTTTAACAGCTCACAAGAATGCCGTTTCAATACGATTAAAACAAATACAAAATGACAACAATTAATATCAACACTTTAGTCCGAAAAAATATTTTAGCATTACAGCCTTATATCAGTTTTAGGGATAATAATAAATTTGATTCACCTGTTTTATTAGATGCGAATGAAAATCCGTTTGGGAAATATAACCGTTACCCTGATTCTACACAGAAAAAACTGAAAGAAAAATTATCTCAGATTAAAAATATTCAGCCCAGCCAGATTGCGGTAGGAAATGGAAGTGATGAATTGATAGATTTGATTATAAAAGTTTTCTGCGAACCCCAAAAAGATTCAATCCTAATGATGAATCCTTCATTTGCCATGTATGGTTTTTATGCATCAATCAATGAAAACAAAGTTATAAAACTAAACCTAAACGAAAATTTTGACATTAATAAAGATGATTTTTTAAAGATTACAGCCGACAATTCGTTAAAAATTTTCTTTTTATGTTCTCCTAATAACCCGACAGGCAACTGTATACAAGATATTGAATTTTTTATTAAAAATTTTAATGGAATTGTGGTGGTAGACGAAGCTTATATAGAATTTTCTGATGAAAAATCAAGTGTAGAACTGATTGAGAGATATCCGAATCTTATTGTTCTTCAGACTTTTTCAAAAGCTTGGGGAAAAGCTGGTGCAAGAGTTGGAATTGCTTGCTCTTCAGAGGAGATTATCCGATTGATCAATTTGGTAAAAGCGCCTTATAATGTGAATTCTATGAGCCAGGAAATGATACTGAATTGTCTTGATAATCCCAATGAATTTGACAAGAACTTAGAAAATATTTTTAAGGAAAGAACTTGGTTAAATTCCAAATTTGAAGATGTAAACTGCATCAAAAAAGTATTTCCAACAGATGCAAATTTTTTCCTGATTGAATTTGAAGACGTGGAAAAAGTTTATGAAAATTTAGTGGAAAACGAAATTTTAACAAGTAAAAGAGCTCCTTCTATTCCCAATTGTATCAGAATCAATATTGGAAACCAAGAAGAAAATCAAAAACTGATTAATATTCTAAAAAACATTTAAAATCATGAAAAAAGTATTGTTTATAGATCGAGATGGAACATTAATTATTGAACCTCCGGTTGATTTTCAGGTTGATTCTCTGGAAAAGCTGGAGTTTTACCCCAAAGTAATTCAAAATTTGTCAAAAATTGCGAAAGAACTAGATTACGAGTTAATTATTATAACCAATCAGGATGGCTTGGGAACAGATAAGTTTCCTCTTGATAATTTCGTAAAGCCGCAGGAAAAAATGCTTAAAACATTTGAAAATGAAGGAATTATTTTCAATGAAATTCTGATTGATAAAAGCTTTGAACATGAAAATTTACCCACAAGAAAACCTCGAACAGGATTACTTGAAAAATATATTTACGGAGATTATGATTTAGAAAATTCTTTTGTGATAGGAGATAGAATTACAGATATTCAATTAGCAAAAAATTTAGGGTCAAAAGCTATTTTTATTAATAAAATTTACAATAAAAATGCTGAATTGACGACTGAAAGCTGGGATGAAATTTATCAATATTTAAAACAAATTCCGAGAAAAGCTAAAGTTTTAAGAAGAACCCATGAAACAGAAATAGAAGTCGAAGTAAACCTTGACGGGAAAGGAAATTCGGAAATTTCTACAGGTTTATACTTTTTTGATCATATGCTTGAACAAATTTCACGTCATGGGAATTTGGATTTAAAAATTAAAGTCAATGGTGATTTGCAGGTTGACGAGCATCACACTATCGAAGATACGGGAATTGTTTTGGGAGAAGCTGTTTTAAAGGCTTTGGGAAAGAAAAAAGGAATTGAAAGATATGGTTTTTTACTTCCGATGGACGATTGCCTTTCACAGGTTGCTATTGATTTTGGAGGAAGACCTTGGTTGGTTTGGAATGTAAATTTTAACCGGGAAAAAATCGGAGATGTACCTACCGAAATGTTTTTTCACTTCTTTAAATCTTTCACTGATTCTGCCAAATGTAATGTGAATATTAAAGCTGAAGGTGAAAATGAGCACCATAAAATTGAATCTGTTTTTAAAGCCTTTGCAAAAGCGGTAAAAATGGCAGTCAATCAAACCGACCAAAACTTCAATCTACCTTCCACAAAAGGAAGTTTATAATATGATAGCTATTATAAAATACAACGGAGGAAATGTATATTCTGTCCAAAATGCTCTGAACAGGCTGAATACAGAATCAATAATAACCGATGACTTTGATTCGATTAGAAAAGCCGATAAAGTTATTTTCCCGGGAGTAGGTGAAGCTTCTTCAACAATGAATTTACTCAAAGAGAAAGGTTTAGACAAACTTATCCCAACTTTAACACAGCCTATTTTGGGAATTTGTTTGGGAATGCAGCTGATGTGTAAAAGTAATGAAGAAGGAAATACAGCTGGAATGGGAATTTTTGATATTAATGTTAAAAAATTTCCGTCAGGAAACGTTGTTCCTCACATGGGATGGAACACAATTTCAGATTTCAAATCACTATTATTTTCGAAAATTCAAGAAGAAAATGATGTCTATTTTGTTCACAGCTATTATTGTGAATTATCAGAAAATACAACATCAATTTGTGATTATATTTTGCCATTTAGCGCGTCCTTACAGAGGGATAATTTTTTTGCAATGCAATTTCATCCGGAAAAATCGGGAAAAATTGGAAGCTTGTTATTGAACAATTTTTTAAAACTTTAAATTATGAAAATTATTCCGGCAATTGACATTATTGATGGAAAATGTGTACGTCTCTCAAAAGGAGATTATGACACCAAAAAAATATATCATGAAAATCCTGTAGAGGTTGCTAAAGAATTTGAAAGTTTTGGTGTGAAATTTCTCCACCTGGTTGATTTGGATGGCGCAAAATCACAACATATCGTTAATCAAAAAGTTCTAGAAAGTATTGCTAAAGAAACTTCGTTACAAATTGATTTCGGAGGTGGTTTAAAAACGCAAGAGGATATTAAAATAGCTTTTGGTTCAGGAGCTACACAGATTACAGTTGGAAGCATTGCTATTCAAAACCCTGAATTTTGTTATAAAATTATAAATGAATATGGCGCTGAAAAAATCATTTTGGGGGCTGATTGTGAAAATAGAAAAATTAAAACTTCCGGCTGGCTCAAAGAAAGCAATAAGGATGTAATTGACTTCATTCTTGACTATAAAAATAAAGGTATCCAGAATGTAATTTGCACCGATATTGCAAGAGACGGAATGTTGGAAGGCCCTGCGACTGATTTATACAAAATGATTTTGAATGAAACTTCAATTCAACTTACAGCGAGTGGTGGAATTTCAAATATTAAAGATGTTTATAAAATGAAAGAAATCGGCTGCTCAGGAACCATTATAGGCAAAGCCATTTATGAAGGAAAAATCAAACTGAAAGAAATTCAAAAATTTATTGAAAATGCTTAAAAAGAGAATTATTCCCTGTTTAGATATAAAAGACGGAACTACGGTAAAAGGGATCAATTTTGAAGGATTGATAAATGCAGGAAATCCCATTGAATTAGCTGAAAAATATGAAAAAGAGGGAGCAGATGAATTAGTTTTTCTGGATATTACAGCAACCATTGAAGAGCGAAAAACTTTCGTTGAATTGGTAAAAAATATTGCTAAAGAATTAAGTATTCCTTTCACAGTCGGAGGCGGAATATCTTCTGTGGAAGACGTGAGAAAATTGCTGGAAGCCGGTGCAGACAAGATCAGTATTAATTCTGCTGCAGTGAAAAAACCAAAATTAATATCTGAACTCTCATACGAATTTGGGAGTCAATGTATTGTCGTTGCAATTGATACCAAATTCGCTAATGGTTCAGATTGGGTCCATATCAAAGGAGGTCGGGAAATCACCGCTTTACAAACTCTTGATTGGGCAAAAAAATCTGAGGAATTGGGAGCAGGAGAAATTCTTTTAACTTCCATGGATGCTGACGGAACTAAAAATGGTTTCGATTTAAGAATTACAAAACTGATTTCTGAAAATGTGAATCTCCCCGTCATAGCCTCGGGAGGAGCCGGAAATGTAAAGGATTTTGAAAATGTTTTTAATGAAACACCAGCAACAGGAGCTTTAGCTGCAAGTATCTTCCATTTTGGAGAGCTGAACATCAATGATGTAAAGCAAGAATTAAAAAAACAAAATATAGCAATACGATGAAATTAGATTTTAATAAAGCAAACGGCCTTATTCCTGTTGTCATTCAGGATTACAGAACTTTACAGGTTTTAATGCTTGGTTATATGAATGAAGAAGCTTTTATAAAAACAAAAGAGGAAGGAGTTGTTAGTTTTTTCAGTCGTTCAAGAAACAGGCTCTGGACAAAAGGTGAAGTATCCGGAAATTTTTTATCCGTAAAAAGTATTCATAATGATTGTGATAATGATACAATTTTGATTAAAGTAATCCCAAAAAAAATTGTTTGCCATACAGGAAGTTTCAGCTGTTTTGGAGAGAAAGCTTCAAAAGGATTTTTATATGAGCTGGAAGAAAAAATTTCACAACGGATTGATGAAAAGATACATGATTCTTATACTTATTCATTATCTCAGAAAGGAATAAATAAAGTGGCTCAGAAAGTGGGAGAGGAAGCGATAGAGCTCGTAATAGAAGCCAAAGATGATAATGATGATCTATTTAAAAATGAGGCCGCAGATTTACTCTATCATGTTTTGATTTTACTTAAAGTCAAAAAGTTTTCTTTACAGGAAATTGAAGAAATATTACAAAGCCGGAACAAATAAAAAACCTCATTATAAATGAGGTTTAATTGTTTATCTTTCGATTAATATTTTTCTTACAACTTTCTCTTTATCGGTTTTTACAATACCCAAATAAACACCATTACTTAATTCTGAAACATTTATTTTAGTTTGATTTTCAGTCTTAAACAATGAGCGGGATGATAAATCCGTTATTTCGAAATGAAAGTTTCTAACTTTATTTGGAAGCTCAAGATACAACTCATCTTTCGCAGGATTTGGATAAATTTTTAATGACTCCAAAGAATTTTTCACTTTGGTTTCATCAGTTTTTAATAAACTGGTTGCAGCTACAGCGAAATGTTGCAGGGCACCCAAAGATGCTTTTCCGACATTGTAAATATAAACAGGATCTGTATTGGCAAAAGTATCATTTACTGTATGTGGATAATTACTTCTTATTTTTTCAAAATAACCTGTAATGACCTCACCTTTTGCTTCAAAAGGCATATAATCAGTATCTTCAGCTTCATCAATATCTGTTAAAAGTGGAGAATAAAGCTGGGTACAAGTTATCAATTCCTGGGTAGCAGCAACCGAAGCAGCTGTATTATTAGGATTGCCACCCATATCTTCATCACAATAAATTGTATTATTATTGTTACCCATTTTTCCACCTACCTGATCCAAATTGAAAACCAGTTTTATATCCAGTACACGGTTTGAACCTTGATAGGCAACAGTATTTGCATAATGAGAGCTGCCCTTCAAGCCTTGCTCTTCACCAGAAAAATGAATAAATTTAATTGAATATTCCGTAGGAACGTCTTTCATGATTCTTGCTGCTTCCAAAATAATTGATGTACCGCTTCCGTTATCATTAACTCCGGGACCAGTGATACTGTCGAAATGCCCGCAAATAATAACATATTTATCTGGATACAATGTTCCTGTTTTTGTAATAATTAAATTTTTAGAACTCGTACTTCCAAAAGTAAAAGGATCCTCTACAATCTGATTCGCAGAATATCCATAAGAAAGATATTTATTTTTTAGCCAAGCCAAAGCATTACCATTGGCAACAGATCCCGTCGTCTTGACCCCCAAATTACTAAACTCCTGTAAGTTTGTCGTAATATTGGTTTGTGTAACCAGATTGGCTCTATCTTGATATGCTTGTATAAAATTTTGGCCTTTTAAGCTAAATATTGTCAGAGAAAAAAGTAAGGAAGTAGCAATTTTTTTCACTTTATTTATTTTTATTACATTTTTAATAATTTCACAAATTTAACAATAAAAAAATCCTAAGCAAGACTTAGGATATAATAAATTTATTAAGAACATTTTATTTCTCAATAATAATTTTCTTGGTAACGGATTCTTTATCTGTTTTTACAGTGCATAAATAGTTTCCGTTTTCCAAACCGGACAGATTTATCTTAGCCTGGTTTTCTCCTTTTAATAAAGATCTACCCGTCATATCTGTTAATTCAAAACTGAATTTTTTTACATGATTTGGTAAATCTATGGTAAGGATATCTTTTACAGGATTCGGATACACTTTCACTGATTCTAAAGAATTTTTAGGAGATTCATTTACTCCCAGAATTGTAGTGGAAGCAGCCGCAAAATGTTGTAAAGCACCTACTGCAGCTTTACCCACATTAAAGACATAAGCAGGATCTATATTAGCAAAAGTATCGTTTACCGTATGCTCGTTATTACTTTGGATATTTTCATAAAAACCTGTGATAATATCACCATTTTCTTCAAAAGGCATATAATCTGACGAATAAGCATTAGACATTACTGTTTGAAGCGGGGAATATAACGTAGTGCAAGCTGCCAGTTGTTGTGTGAAAGAAAGAGATGCCGCATTATTTCCTGGCTGCCCGCCTTGATCGCTTTCACATTTTATTTTATTATTGTTGTTTCCTATTTTGCCTCCGACTTGGTCAATATTAAATACCAATCTGATATTCATCACGCGATTTCCGTTTTCGTACACCACATTATTTGCATAATGATCACTTCCGTACAATCCTTGCTCTTCACCGGAAAAGTGAATGAATTTAATAGAGTATTCGGTAGGAATATCTTTTAAAATTCTCGCAGCTTCCAAGATAATGGAAGTTCCGCTTCCGTTATCACTCGTTCCCGGACCTATAATTGTATCATAATGTCCGCAAATAATAACATAAATATTAGGATAAAGCGTCCCCGTTTTAGTTATGATTAAGTTCTTGGAATTTAAACTTCCTATAGTAAAAGGATCTTCTGTCATCTGGCTTGCCGTATATCCGTAGGAGGTGTACTTATTTTTCAGCCAATTTAGAGCATTTGTATTTGCTACAGAGCCGGTAGTTTTTACTCCCAGACTTTCGAATTCCTGTAAATCATTCGTAATATTAGTTTGAGAAACCTGATTAACCCTGTTTTGATAAGCCTGAATAAAAGATTGTGCCTGCAAACCATAACCTGCTAATGAAAAGAGTAGAAGAGTAGTTATTTTTTTCACTTTAAAAGAAAGTTTTATATATTCAATAATTTTAAGCAAATGTATATAATAAAAAAATCCCGAGCAAAAAACTCGGGATTATATTGATAACAAAAATTCTACATTATTTTACTTGATCTACAACTGCTTTGAAAGCCTCAGGGTGATTCATTGCTAAATCTGCTAAAACTTTTCTGTTAAGCTCAATGTTGTTTTGTTTAAGAGCTCCCATAAACTGAGAGTAAGACATTCCGTGCTCTCTGGCTCCTGCGTTGATACGCATAATCCAAAGTGCTCTGAAATTTCTCTTTTTCTCTTTTCTACCACGGTAAGCATATTGCATTGCTTTTTCCACGGCATTTTTAGCTACAGTCCAAACGTTCTTTCTTCTACCGAAAAAACCTTTAGCTTGCTTTAAAATTTTCTTTCTGCGAGCTCTTGAAGCTACGGCATTTACTGATCTTGGCATAATTTAAATTGTTTTTTTGAAAAGGGCGGTAAACTGTTTCATTACACTTATCTGCACCGTTTCAGGGTTAAAATTTCTGAATTTTTTGAATTCTTATAAACCGAATTATAGATTTATAAAAACTACTTAATTGCTAATTGACGTTTAACACTTTTTTCGTCCACAGAAGCAACGTAAGAAGTAGTAGTAAGATTTCTCTTCTGCTTAGTTTCTTTCTTAGTTAAGATGTGGCTTTTATAAGCATTTTTTCTTTTGATCTTACCAGAACCGGTAAGAGCAAAACGCTTTTTAGCACCTGATTTCGTTTTTAATTTTGGCATTGTTTTGCTTTTTATGTTTTGTTATCAATATCTAATTACAATTTTTCTCAAAATACTCTAGTATTTATTGTTAAAGGGCCAGTATCCATAATTACATAGTCTCCTTAAACGCAATTTCATTTTTTATTTACCTGAGAATAGGATCTGCAAACCCATTTTCAACTCTACCACCTTTAAAAGTAAGTGTAGCAGGGAACTCATAAGTCCTGTAAGCAAATAAAATTTCTAATCATTGTGTTATATAAATCAGTTTGCAAAATTACGAAAAAAAATTCAGACTTTAAACATAAAATACCGCAGACATTAAATGTTTACGGTATTTATTTTTAACCAGGTATACTTATGATTTAAAGAATTCCAAAAGATCTTTATTGATAGTTTCAGCTTCTGTAGTTGGCATACCATGAGGGAATCCCGGATAAGAAATCAATTTCCCGTTTTTCAGTAGAGTAACAGCCACTTTGCCTGTTGTTTCAAAAGGAACAATCTGGTCATCTTCGCCGTGCATTACCAGCACAGGCACGTCCACATTTTTTAAATCTTCTGTAAAATCGGTTTCAGAGAAAGCTTTTACACAATCATAATGGGCCTTAATAGAACCGCTCATTCCTTGCCTCCACCAGTTTCTCTGAATACCTTCAGAAATCTTTGCACCTTCTCTGTTATACCCATAAAAAGGAAAAGTAATGTCTATGAAAAACTGTTGCCTATGTTTTGCCGTATTATTTCTAATATCATCGAAAACAGAAATAGGAACTCCGTTTGGGTTATTCTCATTCTGAACCATTATTGGAGTTACAGCGCTTACCAAAACTACTTTTGACACTCTTCCTTTACCATGTTTTGCAATATATCTGATTGCTTCTCCGCCACCTGTAGAATGACCAACGTGAATCACATTTTTTAAATCTAATGCTGTTACAATTTCGTCAACATCAGAAGCATAGGTATCCATATCATGACCATAAGGAGTCTGCTCAGATTTTCCGTGCCCTCTTCTGTCATGAGCAATTACTCTATATCCCTGCTCCAGGAAGAAAAACATTTGTGCATCCCAATCATCACTAGATAATGGCCATCCGTGGTGAAAAAATACAGGCTGCCCTTTTCCCCAATCTTTGTAATAAATTTCTGTTCCGTCTTGTAATTTAAGTGTGCTCATTTTATTATATATTTATTTATATTTTATTTTTATTATTTAATATAGCAAATTTAGAGCAAAACTTTTCACAGAATATTGATGTAGGATAAAATTTAATTATAAATTAATAAGTATTATGATTAATTATAAACCATACTCATTTATGCTTGATTTAGCAGAATAAACTAAATAGAAAATAAAAAAACCTCAAATTACTTTGAGGTTTGTATTATAATTTGACGGGACTCGTCACTAATGCTTATTTAGCCGGTTTTTTAGGACTCATCATCATAATCATTCTCTTTCCTTCAAGCTTAGGAAGCTGATCTACTTTTCCTACGTGCTCTAATTCCTGAGCCAGCTTCAGAAGTAAAATTTCTCCCTGATCTTTAAAGATAATTGAACGTCCTTTAAAAAACACGTAGGTTTTTAATTTTGAACCTTCTTCAAGGAATTTCTCAGCATGCTTTTTCTTAAATTCATAATCGTGCTCATCAGTCTGAGGTCCGAAACGGATCTCCTTTACAACCACTTTTACCTGCTTAGCTTTTAATTCCTTCTGCTTTTTCTTTTGCTCGTATAAGAACTTTTTGTATTCTAATACTCTTGCAATAAACGGTTCAGCCTTATCGGAAATTACTACTAAATCCAATTCTTGCTCAGCAGCAATTTGTCTTGCTTTGTCAATCGGATAAATTCCCGGCTCTACGTTATCTCCCACCAAACGAAGCTCTCTCACACGAATTTTATCGTTGATTAAGTGTAAGTCCTCTTGTACAGGACGTCTTTGTGGGCCCCTGTTGTTAAATCTTTGTGCTATTGTCTTAAATTTTATTGGTTAACTTTCTATTGACAGCTATTCTATATAGCTGCTTCTTTCTTAAAATAATTGACGAAATCTTCCATTTTCATCACTCCAAGATCTCCTTCACCACGTCTTCTTACAGAAATTGTGCCATCGTTCTCTTCGTTTTCGCCTATTACAAGCATGAACGGAATCTTATTCAATTCCGCATCACGAATCTTTTTACCTGTCTTTTCGTTTCTGTCGTCAATCTGACCGCTAATATCGTGATTTTCTAAAAATTGTGAAACTTTTTTTGCATAATCTACATATTTTTCACTGATAGGTAGAATTATAAACTGATCCGGGCTCAGCCAAAGAGGGAAGTCACCCGCAGTATTCTCAAGCAAAATCGCGATAAAACGCTCCATAGAACCAAATGGTGCTCTGTGGATCATTACCGGCCTGTGTTTTTCATTATCATTTCCGATGTAATGGAGATCAAATCTTTCCGGTAAATTATAATCAACCTGGATAGTTCCTAATTGCCATTTTCTGCCTAAAGCATCTTTCACCATGAAATCAAGTTTCGGACCATAGAATGCAGCTTCGCCATACTCAACTACAGTTTTTAAGCCTTTCTTTTGAGCAGCATTAATAATCGCATTTTCTGCCTTTTCCCAGTTTTCGTCAGAACCGATATATTTTTCTTTATTTTCAGGATCCCTCAATGAAACCTGGGTTACAAAATCTTCAAAACCTAAAGATTTGAAAACATAAAGCGTTAAATCAATTACCTTTTCAAATTCTTCAGAAAGCTGATCCGGAGTACAGAAAAGGTGAGCATCATCCTGAGTAAATCCACGAACTCTTGTTAAACCGTGAAGTTCTCCACTTTGCTCATACCTGTAAACAGTTCCGAATTCTGCATATCTTTTTGGTAAATCCCTATAGCTCCATTGTGAAGTTTTGTAGATTTCACAGTGATGAGGACAGTTCATCGGCTTTAGCAAAAATTCTTCTCCTTCATTCGGAGTTTTAATCGGCTGAAAACTGTCGGCACCATATTTATCCCAATGCCCTGATGTTACATACAATTCTTTGGCTCCAATATGAGGTGTCATTACAAATTCGTAACCGCCTTTTTTCTGAGCATCAGAAAGAAAATTTTCCAGCTTTCTTCTCAAAGCAGTTCCTTTTGGCAACCAAAGCGGCAAACCGGCACCTACCTTTTCTGAGAAAGCGAAAATTCCAAGTTCTTTACCTAATTTTCTGTGATCCCTTCTTTTAGCTTCTTCTAATCTTTCAAGATATTCAGCCAGTTCCTTCTGTTTAGGGAAAGAAATACCATAAACTCTTGTTAACTGAGGATTTTTTTCGTTTCCTCTCCAATATGCTCCTGCCGCATTTAAAATCTTAACGGCTTTTACAATACTCGTATTAGGAATATGTCCTCCACGACATAGATCTGTGAAATTATCGTGAGTTACAAAAGTGATTTCACCATCATTAAGGTTAGAAATCAATTCTACTTTATACGGGTTATCTGCATAAACTTTTAATGCCTCTTCTTTAGAAACAGGGTATAATGAGAACGTTGAGCCTTTTTTAGCATTTTCCAATACTTTCTTTTCAATTTTCTCAAAGTCTTTTTCAGATAAGCTCTCGTCCCCGAAATCTACATCATAATAAAATCCGCTCTCTATTGCAGGGCCTATTGTCAACTTAGCATCAGGATAAAATTCAAGGATAGCCTGCGCCAAAAGGTGGGCTGAAGAATGCCAGAAAGCTTTCTTTCCAAGATCATCGTTCCAGGTCAACAACTGTACCGTAGAATCCGTGGTTATAGGTGTGGTTGTTTCTACTTGTTTGTCATTAACAACTGCAGAGATGGTATTTCTAGCCAATCCCTCGCTTATAGATTTTGCCACATCTAGCGGAGTAACTCCCGCCTCGAATTCTTTGACGCTATTGTCTGGAAGTGTAATTTTTATCATTGTTTACTAAGAAATTTTAAGATGCAAAAATACGCATTTTTTATTTAAAATGATACATAAACGGTATATTTGAAATAAGAATTAATACTAAATCATGAAAAATACATTTGCAATTTTTGCATTACTTATTTCCAAACTCAATTCTTTCAGAAAAATACTCTAAAATTTTCAACTTCAAATAAAACACTAACCTTATTTTCTTATTGAAATTCTTGCAGTAGAGTATAGAGAATAATAAAAATTTTGAATTATATAAAATAAAAACATATCTATTAATGTTTTTCTGTAATATTCACTTTCAGAAAAAAGGTTCTGCCTTGTTGACAGAACCTTTTGATTTAAGATTATTCTTTAGTATTATCCGTTTTTCCTGATTTATTTTTGGAAGATTTTTGTACATCTTCTTTATCAATATCAGGCGGATTGGTCTTTTTTGATGAAGCAGGAATATTTTGGAAATCCTGATTTTGTTTTTTGGTTTCTGCAGCATTTGCAGATTCTTTGCTTTTATTATTTCCTTTTGAGTCCATAGCTTTAAATTTTATAGTCCTAAAACATCCAGTTTACCTGTCTGGTCTTCTATACTATAATTCAAAGCCTTTGCCAAAACGAATATATTATTAAGATTTTCCATTAATTGTTTGTGCCCTTCATCTCTTAATCTATTTTGATCAATAGATTTAATAGCAGCATCCTTTGCTTTTTGAGTTACACTTTTGATATCTTTCTCAGAAATTCTGTTGATAAAAGAATCGTCCATAGACTGAATTTCAACACTTGGAGTAATTCTTATATCTGCATTAGGTAATTCCGTAATAATCAGTTTTTTATTAATAGAATCTACCTTTATTTTCATCTTATTCAAATCATAAGAAACCTGCGCATTGGTTTTAGTATAGGTAATAATACTGTTGCTGGAAACTTCGCTTCCGAAAATTTCAATACCCATCTTTGTTTTCTGCATAGAAGAAGCATCCTGTTCCAAAACCACCATTTTATTCATCTTAGAAATTTGGTTTGTCAAAATATAATAATCTGACTTTTCCGTTTTACTTCCAAGATTGAAACAAGATTTCAGCCCGAAAAACAGGAATAACATGACAAGAACTCCTGCCAGAAATGGTACTATGATTTTATAATTTCTCAATATTTATTATTTGAATATTTCTTTAAGTACTGACGAATCATCTTTTTTCAGGATTTCTACTAAATCCCTTTCAATATATCCTGAAGTTGGCATTTCTATAATTCTTCCTAATTCTTTACCATATTTTTCAACAATAATAGTAGGAACCTTCTGAATATTATAACGGCTTTCTTCGCCTGCAGGAGACTCTTTTTTGCGGTTTACAGCAATGATTGTAAGCTTGTTTTCGGGATATTTCAATTCTTCCAGAATTTTCATCAGTCTGGGAAAATCCCTGTGACTGTCTTCACACCAGGTGCCCATGAAAACGATGATATTGTAAGTGTTGATTTTTTCTTTTTTCAGTTCTCCAATCGCTTTTTGATCTATGGCATATTCGTCATGCTCTTTTACATACCAATCTGCATACGGAGCCTTTAAAAATTGATCTTTTAATTGGTTTCCCAATAGCATTTTACCATCTTTAGTAGTTTCCACTTCACGATTTACCACTACTTTTTGAGCACTAAACTGTTGAGATACCAAGAATAGAGCTGAAACGGCAACAATATTTGTAATAAATTTTTTCATATTATTTTTCGATAATTTTCTTTAAATCAGCAGGAGAGTAGTACTTGTTTTTTAAGACTTTATGATCTGCCTGTCTGTAAACATTATACTTTTCACCTGATTTTTCATAAAAAGATTCTACCTCTTTAGCTTTATAAAATTCAACAGTTTCCTGTGCCTGCTTTTCATCATTACAAGCTTTAGACATATTAGAACGCTGAACTTCGTTGAATAGCTCTACAAATTTGTTGCCAAGTCCGAATTCCAAAACAGCACCGCTCAAAACATACTGTAAATCACAAAGTGCATCCGCGATTTCTACGATATCATTATCTGCAATTGCCTGTTTTAATTCGTTTAATTCTTCCTGCAAAAGCTCAACTCTCAGATTACACCTTTCTGGTGAAGGAATCTGTGGCGTATCTAGAACAGGGGCTTTAAAAGTTGTGTGGAATTCTGCTACCTGGTTCAGACTATCAATTTTATCCATGAATATTTTTTATTTAAGGCAAATATAAAATTTTTAGAAGTTAGAAGCTAGAAATTAGAGGTTAGAATTTTTGTTATTTATTGAAAAAACACATGAAGTTAATTTTAGATATTAATCATAATTTTATGGTAAAAGTAATTCATATGGTTTTATCATTCTCAAGAAGAAAGAATCTATTTCATTTCGTTTTGAATGACAAAAAGCTGTTTAAAGAAAAACTAATTTTTAATAAAAAAAGACTGCCCGTTTCCAGACAGCCTTAGCATAGTTTAATTTAAAAATGGTTATTAATTTTTAATGAATCTCTTTGTAACCTCTCCAATCTGAATAAGGTAAGCTCCTTTTGTAAGGTTGCTTACATTTACAGCTCCTCTTTCAAGTTTTCCTGAGTTGATTAGTTTTCCACCCATTTCGAAGATTTTATAATCTTCTGACGTTGTATTTGAAATATTTAAAATATTTTGTACAGGGTTTGGATATAATTTAATATCTGTAATTAAATCTTTTGTATTTACTAAATCTCCTTTTCCTGATGAAACAATATTTAATGTATAATCTTCAACTTGCCCATAAGTATATGATCCGCAAGATGACGTAGGAACAGAGTTGTACTGCATCATAACTCTCATTCTGGTATTACCTACAGTTGCAGTGGACGGAATTGTAATTGAGCCTGTTACCGGACTCGTTGTAGAACCGGCTTTAGACCAGGCTAATTCACCACTGTCTGTAAAATCTCCATCGCCATTGTAATCGATATAGACTGCATACGCTTCATTATATTTAGTTGACGTCCAAACAGGAGTTATAGAAATTGTATAAGAACTTCCTTTTGTTACGTTTGTAGAAACCGACGTAAAGTTTTCATATCCCGCAGTTCCTGTAGAAGTATTATTAATAGTTCCGAATTTCACATTTCCGATTCTTTCGTCTGCCGTATTTGAAGCTGAAGCTGAACAATAAGAAACAGTGCTTCCTGCAAGGGTTGTAACACTTACCGTATTACTTGAAGGTGAAACGTTTCCTGCTGCATCTTTTGCTTTAACTGAGAAACTATAAGTAGTTGATGGAGTCAAACTTGTCACAGTATAAGACGTTGAAGCCGTAGAGCCGATTAATGAAGATCCCTGATATACATCATAACCCGTAACAGCTACATTATCTGTTGCACCGGACCAAGAGAGGTTTGTACTTGTAGAAGTTGTGCCGGAAGCTGCAAGAGTAGGAGCTGTAGGAGCAATAGTATCTGAAGTTCCTGAACCCGCATTTACTGTGATGTTTGCATTATTTACATCAAAGAAGATGTGATTTGAACCTTTCACCATAATTCTTCCGGTAGTAGTAGAAACATTCGGAATTGTCACAGCCTGGGTTCCGTCATTCGGAGTTCCGGCTAATAGAGTAGTCCAGGTATTTCCGCTGTCTGTGGACCAAAGAATATCTACATTTGCAGCATTTACACCATTTGCCGTAGTTCCTGCTACATTCCAGGTAACCGTTTGAGAACTTCCGCCTGTGTATGTTGTTGCTGAATTCTGAGAGCTAACACTGAAAGGCCCTGCAGTTCCGTTTACTGTGATTACAGTATCATCAGAATTGTTCCCTGAACCTCCGGCTCTATTGTCACGAACCGTAAATCTAAAATTATAAGTTCTTGCTACGTTTGAAAGTGCTTCAACAGTGATTTCGGAACCCGCCGTTGTTGTCGCACCTGTTAACACCGAAGCCATTCTTGGGAAATATCTCACCGGAGAAGCAGTTGGTGTCCAAGATCTGAAAGTGGGTCCTGATGCTTTTGTAGCACTTGCCGCAGAGCTGGCTCCTGTCTGAGAAGAAGAAGCATTGTCCATTTGCTCCCAGATGTACGTTAAAGAATCGCCGTTTGCATCAGTTCCGGTACCTGTTAATACAAATGGTGTTCCTTTCGGAATGGTATAATCTAAACCTGCATTCGCTGTTGGAATTGAATTTCCTGTGCTTGTACTTACAGGGCAGGTTTTGGCTTTAATATTATTGGTAATCTGCTGAATACTGATTGCGTGGAAGAATGCATCTGAATGTGGCTGAATATCCTGGCTTGTAATTCCCGCATACCCCATGATTGTAGATCCGGAACCAGGTTCCATATTTGCTCCCGTCCCTTCATTACTCATTGAGAATGTATGGTTTCCGCCGAATTGATGTCCCATCTCATGAGCTACATAATCAATATCAAAATTATCACCCGAAGGAATTGCATCAGCAGGAGAGGTATAACCACTACCTTTTGAACCATTTGTACAGACGCATCCGATACAACCTGCATTTCCGCCTCCTCCCGAAGCCCCGAATAAATGCCCGATGTCATAATTTGCTTCACCAATCACTGAAGTTAATGTACTTTGAAGTTGAGAATTCCAGCTGCTCATTCCTGAAGCCGCAGAATAAGGATCGGTGGAGGCATTGGTATAAATCACAGCATCATTATTTGAAATCAATACCATTCTCGCTGCAAAATCTTTTTCAAATACTCCGTTTACACGAGTCATGGTATTGTTCATTGCTGCTAAAGCATTGGCTTTTGTTCCACCGAAATATGCAGTATATTCCCCTGTACAAGATAATGCAAGTCTGAAGGTTCTTAATTTAGCATCATCAGCGTTTGGTCTTGCTGTAAGATTTGTACCTGAAACTCCTTTTTGAGCAACATCAATTACGGTACATTCAAACTTGTTTAAATCATCTTTTTTGTCAGATTTTTTGTAAACCACGTACGTTGATAAATCTTTAGTATAAGGTTCAATAAAAACGGCAGATTTGTCCCCATAAATTTCCATTGATGACAAACCCAGTGGAGAAACGCTGAAATACACTGTTGCATTTGAATCGTCCAATCCTTCACCTACATAAGATTTGATGTCCGGAAATTTTGCAGCAAGCTGAGGATCAAAATTTGAATTTTCTCTTACTTTGAAATTTTCCATTTTTCCTTCAGAATTTGGGAAGGAAATAATGATCTCTGATTTTTCTCCTGCGGCAAGTCTTTTCGGAGCTCTTGCCAAGGCATTTTTTAATCCATTAATATCCAAACTGTAAATTTTTGGATTATTAATATTCGTTTTGTTTTCAAGAATTTCCGAAGATGCTTTTTTAACTCCTTCAGACCAAAGACGATCAGTTTGAGCGAAAGAAACTCCTGTGATAAGAAGCATTCCGATCATTGATAATTGTTTTTTCATATAAATAAATATTTGATTATGGTATATCAAAGCTAATAAAAAATTTATAACGAAAAAGAAAATTTTTTAAGAAAATTTTTGATTATCTATTCAATATATTATGCCATACATTGATTATAATTAAAATATCATTTTCTCAAAAAAAGAAAATAGCACCCGTAAAACACGAGTGCTATTCACTTATTGATGATATAATTCTAACTTTCTAAAACTTATCGTCGGCAGTCGGTCCGTACAATCCCGGAACTTTATTTCCTGTAGATCTTAAATAAACAACCAACTCACCTCTGTGATGATACAAATGATTATACAAAAAACCTCTGATTACCTGAATTTTCTGAGTAGGAGGAAAAATTATATTTCCGTGCATCTCCATTTTCCATTCATTAAAATAGGCACTTTCATCTGAATTTTCTAAAACCCGCTGGGCTTTAGCAACATTTTCTTCAAATTTGGCAACAATATTTTCCGCTTTAGAGATATTCCCTTTATCATATTGATATGTTCCCATATCAAAGATATCCTGATTAAAGGTAGATTCATACCAATTATAAATTTCCGCAATATGGGAAGCTAATTGTGCAGTTGTCCAGTTTTTTTCAGATGGTCTCCAATCTAAGGCACTGTCAGGAATTGCTTTTAAAATTTTTCTGGTGTTTTCTGCTTCATGCAAAAATTCACCCAGAAGGGCTTTTTTAATCATTTATATGTTTTTAACTCAATCTATTTTGTGATATCTCTACCGATAACTAATCTTTGGATTTCAGAAGTTCCTTCACCGATGGTACACAGTTTAGAATCTCTGTAATATTTCTCAGCAGGAAAATCTTTTGTATAACCATACCCTCCAAAAATCTGAACGGCATTGTTCGCAATTCTTACACAAGCTTCAGAAGCATATAATTTTGCCATAGCTCCTTCTTTTGTCATTTTCTGTTTCGAATTCTTCAACGTTGAAGCTCTTTGAATCAATAACTCAGCAGCATCGATTTCCGTTGCCATATCTGCCAACATAAAGTTGATAGCCTGAAATTCTGAAATTGACTTTCCGAATTGCTGTCTTTCTTTAGCATATTTCAAAGCAGCCTTATAAGCTCCTCTTGCAGTACCTAAACTTAAAGCAGCGATAGAAATTCTGCCCCCATCCAAAATTTTCATAGCCTGTTTGAAACCTTCTCCAACTTCTCCTAAACGGTGAGAATCCGGAACACGAACGTTATCGAAAATCAATTCCGCAGTTTCAGAAGCTCTCATTCCTAGTTTATTTTCCTTTTTACCGGAAGCAAAACCGGGCATCCCTTTTTCCAAAACAAAAGCTGTAGAATTATTTTTGGCTCCAATTTCTCCTGTTCTTGTCATTACCACAGCAATATCTCCTGAAATAGCGTGAGTAATAAAGTTTTTAGCACCACTGATTATCCATTCATCACCATCTTTCACGGCAGTTGTAGACATACCTCCAGAATCTGAACCTGTATTGTGCTCAGTCAAACCCCAAGCTCCGATTACTTTACCTGAAGCTAACTGTGGAAGCCATTTATTTCTTTGTTCTTCGTTTCCAAATTCGTAGATATGATTGGTACAAAGTGAATTGTGTGCTGCAACAGAAAGACCAATTGATGGGTCAACCTGAGAAATCTCATCAAGAATCGTCACATACTCATGATAACCAAGACCAGAACCACCATATTGCTCAGGAATAACAATTCCCATGAAACCCATTTCCCCCAACTGGTGAAACAAATCTTTTGGAAACGTTTGACTTTCGTCCCACTCCATAATATTAGGTCTAATATTCTTTTCAGCAAATTCTCTTGCCGTTTCTGCTATCATTTTAATGTTGTCAATAGTCTCTGTATTCATATAAGATAAAATAGTTAATTCCCAAAGATAACCAAATTGACGGAATGCGAAAGAAATTTATTTCTGTTATAATAATTTATACTCAATACTTTAATTTTCAATTTTTTATATTTAAATATTTAATGATTTTTTAATAAATTTTTCTCAACTTTGAGTAGATTAATTTACTATTTTAGCCACCCAATTTTTAAAGAATGAAAAAATTTTTACTTCCAATAATTTTAATTTCATCATATATTTCCGCACAAATTCCTGCGGGTTATTACGATGGAACAACAGGTTTGACCGGTTACGCGCTGAAATCTAAACTTCATGAGATTGTCTCGGCGAAAAACATCAGCTGGCATTATGGAGATCTTACTAATTATTATAATCAAACAGATTTGGATAAATATTATGATCATGATGCCACCAATACGACTATATTATTAGATATTTATTCTGAAATTCCCACAGGCCCGGATGCTTACGAATATACAACCGCAAACATCATCGGAAGCGCCGCAACAGAGGGGTTAGGCTGGAATCGTGAACACATGATGCCTCAAAGTACATTTTATAGTAATTACCCTATGTACTCTGATTTATTTTATGTAGTCCCCACTGATGCAAAAATCAACCAGCTGAGAAGCAACTACCCTTATGGAATTGCCGGCTCAACCAATTTTTATACTTTTACCAACACTTCAAAAATCGGAAACAGCGCTATTCCGAACTGGGTTTATACAGGAAGAGTTTATGAACCTATTAATGAATTTAAAGGTGATGTTGCAAGAAGTTTATTATATTTCGCAGTAAGATTTGAGGGGAAATTAGGTACTTTTAATTATAACAACAGCACAAATCCTGCTTCTGATACCAATCCGTTAGACGGAACAGAAGAAAGAGCTTTTGAACCCGCATATATCGCAATGCTTCTTCAATGGCATCAGCAAGATCCTGTATCTCAAAGAGAAATTGACAGAAACAACTCAGTTTATGCTTTGCAGAAAAACAGAAATCCATTTATTGACAATCCGTCTTGGGTAAATGCAATTTGGGGGCAGGCTCCGGATGCTGTTGCTCCGCAGTCCCCAACAAACCTTACAATTACCCAAAACAGTGCTTATTTTACAACTTTAAGCTGGGCTCCAAGTTCAAGTACAGACGTAATAGGTTATAAAATTTATCAGAATGGGGCTTTAGTAGCTTCTACCAAAGGAAACTCAATAAGTATTGATCACCTTACACCTTCCACAACATATAATTTTACGGTCAAAGCCTACGACAACGGCTATTTGTATTCTCCGGACAGCAATACAGTTTCAACGACAACGTTAGCTTCCGATATTTATGCTAGAGATTTAATAATCACAAAATACTTAGAAGGAACTTCTAATAATAAAGGTTTAGAAATCACCAACAGAACAGGGCATCCTGTAAATTTGAATGATTACAGACTTTCAATTCAGCTTCCAAGCGGAAGTAATTATTATTTTCCTGCGCCTTATGAACTGGAAGGAACTGTTCAAAATAATGAAACTTTCGTAGTATTAAATCCCGGAGCAAATTTCTCTTGCTACACCATTGATCAGGCTAAATTTGTGACTGCTGCTCCACAAATGACTTTCTCAGGAAGCCAATACCTGGAATTGAGATATAAATCTTCCACAATAGATGCAATAGGTTCCACAGGGCAGTCAAACACATCAATATTATCTAATGTATCTTTATATAGAAAAGCAAATATCAGCCAGCCCACAGCAACATTCAATCTCAGCGAATGGGATTCCTACGCAAGTAATTACTGCCAAAATTTAGGAGTTCTCTCAGCCTCAGATGCTCTTTATACTAAAAATGAAGAATTTAAAATATATCCAAATCCTGTAAACGAAACCATTTTTGTAAACGGAAAAGTTGAAAATGTGAAAAATGCTCAGATTTTAGATTTCTCAGGAAAGGTTATTCAGATTGAAAATTTACCATTCAAAAACAAGAAAAATATTTCTGTACAAAACTTGACGCCAGGTTCATATTTATTAAAACTTGATGATAAAGCCTATCAGTTTATAAAAAAATAGAGCCCAATATAAGTTTTAGATTACTGTAAAGTACCCTAAAATCAGCCATTTACTATATAATCGACATAAGCAGATTCACTAATAATCAATATCTATAAGTGTTTCTGCTTATATCTTTTATTTATAAGTAATTATGCTTATATTTGCAAAATGATAGCGGTCATTACCGGTGATATTATAAATTCGCAACAGGCAGATACAGAAGTTTGGATTACCAAGCTTAAAAATCTTCTCGAAAATTGGGGAAGCGCACCTCAGACATGGGAAATTTACAGAGGGGACGAATTTCAGTTCAAATGTACTATAGACGATGTTTTTTGGCGTTTCTTAGCTATAAAATCTCTTATAAAAAGTCAGGAAAATTTAGATGTGAGAATTGCCATTGGCATTGGTGAGGAAAATTTTTCGTCTGAAAAAATCACAGAATCCAACGGTACAGCGTATGTAAATTCCGGAAGATTATTAAATGATCTTAAAAATGACGGACATACTGTTTCCATCAAAACATCCAACGCTTCTGTAGACAGAGATTTGAATATTTTACTCAAATGGTCTTCCAAAGATTTTGATAACTGGACAATGGCTACCTCCGAAATTATTCATGAAATGATTATGAATAAGGAAATCACACAGGAAGATTTAGCGAAGAAGTTTAACATTTCACAATCTTCCGTAAGCCAGAGATTGAAGCGCGCAAACTACGAGCTAATCGTAGAGACTAATCAGTATTTTAGAAAGAAAATTTCAGAATTGTAAGCATGATTTTCACTAAACTCATATTGGCACATTTATTTGGAGACTTTATTCTCCAGCCAAATTCTTGGGTTGCAGAGAAAGAAAGTAAAAAACTGAAGAGCAAATATCTGTATCTTCATGTTTTAATCCACACCATTTTAAGTTTTATTCTCCTTTGGGATCTGCAACTTTGGTGGATAGCTGTTTTAGTAGGAATCACACACTTTATGATTGATGCCGCGAAACTGAGTTTTCAAACTGTTAATAATAAAAAAAACTGGTTCTTTATAGATCAGCTTCTTCATATTTTGGTAATCGGGGGAGTTTCTTTTTATTTTAATGAATTTAATTTTGAGTTTTTTAAAAATCAGGATTTCTTAAAAATATTGGTAGCTGCATTGTTTTTAACAACACCTGCCTCTATTTTTATTAAAATATTATTGTCTTCATGGACTCCCGTTCCGGAAACTGTAAATAATATACAAAGCGAATCTTTATCAAGCGCCGGAAAATATATCGGTATTTTAGAGCGTTTGCTGGTTTTCACTTTCATTTTGGTGAATCACTGGGAAGGCGTAGGTTTTATGGTGGCTGCAAAATCTGTTTTCAGATTCAGCGATTTGGCTCAGGCAAAACAAAGAAAGCTAACCGAATATGTATTAATAGGTACACTTCTGAGTTTTGGCATGGCTGTTTTAACAGGAATTTTAATCAAGTAAAAATAATATAAATCTAACTAATAAGACATTTAGAAAATGGAAAAGAAAGAAATGTTGTACGAAGGTAAAGCAAAACAAGTATTTGCAACCGATAATCCTGATCAAGTAATAGTGCGTTTCAAAGATGACGCTACAGCATTTAATGCTCAAAAAAGAGGTTCTGTGGATTTGAAGGGCGAAATGAACAACGCTATCACCACTTTGATTTTTGAATATTTGAATGAAAAAGGGATTAAAACTCATTTCATAAAACAATTAAACGAAAGAGAACAATTAGTAAGAAAAGTATCTATCATTCCTTTGGAAATGGTCGTTAGAAACTATTCTGCAGGAAGTATGGCTCAGAGATTAGGAGTTGAAGAAGGTATCAAATCTCCGGTAACAATCTTCGATATCTGCTACAAAAAAGACGAATTGGGAGATCCTCTTATCAATGATCACCATGCTGTTTTCTTAGGTGCTGCCACCTATGAAGAACTTGATGAAATGTATGAACTGACATCAGATATCAATGAAATCTTAATCGATTTGTTTGACAAAATGAATATCATTCTTGTAGATTTCAAAATCGAATTAGGAAAAACTTCAGACGGTGAAATCATCCTGGCAGACGAAATTTCTCCTGATACTTGCAGACTTTGGGATAAAGATACTATGAAGAAACTGGATAAAGACAGATTCAGAAGAGATCTTGGAGAAGTAACTGAAGCTTACGTCGAGATCTACAACAGATTGAAAACTTTACTTGGCAAGTAAGATTTTAGATAAAATTAGGTGTAAAAATGGATTTAACATAATATTAAATTTTCCATCTAATTAAGATATCTATAAAAATAAAATCTAGATTAGAAAAAATAGAATGAAAAGTTTAGACATTCATAAAAGTGAATATTTAAAACAATTTGAAACTCAAACCTACGGAAGGAATCTTTTCAGAACACAGGAAGAAGAAAGGCTTGATGCTCCAAATGAGGAGTGCGGTATTTTCGGAATGTATTCTGATAATGATTTAGATACGTTTTCTCTTTCACAATTCGGACTTTTTGCGTTACAGCACAGAGGTCAGGAAGCGTGTGGTATTTCTGTTCTCAAGAATGGAAGAATTACCAATATGAAAGATGAAGGGTTGGTTTTGGATGTTTATAAAGAGATTCAGGATCCTGAAACTTTTATGGGAAATTCTGCAATCGGGCATACCCGTTATACGACTGCAGGAGATAAAAAGAAGTATAATTTCCAGCCATTTTTCGCGAAAAACGAATATGACCAAATTATTCTTTCTATAGCGCATAACGGTAACCTTACCAATGCAAGAGAATTGAAAGCAGAATTGGAAGCTGAAGGTGTAGTTTTCAGAGCGACTTCTGATTCTGAGGTGATTTTAAGATTAATCCAAAAAAATCTTGACCTGGGACTTCGTGGAGCTATTAAAGCAACCATGGAGAAAATTGAAGGAGCATATTCTGTTGTCGGAATGACAAGAAATAAATTTTTCGCATTCAGAGATTTTAACGGAATCAGACCTTTGGTTTTAGGAGCAATCAACGAAAATTCTTACGTTGTAGCTTCTGAATCTGTGGCTTTAGATGCTGTTGGAGCGCAGTATGTACGTGATATTTTACCGGGAGAAATCATTTATACAAATGAAAATGAACCGGGAAAATTAAATTCTTATATGGTAGATGAGCAAAAAGGAAAGCAAAGAATCTGCTCATTTGAATATATTTATTTTGCGAGACCTGACTCTACATTAGAAAACATCAACGTTTACGAAATCAGAGAAAAATCCGGAGAGAAAATCTGGGAACAAGCTCCTGTAGAAGCTGACTTGGTAATCGGAGTTCCGGATTCCGGAGTTCCTGCTGCGATTGGGTTTTCCAAGGCTTCAGGAATACCTTTCCGTCCGGTTTTGATTAAAAACAGATATATCGGAAGAAGCTTTATCGTACCTACTCAGGAAATGAGAGAGAGGGTAGTAAACTTAAAATTGAATCCTATTATTTCTGAAATCAAAGACAAGAGGGTAGTGATCATTGATGATTCTATTGTTCGCGGAACGACATCCAAAAGATTGGTAAAAATTCTGAAAGATGCAGGTGTAAAGGAAATTCACTTCAGAAGTGTTTCTCCACCAATTATTGCGCCCTGTTATTTAGGAATTGATACACCTTCAAAGGATGATTTGATTTCTGCAAATATGACAACTGAACAGCTTAGAGATTATTTAGGTGTTGATTCTTTAGAATTTTTAAGTACAGAGAACCTTAAAGAAATTTTAGGTTCTTCTAACCACTGTTTCGGGTGTTTTACAGAAGAATATCCTGTAGGAAAAGGGGAGGAATTGGAATTATTTAGTTAAAATATTCTAATTAAATAAAAAAACGAAAGGTCAGACTTAAAGTCTGACCTTTTCATTTGGAATTAAATTGGTTATGTTATATTAAAATTTGTAATTCAATCCTAATTGGAAAACTCTGTTTGTATTAATATTCTTATCTTGTTCTGCAACTCCTGAGTTGTTTGCAATATGGGTCAAACTATTTACATATCTTGCATTGATACCCAAATTAGGAGTAAAATAATACCCCAGACCAAGACCTAATCCTACATTAAATTTCTTTACATCATCTTTGTCAATACTGGTAGAATAAGATTCTGTTTTTGTGGCTGTACTACTTCCCGTAGTAGTTGTAGTAACAGTTTCTCCTTTGTTTTTTCCGTCTAAGAAATAACTGAATTCAGGACCAGCTTCAAAATAAAAATTCTGAGTTGGTTTAAACTGAACCATAAGAGGAACTGAAATATAATTCAGATAAGCCTTTGCATCTGACTTCGTTTTTACCGTTGTATCACCTGTTGTAACTTCAGAAGATGATACTACACTTTTTGCACCTAGCTGGTTATATAAAACTTCCGGCTGAACCGCAAATTTACTGGATAAAGGAATATTAACGAAAACACCCGCATTAAATCCTATCTTTTGATTTTTAGCACTTAGTTCTTGCTCACTAAATTGAGAAGCGTTTGCGCCCCCTTTGATACCAAATCTTACCGGTTCTTTTTCGTTGTTTTTTACAGTGGTAGTTGTTACTGTAGTTTTTGTTTCCTGAGTTTCCTGAGCAAAAGATAATGTACCAGCAACTATTGCTAGTCCTAGAAATAACTTCTTCATAATTTTATTTTTTTAATTTTACTTTTCTGTCTCATCATTAAATCAGACGTATGGTAATTTGCAAAATGCTTGCCAAAACGTTTAATCATTTGCAAAATGCTTTGTATAGGGCATTTCCAAAGTTTGAAAATCAACGATATTTGCCCTATATTTCCATAAAATGTGAAGTTATTATTGCTTTTCGCTTTAATTTTTTAGTTAAAATCACTTAAAATTTTATACTTTAAAAATTGACTTGAAAATTCCCGGAATATCTTAAGAACGTCTAAATACAAAAAAATCAGCATATTTTTTGAGCAGTATTAAACATATAATATTGATTACAAATCGAAAAGGCCAGGCTTAACTAAATAAACCTGGCCTCTTCTATTGAAATCAAAATTTGTTATTTGAATTTGTAAGCCAAACCAACTTGGAATACATTGTTTTTACCTTCCAATTGGAAGTTTCCAACTTTTTTAGCAACATCCGTTACACCTGCAATATATCTTGCTGTAACGCCAATGTTTTTAGTGATATAATATCCTGCTCCCAGACCAATACCAAAGTCAAACCCTTTAATATTATCAGAATCTACCGATGCTCCGTTTCCTTTAATTTTAGAATCAATCAAGAAGCTAAACTGAGGACCAGCTTCCAAATAAAGGTTTGGTAACGCATTATACTGGAACATTACAGGAACTGAAATATAGCTTAAATTTAGTTTATCATCACTAGAGTCATCAAATTTTGCGCCGGCACCGTTATATAAAACTTCCGGTTGGATACTGAACTCTTTAGCAACCGGAATGTTTGCAAATACACCTCCGTAGAATCCTGCTTTAGCCGTCATCTCATCATGTGAAATCGAAGAAACATTAAGACCGGCCTTCAAACCAAACGTTTGAGCAAATGTGAAAGAACCGGCAGCCAATGCTAAACCTAATAATAATTTTTTCATAGCTTTAAAATTTTAATATCTTTTATTTTTCTATTTCAACATTTTACGCAAAATACTTGCCAAAATGCAAATACTGATTAAAATCATATAAGTCCATCTTAAAAAGCAAGTCTGAATATTTTAAAAACCATATTAAAATAAAAAAGTCAGATTAAAAATAATCTGACTTTTTCTATTGAATCTTAAATTTGTTTTTTCTGAATGTTGTTAAGCTTTTTATTTAAATTTGAAAGCTAAACCTACCTGGAATACGTTGTTTCTCACAGCGTCACCATTGTTGTTTTTATAGATATCTGTTAAACCAGCAGTATATCTAGCTGTAAGACCTAAATTGTCCGTGAAGTAATATCCTGCTCCAATACCGATACCAAAGTTAAATGTTTGGAAATCATCCTTATCTAAGCTCGTAACTTCTGAACCATTAGAGTTTCCATTTGTAGAACTTTTGAATTTATCTTTAGCACTTACAAGGAATCCGAATTCAGGGCCTGCTTCTAAATAAAGATTTGGAAGAGCATTATATTGGAACATTACCGGTACAGCCACATATCCTAAATTTCTTGAATATTCTGCTTTATAATCATTACCTAAAACAGTATAGTTTCTAGTTACTTTAGAACCTAAATCATTATAAATAACCTCTGGTTGTACACTGAAATTAGTTGCTACCGGAATATTTGCAAACACACCTGCATTAAAACCGATTCTAGATTTTGAATCATCCAAATCTGCTCCATCTGTAAGTGAAGAAACGTTCATACCTCCTTTAATACCAAATGATACCGGGTTAGAAGATGTAGTTGGTGTTTGTTGAGCGAATGCCAATGAACTTGCAGTTACTGCTAATCCTAAAATTAACTTTTTCATAACTTTAATTTTTTTAATATTTTACTATTCTTAATTTTAAATTTTACTACTGTCTAATTTTCTGTCAGACGCAGAGTATCTTTCAAATTGCTTGCCAAAAATCATTTTCATGATAAAAATCAGTAAAAAAACCGCCTATGTCAGACGGTTTTTAAATAATAATTGATTGTAAATCAATAATATAAAATCAATTAAATGTTTGTTTAATTTTCTTTCTTACAAGTATTTTTTATGTCTTCTGATAACTACTTTAAAAATTATTTAAGTTTCTGTAAAAACCAAAAGATTTTAAAATATTTTTTTGACTACATTCATAATCAAACGTGCATTCACCAATTCCTGAAAGGAGAGAAAAGTTGATTTTACTGTCAACATTTTTCTTATCATTTAATAATAAACCAAAAATATCTTCATCTTTAAAATCACTGATATCCAAATAGGGGTAATATCTTTGAATGTTTTCAATAATAAATTTAGAATCATCTTCAGAAATTAGGCCTTCCAAATAGGCAAGATGTGCTTCACAAATCATCCCTGCAGCTACTGCTTCGCCATGAAGAACAGGGTTTCCCTGGCTTAAACATAAACTTTCAATACTATGGCCGATGGTATGGCCAAAATTCAAGGTTTTTCTGACATTCTTTTCATGAAAATCTTTTTCTACAACATCCTGTTTGATATCCATAGAAGTCTGAATATGCGGAATAATACCATCTATATCCAATTTATGAATGGCAATAAGATTTTCCCAATGCAGTTTATCTGCAATCAGACCGTGCTTCAGCATTTCTGCGAAACCGCTTCTTAGTTCCTTAAAAGGAAGCGTTTCTAAAAATTTAGGATACACAAAAATCTGTTCAGGAAAAGTAAAAGTTCCCACCATATTTTTATAATGCATCAAATCAATCCCCGTTTTTCCGCCAATTGACGCATCGCACATGGATAAAAGGGTAGTAGGGATATTAATAAATTGTATCCCTCTTTTATAGGTAGAAGCCACAAAACCTCCCATATCAGTAATCACACCGCCACCAAGATTGATAACAAGAGCTTTCCTGTCCGCCTGCATTTCTGTCAAGATTTCCCAAAGCTGATTGGCAGTCTGGATATTTTTCATTTCTTCGCCCGCCTCAACCTCCAGAATTTCAAAGCCTAAATCTGTCTCCATATTTCCCAAAAGAATAGGCAGACAATATTCATGCGTATTTTCATCAACCAAAATAAAGATTTTACTGAAAGATTTTTCGTGTAAAAAGTCGTTCAGTTGAGAAAAATTATCGTTTAATATTGTTATCATTTTCGGAATTTCTATAAAGTTAATTGTAAAACAATATTGCAAAGTTATGATTCTTAATTTTTAACTCGTAACTAAATTACTATCTTTGTAGAAATTTTTAGAATGAGCAGAGATAATAATAATTCAGGAAAACCAAAAAGACCAAGAACTTCAACAAGAAATAATTCTGATGATTCTCGTGCTTCTAAATCTGGAAATTCTTCAGGTTCAAGACCTTTCAAAAAATCTTTTCCTAAAGCTGGAGAGAGAAATTCTGATCCCAGGAAAAGTGATACCAGCTACGAGAGCCGAATGGAAAAGAAATACTCAAAAATTGAAAAAGAGCCATTTATTACAAATCCAGGTGAAGAAAAAAAGCCATTTGGAAAATCAGCTCCTAAAAGAGGTGGAGGCAGAAACAGTTTTGATACTAGAGATAAGTACGAAAGAGGTAGCTTAAAATATGGCAGAAGACCAGGTAGCGGGAATGATAGAAATCAAGATGGCGCCAAATCTTTCGTGCAAAAAAGAAGACTGAACAAAATAGAAAAAGATGTTCATAAGGACACTATCCGTCTTAATAAATACATTGCCAATTCAGGAATTTGCAGCAGAAGAGAGGCTGACGAACTGATTACGCAAGGACTTGTAGAGGTAAACGGAAAAGTAGTAACTGAAATGGGGTATCAGGTTCAGAAAACTGATAAAGTAGTTTTTGACGGACAAAATATCACGCCGGAAAAACCTGTTTATGTACTATTAAACAAACCAAAAGGGTATATTTCTACTACGAAAGATGACAAAGCAAGAAAAACAGTAATGGATTTGGTAGCAAATGCCTCTCCTTACAGAGTTTTTCCTGTTGGAAGATTGGATCGTTCTACAACCGGAGTTATTCTTTTAACGAATGACGGTCACATGACGAAAAAATTGACACACCCATCTTTTGACGCTAAGAAAATTTATCATGTAACTTTAGATAAGAAATTGACTCATGAAGATATGAAACTTATCGCAGAAGGTATTCGTTTGGACGAAGGTGTAGCTGTTGTGGATCAAATTTCTTTTATTGAAGGTAAACCGAAAAATGAAATCGGTATCGAAATCCATATCGGATGGAATCGTGTTATCAGAAGAATTTTCCAGAGATTAGGATACGAAGTGGAAGCTCTTGACAGGGTAATGTTTGCAGGATTAACGAAGAAGAACATCAAAAGAGGACATTGGAGAATCCTTACAGAACTAGAAGTGAATAATCTTAAAATGCTTTAATACGAATTGTAAAATTCATTTTTTAAGAATTTTAGTTAAAAAATAAAAAGACGTTGAAAAAATTCAACGTCTTTTTTATTTATAGGCCGTTTGTCATTCTAACAAAGAAAGAACCTGTTATCTGTTGTTGAAAAGATTCTTCATTACGCTCCGCTACATTCAGAATAACAAAAAACGCTGTGATTTTATTTACTAAAAAACTATCCTAAAACGGTTACTCCTTTTTGAATCATTTCATAAATAGCATCTCTGCCATTATCCGGTTTTACATTTACAGCTCGTGTCCCGTTGAAATGCAGACAAGTTACATATCCGTTTGCAACCGCATCTGTACAAGTGAATTTTACACAGTAATCCATTGCCAAACCTACAATTTCCACCAATTGGATATCATGATATTTCAGGAAATCATCCAAACCTGTTTTCATGAAGTGATTGTTATCCTGAAAACCGCTGTAGCTGTCAATTTCAGGGTTTTTCCCTTTTTGGATGATATGAGTTACCTTATCTCTGTTTAGATCTTTATGGAATTCTGCACCGAAAGTTCCCTGTACACAGTGATCCGGCCACATAAACTGTGGAACACCGTTTAAAATAATGCTTTCACCTACATTTCTTCCGTTATTACTTGCAAAGCTTTTATGATTTGCAGGATGCCAATCCTGAGTCAAGACAATTTGATCGTATTCATTTTCTTCCATCAGAAGATTGATATACGGGATCACTTCATTCGCTCCCGGAACTGCCAATGCGCCACCTTCACAAAAATCATTCTGTACATCTACGATTATTAACGCTTTTTTCATATTTAGATTTCTCGAATTTTTAATAAATTTACGAAAACTAATATTCAAAAAACCGTCCAAAATATAATTATCGGACAAATCGGCATTGTATAAAAGAAAATTGTAATCACTGTTTTGTTTGAGCGAGAAACCAAATACCAATAGCTTATCTTTGTACCAAATAAGTTTTTATGTCATTTGAATCTTTGGGATTATCACACAATATTATTCGTTCTGTCAACAAATTGGGATATTTGAAACCTTTTCCAATTCAGGAGCAGGCTATTCCTGTTATTTTACAAGGAAAAGATTTAATGGGAATTGCACAAACCGGTTCGGGAAAAACAGCCTGCTTTGTGATGCCTATTTTAGAAAAATTACAAAACTCAGAGGTTAAAAAAGACCGTAATGTTCAGGTTTTAATATTGGTTCCTACACGTGAGCTGGCAATTCAAATAGATGAAGTTTTCAGAGTTTTTACACAAAACTTAAAACGTGAAATCCGTACAATGGCTGTGTATGGCGGGGTTTCTATCAATCCTCAAATGAAAGGTATGTTCGGAGTAGAAGTTCTTATTGCAACGCCTGGTCGTTTATTAGATTTAATTGATCATAAAGCAGTAAGCATTTCCGGAATCAAGCACTTAGTGATCGATGAGGCAGATAAAATGTTTCAGCTAGGTTTTGGTGAAGAGATGAATAAATTGTTTACTCAAATGCCTGTCGCAAAACAAACAACTTTGTTTTCAGCAACTTTAAACGATAAAGTTGCTGAAATGAGAGGACGTTTATCCATCAATCCTACGATGATTGAAATCAAGAAGGAAGAAGTTGAAATAGACCATATCGAGCAATTTGCTTACCACGTCTCTCCGGAAAATAAAGGTCCTTTTTTGCGTTATCTAATTAAAGAAAAGAAGGTTGAAAAAGCATTAATCTTTGTATCATCTACAAGATCAGCAGATAATTTGGTAGAAAAACTGAAAAAAAATAAAATAAAAGCCGTTGCTATTCACAGTCAGAAATCGCAGGGTGCGCGTAGAAATAATTTAGAAGAATTTAAAGTAAATGGTGCTCAGTTTTTAGTGGCAACTGACTTAATTGGTCGTGGAATCCATATCGAATTTTTGCCTTGTGTTATCAATTACGAATTGCCTCGTTCGCCTTTAGATTATATTCACCGTATCGGTAGAACGGGCCGTGCAAACGAAAAAGGGACTGCTATCAATATTTTGACAGACGACGAATTGCAGCATTTCAGAGTAATCCAAAAGAAAATGGGTAAAAAAGTTACTTTACAAAGAACAGAAGGTATTGATTTACACGGTTATTAATGTAATAAATAAAATAATAGGCTTCAGTTTTTAATAGAATTGGAGCTTTTTTGATTACGAATTTTTAAGGGAATATATTTTTATTTTGTGAATAATAAAACTAACAATTAACGCATTTTTCATATTCCGTTTTCGAAATTTTAATATTTTTACAAAAACTAATATTCAAAAACAGCTCAGGGTATATTCATTGGGCTAATCGACATTACATGGGAGAATTTACTATTGTTAAAGGTTTATTTGATAACAGAAAACGGCAATTAATCATTGATGAAAATTTTATAAAATTTGAAAATAAAGATAAGAAAGACGATCTGTTCACAATTATAAATAAAGATGAAATCATAGGTTTTCGTTATGGTACTCATTTTATTAGAGGATATCGTTTTATTATAGGAAGAGAATATCAAATTTTTATCCGAAATAAATCAGGAAAAGAGCTTAAAATAAACTTCAGCCTTTTCTATAAAAGAAAATTGAATGAAAAACATCAATTATTTTGTGATCTTGTCAATGAATTATGGAAGCAATATTTTGATGAAATTTTAGAAAATTATTTTCAGAAATTTAAAAATAATGTGCCATTCGAACTTTCAGGAGTTAAAGTTTTGCATGACAGAATACAATTTAGTAATAAAAAAATTTTACTTGAAGACTTAGATACAAAAGCATATTATCAGTATCTTATGATTTTTTCTAAACAAGATAAATATAATAACAAAATGTTGTATTATTTAAAAGATAAAGATGCCGTAATTTTATCAGACTTATTAACCAAAATAAAAAATGAATACTCTAGAAAATAAAAAATATCCAATAGGGCACTTTCAGGAACCTGCAAATATCTGTGATATCAAATTGGATGAAAATATAAAAGTTATTAAAGACTTTCCCGGAAGGTTAAAAAATCTCATTGAAAACTTTTCTGATGATGAATTAGATACCCCTTACAGAGATGGCGGATGGACAGTGAGACAACTCGTCAATCATCTTGCTGACAGTCATATTAATAGTTTTATCCGTTTTAAACTGGCTTTAACAGAAGATAATCCTACTATAAAACCTTACGATGAGGCAAAATGGGCAGAACTTCAGGACAGCATTAGTATGCCGGTAAAACCTGCGATGCGAATGATAAAAGGAACGCATCAGCGCTGGACTGTTTTATTAAAAAGCCTTACTAATAAACAGTTTGAAAGAACATTCCGTCATCCTGAGAAAAAAAATGATTACGATTTGAGATATTATGTAGCATTGTATGCTTGGCATTGTAATCATCATTTTGCACATATTGATAATTTGAAGAAGGAAAAAGGTTGGTAAAGAAAAGTCTCCATAATCGGATCTATTTTGATGAAATTGTTGAAAGGATTTCTCATCTTTCGGAAAATTCTCCGAAAAAATGGGGAAAAATGAACGTGAGCCAAATGATGAAACATTGTGATTTAATATTACAAATTCCACTGAAAAAGGTTGAAATACCGAAGATTAATATTTTTTTACAATATGTAGGAATTTTTACAAAAGTAGAAATGCAAATTTTTAACAACGGAATTCCTCATAATATGCCAACTTTTCAAAAAGTAATTGTTAATTTTGAATGTGATTTTGAAAAAGCAAAACAAGATCTTTTGGAAAAACTGAATGAATATTGGTATGCTTATCAAAACAACAACCTGCCGGAAAAACATAACCTTTTCGGTAAAATGGAAGAAAAAGATTGGGGTTTTCTGGAATATAAACACCTCAATCATCACTTAAAACAATTTAATGTATGAGTTTTTTTGATAAAATATTTGGCGGAAAACAGGAAGCTTCTGAAGAAAAATCTTTCTGGAACAAAATAGAATCTGAACAGGATTTGGAAAAAGCTATTGAAAATTCTCATCATAACATCATTGCAATTTTCAAGCACTCTACAAGTTGTTTTATCAGCAAGACTGTATTGAGAAATTTTGAAAAAGAAGTAGAAAATTTTGATAAAAAAGTAGACTTTTATTACTTAGATTTGCTGGCACATAGAGGAATTTCGAATAAAATCGCAGAGATTTTCGGAATTCGTCACGAAAGTCCGCAACTGATAGTAATAGAAAACGGAAAAGCAATAAATAGCGCTTCACACGAACTTATATCGACAAGCATCATTTAATGAAGAATATCAATAACTATTTAGCCAAAGTATTAAATGTTCCTCTTGAAAAAGTGAACATGTGCAGTCTGCATTATGAAGTAAAGAAAATTCCCAAGAATCAATTTATTTTACAATACGGAGAGATCTGCAGACATATATACTTTGTAGAAAAAGGACTCCTGAAAATGTATTCTATCGATAAAAACGGAAAAGAACACATTATACAGTTTGCTCCCGAAAGCTGGCTGATTTCTGACCGAAGCAGTCTTTATTTTAATGAAAAATCTATTTATTATATCGAAGCCGTTGAAGATTGCGAAGTTCTTTTGCTGCATCCTGACTTTATCAGCAAATTAGTAGGAGAGTTCCCGGATAGTCTTGAAAAAAGCGATATTCTGGTGCAAAAACACATCAAAAGTCTTCAGGACAGGATCAATTCTTTACTAGGCGAAACAGCAGAAGAGCGATATATGAAATTTATCAAAATGTATCCGGATTTGCTTCTGAGAGTTCCACAATGGATGATTGCTTCTTATCTTGGCATTACTCCTGAGAGTTTAAGCCGTGTAAGAAAAGAACTGGCAAGAAAAAATTTCGTTCCGGATAATAAATAATTTCAAATTTTAATTTTATTAAACTGAAAATCCTATCGAAAAGCAAAACATGAAATCAGGTTAAACTTTTTGCTAAATTTCCAACCTTTCTCAAGCTCAATTCTGTATTTTCTGTCCAAGGTAAGCCGATGCAGAGCCTCATACAGTTTTCATATTGATCCTGAAGTGTGAACATTCTTCCCGGCGCAATGCTTATGTTTTGTTTAATTGCCAAATCATAAAGTTCAGCTGTTTTAACTGTTTTATCAAATTCTACCCAAAGAGAAAGCCCGCCCTGTGGACGGCTGGTTTTTGTACCTTCCGGAAAATATTCTGCTATAGTACGAACATAATTCTGGTAATTATTTTGCAATGTTTTTCTAAGTTGTTGAAGATGCTTTTCATATCGCCCTGTTTTTAAAAAATTGGCAACAGCTTCATTTACAATTGAGATAGATGAGGTAGCGTGAAGTAATTTCAACTTTAATATTTTATCTTTGTATTTTCCGGGAGCAATCCAACCTACACGATATCCGGGAGCCAGCGTTTTTGAGATCGAACTGCAATACAAAACGTTTCCCCCCTTATCAAAAGATTTGCAGCATTTAGGTCTATTTACGCCAAAATATAAATCTCCGTATACATCGTCTTCAATCAACGGAATGCTATTTTCCGCCAAAAGCTTTACCACCTCTTTTTTATTTTCGTCAGACATACAGCTTCCTAAAGGAGCATTGAAATTGGGAATAAGCAGGCACAAATTGATCTTAGGAATTACTTTTTTTAAAGCCTCAATTTCAATTCCGGTTGTGGGATGGGTGGGGAGCTCTAAGACCTTTAACCCTAAACCGTTTGCCAATTGTAAAATTCCCGGATAACAAGGACTTTCGATTGCAATTGTGTCACCGGGTTTTCCTAATGCCATCAAGCAAAATGAGAGTGCATTCATTCCTCCGTTTGTTGTAATTAAATCATTTTCGTTGAGGTTTCCACCCCAAGCTAAAGAACGAACAGCAATCATTCTTCTCAATTTCAAATTTCCCTGAAGCTCTTCAAATTCAGTTCCGCCTTCTTTTAATTCTCTGGTTGCATTTATAATTTCCTTTTTAAGTTTTGCCTGAGGAAGAAGATCGCCGGAAGGGATACCGATAGAAAAAATAGTAAAATCTTTTTTACCAATATTTTCATACACTTTACTGATTAATTCATCAGGCTCACTGTTATTGGCAATCAGAGACGGCCGGCTGATTTCAGGAAGTGGAAGCCTTATAGAAAGCAATTGACTTACAAAATATCCTGACTGTGGTTTTGATTCTATTAAAGATTGAGATTCAAGCTCAAGAAAAACCCGCTTTGCCGTGTTCATACTGATTTGATGATCATTACACAAAGTCCTTACAGAAGGTAGTTTCTCACCTGCCTTCAAAACGCCATTTCTTATTTGGGCCGCAATCCCGTTGCTTATTTCTCTATACAAAAATTCTTTATTCATTTCTTAAACTGTACTCATACAAATATACAAAACTGATACTGTGTTTATCAAATTATCATTTTTAATTTTGGGTTTTCAATAAAATTAAAAATGATAACAAATACAATATCAAAAGATCAGTCTGTAAGCGGTTGGATAAACGGTTTTATCGGTGTACTTTTATTCAGCGGTTCTATGCCTGCAACAAAATTTGCTGTTCTCACTACTTGGAAGTCTTTTAGTGATTGGTTTTGCTGTTTCTCAGGGAATTTCGGCTTCCCCGATTGGCGATATCTTAATGTTGTAATGTTATGCAGATTAGGGTACGCAGAAGGCGCAAAACTGTCAAAAACATTAGAAGGATGGCAAGTAATTTCCTGGGCTTTAATTGGCCTTAGCAGCACATTTTCTTCACGAGCAGGTAAGCATCGGAATGTTAGGTATTACAATAGGGGTGGTTTTATGTGTGGTCGCAACCAAAAAGTTTGCGAAATAAAATTTTACTATCCATTATGATTTAGATCATAAAATAAAGCTTGCCCTTCTTTGTAATTTTGAAAAACACCAAAATATAATTATTATGAAATTAGCAGCATCATTGATTTTAGCTTCAGGTCTTGTAGTTCTGAGCTGTAAAAAAGAAACAACTACGTCAACTACCAACGTTGACACTATAGTTACAACACCTCCTGATACTGTAGTTACAACCATTCCATCAGATACCGTTAATGCTGTTACACCAACAGATAATACCGGTAAAAAAATGGATACAATGAAAGTAAAATAATCATTCACACCTAATAAGGTGTATGATAATTACTTCCTATTTATTTACATCATTTTATTATAATATATCATTACTTACCCATCAATATGGATAATTTTGTTCCTATTGATGGGTTTTTGGTTTTAAATCAACTCAAAATAAAAAGAAAATATGTATACGATTCTCAATATATACAGTTGAAACCTTTAAAAACAAATGCTATTTTAACTTTATTTAACAAATACATTAATACTAACGGTGCAGGATTTGCTTTAGAAGCTTCAAAGAGATTTTAAAGCATTTTTCAATTCTAACACCAAGACTAATATTATGAAAACGATAAGCTGTATGAAAATTGATGAGTCGTTGTTGGAATCATTTGGTGCAGAAATTAAAAATTATAAGCCCAAAGAGTTTATATTCCGCGATGGTGATTCACCTCTTTATTATTATCAACTAAAGAACGGGGTTGTAAAAATTAATCATTATGATGAAAATGGCAAAGAATTTATCCATAATATTTTAGGCGAAAACCAAAGTTTTGGAGATTCTTTATTATTTACAAACAAAAAATATCCCATTAATGCAATAACGCTTAGTTCGAGTAGTGTTATAAAACTTCCGAAAAATCGTTTTTTTGAGCTCTTACAACAACATCCGGATATAAACCGTGACCTAAACAATTGTTTTTCGCAACATCTTTATTACAATCTTATTATGATGCAAAGTTTGGCATCTCCCCATCCGAGCGTAAGAATAAAAGGATTAATGGAATATTTAAAAAGTTTTCATTCTTGTGATGATGCCTTTTCTTTCCATATAAAACTGACAAGACAACAGATAGCAGATCTGATAGGGCTTCGTGTAGAAACAGTGATAAGAACATTAAAAAAAATGCAGGAAGAAAATCTTTTAAAG
This sequence comes from Chryseobacterium sp. FH2, assembly GCF_001045455.1. Lineage (GTDB taxonomy): Bacteria > Bacteroidota > Bacteroidia > Flavobacteriales > Weeksellaceae > Chryseobacterium. The sequence continues at coordinate 29,449 of NZ_LFNE01000004.1, read as the reverse complement.
ATAGAAAACAAGCAGATTTTATATTAATACTATGATCTGAATCATAAAATAATCTGCATGTTATTTCCGAAATTTAAGATAAGAATTGATTTAAATCTGAATTTTGAGACATATATCATAATTCTTTCCTAAGTTGAAAGTAGTGTTGATGAAATTTGCCAAGGTTTAGATTAAAAGGGAGAAATCCTGAGTCAGAAATTATAACCACTTCACACCATACAAATATTGATTATCATGGAATTTCAGAAAAATTTACTTGATTACATAAGCCGATCATTAATAACAACAGGCGAGACAATCTCAGTAGCAGAAAGTGTTACATCAGGATTACTTCAATTAGCATTTTCACAAATGCCAAATGCTTCATTATTTTACAAAGGAGGAATTACAACCTATTCTTTACCCGAAAAAACAAGGTTATTAAAAGTTAACAAAACAGAAGCTCAGGAATGTGACTGCGTATCAGAAAACATCGCGGAAACAATGGCTCTGAATGTTGCAAAAATGTTTGAAACAGATTGGTCTATTGCCACAACCGGCTATTGTACACCTATAAGAAATTCTTCATATAAAGTTTTTGCCTATTTTTCTTTTTCATATAAAGGCGAAATTATTCTCACCAAAAAATTAGAGCTGCATCCTAAAACTCAGGCTCTGAATGCCCAGCTTTATTATACAGAATTCATTCTGGGATGCTTTAAAAGTGAAATCAATAACCTTTTATTACTAAATAGTTTTGCATGAGAAAATTGATCAATAAGTCTGTATTAATTACCGGAGCTGACAGTGGAATAGGCAAAGCCACAGCTTTACTTTTTGCTCGGGAAGGAGCCGATATTGCCATCATCTATCATAAAGATGATAAAAGTGCAGAAAAAACAAAAAATGAAATATTATTATTGGGAAGAAAGTGTATTATTTTTGCTGGAGATATTAATGATCATGAGTTCTGTGAAGCTACCGCTAAAAAAGTAGTTGATGAATTTGGCAAAATAGATGTCTTAATAAATAATGCGGGAACACAGTTTCCATCGGATAATATTGAAAATTTAGAAGAAAAAAATATCCGAAAAACATTCGATTCTAATATTATAGGAATGATTTTGTTGACAAAAGTTGTTTTTCCTTATTTAAAAGAGGGTGGTAGTATAATCAATACAACATCTGCGGTTGCTTATCAGGGACATCCCGAATTGTTGGATTATTCAGCCACAAAAGGTGCAATTGTTTCCTTCACCCGATCGCTTGCCCTCCAGGCAAAATCTAAAGGAATTCGAGTAAACGCCGTTTCGCCGGGCCCTGTAGCAACACCGCTTACAGAAAAAACTTTTGGAGACGAAAAAGAAGATCCAAACAAACCTCCGTTTGAAAGAAACGCAATTCCGGAAGAAATTGCAACAAGCTTTTTATTTCTTGCAAGCGAGGATTCGGCTCAGATAACAGGACAGGTTCTTCATCCAAACGGAGGATTAATCGTTAACGGATAATCATTTTTTAAGAAAATGTCTATTCGTTTGTTGAATTTTTAATATTTGCCATTATTATAAAAAACGAAAAGAAATAATTAATTGAGAAAAATCCTGCTACAATTCTTAGCTTAATCCAAATTTTTGTTCAGAAATACTCCTAAAAGTCTTTTCTTTGATCAAACTTTTATAATATTCTGACGGGGTTTTACCAATAATTTCTTTAAAATAACGGTTAAAAGAAGATTTCGATTTAAAACCAGCTTCATAAGCAAAGGATAAAAAATTAATACTTTCGTCTTTTTCAATGGCTTTTTTTACCATTATTTTAAAATATTCAATACGATATTCATTGATATAGCGGTAAAAGGGTTTATGCTTATAACCATTTAACATTTCACTGATTTGGTATTTGTTGATTTCTGTTTTTAAAGCCAGTTGATCCAATGTCAGATCACAATCCCTGAACAACTCCTGAACTTTCACAGACTCGTCCATTTTTTGCCATAATTCATTAAATTTTACTTCGTAATCAATGGTATTTAAAGCTGGATTATCTTTATTAATGATAATTTTCAGACTATCATTTGAATTTACCTCTTCTAAACTTTCAATTTCTGTTTTAAGGCTTTTTCTTACTATCAAAAGACAAATAACAAGCAACAAAAAGTAAGCAATACTTCTTATCGAAATATTAATAATCTGAGCTTCTTCAGGAGAAAAGTATAATAATATTTTGGAAGCAATCACACCCGATTCCATTAAAAGAATACAGTAGGAAATTCGTGAAATTACGTCATATTCAACCTTTTCCAAATTCTTATTTTTATTAATAATTAAAACTGCTTTCAACGGATAATATGAATTAACCGCAAAAAGAATAATCAGACTGAACTCATTATATAAATCAAGCAATTTTTGATCAACATGATTCAGTACGAAAAAAACACAAGAAACCGTTAAATATCCTATCATCAGAACAAAAAGCGGCAAAAAAACATACCATTTTGAGGTAACAGAAAATTCTTTTTTTGTTTTGCTTAAAGCGTATAAATAAATCAAGGGTCCATAACACGCCCCAATAAAAGTATTCATCTGCTGCCTGATACTTTCATCCGGAATAAAATTGAAAATCACAAATTTGATGATTAGATGTACAGCAATTGCAGAAAGCAGAAAGATAAAAAGATAGCTGGAACCCGCTTTTTTCTCTTTTACCTGCAATAGCCAAAGCGCTACAAGTGCCTGAAAAGCTCCGATAATAACGATATATTGCATTCTTCCTTAGGTTTACACAAAATAAATATAAAAACTTCATTTTACCATTCAAAATATTATTATATATCTATTAAAAATTTCATTTGAATGCTTAATATTCAGTTCATAAATAAATAACAATCTGTTAAATTAATATAAACATCTCAATTTCAGTATTTTAAAAGTACTAAACCAACGAGTGAGACGTTTTGTGATATGGTTTTTTCTCTTGGACGAAAGATGGTTTTGATTCGTTCAATTTTGCCAACAAAAAAATCCTATGAACAATTCTATTGGTTTTTCAAAAAGCAAGTCGGGAATCATCCAGATATCTGCGTTTTTCCTGATGGCTTCTTTCGGAACCATTCACGCACAGACCATCAAAGGAACTGTTGTCGGGAAAACAAACGGAGCGCTTCCCGGAGCTAATATTTCAGTAATAGATTCCGATTCTAAATCAGTTTCGACTTTAGACGGAGATTTTAATTTACTTTCGCCAAAATTGGGAGAAATCAACCTAAAAGTTGAATATATTGGCTATGAAACGAAAATTTTTCCTGTTACCATTAAAGAAGGGACTAATGACCTTGGCTACATCACGATAACGCCGGAAGACAAAAAAAACAAGGATAAAGTAAGCAATATTCAGGAAGTTGTGATTTCCAGACCCAATGCTTTGACACAGGCAAAAGCTTACGAAATCAAAAAGAATAACAACGCTATCATGGAAGTAATCGCAGCAGATGCTATCGGAAAGCTTCCGGATAGGAATGCCGCTGAAGCCGTACAAAGAGTTCAGGGAGTTGCTGTTGCTAGATATCACGGTGAGGCAGATCAAGCAACAGTGAGAGGAACTCCTTTTGCGTGGACATCGGCTTTATTCAATGGAAACAGGCTGCCAAGTGCGAATGTTTTAGGAAACAGATCTTTCGTTTTGGATGTTGTTCCTTCGGAATTAATCCAGTTTGTGCAGGTTTCAAAAGCTGTTACCCCCGATATGGACGGTGATGCGATTGGCGGAAGTATTAATTTTATCACAAGAACAGCTCCCGCAAAGAAAACTTTAAGCGTAAGCGGAGCAGGAGGTTATAATACTTTTTCACATAACGCAACTTATAATGGCTCAATTGTTTACGGAGACAGATTTTTTAATAATAAGCTAGGCGTTATCTTGTCGGGAGCTATTTGGGACAGACAATGGGGCGCAGATTCATTTGATGTGACTTATAATACAGGCGCAGATAATGATATCCAAAGAAAATCTATCAATTCTGTGATGATGAAAAGATATATGGGAACAAGAAGAACGATAGGTCTGAACGGTGGTCTGGAATATAAATTAAATGCCAGTAACAAATTTTATTTCAGAGGAATGTTTAACAAATTTGATGATATCCGACCTGTTTATGAGTCTTATGTAGATTACACCAATACCCGATATCAGTACAATTTCAGGTATTCTCATTACCAGACTGAACTGTATGGAATGGAATTGGGTGGTGAACACAGCATTTCATCAAAATTAAATATCGATTGGATGCTAAGTGATTATCAGGCAAAATATTTCCTTGACACACCGCCTGCAAACGATATAAAAGGGCTTCCTATTTCTACTTTCAGACAAAAAATTACCGGTGGGTTTAATAATCTTTCGAGTGACGGAAAACGTTATTGGGGATTTGATTCTCCAAACGGAATAGGAGGCGAGTATATGGATTACAGCTCTGATACCGCCAACCCGAATGAAGTAATGAGCGCCGATAAACTATTGCTTTCTCAATTAGTCATCTCAAAATTAGACAACAATGAAAGAGATAAAATTGCGAGAGTTAATTTAAAATATGATATTAATTCAAATATTACTTTAAAAGCCGGTGCAAAATATCGTGAAAAAGATAGAAATAGCACCTATGGATATAATGCTGTTTTTGTTCCGACCACTTCTTCATTATTAAGTCTTTCCCAATTATCAACCTCAGAACCGCCAAAAGGAACCGGATTTTTAAGCGGAATGAATGGAAATTATGATCAATACATTATGAATCCCCCTACAAAAGAACAGCTTTTCCAGATGTTTTCGCCTGAGTTTTTACAGCAAAATGGTTTTCAGGATTTTTCAAGCGCCGATTCTAATGCAACAAGCGTTTACACAGGCGAAGAATCCGTCTTTGCAACGTATGCAATGGCAGAAATTAAGGCAAGTGATAAATTTAAAATCGTAGGAGGTTTCAGAAATGAAACAACAAGATTAACTTTAAACGGAGCAAAATCGATAAAAGAAGGAACCTCATCAGTAATATCTCCATCCATTGTAGAAAGCAACTACAATGCTTTTCTTCCGATGCTGCACCTACGTTATAATTTTTCATCAAAAGCAAGCTTGAGATTGGCCTACACACGCTCATTTATCAGACCAAATTTTGGAGATATGTCACCCGGCTCCAGTATTGACAATACGTCAAGCCCATTTAAAATTAACCGGGGAAATCCTGATTTGAAGCCCACGTTCAGTCACAATTTTGATGTAATGGGAGAATATTATTTCAATAATATCGGGATTCTCTCAGGAGGTGTTTTTTATAAGAAAATTTCAGATATAGTATTCACAGATGCATCTTTAATGAATATAGGAGGTACAGATTATATGGTAACTCAGCCGAAAAATCTTCAGGATGCAAATCTCATCGGTCTTGAAGTGGGAATTAATAAGCGTCTTGACTTTTTGCCCGGCTTCTGGAATGGTTTTGGAGTTGAGTTTAATTATACTTTTATCAATTCAAACGTAGAAGTTCCGAGAACGGTAAACGGGGCTCAGTCTTTTGACAAAACTACACTTCCCAATCAATCTAAAAATCTATTCAATGCTATTCTTTATTATGAAGGAAACAAAATCATGATACGTTTGGCAGGAAATTACAGGGGCAAATCCGTAGAAACTATCAATCAGAATCTTGGACCGAACTATTACATCTGGTCAGATAAAAACTTTACTGTCGACTTCTCTGCAAGCTACGATATCAGCAGAAAAGTTAAGGTCTTTGTTGAATTAAATAATTTAAGCAACGAAAGTCTGAGACTTTATATGGGTGACAATAAAAAGAGAATCACTTCTAACGAATGGTACGGAAGCAGAGGCCAGTTGGGGGTTCGTTGGCAAATATTTTAAATTAATTTATACATGAAAAAAATACTATTAACAGCAGCAATTATTGCTTTTGGAACAAATTCACACGCACAAATCAAAGACAGTCTTCGCCGTGTTGTAAAAATGGAAGGCGCATACAACTTCAGAGATACAGGAGGTTACAAAACTACTGATGGAAAAGAAGTGGTTTTAGGCAAAGTCTTCAGAAGTGATGCGATTGATAAATTATCTGATAAAGATTTAAAAACATTTAAAGATAGAAAAATAGCTACCGTTGTAGATTTCAGAGGTATTGAAGAAGCAAAACAAGCTCCGGATAAACTGCCTCAAAATACGAATTATCTTCTTTGCCCGGCCGGAAGCAATAATCTACCGACTGCTCAGGATATGGCTAAATTTTTAAAGGATAAAAACTTTCTTTTTGATATGTACGGTGAAGGCGGGCTACCTTACTTTGGTGAAAGATACAGAGCACTATTTGTTCAACTATTAACCCTGAAACCTGATGAGGCTCTTTTATTCCACTGTACAGGAGGGCGTGACAGAACGGGAATGGCTTCGGCATTATTTCTAAAGATTTTAGGAGTCCCGCAGGATGTAATCGAAAACGACTATATCGCATCTAACTTTTATCTAGCTAAAAATCCCACAATGAAAAACATGTATTCAGGATTATCTAAAATGGCAGGAATGAGCGAAACCGAAATCAAACAGCAAATGGAATTAAGACCAGAATTAATAAGAAATTTTTTCACAGCCATTGATAAAAAATATGGAAATATTGAAAACTTTTTTCAGGTTGAAATGGGGATTGGACCTAACGAAATAACAATTTTAAAACAAAAGTATACGAAGTAAAGCAATCATTCAAGATTAGATTTAAATTGAAAAGCCATCTCAATATGAGGTGGCTTTATCTTTATAAATCAATCATAACCGAATTTGCTAAACTATAGCATTTCCTTCCACACCGTCAGAATTATTGGTCTTAATTCCTGTAATTGCAGAAGCTACAAAACTGAATAAACTTACCAGTTTTCCTGCTTTTGTGTCCCAATAATAGGTTTCTTCCGGCTCTACCCGAATAATAGAAACTTTAGGATCATCCTTACCCTCTTCAAACCATGCTTTTGCCAATGGCGACCATTTATCCTCAATAGTAGTTTTATCCTTGTAAACAGACGCATTTCCATATACAGAAAGATATTGAGAATCACTGTTGTTCATAAAAAAAAGCTGGACTCTGCGATCCTCTTTTATTTCAAAATTTTTGTTGCTGATATCGCTGCTGATAAACCAAAGGTTCCCGCTGTCATCAGTTTCCTGCAGTGTCATTGGCCGGGAATTGACAGGCACATTTCCCAATTCTGTACAAAACATACAGATTCTCGCGCTTTCCGACAGTTCTTTGATTTTTTTAATTGCTTCCTGATGGGTAAGATTTTGTGTTGACATAATAATATATTTTAAGTAATTTGGTTTAAAAAATTATACAAATTAATAATCTGATCTACAGTTATCATTCAAAAATCCGACCAATAGAAATATTTTAAATGTTAAAAAATTAAACTACAATAAAACTTACTTTATCAATGGCAATTACATAAAATTTTAATGAAACATATTATTAATTGGCTTTATTTTATAGTAATTTCGCTGCTTAATTTAATTCCAGATTTTCATGCAGCCTGATTCTTCCCCTCGAATTTCCCGTACAGTTATTTGGTTAATGGCAATTATTTCCGGCCTTGTAGTAGCAAATAATTATTATAACCAACCCTTATTGGCCCTTATTTCAAATGATTTAAAAATTTCAGAAAGTGCAGCAGGTAAAATTTCCGTACTTACACAGTTAGGATACGCAGCAGGGCTTTTATTAATTGTTCCCTTAGGAGATAAGTTTTTAAGAAAAAAATTAATCCTCATTGATTTGCTCTTAGTTTTTGCCTCATTACTTTGGATGGCATTTGCCAGTCAATTGTGGATGTTGTACGCAGCAAGTTTACTGATTGGTACAACTTCTGTAATACCGCAACTTTTTGTACCTATCGCAGCCGAACTTTCGTCTGATGAAGAACGTTCAGGAAACATAGGATTGGTAATGTCGGGTTTACTTTTAGGAATTCTTTTATCTCGTTTTATTGGAGGAATTGTTGGTGAACTGTGGGGCTGGAGAGCCATGTTCGGAATTGCAGCAGGAATAATGATTTTGGTATGGATAGCCGTTTATAAAATGCTCCCGGAAATCCAACCCAATTTTAGAGGAACTTATAAAGAACTGATGCGTTCTGTGGCATATCTGGCGAAATCTCAACCCATTTTGCAATTGGCTTCTTTTCGTGGAGCAATGGCATTTGGTTCAATGTGTGCATTGTTTACCACTTTAGTCTTTCACATGGAAAAACCGCCTTTCAACGCGGGTTCTTCTGTTGTTGGAAGTTTCGGACTGGCAGGAGCAGTTGGAGCTTTGGCTGCAGCAAAAGTTGGCCAGCTTCAAAAGTATTTAGATTTAAACAGAATTATTTTTTATTCTTTATTAGTCGTTTTGGGAAGTTGGGCTTTTACGTATTTCGCAGGAGAAACATATTGGGGACTTATTGCCGGAGTTATTCTTGTTGATTTAGGAGTGCAGTCCAGCCACATTATGAATCAAACCAATTATTTTTTAATCAAATCAAATGCTGTAAATAGACTGAACACCGTTTACATGGTTTCTTACTTCATCGGTGGTTCATTAGGAACATGGACGGCTTCTATCGCCTGGCAACAGGCACAATGGGCAGGTGTATGTTTTGTTGGTACAACGATGGGATTATCAGCCTTAATTGCACATCTCTTATTCTGCAGAAAAATTAGTTTAAATTAATCTTCAACGTATTGGTTTCCGCCGCTTTACAACTGGTATTACGGATTATGAAATTATTTAAAATATATAAAGATATTACTACAAATTATATCTCTAATATATGAATAAATAATTTTTAATTCTACATAAGTTTGTCATTTTGCATTTCAATATGAAATATTATTTTTAATTTTAATCTTGAAATAAATAAACTATGAAAAAAACTTTATTATCAGCTTCCCTTTTTCTAGGGAGTTTTGCTTTTGCACAAGAGGCAAAGACTGATGCATCAGTTGCAGATACTACAAAAGCCTGGAGTATTCAAGCACAGAATACATTAATGCTAAACCAAGCTGCCTTTTCAAATTGGGTAGGGGGCGGGGCCAATAATATTGGATGGCTTGCCGGAGTAAACTACAATATGACTTATGAAAAAGGAAAAGATCTTTGGGAAAACATCATCATTTTGGGTTATGGACAAAACAACACAAAAGGAATAGGCACCAGAAAAACTCAGGATGTTATCAACCTTTCTACTAACTATGGCCGTGAATTTGCAAAAAACTGGTATATCTCTGGTGGAGCTAGTCTGCAGACGCAATTTGCTGCCGGCTATGAAGACGGGAACAATCCTGATGCAGCAAAGCTTTCCAATTTTATGGCTCCGGGATATGTAAATGTGGGAGCAGGTGTAACGTATCGGCCAAATGATAATTTTACGATGACCTTACGTCCTGCCAATGCAAGATGGACATTTGTTTTGGATGACGATTTGCAATACGCCGGAACTTATGGTTTGAAGCATGACGGCGATTCTTCATTGTTCCAGTTTGGTTTTTTGGGAACAGCAATTTATAAAGTAAAACTGATGGATAATATCAGCTTAATCAATACAGGATCGGTATTTTCAAATTATTTAGAGCATCCTGAAAGACTTGTTCTTTCATACAGCGGTGTTTTGAATATGAAAATTAACAAATTCATTTCAACTAATATAACGTTGGATTTACTGTACGATCATAATCAGATTCAAAAAACACAGCTAAAGCAGACTTTAGGAGTTGGTTTTGCGTATAATTTTGACAATGGTAAAAAACGTTCCGATAAAAAGGAAAATCAGGATTGGATGAAACAGTAAATTAAATTTAAATGATAACAATAAAAGACTAGCTTAAGAGTTAGTCTTTTATTGTTATGTATAAAGGATCAGTTTTTTATCTAAACGAAAATCCTTTTCCAAGTGAATCTGGAAAAGGATCAACACCTAATATTAAGAAATTATATCAAACAATAAACAAAGAAGCAATTGTCTGAGCATCATTCCCACTTAAAATTTCATCATAAGCTGCAGAACCGGCCGCTGCACCAAAGGTAGTTGCAGTATTAAATCCTGCCTGATTGGTATTATCTTCACCTGCATAGACAGGATTTGTTGCGGGTGGCATATTTCCGCCGTTTGCCAATTCTATCCATCCTTTATTTGCTCTCATCCTTCTGACTTGAGAAGCATGTCTGGCTTCTACAGAGTGAATCTGAAGAGCCGCCTGTAACACCGCTTTATTTGACATTACATTTCCAGCCTGTCCTTTATAGGCTCTCACCCCTGTATCTTCAAAAGCCTGTGCGAGAACTAAAAATTGATTATAATCTGTAAATGGCGAGAAATTACCTCCTGCTGAAAAATCAAAAGTAGGTTTTGCTCCCGGTGTGACCCCTAGAGAAGTCAATGTACTTTTTAAAAAGTTGACATGAGCAGATTCATGTTTTGCGATTTGCATGAAAACAACTCTGTCTGCACTCGGAATCAAAGCTCCTGCAGCAAGTCCCATCGAGTAGTATTCGTTTTCCAGATATTCCAGAATTAAAGCAAGTTGTAAAGCATCAGTTAAAGTACTTTTGAATACATTTCCTGAAACAGAAGACCTCGGAGTTTCTGCTTTTGCAGGAGCTGATATCAACACTCCCAGTCCCAGAGGAACAGAAGCAACTGCTGCTTTTTTACCAAATTCCGTAATATTTGTAAGGGTTTCTAATCTTGTAGCTTCCGTAGTGAAAAATTTATCATTAGAAAGTTTATCCAGTAATTTTAGAATGTTCATAATAGTAGATTTTGAAGTTGAATAATTAAATAATTCCTTGCTCTTTCCATGTAAAAGGAGTTTTTATAAATCCTCCCGCTGCCATTACAATGTCTTTAGGCTCTTTGGCAAGATCTAACCCGTTAGCATCAATCACATCATCTCCTGAAAAAGCAGCCGTTCCGGGATTAATAGCATTTCTGATCGCTGAAGCATGTCTTGCTTCCACAGATACTATTTTCCCTGCAATAACAAGATAATCCGGATTGGCAATATACTTCCCGGCTCCGTTATAAGCAGCAACTCCCGTATCCTCCAAAGCTTTCGCAGTGGCTAGTACAGAGTTCCTGTCATTGAAATTCACATTAGAATATTGAAATTCCAGCGTTGGTAAAACATTAGACGTCACACCGCCTATTGCAGCTTTGAAAAAATCTCTATGAATCACCTCATGATGGTAAAGATCTGTAAACAGCTCTTTCTCCACACTGGAAATTCCTGAATAAAAATTATTAACAACTTTGGTATAAAAATCTGCTTCCAACTGTTCTAAAGCATAGGCATAATTTAAAATTCCCACATCTCCGGAACCTAAATCAAAAATTTTAGAATTTGAAAAGTCAAAATCGTCATTATCATCACAACCGATAAGGGTAAGTCCAGCCATTGCAAGGCCGATACCTCCCAGTTTTAAAAAGTTTCGTCTCCCTGTATCAAGGGTAGCTCCCTGACTAGAAACATGAATAGTTTTTTTCATAATATTATTTTTAAGTATTTGATATTTTGAACAATAAATAGAAAAAAACAGCATACTAAGTATGCTGTTTACAACTAATAAACCATTTACGGCATCAATACCGTATCAATAACATGAATAACACCATTTGACTGATTCACATCAGCTATTGTAATTTTAGCATCGTTTCCTTTGGCGTCTCTTACGTATAGATCTTTTCCTTTTGTCCAGAAAGTAAGTTCTTCACCTTCAACTGTTTTCATCATACTTTTCCCTTTTCCGGTTTTTACTGCAGCCCAAATTTCTTTAGCATTAAATTTTCCCGGAAGAACGTGATATGTTAAAATTTTTGTCAGTGTTGCCTTATTTTCCGGTTTTACTAAACTCTCCACAGTACCTTTTGGTAATTTTGCAAATGCCGCATCTGTAGGAGCTAATACTGTAAAAGGGCCATTTCCCTGTAAAGTTTCGACCAAACCCGCTGCTTTTACTGCCGCAACCAGTGTTTTATGGTCCTTGGAGTTTACAGCGTTTTCAATTATGTTTTTAGAAGGGTACATTGCTGCGCCACCTACCATTACTGTATTTTCTTTCATCATTTGTGCGGTTGCCTTTCCACTGAAAGCGAATGATAAAACTATCATTCCTAATACTGTGATTTTTGATCTTGTGTTCATTGTATCATTTTTTAATTAATTTTACTACCTGATTTTTTGTTCTTACTGTCATTTACGAGGGGAGTTTTGTTTTAGATTTAAAAAAAAATATTTAATTTTTAAAACACTCATAATCAGTGATTTATTTTTATTAAAAAGGATAAAATTTATATTAAAAATTAATAAATCGGTAATGCATATTCTTTTATATTAAAAATTTTCAAACATTTTATTAAAATCATTTTACTATTTAAAAAGATATTGGGTTTTTGTTTGTTATTTGTTTTATTTTATTACATTTGAACCGAAAAATATGTACTATTAAAACAAACTATTCGGAAGAGGAACTTATCGTTTTGCTTAAAGAAAAAAACGAATCTGGTTTTCATTATTTGTATGACCATTATTCCGGTGCACTTTATGGTCTTATTCTCCGAATTGTACAGTCTAAAGAATATACTGAAGAAATTATTCAGGATGTTTTCGTTAAAATCTGGAATTCTATCCATCAATATGATGCATCAAAAGGAAGATTTTATACCTGGATGATCAATATTGCAAGAAATACAGCGATAGATTATTTAAAATCAAAAGGGTTCCAAAATGAACTCAAAAACCAACCGCTTCCTGATTTCGTATATAATTCTGCCGAACTTTCAACCACCAATAACTCGTCCGATTTTATTGGATTTAATAATGTACTTAAAGGTTTGGAGGTTGATAAACAAGAACTTATCAACCTAGCATATTATCAGGGATATACCCAAAACGAAATATCCGAAAAACTGAAAATACCGCTGGGAACAGTAAAAACGAAAATGCGGAACGCACTGATGAAATTAAAGGATTTGCTAAAAGATTATCAATAAATTGAACACTAAAGAATACATATCATCCGGAATTATAGAATCTTATATTCTAGGTCATGCTTCTCCCGAGGAAGCAGGCATTTTGGAGTGTGTGATGAAGAACAATGCTGAAGTAAAAGCGGCTTTTGAAGAAGCACAAAAAACTTTGGAAGAATTGGCTACAGCACAGGCTGTAACACCTCCAAGCGATTTAAAATCAAAGATTTGGATCAGGATTCAGCAAGACCAGATTGTTGAAGAAATACAGCCTGTCATTTCCACGGATATACCCGCTGCAAAACCTCAGAAAGAAATTAGAATTCAAAGAAATGGCAATTGGAAAACATATGCAATTGCAGCTTCGGTTTTGTTTCTGGTAAGTATTGCCGGAAATCTTTTCTGGATGAACAGCCAATCTAAAACCAGGGAAGAAATTGCTAAATTGCAGACTGAAAAACGATCTCAGGATTTAGCAATGCAGAGAATGAATCAGAAAATGAATATGATTACCAATCCTGAAATGCAGATGATCATACTGAAAGGCGTAGAAAAGCATGCAGATTCTAAAGCAATGGTTTTCTGGAATAAAAAAACAAGAGAAGTATATCTGAACGCAGAAAGTCTTCCTAAAGCGCCTCAGGGAATGCAGTATCAGCTTTGGGCAATTGCAGACGGCAAACCTGTAAGCGCAGGAATGTATACCGAGGAAAAGGACAGCAAAATTGCACTTGCCAATATTCCTAAAGCTCAGGCCTTTGCTATTACTCTTGAAAAGCAAGGCGGAAGTGAAGTTCCTACAATGGAAAATATGTACGTAATGGGAGAGATTTAATATACATTTGTAACTTACAAAATATAAAGGTCAACGTTAAATGTTGACCTTTTTTCATTGAGAAAAAATATCAATGGAATAGAGAGATTAAACAATTAACCGTTTTAATATTTACTATCTTTAGGCTAATCAATAATAATTCTTTAATCTCAATAATTCTTATGGAAAAAAGAAGAATAAAAAACACCGATTTATCTATTGCACCCATTAATTTTGGAGGAAATGTTTTCGGCTGGACACTGGATGAAAAGCAGTCTTTTGATATTTTAGACAAATTTGTAGATGGAGGCTTCAATTTTATCGATACAGCCGACACCTACTCCTGGTGGGTAAATGGAAAAGGCGGTCAATCCGAAGAAATCATCGGAAAATGGATGAAAAACAGAGACAACAGACATGGTCTTGTTATCGCAACAAAAGTGGGCTCTGAAACAAAAGAGCATGGCTTTGACATCAGTAAAAAGCATATTCTAAAATCTGTTGATGAATCCCTACAAAGGCTTCAGACCGATTATATCGATATTTATTATACGCATTTTGATGATAATAAAACACCAATTGAAGAGACTTTATCAGCTTATGATGAAATAATAAAAGCAGGAAAAGTCCGCTATATCGCAGCATCTAATTTATCTCCTGAAAGGTTAAAAGAATCATTCGAAGTTGCAGAAAAGAATAGCTTTCCAAAATACGTTGCACTTCAGCCCCATTATAATTTAATGGAAAGACAGCGTTTTGAGAAGGATTATGCTCCTTTAGTGGAACAGTTTGATTTAAGTGTATTTCCATATTGGTCTTTAGCCGCAGGATTTTTGACAGGAAAATACCGCGATGAATCCGATTTTGCCCAAAGCCAAAGAGGAGAAGGGGTTAGAAAATATTTAAATCCTAAAGGATTGGAAGTTTTAAAGGCATTAGATGAAATCAGCAAAAAGTATAATACAAAACAGGCGACAATAGCATTAGCATGGTTATTGGCAAATCCTTTAATTACGGCACCGATTGTAAGCGCAACAAGTGAATCTCAGCTTGAAACATTATTTTTAGCACCAAAAATTGAATTAAGTTCTTCCGATATCGAGCTTTTAAATGAAGCCAGCAAATAATTTTAATTAAATTTTAAGATAAAAGAGCCGTTCAACAGTTATTTTTGAACGGCTTTTATTTTTTAGTTTCAATCAGAATATTCTTTAAGTAATTGCCTGTAACTCATTAATATTGTTGATTTAGAAATAAATCCTATAAATTCGTTATTATCATTTACAACGGGTAAATTCCATACTCCTGTATCATCGAAAGTCTGTAAGATTTCCAAAGGTTTGTTTTCAGGATGAATTACTGCTGGAGGTGCTTTCATAATTTGAATAATTGTTGTTGAAATTTTTTCATTGGTAAACAAATACGGACGAATATCATCCAATGTTAAAATTCCTCTTAAAATCTTATTTTCATCAATAATTGCAAAAATATTTTTATTCCCGTTTTTTACCAGCTCGAATAATTCTGTAATGGGAGCATTTTCATGAACAGCCTGCGAATATCTGTCAATAAAATCTTCTGTTTTCAATGAAAACAATAAATTTTTATCATGCTCGTTGGTAAATATCTTTCCCTGATCTGCTAACGATTTTAATTCCGGAGAAATAGGAGAGAACCATTTTGCAATGAGATAAGACATAATAGAAACAATCATCAAAGGAATAAATAAATCATAGCCGAAGCTAGACTCCGCAATCAGGAAAATTGCTGTAAGAGGCGCATACATTACTCCGCTCATTGCACCCGCCATTCCCACTAAAACGAGATTGGTAACGGGAACTTCCGTAAAACCAATCTGTTGACAGACTATTGCAAAAAGGTATCCAACCGTTCCGCCGGCAAAAAGTGAGGGCGCAAAATTACCTCCGTTTCCGCCACTGAAAATGGTAAAAGAAGTTGCAAAAGCTTTTAACAGGAGAACAAGAATCAGAAATATAATAATCGTCCAGTCTTTTATCTCAAAATATCTGAAAAAGCTGTTCTCTATAATCTGATGGGTATCTCCATTGGTAAAGGCTTTTACCGTATCATAACCTTCACCGAACAAAGGAGGGAAAAGTACACATAACAAGGAAAGTACAGCCCCTCCAAACATTGCTTTTCTAAGTCGGGACAAGTTAAGCCCTTTCATGAAATGCTCAACTTTTTGAGAAATTATGACAAAATACCTGGCATACAAACCCGTTACAATTCCTAAAATCAGGTAATAAGGGACATTTTTATAATTAAAAGCTTCCCTTGTATAAAATCGGAAAAGTACGTCTTCCTGAAGTAAAATCCTTGACAACAGACTCCCACAAACCGCTGCTACAACCAATGGAATAAAATCTGTAAAAACAACACCCGTCAGCAAAATTTCAAAAGCAAACATGATTCCCGCAATCGGCGCATTAAAAGCAGAAGCAATTCCCGCTGTGGCTCCTGCAGCTAATAAGAGGGTACGCTCTTTATAGCTTAATCGATAGGTTTGGGCATAGTTTGAACCAATAGCCGCACCTGTAACGGCAATCGGACTTTCCAGGCCGGCAGAACCTCCAAGTCCAACAGTGACAGCACTTTGAACAATTTGAGAATACATTTTAACTGAAGAAACGATACTTGAGTTCTGAGCAATTTCGTATAAAATAGCACCAATTCCTTTTCGGTCCTGTCCTTTAAATATGGTCAAAACAATGCTCGCCGTAAGAACAATTCCCAAAAAAGGAAAAATCACATAAAATAAAATCTGGTATTCAAAGTGTACTTTAGTCGTAATAAAATGATGAATATTATGAACCAGAGTTTTCAGGATAACTCCTGCTAAACCTGCCGAACATCCTACAATAATCCCGGAAAGTACAAGAAACTGATTTCGGCTAAGCCTGTTGTTTAGCCAATGAAGAATAAGCTCGTAACTTCGTGCTTTTTCAAGTCCATATTTTTGAAAGTCTCTTTTAAACTTCAGAAAGCTGAGATACTTTCTTTTATTATGAATTTTCACTTATTTGGCAATTTTATTCCATAACCGAGTTGTTACAGTTCCGTAAATTTATGAAATATATCAGTTACCTTCAAGTTTTACGTTTTGCTAGCGTTTCTTTTAGGCATTAAAATAAGCCTGATAGAAGGATTATTAGTAATAAATAATCTGAACCATTCTACCGCAAGGCGAACTTTGTTTCCGAAACTTACCAGCGGTATAATATGAATAAACAGCCAAGTTAACCACGCAAAAAAACCTCTGAATGAGAATTTGGGCAAATCCACGACAGCATTAAATTTAGAAATAATTGCCATACTTCCTTTATCGTCATACGTAAATGGGAGCAAGGCTTTCCCTTCCTCAATCCTTTTAAAATTTTTGGCTAAATGTTTACCATGCTGAATGGCAACTTGTGCCAATTGCGGATGGCCTTTCGGAAATTTTTCATCAGAAAACTGAAGAGAAATATCACCTAATGCATAAATATTTTCAGTCCCATTCACCTTATTGTGGGAATCAACTAAAATTCTTCTTCCTTTTCCAATGCTTTCTCCCGGTAAACCGGGAACTTCACGACCGGTAACACCGGAAGTCCAAATCAAAGTTTCTGTTTCTATGGAATTTCCGTCTGATAACATAACTTTTCCATCAATATAATCCTTTACAGATACATTTAGAATAATTTTTACACCCAGTGATTCAAGTTTTTTATAAGCCGTTTCCTGAGCCATTTTACTCATTGGTGAAAGCAGTGTCGGCAAAGCATCTATTAAATATAAGTTTGAAAGCCTGCTTTTGATTTCAGGATATTCTTTTTCAGCGATAAATTGTCCCATTTCAGCCAGCATTCCCGCAAGCTCTACGCCTGTTGGCCCACCTCCTGCAATGACTACATTCTGTAATTTTTGAGCAGTTTTGATATCTTTATTTCTTGCCGCTTCTTCAAGATTAAGCAACATATAGTTTCGAAGATAAAGGGCTTCTTCTATATTTTTCATTGGAAGAGCACATTGTTGCACATTTTCCATCCCAAAAAAATTTGTCTCGGTTCCTAAAGCAATTACCAGATAATCATAACTTAAATTTCCTGTATCTGTTTCAATTATTTTGTTTTCAGAGTTAACTTTCGTAAGGCTTCCCATATGAAAGTGCACATTTTTATACCCCGAAAACAGCTTTCTGAAAGGATAGCTGATATTTGACGCTTCAATAAAGGAAGTTGCCACCTGATAAATAAGCGGTGGAAAAAAATGATAGTTATTTTTGTCAACCAGCGTAATACGGAATCTACCGTCGTTTTTCAAAGATTTGATAAGATTAATTCCCGCAAATCCTCCGCCTACGATTACGATATGTTTTTTCATAGTATTTGATATTGAAGTGGTATTATTTTTCATTCAAGAATAGCGCCAAAGAAAGTTTAAGATATTTAACCTAAAAACAAAACTCTGCACAATGTTTGTATCCTTTACAACAACCAAAATTTAAATATTATCATATGAAAGCAGACATTTTAACCGAAAAACACCAATTAGGATTAGGTGGAGTAGCTATCGGAACTGCATTTGAAGCCCTTACAGATGGAGAATCTTATGAAGTTTTGCAGAAAGCCTGGGATTTAGGAATCAGATATTATGATACTTCACCTTGGTACGGATTAACGAAAAGCGAGCGAAGATTCGGAAATTTTCTTCATGGCCAAAATAGAGATGAATTTATATTTTCTACAAAAGTCGGTAGATTATTTGTTGAAGTTCCTGAGAATGAAGTTCCGCCTACGATGTGGAAAGCTCCTTTGAATTATGATTTTGAACATAATTATACGGCAGATGCCATCAAAAGATCTATTGAAGAAAGCCTTGAAAGAACCCGTCTAAATCATATCGATATTGTTTATATTCACGATTTGTCGGAAGATCAGGTGGGAGACCGTTATCCTTATTTTCTGAAACAGGCAAGAGAAGGAGCTTTTAAAATTCTTTCAGAATTGAGAAGTCAAGGCGTGATTAAGGCTTGGGGAATGGGCGTCAATAAAATAGAACCCATTCTTGATTGTATTGAATCTGCTGATCCTGATATTTGTCTTTCTGCGACTCAATATTCGATTTTAGAACATGAAGATGCTGTTGACAGGCTTCTTCCCGCCGTAAAAAAAGCTGGTGTGAAACTGGTTTCCGGAGCAGGTTTTAATTCCGGATTTATTGCAGGAAGAGATCGATACAATTATACCAATGTAATCCCGAAAGGAATGAAGGAAAAGCGTGATAAAATCAATGAAATTGCTAAAAAATACAATACAAATATTCTCCATGCGGCACTTCATTTTGTATTGGCTGCAGATGAATTTGCTTCAATAATTCCCGGAGCGAGTAAACCGGACCAGGTTCAGGATAACATTAATGCATTAAATGAAAAAATTCCTGCAGATTTTTGGAAAGAACTCAAATCAGAAGGTTTGATTTACGAAAAAGCACAAGTTCCCGCTTAGTATAAAAATTTATCTATAAATAGTAATACCGGCAAACTTATTTGCCGGTATTTTTTATTTTGATTACAAATAAAAATCTGTATCCATAAAAATACTGTATTCTGTATCTGTGTCTTATCTTTTATACTCAATACATTTGTTTCATCAATAATCAAAGAATATGGAAATGGAATACAAATTACAACAAAAGAGCCACTTTATCGAAGTTTATATCTCTGATATTCCTGAACTCAAGAAAATTTTTCTGGAAACATTCAATCTGGAAACTGTCAATGAAAATTTTGGAATTCCATTTTTATTAATGAAAAAAGGAAATTATGTCACAGCGTTTGCAAGTCTCATTATTGCTGAAAATAAAATTGATTTTATAATTTACGGAAATACTGATGTAACGAAAAAAGATATGGGAATTTTCTTTAAAAATGCTGAAAAATATATCAAACAAAATAATTCAGGTAACTTTCGTGATATCGAAAAATTAAGAAATAGTATTGATAGAATGGTCAATTGGTTATAGCATAACGAAGGATAAGTGATGTGGAAAATGTTGTTACAAAGTGTTGGCATCCTCATGTAAAATGATTAAAACACAATATAAAACTCATTTTTTTGAGTTCTGTTTTTTCAAATCTTCCCAAATTGGTTTATAATCATATGTGGGATAAAATTCTGTATTAAAGGCTTTCCAGGCAGTTTTTTCGACAGATAAATTGAAGTTTCTCAATTCTGAAGCCGGAATTTTTACCGTTACAACCTGTCCGATTCCCATCATTACATACCAGGAAACAACCCGTGCAGAAGCAGGAGGAAAAGTTTCGTAAAATTTATTGGCTTTTAAAATTTCCTGATTTTCGGCGAGGTTTTTATCCTGTTGATGTTTCAGAAATACAGTAATCATTATAGAATCCGATTTCTTTTCCTGAGCTTGTCCAAAAATTCCCAAGAAAATAAAAGAACAGATAAGAAAAGATTTCATGATCTTTATTTTCATAATTAATTGTTTTCAGACCTAAAATTAATGAAGATAATTTAAAATGTATCAATTAATCGGATATATATTATTTAAAATTAATGGTGACATTAGCTGTAAAATCTTCATTTAACCCTTACAAATAGGGGTTTTATTATTTTTAAAATATAGATAAAATCTTATGCAAATAAATTTCTTTAATTTTTTTTTAAGAAAATGTTAAGCATTATGTCATATAATGTTATCTGTATGTTAACGCAAATACACTCCTCCTGAAGATAATTTTGCCATATA
The DNA here is from genome assembly GCF_001045455.1 of Chryseobacterium sp. FH2. GTDB lineage: Bacteria > Bacteroidota > Bacteroidia > Flavobacteriales > Weeksellaceae > Chryseobacterium. The sequence continues at coordinate 8,833 of NZ_LFNE01000004.1, read as the reverse complement.
ATTTTTGAAGTAATAAAAAAATGAAAAAAATAATCTGTACAATAGCATTATTATCTTTCAGTCTTGCTTTCTCGCAGGAAACCAGCTCTAAAATTTTCGGAAGGTTACGTGGTACTACTTCCGAAATGACCGTTAAAGTAACACATGTACCAACAAACAGTACTTTTGAAACCAAAAGTAACAGTAGGGGACAATTTAGTTTAGACAATCTACAACCGGGAGGTCCTTATAAAATTGAAATTACAGAAGGTTCCAATGTTGTATACACCAACAATAATGTACAGCTTTCATTGGGAAGTAACGACCTTCCTGTGGTAGAACTGGGTGGAGACAAAGAAAAAATGATTGATGAAGTAAAACTGACTTCAAAAAGAACAACTAATGCTAAATTTGGAGTAGGAATCAGCCAGGCACAGATTTCAGGGCTTCCAAATATCAACAGAGGCATTCAGGATGTCACAAAACTGGTTCCTCAAAGTGCTAATAATTCTTTTAACGGAACCAACTTCAGATATAACAACGTTACGATTGATGGTTCTATTAATAATGATGCGATTGGATTTAGCCCTTCTTTGGGAGGTCAGACAGGGACCTCAGGAATGCCGGGAAGCAGTACCCGTTCCAACTCCATTAGCTTGGATGCTATTCAGGATGTGCAGGTTTATATTGCTCCGTATGATGTAAAATTAGGAAACTTTTTGGGTGGGAGTATCAATGCGGTAACAAGAAGCGGTAGCAATAATGTAGAAGGCTCTTTATATATGTACGGCCGAAATGCTTCTATTACAGGCCGAAATAGAGTAGGAGACAATTCTAAAATGCCTAATTCCTTCGAAGATTTTATTTACGGCGGGAGAGTAGGGTTACCTGTGGTAAAAGACAAGCTTTTCTTATTTACAAACCTTGAATACACAAAAAGAACTGATCCTGTTTTCTACAATGCAGACGATCCAAACGCTTTAGTAAATGAAAGCGTGGCTCAGCAAATTTCAGATTTCGTAAGAAATAATTACAATTTCAATGTCGGAAGCTTTAACCAATATAATAATTTTTCTGAAAGTGCAAAGCTTTTCAATAAATTAGACTGGAAAATCAACGATAAACATACTTTATCCATTAAAAACAATACTGTATTTTCACAAGCTTCAAACTTAGAAAGAGATGGCGCAAATTTCCGTTTTTCAAACATGGATTTCGTCCAGAAAAATAATGCTTCTACCACAACTTTAGAATTGAAAAGCCGTTTTAATGATAAATGGAATAACAATTTAATCGTAGGATATTCATCAATTCACGATTACAGAGATCCAACTTCCGAAAACCCGATGTTCCCACAAGTGGAAATTGCTTACAACGGGGGAACCATTTTACTTGGAAACGATAGGGAAGCCACTGTTTTTAACATGAAACAGAAAACTTTCGAAATTACAGATAATTTAACGTATAAAACAGGTCATCATACCTTTTTATTAGGAACTCACAACGAATTGTACAATATCGATTATGGTTTTGTAAATGCGTTAAACGGACGAATTTCTTATAAAAGCTTAAATGATTTTTATAATGCAAATCCCGCGAGAATAAGAGGAACTTATTCTTTAGCCGGAGATGACAGGCAATCACTTTTTGATAATCCTTACGCTCATTATAAGGTTAATTTATTGTCTCTATACTTCCAGGATGAAATTAATTTAGGAAGATTAAGACTGACTCCGGGAATAAGAGTAGACTATACCGACTTACCAAACAAACCTCTTTTGAGTCAACAGGTTACCAATTCGCCGACTGACCCAAATTTAGGAAATACATATAGCTATACCCCTTTAAACCAACTTACAAACAATTATCTGAATAAACCTACGATCTCTCCAAGATTAGGATTTACAGCTGACCTTACAGAAGACAGATCGGTTGTGATGAGAGGTGGCTCAGGTATTTTTGTAGGAAGAATTCCTTTTGCCTGGCTGGGCTATGCTTATTATAATGACGGAATAGGCTTTGGAAGTTATGATTATAATGCGCCTACAGCAGCTCAATTAGCAGCAAACGGAGATCCTTTGGTAAGCGCAAATTTCCCGAAATGGCAAAATTCTTCAAAAGTACAGGTAGATTTAATTGATAATAATTTTAAAATGCCTAGAGTATGGAGAAGTTCATTAGCCTTTGATTATACATTTTCAGGATATAAACTTACGCTGGAAGGAATTTACACGAAAGTTCTTTATGACTTAAAATTCCAGCAGGTAAACAAAACTGATGATGTGACGTATTTCAGCTATGATACCAACCACGAAATGCCGATTTACACAACCAATATCAACAATAACTTCTCGAATGCCTATATGCTTTCCAACACAAAAGAAGGATACAGATATAATTTGACGGCACAGCTTGCAAAATCTTATAATTTTGGTTTAAATTTCTTCGTTGCCTATACTTACGGTGATGCAAAAGATATAACAAACGGTATTAGAAACTCGATGGAAAGTAACTGGCAAATGAACCAGTCTCTAACGCCAAATGATCCTCAATTGGCAACTTCCAACTTTGCTATCAAAAATAGAATTGTTGCGAATCTTGGATATTCCTTAAATCTTTCACCGTCAAACAGATTATCTGCAAACGTTTACTTTAATGCCCAATCAGGAAATCCTTTTTCCTGGGGGTTTGTAAACAGTACTATTGCAAATACAGGTCAGGCTGCAGGTCTTGCCTATATCTTTAAAGATGCAACCGAAGCGGCAAAATATATGGCACCGATAAAAGATGCTTCGGGAAATATTTTGGTAACCGCTGCTCAACAGGTTGCAGATTATGAAAAATTCATTAGCGGTAATGAATATCTGAACAGCAGAAGAGGAAAATTTACAGAAAGAAACGGGGACTTTACCCCTTGGAATATTCAGGCTGATTTCAGAATTATGGATGAAATAAGACTAAGCGAAAAATCTAAAAACAATATTCAAATTTCATTAAGTATTATTAATCTTACCAATTTATTAAACAAAAATTGGGGCAAAGTATATTTTGTACCCAATACATTTAATTCAACAGCAAGTGTTGGTTTAACAAAAGTTGGAAATATTGCGACAGGGCAGCCATCTGCAGGAGATCCTACGTATAACTTTACAACACCTACATCACCGTACACTATTGATCAGTTTGCATCAAGATTTCAGGCGCAGCTGGGAATCCGCTACAATTTTTAATATTTCTTTATTTATTACTTACTATAGATTCTTTCAAGAAGAAGTCCGATTTTCTTTCGGGCTTCTTTTATGTACTGGTATCACTAAAAATATAGGGATATTTATTATATTTGTTACCTTTAATTCAAACTAAAAATTTAAAACAATATAGAAATGAAAAAATTAATTACAGTATTTATCGCAGGAGTAGGGTTCTTTTTTACTTCAAACCTTATCAATGCACAGCAAAAAATCGGTCACGTAAATTCTGATGAAGTTTTCGCAAATCTTTCAGAAGCTAAAACAGCCGAATCTAATGTTGAAGCTTTTACTAAAACCAAACAGGCAGAAATAGAAAAACTGATTAATACTTACCAGACAAAATTAAAAGCTGCTCAGGATAAGGAAAAGACTCTAAGCGAAGCCAATAAAGAAACCATAATGAAAGAGCTTACGGCTGCACAAACTGAATTACAAGAGCTCGGTGCATCTATCGAAGCTGCCCGTACAAAAGCAGCTCAGGATATCTCTCAAAAGCAAAACGAATTGTTTACACCCATTCAGAAAAAAGTAGCAAGCATGATTTCTACTGTTGCTAAAGAAAAAGGACTAGCTTATGTGTTTGATATAGCCACTTCGCAGGGAAACAACAATATCGCTTATATGGATGGTGGCGAAGATATCACACCCACTGTAAAATCTAAATTAGGAGCAACATCTGCTCCAGCAAAAACAAAATAAATAATTTTAAAGGCCATTAAAAATAGACTCTGTCATTAAAGTAAGATCCTGTTTTTGTAAAAAATCCCTGACAATTATTGTCAGGGATTTTTTATATTTAAAGTTTTAAATAAAATTGAACAGAGTTCATTACACGTTTTTCAACTTTAATCGAGTGGTTTTCTGCCCGTAATAATATTATAAAGAATTACAATAATGGCAATTACCAATAAAACATGAACTAGGTAACCTGTGCTGATTCCTGGTATGATACCCAACATTCCTAAAAGCCAAACGACAATGCAAATGACTGCGACTAACCATAATATACTTCTCATAACTAAAATTTTTTAATGTGATTTATTTATTAAATACACATATTGTGCCTTTCTGGATATATTATCATAAAACATATACCACAAAATAAATTACGATTAAAATTTTTTAGGTAAATCATTAAACTAAAGAAGTCCAAAATGCCTTAAAGCCCTTTCAATTCCGTGATTATCAACTTCTTCTGTTATAAAATCTGCAATCTCTTTTACATTGTCATTAGCGTTTCCCATTGCCACGCCAATTTTTACAGATTTTAACATCGAAATATCATTCCCTCCGTCTCCAAAAGCCATCGTTTCTGAAATATCAATCCCAAAATACCTGCAAAAGTTTTCGACACCGTTTTGTTTTGTGATTCCACCCGGATTCACATCTGCAAAAAGGGGAGTCCATCGGGAAGCAATAGAATTGGGCATCACTTTTTCCATAAATATTTTCTCATCTTCCGGCCCGAGAAAAATATTAGCCTGAAGGACATTGTCGACATCAATATTATCCTTATCATGCAAAGGCGGAACAGGAAGATTCAGGTGACCATACATTCCGACAACTTCCGGCGTTGCATCGCTCAGCTCGATCTTATCCTCATACATTAATGAAAAGCTTAAAGGGAATTTCCGTGAATAATTAATCAATCCTTTAATATCTGAAGAATCAATTGCTTTTTTAAACATAATATTTCCGTCTGTAGTAATGCAATACCCTCCGTTGAATGTAATAAACCCATCAAATTCCATATGTTTGATATGATCGAGAGAATTTATAGAACGTCCTGTTGCAACAATAACCTTAATACCTTTTTTACGAAGTTTTTTTATTGCTTCCTGTGTTGATTCCGGAATTTTATTTGTTTTAAAACTGATTAAAGTACCGTCTACGTCAAAAAATACCGCTTTTATTACAGGGTTTTGAATATTAGGATTCATATTAAATATGATTGTGAAATAATTAAACTAATACTACAAAAATACGAACAATAATCTTATGATTAATGGTTTAACCTGATATATAATTATTAAATTTAATTAAGATTAATTATTCATTTGAACAAATTTAAAGAACAAATTACATCCTATTCGCTTTCAAAATAATGTAGAAGAGAAAAAAACTTAAGAAAAATTCTTTGTTTTTGGAGGAGGAAAATTAAATCAAAAAGCTAATTATTTAGTAATTTTATTCATTATTAATGAAACTTCAAATGCACAAGGAATTTTATCCGCCAGAAGAACTCCAGGATACTATAAAATGTTTCTGGTACAACAATAATGATTTTGGAGAAACGGAGACGAGTTTTGAGGTAATTCCTGACGGATACGCAGAAATAATTTTCCATTTCGGAAGCGGATGCCGTATTTCTCTCAATGGAAAGCTGCAAAATCTACCTTCACCATTTTTAGTCGGGCTACTCAACCAACCTATACATTTTCACACAAAAAACCGTTTGGAAATAATTGCTATAAGATGTTTTCCTTGGACGGTTTTTGATTTGCTCGGCTTAGCTTCCAACAAAAATGGGGTTCATATTTTTGAACATCCTATTGCCAAACTTCATTCTGCATTACAAAGCTTTATTGATAAGAATAAGATAGAAGAAGCTGTAAACCTGGTAAAAGAATATTTTCTAAATACTCAGGTTTCTACCGATAGTTTGCTTTATAAAGCAGGAATTGCGATGAGAAAAGCCAATGGAGCTATCCCGGTAAATCAAATTGCAAATGCAGCTCATGCAACCGTACGTACGCTGGAAAGAAAATTCAAACAATCTTCCGGTCATACTATGAAAGACGTCTCCGGATTGATGCGTTTTGAGCAGGTGCGAAATAAATTATGGTTAAAACCAGGTTCTAATCTCGCAGAATTAGCTATTGAATCAGGCTATACCGATCAGGCCCATTTAAGCAGAGAATTCAGGCGTTACAGCGGAACTACACCTTCAAAATTTGCCCGAAAAGCAAAAAAAGAGCAGATTCCGGATTATGATTTTGTCGCATTTATACAATCCTGACACCATTATATTTCAGAATTTTGTCATGAAATTAACAGATAAAAAATGCACAATTTACTGAATGATAAAAAGGTAGCCATCATAGGAGCAGGACCAGTTGGGTTGACAATGGCAAAATTATTACAACAAAATGGAGTAGAGGTAAGTGTTTATGAAAGAGACAAAGACTCAAAAACCAGAATTTGGGGTGGTACGCTCGATTTGCATGCAGGTTCCGGGCAGGAAGCTCTGAAAAAAGCAGGGTTACTGGAAAAATATTATGAAAATGCCTTACCTATGGGAGTTAATATCGCTGACGAACATGCTAAAATATTATCTACAACAGAAATTACTCCTGAAAATCAATTTGATAACCCGGAAATCAACCGGAATGATTTAAGGAATTTACTTCTTGACAGTTTAAAAACAGGAACTGTTATCTGGGACGGAAAATTGACCAATCTTGAAGAAAGTAACGGAAAATGGTTATTGCAATTTGATAATATACCTGATGAAACGGCGGATTTTGTCATCATAGCAAACGGCGGAATGTCAAAAGCAAGATATTATGTTAACGAAACCGAAGTTGAAGATACCGGAACTTTTATTATTCAGGGTGATATACCTAAGCCGGAAGTAAACTGTCCTGAATTTTATCATCTATGCGGTGGCAAAAGGCTGATGGCAGCTTACAAAGGAAATTTACTGGTTGCCAACCCGTATAACAGTGGAGCGTTAACGTATGGAATTATTTTTAAGAAACCTGAAGAATGGAGTCATGAAAATCAATTAAATTTCCAAAACCCGGATGAAATTATAAAATTCTTTTTAAACCGATTTTCAGATTGGGCCGAAGTTTATAAAGAATTATTCCGCGAAACCAAATTTTTTGTCGGATTGCCTACGAGAAAACTGCCCTTAAACAAACCTTGGAAAACCGACCGCCCTTTGCCAATCACATTGATTGGTGATTCTGCACATTTAATGCCTCCGTTTGCAGGTCAGGGTGTGAATACAGGGCTTGTGGATACGCTAACTTTATCTGAAAACTTATTCAATGGAAAATTTGAAACAATAGAAGCTGCCATTAATGATTATGAACAAAAAATGTTTGTTTATGCTTCTGAAGCACAATCGGCATCAAGCGAAAACGAAATAGAAATGCAGGATCCTGATTTCTCTTTTATGAAATTTATTCACTAAAATTTCTTTTTCCTATTTTAAATAAACCTTTCCATGTAAATAGGAAGGTTTATTTATAAATTTTTGTAGATATTTTAATTCAAAATATCATTCATTTGGGTTAAAATTATTGGCTTTCCATCTGTCACTACAATTGTATGCTCATGCTGAGCCATATATCCGCCTTTATTACCCACCATCGTCCAGCCATCATTCAATTCTACTGCAAGATTTGAATGTGTTGAAATAAATGTTTCAATTGCTACAACAGAATTTTTTTTAAACCGTCTGGAATCATAACGATTTCTATAATTCATTAATTCATCCGGTTCTTCATGCAAACTTCTTCCAACGCCATGCCCCCCGAGATTTTTAATCACTTTAAAACCTCTTTTTTTCGCTTCAGTTTCCATAAGAAATCCTATATCAGCTATTCTTGTCCCTCCTTTAATATTATTAATTGCTTTTTCTAAAATATCTTTAGAAGCATTCACCAGTTTCTGATGTTGGTTAATATCTTTTCCGATGATAAATGACCCTCCATTATCTGCCCAATATCCGTTGAGCTCAGCCGAAACATCAATATTAATTAAATCTCCCTCTTTTAAAACTCTTTTATCTGTCGGAATACCATGACAAAATTCATTATCTACGCTGATGCAGGTCCAGCCTGGAAATCCGTAAGTCAGATAAGGTGCTGATTTTGCCCCAAAATGGGAGAGTATTTTGGCTCCATACTCATCAACATCCTTTGTAGTCATACCTGCTTCAGCATAATTAATCATTTCTTTCAGAGTATATGCAACAGCTTCACTCACTTTTTGCATCCCAATTAATTCTTGTTCATTTGTTATTGACATATTATTATTCTTTCATGTAATTGTAATATACAAAGTTAGGAAATTTAAATCTCGTTTTAAATTTGATTTATTAATCTACTCACTTTATTAAGGCAAGATTTAGATGTTGTGGAGAAGTGCAGTTGAGCTACAGTTTATTTTTGTTATAGATTGGTTTAGGAATAGTATTTGAAAGTTTGAAAATATTACAATTTAACATAATATAAATTATAGGACAAATTATAGCTACAATTCTTATTTATGTGTAAATGCAGAAAAAGCTGATTTTTCATCACACTTCTAGATATTTGTCAATAAATTCACGATTGTTTTGCATATTTAAAAAATATTTTTATATTTGAAATAAGCATATTTTCCATATTTGGTTCTGTTTAAAGTTCAAATTAAAATATGCTTAAATAAACACAAAAACAACGAAAAAAAATTATGGAAACCCCCGACCTTGATGCCGCTTTCGGCACGTCCAAACCTTTTGAATACTGGCTGAACGACCCCACCAATCCCATCGTATACTGCCTGCTCCAGCTCGACGGAAAGGATTTCCTCGCCAAAAACGGATATAC
>NZ_LFNE01000003.1 GCF_001045455.1 Chryseobacterium sp. FH2 | reverse complement strand
AAAGATTTCGAGAAAATAAATACCAATACTAGTGATAAAAGAGAATTTTTGTCAAATGGAAATTTTATGAAAATTACTTGCGGAAACTATGGTTGTTATTATGAGGAACTCATTAAAAATAGTTATTATAAAATCAACAAAGAGTTTTATTCAAATAGTAATATTCAAAGTAAAGGTATCTCCTTCAACCAAGATACCTTTAAAATGGGCATTTGGTATGAGTTTGACGAAAACGGAAAACTTATAAAAGAAACCAACTACGATGATGGGTATGATTTTACACTAGAGGATGTCATACAATATGCGGAAACACAAAAAACCTTTCAGAGATACGAAGACCAAGACAATACAGTTTTTCCAAAAGGAGAATATACCATTTTAAACAGCGAAAACCACAACAAAATAAAAAAAGATACCTTAAGCAACGGGCAAAAACTTTGGATAATTGAATGTCACGAGGATGGATATCCGATAGAGCGGGATGAAAGCATGATTAAGGACGGAAAAATTGTAGGCAATGCCATTTTGCTTGTATATACCCAAATAGTTTTAGACGGGAAAACGGGCAAAGTACTATACAAAAAGATTATTGGTATAGATGAAAAAAATCCCGAAGCATATAAAAAAGTAATTCAGTTCCAAAAATCCACATCCTTTCTTGCCTCTCCCGAAGAAAAAAGCACGTATAAAAAACCCGGACTTGGTGTTGCTTATACTTACGGAGAAGCCTTTCGAAAAGGCACATTCCAAATCTATGACGGAAGAGCCTACACAAAATCCGAATGGGAAGAATTTCGTAACCCGCTTCCTTGACGGAAAAGAATGTTGTAAAATATACTTATTATGCCACAAAAACTTACAGAAAAAGCATTATTGCTTTGCGATAAAGGAGCAAAGCCGAGCCAGCTGAAAGTTACAAGCCAAACTTTCAGCAAAGCAGATGAAAAACTTATTGCCACAGAACAGGACAAGCAGGCAGAAACCAATATTCCTAATTTTGGAGCATGTGCCGTTACTCATGGCCAATGCACACCTGCCGTTGTCAAATGGAATAAGACCACGGAAAAGGATACTATTAATAATTTTAAAATTCTTACAGATGAAAGCACGTGCCAGTGTTCGGTAGGCGGTAAAATCTCCGTACAAGACAAAGGACACACGGAAAAACATGAGGTGTACAAATAATCCATAACCGTTACTTTTGGCATAAATAAAAACCCCGGGAATTTAATTCCCGGGGCTTATTTATACTTAAAAATTTATATTTTTTTATCGTCTTCCAGCAATTCCCTCGCCTGATACTCCTGCACCAAATCAATAGCATTGGAAATCACATCACTCAAAGCGGTAATGAAAGTCCCTTCTTCCGCCATTCCCATTGCGTGTTTTAGCGCTTCGATTTCTTTAGGAATAATTTCATAACTTACATCTTTTCCCGCCTCATTAATTCCGTCTATAATCAACCCGTTAATCTCTTCTTCTTTTCTTCCGCGAAGATGTTTTTCGTTTCTGATAATGATATAATCAAACATCCTTCCTGCGATTTTACCACATAACCTGATATCTTCGTCCCTTCTGTCTCCGACACCGGAAATAATTCCGATTTTCTTTGTAGACTCTACGTTTTTAAGGTAATCTTCAATCGCTTCATAACCGGCAGGATTGTGAGCAAAATCAATCAAAACTTTAAAGTTTTTAAATTTAAAAACATTCAGTCTTCCCGGTGTAAGCTGCGCGCTGGGAAGGAAAGTCCTTAGCGAATTTGAAATATCTTCAATCCCAAAACCGTGAAGATAACTTGCTAAGCTTGCTGCTAAAACATTTTCGATCATAAATCTGGCTTTGCCATCCATTGTGATCGGGAAATCTTTTGCTTTTCCAATTCTGATCTTCCAGTCACCTTTTTTTATCGTTACAAAACCTTCTTCGTAAACACAGGTAATTTTGCCTTCTTTCGCGAATTTTTTGATATGAGGATTATTTTCATCCATACTGAAAATTGCAACATTACTATCCAAATCATTTACAATTCTCATTGAATATTCATCGTCAGCATTCATAACACTCCAGCCGTTCTTCCTCACACTATCCAAAACGACTCTTTTTACTTTCGTCAAATCCTTCAGGTTATGAATATCATTCATTCCTAAATGATCTTCTTTTATGTTGGTCAAAACACCGATATCACACTGTGAAAAACCTAATCCTGAACGTAAAATCCCACCTCTTGCAGTTTCCAGGACAGCAAATTCCACCGTTGGATCTTTCAAAATAAATTCAGCCGAAAGCGGGCCTGTCGTATCCCCTTTCGTAAGCATCGTATTCTGGATATAAATTCCGTCAGAAGTTGTGAAACCTACTCTGTAGCCATTGCTCTTAACAATATGAGAAATCAGTCTCGTTGTAGTTGTTTTCCCGTTTGTTCCCGTCACAGCAATAATCGGAATCGTGAAAGGTTTTCCCTGAGGATAAAGCATATCTACAACCGGAGCTGCAACATTTCTCGGAAGGCCCTCGCTTGGAGCAAGATGCATTCTGAATCCGGGAGCAGCATTAACCTCTATAATCGCACCACCACTTTCTTTTAAAGGCTGAGTAAGATTTTCAGCCATAATATCAATCCCACAAACATCCAAACCAATGATTTTAGAAATTCTTTCTGCCATTGTGATATTTTCTGGGTGAACCATATCTGTAACATCAATCGAAGTTCCACCGGTTGAAAGGTTTGCCGTTGATTTTAAATAAACAACCTCCCCTTTTTGAGGAACAGTTTCAAGAGTATATTGAAGTTTTTCAAGAAGTTCGGTTGTATCTTTATCAATCTCAATTTCAGTTAAAACATTTTCATGTCCGTAACCTCTTCTTGGATCCCTATTTTCTTTATCAATTAATTGCTGGAGGTTCAGCTCACCATCACCCACGACATGAGCAGGAACCCTTCTTGCAGCCGCAACCATTTTATTGTTGATCACCAAAACTCTGAAATCATAGCCCGTAATAAATTTTTCAACAATTACTTTTTTTGAATATTTCTGGGCATGCTCCAATCCTATTCTTGCTGCTTCCCAATCGTTTACATTAATAGAAGAACCTTTTCCATGATTCCCATCCAAAGGTTTTAAAACAATCGGATAGCCAATTTTTTTGATCACTTTATCTAATTCTTCCTCATCTGCAATCAATTCTCCTATCGGAACAGGAACAGCAGCATCATGCAGCATCCTTTTCGTCAGTTCTTTGTTACACGCAATATCTACGGCAATGGAGCTGGTTTTCCCTGTTATGGTTGCCTGGAATCTTTGTTGGTTGATTCCATAGCCAAGCTGCACCAGAGAATTTGTCCCTAAACGAATCCAAGGAATTTTCCTTGAAACCGCCTCTTCTACAATACTTCCCGTAGAAGGCCCGAGACGCACACGTTCTCTGATCTCCTTTAATTTATGAATACAAGCGTTTAGATCGTATTCTTCACCCTCAGTAAGAGCTTCAGCGATTTTTACGGCTTCTTCAGCAGCATAAATCCCTGCATTTTCCTCAATATAATTAAAGACAACATTATAAATACCCGGAGACTTTGTTTCACGGGTTCTTCCGAAACCGACATCCATACCTGCTAAAGTCTGAATTTCCAAAGCAATATGTTCTATGACATGTCCCATCCAGGTTCCCGTTTCTATACGATGAAAAAAACCTCCTTCTACTCCTTCTGAGCATCGGTGGGTAATCAAAGACGGGATTAGTTTTTCTATTCTTTCTCTAAAACCTTCTATCTTATTTGTAGGGTAATTTTCCATTTCTTCAAGATCCAACCTCATCTGTATCAGCTTCTTTCGTCTGATACTCCAGATATTCGGGCCTCTCAATGCCTGTATCTTTTCAATTTTCATAATCTATTTGCATTTTTAATAGTTAACAATAACTCCATTCAAAATCAAAGATAATGTAAAACCCTAAACGAAACTATACCACATTTAAAGATTTATTAAAAAATAAATAAAATTTATCAACAATTCTAAAACCTTCACAATCAATTTAAATGTGGTATGAATTTCGCTAAATGTTAATTATTTTTTAAATTTGCACAATATGATGAAACCCGTTGGAAAATTAATTGTTATCGGAGGAGCTGTAAACAAAGGAAGTTTTGCAGAAACCGATTTCGACCAGAATATAGAAAAAAACCTCAATTTTTTTGAAAGAGGTATTTTAAGAAAAATAATCAATGAATCGAAGCTTAAGGAAGATTCTGTAATAGAAGTAGTTACCACTGCTTCTCAAATTCCGCAAATTGTGGGTACAGAATATAAAAAAGCATTCGAATTCTTAGGTGCTAAAAATGTAAACATTCTTGATATTCACAATCGTGGAGAAGCGAATTCTGATGCAATGGTTGCAAGGGCCAATGCTGCGGATGTTGTCATGTTTACAGGTGGAGACCAATTAAGACTGACTTCCATTCTCGGAGGAACAAGATTTCATGATACCATTTTATTGAAATATCAGGAGCAGGATTTTATTTATTCCGGAACTTCCGCAGGAGCGGCTGCCGCTTCTGAAAATATGATTTACCAGGGAAGCAGCTCCGAGGCTTTGTTGAAAGGGGAAATTAAAACCACTCAAGGTCTGGGCCTGATTGATAATGTAATTATTGATACTCACTTTGTGCAGAGAGGCAGGATCGGCCGCCTTTTCCAGGCAGTGGTAAATAACCCCAGAACCCTGGGAATCGGGCTAGGCGAAGATACAGGACTTTTCATTCATAATGATGTAATGACAGCTGTAGGTTCCGGGCTTGTAATTTTAGTTGACGGTAGATTTATAAAAGACACCAACCTTACAAATATTAACCTTGGAGAGCCTATTTCGATTGATAATTTAACGGTTCATGTGATGTCGATGAATGATCATTATGATTTGACCACAAAAACATTAACAATTGAGAATTCGCAGTTTAACCCGATCCCTCAAGATAAATAAACTTTAATGATGGGTGATAAATTAGTAGTTATGAGTTTTAAAGTTGCAAATAAAATGGTAGATTCTGACCCTAATTGGGCTTTGCATAAAATAAATTTATAATCAACAAATCACTCATAATTTTACAAAACTATGAAGATAATCATTCACGGCGGTTTTTTCTCTGAAAGCGATCAGAGCCATGAAGTGAAAGCTGCAAAACAAACTTCTTTGAAGAACATCGCTCAAAAAGCTTTTGAATATTTACAGCGCAATTCAGCTTTCGACACAGTTGCTTATGCAGTTTCTTTATTAGAAGATGACGAGCTTTACAATGCAGGAGTCGGCTCACAGATTCAAAGAGACGGCATTATCAGAATGAGTGCAGCAATTATGGATGGTGAAACTCAAAAACTAAGTGGAGTTATCAATATTCAGGATGTAAAAAATCCGGTTTTTGTTGCTAAACAGCTGATGAAAGAAGACGACAGGGTTTTAGGAGACAGCGGAGCAAAAAAATACGCTTTAGAAAATGGTTTTGAGAATTTTTCGACTGAAATTCCGCAAAGAAGAAAAGAATATGAAGCAAAATTAAACAACGGTGGAAAAGGAACTGTGGGGTGTGTCGCTATTGATAAAGACGGAAAATTAGCCGTTGCAACCTCTACCGGCGGAAAAGGGTTTGAAATTCCGGGAAGAATTTCTGATTCGGCCACTGTTGCCGGAAATTATGCTAATTCTTTCTGCGCCGTGAGCTGTACCGGCGTTGGAGAAGATATTGTAAGTAATGCAACAGCCGCAAAAATTGTTACAAGAGTCACAGACGGAATGTCTCTGGAAAATGCATTCACCAAAACTTTTGATGAGCTAAAAACCATTGACGGATTTGCAGGTGCCATTGCCATTGATAAAGAAGGGAATATTTATCATCAGGATTCTTATCCCACTATGGTCTTTGCAAGCTTTAATGGTAAAGATTTTGAGGTATTCAATTAATTTTAACATTTTTTTATTATTCCATTCCGTTTTTTGGCACACATTTTACATGATTACTAATAACAACATTTTAATATTAATTAATTAAAAAAATAGAAATCATGGGAAACAAAACGAAAGGCTTATTAGCTTTACTGGGTTTAGGTGCTTTAGCTTATTGGAAATATAAAAAATCTACTCCGGAAGAGCAACAAGCGGTAAAAGATAAGATCAACACGGCAAAAGATAACCTGAATAAATGGGGAAATGACTTGAAAAGCAAAGCTACTGATGCTGCATCTCAGGTTCAGAATAAGGTCGAGGAAGTAAAAACAAAGGCTGAAGACTCATTCAATTAGAATTTAGTTTATTTAACATTCATATATTTAGAAAGTCATCGTAATTATAATTACGATGACTTTTTATTTGCCTTTAAAGCATATACCAAAGGTATTTTATTTCCAAATTGAGGAATTCTCCACTTTCCTTTTTCAAATTCCTCAACATGTTTGAAGCAAGGATAGGGTGACCAGTCAAACTCCTGAAAATTTTTAACTGCTAAATTGTTTTCGATTAAATTTTGGAGAACATCAGCCAATGAGTGATTCCACATTACATATTGCTGAATAATCTCTGCCGAAAAATCTGCATAAGTACCCTCGTAGGTTTCCACAATTGGTTTTTCATTAAAATAATTATACGTGACTCTTTTAAAATCATCATCAAACATCCAGACCACAGGGTGAAATTCCGCCATAACGAATTTCCCCCCCGGTTTTAGGAAATGATTGATAACACCTGCCCACTTTTTTAAATCCGGAAGCCAGCCAATGGTTCCATAGCTTGTAAAAACAATATCAAACTTCTCATCCAAAACATTCGGAAGATCATAAACATCAGAACAAACAAATTGTGTATCTGTTTTACATTGCAGGGCTAAGTCCTTTGCAGTTTCGATAGCTTTGTCAGATAAATCAATGCCAGTAACTTTTGCTCCCAACCTTGAAAGAGAAATAGAATCCTGCCCAAAATGACACTGTAAATGCAGAATACTTTTATCTTTTATATTTCCCAAAAGTTCTAGCTCTATTGAGTTTAAAGAAGTTCTTCCCTCCAAAAACTCATCTACAAAATAGAAATCTGATTTTAAATGGGGCTCTACTTTTGCATTCCATGAATTTTTATTGATTTCTAAATAATCTTCCACTGGTTTTTAGTTTTAAGAGTTCTATTATTAAGCTGATTTCCGCCGGATAAAAATAAAAATACTTTTTTATTGTGTTGCTTTACTTTTATCTTAAAAACTCTTCTAAAGAGACGGTTTTCTGTTCCCCGGCTTCCAGGTTTTTAAAAGTAACAGTTCTATTTTTAATTTCTTCTTCTCCCAGGAAAACAAGATTTTTAATTCCTTTTTTCTCGGCATAAGTAAACTGTTTTCCTATTTTGGCATTTTCAGGATATAATTCTGCAGAAATTCCTTTTACTCTTAATTGCATAATTAATTTTAAAGCTTCTACAGTTTCCTCCCCTCCAAAGTTGGCAAATAAATATTCAGTCTTTGAAGTCGCTTCCTCCGGGAAAAGACCAAGCTCTTCCATTACCAAATAAATTCTGTCAAGACCGAAAGAAATACCAATCCCCGGAATATTTTTCACCCCAAAAACTTCTGTAAGATTGTCATATCTTCCACCACCACCGATAGATCCCATTTGAACTTCATCAGCTTTAACTTCAAAAATCGCTCCTGTATAATAATCTAACCCTCTAGCCAATGTAATATCGAAGACAAGGTTTTCCATATTTACGCCAAGGTTTAAAGATTGTGTCAATACAAATTCTAATTCCTCAACTCCCTTTAAACCAACTTCATTACCGACAAATTTTTCTTTAAGCAGAAGAAGGTTTTCCAAAGCGTCATTTGACTGATTGAATAAAAAATCTAATTTATCAATTGATTCCTGGGCAATTTCTCTCTCCAATAACTCTTTTACAACACCTTCTTTTCCGATTTTATCTAATTTGTCAAGGGCAACGGTAAATTCAATTAATTTATCTGTAATTCCTGCATATTCTGCTAAACCGGATAGAATTTTCCTGTTATTTAAATGAATTGTAACAGGAATTTTTAAATCTGAAAATGATTTTAAATACAGCTGCACTAAATCAACTTCCTGAAAAAGGCTTTCACTTCCCACAACATCCGCATCACACTGGTAAAATTCTCTGAACCTTCCTTTCTGAGGGCGATCAGCTCTCCAAACCGGTTGAATTTGGTAACGTTTGTATGGAAAAGTCAGTTGTCCATGATTCATCGCCACAAATCTTGCAAAAGGCACTGTAAGGTCATAGCGAAGTGCCTTATCAGTAATATTTTCAGAGTTAAACGGTTTTTCTAAAGTTTTTTGAAAATCATTCAGCATTTGATTTTTTTTAGATTCTTTAGCTTCATTAATACTTGAATTTAAAATCTTAAAAATCAAACGATCACCTTCTTCTCCGTATTTCCCTGTCAATGTAGAAAGATTTTCAAAGCTCGGTGTTTCCAAAGGCTGGAATCCGAACAATTCGAAGTTTTTCTGTAAAATATTGATGATAAATCTTCTTCTCGAAACTTCTAATGCTGTAAAATCTCTCGTTCCTTTTGCTAAACTCGGTTTCATTTTATAATTGATAATGATAATTAATATGTATAAGTCTTGCAAAAATAGTGAATTGAAAGGACTTTTTGTAACATAAAAAGCCGAAGAAACAATATCCTTCAGCTTTACAATTTATAATAACCATTTGCGTTTCATTCATCCGAAAATATCAAATGCTTTCCAAAATTTCCAGAATTTCTTCACCGTAATTTTCTATTTTATGTTTTCCGAAGCCTTTAATATCAAGTAATTCCTCTTTTTTGGCAGGTTTGTATTTAGCAACAGACATGAGTTCTTTATTGGTCGCAATAAAGTATATCGGTAGATTTTGTTCCTTGGCTTTTTCGGATCTCCATAATTTTAAAGCTTCTAATATTTTTATTTCATCCGGGTTTAAAGTATCATTTTCTACCGAATATCTCACACTTTTAGCATCTTTTACTTTATTCTGAGCTACTTTTAATTCCTCAAAATATAAAACGACTGACCAATAATTTTCGTCATTTACAAATGCTGTTTCTACTTTTATAATTTCGTTTGCTGCCAAAAAATTATCCAGCATCATTTGATCTTGATGCAAAAATTCTTCAGGTAATCTTATTTTAAAAACTTTTACTTTCATCATTTGTGTTTTTATGTTATTTACCCCCTAAAAGCAGAATTTCATCTACTCTGATCTCTGTAATATACTTCTTCACGCCATCTTTATCATCATAGGATCTGTATGTCAGTTTTCCTTCAACAGCTATTTCTTTTCCTTTGGGAACATATTTCTGGAAAATTTCTGCTGTCTTACCAAAAGCAACTAACGAGTGCCATTGTGTTTCTTCTATTTTTTCTCCTTTTGCATTCGTGTAATGGTCGCTTGTTGCCAAAGACACACTTGCTTTCACATTACCGTTATCGAAGGTTATCATTTCAACTTCTTTACCTGTAAAACCGATTAAGGTTACTTTGTTTCTTAGTGACATAACATTTATTTTTTTGATTAATACTTAGATAAGAGACATTCACTGTTTTCTAAAATCTCTGTTGCAAAGATTCTATAAATCAAAAATAAGAGTCGGTATAAAACTGTTTAAATTCGTTTGTAGTCGTTTAAAAACGGATATACATATCACTAAAAGTTATAAACCATTTGTATTCATTTACATTTTAATGTGTCCGGTTTCATCTAGAATTTAAGATAACATTTACAATGTATATCTACACTCAACAGTCGTTTGCAAACGGATAATTATGTATCTTTATCTTTAAAATAAAAAGCAGTAGTGAAAAAGACAATTAAAAGGACTTTCAGGGTTTCAAAATATGTGATTTATAAGGAAACTCTTGTTGATTACAAAGAACATTTCTGGTCATTTTTAGGAGCGTTTTTTGGTATTGGAATTATTGCTTTTATACAGTCTCATACCCTTTCAGTGACGGAAAACATCTTTCTTATTGGTTCTTTCGGAGCTTCAAGTGTTTTGATTTATGGGGCTATCCAAAGTCCGTTGGCCCAGCCTAGAAATTTAGTTGGAGGCCATGTACTTTCAGCCTTGGTTGGAGTAACCATTTATAAAATTGTCCCGGATATTATTTGGCTTTCAGCCCCTTTAGCGGTAGCATTTTCAATTGTTTTAATGCAATATACAAAAACATTACACCCACCGGGTGGTGCTACAGCTCTTATTGCGGTAAGCTCAACAGGAAAAATTCCGGAATTGGGTTATTGGTATGTTATTTCTCCTGTTTTGTCAGGATGTATTATATTGCTAATTGTTGCTTTATTTTTTAACAATATTACTTCAAATAGAAGTTATCCTGCACACAACAGATTGAAACGGCTGCTAAAGAAAAAACATGAACATTTACACAAAATGAAAAAATAAAAAATTATGAACTGTCTCGAATGTGGCGAAAAAATTCTCGGTCGATCAGACAAAAAATTTTGCAATGATGCCTGCCGAAATGCCTACAACAATAAGCAGAATAGAAACTCAACGAATCTGATGCGAAATGTCAATAATAAACTTCGCAAAAATTACCGTATTTTACAGGAAATAAACGTTGATGGTAAAGCAAAAACCACCCAATCCAAGCTCGATAGCTTAGGTTTTGATTTCGAATATTTTACTAATATAAAGGTTTATAAAAACGGCTCTGAATACAAATATATTTATGATTACGGTTATAAACTTTTGGAAGATGATTTTGTTTTGATTGTGAAAAATCAAACATAAAATACATTATATTTAAATTATTAATATGAAAGAAGTTGTTTTGATTACCGGAGCCAATGGCTTAGTTGCTCAAGAATTATCAAAAATAATCGATAAAGAATATGATGTTCGGTTTTTAACCCGGAAAAAAAGGCAAAACAATGAATATGAATGGAATGTAAAAAAACAAATCATCGACGAATCCGCATTTGAAAACATTTCCCATATTATTCATTTAGCCGGAGCCAATATTTCCGAACAACGCTGGACAGACGAAAGAAAAAAAGAATTGATTTCCAGCCGGGTTGATTCTGCAAACTTACTTTTGACAACATTAAGAAAGAAAAATATCAAGCTAAAATCTTTTATTTCTGCTTCAGGAATAAATTACTACGGAACCAAAACAACTGATAAAATTTTTACAGAAGAAGATTTACCTGGAAATGATTTCCTCAGTGAAGTTGTAGTACTTTGGGAAAGAGCTGCAGATGATTTTAAAGAACAAAATCTAGCCGAAAGAGTTGTTAAAATCCGTACTGCAGTCGTACTTTCTGATAAAGACGGAGCTTTAAAGAAAATGCTTTTCCCAATTAAAAATTATATCGGTTCACCTTTAGGAAGCGGACAACAATATATGCCCTGGATTCATATTAAGGATATTTGTCTGATTTACGAATTGGCTTTAAAAAATTCAGATATTGACGGGGCCTACAACGCTACTTCGCCACAACATACGACTAATGAAAATTTAACGAAACAAATTGCCGCGGTTTTGCAAAAACCTTTATTCATGCCAAATATTCCAGGCTTCATTTTAAAGTTTTTATTTGGTGAATTGGCAAGTGCTTTGCTGGAAGGATCTAGAGCTTCTTCACAAAAAATTCAGAATGCGGGTTTCAGGTTTGAATTTCCGGATTTGAAACAGGCTTTGGAAGACTTGCTTAGAAATTAAATTAACTAAGATTGTAAAATCTATGCAAAATACAAACGTAAGTATTGAAAAAACAGAAGTTTTATCAGACAACTGGTATACTTTAAAAAAGATCACTTTCAATATTCAAAAAAGAGACGGAACAATAGAGCAACAAAGCAGAGAGGCCTATGACAGAGGAAATGGTGCGGTGATTTTGCTTTATAATATAACTTCAAATGCAGTTATTTTAACCAGGCAATTCCGTTTACCTACTTTTATCAATGGAAATCCTAACGGAATGTTGATTGAAGCCTGTGCAGGATTGCTGGACAACGATAATCCCGAAGAATGTATAAAAAGGGAAACCGAAGAGGAAACAGGATATAAAATTTCAAAGGTTGAAAAAATATTTGAAGCCTATATGTCACCAGGTTCTGTGACGGAAATTCTTCACTTTTTTGTGGCAGAATATTCAAACGAAATGAAAGTAGCGGACGGTGGCGGACTTGAACATGAAGGTGAGAATATTGAAGTATTGGAACTTCCATTCAATAATGCGCTTGCAATGGTAGATTCAGGAGAGATTAAAGATGCAAAAACGATTATGCTCCTTCAATATCTTAGGATTAAAAAGATTCTTTAAAGCTAATTTAAATCAAAAACTATGAAACTATTATATACATTAAGCCTTACTTTATTATTATCTGTCAATGTTTTCGGACAGAAAAATGAAAAACTAAGTCCGAGAGACAAAGCTCTTATCGAGCAATACAAAAACGAATACAAGAAGAAAAATTATAAAAAATTTGAAGGAAAAATCACGGTAACAGATACTCAGGTTCAGTTTGATGATAAATTCTTTTACTATGATAAAGCTGATAAGATCACAGCTTTGCTATTAAAAGAAGGATTGCTTTATCCACAACTTTTCACTGATTATCAGATGCGGAAATTTCTTGATGAAACCACAGATAAAACCCAAAAAAGATTTTTAAAATTACAAAAAGATCCTCGTGCAGGCTTTGATGTAAATAACGTAAGACTGAGTAACGCTGCTGAAATAAGCTCATTGAGTTCTAATCCTAAAACCAAAATTATTAAACTAACTTATAAAGACAGCAAGCTGGGAAATACCTCAATTTCGTATCTGATTGAGCTCACCAATAAAAATGCAGTGAAAGATACTGCCTTGGAAGATTTTATTAAAGGTTCTGAATTGACATATTTACTACAACAGAGATTGGATTAAAGCTTATGAGTATTTTTAATTCACCAAGCAGCCATTCAAAAATTGAAAAGATTCATCAATTTATTACTTTAAATAAAGGTGAAAATTTCGATTTTTGGGAAGAAAAAGGATTTCAGGATCTTCATGTTCTACTATTAGCCCTTTCAGATTCAGAAGTAGAGAAACTAGGAAAAAGAATAGAAAATTGGACAGAATATGATCAGGCAATTCTCACAGACTGTGTTGCTCATGGTATCGACAATAAGTTTGATTTAAAATATGATGATAAAAAGAAAAGTTTAATAACTAAACTTTATTCTCATGTTCCTTATTTTTCGCATCCTGATATAAAAAAATGGCGGAAAAATTATAGAGCTAACTCCAAAACAAAAAGCAATAATCTAAAGGTCTTTTCTATCTATGATTATTTATTGAAGAATGAATATAGAGATAGTGATTTTTGGAGTCTGGGAGGAGGAAACGACGAAATCCAGTGTATATTAAATAATTTTAATGATAGCGATTGGAAAGATTTAAAAGAAGACCTGCTTAATTGGAGTAATGATCACCAAACAGCAATAGTAAATGCAGTCCCTTTTGGTTTTGACAGGATATTTGCCTCCACATTGCAGGAAAGAATGATTTCTCAAGCCGGAAATTTTTTACTGGATGTATTTGTTTTACTGGATGATACTGACATTAGATTAGACATTTCATATCATAGCTTTTTTATAAATATGGGTAATACCCAACAAGTTGAAAAACTGAAATTTGTGAAAGACTGGATGCTGAAAAATGGCTTTGATTATCAATCGTGGAAACAATCAACGATAAACCCTATTACCAACATTGAAGAAGCGATAAATAAAGCAAATAATTCATTCTAAATACTCACTCCATACGTATTCTTCACTTCCGCCATCACAAAAGTACTGTGTGTGCTTCCGATAGAGTCTACAGAACCTAGTTTATTAAAAACAAAATCCTGATAATGTTTCATATCTCTTACCTGAACTTTTAAGAGAAAATCAAAGTCTCCTGAAATGTTATAGCATTCTGCAACTTCATCAATCTGTAGAATATCTTCAACAAATTGATTCCCAACAGAACGATCATGAATTTTAAGTTTCACCTGACAAAAAACAGTGAAACCACGGTTCAGCTTTTCGGCTTCCAAAACTGCCGCATAATGCTTGATATATCCTTCCTGCTCAAGCCTTTTGATCCGTTCAAAAACAGGTGAGGCTGAAAGATTTATTTCTTTTGCAAGCTCTTTTACGGTCAGTTTGGCATTTTTTTGCAGGATTCTCAGCAATTGCAGATCCTTTTCGTCTAGTCTTTCCACAGAATAATATTCTTTTTAAGGTTCTAAATTTCAAATTTACAGCATAAATATCTTTTGAAACCCATTAAAACCAAATATTATACTTAATATTTTAAATTAAACCAATCAATTTACTTAATTTAATATCTTTGAAACATATTTTGTTCTTTAACATACTTCATCAAACGGAAAAGGTTTTACTTAACGTAGATTAATAGGGAATCGTGTGAAAATCACGAGCTGTCGCGCAACTGTAAGTAACACAACGAAGGTTTTTGTCCACGTATATATCCACTGTGCAAACGGGAAGGATGACAAAAACTGTTACAAGCCAGGAGACCTGCCTGTTCCGAATTGACAATGCTTTCGCGGTCTGAAGCTTTTTGATCAAACAGATGGTACAATTCAATATTTTTTTATCACTTATCGATAAATTATGTCCTTACTGTATCTATCTATTTCTCAAGATTTCTTTCTTCGAAGGTATTGCGAAGCATCCGAAGAACTTTTAAAATCATTATTGTTTCATTTAAAAGTTTAAAAGAAAATGCAAACGCACCTACTTGGCTATCCGCGTATTGGTAGCAACAGAGAACTCAAAAAAGCCTGCGAGCAATATTGGTCAGGCAAAATAGCTTTGGATAAATTGTTAGAAGTTGGAAAAACCATTGCCCAAAACAATTGGAAACTGCAGCAGGAAGCAGGAATTGATCTTATTCCCTGCAACGATTTTTCCTATTATGATCAAGTCTTGGATATGACATTGACAGTCGGGGCAATACCGGGACGTTATCAGGAAATTACTTCCAAAAAATCTGAATTTGATCTTTATTTTGCGATGGCAAGAGGTTTCCAGCAGGATGGATTAGACATTACTGCTATGGAAATGACCAAATGGTTTGATACCAATTATCATTATATCGTTCCAGAATTTCATAAAAATCAGGAATTTAAATTATTCTCCAATAAAATTATCCAGGAATTCATCAGTGCAAAGCAGGCCGGAATCAATGCAAAACCTGTGATTATCGGTTTGCTGACGTATCTCTTATTGGGAAAAGAAAAAGAAGAAGGTTTTGATAAGTTAGATTTAGCGCAAAATTTGCTTCCGGTTTATCTTCAAATTTTAAAGGAACTGGAAAATCATGGTGCAGAATATATTCAGTTTGATGAGCCATTTTTAGCGTTAGATTTAAATGAAAAAACGAAAGAAACCTATCAGTTTATTTATGCCGAAATCAGAAAACAGTTCCCGAAACTTAAATTCATTGTAGCAACTTATTTTGAAGGTTTAAAGGACAACCTTTCTTTGGCAGTTTCCCTTCCAATGGATGTCTTACACCTTGATTTGGTTCGTTGTCCTGAACAATTGGATGAAGTTTTATATACGATTCCAAACACTTTAAGCCTTTCATTAGGAATCGTCGACGGAAGAAATATTTGGAGAAATGATTTCAGCAAATCTCTGGCTTTTATTAATAAAGCGATTCAAAAGATAGGATCAGAAAGAATTTTCATTGCACCTTCATGTTCACTGCTCCACTCTCCTTTTGATCTTGATTCAGAGAAAAATGATGAAATCCTGTCTCCTGAAATCAAGCAATGGATGTCTTTTGCAAAACAAAAAGTCTATGAAATTGTTAATTTAAAAAAACTCACTTCAGAAAACCCGGATTACAATGCCTTACAGGAGCTGGCAGAAAATAAAAAGGCGATTGAAAACCGTAGAATTTCAACATTAATTCACAATGAAAAAGTAAAAGACCGTGTTGATGTAACCACTGAAGAAGATACACATAGGAATTCCCTGTTTAGTATACGAAAAAAAAGCCAGCAGGAGGTTCTGCAGCTTCCTTTATTTCCGACAACAACCATTGGTTCGTTTCCACAGACGAAAGAAGTGAGAAGTTGGCGGGCAAAATTCAAAAAAGGTGAATTGAATGCCGAACAATATGATATCTTATTGAAACAGGAAACCGAAAGAACGATTCGTTGGCAGGAAGAAATCGGGATTGACGTGTTAGTTCACGGAGAATTCGAGCGAAATGATATGGTGGAATATTTCGGGGAACAGTTGGCCGGATTTGCCTTTACTCAAAACGGATGGGTTCAAAGCTACGGAAGCCGTTGCGTAAAACCTCCGGTGATTTTCGGAGACGTTCACAGGCCGGATCCGATGACGGTGTATTGGTCGGAGTACGCTCAATCGTTGACTCAAAAATGGGTAAAAGGAATGTTGACTGGGCCTGTGACGATTCTTCAATGGTCTTTTGTGCGTGATGATCAACCTCGTTCGTTGACTTGTAAACAGATTGCTTTGGCGATTCGTGATGAGGTGAATGATTTGGAAAAAGCAGGAATCAGAATCATCCAGATTGATGAACCGGCGATTCGTGAAGGGCTTCCGTTGAGGCAATCCGACTGGCAGAATTATCTGAAATGGGCGGTTGAAGCCTTCAGAATTTCGGCAAGCGGTGTGGAAGATGCCACCCAGATTCACACGCACATGTGTTATTCTGAATTTAATGATATCATTCAAAATATCGCCGATATGGATGCAGACGTCATTACGATAGAATGCTCCAGAAGCCAAATGGAACTGTTGAATGCTTTTGCAGATTTCAAATATCCGAATGAGATTGGACCTGGAGTTTACGACATTCATTCACCAAGGGTCCCGTCCAAAGAGGAAATGGTAGAATTGCTAAAAAAAGCACAAGCCGTAATCCCTGCCCAGCAACTTTGGGTGAATCCTGATTGTGGTTTGAAAACCCGTCATTGGGATGAAACAGAAAAAGCGCTGATCGCCATGGTGGAGGCTTCAAGGGAAGTGAGCGGGGAATTTTTGGAGAAGAAAAATTGAGATATTAGTTTGCAGGAGCCAGAAGGCTCCTGTTTCTTTGTTTAATTTAGATTTAAATTAATAAATTTCACATTATTTGTTATTTAATAAAAGTAATTATATAATACAAAAAGAACTAGTTCTTTCTGTATTATCCAAGTTTAAAATATTCATTTGTAAATTTCAATCTAAGTTGAATGATTTATATTGAAAAGCATGTCCAGATTTTTTTCAAATGATCTCAACAAGATATTCTTTATCTACAAATAAATTAATACTGAATAACTTACACTTTCTCAATTTAAAACCTTAATTTTGCACCCTGAAATAAGGATTTTGCAGTTATGAAAAAATTAGGCGAATACAGAAAGCTTCTTGAAGTTGATAAAACCGTTACTTTAAAGGAATTAAAGACAATTTACAGGAATACGATGAAAGACACACATCCTGATAAATTTATCAATGATGAAGTGGGAAAGCTGGAAGCAGAGGAAAAAAGCAAATCTGTGATTGAAGCCTATCATTTTTTGGTAAGCATTAACCCGGAAACGCAGGAAAAATATAAAGAAGAATATACGGAAACGATTACAAAATCTAATATTCAGGATTTTTATTTGGAGAAGTCAGTTTTGACAGTTCAGCATTTAAACGGAAAAACATACGAATATATTGGTGTTCCAAAAAATACATACATCAAAATGGTAAATGCGGATTCACCAAGTCGCTTTGCAAGAAGACATATCTATGGAAGTTTTGTCTTCAGAAAGTCTGGCGAGGTGATGGCAGATTAATTTTTCATATATAAAATAAATGAGGCTTTCAGATAATTCTGGAAGCTTTTTTATTTCTATTACTGATGATAATTTTTTAACGTAAAGAGCGCAAATTTTCTGGTTAAATTTTTGAAAATATTTTTCGTCTGTAAAGGCGTTTCACTCAGCAAAGAGAAAGTTATTTACTAGTATTTATAATTTTGAGATTGCTTCTTCGTTTTACTCATCGCAATGGCATCAAAAAAGCGCATCATTTCTGATGCGCTTTTCGATTAATTAAAGGCTGTTATATTTTAGTCTACGTGTTTTGGAGTAAATCCGTCTTCACTTAGTTCTCTATGCTCATAATCGGCTTTCATCTCAGCTTCGTAGTCTATTTTTTCATGTTTGCCCATTCTCCTTAAGATTGAATCAAATAATGAATAAACTACCGGTACAATAATCAAAGTAAGGAATAATGACGATGTCAAACCGCCAATAATTACCCAAGCCAATCCGTTATTCATCTCGGCTCCGGCTCCTTTTGCAATCGCAATTGGAATCATACCGAAAATCATCGCAATCGTAGTCATTAAAATCGGACGAAGACGTGCGTGGTTTGCCTGAATCAAAGCATCATGTGTATTAGCTCCTGCCGCTTTCCTCATATTCGCAAAATCGACAATCATAATCGCATTCTTCGCTACCAAACCAATCAACATGATCATCCCCAGCATCGTAAAGATATTTAATGAATTTCCTGTGATAGCAAGAATTACCATTACTCCAATCAACGCCAAAGGAATTGAGAATAATACCACAAACGGATATACAAATGAGTCATATAACGAAACCATTACCAGGTAAACCAATACAATAGCCGCCATCAAAGCGATTCCTAATGTACCGAAACCTTCTGTCTGGTTTTCCATATCACCACTCCAGATGTAACTTACACCAGCAGGTTTTGTCTTTTCATTATCCATAAACATCGCAGCCCACTCGTTTGCAACATCTCCTACAGGACGACCAACTACTTTAGATTTTACCTTTACAGAAGGGGCTTTATCTCTACGTTCCAATAAACTTGGTCCTGAACCCATTTTTACATCAGCAAACTGGCTTAACCTTATCTGTTCTCCCTGAGGATTTGTAAACATCAGGTTTCTCACATCATCAATTGATTGTCTGTTGGCATCACCAAAACGGATATTGATATCATATTCATATTCTCCTGCCCTGAATTTTCCGTCTGTATTTCCACTGAATGCAGTCTGCATTGTTTGTCCTACACCCGAAAGATTTAACCCTAAAGAAGCCATTTTATCCCTGTCGATATTCACCTGAACTTCCGGATTTCCAGAGTCAGTTGATAATTCAGCATCCACAGAACCAGGAACTTTTTTCAGTAGTTCTAAAATTCTTTGTGCCTCTTTATTGGCTGTTTCGTTATCCTGAGCGGTGACAACCATTTCAATTGGTGCATTATCTGCTCCCATTAATCCGATTGGTGCTGTTTTAAACTCAACTCCTGTGAATTTTTCTTCTAAAGCTCTCTTGATTTTAGCAGATTTAATATCTGTACTTTCATTACGTTCAGATTTATCTACCAAAATTACCTGAATTTCTGATTGATACAATGTAGCCTGTGCTCCACCAAAACCTGATGACTGCTGACCTACTGTTGTAATCATATCAACTACATCTTTATCATTCCTAAGGTATTTTTCAACAGCTAAAGTAACTTGGTTGGTTTTTTCAACAGAAGCGTCTTTTGGTAATTCCATCTGAACAAGGAACTGTCCTCTATCCATTTTAGGGAAGAATTCGCCTCCGATAAATCCGAATGCAACCAACATAAACGAAGAAATTAAAATAATAAATGTTACTACAACAGTCATCACTCTTCTTAATGTTGTTTTTAAAGCCCATTCCAAAATTCCTGTAATCCAGTGTGTGAATTTTTCCAATTGCTTTTCAAACCAAAGGATAAATTTCTCAAAAGGATTTTTACCTGTCAAATGCACTAGTTTACCATATCTTGAAGATAACCAAGGAATGATGGTAAATGAAGCTAATAAGGACAATAATGTAGCAATAACTACCGTTACGCAGAACTGCGCCAGGATATCAGATACTAATCCCGAACTCATCGCAATCGGTAAGAATACTACCACAATTACTAAAGTAATTGCTGTTACGGTAAATCCAATCTCAGAAGCACCATCGTACGCTGCACGAATTCTGCTTTTCCCCATCTCCATGTGACGATAAACGTTTTCCAAAACCACAATCGCATCATCCACAAGAATACCAACAACCAGTGAAAGTCCTAATAAACTCATCAGGTTTAAGGTATATCCCATCAGATACATTCCGATTACTGTCGCAATCAATGACATCGGAATAGAAACCATTACGATGAATGCGTTTCTTATATTGTGAAGGAATAATAACATCACTACTGCCACCAAAATAATCGCTAAAAATAAGTCGAAAATTACGTGGTCTGCAGCTTCAAGCGTAAAGTCTGTAGTATCATCTACAATATTGATTTTGATCGCCTGAGTTTTATAATCATTCTGAACCTGAGCAATTGTTTTCTGAACTAATTCTGAAACCGCAACCGCATTTGCATCAGACTGTTTTTTAACCTGAAGTAAAATAGTTGAATTCTGATTGTATCTCGCTACTTTCTCTACGTCTTTTTGTGTATCGAAAACTGTAGCAATATCAGACAAACGAACCTGAGCTCCATTTTTATTCGAAACTACAAGATTGCTCATTTCAGCTACGCTTCTATACTTTCCTGAAAGTCTGATCGTAGATCTTGAAGTCCTTGTTTTCAGAGCTCCCGTAGGGAAATCCAAGTTTGAAGAAAGAATTGCCTGCTGTACATCTGCAATTGCAAGACCGTATCCCTGCATTTTCTTTTCATCTAAACTCACCTGAATTTCTCTTTCCTGCCCACCTACAAGGTCAACCTGAGCAACACCATTTACACGAGAGAAAATAGGTTCTATTTTTTTATCTAAAAGATCATAAAGATCTTTATTATTAAGTTTATCACTGGAAATACTCAACGTCATAATCGGGAGATCATCTAATGAGAATTTTTGCAATGATGGCGGATCTGCATCGTCCGGAAGGTCTGCCAAAATAGCGTTTACCTTTCTTTGTGCATCATTCAAAGCATAGTTTACATCGGCACCTGTATTCAACTGAACCATAATTACCGATAAACTTTCATATGATGAAGATTCTACTTTTTTTACGTTTTCCAAAGAACCCACGGCATCTTCAATCTTTCGCGTAACTGAAGTTTCCACCTCAGAAGGTGATGCTCCCGGATACACTGTGGAAATCGTTACCATATTGGTTTCAAACTTCGGAATCAACTCGTACCCCATCATGGAGTAACTTAATAGACCACCCAGCGTAAGTATCGTAAACAATACGATAACGAGGGACGGTCTTTTAATGGATATTTCTGCTAACTTCATCTTCTCTTACTTTACGATATTGATTTTTGAACCGTTATCAAGGTTGATTTGTCCGCTGGTAATTACTTGTTCACCACCATTCAATCCGCTTAGGATCTGAACTTTATCTCCGTATACTTTTCCTGTCTGTACTTTGATTAATTTAGCCGTTCCGTTGCTCACGATAAATAATTGTCCTGAGCTTACCCCATTTACGAAAGCTTCCGCAGGAACTGTTAACATATTTTGAGTTTCAGCACCATGATTTGTCTTAAACAAAGCCGTTGCGTACATACCTGCTTTTAGATTTCCTCTGTTTTGAACTTCAATTTCAACCGGGAAATTCAAAGAAGCATCACTTTTAGGAGCAATAAATGTAATTCTGCCACTGAAAGAATCTTCCGGCAAAACATTTACCTTAATAGGGACTTCCTGACCTAGCTGAATTCTTCCAATCTGGCTTTCATCCACCAAAACTGAAAGTTTTAAGCTGTTAATATTAACGATTTCAAACATTGAAGTCCCCGGAGATACTACAGTTCCCGGCTCAACCATTTTTTTATTGATAGTTCCGCTGATTCCTGCACGGATACTTGTATCATTTACCCTTACTCCCTGAGCTCTTACTGCGGCCTGAGCATTTTTTAACTGTAATCTTGAGTTATCAAGCTGTTGCTTTGTAACACCTCCTGTTTTAAAGGCGTTTTCGTAACGCTGATTATCAATAATTGCATTCTGCAGGTTATTTTGAGCCTGAGAAATATCAACTTCGATAGCATCTTTTTTGATTGTTGCCAAGGTCTGTCCTGCAGAAACTTTCGAACCTTCTTTTACCATAACACTTACAATACGTCCCGCAATCTCAGAAGACTGGTTCATTTCCTGTTTTGGCAGAAAAGTTCCGTTTGCAGTATAATCTGTATCGATATTTTCTCTTGCAACAGTTACAACATTTACGTTGATTTTATCAACCTGCTTAGCAACTTCTTTTACTTCTGTTTCCTGTTTCTTCTTATTATCAGCGATTTTATATGCGGCTAAACCTATAAGTACAGCTGCGACGATGATATATATTAAAGTTTTTTTCATAGTTTATTACGGGTTTTGTAGTGTGTTTAATTCTCCTTTAGCCTTGATTAATTTTATTTCCGCCTGTTTGTAATCTAATAAGGCATTTGCATAGTTCTGTTTAGCTTGGGTAAGAGCATTTTCAGCATCTAAAACTTCTGTAAGTGTTGCCAGACCATATTGGTAATTTGCCTGGGTATTTTTCTGAACCCTTTCCGCCAAACCTGCATTATCTTTCATACTCTCGATATTGATTAATGCATTTTCCATATTGGTAATTGCATTTTTGTAATCTAAGCTTAAATTTAATTGAGTATTTTGAATATCCTGATCTAAATCCTGAATATCAATTTCTGCCTGATTGATTTTTGCTTTCGTAGCGCCACCTGTGAAAATTGGGATATTAATATTTAAGCCAATCGCCGAGTAATCGCTCCAAAGAACTCCGTTATTCATCCCGTTGGTAAGAGGGAATTTTCTTCCTTGTCCTCCCCAGCCGTAATTAGCCACCAAATTCACCGTCGGATACAAATAAGCTTCCGTCGCCTTTTTATTGTATACAAGAAGCTCTCTATTTTTATTTAAAACTTTGACTTCTGTACGGTCATCAAGATTCACATTGCTCGCAATCAGTTCAGGTTTTGGCTCGATCGATTTTTCCTCAAGCTCAATATCTGTAGAAATCGGGATTCCCATATAAAACTTCAATGCATTTTTTGAAAGCTCTACAGAGTTGATTAATGTTTGCTTATTTGAGCCAATATTAGTCAGCTGAACGTTTGTACGATCTAAATCTATCGCTTTTGCCAAACCGTTATCTACTAAGCTTTTAATAACATTCCTCACCCTTTCTGTGTTAGCATAGCTTGCTTCCACTGTCTTCAAATTTTCTTCCTGAACAAAAACCTGATAATAAGCTGTTGCAACATTTTCGATGATTTGTTCGTTTGTCAACTGAGCATTTAATACATAAAACTCTCTTGTAGATTTCGCAGCTTTAAGGCCTGTAAAAACTCTCTGATCAAAAATCGCCTGTTGAAGCTGTACAGAAGCTGTTGAACTCCAAGGCTGCCCCAACTGAGCTCTTATCCTTTCTCCGGCAAATTCAAGCAAAGATTCCTGAATAACAGGATTATAGGTTAAACCTGCCGTAGCGCTTATCTGAGGCAAAGCCCCCGCTCTGGCTTCATCAATTTTATATTCAGCTTTTTTGATCTGTAAAGCAGCTTTTTTGGCTTCTGCTTTATTTTGCAGTGCCTGTTTGATTGCTTCTTGCAGAGAAACCTGCTGTTGAGCAGACACCGATGAAAAGCTGAAAATCATAAATGCAGCAGCTATCCCAATTTTTAGCCTTTTTGCAGTTATACGTTTTCTTTTCATAATTTATTACTTCGTTTATTTTTTTAATGTAATTTTCTTCTTCAATGTTTTTATTTCTAAATGACGAACCATTTCCTAAAATACTTTAATATGTTGTTTAATTTTTAAATAACATATTTAAAATAATCTCCTTTCTTGCGGCAATAATCTTATCAAATTTTTCATCGCTTATCATAAGATTTTCCATTAATAATGGCCTGACTGCACTTGGGAAGACTAATAATGAAACCATATTTAAAACAAACTGAATAGGTTCCATTGTTTCGATATTTCCCAATTTCATTTCTTTTTTTATGTCTTTGTATAGTTTCTTTAATTCATCTTCTTCGATGTCTCTTTTATGACAATTTCCTTTGTTAATCTGCGAAACGATATAGGTTTCCAAATATGGGTACTGAAGACTTGTCGATAAACTATGCTCGATAAACTGCGCCATTTTTTCTTTAAAAGGCAAATCAGAATTTTGGATAACTTTAGATTTATCCTGTTCTACTTTTTGAGCTTCATCAAAAATGATCTGAATCAAATTATCCCTCGAACGGAAATAATAGTTGATAAGCGTTCTGTTTACTCCTGCTGCGTCAGCAATTTCTTGCGTCGTAGCATCAAACTTCCCTTTCACAAAGAATAAATTCTTTGCTGTCTCTTTGATTAATTCCTGTGTTTGGTCTTTTTTTGCTTGATTTGACATTTTTGTTAAACAAATTTGTGCAAATGTAAATCAAATTTCATTTTTGACAAAATTGTTAAACAAAATTATTAAACAAATTATTATGATATACATCATGTTTTAATCATGTAATAATGAATTGAAATGAGATAAATGAAGAGTTTTATAAGGACAATCAACCTTTTGATAATAAGCAAAAAAAAGCGAGCAGAAAATTCTGCTCGCTTTCATTTTATAATAATTTTATTTTGTCTTCCAAAATATCAATCACTTTATCTTTGTAAAGACCTCCAATGGCCTTCTTAAAATTCTTTTTACTCATCTGAACCTCATCTTTAATTTCTTCCGGTGAAGATTTGTCTGAAAGATAAAGCAATCCGTAATTTTCTTCTAATTTATTTAGGATTTTTAGCCTGAATTCATCAATATTTTCAAAACCTTGAGGCTGTAGAGAAACATCTATTTTACCGTCTTCACGAATTTCTTTGATATAACCGTTTTCTTCCGATAAAGGATATAATTTTTTGAAAACATCTGATGTATAGATCAATCCGATGTATTTTTTATTGATAACAACATTCCAGCCCAATTCGCTTTCATTCATCATAATCAAATCAACCTTATCCCCTTTCTGGAAAGGTAAATTTTCATATTGAGGATTTCTTTTAAATTTTGTTGTTCCTGTAATTAGATCTAAGCTTTCATCAATATAAATATAAACCAGATATCTTTTACCTTCAATGATTTTGGATTTCTGTTGTTTATAAGGAATGAATAAATCTTTAATAATTCCCCAATCCATAAAAGCTCCACTCGGAAGACTTTGAACACAGCTCATTACTGCAAACTCACCCACTTCAGCCAATGGAATTTCTGTTGTTGCTTTTAATTTATTATCATCCTGATACACAAAAACTTCAATCTCATCCCCAATTTCTTTTTCATCCTGAGTGAAAATTTTAGGCAAAAAAGCTTTTTCACCTGATTCATCAGTTAAAATCCATCCTGAACTGATTTTTTCTGAAATTTTTAAAGTCTGAGTTTTCCCGAATTGCATGTAATGATAAAATTAGCTGACAAAGGTAAGGAAAATAATTTGCAAGTTGAAGAGTTGTTGTATCGGAGCGCCTAAGAGTTTGAGAAAATAAAAAGACTGCCAATAATTGATGACAGTCTTAATTTATATTTAAATGATTAAAATTTTTAATCAAATATTACATATGAATAGGTCTTTTTCCAGTTGCATCCAACGCAGCCTCCTTAATAGCTTCGGCGTATGTAGGGTGGGCGTGAGAACTTCTTGCGATATCTTCAGCACTTGCACGGAACTCCATTGCAATTACCCCTTCTGCAATAAGATCTGCCGCTCTAGCTCCTATAATATGCATACCCAAAACCTCATCAGTTTTCTCGTCTGCAATGATTTTAACCAAACCATCAACATCACCACTTGCACGGCTTCTTCCTAAGGCTCTCATTGGGAAAGAACCAACTTTGTAAGCCACACCTTCTTCTTTCAATTGTTCTTCAGTTTTACCAACTCCGGCAACTTCCGGCCAAGTATAAACAACACCGGGAATTAAATTATAGTTAACGTGAGGTTTTTGTCCAGCTAACGTTTCAGCAACGAAAACTCCTTCTTCTTCAGCTTTGTGAGCCAACATTGCACCTTTGATAACGTCACCGATTGCATAGATATTGGCAACGTTTGTCTGTAAGTGGTCGTTTGTTTTTACTCTTCCTCTTTCGTCTAATTCAACACCTGCTTTTTCTAGTCCAAGGCCATCTGTGTAAGGTTTTCTACCTACAGAAACCAAACAATAATCTCCTTCTACAGTTACTTCTTCTCCTTTTTTATCTTTAGCCGTAATTTTTACAGTATCACCATTTCTTTCAACAGCAGAAACAGCCGTGGAAAGCATGAATTTCATTCCCTGCTTTTTAAGAACTTTAGTTAATTCTTTACTTAAAGCTCCATCCATTCCAGGGATGATTTTATCCATAAACTCAACAACAGTTACCTGGGCTCCTAATCTTAAATAAACTGAACCTAATTCAAGGCCGATAACTCCACCACCGATAACTACCAAATGTTTAGGAATTTCCTTAAGGTTTAAAGCTTCCGTAGAAGTAATTACTCTTTCTTTATCAATTGAAATAAAAGGTAAAGAAGATGGTTTTGAACCCGTTGCAATGATTGTATATTTAGATTCGATCGTTTCCGTAGAACCGTCATTTTTTGTTACTTTAATCTGAGTAGCAGATTCGAAGCTTCCAACACCTTCAAAAACAGTGATTTTGTTTTTGTTCATCAGGTAGCTGATTCCATCAGTATTTTGTTTGATAACCTCATTTTTACGTTCAACCATTCTTGCAATATCAGCTTGAGGCTCGTTAATAATGATTCCGTGGCCAGCAAAATTGTGTTTTGCGTTCTCAAAATGTTCAGAACTGTCCAAAAGAGCTTTTGACGGGATGCATCCTACGTTAAGACAAGTTCCTCCTAAAGTTGGATATTTTTCAATAATTGCTGTTGTGAAACCTAATTGTGCAGCACGGATTGCAGCAACATATCCACCAGGACCAGAACCGATTACGGTAACATCGAATTGACTCATGTTATTTTATGAATTTGTTATTATTATCTATCTTAATTCTTACAAATTTACTGATAAATTACCAAGCATGAAAGTGAGATTTGTCAATTTTGAAAATGACCTTTATTTGTGATAATAAACGGAATAACCTGTTACTAAAATTCATGCAAAATTTCGAATCTAAATTATTTCTTCATCAAATCCAGCAAAACCTTTTCATACATGTCTAAAATAATATTTTTTGAAAATCTAGATTTTATGGAGTTTTTTATTGCGTCTTTATCATAGGAATAATGCAGGATATTCATGATTTTCTGTGCGAAATCTTCATGATTTTCGATATCTGAAATTTCCCCGTTTGTTTTGTCCTGAATAATTTCATTGATTCCGCCTGGGCAATTGTTGGCTAAAGAATACGTTCCGCAGGCTCCTGCTTCCAGTAAAACATTGGGAAAACCTTCATATCTTGAAGAAAGTATAAATAGATCTGCATATTTTAGAAACTGATAAGGATTTTCCTGTCTTCCATGGAAGATAACCTGCTTTAAATCTAAAAAATCTTTCATTTGATGAAGAATTTCCCTGTCTTTACCATCCCCTAAAATATGAAGAATAATATTCTCATTTTTAAGTCTGGAAAAAACTTTCAGCAAATTATCAAAACCCTTTCTGGCAGATAAATTACCGATAGCAACAACATTTTTATAATTATATTTAAAGCTTTCAGGTTTTGTAGAAGCAGCCAGTTTTGATTCAATAAAATCAAAATCAACAGGATTATTTATCTTGACAATCTTACTTTGTCTAATATTAAAATTATTAATCAAATCCTTCTTCATATCATCACTTTGTGCAATGATTCTCTGGTAATTATTGTAAAAATTATAAAAAAACTTTATTTCTTTTCTTGTAACGTGCTGTGTAACGACATTCGTTTCTCGTGCAATAAATTTTGTTTTTGGGAAAAGCTTGATAAATAGAGATAAATAGGCATTTACTTCACCAAAACCAGAAAATACAATGTCTGGTTTTCTTCGGTAAATCTCCCTTAAAATTGGTTTTAATGAATGCCTGATTCTTTCCCTATTTACATCAATAATTTCAACATCATTCTTAAGAAAGCTGAGATAGCCTCCTTCCTTACGTAAAAGCAAAATCTTAGGTTCAAATCTATCCCTGGAGAGATGATTCGCAATAGTGGTAACAATTCTTTCCGCACCCCCGGTTTCCAAATCCGGCAGAATAAATATGACAGAAATTTTTTTCATTTTATTAAAAAACCTCACCCATAATGCAGGTAAGGTTAATATTTTTAACTTTAATTAGCAACATCACTAATGAATTTTATTCTCAACATTCTTACTTCTTCATCGGAAAGCTCATCGCCAAATTCATCCAACAAGACTTTCATACTATCGCTTTCAGATTCGTTCATGAATTCCATAAAGCCATCAACAATATCTTCGTCAAAATTATCTTCAATATAATAATCAATATTAAGTTTTGTTCCCTGATAAACAATACGTTCCATTTCTTTCAACAATTCATCCATCGTAAGATTTTTAGCTCTTGCAATATCTTCAAGGTCTATTTTTTTATCTGTACTTTGGATGATGAAAACTTTGTGGCTGGATTTGTTTGCCACCTGTTTCAATACCATATCCTGAGTACGCTCGATATTATTATCTTCTACATATTTATTGATAAAATCAGCAAATTCTTTCCCATATTTCTTAGCTTTTCCTTCACCAACACCATAAATTTTTGCAATTTCATCTAAAGTGACAGGATATTGTACCGTCATATCTTCCAAACTGGGATCCATAAAGACCGTGTAAGGCGGAATTCCGTATTTCTTTGCGACTTTCTTTCTTAATTCCTTTAATAGACTATATAAATTTTGGTCCAAACCTCCGCTGGACTGTAACTGAACCTGATCACTTTCAGCCTTTGTCTGGGTTAAATCAAATTCTCTGTCTTCGGCAATTAAAAACGAATGTTCCAGTTTACCATTTAAAACCTGTCTTCCCTTTTCCGATATCTTTAAAACTCCATACGTTTCAATATCTTTCTGTAAAAAATTCTGAACTGTTGCCTGTCTTAAAATAGTTTTCCAATAATTATCTTTTTCATCTTTTCCAAAGCCGAAATAAGAACTTTGCTCCAGCTTATAAGATTTTGTCACCGCATTTTCCTTTCCTGCAATCACAGAAATCAAATCCTTTGCTTTGAATTTTTCTGCATTATCATCAATTAATTCCAAAACTTTCTTCAAATCGTTGGTAGCATCCTTCAATTTTGGCGGGTTTGATGCGTTATCACACATATTAGCACCTTCGCCATTGACCGGATCGAAGTTTTCACCAAAATAATACAATATATATTGTCTTCTGCTCATTGAAGTTTCGGCATAACCAACCACTTCATTCAAAAGTTGCAGGCCAATCTCTCTCTCAGAAACAGGTTTCTGAGCCAAGAATTTCTCTAATTTTTCAATATCTTTTGGATCGTAGAAAGCCAGACAGTATCCTTCTCCGCCATCCCGGCCTGCACGGCCGGTTTCCTGATAATAACTTTCCAAAGATTTCGGAAAATCATAATGAATTACAAAACGTACATCAGGTTTGTCAATTCCCATTCCAAAAGCAATTGTTGCAACAATTACATCAACATCTTCCATCAGGAACTTATCTTGATTTGTAACCCTTACTTTTTGGTCTAGGCCGGCATGATATGGTAAAGCATTTACTCCGTTTACCTGTAAAAGCTGAGCAAATTCTTCAACCTTTCTCCTGCTCAAACAGTAAACAATCCCTGACTTGCCCTTATGTTGGTTAATAAATTTTACAATTTCCTTATCTACATTTACTTTAGGCCGTACCTCATAATAGAGATTCGGTCTATTGAAACTTTCCTTGAATACCAACGCATTAGTCATTCCCAACGTTTTCTGGATATCATCCTGAACCTTAGGAGTTGCAGTAGCCGTAAGTGCTATAACGGGTACGTTTGCAATTTTATCGATAATCTGTTTCAGATTCCTGTATTCCGGTCTGAAATCATGTCCCCATTCTGAAATACAGTGTGCCTCATCAATAGCAAAGAATGAAATCTTTACTTCTTTCAAAAAGTCCAGATAATCTTCTTTAATTAAAGATTCAGGAGCTACATACAGAAGTTTTGTCTTACCGCTTTTAATGTCGTCGAAAACCTGTTTGGTCTGCGTTTTGTTTAATGATGAATTTAAAACGTGTGCTACTCCGTCATCAGATGAAAGACCGTTTACCGCATCTACCTGATTTTTCATTAAGGCTATTAAGGGCGAAACCACTATTGCTGTGCCCTCGGAAATAAGTGCCGGAAGCTGATAGCATAAGGATTTACCTCCTCCCGTCGGCATCAAGACAAATATATCCTTCCCTTCTAACAGGTTTTCTATAATTTGTTCTTGCTGGCCTTTAAAAGTAGAAAACCCGAAATATTTTTTCAATTCGCCTGATAAATTGGCTTTTTTTGCGCTCATCTAATTTTCTATTGCTAAATTTGCATCTATCCCAAAGTTATAAAAATTTTGCTTAAAATAAAAGCGAACGAATTTATAAAAATAAAATTTATATTAAATATTCTTTTTAAAATATAACGTTTTTTAAGATATTTATTGTATACACCCCTATAAAAGTAAAATGGAAAAAGCCAACATCATTTCAATAGCAAAAAGCACTTTAGAAATAGAAATTTCAGAACTTGAGAAACTTAAAAACAGACTTGACGATGATTTTGTAAAAGCTGTCGAAATCATACATTCTGCAAAAGGTAAGCTAATAGTGGTAGGAATCGGTAAGTCGGCTCATGTCGGAAATAAAATTGTTGCAACGTTAAATTCTACCGGAACTCCTTCACAGTTTCTTCATGCTTCAGAGGCCATTCACGGAGATTTGGGGGTTATCCAGAAACAGGATGTGGTTTTATGTATTTCCAATTCGGGGAACTCACCTGAAATTGTAAACTTGGTTCCTTATTTAAAAGACTATTCTTCTGCACTAATCGCAATGACAGGAAATAAAAACAGCAAACTTGCTGAATTTTCTGAAGTTATTCTAGATACTCATGTTGACATGGAAGCTTGCCCCAATAAACTGGCCCCTACAAGCTCAACAACCCTACAAATGTCTCTTGGAGATGCTCTAGCAGTTGCTTTAATGGAATTGAATGAATTTAAAGCTAACGACTTTGCAAAATTTCATCCGGGAGGAAGCCTGGGAAAAAACTTAATTTCGAAAGTTGACGATTTCCTTTCTTCACAAAAACCTCAGGTCACAGAAAACGATACGGTGAAAGATGTGATTATTTCTATCAGCAGCTCAAGACATGGAATCACAGTGGTGGCTAATGAAGACGAAATCATCGGTGTAATTACTGATGGTGATTTGAGAAGAATGCTAATGAAAGGGGATGATATTTCTAAGGTTTTAGCAAAAGATATCATGTCTGCAAACCCTAAAACAATTGAAAGAAGTGCTTTGGCAAAAGAAGCCATGAAAATTTTAAAAGAAAACAATATCGGTCAGCTTATCGTAACGGAAAACGGAAAATATTTCGGAATTATTGATTTGCATAAGTTGTTGGATGAGGGAATAAATTAAAAGTTAAGAAACACAAGGCTTGAAGTTAATATTGAAAATGTGAAAATTTTTCAGATTAATAAATAAACTAACTTCTAAATTTCTACCCTCTAACTTCTTTAAATATTTCATAAATTTGAATCCTTAAAAATATATTCTGTGAGTGAAGGTAAAGACATGTCCTTTCTTGGGCATATTGGAGAATTAAGAGGTCACCTCATCCGCTCAATTCTTGCTATTATAGTAGCTGCATTTGTTGTCGGCTTTAATATCAACTGGATTATGGATCACATCTTTTTTGGTCCTACAAGGAATGATTTTCCGACTTTCAAGATTGTAAATCACTTTTCGAGAATGCTTTTGGGTGAAAACAGCATTCACCTTCCCAAAGATTTTCCCGTACGTGCAAGTAAGCTTTACCAACAGTTTAACGTAATGATGGCTGTTTCCATATTTGGTGGTATGGTAGCTGCTTTTCCTTATATTGTTTGGGAGCTTTGGAGATTTATCAGCCCCGCACTTCATCCGAAAGAAAGAAAAAATTCAATCTTTATCATTAATGCAGTCTGGATGTTGTTTATGATCGGGGTTTTATGCGGATATTTTTTAATCCTTCCTTTTGCCGTAAATTTTGGAGTTATTTTTAAGATTTCAGATATTATTGTTCCGCTTTACGATTTAAGCGATTATACAACTCTATTTTTACAGGTAGTTCTAGGAATGGGAGTTATTTTTCTTTTCCCTATTCTTATTTATTTCCTTACAAGCATCGGAATTCTGACCCCCCTGTTTATGAGAACTTACCGTCGTCATGCGATTGTATTGATTATGGTTGTAGCAGCTATTATTACCCCGGCAGACGTTTTAAGTATGATTATGGCTGCCTTGCCCCTTCTTTTATTGTATGAGTTCAGTATTTTGATGTGTTCATATACGTATAAAAAAGTTCAGAAACGTGAAGGAAATCTTCCAGCCGTTCAGAAATAGCTTTAGCTAAGCTTTATAATATATTCCCGCATTGATGTC
Source organism: Chryseobacterium sp. FH2 (assembly GCF_001045455.1). Taxonomy (GTDB): domain Bacteria; phylum Bacteroidota; class Bacteroidia; order Flavobacteriales; family Weeksellaceae; genus Chryseobacterium. Next base: position 418,105 of record NZ_LFNE01000003.1, on the reverse strand, counting down.
TGCGGGATTTTTCTTATTATCATAAAGAAGTGTATCTGATTTAAAAACACGTATATTTTGTTCTTTCGCAGTTTATTATTGATTAATTTTCTATTTTTGGAAAGAGTTAATTTAATTTTAAATGAAAAAGCTGTCATATACACTTTTATTTGTATCGGGATTGTCATTTGGACAATTCTTTGAAAAGGATAAAATCTTCACAAAACAGGACACTTTAAAGGGTTCTAACACACAGTTCCGAAATTTTTGGGATGTTAAAAAATATGATTTATCTGTTGAGCCAGATTTTAGCCAACAAAGTATTAAAGGCAATAATAAAATCAGTTTCGAAATCATAAAAGATATTGTAAACCCAACTTTCCAAATTGACTTACAACAGCCAATGAAAGCCGATAAGGTGGAAGGAAACTTCCCGATTACTGGATATAAACAGGACGGCGATTTTATTTGGGTTAAAACTAATAAAAATTTCAAAAAGGGAGAAAAATATACGATTGATGTAACCTATTCCGGAAATCCTGTCATTGCAAAACGCGCACCTTGGGACGGAGGTTGGGTTTTCACACAAGATGAAAATGGAAATCCCTGGATGAGTGTTGCCGATGAGGGAATAGGAGCTTCGATTTGGCTTCCGACAAAAGATATTTGGAGCGATGAGCCGGATAACGGAATCATAATGAAAATTATTACTCCAAAAGATTTGGTAGGTGTAGGAAACGGGAGATTAATCGATAAAAAAGCAGAAGGCGATAAAATTATATATACCTGGGAAGTTAAAAATCCTATCAACCCCTATTCCATCATTCCTAATATTGGGAAATATGTGAATTTTAAAGATACTTTCAACGGAGAAAAAGGAAAACTTGATCTTGATTATTGGGTGTTAGATTATAATTTAGAAAAAGCTAAAAAGCAATTCCAGCAAGTAAAACCCATGCTCTCGGCATTTGAATACTGGTTTGGTCCTTATCCTTTCTATGAGGATTCTTACAAACTTGTAGATTCGCCATATTTAGGCATGGAACATCAAAGTAATGTTGCGTATGGAAACGGTTATCAAAACGGTTATCTAGGAATGGATTTCTCAGGAACAGGAATCGGTTTAAACTGGGATTATATTATCATTCATGAAAGCGGCCACGAATGGTTTGCTAATAACATCACCGCCAAAGATCAGGCAGATATGTGGATTCATGAAAGTTTCACGATGTATTCTGAAGTTCTTTTCACAGAAAAATACATGGATAAAAAGTCTGCGGATATTTATGCCATCGGAATTAGAAAGAAAATTCAGAATGACGTTCCCATTATTGGAAAATATGGGGTAAGAAATGAAGGAAGCGGAGATATGTATCCTAAAGGAGCAAGTATGCTTCACACCATCCGTCAGGTTATCAATAATGATGAAAAATTCAGGCAAATTTTAAGAGGAATCAGTAAAGATTTTTATCATCAAACAGTAACAACAGAACAAATCGAAAGTTATATTTCAAAAAAATCCGGAATTGATTTCTCAAGTGTTTTCAATCAATATTTAAGAACAACACAAGTCCCGGTTTTGGAATATTCTCAAAAAGGACAGGAGCTAAAATTCCGCTATACAGATGCTGTTAAAAATTTAAAACTGCCGATCAGAATCAATGGCGACCAAACCATTAACCCAACCGAAAAATGGCAAACTGTAAAACTAAAAAATAATAATCCTGCTGAGTTTAATCAGGCTTATTACATCGATTATAAAAAGGTACAATAATTGAAATAAAAGGGCAAAATCATGATTTTGCCCTTTTATTTTTATGAAAAATTTAATATAGTATCCGTAACAAAATGATTTTTACAACAACTACTTAATTATAAAATTTAACTCAATGAAGAAAACAGCATTAAGCTTAGGTGTTTTAACCGCTTTTCTGGTTAATGCACAATCTATAAAAACAACAATTGATTTAGTCAATGTAAAAGACGATAAAGTTGCCGTTACCATGGAATTTCCTAAAATGAAATCCGGTGACATAAAATTCCATTTTCCGAAAACCGTTCCCGGAACTTATTCTGAGGATGATTACGGAAGATTTGTAGAAGGTATCAAATTTTACGACAATAAGGGAAAAGAGCTAACGTATACTAAAGTAAATGATAATACATACTCATTAAAAAACGCTCAAAATTTAACTAAAGTTACCTATTTGGTTAATGACAGTTTCGATGACGAAATAGATACTTCAAAACATAAAGCTGTATTTTCACCTTCAGGAACTGATATCGAACAAGGTAAAGTTTATTTAATCAACACTCATGGTTTTGTGGGGTATATTGATAATATGCAGGATGTTCCCTATCAGCTGGTGATTCAAAAACCTACTGATTTCTACGGAACAACGGCTTTGGTAGATCAGGATAAATCTGAGTCGACGGATACCTTTACATTGGCAAACTATGCTAAAGTTACCGATTCTCCATTAATGTATACAAAGCCTGACTATATCACTTTTAATGCAGGAGGGATGGATTTGGTTCTGGGAGTTTATTCTCCGACAGGAAAATATAAAGCCGCTGATTTTAAAGACAATTTAGAAAAAATGGTTTTGGCTCAAAAGAAATTTTTGGGTGATATGAACACCAATAAAAAGTATGCTATCATGCTTTACCTTTCTGGTGGTGACGGACCTCAGATTAAAGGTTTCGGAGCCTTGGAACATCACGAATCTACAAGTGTTGTTCTGCCTGAAATGATGCCTAAAGATGCCATTGACAAGACTATTACCGATGTTGTTTCTCATGAGTTTTTCCATACGGTAAATCCTTTGAAAACACATTCGGAAGAAATTCATTATTTTGATTATGCTGATCCGAAAATGTCTCAACATCTTTGGATGTATGAAGGAGGAACGGAATATTTCGCCAATTTATTCCAGATTCAGGAAGGATTGATTAATAAAGATGAATTCCTGCAAAGAATCACAGAGAAAATCACCAATTCAAAGAATTATGACGATACCATGCCGTTTACGGTAATGAGTAAAAATGTTCTGAAAGAGCCTTACAAAGATCAATATAGAAATGTTTATGAAAAAGGAGCTCTTTTGGCAATGTGCCTTGATATCGAATTGAGAAAACTTTCAAACGGCGAGATGGGCTACCGTGATATGATCAGAAAACTATCTCAGAGATTTGGTGAAAATAAGCCTTTCAAAGATGATAAACTGATTGACGAATTGGTAACGATTACGGGTTATCCGCAGGTAAAAGATTTTTACAATAAATACATTGCAGGAAATCAGCCAACTCCGTACGAACAATATCTGAATATGGTAGGCGTAGAAATAACAAAACAGGAAACTCCACCAATTTTCTGGTTCATCAAAGATCCACAGCAAACGGGCTATAATGAAAAGAACAAAACTTTTATTTTCGATGAAAATTCACCATTATCTCCTTTTGCTAAAAGTGTAGGCTTTAAAATCACTGATGAAGTTTTGGCTTTAGACGGTAAGTCAATTAATATTCAAAATGTTCAGGAATTTATTGGCTATGCTAAAACCATTAAAGAAGGACAGAATGTAACATTAACGGTTTTAAGAAAAAATGGAGAGAAACTGGAAAAAGTTAATCTTCAGGGAAAAGCAATTTTGGATAAGATGTCAGTAGAAACACTCCAATTCAAACCTAATCCAACACCTGCAGAACAGAAACTGCAAGAGCAATGGTTGACCGGAAAAAAATAATCTTAATTAAAAATTAAGCGGGGAATTTTCCTCGCTTTTTTGCTTGCAATGGCTGATTTGTATGGCTAGCGTTTAAGCTTTCTTAATTGTTATCCTAAAAGTTGTTCCTTTTCCCACCTCGGTCTGCGAAATTTTAATATCACCGTTATGGTATTCCTTAACTACTCTTTTGGCCAATGACAACCCCAATCCCCAACCTCTTTTTTTCGTAGAATATCCCGGTTTAAAAGCATTCCTGGCTTGTTGTTTTGTCATCCCGCTACCGGTATCTTTTACTTCTATCAAAATATTTTTATTTCGCTCAAAGACGGACATTAGCAAAGAACCTTCCCCTTTCATTGCATCAACAGCATTTTTAACTAGATTTTCGATAACCCAGCTCATCAGAATCTTATTATGTGGAACTAAAATATTATATGTTGGGAGATTGAGAGTAAAATTAATTTTTTTAGAAATTCTGGTTTTTAAATAATTGAAATTTTCCTGAATAGTTTGATTAAAATTCATATCATTCAGTTCAGGGACAGAACCAATTTTGGAAAATCTTTCGGAAATTGTCCGTAATCTCTCAATGTCTTTTTCAATCTCATGCACACCTTCGGAATCCGGGTTCTCAAGCTTCATGATTTCCATCCAGCCAATCATAGAAGACAAGGGTGTTCCGATTTGGTGAGCAGTTTCTTTTGCCAGTCCTGCCCAAAGATAACCTTCGTCCGTTTTCTTGATTGTTCTTAAAAACCAAAACGAAAACAAAAAATATGATAAAATAAAAAAACCTAAAATGTATGGTGAATAGCGTAAATTATTCAGCAATTTTGAGTTGTCATAATACACAAACTGGTTATTTCCATTGGGAAATTTCAATTCAATCGCCGGATAGTTTTTAGACATTTTTTTAGCCAGTTCCGTAATCTTAAAAGTATCTTTTTCTATCTCTCCGGGAATGTTTCTATGCGCAATAGGTCTGTCATCTTTATCTAAAAGAATTACGGGAATTGTTGTATTGGAACTATAAATCTGGAGAATCAATTCCTGAACCTCAAGACTGGGAGTATTGACTTCCTGCTGAAATTTTAAGGCGCTTACTAAAATATCCACCCTCTTGACTTCTTCCTTTCTGAGATAATTAATAAGCAATGTAGAAGCCACAACGATAGTAACAACTACCAGCGTCATCAAAGTGAAAATAATCCAGTTATTCAGTTTGGAAAGTATCGTTCTTCTCAAGATAATTTATTTTAAAACATTCAGAATTTTTTGCAATTCGCTGCTTCCGCTCCCTTGATAATTGTTAATAATGATTGAAAATACATATTTTTTTCCATCTTTTGAAGTTTGATATCCTGCAAAAGATTTTGTATCCTTCATTGTTCCACTTTTCATTTTCATCCCATTGTCCTGAGTCGGAAAGCCATCATAATAAGACTCAAACCAAGGTTGTTGTTTGGCATATAATAAAGCCTGGACTTGTGCTTTTGCCGAAACATAATTTTGTGGCGAAAGCCCGCTTCCATCTGCAAAATTGATCATATTGGCATTAATTCCTTTTGACTTCCAGAATTCTTTAAGATATGCTACCCCACTTTTGAAACTTGAATTTCCTTTCTTTTCTTTTCCCAACGTTTTAATTAAAGTCTCACCGTAAAGATTGATGCTTTTTCTTAAAAACCAATAAATAATTTTATCTAAAGTGGGTGATTCATAGGTAAGAATGGTATTATTTTCCGGAAACTTTAAAATATGTTTTCCCTCAATGATAAGTTGAGAATTAGTAATTATCTTTCCTGTAAAATCGATTCCGGATTCTTTAAACCATTCTTTGATCTCAATACCCAGCTGTAACGGTGGGTTTGGGACAGAACCTGAAACTGTAACTGTTTTTCCGGCTGGTAAAGTTCCGTTAATCAAAGCAACATCTGAATGTGGAGCTGTAAAAATCAAACTCTGGTCTGAATTCCCGCCAGTTTTCAATTCATTAATCCATTTTACGTTTTCAAGAGGATATGAAAATCCTTTAAAGTCTGTTCCGTTAATATTGATATCAAATTGATTTTCCCGCCAATTTATTCCCCAAACTCCAGCTCCATAATAGTTTCCCAAATCGTCCCAAGGCCATCCCCCCGGAATGGTTTGAGCATCAAAATAGCTGTCATCAATAACCAAATCTCCGGAAATTTTTGTAATTCCAGATTTTTTTACAGCATCGATAAGCTTCTTTTTAAACATTTCAGGTTTATAAGCTTCGTAGCGCCAACTTCCCAATGTGGGATCTCCATTGGATGCAATGAAAAGATTACCACTCAAGTTTCCTCCCGAAATCGTTCCTGAATATCCTGATAATGTTTTATAGGTATAATTCTTCCCTAAAGTTTCCAAAGCCGCTGCAGCGGTAAATATTTTCTGAGTAGATGCTGTAGACAGTCCTTTATTTCCCTGATACTCGTAAATAAAATTTCCTTTTTCATCAGAAACATAAAATGATAAACTGGAAGAAATTGCTCCCGAAGAATCCATTAAATCTTTAGTTGCCTTGTCTAGTTTTTGAGCTATATTTTGAGCAAAAATTATCTGTGTTGAAAGGGTAAGAACTGCTAATGTTTTTTTCATCGCATTTTTTTGTTTTTCCTTAAATCATTTTCAGGCGCTTCGTGAACGAAAGTTCACGAAGCGCCTGAAAACCTTTATTCAAATATAATTAAAATAATATTTATAATTCCGAACCTGCTTCTATCTCATAAGGTTCTTTATCTTTCTCAAAAACTCTCGTCAGTTCCTGACCTTCCACAGTAATTTTATTCCCAATCCTTCTGATCCAGTTGCCTTCACGAAGTCCTACAACTTTCAAATTATTTTGAGTTAAAAATTCTTTGATTCTGGTTTCTCTGGTTTCTCCGTTGTGCTTCAAATCCGGATTTGGATCAAGATAATGAGGATTCAAATTAAACGGAACCAATCCCATACAGTCAAAACTTGGAGGGTAAACGATTGGCATATCATTCGTAGTTTTCATATTTGGTCCGCCAATATTACTTCCTGCGCTGCATCCCAGATAAGGTTTTCCACTTGCTATATTTGATCTTAGCACAGACATTAACCCTCCTTCGTGTAACTCTTTAACCAGCAAAAATGTATTTCCGCCGCCTGTAAAAAATCCTTTAGCCTTATGTAAAGCTTCTGTTTTATCTTCAAACTCATGAAGCCCTTTTACTTTAATATTAATTGTTTCAAAAAAAGATTTTGCTTTCGCGGTATAATCATCATGAGAAATTCCGCCCGGACGAGCAAAAGGAATAAAAATTATTTCGTCGATTCCTTCATATAGTTTAATTAATTCTTCTCTTAAATATTCTAAATATTCTCCCCCGAAGAGTGTGGAAGTGGAAGCCAATATGATATTCATATAAATTATATTGATTAAAAGATAGTACATACAAAGATAGCTCAAACAGTAACGAATCAAAAATTAAGCTAAAAAAAACATTTATCCCGTTAATATTTTCTAAAAAAACTTAAAGCTTCTAAATTTTTAATTTTTATGGAATTATTATTGAATTTGAAATACATAATTTGAAAAATGTAAGATTATGAAAATGACTAAAATTAATATCAAAAATCTGTTTTTAGGTTTATTATTTGTAGGAAGTGCAAGCTTTTTAAATGCCCAAACTACTCAGACTGACAGTACAAATAGTACTGCTGCTACAACCCAAACAACAGGTAATACCACTATTGAAGGGCTTAAAAAACAAATTGAAGCCAATCCAAAAGATACAGAATCGTTAGCAAAATTGGCTACAGCATATCAAGAAGCTTCAGACTGGACAAATGCAGTTGAAACTTGGAAAAAAATATCCGCTTTATTACCAGACTGGGCTCCATCGTATTACAGTCAGGCATATGCCTATCAATCTGCTAAGGATGATGCCAATGCAAAACTTTCTTATGAAAAATACATTTCTACTGTAAAACCAGAAGAGGTGGAACAAAATAAAAAAAATCTAGCTTACGCTTATTTTTATATTGCCTTTGCAGAACAGCAAAGCGATCCTGATAAAGCTAAGGAGCATATTGCAAAATCTTTACAGTATGACCCCTCTAATCAGGATGCTATAAAGCTTAGCAAAACATTAAATTCATAAAAAAAGAATCTGGGAAAAATTTTCCCGGATTCTTTTTTTTAATTGATTTTTTTACCAAAAAAGTCAGTTTTACCATGTAAGTGTTTAATGATTTTTTCAATATTTCTATCAATACTTTCTTGAGTTTTTAAGTTATTGATATAACGAACCAACTCCAGTTTTCTTGAAGGAATAAGATTTTCAAAATTTTGCAAAGCTACCGGATTTTCTTTGACAGCTTTATCCAATTGAGGATGTATGGGAATGGTTCTAACTGAGCTGTCAAATTCAATGCATATCCCTATCATTTCACCAACCCGTTTAGGAGAATCTTTTAACATTGTCAAATTAATATACAATCTCCATTCACCCAAATATTTCATTAAGTTTTGCTTAAACTCTTTACCATTTACAGTTCCTTTTACAGGAATCGGGCTTTTATTCTTTCCCGAAGTTTCAAAAATATGCTGTAAAATTTCCTCTGGAATGAAAACAAAAGGATTAATTCCGACGATTTTGAGATGGGCTGTGAAATGATTTTTCATGATCAATATTTTTTTTGTATCAGGCTTTAGAAGCTAAGATAAATTTACAATTTTTTCTTTTTTGTAAAGGAATCTTATATTTCTAATACTAAGCAATTTCTCACTCCTAAACCGCAAATTAAATTTTCCACTCACAAAGGAATGATTATCTTTGCAGGAAATAAATCTAATTAAGAAATGAAATTTTTTATTGACACTGCCAATTTAGAACAAATCAAAGAAGCTAAAGACCTTGGAATTCTTGATGGAGTAACTACAAACCCTTCATTAATGGCCAAAGAAGGCATTCAGGGAGCTGAAGCGATTAAAAATCACTACAAAGCTATCTGTGAAATCGTAGACGGAGATATTTCTGCAGAAGTACTTTCCACAACTTATGACGACATGATCAAAGAAGGGGAAGAATTGGCGGCAATCCATCCAAATATCGTTGTAAAAATCCCAATGATTAAAGATGGAATCAAAGCATTAAAATATTTTTCAGATAAAGGAATCAAAACTAACTGTACATTGATTTTTTCTGCAGGGCAGGCTCTTTTAGCTGCAAAGGCGGGCGCAACGTATGTTTCTCCTTTCTTGGGAAGATTAGATGATATTTCAACTGACGGATTAAACTTAATCCAGGAAATCAGATTGATTTTCGATAATTATATGTACGAAACTGAAATTTTAGCAGCATCTATCCGCCATTCTATGCACATTATCGATTGTGCTAAAATTGGGGCAGATGTTATTACTTCACCACTTCCTCCAATCTTGAGCTTATTGAAACATCCACTGACAGACAGCGGGTTGGCTCAGTTTATTGCAGATTCCCAGAAATTAGCTTAATAATTGACACTTTTAGAATATAAAAATCCCGAAACCTTAGTTTCGGGATTTTGCTTCATTTCAATAAATCTAATTCTAAGAGATTATTTTTTATCTCAGGCTATATATCCACTCCTAAAAATCGAGTCAGTGCAATGATTGTTTTTTAATTTCACGTTTTTTATGTAAAATAATTTAGTATTCTTCAATATTTTTTACAACTTTACAGGGGTTTCCAACAGCTACTACATGATCCGGAATATCTTTCGTAACAACACTCCCAGCGCCGATTACAGAATTATTCCCAATCGTAATTCCTGGTAAAACAACTACATTTCCGCCTAGCCAAACATTATTGCCCACAGTAATTGGACGTGCATATTCTAATCCCTCATTTCTTTGTTTTGTATCTAATGGATGCCCTGCTGTATAAAAACTACAATTCGGACCGATGAAAACATTATCTCCGAACGTGACCTTAGCGCAATCAAGAATAATAAGATTATGATTGGCATAAAAATTCTCTCCGACCTCAATATTGTAGCCGTAATCACACCAGAATGACGGTTCTATGCAAATGTTTTCTTTCGTTTTTCCAAGGATCTTTTTGATGAGTTTATTTCTGTTTTCAGTATCAGAATTTTTAAGCTGATTATATTCAAGACACAAGTCTTTGACAGCGATTCTTTCATTAATTAATTCCTGATCATAATTTGCATTATATAAAAGTCCCTGTTCACATTTCTCTTTCTCAGTCATGATTTAATGATATTTAAATTTAAATATAACAAAGAAAAACAGGACAGAAAAACTTCCATCCTGTTTTGTATTTAAATAAATAATTTTGAGACGGTTTATTTTACCAAATCCGGTTCAATCGGGTTGTTGTTTTTTGCTAAAGTTTCTTTAGTTCTTTTCTCAACATCTCTAAAAACCTGGTTGGGGTCAGAAATTTCTTTACCATCTGCCGTTTTTACCCTAAAGGATATCTTTGTATTGCTGTCACCTCCATTTCTCATCATCATTTCTCTCATATTTTTGGCAGGATCGTTTACGTAAGCTTTCCAAACTTTTTTGTATTGGTCTTTTGTTATTTCAATTTCCTTTCCTCCGATTCCCACAAGTCTTACATTTCCCGGAAGTTCCGTTTCACTTCCTGTAGATGATGATTCTATTTTTTTATTTCCTACCAAAGTCATAATATGAGAACCGGTAGTATCTTCAATCTTTACAATCAGTCCCGGAAGCCCATAAAATTTGTAAGGTCCGTCCTGAAAAGGAATATCCGTAGTAAACCAAGCTATCCAATCTCTTCCGCCATAGCTTGTAGTCGCTTTTTGAGCATTATACTCCCCGATTTTCTGTTTATCTGAAAGTATTTTCCATTCAGGTTTTTGGTCTTCTTTTACCTTATATTGATCCATCGAAACTCTTGTAAGCAAAAAAGTTTTAAAGTCAGGGTATGTTTTTGTTACTTTATAAGAAACCTGCCCGGAGTTTTCTTTTCTGTTCACGCTGATATTTCCGGAACCTCCTTTTATCTGCTTTTGCAAATCAGCCATTGAAGTAGAATCTGATACAAATTTATCCCGGCTGTAATAGTTTGAGCCATTTTTATCAATATCCAGCAACATCATTTCTTTTTTCACATCGTTCTTATCATTAGAATCCGGAATGAATTTATATTCATAAAAAAATCTGTTTACCTGTGCATTTCCCAATACACTTAAAAGTAAAAAAAGTAGAATATTATTTTTCATAATTGTATAAAAAAGGCTCTGCCAATATGTTTTAAAATAATACCGACAAAGCCTGATTGGAACTTTTTAATTATTTTTTCTTTGTTTCAATTCTTATTTCTCCCGAAGGATCGCCATCTTTTGATCTTTTAATAACATTCATATTGGCAATATCATTAGGATTTATGGCATCCAATTCTTGTTTTGAAACCTGCTTACCGTCAATATAAAACTTCATATTATTTGTATCTCCAGAATATTTTTTCAACCCTGTTCCTACTACAATATCAGCATTATTCTTCATTGTTCTTACCCTCACATTTTCAAATTTCATAGGTTTAGCATTAAATGTGTTACTATAAATATACATTCTTCTGTCACCGTCTAAAGCCCTTCTTTCTGCTTCCAGCTTGGCACGCTCACCTTCAAGTTTTGCTCTTTTCTCATCCAGTTTAGCTCTTTCTTTTTCAAGCTTTGCTCTTTTTTTGGCAGTAGCAGCAGATTCTTTAGACTTTTCAGAAGATTTGAAAACCATATCAGTTTCAGGAGACCATTTCATATCTTTAAAACTATATACTTTTACTTTTGGAGCATCCGGTGCATTGGGAGCTGATGGAGGAAGCGGGGCATCAGGAAAATCAAAATTCATTTCAGGCATATCTGGAATTTCGATATTCATATTTTTAAGCTCCGCAACTTTACTCTTCCATTCGTCAGATTTGAAATATTCATTGATTTTTTTTACATCTGCATTATCCATTTTGTAAGCCATTCTAAAGTCATCAGAGCTTGCAATCTTTCCGATTTCCGCTGAAAGAGCACCCAGCTCATCCACATTCTTTTTAAACTCTTTACTTTCAGGTTTTAATTCCTTTAGAGCAGTGCTTTTTTCTTCAATTTTTTTACTCAAATCATTCAACTTTTGCTGAGTTTCTTCCTTTTTAGCCAGTTTTGGTGCAATTACCTCTGTTTTTTGAGCTTTTCCAGGAGCAATCGTGTCTTTCTTAATTTGAGAAACAGCTTTTTCAATTTCTATATTTGTTGCTTTAATTTCCTTGTTTTTAGCATTTACCAAATAAGCAAACGCTACTGAAAATACAATCGGCAATGCAAAAATTCTACGCGCATATCCGAATTTGGTTTTAGGTTTTTGTAACATTTTTAATCGTTTTTTTAGATTTGAACTTAAAAACGGACTGGTCGCAGGCAACTGTGTTCCGGAAAAGTGACTTGCTAAAAGCATCTGCGCAAATGCTTTTGTGTCCGATTGTTTCACGGCTTTTTTATCAGCCAGATACTCGTGGATTAAACTAATTTCTTTTTTGATGATATGAAAGAATGGATTGAACCAGAAAACAGAAGTAATAATTTCAATAAAAATTTTATCGAATGAATGTTTCTGCTCAATATGTACCATTTCGTGTTTCAAAATCTGCTTTCCGATATCTGAATTCAGTGTGATGGAATTCTTCCAGAAAAGATTTTTAAAGTAAGAAAAGGGAGCTTCTGTCAAGTTGGTATGATAAAAATTAATTCCATCAAAACTTTCCTTTTGAAATTGATTTTTAATTTGTTGGATTCTGAAAATCCCATAGATAAACCTTCCTAAAAAATAGAAAGAAACCAATCCCAAACCTGAAAAAATAATTCTAAGATAAATGTGGTCATTGTTTATGTTTTTAGTTGTGTTAAAATTCTGTACCTGATCAATCAGCTTATACAAATCATTGCTTACTTCAATCGTGAAATCTTCGACCTTTATTAAAGGAAGCAGTAACGATATCAACATTGCAGACAATAAATAAAATCTGTTGTAATGATGAAATGTCTTGTCTTTAAGAGACAACTGATAATACAAAAACATTACACCAGAACATAAAATTACTTTTCCAAAGTATAAAAGAATTGCTTCCACGGCTAGTTTTTCTTTTTGAGTTCGTTTAATAGCATTTCAAGATCTTCTACGGTCATTTCATTTTTTTCTACCAAGAATGAAACGGCGCTTTTATAAGATCCTTTAAAATAATTTTTAACAAGGCTTTTCATGGTTTTTCCGGAATATTGCTCCTGTGAGATCATCGGGAAATACTCATGTTGTCTTCCGTATACATTGTAGTCTACGAATTCTTTATCTTTCAATACTTTTAAAATAGTAGAAACAGTGTTGGTATGCGGTTTTGGTTCCGGGAAAAGATCAAGGATATCTTTTAGAAATCCTTTTTCCAAATTCCAAAGGTACTGCATCACTTGTTCTTCTGCTTTTGTTAAAGTCTGAATTTTCATATCCTGTTCATTTTATCATTATTGAGATATAAATTTAATCAAAAATCTATATCACTAAGAAATTAGTTATACAAATGTAAAAATAAAACTGATTCAAACAACTATTTTTTTAGTGATAAAAAATAAAACAATATAAACCACTGATAATCAGAGCAATAAATTTTATTAAAATATGTTAAATTTTTAACATACTAAAATTATCACCTAAATAATCCACAGAAAAAGCCTTCATTTCAATAGAAATTCTTAAAACTTGTTAATTTTTATTAAATAAAATTAAAATGGATTTGTTTAAACTGAGAAATTATATTTATTTTAGTGCTTTAAAAATTTCTCATGAAAAGATATAATTTACTGATTGTACTATTACTACTAATTTTTAACGTTACTACAGCTCAAAAGAAGAACTCTCCTGCTGCAGATTTGAGTATTTTAGGAGAAACTAAATCTAAAATAGAAAAAACAGTTCCGTTGGTTATTCAACATTTACAGACCATTGCTACTAAAGAAGGTGACAATAATATTGTGACAAACGGAAAAACAGCTTTAGGTAAAGAATATGGTGTTATGGAATCTGAATGGTTTTTATACAGAAATAATATGAAAAACTGTATCCTGAATAACTCTTCTAAAAAAGCAAAAAAATGTATGCAGTACCACACTTCAATGTTCAGGGGAACTATGATCAATTACAACAATTATATTACAAACCTTACTAAAAAGAACGGATATTTAGGCGTAGAAGGTGATACAAAATTTGATTTCAAACCTGCTGAAATTTCAACTAAATTAGGTGAGGCATATTTCAATGCAAACAATGCGGCAGCAAGAATGAAAGGAACCCAGAAAACAGAATTTTTAGACCAAACAATGGCTGAAGATAATAACCTCACTCCTTATAATCAACTGGCTCAATAATTATTACACTAAAATACTATATAAAATCCTGCTTTTTCGAAGGTGGGATTTTTTGTAACTGAATATAAAAACGAAAAGAATATTATCAAAACTAATTACTGAATATTGTAATTTATTCGATTGAGAACAAATTCTAAAAATAAAAAAGTGAACCACAAATATGTGGTTCACTTAAACACTTAGTAGCGGGAACCGGACTCGAACCGATGACCTTCGGGTTATGAGCCCGACGAGCTACCTACTGCTCCATCCCGCGGTATATTTTTAGAGTACTTATCGAAAGTACTTAGCTTAGTAGCGGGAACCGGACTCGAACCGATGACCTTCGGGTTATGAGCCCGACGAGCTACCTACTGCTCCATCCCGCGGTGTATCTTTAGAGTGCTTACCGAAAGCACTTAACTTAGTAGCGGGAACCGGACTCGAACCGATGACCTTCGGGTTATGAGCCCGACGAGCTACCTACTGCTCCATCCCGCGATATTGGACTGCAAATATACGGCTATTTTTTGAAAATCCTAATTTTTGTTTTAAATAAAGGACTTTTATGAAAACTATTTTAATATTTGTATCTTTGTACTATGGCAAAGATATTGAAAATTTACCCTGACAATCCTCAGGAAAATCTTATCAACGAAGTAATTAAAACTTTAAATAACGGTGGATTAATTATTTACCCGTCAGATACAGTTTATGCCCTAGGTTGCAATATTTTTGACATAAAAGCCATGGAAAAACTGGCCCAGCTGAAAAAACTGAAGCTTGAAAAATCAAAATTCTCTATTATCTGTAATGATTTAAGCCATCTCTCAGATTTCACAAGACCTATTGATACTTCTGTTTTCAGGTTTTTGAAAAGCCATCTTCCAGGGCCTTTTACTTTTATTCTGGAAGCAAACAAAAATTTACCTTTAGCCTATAAAGGTCATAAAACTATCGGTATCCGTGTTCCGGATCATTCGATTCCTCAACTTATTGTCGAAAAATTAGGCCATCCCATTGCATCAACATCCATTAAAGATGATGACGAAATCATAGAATATTCTACCGATCCTGAATTGATTGCTGAAAAGTATGATCATTTGGTTGACATCGTTATCGATTCCGGTTACGGAGATAACATGGCGTCTACAATTGTAGACCTCACTTCCGGAGAGCCGGAAATTATAAGACAGGGAAAAGGAATTATTTAAATTTAATGGCAAAAAATTAAATATATTAATAATTGCCTATTTTATACACATCTTTATACTTAATGAAAATAGTAACATCTCCTGCGAAATTAATGAACATTGAAAATTCAACAGATTTGTTGAAACTTTCAACACCTAAATTCATTGAAGAAGCAGAATTTATACAAACATATTTAAAACAAAAATCGCCGAAATACCTCTCAGAATTAATGGAAATTTCGCCAAAACTGGCAGATGAAAACTGGGAAAGAAACCAAAACTGGAAATCAAAACCAACCGCTAAGGAATCTGCCCCTGCAATGTTTGCCTTTACAGGTGAGGTCTATAGAGGGCTGGATGCCAAAACATTGGATAAAATAGCGGTAGATTATCTTCAAAAAAATTACAGAATGCTTTCCGGATTATATGGTTTATTAAAACCTTCTGATAAAGTAATGCTTTACAGACTTGAAATGGGAAGACATTTTGAGTTTGATACCTACAAAAATCTCTATGAATTC
Source organism: Chryseobacterium sp. FH2 (assembly GCF_001045455.1). GTDB lineage: Bacteria > Bacteroidota > Bacteroidia > Flavobacteriales > Weeksellaceae > Chryseobacterium. Next base: position 402,274 of record NZ_LFNE01000003.1, on the reverse strand, counting down.
TGGAGAGAAAAAGTAACGGAACAGCTTAATTCTGAGATGAAAAAGAACGAAATTCTTCTTCACTTAGCCAGTAACGAATATGGAAAAGTAATCGACCGTAAAAAACTGAATCACAAAGTAATAGATTTCGACTTCTACGAAATGAGAGATGGAAAACTGAAAACCATAGTTGTTTATACAAAACACGCAAGAGGTTTGATGGTAAGATTCTGCGCAGAAACCAACGCTCAGACTTTGGATGATGTAAAGGCTTTCAACTATGAAGGTTACTTAATTGACGAAGAAAAATCTACAGATACAAAACTGGTTTTTACAAGATAAATGACAATTTCAGCATTCAAAAATTATTTTAAGACAAAACTTTCTGGCATTTATACAGATTCAGAAAGTGCATTTTTGAGTTCTGTTTTTATTGAAAAAATCGTCGGCTTTGACTCTTTTCATCAGAGACAGTTTTCTGATCATGAATTATTGATAGATGATGAAAAACAGCTCCATCAGGTTATTTCTGAATTAAAAACAAACAAACCTTATCAGTATATTTTAGGTGAGGCAGAATTTTACGGGATGACCTTTTACGTTAATGAAAACGTGCTGGTTCCACGACCTGAAACAGAAGAATTACTGGAATTTGCAATAAAAAAAATACAAAATTCTGAATTTAAAGATCGAATTTTAAAGATCCTTGATATCGGAACAGGAAGTGGAATTATCCCCTTAGTTTTAAAAAAATATTTTCCGAAATCCGAAGTAAGTTCTATCGATTTTTCTGAAAAAGCTTTAGAAACAGCTAAAAAAAATGCAGACTTTCATCATCTGGAAGTTAATTTTATTCATGCTGATTATCTGAATTTTGATTTAAAAGAAAACTTTGACATTATTATTTCAAATCCACCTTATATAGGAATTGATGAAGAACAGGAAATCACTGATTCTGTAAAGGAATTTGAACCTAAAATTGCGCTTTTCTCCCCTACTTCCGATCCTTTGATTTTTTACAGAAAAATAGCAGAAGATTCAAAGAAATATTTAAAAGAAAACGGGCTTTTATTTTTAGAAATTAATCAAAAGTTTGGTACTGAAACTTTAAATTTGTATGCTGACCATTTTTCAGAAGCCTTATTAATAAAGGATTTATCTGAGAACGATCGCTTTATTTTTGGAAGAAAATAATTAAACATGGAAATCAAAACCCACGAAAAAAGCAATATAAGAATCGCAGAAATTATTTCTGATTAGTTGGTTATAAATTCCGTTCAGGATAGTTTAGATTTATTGGGAAATATTTATTACCAGGGGTTTGACAAAGTAATCTTATATGATAAAAATATTTTACCAGAGTTTTTCGATTTAAAAACAAAAATTGCCGGCGAACTGTTACAGAAATTTTCGAATTACCGATTACAACTAATCATTATTGGTGATTTCAGCAAGTATCAAAGCAGAAGTTTAAAAGACTTTATTTTTGAAAGCAATAAGACACAGCTCGTGAATTTCGTTACCCATATCTCGGAAGTATTGTAGCAGAATTTAAATATGAAAAAAATCGTTTAAAAATTTGCGCGGTTCTTCTTTTGATTTTCAAAAAATAATACAGCATCCTCAATTGCTTTTTCTATTGATTGATATTCAATGGCAAGTTTTTCTATCGATTTCTTATTAGAATAGAAATTGTCAATTTGAAGGGCTTTCATATTTACAGAACTGAGGCTGGTTCTCATTTCAAAAACCCTCAAAAAATCCCCTGCAAGCCCTAAAATTCGTAAAATAATGTCTGGGATAGGAATCATTATCGGGTTTTGTTGGGTTAGTTTATTTACTTTTTTGAAAAAACTTTTATATTTCAAATTTTCATTGGCCAAAATATATTTCTCACCATTTTGCCCTTTTTCCAAAGCTTTTAAAATTCCGGCAGCAACATCTTCTACATGAACGAAATTTTTTCCTCCCTCCGGATAAAACACAATTTTTTTATTCCATACCCAAAAAATAATTTTTCCCGAACTTGGTTTATGATCGTAAGCTCCAATCATAAAAGTGGGGTTTAAAATAACAACCTTAGTTTTCTGATTATTTTTTAAAAGAAAATTTTCTGCTTCTAATTTACTTTTAGCATAAAAAGAATGAGTAAAAGGATACTTTTGCGGGGTATTTTCATTTCCTAAATCGCCTAACCTTCCAAAACCCAACGTATTCGCCGAACTCACAAACAAAAACTTTTTCACTCTCGCTTCTTCTGAATGGGAAAATAAATGGACTGCTGCATCGTAATTAATTTTTTTATAATTTTCATAAGAAAGCAGATTTTGTTGGGTTTCCGCAGCAATATGAATCACATAATGTACGTCTTTCAAATATTCCGAAACGTCAGAAAACAGGCTTGCTTCAATTAGTTTCAAGTTCTTATTCTTTTCACCCAAATAACCATTTTTCTTGCGCACCAAAGCAATAACAAAATAACCATCTTGTAATAATTTTATAACAACATTCGCTCCCAAAAGCCCAGTAATACCAGTGACAAAAACTTTTTTCATGCTTCAATTTCTTTTTTAATGGCATTTGTCATTAAAGGTAGTTTAATCCAAATGGGTAAAATTTTCATGACCAGCCAGCTCACCGGATTTACCATAATGACAGAATCTTTTTTGAAAAGCTGATCAATACAGTAATTTGCCACCTTATTGGGATCAAGAAGTGTCAATTTTCCCAGAAAACCTTGTTTTTCAATTCTTTTGCAGACGTCAATATTAGTTTTCATTGCCCCGGGATTGACGACGCTTACAAAAACATTTGTATCTTTCAGCTCTTCATGTAAACCTCTTGAAAACGAATGCACAAAAGTTTTAGATGCAGGATAAACGGTTTTAAAGCCTATTGGAGAAAAAGCAGCCATACTGGAAACATTTAATATATAAGCTTGAGGCTGTTTTAATAAATTAGGTAATAATTGATGTGTCATAAGTGAAGTTGCCATTACATTTACCTGGAGAATATTATTAATATAATTTGGGCTTGCATCTAAAAATTTTCTTGTGCCTCCCAGTCCCGCATTATTAATTAAGATATGAATATCAAATAATTTATTCAGCCAGGCGGTAAGTTTTAAAACGTTTTCATTCATGGAAAGATCAACTTCATAATAATATGTTTTAACATTAAATTTTTCAGAAATCTCTTCGCTAACTTCTTTCAAATGTTGATTGGGAAGACTAATAAGAATAACATTTATATTCTTTTTAGCAAGACTTTCAGCAAATGCTTTTCCTAAACCCTGGCTTGATCCTGTGACTACTGCGTACGACTCTTTGATATTCATAATAAACTTTCTGAGGCAAAATTATCCCCGGAAAGTCCTTTTTATGTTCCAAATTATCAGAGTGAACACATTTTCAAACAAGAAAAATAAAATAATTAATTCCTGAAAATCAAATGCTTACCAATAAAAAAAGTAAGAGTTTATAAATCTGAACTATTTTTAAATTCAGAAGGAGTCTGATTGGTGAATTTTTTAAATGTAGTATTAAAAGACGTTTTTGAATTAAATCCTGATTCGTAAGCAATTCCAAGAATCGAAAGCTTGTGATTATCCTTCAACAGTTTTTTGGCATAATGTATTCTAAACTCATTAACGTATTGGAAAAAATTCTTTTGAAACCCAGTATTGATGACGTAGGACAAATGATGCGTGGAAACAGAAAGTAATTCAGCCAGTTTAATCAAATTAAGTTCGCTGTCAAGATATGGTTTCTGAGTTTCCATTACCTCTTTCAATTGTGTTTTAATTCTCAATAATTCTTCATCGGAAATAAGTTTTCGCTTAATTTCTTCTGTTTCGGAATCATTAATGGAAATCAGTTCTTCACGCTGTTTCTCTTCTGCCGGATAAATTTCTTTTTGTTTTAAAGAATTGTAAGCCACAAAATAAACTACCGATAAAAAGACTGTATTAATAAAAACATTAAGAGAATTTGCATTATATGACAAATTATAAATCACATAAATAATGCTTACGATAAAAATAATAAGAATGATATATTCAAGCCAATTAAGATTAATCCCTTCTGTATTTGCAGAAAATTGCTGAATTTTTTTCTGGTGTTTTCTAATCGTAAAGTATGAAAGCCCTGTATAAAACAAAGCCTGAAAGAGAATCAAACCTATAATAACATACTGAAAGGTGTAAAAACCTGACTCCACGAGCAAAAGGCTTATCAAAAACAGTATAGGAAGAACTGCGTATTTAAAATCTGAAATTTTAAACCTGAAAACAGGATTGGTATAAAATAATACACTGAAATAAAAAACAATAGGCGTTAAAAACTGGATAAAACGGACAAAAAACAATGAGTGGAATTCTATCGTTGAATCAGTCACTAGAAACAGTACTTCATCCAGCCAAAAGGTTGACCATAAGAAAAGAAATATTCCGAACCAGAAATTGGCTTTTTTATTTACCTTTAGAGGGTTGGACAGTTTTAATAAAGACAGCAAAACCAATGAACCATAAATAAGTACAACGATAAAATTGTTTAATTCTGATGCGTTCATTGGTTTTGATATTTTGATGAAAGATAAACCTTTTACCCTATTCTTTTTCTAATAAATATTTCATAAGAAAGATAAATAAGAGGGAGTGCCATAATACCAATATACAAAGCATTATCAATAGCTCTTTCCGGCTGGTTTGCTATCGCATATACTAAACCGAAAAATGCTCCCCCCAAATGCGCTGCGTGGCCAATATTATCGTGTTGTCTCGGATTCAGCATCATATAAACCGAATATCCAAAATATAAAAGTCCAAAAATAAATCCGGGAATTGGGATTGGAATAAAGAAAAGATAAATTCCAATATCAGGTAACATTGCTATTGCTGCAAATAAAATCCCCGAAACTCCTCCGCTTGCCCCAATAGCAGAGTACCAAGGTTGTTTCTGGTAAATGAAAAGCGAAAATATATTACCCAATAAAATAGAGCCCAGATAAATTATCAGGAATCCAATATTTCCAAAGCCCTGTACTACAATTGGGCCAAAGAAATACAACGTCAGCATATTAAACACCAAGTGCATAATATCTGCGTGTAAAAACCCTGCAGAAAGCAAACGAACGTATTCTTTTCTATTTTGAATCGCTCCCACACTGAATTTATATTTTTCAAAAATCCCGATATTATTAAAAGCAATAAAGCTTATAATAGATGTAGCTGCTATGATTAAGATTATAATGTTCATATTCTGTTAATTTTCAGCACTTTCTTCACCTTGAAACAAATCACCAATTATACCTCCGTCTTCGTCACTTTCCGTCGGTTCCGGATCTTCATACACTTCAGGTTCTTCTTCGGGCTCCGGAATTGTGATATTAATGGTTTTCACTTTAAATTTAGTAAATTGATTTCCAATTGCTTTTATTCCTTTTACAGAAATAAATTCATCAATATCAACAGTTTCGGGATCACGATCTTTTCCTTTATCTTTAGCAAAATTAATCTCAGCAGTAGCCCCATTTGCCACAATCACATTTTCGATAAATGATTTTGGATGTTCCGATGGCATGAAAGTCTGTACGTTCGGTGTATTTTCAAACAAGAAACGTTTAATGAAATAAATATCCTTTTCACCATCATAATAAATACACGTCACGGGCTGCTCGGGCTTCCATTTTTCAAGGATTAAATATTCATCATCAAAACGGTTTCCAAGATCAAAGCTCACTAATTTTGCCTCTCCGTTGGTATTGATAGTCAATATTTTGTCATCACCCTTAAAGCTTCCCAACAAAGTTCCTCTAGCATCGGCATTTAGTCTTCTCACCGTTTCGTCATACCATATTCTTCTCGGAGCTAAAGTAGAAACCCCTTCTTCTTTCATATCCACTTTTTTCACTGAATACTTCGTCACCAGATTTCCTTTAGAATCACGACCTTTGATGGCTAATTCAGAAAAATCAATCTCCATTTTATTTTTCCTGATTCTCGGATTGGGTTTTAAAAGAACAGTTACCGTTTCAGCTTCACCATTCGGATTTGCTGAGAAATACAGTATTTCTGAGCCTTTTTTATCCGAAGCTAAAGGATAATCGGTATTTCTCGTAACACCTGTCACAGAGAAACGCTTCATATAATAGGGTCCCTCTCTGCCTTCACGATAAATCATGTTATAGACTGTTCTTTTATCATTTTTCTTCCAAATTGCGACGTGAAGAATATCTTTTCCGATAAAAGTTTTAGCTTCTACTTTTACGACCTTCATGCTTCCGTCTTTTCTGAAAGTGATAATATCATCGATGTCCGAACAGTCAAATAAATATTGGTCTTTTTTTAGAGAAGTTCCAATAAAACCTTCTTCGAAATTGGCATAGAATTTTTCGTTGGCAACGGCAACTTTAGTCGCATCAATAGTATCGAAAATTCTAAGTTCTGTTTTTCTTTGTCTGTCTTTCCCGTATTTTTTTTGAATATTCAAATAATAATCAATCGCATACTGAATGAGATTTGCCAAATTATATTTTACCTGCTCAATCTTTCCTTCAAGAGCTGCAATATTTTCTTTAAATTTATCTAAATCAAACCTCGAAATTCTCTTGATCCTGATTTCAGTCAGTTTTAAGATATCCTCTTCTGTTACAGCTCTCAACAGATGTCCTGTATGAGGTTTTAAACCTATATCAATCGTTTTCAAAACATCTTCCCAGGTTTCAACTTCTTCAATATCATGGTAAATTCTATTTTCAATGAAAATTCTTTCCAATGAAGAGAAGTGCCAGCTTTCCTGCAGCTCATGAAGCTCAATTTCAAGCTCTTTTTTAAGTAAAGAAACTGTATGATCTGTATTTCTCCTTAAAATCTCAGAAACATTCAGAAACATCGGTTTATCACCAACAATGACACAGGCATTCGGGGAAATGGTAACCTGACAATCCGTGAATGCATATAACGCATCAATTGTCTTATCAGGTGAAGAATCATTAGGAAGGTGAATCAGAATTTCTACTTTATCAGAAGTATTGTCCTCGATTTTTTTAATCTTAATTTTACCTTTTTCATTGGCTTTTAAGATAGAATCAATCAAGTCGCCCGTATTTTTGGAAAACGGAAGTTCAGAGATGACTAAAGTATGCTTATCAGTTTGCGTAATTCTGGCTCTGGCTCTTACTTTTCCACCTCTTTGCCCGTCATTATACTCCGAAACATCTAGGAAACCTGCGGTAAGGAAGTCAGGATATAACTCAAACTTTTTACCTTTTAAATGGGCAACAGAAGCATTAATTAATTCATTAAAATTATGCGGGAGAATCTTCGTAGAAAGACCAACTCCAATTCCCTCAACTCCCTGAGCAAGAAGCAAAGGAAATTTTACCGGTAAATCGATAGGCTCATTATTTCTTCCGTCATAAGATTTTGTCCATTCCGTTGTTTTAGGATTAAAAACAACTTCAAGCGCGAAAGGTGTCAATCTCGCTTCAATATATCTCGCTGCCGCCGCCGAATCGCCTGTATAGATATTCCCCCAGTTTCCCTGAGTATCTATCAAAAGTTCTCTCTGCCCTATACCTACCATAGCATCCGTAATAGAAGCATCACCATGAGGGTGATATTTCATGGTATTTCCTACAATGTTGGCAACTTTATTATATCGCCCGTCTTCCAGCTCACGCATAGAATGCATGATTCTTCGTTGTACAGGCTTAAAACCATCAAAAACTGATGGAATTGCCCTGTCTAATATTACATAAGAAGCATAATCCAGAAACCAGTCTTTGTAAAGCCCGGAAACTTTTCTTAAGCTCTCACCTTCATGCGAGTGTTCTTCTGTCATCATTTACATTTAATCCTTTTTCTCATTATTAGTTTTTACAACTTTATTTAAAGAGAGTTTTAAATCGTTTATTTCTTTTTTCGTTAAATAAGAAATTTCATATTTCAACATTGTTGTCCCGCTATTTTTACTTGAAATTGTAATATATAGCCGTTTAACAAAAAAAATAGTTATAATCTCATAGCTTATTAATTTATACTTAGGAAATTCATCATGTAAAGGCTTACTTAAAAAGGGAATGATATTTCTGTTCTTAAAATTGAGAGCTTCCCCATCACTATCATATTCAAAAATCTGTCTCCCGTTCAGATAAAACAGTGTAAGCAAAATAATAGGAATGATTAAAAATAAATAACTCTCCATTCCCAAAACATTAAACCTAAATTCCTCAAGTAAAAAAGCTGCAATACCCCCCGCCAGAATCATTATCAGTATTGTGTTGACAAAACTGTATATTGAGGCTTTAGTCCGATTGCTTAGTCTCATGGTTGTTGTTTTTGTTGTGTTGTGTGTATTTCATCATTGTTTGTGTTTCTAGCTTTCCACAGCTTCGTTTAAAATTTCTTTTTTATCGATATCCGGATCTTCTATCACCAGATTTTCCAGAATGAAAGTCTGTCTGTCCGGTGTATTTTTACCCATGTAAAATTCTAAAAGCTGCTCAATAGTCTGATCTTTCCCTGCAACCACAGGCTCAAGACGAATATCTTTTCCTATAAAATGTTTAAATTCATCAGGTGAAATTTCTCCAAGCCCTTTGAATCGTGTAATCTCAGGATTTTTCCCCAATTCATTCAGTGCTTTAATTCTTTCAGCCTCTGAATAACAATATCTCGTTTCTTTTTTATTTCTAACCCTAAACAAAGGCGTCTGAAGAATATAAAGATGCCCGTTTTTGATCAAATCAGGAAAAAACTGTAGAAAGAACGTAATCATCAAAAGACGAATGTGCATCCCATCGACATCGGCATCTGTTGCAATAATTACCTGATTATATCTTAAATCTTCAAGACTTTCTTCTATATTTAACGCTGCCTGAAGTAAATTAAATTCCTCATTTTCGTAAACCACTTTTTTTGTCAGTCCATAACAATTCAGAGGCTTTCCTTTTAATGAAAATACAGCTTGAGTCTCTACATCTCTTGACTTTGTGATAGATCCTGATGCAGAATCTCCCTCTGTAATAAAAATCTGTGTTTCACCTTTCCTTTCCGCTTTCTGATCATTGTAATGCTGTCTGCAGTCACGAAGTTTTTTGTTATGCAAAGAAACTTTTTTAGCTCTTTCCCTTGCTAATTTCTGAATTCCTGAAAGTTCTTTTCGTTCTCTTTCCGAAATTAAAATTTTCCGCTGAATCGCTTCTGCAATTTCAGGGTTTTTATGTAAAAAATTGTCTAATTTACTCTTTAAGAAATCTATAATAAACGTTCTCACTGTCGGACCATTTGGACCCATATCATTTGAGCCTAATTTGGTCTTCGTCTGAGATTCAAAAACAGGTTCCTCTACATTGATGGAAACTGCTGCAACAATTGATTTCCGAACATCTGAGGCATCAAAATTTTTGTTGAAAAATTCACGAATTGTTTTCACATACGCTTCTCGAAAAGCATTCAAATGTGTTCCTCCCTGTGTTGTATTTTGTCCGTTTACAAATGAAAAATAAGTTTCTGTCTGAGATTTATCTGTATGAGTAATGGCAACTTCAATATCATTATCCTTCAGATGAACAATAGGATATAATGTTTCATTTTCAAGCTCTTCGTCCAGTAAATCCTTTAGCCCATTTTCAGAATAGAAAGTTTCACCGTTAAAAAGAATTTTCAACCCTGGGTTCAGGTAAGAATAATTGCGGAGCATCCTTTCGATATATTCTTTTCTGAATTTAAAATGAAGGAAAATTTCTGCATCGGGAATAAAAGAAATTTCAGTACCATTCCTGTCTGAAGTATCTTTTTCATCAAAATCTTCAGTGATAAGTCCACGGGAAAATTCTGCTACTTTCATCTTTCCGTCACGGAAAGAGCGTACACGAAAATAGTCCGAAAGGGCATTCACCGCTTTTGTACCCACCCCGTTCAGGCCTACCGATTTTTTAAAAGCTTTACTGTCGTATTTGCCTCCTGTATTCATTTTAGAGACAGCGTCCACTACCTTTCCCAGTGGAATTCCACGACCAAAGTCACGGATGGTAACCTTACCATCATCAACTTTTATTTCAATTCTTTTACCGGATTTCATTCTGAACTCATCGATCGAGTTGTCCAGAATTTCTTTTAGCAAAATATAGATACCGTCATCAGCAGACGAGCCATCTCCCAGCTTCCCGATATACATTCCGGGGCGTAAACGGATATGCTCCTGCCAATCGAGGGTTCTGATATTATCTTCTGAATATGTTGGATTTATTTCTTGTGACATATATATTTACAGCAAACATACAAAAATACGAAATTTGCTAAAATTATACGATAGTTTTACCTGCAGATTCCTCATTTTTTATTATTATAGAATAAATTTTCGATAATTAATTTTTCATATTTAAAATTTCAACCGAAATACATAAAAACAATTCTCCAAATGCAACCAAATAAAATATTTTAAATAAAAATTTAAATCAGGTAATTCAAAATAAAAAAGGCTGCCCTCCGACAACCTTTTCATAGTTAGATATTTACATATTTAAAATCCATCTCCATCCAGTAAGTTTCCGATTCCGCCTAAAACACTTCCCTGTTCACCTTTTTTGGTCGTTCCATATTGCAAAATCCTGCTTGCCAGTCTTGAAATCGGCAATGTCTGAATCCATACTTTTCCAGGTCCCCGAAGCTGTGCAAAAAACAAACCTTCACCTCCAAAAATAGTATTTTTAATTCCTCCAACAAACTGGATATCATAATCAATGGTATGCGTAAAACCAACGATACAACCTGTATCTATTTTTAAAATTTCTCCCGGCTGAAGTTCTTTTTCAATAACATGACCGCCGCTGTGAACGAAAGTCATTCCGTCACCTTCCAGTTTTTGCATAATAAATCCTTCACCGCCAAATAAACCCGTTCCAAGCTTTCTCTGAAATTCGATTCCTACTGAAACTCCTTTTGCCGCACAAAGAAAACTGTCTTTTTGGCAAATCACCTTCCCACCCAATTTACTTAAATCAAAAGGAATAATTTTTCCGGTATAGGGAGCCGCAAAGGTCACCTGTTTTTTGTTTGAAGAAGTATTTGTAAAAACGGTCATAAAAAGATTCTCACCTGTCAGCATTCTTTTTCCCGCCGAAAATAATTTTCCCATTAATCCTTTTTCAGTTCCGTCTCCGAACAATGTTTCCATCTGGATTCCTTCCGTCATCATCATAAAGCTTCCGGGTTCTGCAATGACGCTTTCCTGAGGATCAAGCTCAATTTCCACACACTGCATTTCCTCACCATAGATTTTGTAGTCTATTTCATGATTAATCATGGTTTAAAATAATTAAAAGTTAGTATACAATATTAGCATTTTTTACACTTTATTCTGAAAAAATAAATTAAATTCGATATGTTTAAAAATCTCAGTTAATGATACAACTTCCATTGTCAAAACTTTCCAATGTAGGAACTACAATTTTCAGCCAAATGACTCAATTGGCAAATGAAAATGAAGCCATTAATTTATCACAAGGATTTCCCGATTTCATGCCAGATTCTGAGTTGCTAAACCTTGTTGATAATTTCATTAAAAAAGGCTTTAACCAATATGCTCCAATGGGGGGAATGATTGGTTTAAAGGAAGAAATTGCAAGGAAAATCGAAAACAGTCATCAGGCAACCTATCACCCTGACTCTGAAATCACGGTAACGGCGGGTGGAACTCAGGCTATTTTTACAGCCATTGCGACTTTCGTAAAAAAAGATGATGAAGTTATTATTTTTGAGCCCGCTTATGACTGTTATGAACCTACGGTAGAGCTTTTCGGAGGAATTGTAAAACGGTTTGAGATGAAAGCGCCTGATTATGAGATTGACTGGAATACAGTAAAACAATTAGTTTCCGATAAGACTAAAATGATTATTCTGAATAATCCGAATAATCCTTCCGGAAAAATTTTAAAAGAAAATGATATTCAGGAACTTATCAGTATCGTAAAAGGAACCTCAATCCTGATTTTAAGTGATGAAGTGTATGAGAATATTGTCTTCGACGGCAAACAGCATTTAAGTATCTGCAAATATCCTGAGTTAAAAGAAAGAAGCCTTTTGATAGCTTCATTTGGTAAACTTTTCCATGTCACAGGATGGAAAGTTGGATATTGCGCTGCTCCGAAATTACTGACAGACGAATTTAGAAAAATACATCAGTTTAATGTTTTCTCGGTAAATACTCCGATTCAATTAGCGTTGGCCGAGTATATGAAAAATGACGATCATTATAATCAATTAAGCCGATTTTTCCAGGAAAAAAGAGATTTTTTAAGAAAAGGATTGGAAAATACTTCTTTTGAATTACTTGATTGTGAAGGAACGTATTTTCAGGCCTTGAAATATGATACAATTTCAGATAAAAATGATTTCGATTTCGCCAGTGAACTCACTATCAATCATAAAGTTGCAAGCGTTCCTTTTTCATCTTTTTATAAAAATAAACTGAACGAGAATGTGATTCGTCTTTGTTTTGCTAAAAAGCAAGAGACTCTGGAGAGAGCTTTGGAGAACCTTTCTAAACTTTAAAAATAAAACTCTCCCGCAGATTTTATTGATCAAGCAGATTTAAATTTTATCTGCTGAATTTATAAAGTCTGCGAGAGATATCTTTTAAATATTTTTATAAAAACATTCCTCCTGAAGCCTCAATTCTTTGTCCCGTAATCCAACCTGCTTCGTCCGTACACAGGAATGCAACCACTCCACCGATATCGTCTGGAAGCCCGGCTCTGCCTAAAGCTGTGATCCCCGCAACCATATCGTTCATATCTTTATTATCCCTTACTCTTCCCCCTCCAAAATCAGTTTCAATAGCTCCCGGTGCCACCACGTTTGCTCTAATTTTTCTTGGCCCTAATTCTTTAGCCATATATTTTGTCAGCATTTCAACACCAGCTTTTATAGAACCATAGACAGATGATCCCGGCAAAGCAAACCTTGCCAAACCTGAAGAAATATTGATGATGCCTCCTCCTTCATTAATAAAAGGTAAGAACTTTTGAGTTAAGAAAAAGATTCCTTTAAAATGAATATCAATAATATCATCTACCTGTTCCTCCGTTGTTTCTGTAATTGGAGCATATAAAGCTGTCCCTGCGTTATTTATAAGAAAATCGATATTTCTGCTTCCTGTATTTTCTTCTAGATGATCACCAACATTTTTTACAAAGGCATCGAAACTTTTAAAATCTTTTGTATCCAATTGATATGCAATTGCTTTTCTACCAAGATCCTGTATTTCGCTGATCACAGCATCCGCTTCTTCTTTATTGCTTCTGTACGTGATGATAACATCAATACCTTTTTGAGCAATTTTTATAGCTGAATTTCTTCCCAATCCACGGCTTCCGCCTGTTACTAATGCGATTTTTGTTTTTGTACTCATTTATTTTGTTATTTAATGATACAAAGTTGGGCAATTTTCAAATACGAATATTTGCTTGAATCAATCTGAAATTTGCAAAATTCAAATCATGTACGGAATTCTAAGGGAGTAACTGTTGTTTTTCTTTTGAAGAAGTTTGAAAAATGAGCAATTTCTTCGAAGCCTAAAGCATAAGATATTTCCGAAACACTCCATTTTGTCTGTCTTAAAAGAATTTTAGCCTCCTGAATCAACCTGTCTGCAATGAATTCCGTTGTGGTTTTCCCTGTACTTTCTTTTAGTTTCTTATTTAAATAATTTACATGAACCGCCAATCTATCTGCATAATCTTTTGCAGTTTTCAATTGCAATCTCTGCTCGGAGGATTCGATAGGAAACTGTCTTTCCAGCAATTCGATAAACAATGAAACTACCCGTAGTGAAGCATCGTTTGAAGTGGATAATTTGGTTGCCGGCTGTAATTTCTGTCCGTAATGGATCAGTTCCAGGACATAATTTCTAATCAAATCATATTTAAAAATATAATCAGATTCTATTTCATTTTTTATCTTTTTAAAAAGCTGCTCAATCTCGTCTGCCAATTCATCTTCGATTTCAAATATCGGAATATTTCCGGGCTGAAAAATAGGCAAAGATTCAAGAGTACTATGAGATTTATCCTTAATGAAAAAATCTTCTGTAAACACACAAAAACTCCCTGACTGACACACATCTTCAGGAACCCAATGGTAAGGAACTTTTGGAGTTGCAAATAAAAGCGCATTTTTTTTAATTGAAATGATTTTATCCGCATATTCGGCTCTGTTTTTCCCTCTGATTAAGCTTATCTTGAAATATTTTCTTCTGTTATAAGGCATTTCAGAAGTTGTTTTTACCTTTTCAATAGTTTGAGCTATATCAAAAACATTAAAATGTCCAATATCTTTATGAAGGCCTTTTGGAAAAATACTTTCAAGGTCTTTTCCTAACTTGGCTGTCATTTCTTTATAAAAATCTTCTAATGAAGCATGAACAATTTTTTCCATGATTTAATCTAGGATTTGTAAAATTCAAATATACAAACTTGCAGAAATATGATTAGTGAATAACTTAATTTTCTAACTATTAAAAATTTTTCTTTATTTAGTGATATACTATATAAATTTTCCTTAACTTTAGCTTAATCTAAATCATTAAAAATCAATATTATGAAAAATCTATTTTTAAGCAAAGGAAAAAAATTAGACAAAAAGCAACTGAGAACTATTGCAGGAGGGCTGATTAACTGCATGGAGGCAATTATCTGTACGGACCCTCCTTGTGAAATTTATGGACCCGATGATCCAAGAGCATGTACTTTGATTTCTGCATCATGTGCTCAAAAAATTTGCCGACCTTAAATTTAATAACACCTAAGAAATCATTACTATGAAAAATCAAAACGTACAAAAAGGGAAAAAACTAAACAAAAGAGAATTGAAAATCATTAAAGGAGGTCTTCAAATGTGTTGGGATGCAGATACTCAACAATGCATAGCTTATGGACCACGCTGTGGTGAATATATATGCAGATACCCTATTTTACCCTAATAATTAAAAATCAGATCATGAACAAAGAAGATCTTCCAAATGGGAAAAAGCTAAATAAGAGAGAGTTAAGAGCTATTAAAGGCGGTCTTAAAGATTGTATCGATCCTCAAACAGGAGGATGCCGAATCATTTCAATAGGTTGCGCACAGTTACAATGCAGACCCGAATTACCATAAAACTCATTAATCTTACATATTTTTCAGGAAAGCCATTCAATTGAGTGGCTTTTTTATGCAAAAAACGCTCCCAAAATACATTGGAAGCGTTTTTTATATATAACTAACTTTAATATTCTTAAACGTTGAACCTAAAATGCATAATGTCACCATCCTGCACAATGTATTCTTTTCCTTCTACAGAAAGTTTTCCTGCTTCCTTGATTTTTACCTCAGAACCGTAAGTCATGTAATCATTATATTTAATGACTTCAGCACGGATAAATCCTTTTTCGAAGTCAGTGTGAATAACTCCTGCAGCTTGAGGAGCAGTCCAGCCCTGTCCGATAGTCCAAGCTCTCACCTCTTTGACACCCGCTGTAAAATAGGTTTGAAGCTTCAATAAATCATAGGCTTTTCTAATCAAACGGTTAACTCCAGGCTCCTCAAGCCCCAGTTCTTCAAGGAAAATTTGTCTTTCTTCGAAAGTTTCAAGTTCATTGATGTCTGCTTCGATCTGAGCGGCTAAAACTACAACTTCTGCGCCTTCATTCTGAGCCATTTCCTCGATTTTACCAATCCATTCGTTTCCGTTTTTGATAGAATTTTCATCTACATTACAAACGTAAAGGACCGGTTTATTGGTTAAAAGCTGAACATCCGAAATAATTGATTTTGCAAAATCATCCATAGGAAATTCTCTTGCGTTTTTCCCATCTTCTAAAAATTTCTGAAGATTTTGAAGCGTTTCGTATGCTAAAATATCATCTTTCTTTCCGGATTTGATGAATTTTTTCGCTTTTTCAACAGCTTTCCCTACGGTTTCCAAATCTTTTAACTGAAGTTCTATATCAATGATTTCTTTATCTCTCATTGGATCTACCGAACCCTCAACGTGAACGATATTTCCGTTATCAAAACATCTTAAAACATGGATAATTGCCTCACACTCACGGATATTTGCCAAGAATTGATTTCCTAAACCTTCTCCCTTGCTTGCTCCTTTCACAAGACCTGCAATATCTACAATCTCAACAACAGCCGGTAATACTCTCTCCGGCTTTACTATTTTTTCCAATTCAAACAATCTCTGATCAGGTACAGAAACTGTTCCCAAATTTGGCTCGATTGTACAGAAAGGATAGTTTGCTGATTGAGCTTTTGCATTGCTCAGACAGTTAAAAAGAGTTGATTTACCTACGTTTGGTAAGCCTACGATTCCACATTTCATATTGTAAAATTCAAAGTTTTAATATTTAGTGCCCAAAGTTTAATGCAAACTCAACTTAAAATTTTTGAATTTCGAACCTTGAACTTTCAGCGTGCAAAGATAGTGAATTTAAAGAGAGTTTCATAATAAAAAAATCTGTCAGCATTTTGACAGATTTTTGAAATAATTATAGTTTCACCCATTAGGTTTTATGGATTCGCACCTGTGGCTTCCTGAGCTAGCGGAACATCATTTGGAGCGTCCTGCAAAGTTTTATCTAAAGTAAACAAAGATTCATCTGTAGCTCTGTCGCCACCTGCAATTTTTAATTTGTCAATCAGGTTTTGAGCTAATGTTTCTTCCTCTATCTGTTCCTGAACGAACCACTGCATAAAATTCCAGGTTGCCCAGTCTTTTTCTTCTAAAGATAAATCTACAAGCCTGTAAATAGAAGTTGTGTTATCAACTTCATGTTTAAAAACACCATCAAAACACGCAGATAAAGAATCTGGATCCTGTGGCGGAGCCGGAATTGCATCAACTTTAGGCTTTCCTCCTCTGTTTAATACATATTCCATGAATTTAATAGAGTGATTTCTTTCTTCCTGTGCATGCCTGTAAAGAAAGTTGGCAATTCCCTGATATCCTTTGTCATCTGCCCAAATTCCGTAAGATAGAAAAACGTGTGATGCAAGAATTTCTTTATTCATTTGATCGCTTAATGCTTTTTCCATCGTATCGGAAAGTCTTTTAGTATTCATAATGTATATTTTTTTTGTGATTATAAAATAATGATGCAAAAATGATTCCGAGAAAGTTTTTAATTTAAACTACATAACACAATACAACTTTATAATTCACTGAATTACATCATTTTAAATTAATAATTTATAGTTATTCTAAAATAAAAACCAGCTCATTCTGAGCTGGTTTTATCATTTTCAATGTAAAAATGTATTTTTTTAGAAGCTATTTATCATTATTCACTCATACTCCCCCATGCCTTAGCTTCCCATGCCTGCTTCGGGCAACCGTTACTATCGGGATTAAAAAATGTACTGTAAAAAAAAACTTTGAATTTTCCCCTAACAGGAGAATATTGGCACCGATTACTCGAATTAAAACATTCTTACTTCACCTTTTTTGCTATATAATCGCTTTCATTTCCAAGCCTGTCGATAGCTTTGATAGCTACTCCGTTCAGCGTTTTTCCGTCTTTAAATTTAGGAATATCTCTTGAAAGCGTGTCTAATGTTAATATTTCAGTTTGCCAAACTCCATTATATTGTGTAAAAAGTACCCATTGGAAAACATCTTTTATATTTTTATTACTCCAACTTGCCTGCACAAAGCTTCCGTTATCATTTGTAAACAATGTGGGTGTCTGTAATGGAACAGCTTTTATCCAAGGGGTTTTCGGAACCAATGCTTTTTCGCTGTAAGGCCCATTTTTTAGAGTTGGAAGCATACTTGCATTTTTGGTTAAACCGGCAATACTCCAATGAATTTCACCCGCATCTTTTCCTAATATCTGTCTGGAAATTTCAATCTGATTCTTAATTTCTGCCGGGCGATCCGAAACTTTAATTTCAACTGTATTCAGTCCCGGCCACAAATGGCGGTTCATTGAGTTTTCTGATTTCCACCAATTTAATAATGCTTCAAAACCTTGCCCTTTAGAATCTACCGGCCAATATAATTGAGGGGAAAAATAATCTACCCAACCTTTATTTAACCATAATTTAGCATCAGCATATAATTCATCATACTGGGAAGAACCAACAATTCCTGCCGGATATCCTGGTTTCCAAATTCCGAACGGGCTGATTCCGAATCTTACATAGCTCTTTTCAGCATGAATTTCTTTATAAATTCTTTCGACAAATTTATTGACATTGTCTCTTCTCCAATCTGCTCTTGTTAAAGTTCCGCCACTGTTTGTATAAGCATTCCAGGTTGCATTATCCGGAAAATCTGCTCCTTTATTATAAGCAGCATACGGATAAAAATAGTCATCAAAATGTACAGCATCTATATCATATCTTTTCACAATATCTTTCACAACATTGGAAACATGACCTTGTGTTTTCGGATTTGCGGGATCAAACCAATACATCCCGTTTTTTAGCCTAACGACAATATCTGAAAGTTTATTGGCCATTGATAAACTATTGGGATAGCCTCCATTCGTATGATGAGCACGATAGGGGTTTAACCAAACATGAAGCTCCAGACCTCTTTTGTGAGCCTCATCAATCCAAAATTGCAAAGGATCGTAATTTGGATACGGCGCTTTACCTGTTTCACCTGTCAAAAAGTATGACCACGGTTCAATATTACTTGTATATAAAGCATCTGCAGAAGGACGAATCTGGAAAATTACCGCATTGAAATTATTGTTTTTCAACATATCCAACATATTAACAGCTTCTGCCTTTTGCTGCTCAACGGTCAAATTATTTCTTGATGGCCAATTGATGTTTGCAACACTTGCAACCCACGCTCCGCGGAACTCTCTTTTGATTTCAGGAAGATTAGTTCTGAAAACTTCTTCTGCCGGGGGTGTTGTTACCGGTTTTGTGGTTACAGCAGGCTCTTTGGGTTTCGAGATATTGTTATTTGGTTTTGTTGTACTTTTTGTGGGAGATGCTGTTTTCACAGAATTATTCTGAACAGAACAACCTGTGAATGACGCAAAAATTCCCGATAAAACAATAAGTTTTAATTTATTCACTTTCATAGTCTGTAAAACTACTTTAATTATTTTTTTCGTTATCTAAATATCAGTATGAAAAAATAGACATTTTCTACCAAATACTTTATAAAAAAGCCCCGAAAAATCGAGGCTTTGATTTAATATATAAGAATTTTATTATGCTTTCGCTGATCTTTCCATTCTTTTTCTTTCTTCTTCAGAAAGGATTTTCTTTCTCATACGGATGAAGTTTGGTGTAACTTCAATCGCTTCATCACTTTGAATGTATTCCATACATTCCTCAAGAGAGAATAAAATTTTAGGTGCTACACCTGTATCTTTATCTTTACCGGAAGCTCTCATGTTGTTCAACTGTTTTGCTTCTACAATATTTACCACCAAGTCACCAGGTTTGTTTTGTTCACCGATGATCATACCTGCGTAGATTTCCTCACCCGGATCAACGAAGAACCTACCTCTATCTTGTAATTTAGCAATAGAATATTCCGTAGCCGGACCCTGAGTTTTGCTGATTAATACTCCATTGTTTCTTCCAGGAATAGAACCTTTAAAAGGCTTATATTCTGTAAAACGGTGTGCCATAATAGCTTCACCTGCAGTAGCTGTCAACATCTGAGAACGCAATCCGATCAAACCTCTTGAAGGAATTTCGAATTCCATGTGTTGCATCTCTCCTTTAGTTTCCATAATGTGAAGGTCACCTTTTCTCTGAGTTGCCAAATCAATAACTCTTGAAGCATATTCTTCAGGAACGTCTACAACCAAAGATTCATAAGGCTCACATTTTTCTCCGTCAATTTCTCTCAAGATAACCTGTGGCTGACCGATAGTCATTTCGTAACCTTCTCTTCTCATTGTTTCAATCAAAACTGATAAGTGAAGAATACCTCTACCGAAAACCAGGAAAGTGTTTGCATCATCAGTCTGCTGAACTCTTAATGCCAAGTTTTTCTCTAATTCTTTTGTTAATCTTTCTTTCAAATGATTAGAAGTAACATATTTACCATCTTTACCGAAGAAAGGTGAATTATTGATAGAGAATGTCATATTCAATGTAGGCTCATCAATTGCAGTTCTTTCCAACGGCTCAGGATTTTCAAGGTCCACGAATGAATCACCAATCTGGAAGGCATCAAAACCTACTACAGCACAGATATCTCCTGCTTTTACTTCTGTAACTTTTTTCTTCCCTAATCCTTCAAAAACGTAAAGTTCTTTTACTTTTCCTTTTAAAACTTTACCATCTGCTTGTGCCAGCCCAATCCATTGGGATTCTTTGATTTCTCCTCTTATTACTTTTCCGATAGCAATTCTCCCTAAGAACGAAGAAAAATCTAAAGATACAATCTGCATCTGTAAACTTCCTTCTGCAACTTTCGGTGCAGGAACATATTGTAAAATTCCGTCTAGTAATGGTAAAATATCTTCAGTTTGTTCTAATGAAGTATTGAACCAACCTTGTTTTGAAGAACCATAGAACGTTGGGAAATCCAACTGTTCTTCAGTTGCTTCAAGATTAAAGAACAAATCAAATACCTGATCGTGAACCTCATCAGGACGACAGTTTGGTTTATCAACTTTATTGATAACAACCAAAGGTCTCAATCCTAATTCCAAAGCTTTTTGCAATACGAATCTTGTCTGTGGCATAGGCCCTTCAAAAGCATCAACCAACAAGATTACACCGTCTGCCATTTTCAATACTCTTTCTACTTCCCCACCGAAATCGGCGTGACCAGGAGTATCGATTACGTTAATTTTAGTGTCTTTATAAGTAACAGAAATATTCTTAGATAAAATGGTAATCCCTCTTTCTCTTTCAAGATCGTTGTTATCCATTATCAATTCTCCACTTTCCTGATTTTCTCTGAAAATGTTTGTAGCATGAATAATCTTGTCAACCAAAGTCGTCTTCCCGTGGTCAACGTGTGCGATAATCGCAATATTTCTAATGTTTTGCATGAATGATTTTTACGGGTGCAAAAATAGTGATTTTAAATGAATTAATTAAAAAGATTATGCAATATTTAACAATATCATAATGAGAAAGTTATTAGCAATGTTTCGTAAACTGTAAATAAAAGCGGTTAATCCTTGGAAATACTAAATGGAAAAAGGTTTAAGTTTTCCAACTTAAACCCAGATTATTTTATAAAACTATAAATTATAAAGTTTGCTCTTTGTGCTTACCTTCTTTAATTTCTTCGACCATTTTGGCATTAAATGCCGGTAAGTCCTTCGGAGTTCTGCTGGTAACTAAACCCTTATCCACTACAACTTCACTGTCTTCCCAATTTGCACCGGCATTTTTTAAATCTTTACTGATGGAATTTACCGATGTTAATTTTCGTCCTTCTACAACTTCAGCATTAATTAAAATCTGAGGACCATGACAAATGGCTGCAACAGGTTTATGTTGTTGGAAGAAATCTTTGACAAAGCTTAATGCTTTTTCATTTGTTCTCAATTGATCAGGATTGATAACTCCACCCGGTAAAACCAATGCATCATAATCGGAAGCCGAAACTTCGCCTAATATTTTATCTACATTATATGATTTTCCCCAGTCTTTTTCGGCCCAGGCTCTGATACTTCCAGATTCAGGACTGATGATATGTGCAGTCCACCCCTGTTGCTCTAAATATTCTTTTGGTGATGCTAATTCACTTTCTTCGAAACCGTTTGTTGCCAGAATGGCGATGTTCTTTGACATAATATTAATGAATTTAAGTGTTGTTTGATTCTAAGTGAAAAAATAATGCCGGGACTACTATTTGTGGTTATAAAATTTGTTAAATGATTTGATTATTAAAATCTTTCAATAAATAAACCATCCCGACCTGTACTAAAACAACCACTCCAAACTTCCATAAAAAAGAAAATTTAGAAATTTTATGTCTAAAAAGAAGCATCCCACAAATCGCCCCAATAGTTCCGCCAAATAGGGAAACCAATAACAAATTGTTTTCAGAAATTCGTCTTTGATGTCTGATTGCTTTTCTTTTATCCAAACCAAAAACAATAAAACTGAAAAGATTAGCTGCTGTTAATAAATAAAACATAGGAACAAATCTAAAACAAGATTCTATAACTTTGCAAGTCCAATAAATAAAAATCAATGACAATACAGGATTTAGCCGGAAACTATTCTGTTCAGGGCAGCAATCAGGAAGCAACAGATCATATTTCTTATCACGGGATATTAACTTTATCTATCGACGAAAACAACCGTATTATCGCTCAATGGATGATTGGTGATCACATACAAAATGGTACCGGATTTTATAGGGATCAGATCTTAGTTATTAATTTCAAATATGAAGGCGATGATAATAAAGTTTACAAAGGCGTTGCTGTCTATCGTTGTCTCAGCAAAGATATTTTGGATGGATTTTGGTCTGAAAAACATGGAAATCCCTTGTATCTCGGAAGTGAATATTGTGTAAGAATTAAAAATTCAAGGATTTTGAATTAATTTTAATTTAAATAAAAAAAGCTGCCCTAGAAAAGCAGCTTTAAAGTTTTGTATCTAGCAATTAATTATTTTTTAGCTTTTACGTCTACAGCAATTTCGATGTCTTTGCTGATCCCCCATTCTGCAGGATCTGCCTCAGAAGTACCAAATTTAATACCCCAATCAGCTCTGTTTACTGTAAATTTTGCCTGAATAGAAGCTGAATTATCCACAACTTCCACTTTCGCAGGAAAAGTTACATTCACCGTTTTTCCAGATAGTGTAAGGTTTCCGCTTACTGTTTTGTTTGC
This sequence comes from Chryseobacterium sp. FH2, assembly GCF_001045455.1. Lineage (GTDB taxonomy): Bacteria > Bacteroidota > Bacteroidia > Flavobacteriales > Weeksellaceae > Chryseobacterium. The sequence goes on along the minus strand of NZ_LFNE01000003.1, from coordinate 379,468 downwards.
TCCTTCAATTGCTCCTTCTTTCGGTGCATCCTTTAAATCTGCAACACTTGTAATTTTAAACTCAGAAGTAGGGTTTTTAGCTACATCAAAGAAATCAGGATTTTTTAAGTGAGCTTCCAAATCCGCAGGTTTTTTATCCTTTTCAGTTACTGAGGCCGGATCTACTTTAATAGAAGCCATATCGATAACAAAATTACCCGCAGAAAGTTGTCCGTTTTCAACATTCAAATCTCCCGATTTTACATTGATGGTTCCCCAACGTGGCGCAAAACCTCCTTTGTGGAAAGCCTTCCAATTTACCACAGAAGTCGCGGCATCCACAGCCAAAACTTCACCTTTTCCTTCTGCAACAGCCTGTTCAGTAGCCGTAGCAGCCGTATCTGCAGATTTTTCTTTATTACACGATGCTGCAAGCAATCCGAATCCTACTAATGCGATTACACTAAGTTTTTTCATATTTATTTAATTGTAAAAAATTGTTATTTTAATTATTAAGGAGGCTAAATTTATAATAAATATCCTAACTCCTCATTTTTGATAGGTCAAAAGTAAATAAACCAACTTTTCATCTCCTTATCATACATCAAGAAATGAAAATTATTGTTTTTTTATTCCTTTATTGATTCAAATATACTAAATCTGTTATTCTAATCGAGATCAAAAATCCCTATTTTAGCATTTTAATTTTACAAAATGACAAATATTGAATTTATTCAAAATACCATAAATATTTCTGAGAAAAGCATCAATGCCACCCTTCAATTATTAGCTGAAGACTGCACCATTCCTTTTATTTCCCGCTATCGAAAAGATAAAACAGGAAATCTGGATGAAATACAAATTGAGCAAATTTCAAAAATCAGCAAACAGTTTGAAGATATTTTAAAAAGAAAAGAAACTATCCTAAAATCGGTTGAAGAACAAAACGCTTTAACTGCTGAATTTAAACAAAGAATTGAAGGAAGTTTTGATATCCAAGAGCTTGAAGATTTATATTTACCTTTCAAAAAACGTAAGAAAACCAAAGCTGATTCGGCAAAAGAAAAAGGATTAGAGCCTCTCGCTAAAATCATTATGAGTCAAAAATCTCAGGATATTCAGTCTTTAGCTTCAAAATATATTAATGATAAGGTTTCTTCCGACGAAGAGGCTTTACAAGGAGCAAGAGACATCATGGCAGAATGGATTAATGAAAATATGTACGTTCGCAAAAACCTCCGCCGGTTGTTTCAACGGAAAGCAGTTGTAACTTCAAAAGTTGTAAAAGCTAAAAAAGACGAAGAAGATGCCCAAAAATTTTCTCAATATTTTGAATGGCAAGAAAGTCTAAACAGAACTCCTTCTCACAGACTTTTGGCAATGCTTAGGGCTGAAGCTGAAGGCTTTGTAAAAGTAAATATTGATATTGATAAAGAAGAAGCGATTGAGTTTATTGAAAATGCAATTATTAAATCAGACAATAAAAGTGCAGACCAAATTTCTTTAGCTATAAAAGATAGCTATAAAAGATTACTCGAACCTGCTATTTCCAACGAAACTTTACAGGAAGCAAAAGAAAAAGCAGATAAAAAAGCCATCGAAATTTTCGCTGAAAACCTGAGCCAGCTATTACTTGCTCCTCCTTTGGGCGAGAAAAGAATTTTGGCAATTGATCCCGGATATAGAAGCGGCTGTAAAATTGTCTGCCTGGATGAAAAAGGTGATTTATTGCACAACGAAACCATTTATCCTCACGCTCCTCAAAATGAAAGTGGCATGGCGATGAAAAAAATCCGTTCTATGGTCAATGCCTATAATATTGAAGCAATATCCATTGGAAACGGAACAGCAAGCCGTGAAACAGAATTTTTCATTAAAAAAATTGCATTTGATAAGCCTTTACAGGTTTTTGTAGTTTCAGAAGCCGGCGCATCAGTATACTCTGCGAGTAAAATAGCTAGGGACGAATTTCCGAGCTATGATGTGACCGTTCGTGGTGCTGTTTCTATCGGGAGAAGACTTTCAGATCCTTTAGCGGAATTGGTGAAAATTGATCCAAAATCTATCGGAGTCGGACAATATCAGCACGATGTAGACCAGACTCAATTGAAAAACGAATTGGATTCTACGGTGATGAAATGTGTAAATTCTGTCGGAATTAATTTAAATACAGCCAGCAAGTCCCTTTTAAGTTATGTTTCCGGAATCGGGGAGAAAATGGCAGAAAACATTGTGAATTACCGCGCTGAAAATGGAGCTTTTGAAGACAGGAAACAACTAAAAAAAGTTCCGAGATTGGGAGAAAAAGCCTTTCAGCAGGCAGCGGCATTTATTAGAATTACCAATTCAAAAAATCCTTTAGATAATTCGGCTGTTCATCCTGAGGCGTATGGAATTGTTGAAAAAATGGCGAAGGATTTAGGGATAAAATCCAATGAATTGATTGCAAATAAAGAAAAAATTGCACTAATTCAACCTGAAAAATATATCACGGAAGATATTGGAATTTTAACGATAAAAGATATTTTAAAAGAGCTTGAAAAGCCGGGACTTGATCCTAGAAAAGCGGCCAAAGTATTTGAATTTGATCCTAACGTAAGAAGCATTAAAGATTTAAAAACAGGAATGATTTTACCGGGAATCGTGAATAATATTACGGCCTTTGGATGTTTTGTAGATTTGGGGATTAAAGAAAGTGGTTTAGTTCATATTTCGCAGTTGAAAGACGGTTTCGTTTCAGATGTAAATGAAGTGGTGAAGCTGCATCAGCACGTCCAGGTACGAGTAACCGAGGTAGATGAGGCGAGAAAAAGAGTGCAATTGAGTATGATACTTTAATAATTAACCGAGGCTGTCCAAAATGGACAGCCTCGGTTAATTTATTTAAAATCCTTAGAATCTCTTTTCGGCTGTTTAATTTCCGGCCATTTTGCTACTTCACCTTTATCGTTTATAGGCATTTCACGTTTTTCTCTATTGGTAAATTCAGGATCTTCAGAAGCCATATAAGCTAATGTCGCCGTTAAAATTACATTGCTTTTCACTTCATCAAAAACAATTTTATCATATGTATCTTTTGTTGTATGCCATGTATAGCCAAAATATCCCCAGTTTAATGAACTCAAAGAAAACCCAGGTACTCCGGCTGCAACAAATGATGCATGATCAGAACCACCACCTCCCGGCATTCCCGGGAAATCTGTTTTGATTTGGTCTTTGATATTTTTAGGAACTGCAGTCAGCCATTTCCCGATATAATCATAGGAATTGACAAAGCCCTGTCCGCTGATATTCACTACTCTACCCGTGCCGTTATCTTGGTTAAAAACTGCCTGTACCCCTTTAATAATTTCAGGATTATCAGCGACAAAACCTCTGGAACCATTTAACCCCTGTTCTTCGCTACCCCAAAGTCCTACAACAATTGTTCTTTTATTATTTGGATAATATTTTTTTAGAATTCTCATTGTTTCAAGCATCGTAAGAACTCCTGTTCCGTTGTCTGTAGCACCTTGAGCACCGTCCCAAGAATCTAAGTGAGCAGAAAGAATCACATATTCATCAGGTTTTTCTTTTCCTTTAATCATCCCGATTGTATTAAAGGTTTTTGCATCCGGAAGAATTTTTGACTGAATTTCAATTTTAATTTTAGGTTTTGCTCCATTTTCAGCCATTCTGTACAACATTCCATAATCTTCTACATCAATATCAATCATAGGAATTTTATTCGTTTTTGCTCCGAAAATTCTGTTTGCACCCATAATCCCCGTCCAGTTTGAAATGGCAACTCCCGCAACTCCTGCTTTTTCTAACGCTTCCGGCAACGTGCTGTTATCCAATCCTATATTCCTTACATAGTTTTGGAAATCTTTTGAAGCCTGTTCTTTTTCTTTTTTTAGTTTTTCATACAGTTCGGGAGTCGCAAATTCTTTTATTTGTTCATCAGAACGACCTATTTTTTGATATTGTGCGATAAGTACAATCTTTCCTTTTACAGAAGATAACCATGTATCAAAATCAGCTTTGGAATTAACTTTAGGAAGGATGATTACTTCTGCTTCAACAGCTTTTTTGGTCGCCGGGCTCCATGCTAACTGTGTTGCGGATAAAGATTTTATTCTTGGATACGTCATATCAACATGGGTAATACCTCTTTCCCAGCCCTTCCATGTTCCGAATTGCTGAAGATTCGCTTCAATGTCCCACGAACGGAGTTTCTTTGCCGTCCATTCATTTGAAGCCAGCATTTCAGGAGTCCCCACAAGACGGGGACCGATTTCATCCAGAAGCTCATATGCCATTCCTTCCAATTGAGAATTGGTATTCACTTCATTTACAAAATTCTGAACAATAGGATTAAGCTTTTCTTTTGGATCTACCGTTACCTGAGCCCATGAAAACTGTGTGGCGAGAACCATAGCGGGCATTAGAAAAAATCTGTTTACCTTCATAACTTTTATTGATTGCTTTAAAGATAAAAAGATTCAGGGAGAACTTAAAATAAAAGGAGGAAATTGCTTTAAATAAAAGAAATTAAGGCTAAATTTTAATTTAAATACATAAAAAAACCGACTTCTTAAAGTCGGTTTAGGAACAATTATTTTTTTGATTCTTCAACAGAAACTTTTCTGAAATCTTTGAACAATTTGCTTAGTTCCAAAGCTGCTTTACGAGCTCTTGTTCCAGCTGCTTTGTTTCCTTTTTCTACTTGTTGGTTTGCTTCAGTTGTAAAAGCTTCAAATTCCGCGTTGATTTTTTCAATTAGTTCTTTCATTATTTTTAAAATTTAGGGTGCAAATATAGTTTTTATGGTGATTCCAGCCAACTTTGACAGAAAAACTTTGGCACAATTAATAAAATTTAATACCCAAATTTAAAATTCAATTTAATTTTTAATCAAAAATGTTAAAATTTGATCACGGAGCAAGGGTAGTAAAAAGATATAGAAGAAAAATAGAAATAAGAACAAAGCCCTGCATAATATTAGTACGTCCCGTTGCCAAAGAGATAGTAATAATAAACAGAGACAATCCCAAAAGAAGTGTCGATTTTATATCAATTCCCAGCGTCATTCTAAAATCTGCCATCACAGAAGTTACAGCTATTACAGGAATACTGAGCCCTATACTGGCCAATGCAGAGCCAAATGCAAGGTTAAGGCTGGTTTGTAATCTATTATTATATGCCGCCCTGATTGCTGCAATACCTTCAGGCAATAAAACGATCCCTGCAATGATAATTCCTACTAACGATTTTGGAGCTCCTGCCCCTACGACCAAGGTATCGACATCTTTCGAAAGATATTTTGCTAATAAAACAACAATTCCTAAACATAAAACTAAAAATATAATGCTAAAAAACATTACTTTTCTGGTAGGTTTTACAGGAAGAATTTCGCTTTCATCTTTATCAGAATCATTTTTATTGGGAATAGGTGCAATAAAAAAAGCACGGTGCCTAATCGTCTGAACCATTGTAAAACCAAAATATAGGGCTAAACAGGTAATCGAAATAAAAATCAACTGTACAGAGGTGTATTCCCCTTTGTCATGGCTCGTGGTGTAATTTGGCAAAATCAATGTAAATGCTATGATAGCTACAAGCGTAATCAGAGCCGTACTTACTCCCTGTAATGTAAATACCTGCTCTTTGTAGCGAAGTGATCCTACAACAATACAAATCCCAATAATTCCTGTAAGAATAATCATTACTGCGGCAAAAACGGTATCTCTTGCAAGACTAATTGTTTCCAATCCTTTTGCACTCAGCATAATCGAAATAATAAGAGAAGCTTCTATGACCGTTATTGCAAAAGCAAGAAGCAGAGTTCCATAAGGTTCCCCAACCCGATAAGCAATAATTTCTGAATGATAAACTGCTGCGAGAACAGAACCCATGAGAAAAAAAGTAAGGATTATGGAATATAAATGTCCCGTAAATGAATAATGAGCAAAATATGCTATCCAGGCCAGTATCGGAATAAGCATTGTCCATCCCAAAAGATAGATCTTGTTTTTCATATACGTTAATAGTTTGATGGAAGAGCTGTATTTTTTTAAGTTCTTCATATCACATCATAATCATTCAGGACAGTTGCAAAATGATATTCAATAGTGTTCGTAGAACTATTGCATAAGTATGTCAATTGATCATTATCGTAATTTTCAAAACTAAAATCATCAGGAACATCAATGATATATTCGGTGACTTTCTCTGTTTTAATAATATCAATTTTCATCAGATCATTAAGTGAACTGAGCATATCTTTTTCTTTAAATAAAGGCATTTTCTGAGTCACAGAGTCTTTAAATATATATAACTTAATTGTTTTCATAATCTTGATTTTTCAGATCTTTTTCAAATACGACAGGCGCTGCATTCTGATAGATATAATGTATCCCTTCATTTGTGACATAAACAAAAAACGTCTTATGTAAAATAATCAGGATATAAAGCCTGAATTTTATGGTTACTTTAGGAATCCTATAATAAGATTTTTGTATGTTATTGGTTTATAATAATGAATATTGACAGGTCATTTTTGATGTTATTATCATAAAAAAAGAACAGACACTTAAAAGTTTCTGCCCCTTTTTCTATTAAAACTCTTTAAAACATATTTACTATTTTTCGAGTTTTAATAAGCTCATTATGAAAATTGAGTGTTCTTGAGAATCTTAATGACTTCTTCACGGTTTTTACTTAATTTATTCTCTAATTTTGCCAGCAATTCATTTTCTTTCCCTTTTTCAAACACCAAGTCTGAATCTTTTAGCTGTGAAAACTTCTCTTTTAGCTGTCGGGATTGTTCTTCCCAGTCTCCCGTGATTTTAAATCCATTATTATGATTTGTATCCATAAAATCAGAATGTTTGTGTAATATAATTATTACTATTCAAAGATGGTATTTTATATATCTGTTTTTCCTACATATTTCGGGAATAAATTTGCATATATCACACCTTTTACAAATCTTCTAAATTCTTCAAACGTTTTTTTTTCAGCTGTTTATAAAACGAAGGTGAAAGCCCTGTGATTTTCTTGAACTGATTAGAAAGATGGGCCACGCTACTGTAGTTGAGCTTATATGAGATTTCTGTAAGGTTAAGCTCATCATACAAAAGCAATTCTTTTACTCTTTCTACTTTATTGATTATTATAAAATGCTGTAAAGTCACTCCTTTTACTTCAGAAAATGTATTGGCAAGGTAAGTATAATCATAACCTAGCTTTTCACTGATATAGTCAGAGAAGTTTTCCTTCGGAAGAATTTCAGAATAATGAATCATTTCCGTGACTACATTTTTTATTTTTTCTATCAGGATACTTTTTTTATCATCTAACAGTTCGAGCCCGGTTTTGAGTAAATTTTCTTTTAATATCTGCCTTTTTTCGGAACTTATATCATCCGGTATTTCTACCAAACCAAGATCTACCACAGCATTCCTGATATTCAGTCTTTCCAATTCCTGATAGACAACCATTTTGCAGCGTAAGCTTACCATATATTTTATGTACAACTTCATAATCCATACTCTATTTGTACAGCCTGTCAATCAAAATTTTAACAGCTATTTCTTCAAAGTTAAACCTTTAATTTCTAAATATCTATGATTTATGTAATAAATCAATAAACTATTACAAACCTTTCCTTTTTTAAAAAACCAACTTTACATTAATAAAAAGTATGTAAAATGTCAAAAGAAAAAGACGGAAAAAGAAAATCAGATAAAACACCTCCCTCAAAATCTGCAAAAGAAAAGCGGGATGATAAACTTATCAAAAGAATAAATAAAGAAAATGAAAGTAGGCACGCCAGTACCTAATGAAATATGTACCCGTAAAAAAAGAAGGAATTATACTCAGAAAAACCCAACTAAATTTTGAAAGTGAAGGCGTCTTAAATCCTGCCGTAATCAAAGAAAAAGGAAAAATACATTTATTTTACCGAGCCGTAGCTAAAGGCAATTTCTCAAGTATCGGGCATTGTTTGTTATCAGATCCTGTTACGGTAGAAAGCCGAATGGATATTCCGGTGATAGTTCCTGAGTTTGAATATGAAAAACATGGTGTCGAAGATCCCCGGATCGTAAAAATAGATCATCTTTTCTATCTTACCTGCACCTGTTATGACGGTATGAATGCCTTGGGAAAACTGCTAACTTCCAAAGACATGATATCATGGAAAAATGAAGGCATTATTGTACCCAAAATCTCTTATGAAAAATTTAAGCTTTTATCCGAATCGGATGGGACAATACATGAAAAATATCAGCGATTTAACAAATCCAGAATTAGTAACAACAGTAACGAACCCTCATTTTTATGGGATAAAAATTTGATTTTTTTCCCAAGAAGAATAAATGGTAAATTATATTTTATTCATCGTATAAGACCCGATATTCAAATTGTCAATATTGAAAGCATTGAAGAATTAACCCCAGATTTCTGGGAAGATTATTTTTTGCATTTTAAGGATCATATTCTTTTATCTCCAAAATACGATCATGAGATAAGTTATATCGGCGGAGGATGTCCCCCTATAGAAACTCAAAGTGGCTGGCTAATGATATACCACGGTGTTCATGATACTATTAGCGGATATGTTTACAGTGCATGTGCAGCCTTACTGGATCTTGATGACCCAGAAAAAGAAATAGCAAGACTTCCTTATCCTCTTTTCAGGCCGGAGGAGAAATGGGAATTAAAAGGCGAGGTTAATAATGTATGTTTTCCCACCGGCTCCATTATAGAGAATGACCACCTGTATATTTACTATGGAGCAGCCGACAAAAGAATTGCCGTAGCTTCTGTAAATATTTCCGAATTATTGACAGAGCTAATGAAATATCCATCATAACCGATAGTTCTAAATAACTATCCCATTTAAAAATAAATAATGAAAAAAGATATTAATCCAGATGTGGAGGACAAAGTGATAAAACTATCTGTCAAAAGCAAAATAAACACAATTCATAATAAATCTGAGATTCTCTTTATCAGTACTTTTCCTCCTAAGGTGTGCGGAATTGCCACTTATACCCAAGATTTAATAAGATCTCTTCAATCAAAATTCGGAGAATCATTTAAAGCAATTATCTGCCCGATGGAATCAGAGGATGAAAATTATCAGTACGAAGAAAAAATTGAATATAGTTTAAATACATCTGATATAATTTCTTATTTAGAGCTGGCCAATCAAATTAATAAAAATGATAATATTCAGCTTGTCATGCTTCAGCATGAATTCGGATTTTTTAATGATGTTAAAAACGGGTTACTCCTTTTGCTCAAGAATGTAAGAAAAGATGTTATTATCACTTTTCATACAGTGCTGCCAAAACCGAATCATGAACTGAAAGAAAAAGTAAAAGAAATTGCAGGTTTTTCTCAATCTGTTATTGTCATGACCGGAATTTCTGCACATATCCTTTCAAATGATTACGATATTCCTTTTGATAAAATCAAGGTGATTCCACATGGCACCCATTTACTGCCCTTTACCAATAAAGTTTCTTTAAAGGAAAAATATCAACTTCAGGATAAAAAAGTGCTTTCTACATTCGGGTTATTGGGTTCCGGTAAAAATATCGAAACAACTTTACAGGCATTACCGGAAATTATCTCTGAAAATCCGGAAGTTATCTTCTTAATTATAGGAAAAACCCATCCTGTCATCGTAAAAAACGAAGGTGAAGAATATCGTTCATCATTAAAACAGATCATTAAAAATCTTCATCTGGAAAATCATATCCGCTTTATTAATGAGTATTTACCTTTGGATGAATTACTAGAATACCTTCAGCTTACTGATGTTTATCTTTTTACATCAAAAGACAGGAACCAGGCCGTAAGCGGAACCTTTTCTTACGCCATCAGCTGTGGATGTCCTATTGTTTCCACACCTATTCCTCACGCTTTGGAAGTATTAAAAGAAGATACCGGAATTATTATTGATTTTGAAGCTCCGGAACAATTAGCTGTTGCCGTAAATACATTATTGAAAAATAAAAAGGCACAAGAAAAACTGCGTTCAAAATCGTTAGAAAAAATGGCTCCCACAGCTTGGGAAAACTCTTCTATCTCACATGCTATATTATTTCAGGAATATATAAAAGATAAAAAAGAGCTGAATTACACTTTACCAGAAATCAACCTTGATCACATCAAAAACATGACGACAAATTTTGGAATGATTCAGTTTTCCAAAATCAACAGACCCGATATATCTTCCGGCTATACTCTGGATGATAATGCCCGTGCAATGATTGCTGTTTGCAGGCATTATGAATTAAGCAGAAACGAGTCTGATTTGGAACTAATTTTAATTTACCTGAATTTCATTAATTTTTGCCAACAGCCAGATGGAAGTTTCCTGAATTATGTGAATGAACAAAAAAAATTTACAGAACAGAATAACGAAACTAACCTGGAAGATTCTAACGGAAGAGCAATCTGGTCACTGGGATACTTACTTTCAATGAAGGAAATTCTACCTCAAAAGTTTTCTGACAAGGCAGAAGCAATCATTCAAAAAAACCTCATCTGTGCAGAAAAAACCTATTCTACAAGGGCTATGGCTTTTATTATAAAAGGGTTATACTATCAAAATTCCGAAACCAATATTCCCTTATTAAAAAAACTAGCCAACCGTCTTGTGAAAATGTATCAACACGAAAAAAAAGATGATTGGCAATGGTTTGAAAGCTATATGACCTACGGAAACAGTGCATTGCCCGAAGCTCTATTATGCGCGTGGCTTGCTACCGGTGACGAGATATACAAACAAACAGCGCATGATTCTTTCCAGTTTCTATTATCCAAAATTATTACAGATGATAATATTAAGGTAATTTCCAATAACGGATGGCTTCATAAACATGACATGAATACTGATACAAATGGTGGAGAGCAACCTATTGATGTTGCTTATACCATTTTAGCATTATCAGCATTTTACAAGGTTTTTCATGATGAGAAATATTTAGAAATCATGAAAAAATCCTTCAATTGGTTTTTAGGAAAGAATCATTTAAATCAAATCATCTACAATCCTGCTACCGGCGGTTGTTATGATGGTCTGGAAGAAAAAAATGTAAACCTCAATCAGGGCGCAGAATCTACAGTGAGTTATCTGATGGCAAGACTTTGCTTTATAAAATAAGCATTTATAATCTTTTAATACATTATAGCTAATATAAAAAAGCAGAAGGTAATATACCTTCTGCTTTTTTATATAATATTGTGATTTAACTTCCTATGCCGGATTATTTCTTTCCATTTCCAATTCCCAAACACGGTGATTGGCAATAGCTTTGATAAATGATTCGTCGGCATTTTTATTTTCGACAGTTATAATCGCCGGATCCTGATGTTTTTTACTGCTTACATTGCTGGCTTTATATATATCATCCGTTTCATTTCCGAAATAGATCGCTTTACAATGTTTATAAGCTTCATTCACAAAAAGAAGTGTTCCGGGTTTATTATCTTCATTCAATAAACTCTCTGAAGATTTTTTACCGCTGCATAAATATAAAGCATCAAAACAAACACTTGCTGTACTGGTAAGAGAATGTTTCGGCTCGAAGATTGTTCCGTCATCTGCCGTAACCGGTGCAAGACTTCCTGCAATAATCTGTACAACGGCGCCTTCCTTTTCAAGCTTTGATTTCAAAGTATTGACATCTTTTGCATTTACTCCGTTTTCCATAATAAAACCAATGACACGGCTTTTTATCGTATTTTTAATGGTATTACTCATACTTAGAGGATCTGAGCTCTTAGTAGAAGGTTCTTTTTCAGGGCTTTGCAATGTTTTTGGATCAGCATCTGCAGGAATACTTCCATTTGGCTGTTTTAGTTTGGTAACGTTTACACCTACTTTTTTAGCAACCAATGATGCTAAATCATTATTAATGAAAGCCAATTGCCCAACTACTCTTTCTCGGATAGCAGGAATAGTCACCTTTGACAATTCAAAAATCAAAGCATTTTGAAGGTGTTTCTTTTCAGGGTCAGATTGGCTGTTGTAAAATAATTTAGCCTGAGAATAATGATCAACAAAACTTTGACTTCTTGCCCTTATTTTCTGCCCATCCACCCTTTCTTCCTGTGAAGTAAAACCACCGTCTTTCATCATTGCCTGAAAAGGACAGCCTCCTCCAATAGTATTCGGTTCATAGCTTACCTTTCCTTTTACAATCTGCTGTCTCATGTGACCGTCACGCTGGTTATTGTGAACCGTATTAATAGATCGGTTAATCGGTATTTCGTGAAAATTTGGTGACCCTAACCTGGAAAGCTGAGTATCGGTGTAAGAAAATAATCTACCCTGTAGCAGCGGATCATTCGTAAAATCTATTCCCGGAACAAGATGACCGGGGTGAAATGCAATTTGCTCCGTTTCTGCAAAAAAGTTATCCGGGTTTCTGTTAAGAGTCAAAGTTCCTACTAATTCTACGGGTACTTCTTCTTCAGGAATCAGTTTTGTAGGATCAAGTAAATCAAAATCAAATTTATGTTCATCTTCTTCCGGAATAATCTGTACCCCGAAATCCCATTCCGGAAAAGCTCCATTTTCAATGGCTTCCCAAAGATCTCTCCTGTGAAAATCAGAATCTTTACCGGAAATTTTAGTCGCTTCATCCCAAGCTACGGAATGAACGCCTAATTTCGGTTTAAAATGAAATTTCACAAAGTGCATTTTTCCTTCCTCATTAATAAATTTAAAGGTATGAACGCCAAAACCTTCCATCATTCTGTAACTTCTCGGAATTGCCCTGTCACTCATAGCCCACATAATCATATGCATGCTTTCCGGCATCAGGGAAATAAAATCCCAAAATGTATCGTGTGCAGATGCAGCCTGTGGAATGGCATTATCCGGCTCGGGTTTTACGGCATGAATCAGATCTGGGAATTTTATTGCATCCTGAATAAAAAATACAGGAATATTATTTCCAACTAAATCATAATTGCCTTCTTCAGTATAAAATTTAATAGCAAAACCCCTTACATCCCTCGCAAGATCCGTACTGCCCGCACTGCCCGCAACGGTAGAAAATCGCACAAAAACAGGTGTTTCCTTACCTTCTTCCGACAAAAATTTTGCTTTGGTATATTTTTTTAGACTTTTATTTAATCTAAAAGTTCCGTGTGCGCCGGAACCACGTGCATGTACTATTCTTTCAGGTATCCTTTCGTGATCAAAGTGGGTAATCTTTTCTCTCAGAATAAAATCTTCCAGTAAGCTCGGGCCTCTTTCTCCCGACTTTAAAGAATCCTGATTGTTATTGATTTTTAATCCCTGATTGGTTGTTAGAGCCTGATTATCATTTTCTGTTATAGAATGCTCTAGCTGTTGTGATTTTGGGTTAGAAGTTTCTTTCATATTAATTCTATTTAGTTCGTTAATTATCCAACAATTAAGCCAAATCACTATATTTTGATAAATATATTTTACAAATAATAAATAAAAAACAAATAAAAATTGTAATTGCTAATAATATAACAAACACTGTAATACTTAACAAAAAATTACTTCAAATAATACAGTTAATTAATATTGTACTGAAAATAATCTGAAAAGATAATTATCAGATTATCGAATGCATATTTTTTTCAGCTAAAAATGTGTATTAAAATATCAATATGTCCAACTCTTATTTTTCAAAGTATGCTTTATAATCACCATTAGCTATTAATGAGTTCAAAAGACTTTATAAATTTTACGACTTATTATGATAACATTTACTATTTTAACTTACATAACCATTTAATAATCAATACGATAAAAACCGTAAATGAAATTAACAAATTGACTTAAAGTTATCATTATAACTTATCAGGACTATAAATATTATATTACTTTTACCCCAAGAAAATAAAAAACAGAATTAAACATATTTTAGTACAAAATTCTTTTACATTTTTTTTACGCTAAATAAAATACAGAAAATCTCCATTACTAACTTTAAAAATTTAATACTATGAAAAATTTTATTTTTTTAGTTCCGGTTTCATTAAAATTCACATACTGTTTAGCTGATTATAGCAATTATCCGGCTAATAGTATTCTGTATATTGGACCCTAAGCAATAACCATAAAGATAAAAGATATATACGCTACATCTTTTAGGTCAAAAAAAACCTTAATTCCCTCATTTGCATTCTGATTTCCAAACCATGATTGGGTCAGAACGTACTGAGACAGATAAACCTTGTCTTTTACAATTAATAAAAGCACTTATAATGAAATCCTATTTACAACAGCTGAAGCCCACTTTTTCCCTATATAAAGGGGCTTCATTGCTGTTGTTTATATTTTTAATGTCTTCAAATCTAAATTCCCAGGCTTTCTATTATGTAAAGGGTACTAAAATTACTATTCATGATAATACAACATTCTATATTACAGACTCAGGAAATGTTGACCAGGTAAGATTGAGGAATTTTGAGGGTGAAATTTTAATTCAGAAACAGACTTTACATAACACCAAAAACCTTACATCTAATGAAAAAAAATCTAAATCCGGCCCTGAAAGAGTTACAAAACAATCAATTTCAAAATCCTCCAAAGAAAAGATAAAAACTTTTCCGAAAATAGAATCAGTTGAATTTTTGAAACTTTGTCCCGATAATTTCTTTTCAACTTATCAAAAAGGGATAGCAATTTCAGTTTCGGTTCCCAACATTCAATATCATTCGAAATTTTTAATTGAAAATATAAGATATAGACTTTTACATATATACCCTAAAAATACTAATAATGAAATAATTAACAATAATCTTAATTTTTTTAAGGACTATCATTTGTCACAATACATAACCCGTCCTCCACCTCCAGTTTTTTGAATTTATTTTTAAACAAACATGTACTATTATTTAAAATTTAAAGAAAAATAAGGTGAAAAAAATCAATCTTTTAATTGGTATATTCATAATGATGAGTATACCTGCACCAGCACAGAGCCCAGGAGGAGTCGCCGGCACACAATTGTGGTATAAAGCCGATTTCGGAACAAATACTACCGTAGAAGGCGGTACTGTAACATCCTGGAACAATGCCGGTTTTACTGGCGGGCAACTTCAGGCTTTGTCGGGATTCCCGCTCCATACCGCAAATTCCACGTATTTGAATCTGGGATCCAACTTTAATCCAGCTGTAAGAATGATTCAGGGTGCAGGATTAGGAATGCTTAATGCTTTTTCTGCAACAGCAACAACACCAGGAACAGCCGGAACATTCTATAATGTTTCTAAAGCGGGAGCAGGAGGAACACCCAATATCGGCTATAATGTGCAAATGAACGTGAGTAATTCAACATTAAGCACACCCGGTGCAGGAGCATCTGAAAATGAGATGGGAAGTTATATCAACAGTTCCACCTCAGCAGGAATATTTAAATGGAGCCAGAATATACAATTTATTTCTACCAATTTATTCAATCCGTCTACCACTAATATTTTAGGCTGGGCATATACTACAGGTGTGGCAAGTGCTTATCCTTACAAAATAAATGGTAAAAGCCAAGTTCCTTCAAGCTATACTCCACCGGCATTCACGGGTAGAAACTTCCATCT
The DNA here is from genome assembly GCF_001045455.1 of Chryseobacterium sp. FH2. GTDB lineage: Bacteria > Bacteroidota > Bacteroidia > Flavobacteriales > Weeksellaceae > Chryseobacterium. The sequence goes on along the minus strand of NZ_LFNE01000003.1, from coordinate 363,904 downwards.
GAATACTGACACAGATGGAGGTGCAGAAAGAGGCGGAAACGATTACCAGGAAGTTATCGGATATGAAAGACAGCTAACGGCGGCTGAGCAAAACAGAATTGAAAGTTATTTAGCCGTAAAATATGGTGTAACGATAGATCAAACTGTAGCAACAAACTATGTGGCTACTGATGCTACTGTAATTTGGAATGCCTCAGTCAATTCTGCTTATAATCAGAACATTGCAGGTATTGGGCGTGACGATGCCACAGCTTTAAATCAGAAACAATCTCAAAGTATCAATACAGGCTCCCACGTAGCTATAGGAATTGGCGGGGCTTTGGCTAATACAAATGCGTTAAACACGAATAGTTTCCCGACCGATAAACAATATTTAATTTGGGGAGATAATGGTTTAGAAAGAACATTATCAACACCTATCAGTGGGATTTCAGGTATTAATTTGCGTTTCCCTGCTATCTGGAAAGTTCAAAATACAACATCCGTAGGAACTGTAAGAGTAATGTGGCCACAAGGAATTACGAATTTGAAATTAATTCAAAGTACAGATGCTGTTTTTGATAATACAGATACTGTCACAAGCATGACTTCTACACAGGTTATTAACGGAATAACATATAATTATGCAGATGTAACGTTAGATAATGGTCAGTTTTTTACTTTTGCAGGATTGATTAATGCTCCTGCAGGGGTTGCTGCCGGATTGGGATATTGGTATGATGCCGGCGTTACTGCTACTTTAACCAATTGGTCTGACAGAGTAAATGGTTTTACCATAAGTAAAAATGGTACAGGAGCCATCTTATTATCTAACGGTGATGCAAACAGCAACTATAATCCGTTCTATACATTCTCTTCAACAGATTTCGCTCACTTTACAGCGGTCATAAACCCTGCATCTTTGGGTAGATTGCATACAACTTTCGCAGTAGGTGCCAAATCAGGAGATATCGATCCTACTTACAGCCATATTTTCAGATTCGGAAATATCGCAGGAAGCGGCGCAGCGCATAGATATGGTTTAGGTATTAATTCATCAAGTAATTTGGTAACTCTCCACTATATAGATAACGGAGGCATTATAAACAGGCAAAATACAGCTTTTAATGCTCTTTTAAATAAAATGACTTTAGTTGGGGGGCAAGTAAGCTCAATTGTCAGTGGCAATAATAAACAGGTAGGTTATAACGGTAGTTTTGTTACTTTTTCGGATGCAATAACTGCAGATGTTCTTAGTAATATGCAAATAGGCGGAAGCGTTTTTGGTTTTGCAGGAAGAATTCCGGAAGTTGCCTACTATAATGTTAGTTTATCTGCACAGGACAGAGATAAAGTAGATACCTATTTTGCAGTAAAGTATGGTATTACACTGATACAGCCTTTGAATTATATCAATTCTGCTGCTACTATTGTCTGGAACTCATCTACTAATACGGCTTTCAACAACAATATTTTTGGTATTGCAAGAGATGTAAATGGTAATTTAGATCAGAAAATATCTCATAGCATTAATGATAACAGTATTCTTACAGCATCTACCATCAATGATTTTACATCACCAAATTCCAATATAAGCAGAACATCATTGGCAGATAAAGGATTTATGATGTTTGGTGATAACAACGTGCATACCGGTACATCAGTGGTGAATCCCGTGAGTTGCCCTGCTTTATCGGACGGCCTTGTAAGAATCAACAAAACATGGCTGGTTCAGAAAACAGGAACTGTTAATGCGTCTTATTTCGAAGTTGATTTATCTTCCTATAATATCAACAGTGAGATATCTTTATATTTCTCAGATGACAGTGGATTCACAACCAACACAGGAATTTCACCGGCAATAAGCGTTTCCGGAGGTAAAGCAATATTTTATTATAACTTTAAAAACGGACAGTATTTTACTGTAGTTGGTAAAGTTGGTCCTGCAGCCTGTCAGGCATGTTTAGGAGGAAAACAAACACTGCAAAATGGGCAAGCCTGGTTTAACGGAGGTGCAACCGGTGCTACAAACAATACTTTGAATAATATCCCTTTAAGCGGAACTGCCCCTGCAAGTGGTGCATTATCAGCAGATATCAGTGTTACTTATCCTTCAGGTGTAGAATGGATTCCTACTATTTTCCCAAGAATGTTTGGTACATGGACACAGCTATCAAGATACGATAATATGAGTGGCGAAGCAGGTAAAGTATCTTATACCGTGAATTTAAAAGATATTAATGGAACTAAAGCTGCAAAAGCCAGCTTCCAGATTGCAGGCATTACTAAATTGGCAGGACAGTCTACAATTGTAAAAGTAATTGGCTATTGCGGTACTGATCAAGTCACTCCAAAAATGAATTATGCTTATAATTCTACACCCGCTCTTAATAATATTTTAAGAAGATACACAATTGATGCTTCTACAGGTACAGCAACAGGAACTCAACCTTATCTAGATATTCTGGATTATGCAACGGTAAATGTAGATTTTGAAAAACCTGTTGAGAAAATCGTGATAGAATGGACGATTGACAGAAGCCCGGTATTCAGCAAAGTTGATTTCCTTTACATTGGTAATATGTCATTTGTTTGTGATAATCCGATTGAGCCAATCCCGGATAACGTGAGTATTATTGCTTCATATATTGAAAATCAACTGCCAACTTGTGAGGATGCAACATTAAAATTAAATATTAAAAATAATAACTGCTCACCTAAAACGATTGATATTAATAATACTTTACCAGGAGGGTTACAATATGTAGCGGATAGCTATGTAGGTCTTGGAACCGAAACTCCTATATATGCAGGCCAAAGTTTCTTACTAAATGATTTGACAGTACCTTCAGGGAATTCTTATATTTATGTAAAAGTAAGGCCTTCAGGAGCAGGAACCTATGCTACACACTTCAATTACACGGTAGATGGGGGAATCAATGATCCCAATCCTTATAGAAGCGATGATGATAGCGGAGCTGCAGGATATCAGGATACGAGCATTACTTATACGGCTTCAACAGCGATCACTAAACCAACGGTAACAAAATCTGTTAACAGATGTTTCGGAGCGTCTTCTACAGAGCTTGAATATACGGTTAACATCACAAATAATGATGCAAATCCTATTACCGATGTGGAATTTACTGATAATCTGGATGCAGCCCAGACGTACATCGCTGGTTCTTTAGTCCAGACTAATTTTACAGCTAACGGAACAGCGATATTTGACGGAGATCAGGTTTATATCTCAGGAATGAACATAGCTGCAGGACAAACAGCGGTGATTAAATTTAAAGTTAATACCAATACTTCTGCTACAATGGCTTATACTGATGTGGACGGAAGCAAATATTTTAGCAATATGGCATCTGTTACAGTAGATCCTCAGTCTGAATGTGGAGCTTCTAATTCTGTATCTTCCCATTTATTAAAAGTTCTGGAATGTACTTACTGTACAAAAGATCCGAACACCTCTCCTGCTGATATGATTACTAAAATCGGTATTACCATTCAGGCTAAGCAAAACGGATGGCCGGAAAATCTTCCCAATGGTGCCGTGGCTCTGGAATCAAAAACAAGAGGTTTTGTCATTACACGTTCCCAAAGCTCTCTGATTGCAAATCCGGTAGAAGGCATGCTAATCTACGATACCGTAGATAAATGTATGAAGCTTTATAACGGAACCGGATGGAATTGTGTGGTGAGAAGCTGTAATGAATAATAATTTTAAAATTAATTAAATGAAAAAAATAATAATATTAACAGTTATTCTTGCCGGCTCTTCTTTCATAAAAGCACAGGTCGGCATGGGTAAGGATTCTGTGGACGGAGATGCTATTCTGGATTTTCCTTTATCTAATACAGGAATTCTCCTTCCGGTTGTAGACACTCTTCCAACCGGGACCGCAGCAAGCAACGGGACATTTTTGCTTGATAAATCAGACATTACGGTAAAAATGCGTGAGAATGACTTATGGGTTTCTTTATCAGACACCGGAAGTCTTACAGGCACAATGCCCAATACATCTGCCGAAGAAGGCGGAGGCATTATTATTGGCGCTCCAGGTTCACCGGCACAAGGTGTGCTGGTACTTGAATCTGCTGATAAAGCCTTAGTTTTACCAAAGGTCAATGATCCGGTTACAAATATGAAAAGTCCGGTAGCAGGGACTATCTGTTACGATACAGTGAGTAAAACAATAGCTGTATTTGATGGATTAAAATGGAGCTTTTGGAAGTAAAGGCGTTTTTGATATTAGTTTTTAAGTTCGGTGCAAATGTGCCGAACTTTTTTTAGAGATAATATAAATTTTGATGATGAATTAATGCAAAGCGAATCTATAAAGAAGAAATTATAAATGATTACTCATGCACTACGTCCCTGTCTTCCTCCTCTTTTATAGTCATTATATATTCGGACGGTGTTATTCCCTCAATTTGTTTAAATACCCTATTAAAAGTAGACTGATTAGAAAATCCGGATGCCGTATAGATGTACATTAAGGTAACCTTACTGATATCATTTTCCTGAAGCAGTTTTTTTACATTTTCAATTCTGCACATATTCAGATAATGATTAAAATTTGAAAATCCATTCAGCTTAATTGATTTGGATATATATAAATTATTGGATCTCAAAATATTAGATAATTGAGAAATGGTAAAATCCACATCTTTAAAGTAAGCCTTTTCTTCTACAATATTTTTAACCTCTTTAAACAAAGCAATATACTTTTCTGTATTTTCACTATCTGCATACATCATCCTGTCTTTGTCAGCGGGTTCAGTAAATACAAAGGCTTCGGCTTCATTAGTATCACTAAAATTATTATTTATTTGATTGTCATTTTTATTTTCAGAAAATGTAATCTTATTAAAAATATTTTCCTCTATTTCTGCTTTTCTTATTTTCTCATTATAATATATCAGAAGGCTGAATACGGCAAGATTCACTATTCCAACAAAAGTATCAGAGATTACAATAACATTTACATCACTGAGATTGAAATAATCAAACACAAATAGTTTTGTCAGAACACTTACCGCGATAATTATCAGTAATATATATATTGAATATATATAAACGTATTTTTTTCCCAGAAAAATATGGGCTCCCAGCGGTACAGGTAAAAGCCACATGGCAGTAGCAGCAGAATATTTCCAGAAATCAAGCATAATAAATCCTGCAAATAAAGGAGCATAAGTCAGATAAAGATGTACAAGTACTTTTACATTATAGCTTTTACGAATAATGATAAATGTATAAAATAATAAAACAGAATAGGCAAATGTGCAAGCTGCAAAAAACGAATCTTTAATAACAAAATAAAATACTAAAGAGTATCCCAGTAATATACCAGACATTAAATACACATATTGTGAAATTAATTTTCTCTTTAATGCATCTACAGATCCATCTATAAATTTTTTATCAGTTGTCATTATAATGTTTTTCAAAAAAAAGCTTATGCAAAGTATTGACTTTCAAAATTCTACAAAACTTTAATGAAATTTAAAATTCTATTTAGATGTGAAATTTTTGATTCCTCCTATCAACTAATTTTGCAAAAGTAAGTTACAAATTTAATAATATATGAGCATATCTGAAATAATGGAAATTATTAATCGATTTTCTTTTTATCATATATAAGTCTTTATACAATGAAAAAATACTACAAAACCAAGTTATTAATTAAATAAACAACACTCATATATGTAAAAAAGCAAATAATTATAAAAAGCAAATGAATTTTAAACAGATAGCTGAATCATAAATTCTAATATAAATATTTTATAAGCCAGACTACTCTTAAATGATTGCCCCTCAAATAGAAGTCTGTCAACACAAATGATGAAATATTTTCAGCAAGGCTATACAGAGATGTTTTTCCCGGTCAGATTTTTCATACAAATTACAATAATGTATCGATACAAATTAAACACACTTTGTATAGCCTTTACGATTAAATGATGAGTCAAACTTAATGTATTTTCTATCTGTACCTAAAAGACATCAGCGCCTACTTCAAATTAAAAGTTAAGATATTATACAATGAATTTTAAAGATATAAACATCGGTTTAATGATCAATAAACGAGCCCAGGAATATGAAATAGAAATGCACAGGCTATGTAAGTTCTTTAATTGTACAGAAAAGGACATTTCAAATATGTATAATTCTAAAAGTTTGGATACTGAAATTCTTTTGAAATGGAGCAGGATTTTAGAATACGATTTTTTCCGGTTTTATTCACAGAATTTGATATTCTATTCTCCGGCTTCTTCCGGTATCAGAAGTAAGAAAAATAAGGACAATTCACAAATGCCACATTTCCGCAAGAATATTTATACCAAAGAGGTTATCAATTTTATGCTTGAAATGCTTGAAAAAGGAGAGAAAACAAAAAGCCAAATCGTTAGTGAATATAATATTCCTAAAACAACTTTATACAAATGGATCGAGAAAAACAAAAAATGAGACAACCTTACTATAAAAAAATTTATTCAGATATCCTCACTAAAAAATTTCCTGGTAAAATTAATGAATGCCAATCTATATTGTCAAAGGAAGAATTGAGTGTTTTGGATATTATTCAGCTTAATGAGCGGATTTTTGGATGCCATGAAATATCTGCAGATAATCAGCGTCTCCGGTCTTATGATAATCAGTCTATTTCTAAGATACTGGAATATCAAAAAAAATATGATCTTAATAATACTCAGCTGTCAATTCATTTCAAACTGAGCAGAAATACCATTGCAAGATGGAAATCTAAATTTAAAATTGATGAGTAAAATTATTCGTTTTTTTTGATACGCCCACGTTGGAATCAATACTATCTCAGACTTTAGCCAAATTCTAGATTTCAATATATTTTGCCGGATTTCTTCAATACTGTTTAAAATCATTATTACTCCCCAAAAAAGGTCAATAATACCCTTTTCTTTATAAAACTCAAACAACTGACTCTCAGTAATTTATTTTATCTAAGGTGAAATGAGGGTTTTTGAGTGATGCTTAATTCTCACGTAAAATGTCATATACTATATGTTTGCCAAAAATTAATTCGTAAAACTCTAAAACAAAAAATTTTCGAACAAAAGCACATGAAAAAAATTACAAATGAAGAATCGAAATTATTACTCAAAACAATCATTACACTTTCGATTATATTCTTCTTTATATCTGTTGCAGATTTCTTCTTTAGCAGCAAAAAGATGTTATTGTATCCTACATCAATTGTTTTACTATTCAATCTTGTCATGCTGTTCAATATTAATAAATCAAACATAGAAAGGTTCAAATTTTTGAACATGAGTATTCTGACAATCTATTTCTCTTTTCTTTGTCATTATTTTTTTCTTGATTTGTTTTTTGTAGCCATATTTTGCCTGTTATTTTTATATACTCTTGTATTATTTAAAAATCTACAGAGAATTATTTTATGCTCATTAATCATTATCAGCATTACTTTCTTATTATTTCTTTTCAGAGAGCAGAACAACATCTTAAGGTCTTCCGGAGACAGCAATCTTTATCTGGGATATCTGCGGGTTACTGCAGTACTTGCAATAGGGTTACTCTTTTATTATATCGCTGATTTTTGGTTTAAAAACAAAAGGGCTCCGGAAGAATCATTGAAAATAGTACAAAATGAGAATAATACAGTAGTAGAATTAGTCGATATATTTGAATCAATTAACAGGAGAGACAATTCCTTTATGCCTCTTTTCTTGGCTACAAACCTCATATTCGTTAACAAGATTAGGGAAATATGTCCTAAAATCAATGAAACAGAACTTGAAGTCTGTGCTTTGATAAAACTCGGACTGACCACAAAAGAGATTGCAATAGCAACAAATTCCACTTACAAAGCAATAGAATCCATCAAATACAGGCTTCGAAAAAAAATGAATTTGGAATCAAGTGTCAACCTAATGCTATTTTTTAATGAAATGTAAAAATCTTATCGCATTTTTATAGACCCAACAGTCTGGCAGGTTTGTTCTTCCTGGTTAATATGGGAACTTCAATCTAAAACCATGTTGTAATTTTTAAATGAAATACTAAAAAGTCCTCCAAATTAATAATTTGGAGGACTTTACATTCATTATGTTTTTTCTGTTAAATACTCTTTATTCTTTAACGGCTTTGAAAACTTTAGAATGTTTTTCGCCCTGAATCTTTATAAGATATCCTCCTTTATTCAGTTCGGATACATCAAGGGCATTTGTTCCTTTCTCAAAAGTTTTCATTTTTATAAACTGTCCAGCCATATTGTAAACAGCTATTACAGATTTTTCATTAGTGCTTACAAATAAAACTTCTTTCATAGGAACAGGGTAAATTTTAGTCTCATTATCCTTTTCAGCCGGAATGATATTCACCGATTTCTGTTCTGTTGATTTTGACATTTTAGCAGTCGATAAAACATTAACAATTGGCACAGCCTCCCAGCTTTCCGGTAATTCATTATTCAAATCAGGAGAAATTAGCTTTAAATAATACCCCTGTCCGTTTGCCTGAACCGGCCAAGGTGAAACACTGCTGAAAAATACATAATCAACCGTATTTCCGGATTTATCTTTAAAAGTAACTGGTTCACCTGAGTTACTCAGACTACCGCTTGCCCATTGATATTTAGTAAACTGGTCAAATCCTGTAATCAGTGTAGGATTTTTCACCAACATTATAGTCTGGTTGGGTAAAATTTTTGTTCCCTGAGGAAAAGTATAGGTAACAGCATCTGAAATTGTATATCCTGAAACATCCAAATCTGAACTTCCTGAATTTGTAACCATTAAAAACTCTGCATCTCCATCGGATTGCGGTTTATAATTAATTCCGGTAATGACAAACTTACCTGAATTCATATCTTCCACTTTAATGGTTTTTGAGAATTTAGGGCCCCAATTATTTGTTCCAAATGAGCGTGCCACAATAGCGTAAGTACCCACCGGTACATTAAACTCACCACTATATAAATGTGCATCCTGCGAAACTATTCCATCATTTCCCATCGGATCTGTCCCGTTTAATGTATAATAAACCTGTGTTCCCGGATTTGGGTTATTTATCTGGATATTATCAGTTGTCTTGATTGTATCTAATGTTGGAATTTCAGCAGGTAAAAGAGTGTGTGCCATATTATATTCCAGCCATTTTTTTAAACTGAAAGAAACTCTCTCCGGAACCTGGCCAATAATTCTGGGACCATCAATATTTTTCCATTGATTATAAACATTGGATGTATAGCCCATATAAGCCGCATCTAATTTGTATAACCTGTCAAGCTCATTCATTACGGTCTGGATCTTATTCTGCACGTTTGCCACAGACAATGTCGCACCATCTGCCCCGGTAAAATTTCCTGAAGCTGGTCCCATATATTGTAAAACAGCATCTTTTACTAAAGTCTTAAACTCAAGATTTCCTGTTGCTACATTGGTATTTGAGCCCATAAACCGCCCGAATAATCCTCCGGGGCCATTTCTGCTTGTCGTAAGAAGCCATTTTTGTTTATAGTTTCCTCCACCGCCTGCAAATCCTCTTGCAGGCATTGATATATCTGATGAAGAATAGGTAATTCCACCAAAAAAAGATCCGTCTGTGTCATTAATCATAAATTTAGTTTTCATCACATCAGGATTGGTATTATGAGTAATAGCTGTTGCCTCGTTTTCGGTATCTGTAAACATAAACATGATCTGGAATTTTATTAAATCATCTACATCCACAAGTTTTTTAAATTCCTGAAACTTCTTATTAGCAGCAATACTTTTGATATTATTCCAAACAGCCTGACTTCCGTCTCCCGCTTCTACGATACCTGATGTAAAATATCCATCCTGAAGGTTTACTTTAGTATAGTTATCATCATCATCACCAAAAATTTCCTCAAGATTATTAGGGTTAAAGTCGTTTCTCATGGTCTTTAATCCACGATATTTCCCGTTGATAAACAGATTTATATAACGTGTGTTTAAAGCATATTTTCCCATTTCTTTCTGCAAATTCATCGATATTTTTTCACTGAACCTCATAAAACCTATATTATAAACATTTCGGGATGCATTGTCCTGACCTTGTTTTAATTCTAAGGACTGGATTTTTCCGGGATTTTCAAAAACATCATTCGGATAATCATCAAAGAATGTATAATTTGCCTTCTTCACTCCAGAGTCAGCGTTAAATTTAAACTTAAGATTAGGGTTATAAAAACCTACACTTTCCTGTCCAAACTTTCTGGTCAGAGAATTGCTGAAGAAGTTATTTCTTCCGCTGTATACATTGTTATCAATATATTCTACTGATGCTTCTGCCCAAAGTGTATTAGGTTCTGAATTGGTAGTAACCGAAACAATGGGCACTTCACCAATAGCCTGTGCATATTCATCTGCTGTGATATTTGATTTATAAAGCCATTGCCAATAGCCATCTAAAGCAGTTTCATTAGCATAATTATTTCTCAAAACATAGGTATGTGCAATTACCCCTGAATTATTTCCTGCGGAATCATAAGCATACACTTTCACTGCAGAAGTTTTGTTGATTGTAATCGGTGCTGTATAAGTCATGCCCACCGTTGCAGACGGAGTTTTTCCATCCAGTGTGTATTTTATTGTAGTTCCTGATTGTGCAGAAATGGTTAAATCAAATCCTACATCGTAAACGCCTCTTTTTTTACTGAAATTAAGGTCTAACCGTTGTTTTCCATCATTATTTGAGGCATTATAAGTAGGTTTAATAAAACTGGTTAAACTTCCTGTGCCGTTTGGAAATCTCCCGAATGACTGATTAAAAGGAATATTTTGATAGGTCAAAACATCCTGCTGAATTACAGTCCCATTTACTTTTCTTGAAAGATAAATTGTTTCTCCGTCAGCGCTCAAGCCGAAATTAAGATGATTATTTCCTTTGGCGGGATCGCTGTCGGCAATAAACATTCCAAATCCTTTTGCCGGAATATAGATGTTTTTTAATTCGCTTAAAGTTCTGTTACCATTTTTATCGGAAAGATAAATTCCACTGTTTTGATTTTTGAAATAAACCGGATAATCATGATCATTGTAAATTTCGAGCCAATCTTCATCCTGAATCTGAGTGCCTTCTGACGATACTTCATTAATATAAAGTTTATTCATATTTGCAGGATTAGTTTCTATACCCTCAATCACAGGACCGGTGTTATTATTCAGATACTCAATCACCAAACGTGGCTGATACAGCTCTGAACCATTCCTCGAATATACACTTGCTCCTCCAGATGCTGATTCCAGTTTAAACGCCAATGAATTTCCAGAATGCCATCCATTCATCCTTATCTGATCAACCACATTTCTAAGATTAGCTGTTCTGTACTTAGAATTTGATACCCAATTCCCGGTATTCCAATCTACAAAGATTGTTGAATAATTACGTTTTGTGATATTTTCTGAAGCTGTAGTATAAACCGCAGCGTCTGAATCTTCAGAATATACTTTTATTTGTGCATTTGTACTATTTCCATAGGCATAAAACTCAATATAAGCGTCTGCAACATAAGCATTATCAGGAAGCTGGATATTTTCAAACCGTATAGCTGTGGTTTGCGGAATATTGCCATACTTTCCACCCAATTCCAAAACACCACTGCCCAAATCCATATTGCCTGTTGTAAGAACCTGTTCGGCATCATTATTTCCGGAAGAAACGTATCTGCGGATGGTTTCATCCTGCTGTACAGCCCCCACACCTGGTCCTGCTCCATTATTAAGATATTCAATTACCAGTCTTGGTTGATAATTTACATTTCCTTCTCTTGACCACGCTGTGGCATAGCCATCATTCCCCTCTACTTTAAAAGCCAGAGCCTGACCGGGTTGCCATCCGTTCAGACGGGTTTCATCTATTATTTCTTTAAGGTTTGCGCTTTTATACTTGGTATTGGAAGTAGTCCAGGCATCAGTAATCCATTTTACCTTACGCAGACTGTAGCTTCTTCCTGCTATATTATTGTTAGCCGTTGTATAGGCAGCAGGACTGCCCAATTCTGTTCTGAAAGTCAGCTCTGCATTATTCACATTATTCCCGTAAGAATAAAACTCAATATAAGCATTGGTAATTTGAGCCCCGGCAGGAATCTGAACATTTTCAAATCTTAATCCTGAAATTTGCGGAGTATTGCCATACTTTCCTCCCAATTCCAAAACACCGCTACCCAAATCTATATTGCCTGTCGTAAGAACCTGTTCGGCATCGTTATTCCCTGTGGAAATGACCGTATTAACAGTCGTTGTCTGGGTAGAATAATTTATAACTAATTTGGGTCTGTAACCTGTTGCTCCGGAGTAAGATTTGACGGTAAACGCTCCCTGCCCGCTTCCCTGAATACGAAATGCGAGACTTACATCATTCATACTATTATTCGGAAACATTTCCTGAACAATATTTTTTAAATCCGGAGACTGGTATTGCTGATTGACTTGACACCCTGAAGTTATCCATTCTGCAAAACTGCCGGAATAATTTCGGGATTTCAGATTTAAACCTGTTGTGGCAGCAGTAGATGCAGGATACGGAGGCGAACTTCCTATTTCCCCTGTAATTTTTATTACTGTTGAAGAAGTACTTGCCTCATCTCCGTAAAAAACAAGATAAACGTTGTTAATAACCGCATCAGACGGTAATGAAATCCCATCAAAACGCAAAAAAGTTTCCTGGAGATTTGCACCATCTTTTCCGGCAAGTTCTAAATCAGAACTTATGAAATTCGCAGTGTTATTACTCATCACTTCAACATCATTATTTTGATTGTTGATTTCTACCTGAAGTAGATTTTGTGATAATATCCATGCAGGAAAACAAAAAAGGAGTATAAATATTTTTATTTTCATCTTTTAAAATTGATTGTTAAAAAAAACCGCCCTTTAAGACGGTTTAAAATAGAATGTTTCGCAAAAATTAATGAATAGGCGCATTATGAATTGCCCATGCAAAAATATTTTTCCAAAGATCAGATGTATTCGTATCTGTATTAGCCCCACTTTTATCTCCAAAAATGAACGCTCCTCTATCATTTCCTATACCAGGATTATTTGTAATATCTGCATATAAATACCGTCTTTTTCCATCACTACTCGCCCCGAATATTACTCCGTTTGTAGAAGTTACGTAAGCTGCATTAGCACCTTGTGTAGCTATCGTAGCAGGAGTTACAGCAGGAAGTGTGTATCCGTCCGGCGAAACCAAAACATGAGGTAACACGCTCGCTGTGATAGAAATTGTACTCGTAGCTCCTGCTTCAATATAAAATCCTAATCCTTGTGCAAACTGTGTTTCCGAAAGCTCATCTCCCTGGTCAATCACTATCCCTTTTCCCGCTTTATACCAATCGTTTAACACCGCAATTGTTCCACTGTTGGATTCCGCACTTGTACGTCCGTTTAGGTATACGATGGATGCTGTTTTTAGTTCGTCACTTAAATCTGCAATATTTGTCGGGCTCACACATTTAATCTGAATACTTGCCACACCTGCAATTGCTTGTGCCTGAGGTGAAGTAAGCCAGGTGCCTGTTTTTCCTGCAGCATTACCTGAACTGTAACTTCCGCAACCTGAAATAAGCCCTGTTGAATAATTTGTTCCTGTAATATTTACAATCTTTAACACAGAAGTTGTTCTGCTGATGAAGTTTACCGGAACATTACATGTTACCCCAGAGTCCCCTATTGAGGTGATAGTTGCATTATAAGTACCTGTGGCAGGAGTTCCTGATACTGAATAAGGATAAAGGCTCACAGTCTGCTGACCGATAGTTGTAAAAGTACCCTGGGCTACAAAATTCACTCCATTTACCGTGGTAGAATAATTATATGAGCCTAAAGCTGTTACCCTTACGGGAATATCAATATGAACATTTTGATTGGTTACCGGTTCATCAATATTATAAACACCCACCACTTTGATGGTATTACAATCTGTAAATATTACGGATCCTTCCTTTTCACCACAAAACTGTGCCCAAGCGCCTGTAGATAAAGAAGTATTCCAGTTCCAAACGTTATAACAGTTTGTTTGTTTATTATAAATGGTAAGGCCGTTTTCCGTAGAGCCGGGATTGATTTGATCCCTTTCTGAGGTAGTATATCTCTGAACCAATAGCCCATTAAGCTTATCAGGACTAGCACTTGCAGGGTTAATTCTTTCTGAGACATGTAATCCTGCTTTTGAATTAGGGGTAACCGTATTAATACCAACCTGTCCGAATGTCAGAACGCTTAAAAGTGAAAAAGTTGTAATGAGTTGTTTTTTCATCATAAATTATTTTAAAAGTAATTAAATCATATTATAAGTCATAGTTATCTCAGCCGAACTATATGATAGTCAGAAACATACATTCAAACTGAAAAAAATTGGTGTGAAAGATATTTATACAAATAAATATCTAAAGTTAATTTCGAGGAATTCTAATTAAAAGAGAATTACCATCAAATTCGCGAAGGAATTTTTACCTGGTGCTGTATCATTTTTTTTCATTGTGTAATTTTTAAAATTTAATATTGAATACTCTAAATAAATAGAAGCCGGGGAATGGTTACCCCAGCTAATTTATATGGGCATTTGTGTTATAAGTTTTCTTATTTAAAGAGTCTTTTTTATTAAATACATTTTCAATGATGAAAAAATCTAATAAAGTATATCACAATCCGTGTATATTCTCGCTCTAAAAATGTGGTACAATATTAATTTAATATAAATCGAAATAACAAAAAAGCATACCCTTATTTACACTTTTAAAACCCTCAAATTGACTTAAAACATATAAATTCTTGATTATCAAATTCACTTAATTGTAATTTTAATAAAATAAAAGCTTAATGACAGACTCTAATATTAATATTTTATATTATTCTTTATAATTATAAGTTCAAACTGAGCTTTTTTTCACAAAAAAATCTCCCCAAATGTGACTATGGCATTAATGAAATGATTTAATAACAGAGCAGACATGTATTCAATTTCACTACAGGTAGCTTATTGCTCAAATAAGAAAGGACGGAAAAAGCATTAAAAAATGCCTCGTCCGTCCGGATGATTACAAGGTTGCAGTTTTGAACAATTTTTATAGGGAATTTGTCGAAAATTGCCACCTGGATTATTTTATAATATTATTTCAGAGAAGTGTTTATATCATTAGTTTATACACATAATTCCGGAATACTACATCGTCAATCCTGCAATTTTTATTTTATCAGATTATAAATAAATTACCGCAAAACAGGATGCTCCTTATTATTTGAAAAAACTTTTATCATAACTTCTGCAATTCTCTCTCTTTCATTATCTGAGAGATTAGATCCTGAAGGCAGACATAAGCTGTTGCCGAATAGATCCTCAGCTACTTTTCCTCCATAATATGGTGCATCTTTAAATACCGGCTGCAGGTGCATTGGTTTCCAAATAGGCCTACATTCAATATCCTCTTCCAGGAATGCCAGACGCAAATCTTCACATGTTTTTAATGATTTTCTTTCGTCTATTGTAATAACAGACAACCAGTGATTGCTGTAAAAATCAGTGCTGGGCTCCGAAAACAGTTCTACTCCATCCATATTTTTACAAAGTTCAGCGTAAAAATCGTGCATTTTTCTACGGCTGTCAATCCTCTCGCTCAAAACTTCCATTTGTCCCCGCCCAATTCCTGCACTAATATTACTCATCCTGTAATTATATCCAATATGAGAATGCTGATAATGCGGAGCATCATCTCGGGCCTGGGTAGAGAGAAATACCGCTTTGTCTTTGTCTGCCTGCAGATGACATACTAATGCACCACCTCCGGAAGTAGTAATAATTTTGTTACCGTTGAAAGATAAAATACCAAAATGTCCGAAAGTACCACAAGCTTTTCCTTTATATTTGGAGCCCAATGATTCAGCAGCGTCCTCAACTAAAGGGATATCATACTCTCTGGCAATTGATAAAATTTCATCCATTTTTGCCGGCATCCCGTAAAGATGAACGACAATAATAGCTTTCGGTTTCTTTCCTTTCACGATTCTATCTTCAATAGCTTCTTTTAAAGCTACCGGACACATATTCCATGTATCCTTTTCAGAATCTATAAAAACGGGAAGAGCTCCAAGATAAGCGATAGGATTAGCAGAGGCAGAAAATGTCATAGATTGGCATATAACCTCATCTCCAGGATTAACATCACATTGAATCAATGCCAGATGCAAAGCAGCAGTCCCAGAGGAAAGGGCAGCTATTTTTACCTTTTCATTTAAGAATACTTCTAAATCTTGTTCAAAACCATCAACATTTGGTCCTAAAGGCGCTATCCAATTGGTGTCAAAAGCCTCATTAATGTACTTTAATTCGTTTCCTCCCATATGAGGAGAAGACAACCATATTTTTGATTTCATATTTTTACTATTCTAAATTTTTAAACTTTTACTTTTATTATTTTACCAGGGTTGCCTACTACCGTAGAACCATCCGGAACATCGCTAATAATAACAGATCCGGCACCAATGGTACACCACTTTCCAATTTTTATTCCTTGTATTATATTTACTCCGATTCCTATATGGGTTCCTTCACCTACATATACACCTCCGGCCAATGCCGCATTTGGAGATATATGTACAAAATCTTCGATTATGCACTCATGATCAATAGAGGCATTAGTATTGATAATACAGTGTTTCCCTATTTCTGCTACGGCATTTATAGTAACACCCGGCATAACAATAGTCCCTTCTTCAATTTTTACGCTTTTAGATATTATTGCCTTGGGATGAAGGAGTGTAATATAGCTGAACAGCTGATGCTGATTAACTATTTCTTTGCGTACCCTGTTATTACCTATAGAAATAAGTACTTCTATATCATGTGGAGGAACTGTATGAAGAACAGGATAATTCAACACTTTCTCTTCCGACAGATATTCATCAATGTAAGCCTCAATATGATAGCCGCATTCTTCAGCCACTTCAGCGACTACTTTGCCATGACCACTTGCTCCGTATAAATACATACTCTATCTACATTTAAATTAATTATTTCCCTTAAAAGCTTCTACCGTAGCTTGTTCTGCCTGGTTTATGCCTTCTTTTTTCACAACTTTTTTTACAGTAAGAAATATCACTTTGCAATCTGTTGCAAAGGACAAATTATCAACATACCATACATCCAATTCAAATTTCTTAGTCCAGGAAATGGCATTTCTCCCATTCACCTGTGCCCAGCCTGTAATCCCCGGACGTATATTGTGCCTACGTTTTTGGGATTCACTATATAAAGACAAATATTGTGGCAACAGAGGTCGGGGACCTATAATTGCCATGTCTCCTTTTAATACATTGATCAATTGCGGAAGCTCATCTAATGAAGTCTGGCGTATAAAACTTCCGATAGCTGTTAAGCGTTCCGAATCAGGCAGATAATTACCCTCTCTATCTTTTTTATCATTCATTGTCTTAAACTTGATGATATTGAATATTTTCTCATGTAAACCCGGTCTTGCCTGGATAAAGAACGGCTTACCCTGATTTGCGAAATACAATAAGATAGTGACAACGATAAAAACAGGCGATAACAGAATAAGTCCTGTCAACGCAATCAAAAAATCTATAACCCTTTTTAAAAAAAATTTATACACGATAATCTTTTTCTTTAATTAATTTTTTGTATTCACTTAATAAGGCATTCCAAATCACTGACTGCTCGTAGCGAGATGCAATCATCTGCCGGGCATTCATTTTTAATTTTTGGTAATACTCTGTATCCGACTTCATTTTTTCCATTGCTTCACTAAGTTTTTCACTATTTTTCACCGGAACTATTACTCCATTTTGACCATCTATAATAATTTCGTTGCATCCGTTGATATCAGAAACTATACCCGGCAAACCCATCGCTCCCGCCTGCATCACTACATTGGGAAACCCTTCCCGGTAACTTGGAAAAACCAATACATCAGAAATCGCAAAATAGGGGCGAACATCTTTCTGAAAGCCTACATCTATGATATCCGGGTTATTTTTTATTTCTTTTAATATAGCTGCGGGTAATGGATCTAATTCCTGCTCCAGAGGGCCAACTAATAATAATTTGAAGCGGTGCTGTGTATTTTTCGTTTTATTTACAAAAGAAAACGCAGTGATCAATTCATTAATTCCTTTATCTCCTACCAAACGGCCTACAAATACAAAAACAAAATCTGTATCTTCTATATTTAATTCTTTTTTTAAAAGACTTTTCTGTGCTTCGGTAACTTGTTCGGGTGAAAAGAATGAGGTATCAATTCCATTTGATGATCCATTTCCGATAACTTTTAATTTTTTTCTGTCAGTGTAATTATTCTGCAGAATATATTCATATAAGCCTTTTGAATTTGGATAAACCCTGGTTGCAGATGAATAGGTTAATTTTTCAACAAAGTCCAGAATTTTACGCTTTACACCTGTTGCTTCCATCAAAGGTAAACCTGCAACTGTGTGCAAACGGTTCGGAACTCCTGCCAGCTTTGCTGCCAGCATTCCTACGATACCTGCTTTAGGAGTATGGGTATGGACAATTTGTGGTTTTTCTCTTTTTAAAAGCTGATAAGTACTCCATAAAGCTTTGATATCTTTAATTGGAGTAATCTGACGAGACATATCAATTGATATCACTTCTATTTCTTCATCATTTTTTACTTCATCAAGTTCTTTTCCGGGTGACGAAACTCCTATTACCTCAAAATGTTTTGACATAAATCGATGCTGCCCCTTTAATAATAGCTTTAAAGAAAGTGGAATTGTTGTTATCCGTATTAATTTAGTTTTCAAATTCTTTTACTATTTATTTATTATTCCTTGCATTTTAAACCAATTAATAATTTTCCCTTTATATCTTTTGTGTATTTTTTATATATTTTTTGATGACAAAGCATCATTAACCGAAATATTCCTATCTGCACCTGTTATTCCCTTGTTTGGGATTTTTTAAGACACTATGCCACATCATATGAATCAGCTATAAAATCCTCCCTAGTTCCATGGAATTTAGTTCTGAAATCAATGCTGCTTCAATTCCGGAAGATCATAATTTCCCGTTCTGTCTTTGTGTGTTTTTCTGTTTTGGTTTATAGTTTTTTGTTGTCGAGTACTTCCTCCTGTAAAGTCAGATTATATCTGAAAACAACCATGCTAGTACTTTTTTCTACCTGGGATATACATCACATACTCCCGACTAACTGATTATTGATGTAGATGATTCTCAATTCTACTCTAATGCTGTTTTTAATACAATTTTTTGATATCAGGTTAGTTTCATATCCTGCAAGATTCCTGTATTGAAATTCTCAACTGAAATATTGTCGCAGCAAATTCTAACTGATTTTAATATAGTTTGCTCACCGGAATGTCCTAAATACAGAGCTACACCTATATTTGCATTATTAATATCAATGCCTGCCATAGGATCATTCCCATTAATATTTGTAATTAATAGATTTTTTTAACAGTACATCTTTACTTCCAGCAATTGTTATTCCATTTCTTCCGGCATTGCTTATAATTCTACCTCTTAAAAATGATTTTATAATTTTCACAATAAATTTTTTATATTATTTTTTACAATTCTGTATTTGCCACTAGCTTCTACAGGAATCTCATTTACATAATGTAAATGTATTTTCATAGAGTTTCCTACTCTGTCTTTCCAGTTCCCAATAAATATTTTTTCAATTTGTTTTGAATAAATTTCTTTATCAGCTACTACATACAAATCCAGCTCTTCTAATTTGTTTTGTACAGCCTGAAACCTAATAATTCCCTTTGTATCTTTTAAAGTATTGGAAACATTCCCCAAATTGATTTTCCCATTTTCAACTGAATAAATAAAATCGTCAATTCTCCCTAAAATTTCTTTCACCAAAGGATTATTATTTCCACAACTGCATTTTTTATCAGCTTCTTCAAGTGTTATCGAATCGCCTATATCATATCTTATCAATGGCGTCGCAGCTGTTGTAAATGAAGTAACTATTAACCTTCCTGATTTTGCAGGCTGATCATTTTCATCTAAAACTTCAAAAACACCGCTTTGCAATTCTAAATGAAGATTACCTTCTTTACATTCAATGATAAAAGGAGCTCCCTCAGAAGAAGCATATTGGTTATAAAGCTTTGTTTTAAAAAATTTTTCAATATGATATCTCGTTTCTGCGGTAATGGTTTCTGCGGTTGGAAAAACTGCCTTTACCGTATTTTCCGGAAAATCATACCCGTTAGCCAGACCATATTTAGCAATCTCTAATATTGTAGAGGGAAATCCCACTAAATATTCGGGTGCATAGCTCAATAAATTTTCTACATAGTATTTAAGATAATCATCTTTGATATGAAATGTAGAGTAATAACGGACATTATTTATAAAATCTGTCTTCCAGAATCTTTTCTTTTTAATATCTCGATCTGTCAGTAAACTTTTTCCGGAAAACCAAGCTGTTTTTTTTCCCAATTCATATCCAAATCTAGACCTGAAATCATCTAAAAAGGCAAATCTTTCCTGACTGTCTCTGACAAAAAACTTAACTTCCAGAGATTTTCCCGTAGTACCTCCCGTCTTAGATTTTTCCAACTTTTCAGAAGTTTTTACAATAATGGCATCAATATTATTGCGGAATACTTCCTTATTAACGATTGGTAAACTGGAAATATTTTCTATTAAAACCGCATTATCAATATTCCCAATTGATTTTTTATAATATTCTGAATTCTGAATTGCGAATTCTATCAATCTGGAATATCTGTTTTTTTGATATTCTTTCAATTCTTCTAATGATAATGTGCGATTATCTTTTTTTTCTTTCCTGAAATTTTCATATTCCCCTCCATATCTTCTTTTATAAGCCTGTCTGTTATAGATATAAACCATAAAATTTTGAAGAAAATCAGGTAATATTTTATATATTTTCTCTTTCATTTTCAGTTAGTATGTTTTATCATTTTCTCATCTCTTTAATACTTGCAAGGAGATATGATTTATAAATTTAAAATCAGTTTATTTTCGTGCTCCTGTAACTCATTCTGATGTGGCGGACGACCAATTTTATCTAAATAAATCTTTTCCTTTCCGACAAGACACAGGATTCCTACGTACATTACCTTTACCTGATTGATTATATATATTCTTAATAAATCTAACATACCCAAGCCTAATTTCTTTTTAGCATAAAAAGCCAGCTCTAATGACTTTTTATATTTTTTGAAAGAAAAAGAATCTGTTCTGTTATATAAATACCCTATTTTAGGTATAAATGCATACTTTTTTTTCTTCAACATCCTGATCATAAAGTCCTGATCCTGGCCAAGCAGCAGTTTTTCGTCAAAAGTTATATTCCCGATTTCAGAAAGCCTGATGATAGAGCACGCATGAGGAACCGCTTTATAATCAGTGTAATGGTCAAATGTCAGGATATGTTCTTTATCAAATGTCTCAAGAACTCCCAAAAGATTATTCTTATCATCAATATACCCTATAGAACAGGACAACAAAGCTATATCCTGATGGAGTTCCATATAATCATATTGCCATTTCAACTTATCAGGATAGTATAGGTCATCTGCATCCAGCATGCATATATACTTCGCATTAATTTCTTTTACTTTTTCCAGTGCTATTTTCCTTGCAGCACCTCTTCCTACATTACTCGCCAAATTGATGATGTAAAACCTCTCATCGTCCTGATACTTTTCAAGGATCTTCGCTGTTTCATCTGTAGACCCATCATTCACAATAACACTGACCCAGCTACTAAAAGTCTGGTTCAATAATGACCTAATCGACCTTTCGATAGTATGTGCGCCATTATAAACCGGGGTTACTACTGCAATTCTGTCATTCTTCATATCCGGTTATTTAATCTTAATTTTTAGCAACTGCTCAATTTGGTTATCAGCCGTATAGCTATTTTTGATAAGCTCGGATGCGTTTTTTGAAATAAAGCCATACAGCTCTTTATCTTTTTGCAAAACATCACAGTACCTAATATAATCTTCAACCGCATTAAAATTGGTAAGATATCCTGTAAATCCGTGTAAAATATAATCTGTCATTCCGCCTACAGCATTGCCAATTACCGGTTTTCCAAAAGCCATTGCTTCCATCACGACACGCGGCAACCCTTCTGTTGCTGACGGATGCAGTAAAACATCCATTTTTTCGAAATATTCTAAAACATCACTTTTGTTCAAGATAATTTCAAAATATTCCTCTAACTGCTCAGCTTTAATCTGGTTGATAATCTTATCATAATATTTTTGGGAAGCCCCGCCTTTATAAATAATTCCTACTAAAAGGATTTTAAAATTAACATTCTCATGTTTGAGTTTTTTTGCTATCTCTATTGTGATATTTTGTCCCTTTGTTGGTAAAAACCCTCCACAATGCATTATTACAAAAGGCCTGTCCGTTTGCTCAGCACCCCAGTTCACCGTATTTTCCTTATTTTTAAAATCATTTAGGAGCTTGGCATAATCTATGGCATTAGGCACAGTATAAATATCTTCCAATGGAGCAAACCCTCCGGCAAAAATAGCCTGTCTTGTCGATTGGGAAACTCCTATATAAATATCTGTTAATTTCTTAATCAAAAAGGTATTGACGCGGGTAACGGTCTTTGGAAGAAACCAGCCTCTTGCAAAAAATGCAATTTTATAATTTCTGGATTTTGATAGAATCGATAAAGTTTTTGTATTGTTTACAATAATAAGATCCGGCTGAAAATCATTAATCAGCAGTTTTACTTTTTTCCTGTAGGACAACAATAACTGCACATACTTCACATAGTTTAAAAACTTTTTTAGTTTATTGGAACTTGTAAGTATTACCGGAGTCTGCCTTTTATCTAGAATGGCATAACTGACACCGCGTTCTTCCATTGCCTTTACGAAAGGTTCGCAGGTTCCCCAAAAATCTATTATTTTTACTCCATGATCTTTTTCCTGTAACCGCCCGGCTAATTCTACGGTACTTTTTCTTGCACCACCATAATTCTGAACAGCCTCAACAAATAATATCTTCATGAGAAATTTATTTCTTTAAAAAATTACCAATAATTTCATATTCCAAGTTTACCTTAGCCTCGTGCCAGTTTAGATTTTTATCATAAAAACCTAAGCAGTTATCATAGACGTAAGGCTGAAATCCATAACTAATTTCTACTAATAACGGCTCATTATCAGAATTAAATATGAAATCGTAGGCTACACATGGCATATTGAGTTTTTGTGCAGTTGTAAAAGCGATGTCAACAGCCTTCAGGTTAAACCCTGCCGGGGCAAATTCAAGCCGTCCGCTGCCCGAAGCCCTGAAATCGTTATCTCTTGTACTTCTTTTCAGGTAAAAACATTTCTCTCCAATCGTAATCAGCCTTATGTCGTAGTCTAAACCAGGGATAAATTCCTGGAAATAAACATATTCTCTCTGTTTGGGAAAAACTTTATATTGTTTATCTACAAAAATCCCTTTAAAGCCCCACTTTATAATCCTAAAAAAATTATGCAGGCTTTTATGTCTCCAGAACCGCTCAATGGTATCCGTGAAAACCGTCCACGAATCATAAGCGCTAAAACCGCGGCCAAATGCCTGGTTGGAAATTTTTCTGGCATGTCTTTTTGTTTTTACCAGTTTTACATTGATGGCTCCTGCCCCGCCCTTTAATTTGAAAACCTTCGGAAAATCAGTTTTTTCAATATATTCCTCCGCTTCTTTTTTATGATAAAAAACATCTGCTTTTACTAATGGTACATCTAATGCTTCTAAAAGGTATTTCTGTGCCACCTTATCATCAAAATGCCAATATGAATCTTCATTCGGGAATGTCTTAATTCCCATTTTACTAATTGCGTTAAACAAAACCCTCGCCTGCAACATATCATCAAAATGATTCTGATCAAAATGCCACATAAAATGGGTAATCTGATTTTTCTTTATCTGACTGACAATATCATTATCAAAAGCATTCAATACCACATAAGGTATATTTTCTTCTTGTAAATATTCAATCCAGCGCTCAGAAAAACTGCCTTTACGGTGATGTATTGCTATCTTCATTCTATTAATACTGTTTAATCACTTTAAATGAGTCTGTTCCATATATACTTTTCGGAGGAACTTCTCCTTTTACAACACTCCCTGCCATTATTACAGCTCCTTCTCTGATAATAGTGCCACCTAAGATTATTACATTTGCCCCAATCCAAACATTATCTTCAATTATGACTGGCCTTCCTTCATCTGCTATCCTTAATCTATCTACTGGATTATCCATAGCCAAAATATGACCATTGGAATCTATGATATTTGTATTAGCAGCAATCAAACAGTTATTCCCAATTTTAATTTTTTTTACCGCATGAATACATGTACCGTGTATTCTACAGTTTTCACCGATAATTATCTCAGCTTGAGGCCTATCCGCCAATAATTTACAGGAAGAATGCATGTTTAAATGATAATTTTTTTTTGAAGAATTTATCAATGTATTTTTTCCTATTATTATTTGGGCATCCTGATGCTTCAAAATCACAGGAATACCTTTAAAATAAACTTTTCCTAAAAAATTAATATTTTTTATTTTTTTGTAATAGCTACTTAATAATAAATTAAGACTCTTATTATAAATTTTGTTTAGTATCATTTTTTAACCATTTAAAAAAGAGGCCGAAACCAATTAAACATCTTACTAAACTCAAGCTTATGGCAGATCCAAAAATTGTGAAATATTTAATTAATGGAATTGTAATAAAAAAACCTAGTATTGAAAAAATTAAGGTGTTCTTCATAACTAACTTATCTTGCCTGTGTACAATAAAATAATTAAGCCCGAAAACATTATACAACGTATATCCGAAAAGGCCTATGGATAATATTAACAATATCCAAAAAGCATTGTCATAAGTCACATTCAAATACCAGAAAATAACTTTATTAAAGACTAAAGCCCCAACAATCATTACACTTATCGTGATCAGCATCATTTTTTTATACCATTGAAAAGCATTTTTTTTGCGGTTTAAAAAAGGGAAAAATACTCGGGAAAGGATTTCAATTAAACTTACAATCAAATTTACAACGGTTAAAATAGCCTGATAAATGCCTACCAGTTCTGCTGTTCCCAAAATTCCTAATAAGAAAGTGCTGGTATTATTATATAAAGTAGGAACAAACTGATTGATAAAAATCGGGGAATTGATTTTAATGGTTTTGAGAATCATTTTATAGGGCAGAAATATAAACTTCAGCTTATATTTTTTTACTAACAGATATTGCCCTACTAAACCCGCGCCAATATTTCCCGCACTTTGTAATAGCGGATAAATCCAAAAATCACTTTCTTTCTTAATAAAAATAAAAACACATAACGTGAAAAAAAGCTTAATTCCTAAATTCAGATATGTGATATAGCGCATTTTTTCAATACCCTGAAAAAACCACTCGGGAAATAATACGTACCCTAATAACATTAAGCTGGTATAAAAATAAATTTCTTTATTTTCATAGAACGGTGGATACAGAAACACTGCTATAGCAATGATGAG
The DNA here is from genome assembly GCF_001045455.1 of Chryseobacterium sp. FH2. GTDB lineage: Bacteria > Bacteroidota > Bacteroidia > Flavobacteriales > Weeksellaceae > Chryseobacterium. Next base: position 338,344 of record NZ_LFNE01000003.1, on the reverse strand, counting down.
CCAGGAAAGTAATAAGAAAATAGTTTTAATCGTCAAAACTTTACTGTAAATAATATTCAGTTTTTTGGGGCTGTCTCTGTAAATAGCCACATCACGGGTAGCTGTGATCCTAAAACTAAAATCTGTCAACGAAGTAAAATACGCTATCAATGATACTGAAAAGACAATTACTCCATATTTCTCAAACCCTAATACTCTTAAAATATAGGGCAGAGTAATCAATGGCAACATCATTCCCAATAACTGCAACGCAGATAATGAAACGAAGTTTTCTAACAAGGCTTTCTTGTCCTTCGTATTAAAAATATTTTTTACTCTGTTGATCATTATTTTAAGACAATTGTTTCATTATTATTTTTTAATTTTTGCCCATATTCATTTGTAGTTTTAGAAGATGTTTTTAATTTCCCAAAATCCATATTAATATTTACCTGATGCGGAGCACCTTTAAAAGATTTAAATTGTGCAGTTGCATTATTTTGTGAAGAAAAATTATTAATACTTATATTTCCTCCTAGCTGAGCAAATCCTGTATTAAGCTTATCTCTAGTAACGGCCAGCCCAAAGCCAATTTTAGATCCGTTATCTCTAAAATTGTTTATGGCAACCGAAATGGCCTTCTTCTGTTTTCCGACCATATTTCCAGGGGAGATTATGATACCGTAATTCCCGTTATTTTCAGTCTGTATATTATTAAGCCTGACGTTTTTTATCTCATAATCGTTACTGTCCGGCTCAATATCTATTCCCGCTTGAGGATTATGTCCTGATGTATTTGAAATATAGGCATTTTCAAATAGCAGATTGGTAACTCCCCCTATCGTCAACCCGTTTCTGCGATTATCCCTTAATATTGTATTTTTAATTGTTATATCTGAAGAATTAATACCGTTTCTGCCTCCTACACAAATTCCATCTCCCCAGTTACTTTCGATGGAAGAGCCTGTAATATTGATATTCTTGCATGATAATATGTATATTCCCATCCCCCATTGTCCGGCAGTTGATAAGTGATTGTGTTTGTCTCCCGCCAGATTAGGATAATAAATATCTACATTCTGAATATTAGACAAACTAAGTATCGCGTAACGACTCTTATTATTAGGTTTCATAATCAGTTTTGAGCTTTTCTGAAAAAGTATTTTTTGATTTGATTTTAATGTCAGCCCGTTTTCGTTAATCAAAACAGGAAAATCAGGCATAATAATAGCCGTATTTTCATTGAGCCCTTTCTGAATATAATTGGTATAATCTTTATCTCCCCTGACAGAATATCCTTTTGGTAAATAAGCCGTAAGATCTTTTGCTGTTTTGAAATATTCGCTTTTAACTGTTGAATACCCTGAAAAACGGTCTTTAACATAATATTGAGCATTTCCCCAAAAATATATTAATACAAAAAATAAGAATATTACCTTTTTCATTTTGATGAATTTAATTTATTAATCATTGTAAAGAATGGTATAAACACAACTAAGTTGATAAATAATGTTGCAGAAATAGAACCTATATTAACCATCATGGAAGTGGAACAGCCAAAAGCCAGAATAATGTATAAAAAGAACAGTACCGGCGAATTGGTAGAATATGCTTTCCTTTCAAATTTAAAAGCTAAAATGCTTAATACAAATATATAGAGGTAAAAAAAATAAATTGAAAAATGGTAAAGTCCTGCTATAGAAACCGGTACAATCTGGTCTCGTGAGCGGCCTGCTCCATAAATCTGATTATTAAATTTAATATTTGTCTTATAATTATCGCTTGAAAATCTCGAAAGTACAGGTATGTTTTGGGTAATATCTGAGATAAAATAATAATATTTATCAAAAGGATTTACTTCATTTTTTTTATATGAATCATATCCTATTGCATAATTGGCTACTCCTCCAAAATAAGCATTTAATTGATGAATACTAAAAAAACCACCTACATCAGCACTTTTTGTATTTCTGGAAAACTTAGATACTGAAGCCACCAGCATGATAGCCCCAAAGAAAACAGACGTATAAGTAACTACTTTTTTCCTGTAAGCAGGATAAAAATAAATTAATAAGAGTATTAAAGGAAAAGAAGTATATACAATACTAAATCGGCTAATCCCTACAATAATGGATGCATTTATTAATACGGCAAGTATTGAAAGCATCAGCTTTGTGCCTTGTTTTAGTTTAAACGAATTGATTACTGAAAAGATAAAAAGAACAATATACTCCCTCATAACAGGGAACATGATACTTACTAAAGGAGAAATGTTTTCTAAATCCCCGGAAATTTTAAGCTTTAGATAAGTGGAAATATCCCATACAAAACTTAACTTATTTAAGAAGCTTCTGTTTGTCATAATAATCACGATGAACAGAAAAAATAAGCCGGTATTAATGATATTTAAAGGTAAAAAGTTTAGTTTGCCAACTTTTGGTTTCTGTTTTGAAAAAGTACAAATATGATAGGCAAACAATATAAATAACAATTCCACCAGCATCATTACCACAGCATAAGCTTCGTTGAGTGTAGTACTGCCAAACCTTAACTTTTCATCACCTAAAAAAAGACAGGGAATCACAATATAGCGTATGAGTTGCTGAATGGTAATTATCCAAAAAATAAAGTATGATTTAAGCTTTACAAATATGTCTGAAATGAATAATACAAAAAAGCCTAAACCTATTGGTAAAAAATAAACATCCTGATAGGAAGTATTGCTGACTTTCCCATAGAGAAAAAAACCTATAGAGAAAAACAGAAAACTTAAAGCGAATAAAGTCAATTTATATGATTTATCTACCATCATGCCCAACAAGCTGCTTACTTTCCAATTAAAATATTATACTATATTAAATCCTCCAATACCGGATGGATTCTAGAAAAGTCAAGAGAAAAAGCATTACTTTTTCCCTCAACTTTGATTGTATTACAGCCTAGAATCGCATTCTTCTAAAACTCCCTTCACATCATAAATTATTCCTCCTTCCTTTAAATAATTATTCAAATTTATATCAATGAATTCTTTATGTGCAACCGTCAGAATAATCGCATCAAACTTTTCGTCCGGAATCTTATTTACAACATGAAGATTATACTCATGTTTTACTTCTTCAGGGTTAGCCCACGGATCAAAAGTCGTGACATCTAAAGCATAGTCTGCAAGCCCATTAATCACATCCACTGCTTTAGTATTTCTTACATCCGGACAATTCTCTTTAAAGGTAATTCCTAAATTCAGCACTTTCGCTCCATTTACTTTAATATCTTTTCTAATCAATGTCTTTACAAGCTGAGAAGCAACGTATTCTCCCATAGAATCATTTAAGCGACGACCCGCTAAAATAATTTCCGGATGATATCCTTTTTCCTGAGCTTTCTGAGCCAAATAATAAGGATCTACCCCAATACAGTGACCGCCTACCAATCCGGGTTTAAAGGGTAAAAAGTTCCATTTGGTTCCCGCAGCTTCCAATACCGCATGAGTATCAATATCCAGCAGATTAAAAATTTTCGCAAGCTCATTGACAAAGGCAATATTAATATCTCTTTGCGAATTTTCAATCACTTTAGCCGCTTCTGCTACCTTTATTGTCGGAGCAAGATGGGTACCGGCAACAATTACAGATTTATATAAATTATCTACTATTTTTCCAATTTCAGGAGTGGAACCTGAAGTAACTTTTAAAATTTTCTCTACTGTATGCTCTTTATCACCCGGATTGATTCGCTCCGGTGAATAACCTGCAAAGAAATCCTGATTAAACTTTAGCCCGGAATCTTTTTCTAATACAGGAATACACTCTTCCTCTGTAACTCCTGGATATACTGTAGATTCATAAATCACAATATCCCCTTTTGACAATACTTTAGCTACCGTTTCAGAAGATTTGTACAACGGCGTCAAATCAGGACGATTATGCTTATCAACCGGTGTTGGGACCGTTACGATATAGATATTTGCATCACGGATATCATCAATATTTGCCGAGCAATATAGTCCATTATTCTCCCCTTCAAGTGAAGGGTTTTCTTTTAATAACACAGCTTGTAAGACATTATTTTCTACTTCTAAAGTACTGTCTATTCCTGTGTTTAATTCATCAATCCTTTTTTGATTGATATCAAATCCTACAACCGGATACTGAGTTGCAAACAAACGCGCTAAAGGTAAACCGACATATCCTAATCCGATAACGGCAATTTTATATTTTTTTTCCATAAAAATTCGATTCAAAAAATGTTTACTTTAAATTTTCCCAATACCATTGAACTGCTTCTTTCAAGCCTTTATCTATAGTATGACTGGGTTTATATCCCAATAATTTTTCTGCTTTTTTAATGGATGCTAACGAATGCGGAATATCTCCTATCCGATTAGGACCATAAATAGTATTAACGTTAGCAATTTCCGGATCAAATTCACTTAAATATTTTTTCAGGTAATGCATTAAATCATTTAAGGTTGTACGATCACCCACTGCTGTATTATAAACTGTATTCACAGCTTCGGCGTTCTCAGATAACATTGCTAATTCATTCATCTGAATGACATTATCGATATAAGTAAAATCACGGGAATAATCTCCTGTTCCGTTAATTTTAGGAGATTCGTGGTTTATCAATTGCTTTACAAATAACGGAATGACAGCAGCATAAGCACCATTGGGATCCTGACGGCGCCCGAATACGTTGAAATAACGTAAACCGATACATTGAATACCATAGGTTTTACTAAATACATCAGCATACAGCTCATTCACAAATTTTGTAACTGCATAAGGGGATAATGGCTTACCTATTACATCCTCCACTTTTGGCAAAGATTCAGAATCACCATATGTGGATGATGAAGCGGCATATACAAAACGTTTGATATTAGCATCCCTTGCTGCAATCAGCATATTTAAAAAGCCTGTTACATTCACATCATTACTTGTGACAGGATCTTTAATTGAACGGGGTACTGACCCCAAAGCAGCCTGATGCAAGATATAATCTACCCCTTCTACTGCTGTTTTACAAGTTTCTAAATCACGGATATCCCCTTCAATTAATTTATAATTCGAGTTTTCTAAAAAAGGTTCAATATTATAGCGGTGTCCTGTTGCAAAATTATCCAGGCAAACAACATAATACCCCTTGTTTAAAAAATACTCCGTCAAGTTGGAACCTATAAAACCTGCTCCGCCAGTAATTAAAATTTTATTCATTTCTATGATTTAAAAATTTTCTTCCACCAAGATTTTTTATCACTGGTGTGCCCATAACCGTATCCATAGCTATAGTTATATCCATAACCTCCTGCCTTTTTTGAAACATCGTTAATGACAAAAGATACATTGCTGAGTTTTGAGTCTTTCACCAAATCGTTAGCAAAATCTATTAATATATTTTTTGATACTCCAGACCTTACCACATATAAAGCTGCATCAGCCACATCTGCAATACTGAGAGTATCTGAAACCAACATAAGCGGTGCAGAGTCTATAATAATATACGCATACTGAGAGGACATCTGCTCAATAAGCTTTTGATATCTTCCGTTAGAAAGCAGTTCCTGAGGATTAGGAGGAATAGCTCCTGCGTAAATAACATCACAATAAGGATTAGTAGATGACGTATGAATAAGTTCTTCCACATTTATTGTATCATCATATAAAAATTCAGTAAGCCCTTTTCTTTTAGTAGGTTCACTATCATATCGCTGAATTTGAGGATTACGAATATCTGAACCAATCAGAAGGGCTCTTCCGTTTTTATTGGCTAATGTAAGAGCTAGATTAACCGATACAAGAGTTTTCCCTTCTCCTTTTACCGAAGAAGTTACCATAATTACGCTGGCAGAATCTTTTGCCGGTAACACAAATTTAAGATTGGAAACCAATACCCTGAATGCCTCTGCCAACTCTGAAAAGTCGTTTTTCTGTACCAGATGGTTTTCATTGTCTTTCAGTGACGGTATATCAACCAGCACTCCTAGTCCGGAACGTTCTTTAATATCATCTCTCGTATAAATCTTATCATCCAGCATGAATAGTAAATAGAAAATGGCCAAAGGAATTAATATCCCCAGGAAAAAAGCTCCCGGAAGAATGATACCCCTTTTAGGTGATACCGGAGTATCCTCTGTAAATGCAGGATTTACAATTTTGGCTTTTGGTACATCTACAGACAGATTGATTGCATTTTCTTCTCTTTTTTGCAGAAGAAATAAAAAGAGCTGCTCTTTAAGGTTCTGCTGACGTTCTATCCCTCTGTAAATTTTAGACTGTCCGGGAACCTTTTCTATAATATTGTTATTTTTCGTAATTTGATTTTGCAGCTGAGCAATACCCGCCTGTACACTCTCTTTCTGCTCACGAATATTATCGCGAATTATATCCTTTAAAGAAGCAATTTCCCTATTCATTTCTATTATAGCAGGGTTTTCATTAGTGGCCTGTTTAAGGGTTTTATTCCTACTGATAAGAAGCAAATTATATTGAGAAATAGATTGTTCCAACGAAGGATTCAGCCCAAGATTAGACGGCATAAGCTGGTTATTGCCTTTTAAGGCTTCTGCTGTAAGAGAATTTAAAAGATCAAGCTGAGCCTGCTGCTGAAGAAGAGCCTTTGTATTTTCACTTGTATTTTGAAGCGCCAATTCTGCCTGTGCCTGTAAATCAACAATACGATTACGGTTTTGGAAATCTTCTTTCTGATTTTCTACCCCTGAAAGATCCTTGGTAATAACCTCCAGTCTTTTATCTATAAACTCCTGAGTATTCTGGGCCTGAATATTCTTATCCTTCTGACCATCTAAATTATACTGTCTGGTCACTTCATTCAGAATAGCTTCTGACTTTTCAGGAAGGGAGCCTATTAAGCTAATGTCCATTAACAGAGCCTTCTCATCCGGTAAATTTACCTGTATTGTTTTTTCTAGTTTTTTGACTTTCTCAATTGGATTCGAAAAAATAATTTTATATTCTGTTCTAAATGCAACAGCAGGATTTCTTTGTAATATTACTGTTCCGAAATCCAGATGTAAAGGAATATTAAATTTTCCTGTAATATCCCCCTTTTTTTCACTATGAAGCGTAAACTGATCTTCCTTTACACCTGTTACAGTGTATTCAGAGGATACGAATTTTTTATTATTGTTGTAAGTTATAATCTTTGCAGTTATAGGAACTTTGGTAAACAGTTGCGAATCTTTAATTTCTCCTGAATTATAATATTCCACGTTGAGATTAAGATTTTGTACTACCTGCATGAGTATAGGTCGTGAATTGACAACCGCTGCTTCACTTTTCAGCTCATCAGCGTTGCCTAAACCTATACCGAGATTATCAAGATCTGCCAAGGCCGAGGACAGATCGGTTTGTTTTTTATCAAATTTAAGGGTAGTTTTCGATTGATATTGAGGTACAGTATACCTCAGATAAATATAAGCACCTATTACAAAGACCAAAATAGAGGCAATAAACCAAGGCCATTTATACAGGTATTTAGAAATAGTTTTTCTTATATTTAATTTTTCTTCCTTTGCCTGAAATTCTGTCTGATGCATATTTTATCGTCTTGTTAAAGCAATAATAAGAGTACCTGCTGTTAGTAATGCGCCAATAATCTGGAATGTCAGAGCTCTGTTTGGATTAGAGTTTGCCTGAACTTGTTTGTTTTTATCCGGCTGTACATATAATATGTCGTTTTGCTTCATATAATAGTAAGGTGAACTTACAATATCTGATCTTGTAAGATCTACATTTACAATCTGATCTGTCCCATCATCTCCAGTACGGATAAGTTTCACATTCGTGCGGTCTCCAAAATCTGTCATATCACCTGCAAGACCCAATGCCTGAAAGATATTAATCTTCTGGGAAACACTTTCTTTCTGCCCGGGCTCCTTTACCTCACCTAAAACACTTACATTAAAGTTTTTTAGAGTAATTGTCACCATAGGATCTGTGAGATATCTCTTTAGGCGAGACTCCAGCTCTTGTTTTAGTTGTACCTGGGTCATTCCTTTACTGTAAACATTCCCTAATACCGGAAAGTATATATATCCTTCTTCATTTACTACATACTCACTTGGCTGTACATATTGATTCATCCCGGTACTTGAATCGGTTCCCACTTTATTTGCTGTGTTAAGGTTAAAAGGTTTTACCGCAATTTCATCCAGTGCAGAAACAAGAATCAGAAGAACGTCCCCTTCCTGAATATGTAAGCCCTGAAACTTTGCCTTAGTAACCTCCTCTTCCATATTATGTTTTGACATGTATACCATATTTTGTTTCGGTCTGCACGATAACAAAATAACCGATAAGAGTATTAAATATGTAATAATAGTTTTCTTCATATGTTATTTTTAGTCTACTTAAAGTTATTGCTAATTTTATTAAAAGTATTTATGATAAAAGAGCAAACTGCGAATATTTTTCTATATTATTAAAGTTTTCACTTAGATGTGAAACGTGTTTTAATGCAATTTTATTATTTTAAGATTAATTCTTTCTGTAGCAATTTTCGTTCCGATTGAAAAAAAAACAGTCAAAATATTTGTTTATTTTTAACATTCCTTGATCGTATTTCAAGCTATATTATTGATATACTTCATGTTTAGGTGTTTTATCCAGAATTTCAAATTCCGAATTATTACTTATAAACTCCGGCACGATTATCTTTAAAATTTTAACGACCTGTAGACTATCTTTTTTTATAGCCGCTCGCATAATTTGTTTGCATAAGACTTCTATATCTTCAAATTCCATCAATGGATCTTTTGATATCATTATTTTCTCATGATGTGTGGGAATAGTAGTAGAATTATCTGTTAAAAGCTCCTCATATAGCTTTTCACCAGGCCTTAAGCCTATAAAGTCAATTTTGATATCAACATCCGGTATATATCCTGATAATTTTATCATTCTTTTTGCCAGATCCAGGATTTTAACAGGTTTACCCATATCAAAGACGTAAATCTCACCTCCATTTCCCATTGTTCCTGCCTGCAGCACCAGTTCACAGGCTTCGGGAATAGTCATAAAATAGCGAATGATATCGGGATGGGTAATCGTAACCGGGCCTCCCTTTTCAATTTGCTTTCTGAAATGCGGTATCACAGAACCGTTGGAACCCAGTACATTTCCAAAGCGTGTCGTAATAAACTTTGTAGTATTACCCGGAGAGTTTTGCAAAGACTGCACAAAAAGTTCAGCAGCCCTCTTAGAAGCCCCCATTACATTGGTTGGGTTCACAGCCTTATCCGTAGATACCATGACAAAACGATTAACGTTATATTGTTTGGATAATAAAGCTAAATTTTTAGTCCCCCCGATATTCACAAAAATGGCTTCATGCGGATTGTCTTCTATTAAAGGAACATGTTTATATGCCGCAGCATGATAAACTATTGAAAACCGGTAATCTTCAAATAATCTTTCAAGTCTATAGTGGTTTGAAATATCCGCCAACACAAATTTGAAATTCTGGTTTGGAAATCTTTCCAACAGCTCAAGCTTCAGTTCATGCAAGGGAGATTCTGCCTGATCCACAACCACAATAAGTGATGAATCTAATTGAGCAACCTGCCTTACAATTTCGCTACCAATAGATCCTGCTCCTCCGGTTACCAAAATACTTTTATTAAAATGGCGGCTTCTTATCTCTTCATTTTCTATCTTAATTGGTACACGGTCAAGTAAATCCTCAATTTGAAGCGGACGGATGTTTTCTATAATACCTTCTTTCAATTCGTTAATTGCAGGTGCTTTTAATACCTGCAATCCTTTGTCTAATGCGAGAGTGGTCCATTCTTCCATTTCAGACTTGCCCATCATGCCTTTGATTAAAACCGCATCAAATTGGCTCGCCCAATTATTACTGTTAAGAAATTCCCTTTTATTATAAATTTTATGACCGAGCAACATTGCTTTTTTAGAATCCGATCTGGCGCTAAGAAATCCTGCTAACTGATAAGGATGGCGAGGATTATGTATGATAGCATTCGCCAATGACACGGATTCCTCTTCTATACCTACAACAGCAATTCTTACTTTGGATAAGACATCCTTGGGATCCATAAGCAAGCTAAAAAGTTGTTTGGTCATCATTCTGAAAAAGAACATCAGAAAAATAGAAATAAAAAAATATAAAAAAAGAATCGGGTATAAATACACTGTTTTACCCAATATCAATTCTAAAATAAAATTCAGCACCAGCAATACTATAAAAGTACCCCCTGACGACCACACAATTTTAAAAAAATCAAAAAAAGTGGAGTATCTTATAATTCCTGCATATGTTTTAAACAGAAACATAAATAAAATATTAACAGCAATGATTGCAAATATTTCTTCATCCCGATATTCAACAAAATTAATTTTTACCTCCAGACTTTTCAAGAACAGATATGAAATTAAGATAGAAAAAGAAATGATTGAAATATCGATAAAAAAAACTAACCATCTAGGTATATACCTAAATTCTTTGACTTTAAAAACATTCCCCATACTACAATAAACCTTAAAAATATCATTATTTTTAATTCAACATTTGGTGGCTTTTATTATTCCGCAAAGATAAATAATTATTATTAATATTTTCTATATCATGCATTAATTTTCATTTAATTAATATTGTAAAACCCCACCAGGAAAGTCTTCATTAAAGTAAATATCTAAAAATCAGCACATACAGATACGTATGGAAGATTGGATAAAAACAGCTGAATTTGGATGTCTGTAAAAATTTTACAGTAAAAAAAGTATTACTACAAAAATGTAGTAATACTAAAAAAAAATATACATAATATTCAGACCTATGTATCGTATTATTGAATAATATAAATGTTCTGCTATATTTTCATTGCCAGGTTAATTCGTCTCTCCCGGCTGGTTATAATAACCTAAATTCAGATTTGTCCTAATCTTTTTAAATACACTTATTGTTCTTTCAACATCTTCTAAGGTATGTACCGCCGTGGGGATTAATCGTAAAATAATCATTCCTTTTGGCACGACAGGATAAACTACCATAGAGCAGAAGATCTGATGATTTTCCCGTAAGTCGTGCACCAAAGCTGTAGCTTCTCCGATAGTACCATTGAGATAAACGGGCGTTACCGGAGAATTGGTATTGCCAATATCGAAACCTGCATCGGTCAGACCATTTTGCAGATTATGTGTTATTGTCCATAATTTTTCTCTAAGCTCCGGCTTTGTACGAATTAATTCCAATCGTTTTAAAGCACCAAAAACCATTGGCATGGGCAGTGCTTTAGCAAATATCTGTGACCGCATATTATATTTTAAAAATAATATAGCCTCTTTGGTACTGGCAACAAAAGCACCAATACCTGCAAATGATTTAGCAAATGTTCCAAAATAAAAATCAATACCATCCTGGATCCCCTGTTCTTCCCCAGTCCCTGCTCCCGTTTTTCCCAGACAGCCAATTCCATGAGCATCATCTACCAAGAGGGAAAAATCAAATTTATCTTTAAGCGCTACAATTTCTTTTAGTTTCCCCTGATCCCCACGCATGCCAAAAACACCTTCTGTTATTACCAATATGGCGCCTTTTGTTTCTTGTACTATTTTTTTCGCACGTTCCAATTGTTTTTCACAATCCTTTATATCATTGTGCTTAAAAACAAACCGTTTCCCAAGATGCAAACGCATTCCGTCAATAATACATGCATGTGATTCTGCGTCATATACTATTACATCTTTCCGGTCAACCAGGCTATCAATTATTGATACCATTCCCTGATAACCGTAATTTAATAAAAAAGCATCTTCCTTTTGAACATAATCAGCAATTTTTTCTTCAAACTCTTCATGCAATTTAGTATTTCCACTCATCATTCGTGCTCCCATCGGATAAGCAAGACCATATTGCCTGGCTCCTTCAGCATCCGCTTTTCTAACTTCAGGATGATTGGCTAACCCTAAATAATTATTCAGGCTCCAAACCAATTTCTTTTTTTCATTAAAAAGCATCATATTGCTAATATCTCCCTCAAGCCTTGGATAAGCATAGTACCCATGAGCATAATGGGCATGATCGCCTAACGGACCGAGACGGGTTTTTATTTTATCTAAAATATTCATATATCTGTTTGGGTATTGAATGTTTATTTTTAGTTTTCCGGTTTATCCCACAGGTTCACGACATTTTCCTCCAAAAGTTTAATAATCCGTTGCAGGCAGTACCCGTCAGATCAAAACTGCTCGGAATTTCATCCCATTTACTCCAGTAGGTTGCCAAACGTGTACCTATAGGAGTTTTATCAAGCTGTTCTTTTACATAATCTGAATAAGCATAATATAAATCCCTGTCTGGCAGTACTGTATCGTCGATGAGACATGAAGTATCTATATTTTCATAAAAAGAATTAAAAAAGTAGAATGCATCATAATCGGAGAAAGAAATTTCGTTGATATTGGAATGTATAAATTCTACATTGGTAATTTTATGCCTGTCCGCTATTTTTTTTGATATTTTGGTGAGAGAAGCCCTTTGCTCAACACCGAAAAACATTCCCTTTGTAGAAGCCGCTCCCACCAGACAAAACTTTCCGGCACCTGCTCCAATATCCAGTATTTTACTGTTAGGCTCTTCGGCAAGATACTCAGCTGCCATCTTGGCAACAGCAATTGGCGTCCAGTGGCGGCTGGCCAATTCTTTTATATGATTAGGATAAAGTTCATTAAAGGTACTGTCTTTAACATCAATATTTAATTTAAGATCATTAAAAATCATTTGATAAGTTGAATATATTCTTCGTTAGTTAAAAATTTGCTGGTGCAAATATCTGCTGAAATGCTCAAAAACCAATAGCTATATGGGTCTGTATTAATATGTGAAGGTTTTTTGTTCAAAATAGTATTTACAGCTATAATTTCACATTCACAAGGCGAAATAAGGGGAAAAGTTTCGTTAATTCCATAGACCGACCCCCATGAAACAGCTTCTTTTATGATGTTTCCTTCTACATTAAACTCAATAAGATCTATCTCACCTATTTCTTTCTGAGCGAAATCAGTGATACCTATACAAAAATCATACAAACCGATTTTTCTCAACCATAAATGGTTTTTAGTATAGTAAAGGTTTTTAGGGATAAACATGCGGATTAGATCTATTTTTTTATAAACGGTGTTTTTACAATAACCGCTTTGGCCGGTTTATTTCTGATATTGATAAAAACTTCATTCCCTATATCGGAATAGTCTATAGAAACATATCCCATGCCTATAGCTTTTTTTAATGTAGGAGACATCGTTCCGGAAGTAACAACTCCTATGACTTCCTGATTTGTATTCCAAATTTCATAACCGTGACGCGGAATACCTTTATCTTCCATTTCAAAACCTACCAGTTTTTTGGTAACGCCTTTTTCTTTCTGAATTTTTAAAAAGCCGCTATGTACAAAATCTTTCGTGAATTTTGTGATCCAGCCCAACCCGGCTTCTAATGGAGATGTAAAATCATCAATATCATTTCCATATAGGCAAAATCCCATCTCTAAACGCAACGTATCTCTTGCCGCTAATCCGACAGGTTCTATATTTTCTTCTTTTCCTGCCTCAAAAACAGCTTCCCACAAGTGGGCTGCATATCTGTTTTCTATATATATTTCAAAGCCTCCTGCCCCGGTATATCCCGTAGCAGACAGCAAAACATTAGGAATGTGGGCAAATTCGCCAATTGTGAAAGTATAGTATTCCAAATCTTTTAAGTTGATATCGGTCAGCTTCTGCAGGACTTGTACAGCTTTAGGCCCTTGAACCGCCAATAAGGAAATAGAGTCTGAAATATTGGTTATTTCCGCCCCAAAAGAATTGTTTGCAAGAATCCAGTTCAGGTCTTTTTGTATGTTGGACGCATTAACTACCAACAGATAATCTTCCTGGCCAATCATATACACCAGGAGATCATCTACTATTCCGCCTGTATCATTAGGCATACAAGTGTATTGTACTTTTCCGGAAATAAGTTTTGATGCATCATTGGAAGTAATTTTCTGAATTAACGCCAAAGCGCCTTTCCCCTGTATTGAAATCTCTCCCATATGAGAGACATCGAATACCCCCACTCCATTTTTTACGATTTCATGTTCGTGGTTTACACCTTTATACTGAACAGGCATTTCATATCCTGCAAAGTCTACCATTTTTCCCCCCAGGATATGATGTATTGCATTGAATGCCGTTTTCTTTATTTTTACAGTTTTCATATTGCACTATAAGCCAATTAATGAGGTATATGCCTCACATCCCAACAACCCTTCCGTATCTAAAATATTTTCGATTTTAATTTTGGTCATCCAGCCATCTCCGTAGGGATCGTTGTTGACAAGTTCAGGATTTGCTTCCAGCTTGGGATTGATCTCCAGTATTTCTCCGGCGATAGGTAAGAAAAGATCCGATACTGTCTTTACTGCTTCAACAGTTCCAAATACTTCATGCTGTTTTAAATTCTCTCCAAGAGTCTCGATTTCAACATACACAATATCACCTAATTCATGCTGGGCAAAATCGGTAATTCCAATATATGCCGTATCATTTTCTAATCTTATCCATTCGTGTTCTACTGTATATAAGAGGTTTTCAGGAATTTTCATTTTATTGTTGTTTATTTAGTTTATTTTGCAGAATAGGACCTCCGTTTATAATCTCTTCATTGGCGAAAGATTCAAAATCTTTAAAATTTTCTATAAACCGGGCTGCAAGTCCTAAGGCTGTTTCGTCATATTGAGACTTGTCTGCCCAGGTATTTTTGGGATTTAAAATTTCTGATGGCACTCCATCACATTGTAAAGGCATCTGAAGCCCAAAAATGGTATCACTTATAAAATCCACATTCACCAATTTGCCTTCCAATACTGCAGCAATCATTGCTCTGGTATAAGCAAGTTTTATCCGCTCACCTGTTCCATAAGCTCCTCCGGACCAGCCCGTATTAATAAGCCACACGTTTACTTTATTATCTCTCAGCTTTTTCCCAAGTAACTCGGCATATCTGGTGGGGTGAAGAGGTAGAAAAGGTTTCCCGAAGCATGCTGAAAATGTAGTCTGTGGCTTAGTAATTCCGGCTTCTGTTCCTGCTACCTTCGCGGTATATCCTGAAATGAAGTGATACATCGCCTGACCTACCGTTAATTTTGAAATGGGAGGAAGTATCCCGAATGCATCACAGGTCAGAAAGAAAATATTATCGGGTACCCCACCGATCGACGGATGTACTGCATTATCAATAAAATCAATAGGATATGCAGCCCTTGTATTTTCCGTTACTGAAATATTATCATAATCAACAATATCTGTCCCTTCAAAAAAGCGTACATTCTCTAGCAGGGTACCGAAACGGATAGCCGAAAAAATCTGAGGTTCTTTCTCTTCACTCAGATTCACACATTTAGCATAGCATCCGCCTTCAAAATTAAAAACATTATCATCATCCCATCCATGTTCATCATCTCCGATCAGTTTTCTGGATGGATCTGCTGAAAGTGTAGTTTTCCCTGTTCCTGAAAGGCCAAAAAATACAGAGGTATCTCCTTGTTTTCCAATATTTGCAGAACAATGCATCGAAAGTACATTTTTCTCATGAGGCAAAATATAATTCAATACGGTGAAAATTCCTTTTTTGATTTCACCGGTATAAGCACTTCCTCCTATGAGAATCACCTTTTTTGTAAAGTTGATAATCGTAAAATTATGCTGACGGGTTTTGTCTATCTCCGGAACAGCGTTAAAATTTGGAGCTGCCAAGATCAGCCATTCATGTTGAAATGCTTCCAGTTCCTTTTTATCAGGTCTTAAGAAAAGGTTATTAGCAAATAAGCTCTGCCACGGATTTTCTGTAATAACCCTGATATTCAGACGGTATTCTGGTTTTGCACAGGCATAAACATCCTTAACATAGATATCATTATCTGAGAGATGGCTGGTAACACGTTCATATAATCTGTCGAAATCTTCAGGAAGAAAAGGATGATTAACCTCTCCCCACCAGATCGAATCTGCGGTTTTCTCATCCTTAACAACATATTTGTCTTTAGGAGAACGCCCCGTGAACTCACCTGTATCACACGCCAATGCCCCTGATTGGATTATAATACCTTCCCTATTTCTTAGAGTCTGGGATACTAACTGAGGTTCTGATAAATTCCAAAAAACTTCTTTAGCAGGTAGGATACCTATATTTTTTAAGTGTTCAATGTACTCCATTTCAAAGTCGGTATTATTATTTCAACAAAAGTAGACTGTTTATTAAGAAATTATAATGATCTATCTCTTTCTAAAATTTGATTTAAGTCAAGTTTCACTTAGTTTAAAATAGCTTAATTTTGCAGCAAGCTATGATTTCAAAATTTCTTTTCAATAACCAGTATCTCTTTGACGAGCTTCCCCAATATGATAAGGAAATGCTCAAAGCAGCGATGCAGAATAAGAATTACCGTAAAAACGAAGCTATTTTTACGGATGGAACAATACCTACCGGTATTTTTTACTTAAAAACGGGCAAAGTAAAAAAATACAAAGTAGATAACGATGGCAGGGAACAAATCATTTATATTTATAATACCGGAGAGTTTTTTGGATATTCAGCCATTTTAAGTAACGAATCATACGGGGACACTACACAGGCTATTGAAAATTCCGTCATTGCTTTTATATCAAAAGAAGATTTTTTAAAGATTCTTGATCAGTCGGTTGTATTTTCCAGGTTGCTTTTAAAAAGCCTGAGCCATGAGTTTAGTGTGATGGCCAACCTGATGACCGTTCTCTCCCAACGTACGGTAAGGGAGCGGGTAGCGCTCAGTTTGCTGATTCTGCACAAAAAGTATAAATCAAATACCAATGAACAAAATGTATATATTGCCCTTTCCAGGAATGACCTAGCTAACATGGTGGGAACCGCTAACGAAACATTAGCACGAATACTTCATGATTTCAGGCAGGAGAGTCTTATTTTAATGGATGGACGTAAAATACAGTTGATAGATTTTAAACAGCTGACCCGTATTGCTAACCTGCATTAAACTTTTCGTAATTGCAGATATGTATACATAAATTTAGTTGTTTATTTCTTTATATTTTAGCCGTCTTTGAGATCTTTTATATGTATAAATGTATTAAAATAATTTACTAATGTTCAGGCATAAAGGAAAAGGACGTACTTATTCCCATAATCTAAAGTTAGCTTCTATTTTATCCTGTGTAGCAGGATTGGTAAATATTACAGGAGTACTTGCTGTAAATACATTAACCACTAATGTTACGGGGCATTTTGCTTTTTTTTCAGAACAGCTGTTCTTAAAGAATTACAGGATGGCCTTTATTTACTTACTTTATATTCTTTTCTTTTTAATGGGGGCCTTTATTTCAGGGCTCATTATAGAATGGGCATCCAAATACAGTTCACATACTTCCTATATCATTCCTATATCCATCGAAACAATTATTATGATTACCATAGGTTTTGCTCCCGTTTTTTTTCCTGAAAGCAATTCTTCATTTTCAATAATTATTTCTTTTATACTTCTATTCGCTATGGGACTGCAGAATGCTCTGGTAACAAAAGTATCTCAATCCGTTGTAAGAACCACCCATCTCACCGGGCTGTTCACAGATTTGGGCATAGAACTTTCACAACTCTTCTTTTATAAGGAAAAAGGAGAAAAAACAAGATTGTACAAGAGCATATTTTTAAAGCTTATGATCATCAGCTGCTTCTTTTTAGGTGGTATTATCGGTGGTTTTACCTTTCAGCACTTTGAGCTGAAAACCCTTTTGCTTCCGGCAGTTCTGCTACTATTCGCACTGTGGTACGACCGGATTCTTTTCAGGTATTATCACTTAAAAAGAAAATTCAGGCATCATGATTAACCGTACTGCCGTTTCCGTATGTATATTTTCACCATACAAAAAAACTTATTGATACTTAGTGTTTTTTTATTTTGAATGTTTTAAGCTTCTGCATAAATTTGTAAAAATTTTACATTCATGAATTATACACTTGAGCTCAATACGCAGGAGCCTGGTTCCAACGTCGTTTTTAACACCATCGTATTTGATTCGTTCAAGGTTAATATCGTAGAAAGATATACGGGACGCATGAATTTTAATCCGACACTGTGTCATGTTTTATTTAAAATCAGGACGCTGGATAATGATATTATTGCAACAAAGAGCGGAAATGTAAGGGTCAAAATTAAAGGTGATGAGTTTGAATCCTACCAAAAATTAATCCAGGTACTCAATTCTTATGACTATAAAAACAGACTCATCAACAGAGAAGAAGTTGAGCAGGAGTATGTTCATTTCATTTTGAGATTAGTCATTTCTAATTATGAGCTTAACTAATATTTTGATACACAGTTCACAAATTTAGAAAATGATTGTTCTGCCTCTAAAATGAATTTAATGACAGATCTTTCTTTTTTCATACGTAATCCAGCCGGACACGCAAGAATCAAATTGTCGGCATACCCTTTGAATGATTAAAAAAAGTTGTCTAAGGATAACTATTTTTATCATCATCTATGATAAACACATTTAAGTTTGCATATATGAAAGGTACTAATAATAAATTATGAAAAAAGTATTGTCTGTTTTTATAGCCGGAACTTCAGCAATAGCTGCCCTTATCTATTTTTCAGGGTACGGATATATTTTTAAAGCTGTGGCGATTAATCTGAAAAAAGGGCCTATTACCCCTTCCAGTGATGATGAAGAAAGGTTCCCGTCTCACACAGTTCCTACCCTGCATCCTAAGTCATGGGAGAAAGACACTTGTTACAATAGAACAGCCATTTCGGAACGCCTGGCAAAAGATTTGGAAAAGACAAGGGCTTCATCGCTTATTGTCATACATGACAATAAACTGGTACATGAACAGTATTGGAAAGATCACCACGCTGCTTCCCTTATGAATTCCTTTTCCATGGCTAAAGGTATCCTTGCCATTTTAGTGGGATGTGCCATTGACGATGGCTACCTGCAGTCTGAAGATCAGCTTATATCTTCTGTATTTCCTTGTTATAAAAACAGCCGGTATGGGAAATTTCTTACTTTTCGCCATTTGATGACCATGCAGGCAGGCATGGACTGGAAAGAAGAGTATCATCATCCTTTCGCTGAAAACTCAAAACAGTATTTTATTGATGATCTTTCAAAACAGGCTTTTGATATAAAAATAAAGGAAATGCCGGGAGAAAAATACAAATACCAAAGCATAGCAGCACAGCTTTTAGGTCTTGCCCTGAGAAAAGCAACAGGTAAAAAGCTGGCAGTTTATCTTTCAGAAAAACTTTGGAATCCGATGGGAATGGAATTTCCCGCCAAATGGAGCATTGATAAAAAGGGGATGGAAAAAGCTTTCTGCTGTATTCATGCAACACCCAGGGATTTTGCAAAAATAGGGCAGCTTATCATGCAGAAAGGCAACTGGAACGGCAAACAGCTCATCAGTAAAGACTACTGTAAAAAACTTCTTACCCCAACAAAAGCAAATGACGCCTTTTGTTTTACCCTATGGGCCAATGATGAAAACGAAATTAAATATCGGTTCTTCTATGGTTTTTTAGGTCAGTTTATCATTATAATTCCTGAAAAAAAGATGGTTATCGTGAAAACAGGTTTTTATAACCGGCTGGATGTAGATAAAAAACAAAGACCGCTCCAGGTAAAGCTTCTGGTCGAAGAATTTTTAAAATAAATTCTCGTTAAGAAAGATACAATTTTATCCAAGGGTTTTCCTGTTGCTTCAGCTCCATCATCATAGATCATAATGGCTACTTCGTCGATGGCCTTTAAGAAATTAGACTTCTCAAAATTTCGGTATATTGTATAAAATTTAGAAATAATTATGAATAATACGTTTTTTACAATTTTAGGCTGGGTAGCCACTGTTACTGCAATGGCGATGTATGTTTCATATATTCCCCAGATAAGCAATAATCTTAAAGGTCTAAAAGGTGATTGGTTACAACCTTTGGTTGCAGCTATTAACTGTACGCTTTGGGTTACCTATGGTCTCCTTAAAAAACCAAAACGTGACTGGCCTGTTGCCATTGCTAATTCTCCCGGAATTATATTCGGGCTCATTGCATTTATTACTGCTATTTAAAATAAAAAATAAATTCCTACATCACTTAACATGATATTTTCTCCAAATATCAAATCTTAGAGAATTATTGTTTAAATTTAAACTGTTATTAATTAAATTTCTAACAATGGAGAAAATCACATCAAAATTCGACAAAGTATTAAATGCGTCTCATGAGTTCGGAAAGGTAAACCATGAGCCCGATTCAAGTAAAGAAGTTCAGATTAACACCCCTGAAAAGACAATGCCTTTTTCAGATCAAATCGGAAACTATCAACGTAATAAAGGAATTCCTTTTAAATCTTACAAAGACTCCAAAATATATATTGTAGGAAGCGGGATTGCCGGAATGGCAGCTGCCTATTACTTTATCCGTGATGGCCATGTACCCGGGGAAAATATTATCTTTCTCGATCAGCTTCACGTAGAAGGAGGTTCTTTGGATGGAGCGGGAAATGCAAAAGACGGATACATCATCCGTGGAGGGCGAGAAATGGATATGACTTATGAAAACCTCTGGGATATATTCCAGGATATACCGGCTCTGGAACTCCCTGCTCCATACACTGTATTAGATGAATATCGCCTTATCAACGATAACGATCCTAATTATTCCAAAGCAAGGCTTATACATAATCAGGGCCAGATACAGGACTTCAGCAAATTCGGATTAGAGAAAAAAGATCAGCTGGCGATAGTCAAACTTTTACTAAAGAAAAAAGAAGAACTTGATGATTTAACCATTGAAGATTATTTCAGTGAATCATTTTTGAGCAGTAATTTCTGGTTTTTCTGGCGTTCAATGTTTGCCTTTGAGAACTGGCACAGTTTATTGGAGTTAAAATTATACATGCACAGGTTCCTTCATGCAATCGACGGAATGAAAGATTTTTCATGTCTCGTTTTTCCGAAATATAACCAGTTTGATACATTTGTAACCCCATTGAAAAACTTTCTGGTCGAAAAGGGAGTAAAAATCCAGTTTAACACCTTGGTAACAGATTTGGATCTACACGTTAACACAGAAGGGAAGGTTGTTGAAAATATCATTACAGATCAGGATGGTAAAGAAGTAAAAATTCCTGTAGGAAAAGAAGACTACGTTATCATTACCACAAGCTCTATGACAGAAAGCACTTTCTATGGTGACAACAACACAGTTCCGGTGGTTACCGTAGACAACAGCAGCAACGGACAAAGTGACGGATGGAAATTATGGAAAAACCTTGCAGCCAAATCTGAAGTATTTGGAAAACCTGAAAAATTCTGCAGCAATATAGAAAAGTCTTCTTGGGAGTCTGCTACATTAACCTGTAGGCCTTCTGCTTTTGTTGACAAATTAAAAGAATTATGCGTTAATGATCCTTATTCAGGAAAAACTGCAACAGGAGGCATTATTACGATTACTGACTCGAACTGGCTGATGAGTTTTACCTGTAACAGACAACCTCACTTCCCTACTCAGCCAGATGATATTCTGGTAATCTGGGTATACTCCTTATTAATGGATAAAGAAGGAAATTATATCAAAAAGACAATGTCTGAATGTACCGGAAATGAGATTCTAACTGAACTTTGCTATCATTTGGGAATTATTGACCAAGTGGATAATGTAATAGAAAATACCATTATCCGTACTTCTTTCATGCCATATATAACATCTATGTTTATGCCAAGAGGGAAAGGAGACCGCCCGAGAGTAGTTCCGGAGGGGTGTAAAAATTTAGGGCTGATAGGGCAATTTGTAGAAACCAACAATGATGTCGTTTTTACCATGGAAAGCTCTGTGAGAACGGCAAGAATAGCAGTATATGAATTATTAAACCTAAATAAACAAGTTCCCGATATCAATCCTCTGCAATATGATATCCGCCATTTACTGAAAGCTACACAAGCTTTAAATGATTATAAGCCATTCTTAGGGGAAGGTATTTTAAGAAAAATTTTAAAAGGAACTTATTTTGAACATATTCTTGTTAATCACTCTGAAGAAAAAGAAGAGCATGAATCTTTTTTCATGGAACAGATAGGAAAATTCCAGGATTGGATAAAAGGTATTAAAAATTAAATGCAAGTCACAACATCTTTATTCTCGCATCTTAAACAACGATACAGATTGCATTATATTTCAAAGTAAAAATTTATTTTAAATAAAAAAGGCTGCTTCAACAATAGCAGCCTTTTATAATAAGATATTTTATTTTGAATATCAGGAACCGGTTTGACTGTATAAATAAAATAATTAAATTTTAGTTTTCGTCATGAGGTGTATCCACAGGTTTAGATTCAGGAGACCCCTTCTCACGGAGCCAGATTGAAAGGATCACAAGGGAAAAAACTGCCAAAAACTCACTCTGCCAGTTTTGTAAAGATTCAAACCAAAATCTTGATTCACCTATATACTTTATTGCAGGTACAGGCAGCTCATGTTTGGAAATTTGTTCTGTGTTAAAATCTTTGAGGCTTCCATAAAAATGAAATGCAAAGCTGATGATAAATAAAATGGCAAAAGCAATAGATAAAGAATGCTTATATAAAGCAAGCCAAATACCGCCTTTTTTTACAGGCCAAGGTGCATTTGCATGCGGAACAGGTTCTCGGTCGACATCCTCTTTCTCCTCTAAAGATTTTGATTCACTTGAGCCTTTCTGCCTTAAGGAAACGGTGAGCAAAATATACAACATCATCTGTAAAAATTCGCTTTCCCAATTTTCAAAAGTAGCCTGAATAAAATGTCCGCTGTGAATATATTCACCTAAGCTCAGCAAAGCCTGTCCTTCTTCTGCCAATTCCTTATTTTCAGTTTTCCAACCTGTAAAAAACTGACCTGCCCAGCATGAAAGCATTAAAATAATCAGCACAATGCTCAAGCTGTTTCTGTAAATAAAGCTTTTTTTAGACATATCGGTATCAATTTATATTTCCTCTTTTGAAGTTATTCTTTGTAAATTACTGACAGCAGGTGCTGTCAGCATTTTGCCGTTAACACTAAAACGTGAGCCGTGACAAGGGCAGTCCCAACTTATTTCAGCGCTATTCCAACGCACTTCACATTTTGCATGCGGACAGGTACTTTCTAAGATGTGCAATTTCCCGTTGGTTTCTTTATAAACTGCATAAGATTCGCCCTCATATTGTATGACCTTAGCTTCTCCATCTTTAAGCTCGGTGAGGGAATCTATTTTTTCAACAAAAACTTTGTCTTTTATAAAATCCATTGCAACACTTATACCCTCTTTTATAAAATTTGAAAATCCGGCAATTGGTTTTATTCTGGCAGGGTTAAAAAGATTTTCATATTTATTTGCTCCGTTAATAATCAAATCACTTAAAATCTGAGATGTAATCGTTCCGAAAATCATTCCGTTTCCCCTGAAACCAGTAGAAACATAAATATGACCATTGCTTCCCGGTAATTTTCCAATGTAGGGCATTCCGTCAACAGGTTCATAATATTGACTTGACCAACTGTACACTGCCAAATCTACATCAAAATATTTCCGGACATAATTTTCCAGTTTAGAAAAACATTCACCCGTATCATCCGCGTGACCTGTTTTGTGATCTTCCCCTCCTGCAATTAATAAATCTTCACCATTGATATTCTGGATCCTGTAATAGTGATAAGGATCGGTAAGATCATAGCCTAAATCTTCAGGATAGTTATTTCCATTCAAACTAAAAGCAATAGCATAGCTTCGGTAAGGAGCAACCGTAAAATTAAGAACATTTACTCCCGGAGGGGTATGGGTTGCATAGATAACTTTTCCTGCCTTAACAATTCCCTTCGATGTATTTAAAATTACGGAATCTGCTTGCTCGTCATGGCTTTCACAAAGGCAGTCTTCTACAATAACGCCCCCTCCGTTAATAAAAGCTTCGGCAAGCCCCTGAATATATTTTATCGGATGAAATTGCCCCTGATCAGGAATGGCAACGGCTTTCTTAAAAGGAATAGGAAAAGGGATATCATTGGTAAAAATCATCTGATGCCCAACTTGTGAAGCCCCTTCCACAATATCATCTAATTGCTTTTCCTGCTTTTCATCGAGAGCAAAAAGGTAAGCCGTTTTATTTTCAAAATCGCAGTCGATATTAAATTCCCTGATATTATTTTTAATCATATTTTTGGCCTCAATTCCTACATATTTGAGAAGCTTTGCATTCTGTAAGCCAAAATCTTTTATGGCCCGAGCATACGTTGTATCAAAGAAATTATTCAGATGAGCAGTGGTTCCCCCTGTAGTCCCAAAACCGATATTTGCAGCTTCCAGGAGAATACATTTTTTACCGGAAAGCTGCAATCTGACAGCAGTTGAAATACCGGTGATTCCCCCACCAACAATTGCTACATCAAACCATTGACTAAAATCTGCATCAGAAGAAAATCTTTTGATTTCTTCCTGCCAAATACTTTTTCGCGCTCCGTCTCTGTTCATGTCATAATCAGTTTAAATTAATAAATTGTAAGACCAATCTTACCAATATTTTTTGCGTTTTTGTCATTCTGCTTCATCAAATTCATATCAGATTTAATGACAGACTCCTTAATAGAAGTATGAGCTCCATGAAATTTAACTTGAAATCATAAGTTGATTAAGCTCGCTTTTAAAACACCCTAAAATAAATTCAGTATAAAATAATTGGGCATCCAAAGCCTGTGTTTTAGGATGAAGCTCAATACATTTTGAAAGCACAGTTTCACCTTTATAACTAAAGGAAAAGAAAGCAAAAATTTTAAATCCTGAATTTCTGACAGGCGTTGCATATCCTGTAATTGCGATTCCCCAATCTGTTTCAAATGATTTTGCTATATTCAGCGCCATGGTATCGGCAATATTCTGAGTAACACAATCGTTTTCTTTAGCTTCAATTCGATTGACATTTAAAAACTTTACTTTTTCGGGGAGAGTATAAGTCGTCATACCACCTTTGTAAAATAAGCTTGCGTTGGGCATTTGAGAAAAGGAAAGCTGTATCAATCCTGATGTAACACTTTCCGCAATTGAAACGCTTTCATTGGCAGTAATCAACGAATTACTAATGTATTCAAGTAAATTTTGCTGAAATTTCATGGCATTTGCTATTTTATTTAATGATTATTTTTAAATATAGTTTTGCAATATTCTCTACTTCCAAGGATCTAAGACTACTTTTACGCATCCGTCTTCTTTTTTATGAAAAATCTCATAACCTTTTGCTACTTCATCCAAAGAAAGCCGATGGGTAATAATATCATCCAGCTTTACCTGACCATTTTCAATATATTTTAAAAGTTTGTCGATGATTGCATGTACAGGAGATTGTCCGGCTTTTAGTGTAATTCCTTTATCAAAAATTTGTCCGAGTTTAAAATTATCATAATGTACGGGATACACCCCTAGAACAGAGACAATCCCGCCACGTCTCACCCCGCTTAAACAAGCTTCCAGAACTTTAATCGAACCTTTTTCAAAATTAATCAATGCTTTTGCCTTGTCTAAAAAACTGCGTTCAGGCTCAAAACCTACGGCATCAATGCAGAGATCTGCACCCCGCCCATCCGTTAGATCCCGGATTTGCTGCACGGTTTGATCAGCATTTTCCCACTGGATAATATCGCAACCTGTAAGTTTCTTAATTTGTTCTAACCTGTAAGGTAAAGTATCAATAACGATTACTTTTTTAGCATTGTGAAGAATTGCACTTTTAGCTGCCATAGAACCAACAGGTCCCGCTCCGAAAATTGCAACAGTTTCCCCACCTTTTAATTCTCCCCACATAACGCCTGTATAACCTGTTGGGAAAATATCTGTCAGAAACAAAACCTGTTCATCAGTAAGATTTTCAGGAACTTTTCGCGGACCAAAATTAGCATAAGGCACTCTCACATATTGTGCCTGACCTCCGTTGTATCCTCCATAAAGGTCGGTATATCCAAACATTCCGCCTCCTTTTTCGGTGAGAATACCTCCTTCGGGACCGTAATGTTCAGGATTACTGTTTTCACAAGCTCCTGGAAGATCATGCTGACAAAAATAGCAGCCTCCGCAAGCTATCGGAAAAGGAACGACTACCCTGTCTCCGCTTCTTAAATGAGTAATATTTTTTCCTACTTCTTCAACAATTCCCATGAATTCATGCCCCATTACCATTGGCTTTAATTGTGGCATTCCTCCCGAATACATGTGTAGATCACTTCCGCAAATGGCTGTTGAAGTAACTCTTAAGATAATATCATTTTCGTTCTGGATAATAGGATCATCCATCGTATCACAGGTAATTTTACCTGGAGCGTGAAAAACTGCAGCTTTCATAATTTTAATATTTTATGTGGTGTGTAATATTTTAAAGTTGGCTAATTGTGCCTAACTGTTTCTATCTTCTCCGAATTTCCAAACGTGAGGCTGTGAAACTGCATTTATAAATTCTCAGTCGCTTTTTATGTAAGAAATGATATATGTTTTTATTGTTGACATTACTTGCCTTATAAATTTTTCTCACCTCCTAAATAAATCCGACTATTACGCCAGATTAGCTATCAATTTCTCATGTTGTTTGATTCTTTAATGAACTTAAGTAATTGAGCTTTGCATTCTGATTTTCTTTACTTTTTATATCATGTCATTTTGGTGATATGAAAAATAATGCAATAATATGACCAAATTTCTAATGCTGTTTACTTTAATTATATCATGTAATACATGAGCCGAAAGCCATATAGAAAATTCCTATATGGCTTGAAATTATATGTACTAAAGGGGCTTAATCTTCTTGCTCGGCATCAAAATTAATCGATGTTTCTGCTATTTCTGTAAGATTATAATCTGTATCTTCCTCTTCCTGTAATGTTTTTTCTAATAGATCTGCAGCTTTGTCATGCCCCATTGTGATGGCAAGCTGGGCAAGACCTCCATAGGTTGCAATTTCGTAATGCTCAACTTTTTGTGCTGCTATAATTAAGGCTGCATCACGCGTCATAGAACCTTCTTCGGTAGATTTTATTATTTCTTCGCCTTCTTTTATCAACCCATCCATTGCCTCGCATTTTTTTTGTTCCGCTGTTTCATTAATTAGTTTAAAAACTTTTTCCAGACGGCTAATATGCTTTTTGGTCTGAAGCTGGTGATCTTCAAAAGCGTCTTTCAGTTCTTCTGTAGTTGCAGCATCATGCATAGTCTGCAGAGCATCTACTAATTTGTGCTCAGCATAATAAATGTCTTTTAATGCATCAACAAAAAATTTGTGCAGAGAAGAATTTTTCATTTCGTTCTCATTAACAGTAGCATTTCCTACCGCAATTTTTTTGTCTGTAGCTGTTGTATTATTATTTTCTGTCTTAGTTGCCATAGTGTGATGTGTGGTGTTTAATTAAAAGGTCACCCCCTTCCTTTTTATGTTACGAAAGAAGTGACCTATTAAATGAATTATGAATTACGTCTGCCTCCAAATCCTGATCTGCCAGAACCTGAAGATCTGCCTCCTCCATGAGAAGCCTGACCTCCCATACGTGCAATTCTTGTACGTTCTGCCTTACTCATAGATGCAAAACCTCTTTTTGAAGTCCCGTTTCCTGAGCCTGAATTTGAATTAGAATTTGATCTTCCTGAATTACCTGATCTTCCTGAATTACCAGACGAACGCGAGCTATTTCCCGAAGAAGAGCTTCTGCCTCTTCCTGATGAGGAAGAACGTCCTGAGCTTGAAGATGAGCTTGATCTTCTTCCTGAATTATTGGAATTACCTGAACTTCCCCGAGAACTTCTTCCGCTTCCCGATGTGTATCTTCCTCTGCTGTCTCTTTGCTGATTTCCGCCTGAACTTCTTCGACCTCTGTTATCATTATCATCATCATCGTCATCATCGTAGTCATCATCATAATCATCATCGTAGTCATCACCGTAATCATCGTCATCGTCATAACCATCATCATAATAATCCTCAAATTCTGAGAAATCATCATCATAATCTTCATCCTGAGATGCGTCATTATAACCGTGATCATATCCTAGCTGATAAACTTCTTCAAGAGTCGATCTTGATTCATTGTTGGAGGAGTTGTTTCTTGAACTTCGATTGTTTGAATTTCTAGTGTTCATAACTGAATTTTTTTTATATTAATATTGTTAAGTGATATATTAATCGTTACTTGTGACTAGTATTAAATAACAATTAATGAGTTGATGTTCTTTTTTAATATTTATGAAAATATTCTGTTTCTCAACAGGAGCGTTGAACTTGTAAATTGGTATTCCAAAGTTAGCAGGTTATAAAAA
Organism: Chryseobacterium sp. FH2; assembly: GCF_001045455.1. Classification (GTDB taxonomy): domain Bacteria; phylum Bacteroidota; class Bacteroidia; order Flavobacteriales; family Weeksellaceae; genus Chryseobacterium. Next base: position 309,995 of record NZ_LFNE01000003.1, on the reverse strand, counting down.
AATAGTTTATGATCAGGATCACAAAGCAATACTTTGTGTTATTTTTTTAATTTTATTCATCAACTTATCAATTCTCAAAACAGTCCTTTAGTCTGTTTGTTTTTTTTAATCTTCACTTTCTTATAACCCTTTTTTCGTGTATATATAAGCAGTAAATAAGTTACAAATTGGTAATAATAAAGCTTTTTAGAGGCACAATTCTTGTAGAAAATCAAATAATCACAAAAATTTTATTATGAAAACCGAACAGACAGTAGCCGTATTAAATGATTTACTGCAAATCACCAATGACAGAATCGAAGGGTTTGAAAAAGTTGAAGGAAAGGTGTGGGAAATGTATCCCGATGTAAAAGATGAATATGACCGTATGATTTCTCAGTCAAAAATCATGAAAAATGAATTGATCAATCTGATCACTGAAAAAAACGGAACACCGCAGGATTCGCCTTCCGTGGCCGGAACTTTGCACAGAGCATGGATTGATATTAAAAATTCTTTTACTCTGGGAAATCTTGAAGAATCTACTTTGGGAAATGTAGTTTTTGGAGAAAAAGCAGCTATTGATGCTTATCAGAAGGCTCTTGCCAGTGGAGATCTTTGTGAAAAAAGCTCAAAGGTTGTTTCTGAACAGTTACATAGCCTTAAAGACTCTTATAATCAATTTAAAAAGATTGAAGATTATAAAAAAGAATAGCAAAATAATCTTCACCTTTAAATAACGCACACCAAATCTTAAAATAATATGGAAAAAGAAATCACACGAAGAAACGCTATCGGAAAAATAGCGACAACTATTGCTGTGGCAGCTGTTGCACCAAGTGCATTTACCCAAACTCATCGAAATCAGAAAAACAGCATAAGCTCGGCACTTACTGACCCGACAACAAAGTATCCGGCACCTCCATTTAAAAGACAGTCACAACCTTTTCCGGGTTTGGCCAGTAAAATGGTTCCTGTTCCCGATCATGGTGAAAAAACTTATGTAGGATCAGGAAGATTAACAGGAAGAAAAGCTTTAATCACGGGCGGAGATTCAGGAATGGGACGAGCTGCGGCCATTGCCTACGCCCGGGAAGGGGCAGATGTTGCCATTAATTATCTTCCCGAGGAGGAATCAGACGCAATAGAAGTTATCGAATTAATCAAAAGTGCCGGCAGAAAAGCTATAGCTATACCTGGAGATCTGCGTGAGGAATCATTTTGTAATAAACTTATCTCACAGGCAGTCCAGCAATTAGGAGGATTGGATATCCTGGTTAATAATGCGGGACATCAGAAAACTCACGAATCCATTCTAGACATCAGCACTGAAGAATTTGAAAGAACAATGAAAACCAATATTTATGCTCCATTTTGGCTTACAAAAGCTGCTCTGCCTCATTTAAAACCGGGCTCCTGTATTATCGGCTTATCTTCGGTTCAGGCTTATGATCCTTCACCTAATTTATATGATTATGCACAAACAAAGGCAGCCACGACAAGTTACGTAAAATCTCTGGCTAAACAATTAGGTCCTAAAGGAATACGAGTAAACGGTATAGCCCCGGGACCTGTCTGGACAGCGCTCGAAGTGAGTGGCGGGCAAACTCAGGAAAATATAGAAAAATTTGGTGCTGATACCCCTTTAGGAAGACCGGGGCAACCTGCGGAATTGGCCTCCATTTTTGTACAGTTAGCTGCAAATGATGCCAGTTTTGCAACAGGTCAGATTTATGGTTCGTCAGGAGGAATGGGACAGCCTTAATGAAATTTTAGGATAATATAAAGCCACTTTTGAAAGTGGCTTTTTTTATTTAATTTTTTTACCCTGTTCAATACAATTGGGATGAGCAAAATAATTACTTATAATCTCGGGTATGTTTTTCAGCAATAGTAGGGTTTGTTTCACGCGATTCTACTTTTTTCGTGGGGAATTTACCTATTTTTTCGTAAAACTTATGTAATTCATCCAATTCATCTTCTGTCAGATCCTCAATATCCACAATCCTGTTGCTTGCGTTCGCCTGAGTGGCTATAAGTTCGTTAAGTTTAATCTGGATTGCTTTTGAATCTTTATTCTGTGCTTTTTGGATAAGGAATACCATAAGAAAAGTAATAATAGTTGTCCCTGTATTAATCACCATCTGCCAAACTTCAGAAAATTTGAACATAGGCCCTGTAGCTGCCCAAATTACAACCAATAAACTGGCTCCTATAAAGGCTCCTGCACTTCCGGTAAAGCATACGGCCCAATCTGCAAATCTGTCAAAAAAATTCTTTTTCATAATATTAATATATTGATTTAATACAAAATTATATTTAAAAGTTTACCATTAAAAAAAACATTTTTATACTCTAATTTACACAACTATAAAATGGATTTTTATGAGTAAAATCATAAGTTTTCATCAACTTTTACTTATTGTCTTGTAAAAAAATCCGGTATCAAATTATATAAATCCCAGTTGTGTGGTAATTATGTGGTATGTAAAAAAGCAGGTCTGGTATAATTTGTGTATCTAAAATTGAACCAATTTACTTAATATTCATTTTTTAACCATAAAACCTATATTATGATAATTTCTGAAGATCTATTATTAGCTTATGGTGCAAACTATGAAAAATATGAAGCTAATCAAATCATTTTTCACGAAGGTAGTATACCTAAGTTCTATTTTCAAATTGCTAGTGGTATTGTAGAATTAAACAACTATCATGAGGACGGAAAAGAATTTACTCAAAACATTCTTTCTGACGGACAAAGTTTCGGTGAGTCATTACTTTTTAACAATAGACCTTATCCAATGAATGCTGTTGCTAAAACTAATTGTAATATTTTGAAACTTCCAAAGAATGATTTTTTAAGCTTATTAAGTCAAAATCCTGAGGTATCATTAAACATGTTCAGATGTTTATCAGACAGATTATATTATAAGTATATTATGTTATTTAATAACTCATCGCAAGATCCGTTGTTTAAGATTAAAACAATAATGAATTATCTTAAGAATTACAATTCTTATAATGAACCCTATTCGTTTCAGGTTCCCCTTACCCGTCAGCAAATAGCTAATCTGACCGGTCTGCGGGTAGAAACAGTAATCAGATCTGTGAAAAAATTAGAAAATGAAAAGGTATTAAAAATTGAAAACGGCAAAATTTTTTACTAATCAAATGGTGAAATTATACAATATCAACAAAGTAATTTATTAAAAAAATACTTTAGAATTTTGATAGTTTTTAAGAAATTATATTCCTGTACCTATTGCATTTTTTATTAAAAATACAAAACAATCATTACTTATTTATAGAAGAAAAAAAATTTTCTTCTCTTGTAACTTTTACATTTGTACTAAATCATTTTTTTAAAGATTTTTTAACGAAAAATTTATAACTTTGTCCACAACTATTTTTGTTTTGTGAGAGACTTAGTTTATTAATCATACAATTAATAAATCCATTTACTATATTTTCCAGTAAGATTCTATAAATCAACTTTTCTTTTTAATCTTAATTCTTAGGAAGACTTTCTTTTCTTAATCTGTTATTTTCAAAAAATATACAGTAACTCTGCACATTTTATATTAATGTATTAATAATATGAATATTTTACTATTAATTTATTGTAACAATATTCAATATTTTATATATATAATATTTCTACATAATTTTTTGTATATTTTTGTAAATAACACATATTAAACAAATTATGATTAAATATTTATGAAATATTTCAAACATTATAGAAAAATATACTTATTTTTCTTATTTTCCTTCACATTATCAAAAGCGCAAATATATACTATCCGGAAAATTGATAGTTTACAAAACCATGAAGCTAAAAGATTGCAGGATATTGGCGATCTTAAAAGAAAAATCCTATTGGAGAAAAAGCTTATTAAAGAATCACAAAAATTAAAATACGATAAAGGAGAAATAAAAGCATATATAAGCATAGCTTCTACATTATGCGCCCTCCTGAAAAATAAAGAAAGTTTTGAGCTCTTAGAATATGCGAATACCAGACTTAAGAAAGTAAATGACAAAGAATTGCTCACAGGCTTAAATATTGTGTATGGTAGAAATTACTATGGATTGGGAATGTATGAAAAAGGAATAATGAGTTTTAATGAAGCCTTACAATATGCCCAAGAAATTGATGATAATAAAATAAAAAATAAACAATTGTATTATATATATGAATGGAAAAGATCCAGCTTTGCATTAATGGGTATGAAAGATTCCGCGAATGTAATGGAACGCAAGTGTATGAAATCACCCATTCCTATGCTCTTTATAGAAATTGCAGAAAGACATATGGCTTCCAAGGAATTTGATTCTGCAAAATATTATCTTGATAAAGCAGCAGTTTTAGCCCAAAAAGCTTCTGTAGAAGGTAAATCAAATGTGCTTCGAGGTTATGGAGAACTATATCTGGAAAAAAAAGAATATAACAAAGCACTGGAAAATTTCTTTAATTCTTTAAAGATTTCTAAAAAAGCCGGATTGAAAGGAAGGGATCGAGATACCTATAAACTCATAGCTGAAACGTATAAAAAACTTAATGATATTCAGAAAGAAAATGAATATCTTCAAAAATATTCTAACCTCAATGACAGTCTTATCGCAAATCAACGGAATGCCTTGAATATTCCCATGGAAATATTGCTCAACCAACATGCTGAAAAAGAAAAAAACAACAAAATCAAAACTTTCTACATCATTTTAACCATTATTTTGACAAGTATTGCAGTTGTTTTGATTATCTACAATATTTACCGTACAAAACAAAAGCTTCAAAATAAGGCAATTCACGAAAAAGAGCAGGAAACAGATATATTGAAGAAAAGGCTGGATATTTCAGTCGATGAAATTATTCAACTCGCCATAAATGGAGATCCCACTTTTATTGTAAAATTTAGAGAATATTATTTAGAATTTTACAACAATATGACTTCAAAATATCCTGAGCTTACACTCAATGATATGAAGTTTATAGCATACGTGAAACTGAATTTTTCCAATAAAGAAATTGCCCAATATGGAAATATGTCAATCCGTACTGTAGAATCCAAGAAATACAGATTGCGTAAAAAGTTAGAATTATCTCCGGATATAGATTTTAATCAATGGGTAAGAAATCAATAAAATTTAAAATAACTCTACTTTAAGAGTTATTTTTTCATACACTGCACCTACACTCCGCCTCATTTTATTTAATTGAAAATCAAACAATTGCCACATGCAGTGCAAATGCGGTGTGTGTTTTTTTATTTCGAATAGTAGTTTTGCGTATCAATTTCGGTGAAAAAATTTTAAGCTTGAAAATTGAACATAAACACACAAAAAAATTATTTTAACAAATGAGAAAAACAATCACCACGTTAGGGATTATTTCTTTTAGCATTATCTATGCTCAAAGTGGTAAAGTCGGCATTAACACTGCACAACCATTATCAACATTACATGTAAACGGAACAATTCGGGGAGGAATTGCAAATACTACAGCTGAAATTGGCATAAATTCAATAGGTGTAGGGAATGCAGTTACTGCAAGCGGAAGAAATTCGGCAGCTTTTGGTAACGGAACATCTTCTTCAGGCAATAGTTCAATGGCATTTGGCACATCTACAACGGCTTCAAGTGATTATGCAACCGCTTTTGGTAATTCTGCAACGGCATCCGGGCAAAACTCTACTGCCTTTGGATATGATACAAAAGCTACAGCCAACCGTGCAGTGGCTTATGGCTATCAGACAAAAGCCTCGGGGACGAGCGCCACAGCCTTTGGCTCATCCACCGCAGCTTCAGGCGATTATGCAACCGCTTTCGGTAATTCTACAACGGCATCGGGACAAAATTCTACGGCTTTTGGATATGAAACAAAGGCCTTGGAAGCCCGTGCCATATCATTCGGCTATCAGACAACAGCTGCCGGGACGAATTCTACAACATTTGGAAACAATACAAAAGCTTCAGGAACAAATTCAACAGCATTCGGGACAGGAACTACCGCTTTAGGGAACTATGCAACAGCATTTGGCAATTCTACAACGGCATTGGGACAGAATTCTACGGCTTTCGGGTATAGTTCCAGAGCTACAGATTTTCGTGCTATTTCTTTTGGATATGATACTTTAGCTTCCGGGGATACTTCTATAGCATTTGGAAACGGTTCAACGGCTTCCGGAATTAATTCTACTGCATTTGGTTATGGTACAATCGCGTCAGGTGCAGGATCTACGGCTTTTGGAAATTCAACAAGAGCCAACTCATCAAGAGCAATTGCTTTTGGGTTTGATACGCTGGCTTCTGGAGATAACTCTACGGCTTTTGGAAATTCGTCTAAATCATCAGGAAATAACTCCACTGCATTTGGGGTTTTAACGAATGCAACAGGTACAAATTCTACAGCATTCGGAAACTCTACAACTGCTGCGGGTGACAACTCCACCGCTTTTGGTGTTTCTACAAGAGCAATAGCTGAAAGAAGTGTTGCGATGGGAGATAATACAATTGCAACTTTTAATAACGAAATGGTAGTAGGAAAATATAATGCAGTAGTAGCAAACGGAGGAAACCCACAGGCTGGTGACGGAACAATATTTCAAGTAGGAATCGGTACTGAAGGCAGTAGAGCCAATGCTGTCACAGTAAGAAAAAACGGCTGGGTAGGAATAGGATTTACACAGCCTTCAGCAAAAGGAGAAACATTACGAGTTGATGGAAATATAAGAACCAGTTCAGCAAATTATCCTGATTATGTATTCCAGAAATATTTTAATAATTATTCGGATTTAAATAAAAAATATCAGTTTCAGTCATTGGAACAGGTAGAACAGTATGTAAAAGAAAACCATCATTTACCGGGAATAACCTCTGTAAAGGAACTGGAAAAAACCGAAATGGGATACTCGTATGACATTTCTGCGCTTACCGTTCAGAATCTTGAAAAAATCGAAGAACTCTATTTACACATCATAGAATTAAATAAAGAAATTAAAAACCTAAAGAAAATAATTGATACAAAAAATAAGAATATACTTTAAGAAATAAGAAATAAGGAAAGTCATTGATTACTAAGTCTCTCAAATATAAATAATTAATGATACGTAATCTGAACGGTTCTAAATACACAACTGACGAATTAAAGGTATAATCCATATTCCCCCTTCGTGGATTATACCAATTTTTAAATTGAAAAAATTAAACTTTCACAAATACACTATTATGAAAAATTTATCCTTCTTTATTTTAACAATTTTTTCCAGTCTGCTTTATTCCCAGAATGGAAATGTGGGTATCAATACTGTAAATCCGGGAAGCACCCTTACCATTAACGGTTCTATCGCGGGACAGTACAGGAGCGTAACTACTTCAACGACACTTGGAGTAAATGATTTTTATATGGCATACAATGGCTCTTCTGCCGGAACATTCACTTTACCAGCAGCAGTTGCAGCTTCTCCTGCTGCACGAAATACGCTGGGACGAATTTATTATATAAAAAACGTAGGAACAGGAAAACTTACTATTTCAGCAAACGGATCTGAGCTTATAGATAATCAGTCTGGAGCAGGAGTTTCAAGTGTGACACTTACGCCAGGCGGATATACAATGTTCATAAGCAAAGGAACTCTTACGGGAACTACTTGGGAAGCAGCACTTTTAATCAATAAAGCAACACCTACTATAGCCGCTTTAGGAGCAACTACTTCAGTTACGTTTACAGGAACGGATCTCACTAATTTTAATAACAGTAATCCTCAGATAATTCCTTTTTCATCCAGCGATATAATTGTAAACCAGGGAGGCTCTGCAACCTGGAATGATGTCGGCGATTATTGGCAGATTATTGAATCTGGAGTTTATAAGATAGAAGGTTATTCTTATTTTAAAAGCGGAACAGCCGTTACCGGAACTGATGCATTTACCGGGATAAATCTTAATATTACTAAAAATGGAACAACATTAAGTAACATTATCGGTGGAAACAGGGCGAATTTTGACAACCAAACTGCCTCCCAGGGAAATTCCCCCATCAATGTAAGCTGTATTGTTCATCTCGATGCAGGAGATAGGGTATATTTAACCATGAATTGGGGAGCATTTAATAAACCTACCAATAGTGTATCTATTCAAGCGCCGAACTCATTGAAAGAAAGCAGAAACTTTTCGCTACAACAGTTATCTACCCCATAATTTTCTTTAATACTACATATATATCGAAATTTTTAAATACATTAAGAATGAAAAAGCAAGTTATAAAAATCATATGCATATTGTTATCACCGGTTACTTTTGCTCAAGTTGGCATCAACGAGACAAATCCTTCGGCTACATTAGACATTAAATCGAAAGGAAATACAGGTGCAACAAAAGCTCTTGAAATCAATAATTCCACCGGAACAGAAATGCTTACTGTTTTGGATAATGGAAACGTAGGAATAAACGTAACTGCCCCCACTGCAAAACTTCATACAAACGGATCAATACGGTATGAAAATCTGCCACAATTTACGGGAAGTGTCTCTCCGCTTGCAATAGATGCAAATGGATATGTGGGAACCTATGTCCCGAGTGTTGCATATTCATATATTACAATAGATACTTCGGAGACTGTAAATAACTTTTCTTTAAACAATAACAGTATTTTTTACAGCATACCTTTTGCCAGTACCGGAATTGTTAATAACCCTCTGGGAGTTTCGAGAGGACTTGATGCTTCAGCTACTTTGACACGTACTTCAGGCACAACAGTATCAACATCTCAAGTAGTTTATATTACAATTCCTAATCCTGGAATTTATAAATTAAATTTGAACTATTACACAAGCTGTACAGGAACTAAATCCTCAAGCTCGGGAGGAAATAACCTTCTAGGAATAGGAACCGGAATTTATCTGGCTTCAGCGGGAAGTACAAACTATCAGGAACTAACGACAATAAGATATAACGCATTTCCTTTAAGACAGGATACCGGAATTTTGGCAACCACCGGAACATACAATTATCCTTTTGCTCACAATATTTTTTCAGTTGTAGAGACTGCTTCCGCAAACCAGAAAATTGCCTTTTTCGTAAACTGGGGAACCGGCGATCAGTTTAATACAAATGTTTGCAGCCTTTCAGCCCCGAGTGGACTTGATAAGAGAGTTACTTTGATCATTTCAAAATTATAAGACATGAGAAAATTAGTTACTATCTATTTTTGTACAGCTTTTTCTGTTTCTTTTGGTCAGAATGTTGGGATTAATACAGTAAACCCTTCCGCTACACTCGATATTGTTTCAAAAGGAAATACAGCGGCTACCAATTCTTTAAATATTAATAACTCATCGTCTGCGAGACTTTTAAGAATGACAGATCAGGGAAATTTAGGAATTAATACAAACTCATCCCCCCCGACTGCGGTACTTCATATAAATTCAGAAGGTATTAGCAATGTAAGACACGATAATCTTCCGGTACTTAATCCCACGGATTTCACTCCTCCATTCAATACTTTTGGAGTTACTTCAAACGGGAACGGAGTAGATTTGGGAGGTACCGTAAAGTATATGTATTATCAAAATGCAAATACATATCCATCTACATACAATACCACAACGAATACGGGAGGTTTTTCACTGTACACGACAAATCAATACGTGAATCTTGCTATTAAAGATGATCCTGGACTAAAGGGGAATACAATTGGTTTTACCTTTGGAACAGACCCCTCAGCTACCATCAATGGACAGTCTGCAAGTAATGTAAACTATATTATTGTTCCTGAGCCGGGAGTATATCTTTTTGAATTTTATGGAACAGCAAGATGTGACAGATATAATAATACACAAAACTATACGCTGGCAGGACAAATGCAGGTAAATACCATATTTGCCACAGCTTCAGGAAATACATATACTACCAATACAATTTTTAGAGGATTAATGAATGGCATGAGAAATAATGACGGAAGTACACATGCAAATTCTTATGGCATTGCAAATCCGCAAACCCTCACTGTGGCTTTTCCGACAACCCAGCCCAATCAGAAAGTAGCTTTGTTTTTTCAATATGCAAATGGAGAAACCAATCAGTTTACCCATAGTGAATGCTTTTTTAATGTTCCTTCAGGAGCCAATTTCAGTTATTATTTTATTGTGACAAAAATATAGCGCATTTTAATGAACTTTAAAAATATTCATATCGGCTCTTTAATTTATCAAAGAGTTCAGGATTCTGGAATCGAAAGCCATGAAATATGTAATTTTTTTAAATGCGAAAATGAAGAAATTCAGAAAACTTATCAATGTAAGAGCATGGAATCTGATATTTTATTAAAATGGTCAGAGTTGTTGAAATATGATTTTTTTAGAATATATACTCAACACATGGTATTGTATTCTCCAAAACAAAATCTAAAGAAAGAAGTTAAAGGAAAATCCTTGAATCTTAGAAAAAATTTTTACCCCCTGGAAATAATAAGTTTTATGATAGAATTAATAGAAACAGGTGAAAAAACAAAAAAAGAAGTTATAACTGATTACAGGATATCGAAAACCACATTATACAAATGGCTCGTAAAGTACAAAAAATAGTTCACCCCGATTATAAAAGAATTTATACAGATATTATCAATAAAAAATATCCTGAAAAAGAAAAGAAGTGTCAGAGTATTTTGTCAAAAAAAACGTTATCTGTAATGGATTTAATGAAACTTAATACAATCATATTTAATACAACAACTAAAGAAATTAACCAAAAATTTAAAGCCTATGACAGAGAAACTATTCTTGAAATTCTGAATTACCAGATTAAAAACAAATTGAACAATAAACAGTTAGCTTATCATTTTCAGACCAGCAGAAATACTATTACAAAATGGAAAAGACTGTTTCCAATCGATAATAAGGAGAATATTTAAAATTTTTTATATCCATATTGCTACGTTTTACCCTAAAAAATAAACAACCCACCGTAAACAGTGGGTTGTTTATTTTTTATTGTGACCGCAGAAGTAAGGACTTCTCTTGAGGAAAAATCAAACCCCTCAGACATTTTAATGATTATATATTGTACGATTAAAATATTATTCTAAAGGAGGCCAGACACTTTCATAAGACGCTATAGAAGTAACGTTTTGCACTACATTCCAACTAAAGTGATACTTATTAAAAGCTGCCTCACTTGTAATGTATGTAATTTTATTTCCTTCTCTAAAATAAACGTAACCATTATTAACATCACGAATTAATCCGTTATCAATAAACAATGGACTGCCAACTGGATAGCCAGTCAAAGCTGTCGCTTCTTGAAAGCTACCTACGGTATAAGTAAATGGCTTCGATGAGAATAATCCATCCCATGTAGCTTGTGAATCAATATGCCTTAATTCTCCTTTATACCCCCACATGTAGAATGAAACACCGTTTTGAATTACCTTAACAAACTGGCCTTCAAAATAATATCCAGATTTTGCATTATTTTGATCTGTTTTTGATTTGACAGTACTATTTTCAACATCCTCATTTGAGGACAAAGAATCATTTGTACAACTCATAAGTGAAAAAGCAGCAATTAATGTTGCTATTAGTAAAAGATTTTTTTTCATAAAGAAATTAATTTAATTTGAGCAAAAATAGCAATTATATCTTACATGTGTGAATATAGTTATCCGATTTGTGTTAATAAAAAATACATGATCAATGTAGCCGGATAGTAATTTAATTAACCTATTAAAATTAAGGATTATGCCAAGTGGAAAGATTTGTATAGTACGTGTAAAACTTTTAGAGAATGGTTGAGAGAAAATTCTTAAAATAACAATATCCCCACCTAATAAGCTGTTTTTGTTTTGAAACGGTTAACCTGCGACGGTAAGTAAATGGCTTTTCTCTGTCCAGTTCGTAAAAACCGGCACTCAATGGATCAATCATCATTTGAATTGGTTACAAGAAAGTCGGAGCTTTTGTATCCGAAGTTTAGATTTCTCATACGCATTAATTGTTACTATTATTGTTACTGATAATGCGCTTCCAAAAAAATTTAAAAGAGCAAACCCACTGTGGGAGTGGGTTTGCTCACTGTGACCGCAGAAGGATTCGAACCCTCACTGTCGGAGCCGAAATCCGAAGTTCTATCCATTAAACTATGCAGCCGGAAAGTAATTTATAATAAATTACTTCATTAAAATGAAATCTTTATTCCTCCCAAAATCTGAGCACCAAGAACTTTATATCCTTTGTACGTTTGATATTTTGAGCTTAGAAGATTATTTCCGAGCGCAAAAATACTGAAATTTTTGTGAATTTTATACTCCGCGGAAAGGTTTATATCCGCATAGCCTCCAACTTTATCATTGGTATCCTCAGTTGACTGATATATCATTGGAGTCCCAACACCTTCAATGGCGAAAGAATTCGTAGTTCTGTCACTTGCAAAGATTCCTTTGAAACCTAATAATAATTTTTTATCAAGCATCGTATATTTGGCTCCAATACTCGCATTCAACAAAGGAACGTTATAGATATTTTCGTAGTTTTTCAGGTCATATTTTGTGAACCTCACTTCTCCGTCCAAGATTAAATTTTCCAGGGGGAAATACTGCAAACTTCCTTTGATATCACTTACATTCCCATCATCATAAATAGCCGAGAAAGTATTCGCAAAATTGTATGCAGAACGGTTAAGAGAATAGGTATTATCAAACAAGTCATTTGCTTTAAAGAACATAATATCACGCATTTTTCCATATCCCGCCGAAATATCATACTTAAAAGTTTCATCAATATCCCCTCTTAAACCTACATAAAAATGATATTTTGTTTCAGTTGGTTTTAAATACTGATCAGAAACGATGAATGGATTTTCCTGAAGCAAGTCACTGTATGTATTCAGTTTCAAACCTCCGTCAACTCCTCCGTAAAACTTAAATTCATTTGCTGCTGCGTATTGAAACTCTGCCTGCGGAAACCAATACGTCTTGTTATTCTTTAGTTGTTCAGCCAATAAATCGTTTGAATTTTTGGCATTCAAGAACGAAAATGAAGAACCTAACATTAAATATGAATCTCCTTTTCTGAAAGTAACTTTCGGAGCCAGATTCATATTAAAAAATGTAGCCGAATTTTTATCTCTGATAGCAAAATCAGTTTTTACACTTTCCAGGCCAACACCTAAATCAGCATTTAAATTAACTCCAGATTTACCAAGTTCTACAGCATGTTTAGAAAAATTAGCCAAAATAGAAACCTGATTTTCCTGAGCATCAAAATGATCTTTTAAAAATGATGATTTTACCCTTACATCATTCAAAATTTCATTAGAATAAAAATCATAATAACCATTTACTTTAAACTGATTTACCTTTTGCTTTAAATCAACATCTGCAGAAGGTTCTAAAGCATAAATACCATAATAATTATAGTTATTTAGGCCATATTCAGCATTTACATTAAATTTTCCTTTTTCGCCGTAAGAATTAAGAAAAGCACCAATTGTTGCATTGCTTTGTTTAGAATCCCAAGCGTATTCCTTTTTTAAACCTTGAGTTGAAAGCACATGAACATCCGCCCCTACTTCAATTTTGTTTTCCAATGTTTTTGAAATATTGGCATCCGCTAAAATTTTACCGTAATTCCCCATCCCAAACTGGAAATAGTTATCTTGTGCAGTCCCCTCAAATTTTGGAGTCACATCTTCACCCTGAATAGTCGAAGTTTTGAAATCAGAAACCGCAGGAACATCTGTAATATTATACTTTACAGGATTCTGAGATTTCTCTTCCGGCGGATAATTTTTAATAGTTTCCACAGAAGTTTTCTTCTTTTCGATTTTTTTCACCTCCGGTTCTCTTTTTTTATTAAGAATCAGTTTTTCTTCTTTTATTTGGGAAAACGCCACAGACGAAACCCCTAAAAATATGATTGGAAGAATATATTTCATCATAATTTATCAATATTTAAAATGTAGCAACCCTATTCATAAATCCAAAATCGGCTACCTTTTTACTACTTTTACTTTTTAATCTGTTTTTTAACCTCTTTTGCTTCCGTTACAATTTCAGGAAAATCTTTATAATTTTCGATAATCTGGTCGCATGTATAGCTTGCCTGATAATTATCTTTTAAACCGACATAATTTTTCGCCATCAATACCAAAGCTTTTGCTCCCCAATATTCTTCCGATGCATAATTATTGGCTAATTTAAAGATGGTTTCGTTCGAAGATTTGAAAGCTTTTCCTTTGTTTTGATAATATGCTTTTGCATAAAGGGCTTCCGCCGCTACTGATGTATTTGAAGACTTTTCAAGAGAAGTATAAGCTGTTTGTGCATCTTTGTCCTTTCCCGAATTCATCAGGCTTCTCGCTTTGATTACCTTTGCTGTTTCAATTACAGCAGCAGAGTTTTTATTGTTTGAAATTACCGCATCGGCCAATTTTTCGGCTTGAGAAAAATTCTTTTCATCAGCATAAATCTTCATCAATTCTACGTTTGCATAGTTTTTAATATTTACATCTGAAGAGTTTTTGATGCTTTCAAGATACTTTTTAGCTTCATTATTATCACCTTGAGCTACATAAATCTGTGCTAAACGAGTTTGTGCGTCGTCCTGATAATCATTCTGAACATTGGCAACTTCCTGCAACACAAGTAATGCTTTTGTTGTATTTTTCGTTTGATAATAACTTTCCCCAAGCTCATATTTAGCCTGATAAAGCCCCTCTCCTATTGGATTTTGCATTAAATATTTTTCGTAATAAGAAATCGCGTTTTTGTAATCTTTTTTAGAAAAATACTGTTTTCCTGTAGACAGGTTAATTTCATCAATTTCAGACGCATCTACATTCACACCTATATTTCTTGCAAAACTTTCATATCCTGCAACATCTCCATTTTTCGTAAAAATTGGTTTTGCAGCCTGAACAATTTTCTCTGCATACGCCGTATTTTTATATTGTTCACCAAGAGATTTTAACTCAGATAAAGCTTTATCATTCTGATTTTGGTCGATATAGTTCTGAGCTCTGTAAATAGAAGCATTGGCAATCAAATCTTTATCAGAAGAAGTTTTAATGACTTTTCCGAAGAAATCATTTGAGTTCGTGAAGTCATCCTGAGCCGCATAAGCCGTTCCGATTTCATATTGAGCATCGTCATAATATTCCGAACCGGGATATTTTGATAATAAATTTTTAAGGTTGGTAATTTTCGCCTGAGTATCTCCTTTAAATCCTAAAGCCATGGCTTTTTGATATAAAGTATAATCTGTCGCATCTTCATTCTTATCGTAAATGGCAATGGCTTCATTCAGATTATTGTTGGCATAATTAATATCTGCCAAACGAAGCTCTGAGTCATTTTTAAACTCAGGTTTCGGGTTTTTTAAATATTGCTTAAAATAAGTTTCCGCCTGATCAAATTTCTTTGACTTAAAATATGCATATCCTAAATCATAAGGTAACTGCTGTTTTTCAGGGAAATTTTCGTTAAGCAACTTTTCATAACGAGCAATAGCAGACGGGTAATTCCCTTTCTGATAGTATACCTGCCCAAGCCAGTATAAAGCTCTGCTGTTAAATTCTTTATTGATATTAAAGGCTAAACTTCTCAGGAAATATTGTTCAGCTTCATCATAATTTCCCTTGTTAAATTCTTCAGTTCCCAATAGATAAGATACCTCCTGGTCTACTTTATTAATCTCAGGAGTGGAATTTTGAAGCTTGTCAATAGCATTTAATGTTTCCTTATAATTCCCGGAATACAAATAAGATTTCACTAAAAGCGATCTCATTTCAGTTCCATTTGCATCGTTCGGGTTCTCATTAATATATTTCTGGATTACTGTAGAAGCGCTCTCAAACGGGTTACCAATATCGTAGCTTAACTTTGCATATTGCTCGTGAGCCAGCTTTTTAACCTTTGGATCATAATTCATCTGATAAGACGAACGGAAAGCAGAAAGCGCTTCCTGTTTTTTATCAACTGCCAAATAAGCATTTCCAAGCTGATAATAAGCATTTTGCGCTAAAGCAGAATTACTGTTCAGCAACTGGTTATAATAAGAAACTGCTTCATCATATTTTTTAAGCTGAGCAGCAACAAATCCTATTTCATACAGGTCATTTTCAGACGGATTTTGCTGTACGCTCAGGTAATCTTTCAAGTGAGGATAGGCGGAAGTATAATCATTTTTCATAAAATAACTTTCACCTATGATCTTGTGAACTTCAGCTTTATAGGAATCAGAAATATTTTCGTTAAGCAAAGCATTTCCTTCAGAAATTGCCTTGTCATAATCCTTATCATTATAATACATCTGTACATAATAAGGACGAACTAATTTTGAATATTTAGGCTGATCTTTCACAGAATCAAAATATTGAAAAGCTTTATCATTCTGTCTGTTCGAATAATAAAGATGCCCTAACATATAAGCTATGTCGCCTTTTTGAGATTCATCAGCAGTTTTATAAGCTTCTTCCAAGGCATCTGTAGCACCTTTAGAATCACCCATCATGAATTTGGCATATCCCAATTTCAAGATGTACTGCGTATTTTCTTCTTTTGAAAGTTGATATTGATTAACCTTTTTTAAGGTTTCCAATGCTTTTGGAAAATCTTTTTTAGCTAAATAATAATCCGCCAACGGAAGATTTGCCTGAGCAAAATATGCAGATTTCGGATATTCTTTCATAAAAGCAGTTAATCCTTCCTCAGCATGATTTTTCTGAAGAATAACTCCTATTACGTTATCAAAAAACTGTGCTGCCTCTTTTTTCGAGCGCGACAAATTCTGATTATAGAAATATTGTCTCGCATATTCGTATTGGGAAGCATTATATATTTTGGTCTGATAAAGATTTTCGGCTAGATTGAATCTGTAATTTTCTTTCTGTGTAAAATATTGAGACTGCTGAGCTTCGGAAAATCCGAAATACATCACTGCAGTCGCCAGAAGTATTTTTTTTGATTTCATTAATATCAAATTTTAAAATGTGTAAGCTGCAAATAGAGAGCCAAATATTTTAAATTTAAGGGAAAGAGTTATCCACAATTTATCAACGAAAATATTGAAAAGATATTGCATACACAAGCGTTTTAACACATTGTTGATAAGTATATTATTTTTTATGATTTCTTAACTTTTCCATAAGAAGCCTTAAGAAAATCCGAATTATATCTGAGAAATAATTACATTTGTTTTTTTTCAAATCAAATATAGAATTGAATGAGTCAACTTTTTAGAAGAAAAATCTATTCAGAAACAGATACATCTACCAACCTTTTAAGGGTTTTAGGTGTTTGGGACATTGTATTTTTTGGTATTGCGGCGATTATTGGTGCAGGAAGTTTTAGCAGTTTGGGAGAAGCCGTTTTCAGAGGAGGTCCCGGTGTGATTTTGCTATATTTGATATGCGGATTCGCCTGTGGTTTTACGGCACTTTGTTATGCAGAATTTGCGAGTAGAATCCCAACTGCGGGCTCTGCCTATACTTATGCTTACGCCAGTTTTGGGGAATTAATTGCCTGGATTATAGGCTGGGCACTTATCATGGAATATTCCTTCGGAAATATTTATGTTGCTTTTTCATGGTCAGATTATTTTACCAGTTTTCTGGAAAGGTTAGGAATGCATATTCCTGATTATTTAACCTGTAGTTACACAGAAGCTAAAAAAGCTTTTATGAATGGTTCAGAAAATAAAGAACTGCTTAACGCTTGGAAGTCTGCACCACTATTAGGAGGTTTAAAGTTTATCGTTGATATTCCCGCCTTGGTTATCAATGGTCTGATTACTTGGCTATGCTATGTCGGGGTAAAGGAAAGTAAGAATTTCAACAACTCTTTAGTTATCCTGAAATTAGCGGCAATCGTTTTGGTTATTTTAGTTGGTTTTTCATATATCAACACAGAAAACTGGACTCCAATAAGCCCTGAAACAGGTTCTCCTTCATTCATGCCAAATGGTTTTGTGGGAGTAATGAGTGCTGTTTCCGGAGTTTTCTTTGCTTATATAGGCTTTGATGCTTTAAGCGTGCTTTCCGAAGAAACAAAAGATCCGCAGAAAACCTTACCAAAAGGGATGATTATTTCTTTAGTATTGTGTACAGTTATTTATATTGCATTAACTTTAGTTTTAACCGGAATGGTTGATTACAAAAAATTTGACGGCGTGGGTGACCCACTTTCATTTATTTTTGAAAAAGGAAATGCAAATATTGCCTGGATGGAGCTTACCGTTTCATTTATCGCGATTGTGGCTATTACAACAGTACTTTTAGTTTTTCAAATGGGACAGCCGAGAATCTGGTACGCAATGAGCCGTGACGGTTTGATGCCTCAGAAATTTCAAACCGTGCATCCAAAATATAAAACACCATCATTTGCAACGATTATTACAGGTATTGTAGTAGGAGTTCCAATCTTGTTTACGGATAAGACTTTCATCTTAGACTTTACCAGTATTGGAACTATTTTCGCATTTGTATTGGTTTGCGCGGGTGTTTTGATGCTTCCTGCAAAAGAAAAAATTAAGGGAAGATTCCACCTTCCTTATATCAATGGCAAGATTATTTTCCCGGTAATTTTTATCGGCGGATTAATAGCTTTTTACTATTTGCAACCTGAGTTTTTCCATAATTTATTAGACTGGAAAGATCCTAGAGAAGGCGAATTCAGAGCTTCGATTTTCTTCTTTATTATTATTAACCTGATACTTTGTGTAGTCACTTTTATAAAGAATTTTTCATTAATTCCACTGATTGGTTTAAGCTCATGTCTATACCTTCTTACTGGAATGAGCCACGAAAACTGGTTCTGGTTTGGGATTTGGTTTGCAATAGGTTTGGTCATCTACTTTTTCTATGGCCATAAAAACAGTAAGCTTAATAAAGCTAACCTTCAATAAGTTATAATTTAAATAATAAAAAGGCAAGTTTGGAAAATTTCAAATTTGCCTTTTTTCTTTTTAATCATTTTACTAAAAATTGGCGAACTTATTGCTTTAAGATTCATGAATCTTTAAACTAATACCGCCATGTCTGAAAGAATAAAAACATATAACGAATTTTATCAGTTTTACCTTACCGAGCACAGCAAAACGGGAACAAGAATCTTTCATTTTATAGGGACTCTTCTTATATTTTTCGTCATTGGCTATGTGATCAGTTCAGGAAAAGAGAGGTTTTTATGGTATATCCCAATTTTCGGTTATGGATTTGCATGGTTCAGTCATGCTTTAATTGAAAAAAATAAACCTGCTACATTTAAATATCCGCTTTGGTCTTTAATTTCCGATTTCAGGCTATTTTTTGAACTATTAATTGGAAAACAGAAGTTTAGGGAAATAAAAAAGGAAAAGAAGAATTTGGATGATTTAATATAAAAACTAAATTTTAAATAATTTAATTTTTTTTAATAAACAGTTTCGGCGGGTTTGCAAAGCAAACCCGCCGAAACTTATGTAAAACTTTAGGTATAAAATAGGTTTAAAACAAGGATCTTCACTAAGTCTTAATTTCTATAACTATTTAAACCTCTTTTTAAAATTAAACTTCAGCATATTCATTAATCCCGGCTCAATAATATCAATACCCAATCCAAAATTGCTATCTGCAACTGTATGATGAGCCTCTCTGAAATCTTCAAACTTATCTTGTGGAATTTCAATATTTACCAAAGGATTGTATTCAATATAAACTGTTCCTCCATTTTTATTGATTTTTTTACGGCTTTTATATTCAAAATAAGGATTTGAAATGGTACTTTCCTGAACTGTATATTTTTCTTCTGTATCAATTTTCTGATCAGTTTGAAGTGTAATTTCATATTTTTCACTGTCGAAATTATGCCAGAAAGACAAATCTGCATGTATAAAATCCCGTGCACTTGTCTTTATCACATTTCTATCAAAATACATCAGAAAACGATTTTTCTGGGGATCGGTAAAATATGGATTTTCAACTGTTGCAGTATATTGGATTTTAAATTCATTCAGTTTTTTATCATCACTAATCATGTCAATAGATGCATCTTTAAAAATATTTCTGACATCAGTTCCGCTCCTGTCTCCCGAATAATTTAAACTGTAAAACAGAAAGTTATTCCAGCTGTCAATTACTTCTCTTTTATTGGTATTTTTAAAATATTTTCGCATCGCATTTGCCCGGTTCCCCCGATAAACAGTGGTTAGCTTTAACTTACCTGTCATATTTTGAACGATAAATTCCACCTTTTCATCTATACAATAATAAGGATATTTATAAGCCTTTCTTTCCTGCAATTCCTGATTGGGCTTTATTTCCAGATAATGCATAAAGTAAATAAATCCGCGGTTTTCAAGCAATCCAAACTCATCACGAATCGTGGCATCTACAAAATATTCTTCTCCTTTGTGATTAATTTTGACAATGACATGATTAAACGTCAATAGTGACGGGAGATAGTATTTAATATAAAAATCTGTGTTGAAATTTACAAGGACAATCGAAGAGTCTACTCCAATATAATCTAAAATCGATTTTAGCAAAACACATTTCGCCTTACAGTCTCCCTGTTTATTTTCAAACGTAATAGCCGGTTCCTGAGGTTTATGCCCGTTCATCTCATCAGCATTGAATATATAATAAATATTATTCTGAACATATTCAATGGCAAACTGAAGTTTTTCTTCTAATTCAGTAATTGCATCTAATTTTTCAACCAAATTCGGAGCGAATTCCGGAAGAGTAGATTGATGAAAAATTTTATCATACATCGGCGCAATATAATTAGACAAATCTTTCCAGTTCGCGTCTGTTGCAAAATCTATATAAGGAAAAATTTCACGACTTGCATCTACAGGATTAATATAATTTTCCTCTTCAATAATAAATTTCTCTCCTTTTTTCAGATAGCTTATTTCAGGTTCCAAAACATTCCCCTTTTCATCTCTGAAAAATGTTTTTTTGTAAGCAATCGTTTGATTCCGATCATTGATAAAGGTAAATTTAAAGCTGCCATATGCCCAATAATTATCAGGACTCACCCAGACATGCTTAGAAAATTCTTTTCTTAAAAAATCACGTTCTGTAAAAGCTTTTAAACGAGAATCTTCCAGAATTAAAACATCATAAAGCCTTAAATCTTTAATAGTAATGTTAATTTTTTTATTGCTGCTTAAAATTCCTCCACTGCTCTGGTTTTCACTGTCGAAAACTTTAATTTTTGTATCAGGAATTTTGTCAATCAGGATACCATCTCTCAAAACACTAATCCGGTGGATATTATACACCTCATTTTCCTCTACTACTACATCCGAAACGGACGCCCTTTCAAGATTGGCAGGCTCGTTTAACGTATAAGCCATAAAGACATACTCACTGTTCTCTGTATTGCTTGTATAATATTTTTTGTCTAAAAAATAGCAGTAATCCCTTCCTTCATCTATTTGTTTTGCTGCAAATCCGGAATCTTTAATACGATTTATCAGTTCCTGATCTTCAACATTTCCTGCCCACGCTTCAGGACTTTGAATTTTGTAATTTTCAAATTGAATTTGATCCTCCATATTATATTGTACTATTTGTTTTATCTGGTAAAAAATTAAGGGTACCCAAATTAATTAATTAAAAACTAAAAAGCAAGAGTAAACAGTCATTCTGCTCAGATAGACTTCGGCACAATAATTGTCTCCTTAGCTTTAAAATCGGATTCATGAATGCTATTAAAACAGTTTTAAAAGGGATAATCCCAATTTTGTCAATATTCGCAGTAACGCAATGTACAGCTTCATCCGGAGCTTCGCTAAATGAAAAAACTTTCATTGTAGGCCCTCAAACAGCCGACTGCACAGGGGCAGCTCCTATGAAATGCCTGCAGGTAAAAGAAACATCTACTGCTGAATGGACAAATTTCTATACCAATATCGAAGGTTTTACTTATGAACCCGGATATGAATATGTTTTAAAGGTAAAAACTGAAAAGATAAAAAATCCTCCGGCTGATGGCTCTTCCATCAAATATACTCTGATAAGACAAGTGTCAAAAACAAAAAAATAAACGATAAATTATAACATAAAAAAAACTCCGAAAATTTCGGAGGTTTTTTTTATAATTAATGTCCATGCTCTTTTGGAGGAGGCGGATAATTTCCTTTGTTTGCTTCTCCTACTGTATTGGCAGTGGTCATTGCAACTACTAAATCATTCAACATTCCGCTTGCTGCCGTTGGCGAGTTTGGTAATAAAACCAAATTGCTTCTGTTATTCGCTCCTACAGAATGTAATGTATCATAATGCTGGGTAACAACGATTAATGCAGACGCTTCGTGAGAATTAATATCGACGTTATTCAACATCCTTACAGATTCTTCAAGACCTTTCGCAATTTCTCTTCTTTGATCTGCAATACCTTGCCCCTGGAGTTTTTTTGATTCGGCTTCTGCTTTTGCGACTGCGACAATTCTGATTCTCTGTGCTTCAGACTCGTATTCTGCTGCTGTTTTTTCTCTTTCTGCCGCATTAATTCTGTTCATCGCATGTTTTACCTGTTCATCCGGATCAATATCAGTTACTAGAGCTTTGATAATATCATATCCATAACTTTGCATCGCCTCCTGAAGTTCGGCTTTTACAGCAATTGCAATATCATCTTTTTTAAGAAATACATCATCCAGTTTCAACTTTGGCACCTCTGCTCTTACTACATCAAAAACATAAGAAGTAATCTGGTCGTGTGGGCTTTCAAGACGATAATAAGCATCTGCAACCTGTGTTCTGATTACCTGAAACTGTACAGATATTTTCATCTTCACAAAAACATTATCCAGTGTTTTAGTATCAATCATTACATCCAATTGCTGAATCCTCAGATTCATTCTTTTTGAAATTCTATCTAAATAAGGTATTTTAAGCTGTAAACCCGCGTGGCGAACAGAGTGAAATTTCCCTAAACGCTCCACAATCGCTGCTGTTTCCTGTTTTACGGTGAAAAAAGACGCAAATAATGTAACCAGTCCGATAAAAACAATAATTCCTAAATATGCCATAGTTTTAATTTTTAATAATGTGTCGTAATAATTTTTGCTTTGTTAAAAAATACTTTCCAACTGTACCTGCTTAAATATAACAAAAATTAATTTAAGGTGTTGGAAGAGCTGAATGAACACCAAAGAGCTTATCTGCTGCTAAAAACAAATTAATTTCACAAACTATATCATCTATGTAGAAAGGAACCTGCGTAATTAATCGTAAAAATGTATGATTTTAATTACTATAATTTTTTATAACTTCCCATAAAATAAACGGTAAATGACTGATTATAATAAAACATTTTCCGATATAAAACTTTAAGTTATTTTATCATCATGTGGAATAGAAATAGAATTACACAATTATTAGGAATTGAGTATCCAATCATGCAGGGCCCTTTTGGTGGAGGTTTATCGACCATCAAACTGACAACTACGGTGAGTAATCTCGGTGGTTTAGGGGGATTTGGAGCATATACTTTGTCACCTCAGGAAATTTATGAGATTGATAAAGAAATAAAATCTAAAACCGACAAGCCTTACAATCTAAATCTTTGGGTGAATGATCACGATATTATTGATAAAGAGCATACCCAGAAACAATACGAAAAGGCAGTTAAGACATTCAAACCTTATTTTGAGCTTTTAAATACCGAAATTCCCGCTCCACCGCCCACTTTTAAACCCAGATTTCAAAATCAATTGCAGGTTGTATTTGATATCAAACCTAAAGTTTTCAGTTTTATGTTTGGTTTATTAGACGAAAAAATCATTGAAGTCTTCATAGACAGGGAACGATCGTATTGGGAAATGCAACTACTTTGGACGAAGCTATTGCTCTGGAAAATATCGGAGTTGACATTATTATTGCGTCCGGATTTGAAAGTGGAGGTCACAGACCTTCATTTTTGGATAAATCTGAACTTTCAACAACAGGAACTTTCGTTTTGATTCAGTTAATTAAAGATAAAGTGAAAATTCCCGTTGTTGCAGCCGGGGGAATCGCCAACGGACGAGGAATTGCAGGAGCATTCACGCTTGGAGCCGAAGCCGTACAAATAGGAACGGCATTTTTAGCAACTGACGAATCCGGAGCATTGCCGGTTCATAAAGAATTTTTATTTTCTGATTCAGCAAAATCTACTACTCTTTCCAGAGCTTATACAGGAAGGTTAGGCCGGGGAATCACAACAGAAATTACAAGAAATGTATTGGCTGCAACGAATAAAACATTGCCTTTCCCTCTACAGACAATATTTATGGGAGAGCTGAGAAAAGCAGCTTTAGAACAACAAAAAAATGATTTGGTTTTCTTCTGGTGCGGTCAGATTGCACCAATTTTAAAACATAAAAAAGCTTCCACATTAATGAAATCATTAATTGAAGAAGCTTCTGAATTATTAAATAAATAGAATCTTAAACAGTCATTCCTATTTCAATTCCTTTGATTTTTCGGTAAAGATCAGTGGCATAATTATCGGTCATCCCTGAAACAAAATCAATAACGCCGAGAACTTTTTGGTAATCACTTCCATCTTTATAAACAAATTGTCTTGGAAGGAGTTTCAATGCTTTATTATCATACGATTTTCTTTCATCTTCATGTTTCAAAATAGATGGGATGAAATGATCTAACAATTCGTACATTACATTGTAGCCTGCATTTTCGATTTCCACAACAGCCTTGTGATTATAAATTTTTTCCACTGAAAAACTTTCAATATCCTGTAATGATTTATTTTCAGTTTTATACATATCCAGCAGAGCCTTATCAAGATTTCCTTTAAGAATCGTTTCAAAGTTCTGTTGATACATCTCAAGCGACTTATTGATTAAAGCATTGATAACTTTTGCTCTTAAATAAGAAATTTGCTCGTTTTCATTAGAAATAGAACTCAGTTTTCTTTCTATTCTATCAACATCATCCGTCTCGGATTTTACCAATTCAAAAAATAGATTTTTGCAGTCTGCCGTTGAAACAATACCCAATCTGTGAGCATCTTCCATATCGATAATATTATAGCAAATATCATCTGCAGCTTCCACCAACCAGACAAAAGGATGTCTTTTGAAGATGTGAGGTTCTTCGCTTTCTGAAATTAAATTCGTTCCTTTTGCAATTTCAAGGAAAATATCCTTTTCATTTTGAAAAAAACCAAATTTCTTTCTATGAATGATTCCTTTCTTTTTGGCAATTGCCTCACAGGGATATTTAGCAATACTCGCCAGTGTTGAAAATGTAAGCTGAATTCCTCCTGCATCTTTTCCATGCTGCTGCTGGGCTAATACCCGGATTGCATTTGCATTCCCTTCGAAATTTACCAAATCGGCCCATTCTTTTTCACTGAATTTAGGTTTCAAATCATTTTCATTTCTATCAAAATAACTTGCAATTGCATCTTCCCCAGAGTGCCCGAAGGCAGGATTCCCGACATCATGACAAAGGCAGGCTGCAGCAATTACATTCCCTAAATTATGGAGATAAAAATTCTTGGAATCTTCCGTCAAATCATTTTTAAAATTATCATGAATAAATTCTCCGATAATACTTCCCAAACTTCTTCCCACAGATGAAACTTCAAGCGAGTGTGTCAGACGGTTATGTACAAAAACACTTCCGGGAAGTGGGAAAACCTGTGTTTTATTCTGAAGTCTTCTGAAAGCCGAAGAAAAAATAATTCTGTCAAAATCTCTCTGAAAATCTGTTCTCGAAGCCTTGGTATGTGGATTATTCCCTGTACGCTGATTCGTAAAAATCTGATTTAAATTCATCATTTTTCAAAATTACTTCAAATTTTACTTTTACGGAATAATATTTGAATTTTTATTATAAAGCAAAATTATGCCCGAAGGCCCATCCATAATATTAATGAAAGAAAACCTGCAAAAATTTGTAGGTAAAAAGGTTTTAGAAGTTTCCGGAAACGCAAAATTTGACAAAGAAATTCTTGAAAAGAAAATTTTAAGGGAAATCAGGACTTTTGGAAAGCAGACCTATCTTATTTTTGATGAAACTGCTGTGAGAATTCATTTGTTAATGTTCGGTACTTACAGCATTGACGAACAGACAAAGCCAGACCAGCAATTGCGGCTATCATTGATTTTTAAAGATGGCGGAATTTATTTTTACACCTGTAATGTAAAGCTTGCAGATTCAGAATTTCTATCAAAAATTGATTGGGAAGCTGATGTTATGAGTAATGCATGGAATCCTGAAAAAGCAGAAAAAAAACTAAAAACCAATCCTGGAATGATGGTATGTGATGCATTGATGAATCAGGATATTTTTTCAGGAGTCGGGAATATCATTAAGAATGAAGTTTTATTTAGAATTGCAGTGCAGCCGGAAAGTTTAATCGGAAATTTGCCTTCAAAAAAGTTAAAAGAGCTCATCGCTGAAGCAAGAAATTATAGTTTTGATTTTCTGAAATGGAAACGTGATTTTGTCCTAAAACAGCATTGGCTTGTTCATACAAAATCCACTTGTCCGATTTGTGGAGAAAAACTAGTGAAAAAGCAAACAGGGCTTGGAAAAAGAAGAAGTTTTTATTGCGAAAAAGATCAAAAATTGTATCAGTAAAACATCAATCTTTCTTTTAAACCTTTTGGAAAAGTGGTAAACGGCTTTAATTTCATAATTAAAATGAATTTATTGACCTCCCATTTTAGAAAACAGATTGATCACAATCACACCTACAACTATCAAGGAAATCCCAACAATTGCAGGTAAATCAGGAGTTTGTTTGAAGACAACAATTCCTATAATGGTAATAAATATAATCCCTACTCCGGACCAAACCGCATAGGCAATCCCAACAGGAATTTGGCGCAATGCAAGGCTTAAACAATAAAAAGCCGCAATATAACCTAATACGGTAAATATAGAAGGCCAAAGTTTTGTAAACTGATCAGACTTTTTCAGGAAAGTGGTAGCTATAATTTCAAAAATAATCGCCAAAACCAAAAATAAATAACTTCTACCCATATTCTGTTTTACCTGTAAAAATAATCAAAAAACATTTCTATGTGGCTACTAGTACTAAAGAAAGCTAAAAGCCCACACTTCTGTTTACATAACAAATTATTTTATGAAAGATAAGACAGTTCATTTTTGACATACATCATGACAATTAATCTTCCTGCTTCGAAACGTTACTTTACATTTTTGCAAAATCACAGAAAATTTTAAACCAAAAATAAATTTTCTTAATACAAAATCTTTCTCAACTTAAATTTTGGGGCTTTTTTTACCCATGGTCAATATATTATGCATACCATTTATTTTCTTTTTGCATTATTAAGTCATAAACCTAAAACATCAAAGCGTTATCAGATTGACAAAAATTTACAGATAAATCAATAAAATTACATATAAATTTTTAAAAATACATTAAATTAATGTAAACAAACCCTTATTAAAAATAAACAAATAACACCCTTAACTCACTGATAAACATCATGATTATTTACTTTGGCACGTGATTTGAAAATAGTAATATTGCAAATGTAAAATTGATAATTAAAAGTCAAATAATTAAAAATACAACAAAATGGTAACTTACATTGGAATTGCAACATGTTTAGTAGTATTCACTTCTTATTTTATTACAGCTAGAAGAGAAAGAAATTAATTATATTCTATTAAAAAAATAACCGCTTATAGAATATATTTACTAAATCGTATTATGTTTACAATCTATTTCAGGTTGTTCGCTCTTTTACTCAATTGGAGTAAAAGGGCAGAAAAACATAATGTAGGAAACTTTTCACTTAACAAATTTTAATTTTTATAATAGCCGATAGGGTCGAACGAAAGTTCGGCTTTTTTGTTTTTATATCCTTTAAATTGTTATCAAATTCCTATGTTTGTGTTTTAAGGAAATATTATTAATAATGAAAAAAGAGTTTGAAGACATGCAGAGATTGATTTTCGACAAAGTAAATTTAAAAAATGACTGACCTTAGCAAAGATTTGGAATGTGAAGAATATTTCGGGTATAATTTTAAGCTCAATCAATTCAGTATAAAATTCCGAAAAGCGAAAATTACACCTAAAAAAATTGGACAATTCGTTACTTTATGGAAAAGAAATCCTGAAACTAAAGAAATAGAACCCTTTGAAGACAAAGATAATTTTGGTTTTTACATCATCGCTGCTGAATCTCAAAATAAGAGAGGATTTTTCTTTTTCAGCCAAAATGTTTTAATTCAAAACAAAATTTTAACTACATCTGCCAAAGAAGGAAAAAGAGGTTTCAGAGTTTATCCGGATTGGGATATCATCAAAAATAAGCAGGCTGAAAAAACAAAAAACTGGCAAACAAAATCATTTATAAACTTTTCCGAAATCAATTATATTGAAAAGTCTAAGGGGATTCTGAATTCCGTTGTTTAAAATTTTAAAACTTTATCTTTGTATAATTTCAATACACAATGAATCTGTATAACCTTATCATTCAGGACAAAGAAAAAGTTACGCTCAATGATGTTTTCCTTGACGAAACCAATAAAAAACAGTTTGTACAGCTCATCAAAGAACATACTTACCTCAAAGAACTTCAGGAATACGGACTCCCTGTCAACAATAAAATTCTTCTGCAAGGAAGCTCCGGGTGCGGAAAAACTATGACTGCAAAAGCAATTGCAAACACTTTGGGCAAAAATATCATTATTCTTAATCTGAGTAATATTGTTTCGTCAAGAATTGGTGAAACTTCACAGAATATTAAGATGATTTTTGATAAAGCTTCCAGAGAGAGATCGGTGCTTTTCCTTGATGAACTTGATCAAATCGGGAAAGCAAGAGGCAGTGACGATAAAGACGTGGGCGAAATGAGAAGACTTGTAAATACTTTGATTCAACTGATTGATTATTACCCCGAAAATGCACTTTTACTGTGTGCTACAAACCATCCTGAAATTATTGATGCAGCTTTAATAAGAAGATTTCAACTAAAGATTAACTATGAAATGCCTTCTAAAAAATTTTTAGATAGTTTTTATGATAATCTTTTATTCAAATTCCCGGAAGATTTGAGACAAATAGAACGAAAATATGATATCTCTTTTGCGGAAGCTAAAGATTATGCTTTTACGGCAGTAAAAGGGACTTTGATTAGTAAACTGGAAGGGAAACATCAAAACCAAATATGAGAGAATATTAACTTATATTAAGTTCCATAAATGGAAAAAGGATAAATAAAGCGGTGTAAGCAGAATATTATATTAAGTTTAAAACGATTAAAGATATTAATGTTAAAGTACTGAAAGAAATTATACAATATGTGAGTAAACTGTAATTTCTTTATAAATTTTGAACAGTGGCAATATAAATAAAAATCCCTTTCAAATTGAAAGGGATTTTTATTTATATTTAGAAAAATTCCTATTACATATAAGCTTCAATCGGCTCACAAGTACAAACCAAGTTTCTATCTCCGTAAGCTTCATCAACTCTGGAAACAGAAGCAAAGAATTTATGATCTCTTACCCACTCCAGTGGGTATGCCGCTTTTTCTCTGCTGTATGGTTTATCCCAAGAATCAGAGATTACTACCTGCTCGGTGTGAGGAGCGTTTTTTAATACATTATTTGCAGCATCAGCTTCTCCATTGGCAATCTCATCAATTTCTTGTTTAATAGCAATTAAGGCTTCTGCAAAACGGTCAATTTCTGCTTTGCTTTCCGATTCTGTAGGCTCAATCATCAATGTCCCTGCAACCGGGAAGGAAACTGTTGGAGCATGGAAACCATAGTCCATCAATCTCTTGGCAACATCAGCAACTTCAATTCCTAACGATTTAAATTGTCTGAAATCTACGATACATTCGTGAGCCACTTTTCCATTTTCGTTTGAATATAAAATCGGGAAATGTTCTGCTAAAATTTCTTTTAAATAATTAGCATTCAGGATAGCATGTTCAGTCGCCTTTTTCAAACCTGAAGTTCCTAACATTTTGATATAAGCGTAAGAAATATTTAAAATTAATCCGGAACCGTAAGGTGCCGCAGAAATCCCTTCAATCGCTTCTTTAGCTCCGATTCTGATGTTTGCATTTGTCGGAAGGAACGGAACCAAATGTTTAGCAACACAGATTGGACCCACTCCGGGACCTCCTCCACCGTGAGGAATTGCAAAAGTCTTGTGAAGATTCAGGTGGCAAACGTCTGCCCCGATATTCCCGGGACTTGTGAATCCTACCTGAGCGTTCATATTTGCCCCATCCATATACACTTGTCCCCCATGTTGGTGAATCAGGCTTGTGATTTCTTTAATATTGGCATCAAAGAAGCCGTAAGTTGAGGGATAGGTAATCATTACACAAGCTAAATTTTCAGAATGCTGTTCTGTCTTAGCTTTTAAATCTTCGAAATCAATTTCTCCGTTTTCAAGATTTTTAACAACAACGATTTTCATTCCTGCCATTGCTGCAGAAGCCGGATTTGTTCCGTGTGCAGACTGAGGAATCAACACTACATTTCTGTGACCTTCACCTCTTGAAATATGGTATTCTCTGATAACCATTAGCCCTGCATATTCTCCCTGAGCTCCAGAATTTGGCTGAAGAGAAGTTCCTGCAAAACCAGTGATTTTAGCTAAATCTTTCTCCAGTTCTCTAATCATTTCCTGATAACCTCCAGCTTGATCTACCGGTACAAACGGATGAACACTTCCCCAATCTGCCCAAGAAAGTGGCAACATCTGAGTAGCAGCATTCAGCTTCATTGTACAAGAACCCAGAGAAATCATGGAATGCGTTAATGATAAATCTTTTCTTTCCAAACGTTTGATGTAACGCATCAATTCCGTTTCTGTATGATATTTATTGAATACTTCTTCTGTAAGAATTTCGTCTTTTCTTAAATTCTCTTCAGGGATACTGTATCCTTCTTTTATTTCTAATTTGAAAGTCTGCTTATCTTTAAACTGAGCAAAAGAAGCCATTAAATAATTTAATTTCTCTAATGTTGTACTTTCATTGATAGCAATGCTTACAATTCCTTCTGTGAAATAGTTCAGATTCAACCTGTGATCAAGCATCAATCTTGATAATCTTCCTTTTTCATCTTCACTCATCACTATTTTTACCGTATCAAAGATGGGCTCTTCAACAGTTTGGTATCCTAGAGCCTTAAGGCCGTTTTTCAAAGCATTTGCTTTAAAGTGAATCTGATCAGCGATGTAATTTAATCCTTTTGGACCATGATAAACAGCATACATTCCTGCCATCACAGCTAAAAGAACCTGGGCCGTACAAATATTTGAAGTTGCTCTTTCTCTCTTGATGTGCTGCTCTCTGGTTTGTAAAGCCATTCTCAATGCACGCTTTCCGTACATATCCTGAGAAACCCCGATGATTCTTCCCGGAATATCTCTTTTATAATCTTCCTTACAAGAGAAAAATGCCGCATGGGGACCTCCGTAACCCAATGGAATACCAAATCTCTGTGAAGTTCCAACCGCACAGTCTGCTCCCATTGAAGCAGGGGATTTTAATTTAACCAAAGCCATAGGATCACAAGCAACAACAACCTGTAAATCTAATTTTTTATATTCTACAATATCTTCTGAATAATCCAGAACGATACCGTTTTTACCGGGATATTGTAATAAGACTCCGTAATAAGTTTCATCAAACTGATGAGTTTTGTGGTCACCTTCTACAATCTCGATTGCCAAACCTTCAGCTTTAGTTTTTAAAACAGAAACTGTTTGAGGTAAAACAAGGTCAGAAACAAAGAATTTGTTTGCATTTGCTTTTTTCTGATCCTTCGTTCTGTTATTAAAGAACATATGCATTGCTTCTGCAGCAGCCGTAGATTCATCTAATAATGACGCATTTGCTAAAGCAAAACCTGTAAGATCACATACAACAGTCTGATAATTGAGCAAAGCTTCTAATCTTCCCTGTGCGATTTCCGCCTGATAAGGGGTATAAGCAGTATACCAGCTCGGATTTTCAAAAATATTTCTTTGAATAGCCGATGGCAACAATGTATTGTGATATCCAAAACCGATATAGCTTGTATAATCAGTATTTTTCGATGCCAGTTCTTTCGAATGGATAAGCATTTCGTATTCTGAAAGCGGTTTTGAGATTTCAAGATCTTTTTCTAAACGGATAGAAGAAGGGATGGTTTGAGAAATTAATTCTTCGATACTTGAAACGCCAATTCTTTCCAACATTGCCTGCTTATCGGCTTCATTTAGGGAAATATGGCGGCTCACAAACTGTTCTGTATTCATTTTTATATTAGATTTTGTTTGTAAAAAAGATGGGTAAAATTACAATTTTTTACACGATTGTACAACAATCTCAAAACCTCGCATAAATTATGGGAAACACTCTTATATATTTAAAATCAATATATTATTATCAATCAATTCAGCTAAAAATTTAATTTTAAATATAAATTACATGATTTTAAACGCTAATCTTAAAAAAACTTCAGCAGATATTTTTTCATAATACAATATCCAAATACCTATTTTGTTCTAAAAATAATCAGTTAAAGGGATTTTACTAATAATTGATCCCAACTTTATTTTTTAGCTTTATTAAAATTCTATAGGTGAACCTTGCTGATATTCATGCAAAGAATAAAAAAATTGAAGTTCAAAAAAGCTCACATACGAACTTTAATCATTAATAAGGCTTAAATTCTAATGTTTTTTGATTCATAAAAATGTTAAATTATTAATAATCAGCATCAAAACAATTTATGAAAATTTATTATCTATATTTATTCTAAATTAATATATTTGCAGCATGAATATGATTGTCCCTTTCAAAGTACCGGCTTTGACTCCTGCATTTTCTTTTAATAATGAAGATATTTACTGTGGCGACAAAAAATCTTGCTGCAAAAAATTTAAAAAAGGAAAAAGATGTAAAAAATGTCCGGGGAGGAAAAAGCTGGCTTAATTGCTAAAACTTTTTACCAAAAAATAGATCGCCATTATTATCACTACTATTCCAACAATTATTTTCATAATTTTTGGCTGGCCATGCGGATTCATAGGTGTTTTAGGTTGCGACCTGAATAATTCTTCTGCCTTATCCCTGAATTTTTCACCTTCACTTTCAAAAACCTCAGTAATTGTAATTCCCTGAACTGCTGTTTTATGTAACAGTGAATTTGTTGCATGAAGCAAAATCTGAAACTTCCCGTCTTTAAATTCCGTAATTTTAAAAATTCTTTCTCCATAAGGCTTTTCCAAACCAAAAGGCAGGACTTTTACCACATCAGCATTTTGTGTCTGCCAATTAATAATAATCTCTTCCCCTTTTTTTACATGAATTTTATTTGCTGTAAAAGTCTTAATTGAAGGTGGAATATTATAACGAAAACTTTTCTGATGACTTTCTAAATTCTGGTCATAAGTATATCTTTTACTTTTATCGCTCAATGTTTCATAAGCTTCCTGAATTTCACGAAAACGTTCGGCAAAAAAATCATCATTGTCATTTTTATCCGGATGATATTTTAAAGATAACTTTCTATAAGACTTTTTGATGTCCTCATCCGAAGCATCATGCGAAATCCCTAGAAAATAGTAGTAATCTTTCATTGAACTATGCAAAAATAAGAATTTTATTTTCTTTAAGTCTTTAATTTTTGCAGGATTTTTGTCATTCCGAATACAGTAAAAGGAAAGTTGAAAAATGTGACAAATAAAAGAAAAACAGGATTTCCGGAAAAATATTTTAAATTTATTAAAGTAAAATAAAAATATCAATCGTCATAGCAATATGGAGGTTGTCGAAAAAATAGCAATGCCACAGAAGGAGAAGGAAAATATCATCTCGCAAGCCGTTTCAAAGTACGGAGGAAAGCTGATGTCTTATATTCGTCCGAAGGTGAAAAACACGGAAGATGCGGAAGATATTCTGCAGGAAGTATGGTATCAGTTCAGTAGTCTTACCAATCTTTCTGAGATTGTGAATGTTGGCGGTTGGCTGTACAGAGTGACAGCCAATAAAATCACTGACAAATACCGAAAAAAGAAAACCGAAAATTTAGAAGATTTTGTTTACGAAGATGAAGACGGAAGTTTTTCAATAAAAGACATTCTTTTGCTGGATGAAAGTGCAGGTCCGGAAATAAAAATGTTTCAGGATGAGATTTGGAAAAAGCTTTTTGAGGCTTTAGAAGAATTGCCGGAAAAACAAAGACTCGTCTACGTAGAAAACGAGCTCAACGACAAAACTCTCCAGGAAATTGCCGATGAACAAGGCGAAAATATTAAAACAATTATCAGTCGAAAAAACTATGCTGTAAAGCATTTGAGAAACAGATTGAGAAAATTATACGAAGACTTAAATAATTAGTAAAAAAGAAAGATATGAATCATAAACATAAAAAAGGATGGATTTTTTTAATTCTATGTCCGCCACTGATTTTTTTAGCCGTTACCTGGATTGTAATGACGCTTTGGAATTGCCTGCTTCCTGAGATTTTAGGAGTGAAATCGATAACATACTGGCAGGCAATGGGAATTTTGATTTTGAGTAAAATTCTCTTCGGAGGTTTCCATTTCGGGAAAGGAATGAGAGATTTTAAAGAAAAGAAAATGATGCGAGATAAGATGATGAGTTTATCTCCTGAAGAAAGAGAAAAATTCAAAGAAGTCTGGAGAGATAGATGTTCAGGCGGATTCTTCAACAGACACAACAGAACAAACGAATCATAAAAATTTTAGAAGTAGTAAAGTAAAATTAAAATTCATTCGTCTATATAAAAAAACAAGAAGTAGTAAAATTTAAAATTTAAAAAAAATGAAAAATTCAGTATTAAAAGGTGCTCTGGGAGCATTAGCCGTAGCCGGAGTTGCAATAATCGCTAAAAAAGCAATTGAAAGAAAAAGATTTGTAAAAGGTGTTTTCGAAGAATACGGAATCAAAGAAAAATCTCCTTTCGGATTGGCAGACAAAATCAGAGAAATGAACGAAGACGAATACCAAGAATTGAAAGGAAAATTTAAAAAAGAATTTGCTTCAAGATGTGGTAGAAGACACGAAGCATTCGAGAAATAAAAAATAAACTAAATTGAAATTGTAAAAAAACCCGGCGCGGGAAGCTATGCTTCCCGCGCCGGGTTTTTTTACAATAAGGATATAAATTTAGGTGTTCAAAGTCAAAAATAAAGAATATTTATTCTACGAACTAGAAAAAAATATAAAAAAAATCGAGGTTCACAAAACACGAATAAACTACTACTTATCAGCAAGTTAAGATTTATCATCAATCTCTATTACAATTTTATCAGTCATCACATCTGTGTGAATACCCAGTTGTGCACGAATTTTGCAAAAACATATTTCTAACCTGATTTTAAAATTAACACAAACTATGAAAATTTCAATTTTAATTGCAAATTACAATAATGGAAAATATTTTAAAGACTGTTATCTCTCATTAATAAATCAAACATATAATAATTGGGAAGTTATTATTGTTGATGATGCTTCCACAGATAATTCAGTAGAACTAATTAAGGAAATAATAAACGGGGATGACAGATTCCTGTTATATGAAAATCCGGAAAATAAAGGCTGCGGGTATACCAAAGGAAAATGTATGGATTATGCAACAGGGGAAATATGCGCCTATTTAGATCCAGATGATGCACTTTATCCGGCAGCATTGGAAGAATCAATTAAGCAATACGAGAATGCTGATATTGTTGCAACCTATTCTAAAATGATGATGTGTGATGAGAAACTAGTCCCCCAAAAAGTATTTGCTAATACCAAACAAATTTATAACAATCCATATTTTTTTAATTGTCCTATTCAATTTGCCCATTTCTTCACTTTTAAAAAAGAAGCTTACCTAAGGACATCAGGAATAAATCCCAACCTGAAAAGTGCGGTTGACCAAGATCTATATTTGAAAATTTTAGAACTTGGAAATATAAAGTTTATCAATGACGTTTTATACAAATACAGGCTTCATTCTGATGGAATATCTCAGGAAAGCTCAAAACAGAGTGCAAAAGATTCATTTGCAAAAGTAATTCATGAAACAATGAGGCGAAGAGGTATTAAAATCATTAACAATCAAAAAGTCCCCGAGGTGTATGGAAATTCTGAAGAAATCTTTATGCTTCTTAACTATCAGGTTAGCTTTTTATATAGATTAAAAACCAAAATGAAATTATTGCTCAAACATTCAACTGTATAATTGTAAATGAGTATATGGAATAAAGAAAATATGAATTAGATTATGATCTAACGGTCAACAATCTATTGAATATATTTTATATTTTATCAGTTCCGCAGGAATTCTGGATTTTATAGAATGGTAAGCCAACCGTTAAAACTTTCTACATCACTGCCAGTTTCGTTATTTACAATGACAAATAAAAAAACAGAAAGCAAAATACTTTCCGTTTCTTTAATTATAAAAATTGCCGGTTTTATTTATTGAAATTTTCAGCAAAGAATCCTAACATAGATTTATATAACTCAATTCTGTTGGGTTCTTTCCCGAATCCGTGTCCTTCATCATATTTTACCATATAGGGAACTTCAAAACCTTTACTTCTTAAGGCTTTTACAATCTGATCAGACTCATTGATATTTACTCTTGGATCATTCGCTCCCTGGACTACAAACAAAGGTTTTTTGATTTTATCAATCTGGAAAACAGGAGAAACTTCTTTTGCAATTTTAGCTTCTTCAGGATTATCCAAATCATACCAGATCTCTTTTACCATTTCCTTGTAAGGTTTCCAATACTCAGGGAAAGAGTCGAAGAATGTAAAAATATTTGAAACTCCGACATAATCAACTCCACAAGAATACAAATCCGGGGTTTTTATAAGCCCCATCAAAGTAGCATAACCACCGTGGCTACCGCCATAAATTGCTACTTTATCCTTATCAGCCCAACCTTGTTGAATCACGTATTTTACCCCATCTTCCACATCATCCATCGCTTTTCTACCAATTTGCTTATAACCCGACGTCTGAAATTCTTTTCCATATCCTCCCGAAATTCGGAAATTAACCTGCAAAGTCGCATAACCCCTGCTTGCAAACAACTGGGCTTCAGGATTGAATCCCCAATCATCTCTGATGCCCTGCGGACCTCCATGAGGATTTACTATTAATGGAACTTTTTTACCTTCCAAAGCAGCTTTTGGCAAAGTAATGTAACCATGAATTGTTAAACCGTCCCGGCTTTTAAATTCTATCGGGCGCATTTCCGCCATATCTTCTTCCTTCAACTGAGGCATCAGATCAAAAAG
This sequence comes from Chryseobacterium sp. FH2, assembly GCF_001045455.1. Lineage (GTDB taxonomy): Bacteria > Bacteroidota > Bacteroidia > Flavobacteriales > Weeksellaceae > Chryseobacterium. The sequence continues at coordinate 272,759 of NZ_LFNE01000003.1, read as the reverse complement.
CAGTTTTACATTTTTCGTTTTGGTATCATATTCATAATATTTTCCATACAATTTGTCACTGTCAACAATCACTAAAAGTTTAGAATCATTGTCATCTGAAGAAACTACATAAAACTGTTTATCCCCAAATTCAGCAGCCAATTTATTATGGACGTCTTTATAAAAATTACTTACAGGAATGGTTTCATTTTTAATTCCTGTATAGCTGATGTAATCTAATTCGTAATTTCTGTTTTTCCCTGCAACGCTTATTGAATTTACATCAAACGTTGGATTAGAATAAACTTCTTTAATTACAGCATTTTTCTTTAAATCATACAAGACAATTCTTGATTTATCACTATCCAGATTGGTTACAACATACGCCTCATCTTTATTTTTAGAATTATCATTGAGCCTGATAATGCTGAATGTATCTTTCCAGTCCGTAGATTTTAAAAGATTGAATTTACCGGTCTGTAGATCTTTATAGTATGTTTTAGTTGTTAAACCATTTTCAAGAACAATATAACCTCTTAAGTTTCCGTCTTTATCGAAAAGATAATCATCAATAGGACTGTTAACATCTTTATTTTCATAAAGCTGTGTCATTTCACCTGTATTGAAATTGATTTTATAAGGTTCAAAGATCTGCTTATTGTTCTTATTCATAGTAACAATCACAAATTCGGTATCTTTTACTAATCTTACATTCCCTAACGTAATTCCTTCAAAAGGTGTTAAATCTTTTAAGTTTTTACCGTCAATATCTGCGGCATAAAGATGAATATTCTCATTTCCACCTTTATCCTGGGTATAGAAAAGACGTTTTTTATCAAGCCAGCCATAACTTTTGATAAGATCCTCTTTTTCTACAAGAGCTTTTGTAACTTTTCCTGTTTTAAAGTCTTTTACATAGACATGATTTTTGCTGTCTTTGTCTTTTTCCTTATAAGAAAGGTATTGTCCATCAGGAGAAATTTTAAACTGTGATGCTTTGGGTCTTGCAAAATAATCTTCTACTTTATATTTAAAATTCCCTTTATCATAAGAGATAAGCTTATCAAAAGTGGCTTTAGAAGATACTAAGGCAGGATCACCCGGCAACTTTGTTATTGAAGTCTGTGCATTGATCATAATTGCTGATATTACGACGTGAGCGGTAGTTAAAATTTTAGAATTTAGATTCATAACTCTATTTTGATTTGGTTTGGAATAGTTATTTCAACATTTTTATTTAAATAAAAGCAAATATTTCTTAATAAGACACTTAAACAATACAAAACGTTACAAACAATTCGCTATTTTGTGAAGTTAACCAAAAAAAACGGAAAGTAACCTCTCCGTTTTAATCATAATATAATATTTTTCTAATTCAGATAAATTCCAAAATACCAAGTCCAAGCAATCAAAATAACCTGCATCGGAAGCCGTTCTTTGTACAGATATCCCATTCCGGGACCTGAATAATCTCCTTTAAATATATTTACCTTTTTTTGGGAAGAATTAATATTTGCGATAAATATTAATACATAAAATATGATTAATAAAATAGCGGTCATTTCACGGATAGAAGGAAACATTAATCCAATCCCTGCTGCAATTTCAATAATTCCGGTAAAATATACCCAAAACAATTTCGCAGGAATAAAATCAGGGATCATCATCGCCATTCCTTTTTGAAATTTAAAATGAGAAAAACCTGTAAATATGATAAAAACGGCCATTCCCAAATTGCCTGCAAACAAAAAATTCCAGTCCCCCTGAAATATTTTTGTTCCCAGCAAAGCCAGAATAAATGTTGTGAAAAGAATTATTAATAGTTTCATATTCAGTTTTTTATTTCTTACAGACTGTCGAGATCATTAAAATTAAATAAAAATAAGCCTGGTTTGTACAATCTGCCAAGGATAAACTATTTTAATCATAATGAATTATTTTCAGCAAGATTTTTCACAATTTCCAGCCCTTTTATAAAACCGGAATTTATATGATCCTGCCATTCTTTTTCAGTCTGAACCTCAGCGTGAAGTTTGGTTTTCCCGTCAAAATCAATTAGAATATATTTCTCAAAAGAACCGCTCCACTGTTTCACTTCCTTACTTTCAGTATCTTCGTTTCCTTCTTTATCAACCATTCCTAAATGCTTAAAAATAACCTGATTTGGCTCGTCAAGGCTATCAATTGTTGAAACCATTCCTTCACCCTCCGCATTGAGAAAATATGTTTTTCCACCAACTTTCCAATCAGATTTCATAGTAGAATCGGGAGCGAAAAATTTTGTCCATTCATTATATGTTTCCGGGCTCCAAAGAATGTCCCAGACTTTGTTCTTAGGAGCATTGATTACTTTTTCATAAGATAGGGTTTCCATATTTTTAATTTTTATGATGTTTTTTGATTAATTTATTCAGCTACAGCTGATTTTCAGAAAGATTTTTGATAATTCCTAAAGCTGTCGGAAATTTATCTTCAAAAAAAGCCTTAAATTCCGCAGGTGTCTGAATTTCAGTCCTCAGTTTTGTCCCTTCTTCATTTTCCTCCAAAATATAGGCTTCCGTAGCTTCTCCCCATTCCTGAGGCACTTCTACTCCGTCATATATTTCCCCTAGATGCAAAAATTTTATTTCCTCATTCGGAATATTTTTTTCAACCTGACTGTACATCCCGTTATTATTCGGATCAAAAAATTTCACAATGCTCCCTTCATCCAAAGTCCCTTCGTAAAAAGAACCCTCGGTGAAAGCAGTTGTCCATTGCCTGTAAGAAGTATGATCCCAAAGTACGCTCCAAACTTTCTCAGGTATGGCATTGATTTGAATTTCAAATGATAATTTTTCCATTTTTTCTTTAATTTAATCTATCCTCCTACAAAATCTCCTCCATTAATATGAATAACTTCTCCGGTAATATAATCTGAATCCTCAGAAGCAAGAAAAACATAGGCCGGAGCCACTTCTGAGGGCTGACCCGCACGTTTCAGGGGGGTATCTTTTCCGAATGTTGAAAGATGTTCAAAAGCTTCTTTTACAAGCGGTGTCCAGATGGGACCGGGAGCAACTCCATTAACTAAGATTTTCTTTTCTGCAAGATTTGTAGAAAGTGAACGTATAAAAGATAAAATTGCCCCTTTTGTAGCAGCATAATCAATCAAATGATCACTTCCACGATAGGCTGTAACCGAGGTTGTACAGATAATTCTACCTCCTTTTTTAATCATAGGAAGGAAATTTCTCGTTAAAGAAATCATAGAAACAATATTGGTATTAAAAGTCTCCTGAATCTGCTCATCAGAAATCTTTTCAAGAGTATTTTTTGAAGTATGGATCCCTGCATTATTTACCAAAATATCCAATTCTTTCCACTCCTTTTTAATCTTATCAGCACATTTTGTTCTGAATGTTTTTTTTGTAAGATCTCCTTTGATCAAGATACACTTCCGGCCTTCTTTTTCTACCAATTTTTTAGTCTCTTTCGCATCATTGTCACTTTCCTTATAAATGATTGCAACATCAGCCCCTTCTCTCGCAAAATGAACAGCAACAGCCTGTCCGATACCACTATCTCCGCCAGAAATAACTGCTTTTTTATTAAGCAACTTCCGGCTTCCTAAATAATTATTTCTGATAATTTCAGGAAATAGTCCGTCTTTAGGGACTTTTGATTTAGATTGTGACTTGTTCTGTGTTTTCATAAGCAAATCTTTTTCTAAATAACATCAAACAACAAGCCGAAAAAATTAAGAATTATAAGCGTTTTCCAAATCCTGTATAATAATTTTCTGCATTTTCATCATTGCCTGTACAACTTTTTGAGCTTTAGCCGGGTCAGGATCGCTCATCAGTTGAATAAGTCTTTTAGGAACAATTTGCCAGCTAAAACCATACTTGTCTTTAAGCCAACCGCACATACTTTCTCTTCCGCCTTCAGACGTTAAGGTACACCAGTATTTATCAGTTTCTTCCTGATTATCAGTCATTATAACTATTGATATTCCTTCATTGAAATCAAATTTATGATCATAGGAATTGTCCATGCAGAAAAAGCTGTAACCATCGATTTCAAAATGTGCATGCTGTATATTATCAGCAGGTTCAGAAATCGGATGACCTTCCCCTCCTTCTCCATATTGTAAGATCTTGCCAATTTTAGAATCCGGAAAAGTTTTTGTGTACAATTCCATGGCTTCCATGGCTTTTCCATTATTTTCATGAATAAACATCAATGTCGGAATGATTTTTTGATCACCCTGCTTTTCACCTAAAAAAAGTTGCCATGTGACCCCATATTTATCTTGTACCCATCCGTATTTTTTACTCCAAGAATAAGAATCCAAAGCCATTAAAACTATTCCCCCTTCCAGCAGCTGATCCCAATATTTTTGAACCTCATCTTCCGTTTCACAAATAACCATAAACGAAACTGAGGCGTTTTTTTTAAATTGCGGACCCCCGTTTAATAGCATTAACTTTTGATCAAAAAGCTTAATATTCATCACAACTGGCGTGTCTGCGGTAATTTTTCCGTTAAATACTTTACAGTAAAATTCTGCAGATTCTTTTGCATCTCCATCGTACCAAAGGCATGGGAAAATATCATTATTCATATCGTTTCATATTTAAGTATAAAGAAGTCCTTCCTTTGTCAGAATGACGAGTTCTATATTTCAATTATTTTTAAAAGAAACTTGATTTTCTTTCATATAAATTTTCAGTTTCTCCATTGCATTTTTACCAAAACCATGAAGTTCCATGATTTCTTTTTCAGAATAATCTGATAGCTTTTCTAAAGAATTTATTTTCTCTTTTTCCAAAGCTCTTCTTGCGGACATTGCAATAACCCCTCGCAAAAAATCTCCCTCCATAACATGATTAACGACACAAATAGAGCTTAAACATTTTGCCATTATTATTAAGTTTATCATGATGATTCAAAAGGTATTTAATGGTTTTCAACATATTTATGGAAATTATTCAGGATGGCATACCACCCTTCTCTTTGCATTTCCACAGAATTTTGTTTTTCAGGCTCAAAGTTTATTTTAACTTTCGTTGTATTTTCATCCATTGTATCGAAAATTATCTCTACATTTCTACCATCTGCGATATGATATTTTATTCTTTCATTTGGGATCACTTCATCATAAACTCCTTCGAAATCAAATCCAAAACTTCCGTCTTTGGCTTCCATTCTGTTTTTGAATTTTCCGCCAACCCTTAAATCATTTTCAGAACTTGGACATTGCCAGGTTTCGTGAGCAAAATTCCATTTCGTAATGTGTTTTGGTTCATTGTAATATTCCCAAACTTTTTTAACCGGGGCTAAAATCGTAATATCAATCTTAATAGGTTCCATAAATTATATTTTTTAATGTGGAATAAAAGAGGTAACTAAAAATCCAGTTACCCTTTTTATAATTTAGTTTAAAGATAAGATTATTTTGTGTATTCTTCATTATAGTTCACCATCCAATGAACACCGAATTTATCCTGAAAGCTGCCAAAATAGTCACCCCAAAACTGGTCCTCAATCGGCATTTCAATGTTTCCTCCTTCCGAAAGACCTTTAAAAAGTCTGTCCGCTTCTTCTTTTGATTCAGGAAAAATTGATACATAATTATTATTTCCTACATTCAGTTTTTGCCCAAAGCTTGGAACGATATCCGAAGCCATTAACAAATCTTTCCCAATTGGAAGCGCGATGTGCATCACTCTGTTTTTTTCTTCGTCTGATAAATTTTCAGTTCCGGGAGCGTTGCCCATTTTATGAATTTCACCTAGAAATTCTCCACCGAAAACTGATTTGTAAAAACTGAAAGCCTCTTCTGCCTTCCCATCAAAATTTAAGTATGGATTTAATTTAGCCATGATATTTATTTTTAAAAGTTGTAATAATTATATTTATAGTATTTTCTTAAACTTAAAGAACACAAATATTTTCCTTCGCAAAGGCTTTTTATTCAGCAAAGTCGGAAGTTTTACTTCGCAGTAAGCCGGTCATTCTGAAAGAAGCGTAACGATTTAAAAAATCTATTTAACAACAGATTTTAATTAATCATTTAAAAATTTCTCAACCTCACTCACCGTAAAATCAATCAATTTTTCATCTGCATACCCTTCAAAATCAGCCATCATATAAGAACCGTGAGTCGCGGGAAGAATCATTAACTGCGAATCTTCTACCAAACGCCACATTTCAACAATATGTTCGGGTTTCATGACATCTTTATCACCAGAAATGAATAAAACCGGAGATTGTATGCTCTTCAAAACATCTTCGTTCCAGTCTTCGAAAGTCTGCATTCTTTTGCTGTCTTTATCGAACATATTTTCAAGTTTTGAAAAATCCGGATTTAAGTTTAAAAAATTAATTTTCAAAGGTTCCGGCATCGAGTCCAATGTTGCCTCCATCATTCCTTCAAAGAAGCCGCCCATCATTCCGTTTCTTTTGTAAAATGCAGATGCAACAATTAATTTTTCTACTAGCTCTGGGTAAAGATGAGCGATTTGCATTACAGTGTTTCCACCGTTGCTAAAACCCCAAAATGATGCTCTACCTATACTTAATTCTTTTAAAAGGACAGCAACATCATGAGCATCCTGTTCAAAAGTTTCGGGAATATCACGATGCTCAGACATTCCGTGGTTTTGTAAATCGATTCCTATTAATTGAAACTTGGCTTCCAATCTTAAAATAACTTCTTTATAATCAAATAAAATCGAAGAACCTCCGCCGTGAATGAGCACCAAAGGTTTTCCGGAACCATATATTTCATAATAGATCTGGATTCCGTTGGCTTTCCTGTAACCTTTTTCAACCGGATTCATGTTTAATATTTTAAATCTTTATCGAAATCATATTTCATTCCTTCATAATTCAGAATTCTTCTCATCAACCCGATTTGCCCACATAGATAATCTTCACGGCCAATGCACATTCCAACAAAATTCAAAACGGTTTCAGGAAAAAAATCAATGTTCATTCCCATTGGAAATGCTTTATCTAGTTCTTCGTCTGTTGCTTTCAATAATTTCTGATAAACAAGAGGGGATATTTTATGAAAACTATCTTTCAATTGTTGTAAAGACGGGTAATCCAAACTTTCATCCAGCGCTTTTCCCTGAAAGAAAAAATCTTTAAATTCAAATTCTTCCTGAAGTCCAAGAACAAATCCCAAAGCGTAACGCATATCGAGAAAGTTTCCGGCCATCCAAATAATATGGTTTGTTCTGCCTTCGATTCTTTTTAAGGCATCTTCTTCCGAAATTCCGTCAAGAACCATCAGAAAATTCTGACTGTGGCCTCGAAATGCCGGGATTATGATGTCTAATTTTTGTGATTTTGGCGTATCCATAATTTAATATTTAAAAATTAAGATTGGGAAGGCATTTGAGAAGGGTCTGCAAACATTACGTTCCAGCCGTGTCCGTTGATATCCCAGAAAGAATTGTGATACATCCAGCCGTAATCCTGCGGTTCTTCATGCTGATAAGCTCCATTCGCTACAGCCGCATTCACGGCTTGGTCTACTTCTTCACGACTGTCTAACCCGATAGCTACCAAAACCTGGGTGGTATCACCTTTGGGAACTGGTCTTTCCGAAAAAGTCTGGAAATGTTCTTCTGTTATAAACATCACGTAAATATTCTCATTCATCACAATACAAACCGCTTTGTCATCTGACATCTGCTCGTTGATTGAGAATCCAATATTTGTCCAGAATTCTTTAGTTTTCTGAATATCTTTTACCGGAAGGTTGACATACATTTGATTGATTTTCATTTTGTAATTTTTTTAGGTTTTGTTTTAATTTTTGAAATTTTATTCTGTCGGGAGCTTAGACATATCCGCAAACATTACTTCCCATTGATGCCCGTTTAAATCTGAGAAAGCATTTTGATACATCCATCCGTGATCTTGGGGCTCGCTGTATGTTGAACCTCCGTTTTTAACAGCTGTTTTCACCATATTATCCACTTCTTCGCGACTGTTAACACCGATAGCCAGAAGCGTCTGAGTAGTCTCTCCTTTCGCAACAGGTCTATCCGTAAAAGTCTTGAAAAATTCTTCCTTTAAAAACATTGTATAAATATGATCTTCTTTCATTATTACACAAATTGCTTTTTCATCTGAAAATTGTTCGTTGATAGAAAATCCTAGTTCTGTCCAGAACGCTCTTGTTTTCTGAACATCTTTTACAGGAAGATTGACATACATTTGATTGATTTCCATTTTGTAATTTTTATTGTTAAACTTTAACCAAAATTACCTTGTCTCCATGAAAATCATCTTGCCATAAGACAAGAATTAAATTTTCTTTGGATGAGAAACCAATTCTTTGCGGATTCTGCTTAAAGAAGTATCGGTAACGCCCAGATATGAAGCTATTTGTTTTAAAGGAGCAAATTGTATGACGTGAGGTTTTTGCTCTAAAAGATTAAGATAACGTTTTGTTGCAGAAAGAGTAAACATTTCTACCGAACGTTGTTTGTAAACAAAAAGTTGTTGGGACATCCACGCTCTTCCCCACTCTCTGAGATTTGGGATTTTGTGGAACAATTCCTGAAAAGTTTCGAAACTGAATTTCCAGCATTCACAATCTGTAATACAAACAATATTTTCCTGAGTCGGAATTCTTTGGAACAAAGAAGAAACTTCGATAATAATTTCGTTTTCTACAAAAAAGTGTGTCGTCACTTCGTTTCCATTAAAATCATTAACAAATGACCGGGCCAAACCTTTTTCCAAAATATAATATTCATTAGCCGTTTTTCCTTCTTCAAGAATAATATCTCCTTTCTGAAAAATTACTTTTTCATGAGCCTGAAATATTTCTTCGAGCTCTTCAGATAAGAAAAATGGAAAATCATAACAGATTTCCAAGGCTTTGTTTGACATCAAATCAATGTTTTTAAGATTTTAAAATTAAAATTTTTATTGGAAATGATGAAAGAATTATTAAACAAAATGACAATTTCTCGTAGCTAACCTTATTATAATCATTTATACAGAAGCATACAAGTTATTTATATTAATTATAAATCATTAAACAGTCACATTATCTTTCTGGCGAAGGAAGAATCTAAATGCAAAAAGTGTTTAGAATGATATAACCTTTATTAGTTGATTTTCAAAACAAAGAAAGCTGAATTGGTTTTGGATGAGAAGGTTTCTGTGCATCTCCGAAAATAGTTTTCCCGCCGAATCTCCATGAGTTTTGTCTTTCTTCTTCAATGACCTGCTGCATATCAAAATTCGGAGTAAAATCTTTTTCTGTTGCTTCCATAATCTGATGAAGCTTATTTAAAGTTTTCAATTTATCAGAATTTCCAAGCTTTGATTTTTCAATTCCTGATCTAAGAATCAGGATATTTTCATCATAAACTTTCGTCGGAACAGGAAACGGATGGCCGTCTTTTCCACCATGAGCAAAAGAAAATCTTGCAGGATCCTTAAATCTCGAAGGCGCTCCATGAATTACTTCACTTACCAATGCCAACGACTGCATTGTTCTTGGCCCGACACCTTCCAAAAGCAATAAATCCTCAAAATTCTTAGGTTGCTGTTCACGGGTTACATATAAGAGTGCCCCAAGCCTCCGTAAGTCAACATCAGAAGCCTGAACGTCATGATGGTTCGGAAGAATCAGTCTTGAAAAATCACTCATGATTTCTGCTGAATCAGTATGTGAAATATCCAAAATCCCTTTTCTGTTGCCTGCCGCTTCGGAATCGGTAAGATTAAGAATTTTTCCTCTGAAAATCCCATTGATTCCGGTATGAGGTTCTTCGACGAATGATTTTATATTTTCTGAGTGCCAATGATACCGTCTCGCTGTTCCGTCAGATTCATGCATTCCTTGCTGCACCACACTCCAGTTTCCGTTATCTGATACAATAAAATTGTGCAAATATAATTGATAGCCGTCCTGAATAGCTGTATTATCAACCTTTGCAGAAAGTTTACTGGCTCTCACCAAATCATTTCCATTCAGACCTTTTTTATTTGCAATTTGGATTAATTCCGATGGTGTATCCCTGGAAAATTTACCTTTCCCTCCACAAATATATAATCCGAGAGACTGTGAATTGGGATTGATCGATCGTTTCAGAGCTCCCATTACGGAAGTGGTAATTCCTGACGAATGCCAATCCATTCCCATCACCGCTCCAAAACTTTGGAACCAAAATGGGTCGGCCAGTCGGCGGAGAACTTCATCTTTACCATAATCCATTAAGATAACTTCAATAATTGAAAGCCCCAAAATTGACATACGCTCATACAGCCACGGCGGTACTTTGCCATAGTGAAGTGGTAGATCTGCTGTTCCGGAACGTTTCATCAGGTAAAGGTAGTTTTATTAGAATTAAATTTTAATGACTGAAATCAATTTTATAAAATAAAGTCTAAATCTTGTCTAATGTATAGAATAAAATTTCACCTCTTTATCTTTCTTTTCATCATCTTATTTCCGAAAGTGATAGAAACAGTATTCCAAAATAATTTCAAAGCCCAACCAATCAATATAAAACTCAATCGTCTTTTGATAATCAAAAAATCTGAAAATCAGGACGACCTGTTGCGCTTTCATATTAATCTTTTATATTTATTGGTGCGAAAGGATGTTAACTAAATTTCCAAAGGGATCTTTTACAAAAAAACGGCGGACTTCCCAATCTTCATTGGTTATATCATAAATGATTTCAAAATCTGAATTTTTAAATTTCTGATAAATTTCATCAATATTATCAACTTCAATGGAAAAATTCGGGACTTCAGTATTGTTTCCGCCCTGAGTGGCAAAACTTATCTGAACTTTTGATTCTTCATGATTACCAAAAGTTTTAATCCACCCATGATCCATCAATGCTTCAAGGCCTAAAATATCATGATAAAACAGATCTGCTTTTGACAAATCTTCAGTTTTTATATTCGCAACAATTCTTTTTACCATTTTAAATTGAATTTAAAAATTCTTATAGCCAAAAAAGTCCTGTAAAATAAAACTTTCACAGGACTTAAAAATTCTACTTCTGGTTATTTTAATGCCTCAATTGCAGCTTCGTAATCCGGCTCATTTGCAATTTCGGAAACCTGCTCTGTATAAACGACTTTGTTATTCTCATCAGTAACAATTACGGCACGGCTTAACAGCCCTTTCATCGGAGAATCTGTAATCGTCACTTCGTAATCATCCCCGAAACTGCTTCTGAAATCTGAAAGTGTTTCCACATTATCTAGACCTTCCGCTGCACAGAATCTTCCCAAAGCAAAAGGGAGATCCTTAGAAACATTGATTACTACCGTATTATGTAATTTTGATGCTTCTTCATTAAATTTTCTTGCTGAGGCAGCACAAATTCCCGTATCAATACTTGGGAAAATATTGAATATTTTCTTCTTTCCTTCAAAATCCTCAAGGGTTTTTACATTTAAACCTGAATCTACCAATGCAAAGTCTCTTATTGTTCTTCCTATAGCAGGAAGATTTCCTATAGTATGCACTTTTTTTCCTTTTAGTGTAATTGTAGTTGACATAATTTAATTTTTAAGTTTTTCAAATTTAATCAAAAAAAGAAGCTTTTTCTGTGAAATAAAGGTTAAATTAATCTTAAAGTGGAAATCTTATCTAGGATTAATCTAAAAAAAATTAAATTTTAACTAAATTTGTAAAACTTAAAATTTCAATAATAAATAACAGTATAATGTCAGACAAATCAAAAATCTATTACACATTAACAGATGAAGCTCCAATGTTGGCAACACACTCGTTTTTACCGATTGTAAAAGCTTTTACAAAATCAGCAAACATTGAGATCGCTGTTCCGGATATTTCTTTGGCAGGAAGAATTTTAGCAAACTTCCCAGAATTTTTGAAAGATGATCAGAGGATTGGTGATGCTTTGGCCGAATTGGGACAATTGGCAACTCAACCGGATGCAAATATTATCAAATTACCAAATATTTCAGCTTCTGCACCTCAGTTAGATGAAGCAATCGCTGAATTACAATCTAAAGGTTTTGCGGTTCCAAATTATCCTGCGGAGCCTAAAAATGATGAAGAAAAAGCTATCAAAACTAAATATGCTAAAGTTTTAGGAAGTGCTGTAAATCCTGTGTTAAGAGAGGGAAATTCTGACAGACGAGCTCCAAAAGCCGTTAAAAACTATGCAAAAGCAAATCCTCACAGAATGGGTGATTGGGCTTCTGACAGCAAAACTGATGTTGCTCACATGGACAACGGAGATTTCTACGGAACAGAAACGTCTGTCACTCTTGAAAATGCTACAAAATATAAAATCGTTTTCAAGGGAAATGATGGAGCTGAAACTTTATTAAAAGATTTTGCCAACCTTCAGGCCGGAGAAGTTATCGATTCTTCTGTAATGAACTTAAATGCTTTGAAAGCTTTCGTTCAACAAGCTATTGATGACGCTAAAAACAAAAACGTACTTCTTTCCGCTCACCTTAAAGCTACGATGATGAAAATCTCTGATCCTATTATTTTCGGAGCTATCGTAGAAACTTTCTTCAAAGAGGTATTTACAAAATATGCTGAGACATTCAAGTCTTTAGATATTAATCCAAATAACGGTCTTGCTGATCTTTTTGAAAAAATAAAAGGCAATGCTCAGGAAGCTGAAATCAAAGCTGATATTGAAACAGCTTTAGCAAACGGGCCAAGGGTGGCAATGGTGAATTCTGACAAAGGAATTACCAATTTCCACGTTCCTTCTGATATCATTGTGGATGCATCTATGGCTGCATTAGTAAGAGGGGGAGGTAAAATGTGGAACAAGGACGGAAATGAAGAAGATACTGTCTGTATCATTCCTGACCGCTCTTACGCAGGTTTTTATCAGTCGGTAATTGATGACATGAAAGCTCACGGAAAATTAGACCCTACAACAATGGGTTCTGTTCCGAATGTGGGTTTAATGGCTCAGAAAGCGGAAGAATATGGTTCTCATGACAAAACTTTCCAAGCTGCAGCAGACGGAACAATTGAAGTTCAGGATGAAGCCGGAAATGTTCTTCTTTCTCAAAAAGTAGAAAAAAATGATATTTTCAGAATGTGTCAGACTAAAGATGCTCCAATCCAAGACTGGGTAAAGTTGGCAGTAAACAGATCAAGATTATCTGACACTCCGGCAATTTTCTGGTTAGACAAAGGAAGAGCTCACGACAGAGAAATCATCAAAAAAGTAGAAAAATACCTTGCTGATCACGATACAAACGGTCTTGACATTAAAATTCTTGATGTAAAAGACGCCATGACGGAAACATTAAAAAGAGCGAGAGAAGGAAAAGATACAATTTCTGTTTCAGGAAATGTATTGAGAGATTATTTAACTGACCTTTTCCCAATCCTTGAGCTTGGAACTTCTGCAAAAATGCTTTCCATTGTTCCATTGATGAATGGTGGTGGTTTATTCGAAACCGGTGCCGGAGGTTCTGCACCAAAACACATTGAGCAGTTCCTAGAAGAAGGATATCTAAGATGGGATTCTCTTGGAGAGTTTTTAGCGCTTCAGGCTTCTTTAGAACATTTAGCTCAGACTCAAGGAAATACAAAATCTCAGGTTTTAGCTGATGCACTAGATGAAGCAAACGCTAAATTCTTAGCTACAGATAAATCTCCTGCCAGAAAAGTCGGACAAATCGATAACAGAGGTTCTCACTTCTATTTGGCAATGTATTGGGCTGAAGCGTTGGCAAACCAGACTGCGGATGCGGAATTGGCTCAACAATTTGCTCCGATTGCCAAAGCAATGCAGGAAAACGAGGAGGTAATTAATGCTGAATTAATCGGTGCTCAAGGTAAACCTCAAGACATTGACGGATACTACAAAACTGATACTTATAAAACATATGCAGCAATGAGACCGAGCACAGTTTTAAATGAAATCATTGACGGAATTTAATTTTCAATTTTGATTATACAATAAAAAGCTCCTTTTTTAAGGAGCTTTTTATTGTATAATACTTTTTTAAACAGAAATTAGTTGAACCAATAGTTTGTTATGCTGACAAACGAAGAATCTAAGCAAAGTATTAAAGCATATTCACTCTACTCTGTTTCGCTCTGAATAACAAAGAAATATAAGTAACTACTAATCAGCAATTAATTTAAATTTTATCTTCTACAATTACTTTCCTATGTTCTCTTCCCCAATTAATCATTTCTCCGATGATTTTTCCGAAAGTTCTGCAATATTCTGTTGGCTCGTATTCTATTAAAACAGGAGTATCAGGATACACAGTTCGTCTCACCAATTTATTCATTTCCATATCTTTTAACTCTTTCGAAAGCATTCTTGTTGTAATTCCGGGAATACTTCTTTCAATTTCACGAAAACGTCTGTTTCCGTTACAAATGGCATTAATAATGGGAATTCTCCATTTTCCTCCTATGAAGTAAAGCGTATCCTGCAATGCTCTTAATTCTTCGGTTTGATCTCTTTCCATATTGGTAAAGTTAAGTGATATAATTGATGATACTGATATACTCTGGTATACTGGTTACAAAAATATACCAAATTGAAATAACTTTGTCAAAAATTTTAAATAAATGAATACATTTAATAACAAACTGGCTATTGTAACAGGCGGAAACAGCGGAATTGGCTATGCAACGGCAAAAGAATTAATCGCTAAAGGCGCTAAAGTAATTATTACAGGAAGAAGAAAAGAAGCGATTGAAAAAGCTGCGGAAGAATTGGGAGCAATCTCTTTTGTGGCAGACCAGGCCAATCTTAATGATATTGATTCATTAAAAAAAGAAGTTGAAAATCAATATGGAAAAGTTGACATTCTGTTTATCAATGCCGGAATTACAGGCGGCCTAATTCCTATTGAAAACATGAATACCGAAAATTTTGACAGTGTGATGAATATTAATTTCAGGGGAGCATATTTTACATTAAGCAAATTCATCCCACTGTTGAATGATGAAGCTTCTGTTGTTGTTTTATCTTCCATTGTCGCTTCAACCTACAAACCTAACAGTTCAGTTTACCAAGCAAGTAAAGCAGCATTAAACTCCATTGCAAAAACAGCTGCAGCAGAATTAGCTCCAAGAAAAATCAGGGTAAATATGGTCAGCCCGGGACCTACAAAAACGGAAATCATGAAGAAAGCAGGCTTGGATGAGGCAACTTTAAGCGGAATTACAGATTATTTAATTCATGAAATTCCGTTGAAGAAAATGGGAACAGCAGAAGATGTAGCCAAATTGGTAGCCTATTTATCTGATAATACTATTTCGAGTTTTATTACAGGAACAGAAATTATTGTTGACGGGGGAATGGTTTTGTAAAAAATATCTACATTAAATCTTATAAAGTACCGGCAGTTTTGGTTGTCGGTATTTTTAATTTAATCTTAAAGAATGAAAATTCTATTTCAGTCTTTTATTTGTCCGGTTCACCTGATTTTACATTTCATAATGTTCCTTTAGCCTATACTTTTGAGCCATAAAAATAAATCATTATGAGCTCAGTAAAGAAACACAGAACAGCAAAACATAGCAATCATATTTTTGGCTGTTTTGGGAATTTTTGCCATTTTACAACTTTTCAACAAACCATTAGAAGGGAAACCTGTTGTAAAAAAAATCGAAGCCCCACGTGATGTTCTTGCTATTTTAGAAAACTCATGTTTTAATTGTCATTAGAATCAGCAAAATTTACATTGGTATGATAAAATCACTCCGATTTCTTGACGGTAAACTAAGATATCAAAAGAGCCAGAGAAGTTTTAAACTTTTCAGAATGGAACTATTCAGCCGGGGGAACATCAGGGAAAAATGTTTGTAATTTTAAATATGCTGCAAAAAGGAAAAATGCCTCTTCATAACTACCCCTATTTCATCCATCTGCAAAAATTACTACAAAAGATATTGAAACAATTAAAAAATACACACCTTCCCGAAGCCATGCAAAGCGTTCAGCATTTTTCTTTGTAAAGTCTAATCCAGACCAGAACAAATGATGTAAGCCCTTGAAAAAGGAACAGAACTTAACAGTTCCGGCAATAGTTCTCTTTTGCTCATATTAAATGTGTGCTTTCCTAATTTTAATCATACTTAAAATCAACAACCCCAACATTCCCAAAACAAAATATCCTTCTGCAACCTGTAATTGAATCTGAGGTTTGATGACAGCCACAATTCCATAACTGATCGCTGATGTTATGATAAAAGCAATTCCACCCGTCAAACCACCTGCAATTCCCGCAGAATTCGGAAACCTTCCGATACAGTAAGAAAAATAATTATTAAATATAAACCCGGCTGTTACATGAATTAAGAATGCAAAAGCCACCAAACTATAAATATTGCTTAAAAAATAGGAAGCAATAAACATTAAAATGATCAAAAATAATTGAATAAAATTGGCGTAACGAATTTTAGGCAAAAATGCTTTATTGATTAATGCTTTTCCTAAAAAACCTCCTGTCATCCAGGCAAAACCAAGAATTAATGAAACATAGCCCGCAACAACTTCAGAATATCCCATTTTATGCTCAATAATGAAAGAACCGCACAAATTAAAGAACATAATCATTGAATAGCTCAGTCCGCACATCAGCATTCCGTAAAAGAAATCTTTTGTCTTAAACATTGACTCATATTCTTTTAATAAGAATTCAACATGAAAAGGATTTCGTTTTTTCAATGTTTCCCCTGAAAATATTAACTCTAAAATTAAAAGCAATACACTGTAACCAGCCAGCACATAAAAATTGGACTGCCATCCGAAATTTTTTTGTAAATATCCTCCGATAAACGGTGCAATAATAGGACCTACAGACCACACAATGGTCATAATACTCAAATAATGTTTCCGTTCTTCTCCTTCATAAACATCTACAAAAAATGCCCTTTTTGAAACCACCGCAAACCCAGACAAAATCCCTTGTAGAACACGCATTGCGTAGATTACCATGATATTTTGAGTAGTGGCTGTAACTAAAAAAGAAACAACAAACAAAGCCAGCGAAGCCATCGAAACCCTGTATCTTCCAAATGAATCCACAATACTTCCCGCAAAAAACTGAGTCAATCCGTAACTGATTAAAAATATGGATAAAGTAAGCTGAATATTGCTTTCAGCCTGATGCAGTTCCGTTGCCATACTCGGCATTGATGGCAGGTAAATATCCGTAGCCAAACCAGACATCGGAATTACAGCAAAAGCTAAAATTGTGGCAATAAATTGATTTTTTTCTTTAAGAATCTTCATTTCTATCATTAAACCTTTTCATAAAAAATCCAGATTCCTGAAAATGAATTCAGGAATCTGGATTGTATATAGTTTTTAGTTATTTACTAATTTCATTGAACCTTCACTATATCTTTCTCCAATATTTGGATATTTTTTAAGGATAAGATCAATAGTCTCTATATCTGATGAGGAAAGCTCAATATCAGTAGCGGCAATATTTTCCTCCAGATATTTAATACGTTTCGTTCCCGGAATCGGGATAATATCATCACCCTGGTTCAATACCCAGGCAAGCGCCAATTGAGTACCTTTTACACCTTTAGATGCTGCAAAATCATTGATTTCTTTTGCCAGATTCTTATTGTTTTCAAGATATTCAGCCTGATAACGAGGTAAAGATTTTCTGAAATCTTCGTCACCAAAATTCTGAACATCATTGATATTCGAAAAAAGCCCTCTAGCTAAAGGCGAATATGGAACTAAGCTAATTCCCAACTCTCTGATTGTCGGTAAAATTTCTTTTTCAACATCTTTTGTCAGCAATGAATATTCTGATTGCAGCGCTGTAATCGGATGAATTTTATCCGCTTTCCTGATAGATTCTGCAGATGCTTCTGACAATCCTAAATATCGTACTTTTCCGGCTTTTACCAAATCTGCCATTGCTCCTACGGTTTCTTCAACGGGAATGTTCGGATCAACCCGGTGAGCGTAATACAAATCAATTACATCAATCTTTAATCTTTGAAGACTTAAATCAACCGCTTGCTTTATCCATTCCGGCGAACCGTCAAAATATGTTCCTGGAGCACCGCTATGGCCCGCTTTTCCATCTTTAAATCTGAATCCGAATTTTGTAGCGATGAATATTTTATCCCGATTCGGAACCAATACTTTTGAAATCAGCTTTTCATTTTCTCCGTTTGCATACATATCTGCCGTGTCCCAAAAGTTTACCCCCAGATCCAAAGCTTTATGCAACGTGCTGATACTCTCCTGCTCATCTGAAGGACCATATGCAAAGCTCATTCCCATACACCCTAAACCGATAGCAGACAACTGCTCTCCTGTGTTTCCTAATTTTCTAAATTTCATGATAGTTTGTGATTTAAAATTTACATGACAAAATTATGACAGGGATTCACCTATTTCAATATAGAATTCAAACGAAGAATTATAAAATTCAAACAACAGAAGTTCTTACTGTATTTGGTGTCATTCCTGTTTGCTTTTTAAAATAATTGGTAAAATAGGCAGGTTCTTCAAAACCGAGTCCGTAAGCAATTTCCGAGATATTCCAATCTGTATGCTTCAATAAAGCATTAGCTTCCTGGATTATTCTCAGAGCAATCTGCTGACTCGTTGTTTTTCCGGTAATTTCTTTCACCGATCGGTTTAATGAATTTACGTGAATTGAAAGACTTTCCGCGTAATCAGTTGGCGTTTTTAATTTTAAGTAAGCCTCCGGGCTATCAATAGGAAACTGTCTTTCAAGCAATTCCATAAAAAGAGATGCCACTCTCTGAGAAGCATTTTGATAAGGTTCAAAATTTTCGGCAGGGTGCATCTTCATTGATTCATGGATCATGAGATGAAGGTATGCACGAAGCATATCATATTTGTGTAGATAATCAGACTGAATTTCTGTCATCATTTTAATAAAAATATCAGAAATAACCTGCTGCTGCTCTTCATTAACAAAGAAAACGGGAGTTCCGCCAATCTTAAAAAAAGGCGAATCATTGATTGCTCCCAAGCGATTGCCATTATGCAGAAACTGATCTGTAAAGAGACAAAACCAACCTGTTTGCTCTTCATCCTCAGCTTCCCAGGAATACGGAATAACAGGGTTTGAAAACAGCAATACAGGTTTATCCACTTTTATCCATTTATCTGCATAATGAAGCTTACCTTTTCCTATTATCAGAGATATTTTATAATAATCTCTTCTACTGTAAGGCGTAATTGAAGAACAATGTTCGCGCGAAAATACATTAAAATGACCGATTCCCGGAGTTTTAACACATTGTAAACCTTGATTCAAAGCGTTTCGCTCATAAAACCCTTTTACTGTTTCTTTAGATTCCATGATTCAAAATTATAAAATTCAAACAATACCCATATCATAAAAATGATTGTTTTTATAAATTATGAATGATGAGTGGATATTTATTTATCATTTATTAATAGCCCCGATAGAAACGGTTACCCCACAGCAGGCTGTGGACGAAGCTTTGGAGCGAGGAGTATGAGTGGATAGCGGGAAAAAGCTTCCAACAATTACCAACTGTGAATGACTGAATTTTTTAGATACCTTGAAGTATGTTCGCCCTTCAGTCTGCATCGGATAACAGACAGATGGCTCTCTTACTATTTTTCATAAAAATGACTGATCTACGACCAGTCACTTTAAAATTGAATATGTAGTTGACAAAAATTTAATGACGATGCCCTTTTCCAGAGTTTTCTTTATGCGTTTTTGACTTTTCAGTCATATGCTTATATCGTTTGTCATTATTTTTATTTCTGTTGTAGACAGCAACCGGATTCTGACCTTTGTAATATTTATTTTTAAATTTCAAATATTTCTCACGTCCCATAATTCTTTCCAGCTCAGTATATCGGTCATTTCTCCAGCCATCGGGATTATGAATATATACCCTGTTCCAAGAGTCGTAATCATCATACCTGTCGTTCAGGGCTACAATCTGATTAGACTGAGTTTTAGACAATAATAAATCTGCTGCAACAGTCTGCCAGTTGATATCTGTTACACTTCTTCTATAATCATTATAATAATCTGACTGTGCATAACTTAGACTAAAAGTCCCAATTAATAATGCTGTCAATACTATCTTTTTCATTTTTCCTCATTTTAAATTAAACTACCATAACATTCTCAATTAAAATGCCAAATCAATGACGTCTATTCCCAAAATTTGTTAAAAATCATATAATCCGCCCAATATCTTTGAAATATTTTTAATTCTACCGTAATAATTTAATATTTATCGCCAAAAATATCTGGTTTCAGAACCGTTTTCACCTCTTCATTTCTTAATAATTGTTTTAAAAACTTTTAAAATTTAATTTAATATCATTTTTAATTTGTAATTTTAAAGAAAGGAATTTTCAAAAAAACTCTTTTTAAGCATAATAACTCAACCCAATCTCAATAATTATGGAAAATATAAAATTTGAAATATCTCCATATCAAGATGAATTGCAGATATTAATTGACGGAAAAAAAGCAGGCTATATGTCTATAGAGGTTGATGGAAGACAACTTATTGTTTACTACACCAAACTTGATGAAGAACATGAAGGTAAGGGATATGCCAAAATGCTTCTGGATGAGTTGGTACGCTACGCCGAAGAAAAAGATTTACTTGTAGATCCTGAATGTGATTTTGTAAGACAACAATTTGAGCATCATCCGGCAAGGTATAAAGATATCTGGCATGCTTAGGCTAGCTTTCCCACCAGATTTTAAACTGATTATCTTTTTTATTTAAATCTACAGTCTCGCCAATCATAGGGGTCAGAATATTTAAATCTTTATCTTTTCCAAGTCGTACTATATTTTCCAGAGGTTCGTTCCATGCATGAAGAGCCAATGCAAATTTGGAAGAATGAACAGGAATAATATTTTTTGCATTTACATCAATACTCGCCTGAATAACATCTTCCGGTAAGGCGTGAATGTATTTCCAGGCAGGATTGTATTGCCCGTTTTCGATAATTGCATAGTCAAACGGCCCATATTTGTCCCCAATCATTTTGAAATGAGTATCATAGCCGCTGTCACCGCCTAAAAATATTTTTTTGGTTGGCGTTTCTAATACATATGAAGTCCAAAGTGTCACATTTCTTTTTACTTTTCGCCCTGAAAAATGCCTTGCAGGAGTAAAAGTTATTTTAATATTATTCTCTAGAATAGCTTCTCCTCCCCACTCTTCTTCAATCAGCTGGTTTTCAGAATAACCCCATTTTTCAAAGTGTGCGCCAACTCCAAGAGGTAAAATTACTTTTCCTACCCTATTTCTTATCGCTTTCACTGTTGGATAATCCAGATGATCATAATGATCATGGGTAATGACCAGATAATCTAAATCCGGGATATCGTCAGGTTTAAAAATATCTGCTCCTGCGAAGGCTTTATTGAAAAATTTAAATGGAGAACCATATAAGCTCAAAACTGGATCAATCAAAAAAGAAACTCCATCTGTCTGAATATAATAAGATGAATGCCCTAACCAAATAAACACGTCCTCATCTTTTGAAAGGCTCTTCAAATCAGTATGAATTGACGGAATATTTTGTAATGGCTTCAAAAGCGGGTTTTTCTTAGCAAAAAAGAAATCATACACTACTTTCGGCATGCTGTACCCTTCTGTAATTGACGGTGTATAGCTTAAATTTTGGAATTGTTTATCTTTATAATGCTTTGATTGCTGCATCCTTTCAAGTCTTTTGCCTTTTGCTTCGGCACCAAAAACTTCTTGACCGGTAATAATATAATATGTTAAAATTATTAAAACAGCTATCGTAATAATTGTGTAAATCATTTGTATAGAAAATAATCAGTAAATGTATCAACTTTTATTCCCAAAACAAGAAATTTTAGAAATAAGACTGCTATTCTTTAACTAATATTATGCCGTTTTTGGAATAATTTATTATTTATTTAATTGATCACTAATTTTAAACTTTATAAATTAGCAGCTTAAAACTCAATTTTTGAAAAAATATGTTTTAATATTAATTGTTTTAATTTTAGGTTCATGTACTTCCATCAGCAAACATAATGAACAGCGAACTTCTTTCGTTTCTCCTGAAAAGCTAAAAGAAGACATTGATTTCACCTATTCCAAGCTCAAAGAAATGCATCCAAAATTGTATTGGTATATTTCAAAAAAAGATTTGGACTATAAGTTTGACAGCCTTAAGCAAACCATCGACAAACCTTTAACTCCAATACAGTTCTACTTCAAATTGCAACCCATCATTGCAACTATTCGAGAAGGACATCTTTCACTCAGAATCCCAAGAAAAAAATATACACAGAAGGAAATCAAAACATTGGAACGTAAGAAACCTATGTTTAGCCGTTTTGAATATTATATTGGTAATGATCATTTGTATATTATTGAAAATAAAGATTCTATTCAAAATATAAAGCCCGGAACAGAGATTTTATCTGTAAATGATATTCCCGTTCCTGAATTGATGAAAAAATATAAAACTCTAATCAGCAGTGATGGTTTTAACAGTACTTTTCAACCTTATTTTTTAAAAGATGTTTTTTTTAATTTCTATACCGCTGAAAATGGCTTTGTTGACAGCACAACCATTGAAACCCTTTATAACGGACAAAGAAAAAAATATACTTTGACAAGAGAATCTAAATCTAAAACCGAACTTAAAAAAGATAAAGAACAGGAAAAAAGAGATCAGGAAAAAAAATTAAATGATTATGTGGCTTTCAGTAATTCTTACAACAGGAATTTTAAATTTTTAGATAAAGACAGTACAGTTGCTTACATAAAAGTGAAAAGCTTTTCAAGGGAGTATTCTAATAAATTTTACAAAGAAACTTTTGAAAAGATTAAAAACGCAAAATCTTCTTACCTTGTCATAGATGTCCGCAATAACTACGGAGGTTCTTTGGATGAAATTAATAACCTGTATTCCTATCTTGCTCCTGAGCCTTATGTCTTAATAAAACCTTCTCAGGTGACTTCAAAACTGACTCCATTAAGAACCAATTATTTCAGAAAAAGTAAACCTTTTGAATATGCCCTGAAGAGTATTTTTTATCCAAGTTATCTTTTTGGCCAGACTTTCAGCACTTATAAAAAAGACGGAAAAGTATATTATAAAATGAAAGCCGACAAGCCGACAAAACCTAATAAAAATGCTTTTAACGGAAAGGTTTTTGTACTTATAAACGGTGGAAGTTTTTCAGCTTCATCTATTATTACCTCTAAACTTAAAAATGATAAAAGAGTTGTTTTGGTAGGTGAAGAAACCGGGGGTGCCAATGACGGAACTGTTGCCGGATTTTATTCCTATCAAAAACTACCAAATTCTAAGATTAAATTACCTATCGGATTGCTTTTGGTACAGCCTAATATCAATTTTACGAATACCTATCGAGGCGTAATTCCTGACGTTACGGTAACAGAAAGCATGCAGGATATTATTGAAAAGAAAGATCCGCAACTTGACTGGATAATAAGCGAAATAAAGAAAGAAAAAGAGAATCCAAACAAATAAAGGTTTCGGCGGGCTTTAGCCCGCCGAAATCTTTATTTTCTCAGTTGTTTTATAAGATTTTCAACATGTTTTATATTTCTTCCATACAACCTCTTAAACCACCAGGTTCCAAATAAAAATAATAAAGACATACCTATTACAAGAGTACTAATAAGAATAGTTGCCGCCCGTAAATCTGATATAGGTTTCGGACTGGGAATAAACTCCATTACTATGATTAATTCACAGACCAAAAACGGGGCAAATGCTACATAAAAAGAAAGATAATATTGCTTATTTAAGTTGAACTGATGCAGCAATTCATTCAATCCGTCAAAAGTTTTCAAAGCAGGATTGCTCATATCCTTATACAGTTTAAAGAACTTATTATAAAAGAAAAATGTAACGAAAACCATTGACGCAATTAATATAGAAATATAAAATTTAAACTTAAAAGGAGCTTCACATAAGCTTATCAGGCCAAAAGAAAAAATAAAAATCCCTACCGTAGACCAAAATTCCATACGCATATTTTTACGCATTTTTTCAAGCGGAAGATTCAGTTTATTACTTTGTTCAATGGTGACTTCAGGTGTTTCTTCGAAGGAATCATCTTCATTCCATATATTTTTCAGTTCATCTATATTCATTGTTGTTGATTTAAAAAATTAGTATTTATTTGAGTTTAAGATATCTTTCAGCTTATTTTTTGCACGATTCATTTTTACTCTTACATTTCCTTCCGAAATACCCATTTGCTCGGCAATCTGTTTTCCGGAAAAATTTTCCAGGTAATAAAAAATAAAAGCTTTATCAATAGGATCTAACTGATGAACCGCATTGTACATCTTTGCTAACTTTTCTTCTTTTTCGTGATCATATTCATCCTGTATAATCTTATAATTAGTAAAATCTTCATTTCCTATAAAATTTCTTTTCTTTGCAGCTGTAAGGAAAATAATAGCCGTATTCAAAGCAATTCTGTACAGCCAGGTTGAAAATTCACTTTGTCTTCTAAAATTCGGATAAGCTTTCCAAGCCTGAAAAGTAATCTCCTGAAAGAGATCATCCCGATCGTCTTTATGATCCATATACATTTTAGAAATCTTAAAAATGATTCCTTTATGCTTTTCAATCTTATCTAAAAATTCTTGTTCTAATGAATTCATGATTTCCTACTCTGAGGAGTTAGTTAGCTACTCAAAAATTTGTTACAACATTTTTGGGAAAAAATAAAAAACCGGTAGAAATTTTCTACCGGTCGTTACTCGTGTGTTTTTAGCCCCCAAACGTTTATCGTTTTTATTCGAAATTATTTGCTTCTGAATCAGTCTTTTAAAACTTATCATTATTTCACAGTTAGTAGGAAAAAATCCAAAATGTTACAAAAAATTTACAATTGATATTTTAATTATAAATTGATCAGTGTATTCGGCTTAGAGCCTTTTGCAATGCAGGTAAATCAATAAAATCAAGTTTTACTCCTATTATAATAATTATAACAAGAACAAGCGTCAAAAAAAAGATAATAAAAAAATACATTGACACAAACCAAATGACCGTATTCAATATATTTCCTTTGATTCCCAGTTTATTTATCCAGAATCTTTGAGACCGTTCAAACCATGATTTTTTCTTTCGAAGATCAGGCTTTACATCAATTCCGTTAAGCTCATCTACAAGTTTCACCACATCATCGATATATTTTCCGTACATATAATACATCCAATATTTCAAAATAAACCAAACCAGCAATAACGTGATTAAAAAACTGATTCCGAAAATGGCAAAATTGTAATCCATATCAAAATGGAAGTCAATCTTAATCAAAGATAAAAGAAACGCTAACGGGATATAGGAAATGTAATAAGAAATGTAGATTTGTTTCGATATTAAAAGCTGTGTTTTCAGGTTAAATAAATCATAATTGGTATTAATACTGCTCTTCCGGAGCATTCTATAAAGCTTGAGAAACCTCGAATAATAATACACAATAATTGCCAGTGTCAAAATCGAGACAAGAATTGATATTATCCTTATATTATGGTTTTCAGTCACTGCCGGCAAACCCGTAAAAAGCATTGGCAGAGTGATGACCATGAGCCAAAATTCGGTTTCCATATTGATTTTCAACATCTGCAAGGGGGAATGAATCTCTGTTTGTTTCTCCAGAGAGACTTCCGGAGGAACCTGTCCGGTATCTTTGTTCCAAAGTTGTTTTAAATTCTCTAACTCCATTCTTTAGTGTTTTCATAATTAAATAATTCTTTGCTTTTCAATTATTTCTTTCAGCCTGGCTTTTGCACGGTTAAGTTTCACCCTTGCATTCACCTCTGTAATTCCTAATTGGCTGGCAATTTCTTTACCTGGAAAATCTTCCAAAAAGAAAAAGATAAGTGCTTTGTCGATAGGACTCAATTGATGGATCGCCTCATACATCATTTTCATATTCACATCATCGGTATCATTGTAAGATTCCTGACATACATTAAGATTTTCAATGCTTTGATTTTGTATAAAACTACGTTTTTTTTCGCTTCGGAGAAATACAATTGCTGTATTAAGTGCGGTTCTGTAGAGCCAGGTAGAGAAATCGCTTTTCCCTTGGAAATCGCCATATGACTTCCAGGCCTGATAAATAATCTCCTGATAGAGATCATTCTGGTCATCCCGATTATCCATATACATCTTGGATATCTTGAAAATCACACCTTTATGTTTTTCAATTTTGTCCAAGAATTCATTTTCAAGTGAAGACATAGCTTGTACTCTCCAGAATTAGTAGCATTTTTCATAAAATGTTACATAATTTTAACAGATAAGCCAACACTTTAACATATTTAAACCAAAAATCCCCAAAAAATAGAATTATTTTTTGAGGATTTAAATATTATGTTAAATTCATTTTAATAATAACTTTAAAAAATATAATCTGTACTCAAAAAGTTAGAATCATGTTCTCTTACAATTGTATTCAATAACTTTTTATTTGAATCTGTCACTTTTGCAGCTACCAATGAACGGATTGAGAACGAACGAAGCGCATCAAAAACAGAAAGTGTACCTTCTGCACTGTCTTTTCTTCCTGTGAAAGGAAAAACATCCGGCCCACGCTGAGCCTGGCAATTGATGTTCACACGGCTTACCAGATTCACAAACGGATCAATCAGTTTTGCCACTTCCACAGGATCTTCGCTGAAAATACTTACCTGCATTCCATGAGAAGCATTCACCTGATAATCAATCGGTTCATCAATATTTTCAAAAGGAACAACAGGGATTACAGGTCCAAATTGTTCTTCATGATACAGTTTCATATCACTGTTTACAGGATACACAACTGCCGGAAAAAAGAAAGATTCCTCATTATACCCTCCGTTTTCATTTAAAACTTTCGCTCCTTTCGCTGAAGCATCTTCAAGACATTCTTGTAAATAAGGTGGTTTATTCACTTCCGGAAGCGGTGTGATTTTCACGTCTTTTTCCCAGGGAAGTCCTCCTTTCATTGCAGAAACGGCGTCTGATAATTTTTTTGTAAACTCTTCAGCAACATCTTTCTGAACGAATATTAATTTAAGTGCCGTGCATCTTTGCCCGTTAAAAGAAAGCGAACCTAAAATACACTCGCTTACCGCAACATCAAGATCTGCATTTTTAGTCACAATCGCAGCATTTTTTGCATCTAAACTCAAAATAGCCCTTAAACGATTAACTTTCGGATGCAGCTTTTTCAGACCGTTTGCTACTTTACTTGAACCGATAAATGCCAAAACATTTACTTTTCCGCTTTCCATAATCGGAGTGATGATTTCAGCCCCTTTTCCATATAAAGTATTTACGGTTCCTTTCGGAAAAGCTTCTTTGAAAGCCTTTAATAAAGGATAATGTGCTAAAACTCCATGTTTAGGAAGTTTAAATAAAATCGTGTTTCCCATAATCAAAGCGGGAATCAACGTGGTGAAAATTTCGTTTAAAGGATAATTAAATGGTCCCATACTCAAAACTACACCAAGCGGTGCCCTTCTGATTTGGGCAATTGTACCTTCAGCCTGTTGGAAACGAGAAGATTCTCTGTCTAAATCTTTCAATGCATCGATTGTCTGATTGATATAATCTACCGTTCTGTCGAATTCTTTTGTAGAATCGGCCAATGTTTTTCCGATTTCCCACATCAGTAATTTGATCACCAACTCGCGCTGCTCAATCATCAGATAAACAAACTTCTGCATACACTGTATTCTGCCTTCTACAGACATTGTCGGCCACTCACCAAGCCCATTATCATAAGCTTTTACACACGCTTCCAGAACTTCCATTGCATCTTCCTGGTTTATATTCGGAATACTTCCCAATAGTTTTCTCTCCAAACCGTTTTCTGTGGGAATACAGATTGGGGAATAAATATCCTGAACATCACCGTTCCACTCTACCAATTCACCATTTAAGAGATAAACCCGCTGATGAATTTCGGGAACTTTATATTCTTCGGGGATTTCGTTTTCGCTTTTAAATATTTCATGAAATGACTTGCTGTTTGCTGAATCCATAAACTTTTATTTTTTTAATAGTGTTCGTGTAAACTTTTAATAGAATAAAGTTAGACGTAAAAATCGATTAAAAAAATAACCGATTGATAGATTCGCTCTATTTAATGCTTGTTTGAATTAAATTTAATCTTAAACGATTGAAAAAAGAATAATTTTGTTACCGTTTTAACCATGAAGCTTTTATTAAAATTTTAAAAACTCATTTAACTATTTAAAATTTAAATGTTCTAAGGAAGGAAGCCTGTAAAAGCTTTATAGGGTTAAAAATTAAACTTATTAAAAATAAAATTCATGTATTCAAAATTATTTTTCAGCACATTGTTGTTTTTCTCAGCATTAATTTTTGCGCAAAATTCTAAAACAGCTAACACCGTTTTAGCGGGGGGAAAACCGGTACATACTTACGCAAAATTACCCTCGGTAAACAAACCGGCGCCAAAATTTACACTTACAGATGTTACGATGAAAGACCAAAGCCTTGAATCTTACAAAGGAAAATATTTGATTTTAAACATTTTCCCAAGCGTAGATACAGGTGTTTGTTCGGCTTCTGTACGTCATTTCAATGAAGATGCAGCCAATCTTCCGAATACGGTGGTTCTTTGCATTTCTAAGGATTTACCTTTTGCCCAGAAGAGATTTTGCGGTGCAGAAGGAATAAAAAATGTAGTGATGCTTTCAGATTTCCGTTCTGATTTCGGGAAAATATACGGTGTGGAAATTACAGATTCTGCTATGAAAGGGCTTTTGAGCAGAGCGGTTGTTGTGATCGATCCTTCAGGAAAAATTATTTACGAAGAACAGGTAGATGATATCTCTCACGAACCGAATTATGAGGCAGCGATAAAGGCTGTGAAAAATTAAAATTTGAAAAAAATAATTCTTCATATAGGGAATATTGTTATATTTGAAATTCAAACAAATTAAACAAATTACTATGAAAAATTTGAAAAAAATTTCAAGAGAGCAATTAAAGCAAGTACAAGGAGGAAGTTCAGTTCCGCAATGTCAAATTGGTTACATATACAAATGCGATTCATTCGGTATATGTGATGAAACAACTGGTCAGGATGATTGTGTTTGCGGATGCGTACCTAAAGTCGTTCTACCATAAAATATTAAATCCTCTTTTAGAGATTTTTTATTGTTTATATTCTTCTTTTCGGTTAAAAATTATTGAATAGAATAAAAACTAAAAAACCTGCCTCACAGCAGGTTTTTTTATTGTTAAGAAAGAATCTCAATATGAAAATATCGCGGATCCGGATATTCAAATTCAAAGTTTAATTCTGAAATTAATTTTGAAGGTGATATCGTTCTGCCAATTGTCGTTCGTTCACCGGAATACGGTAAATCTTTCTGAGCATTGATTACCTCTTCTTTATTGGGATGAATAGGCGCAACCACATTATATACTTTGGATTGAGATTGATTTTTCAGCATTTTTTCAACTACTGAACAAATATCAGCGTAATGAATATGATTTACCAATAGATCCAAATTTGAAATATGATAATTCTTCAAAAGCCGTTGATCTCCCATCAATCCTGCTAATCTTAAAATATTAACCTGCGGAAACTGAGCTTTTATAACAGCCTCACTCAGAACATCATCTGCAGACTGTTCGTCTTCCGTAAAATCTTTTTCAATGTCAGGATAAACACCCGTAGAACTCATGAAAAACATCTGCCCTTTATAATTTCCAACAAATGCCAACAAGTTCTTAGCCTTTTCCTGCAACGGAATTTCAGCACCTTTCACTCCCGAAAACGGAACGGTAATAATCACAGCGTCTAACTGTGATGCTACTTCCCATTCTTTCATTGTTTCAGATAAATATTCGCTTGGAAAATCAACCAACGTCGGATGATATCTTTTTGAAGTTAATTCTTCTATTTTTGATTCGGATGTCGTTGTCGTGAAAATTTCATATTGACCCGATAGTCTTTCTGCAATATGATTTCCTAACCAGCCACAGCCGATGATTCCTATTTTTTTCATAAATTAAAACAAACTCTCATCCACAAAACTCGGAAGTGTCACTTTCAGATTGGGTTCGGCTTCCATTGCTCTTTTAATTGCGAAAATTGCACCTTCATTTCTTGCCCAGCTCCTTCTCGAAATCCCGTTGTTTACATCCCAGAAAAGCATTGATTTTAATCTTCTGTCAGCAGCATCACTTCCGTCAAGCAGCATTCCGAAACCACCGTTGATAACTTCTCCCCAGCCAACTCCACCTCCATTATGAATAGAGACCCAAGTCGCGCCACGGAAACTATCACCAATCACATTGTGAATCGCCATATCTGCCGTAAATCTTGAACCGTCATAAATATTGGAAGTCTCCCTGTAAGGCGAATCCGTTCCCGAAACATCATGGTGGTCTCTACCCAAAACGACAGGTCCGATTTCTCCATTTTTAATTGATTTGTTGAATGCTTCTGCAATTTTCATTCTTCCTTCTGCATCAGCGTATAGAATTCTCGCTTGTGAACCTACAACCAGTTTATTTTCCTGCGCCCCTTTTATCCACTGGATATTATCTTTCATTTGCTGCTGGATTTCTTCAGGAGAATTCTGCTGAATTTCCTCTAAAATCTGACAGGCAATTTCATCCGTTTTTTGTAGATCTTCAGGTTTTCCGCTGGTACAAACCCAACGGAAAGGCCCAAAACCATAATCAAAACACATCGGCCCCATAATATCCTGAACATAACTCGGATATTTAAATTCTCTTCCTAAAGTTGGATTTTCTGCCATTACATCCGCTCCCGCTCTTGAGGCCTCTAACAAGAAAGCATTTCCGTAATCGAAGAAATACGTTCCTTTTTCTGTATGTTTATTGATGGCAACAGCATGTCTTCTTAATGTCTCCTGAACTTTTTCTTTGAATAATTCAGGATCTTCCGCCATCATTTTATTAGATTCCTCAAAACTTTGTCCTACAGGATAATATCCTCCTGCCCAAGGATTATGAAGTGAAGTCTGATCTGAACCAATATCAATTCTTAAATCTTCCTCATCAAATTTTTCCCAAACCTCAACAATATTTCCAAGATATGCCAATGAAACAGTCTCCTTGCTCTCCTGAGCTTTTCTGACTCTTTCTACTAATTCATCAAGATTCTCATGAATTTCATTCACCCATTTTTGTTCGTGGCGAATTTTTGTAATCTTTGGATTTACTTCCGCACAAACTGTAACACAGCCTGCAATATTTCCTGCTTTTGGCTGGGCTCCGCTCATTCCTCCCAATCCTGAAGTCACAAATAGCCCGCCTTTTGGTTCTTTATTTATTTTTCTGAAAGCATTCAAAACCGTAATCGTAGTTCCGTGAACAATTCCCTGCGGGCCAATGTACATATAACTCCCCGCCGTCATTTGACCGTATTGGGAAACGCCCAATGCATTGAATTTTTCCCAATCATCAGGCTTGGAATAATTAGGAATAACCATTCCGTTCGTCACGACAACTCTCGGTGCATCTTTATGAGAAGGAAACAATCCCATCGGATGCCCCGAATACATTACCAAAGTCTGTTCTTCTGTCATTTCTGACAAATATTTCATCGTCAAAAGATACTGCGCCCAATTTGAAAAGACGGCACCGTTTCCACCGTACGTAATCAGCTCGTGAGGATGCTGGGCAACTGCATAATCCAGATTATTCTGAATCATCAGCATAATTGCTTTTGCTTGTTCAGATTTCCCCGGATAGTCAGAAATGGGTCTTGCTTTCATCTCATAATCCGGACGAAAACGATACATATAAATTCTTCCGTATTTTTCTAATTCCTCTTTAAATTCAGGCATTAATTCTGCATGAAACTGAGGCTCGAAATAACGCAAAGCATTCTTTAAAGCTAATTTTTTTTCTTCTTCGCCTAAAATTTCTTTACGCTTCGGAGCATGATTGATATTGATTTCGTATGGTTTGGGTAATGGCAATTGGCTTGGTATACCTTGTTGTATCTGTTCCTGGAATGTCATATTTTGTTTTAAGTTCAAATGTTTAAAATTCAAAATTTTTGATTTTTTAAAGATATTCAAATTGGAAAATACAATGCAACAAATCGTAGAAAATTACAATAATGTATAATTCTCCTCCGGAAGAACGGGAATCTTTAGAACTATCAATTTTCAAAAAATAAAAACCTCACTGAAAATTCAGCAAGGTTAATTTATCTCTATTCTTTAGAAACTATGTTAAAACATCATCATTTTCTTCTTCATGATCATCATCATTATCACTCAGGCTCCAGTAATTGTTTTCTTCGTCTTCGGAACCTATTTCTTCCATCTCATCATCATCTTCAGCTCCCGGAATATCCAGGCCTTTGTCTATTTTATCTTCATCAAAATCTTCATTGAGGACGGGATTTCCATCCCCATCCAAAGGGATATGCTTTTCCTGATTAAAAATATCTTCGTTTGATTTGTACTCCATTTGTTCTAACTTTCTGTTTTGTTCCGGAGTGTTATTTTCTGATTCCATAATATTAGTATTTAGTGTAAACTTTACATGACAAAAATAGTTCCAAGCTTTACAAGAATGAAAATTTTAAACAAATTTTTAATCCTTATTCATTATTATAAACATCAGGATTTGCACAATGCGGCATTTTCTCACCTTTTGAAAAAGCAATAATATTTTCTGCTGCCAGTTTTGCCATCCCGTTTCTCGCCTCAACCGTTGCAGAACCGATATGCGGAAGTACACAAACATTGGAAAGTTCTAAAATAGGATCATCTTTAAATATGGGTTCAGGATTCGTAACATCCAGGCCGGCCCCCCAAATCTGTTTCGAGGTAAGGGCTTCATATAAATCTTTCTGATGATGAAAACCTCCTCTTGCCGTATTTACAAAAATTGCATCCGGTTTCATTTTTTCAAAAACAGAAGCATTAAACAGTTCTTTCTGTTCAGGTTTATAATTTGCATGCACGCTTAAAACATCAGATTGCTCAATCAGTTCATCAAAAGAAACATATTTTGCATTCAGTTCGTTTTCAGCTTCTTCGTTTCTATGACGATTGTGATAAATGACATTCATATCAAAAGCTTTTTGTGATTTTTTAGCCATTTCAAAGCCTATTCTCCCTAATCCGAAAATTCCCAGTGTTTTTCCATACAATTCCTGTCCCAAAGCCTGTAAAGGATCAAAAGCATCCCAATTTCCCGATTTTACTTTTTCAAAATTATAACTTGCTCTTCTTGCAACCGACTGCATCAATAAAAATGCGACATCAGAAGTAGCTTTGCTTAAAACATCCGGTGTATTTCCAACCGGGATATGTCTTTGATTGGCTTCTTTGATATCGACATGATCAAAACCAACAGAATACAGAGCAACAGCTTTTACATTCGGGCATTCATTAAAAAAGTCCTTATCGTATTTAAACTCACCCCCTACACTCAAAATGGCATCCGTTTCTTTACAATAGCTTAGCCATTCATCTTGCGATAAGTTGTCATTTTCAGGGATAAATATCTCCAATCCGTTTTCTTCCAGCATTTTAATTCCAATTTCAGGAATTCTTTTATTGATGAATACTTTCATTTTATTTTGTAATTAAATTGATTAAAATTTTACAAATAAAAAGCCTCACTCCTATGAAAAGCAAGGCTATTTTAACTTTAATATTTAAAAATTATTGATTATCATTTGAATGATCTTTGTTCTTTTCCCAAGCTTCAGAAGCCATCTCCTGAATCTCTTCCCAAACTTCCTTTGCTGATTTTTGAACATGAGTCATAAATCCGTGCTTTGTAGCTTCCTGATTCTGACTTTTCATTTCATTAATATAATCTTTAGCTTGCTGAGAATAACTTTCTGCACTATAACCCGGGTTATTATGCAGATTTTTCTGAATATTGCTAAAATCATGTGATGATTTAAATCTATTCGTGTCCATAATAATAAGATTTAAGTGATTAGGCTTTATTCAGAATCCAATTATCATTCCGAACCATAAAAAAATATTTTTTTTATTTGAATCAATTCTCCTTTTCTTTCACAATATTTTTATAATCCCCTTGAATATTTTCAGATTTTTCCAGACATCTTTTTATAGCATTCTCTCTAATTTCCGAAACATTATTATAAAATACGGACGCGTCCTGAAATTTTCACCATGAACATCTAGAAGTTCTTCGTTAAAAGATTTTCCACTCCAAAGCATTAACCGAATCCCTTCTTTTGTTTACTATATCCTACCATCGGGTTGCCATCCAAAAACCAAACGGGATGGGCGTTCCAGATTTTTGATTCAGCATTGGGCAGATTTTTGTCAATGATTTCAGATAATTTTAAACAAATCTCCTGATCATCTTCTATTTGTAAACTGTTGTATTTTTAAATATCGGAGGTCATATTTTAGATTTAATTATCTTTTAAAATTAAGGATCTTTGTAAAGTCTATAACTCAAAAATAAGTTGTGGATAGCTCTGTGCTATTCAAAACACACATGAATAAACTGCAAAATTTATAAATAATTAATTCTAAATTATAATACCTACTGATTTGTATCTCCTAACATCGGAACAAATTTATAAGCTCCAAATTCTTCCTTTTCAAATTCTGTCTGAGAAATTTTTGTAAATCTATATAAAACCTGCTCATCTGGCGGGCCTAACGGAATGACCATTTTTCCGCCAACTTTTAACTGTTTCAACAATTCTGTCGGTAAAACGGAAGCTCCACAAGTAACAATAATCCTGTCAAAAGGAGCAAATGTCGGAAGTCCCGCAAAACCATCACCAAAACTCTGAAATTTTGGGTACAAATGCATTTCACGGAATTTTTTCTTTGAAAAATCAAACAAATCTTTCTGCCTTTCGACCGTATAAACCAGTGCTTTCATGGCCAGTAAAACTGCCGTCTGATATCCGCATCCGGTTCCGATTTCCAAAACTTTATCTCCTGCTTTCACCTGTAAAAGCTCAGACTGCTCCGCCACCGTT
Organism: Chryseobacterium sp. FH2; assembly: GCF_001045455.1. Taxonomy (GTDB): domain Bacteria; phylum Bacteroidota; class Bacteroidia; order Flavobacteriales; family Weeksellaceae; genus Chryseobacterium. The sequence continues at coordinate 237,782 of NZ_LFNE01000003.1, read as the reverse complement.
GAAGGGTGCGAAATAGTCTGATGTGCCAAAATCGGGAAAGCACGATCTTCATAAGCAAAATCTTCAAAAATACTTTCTATAAAAAGATGTCTCGGAACATCATTCATTGCCGAAAGTACATTTTCATCTGAAATCCCGATTCTGTATCGAAGATACTCAACCAAATTTTTTCTTTTTCCTTTATGTACAAACGAATCTTGCGTCATTTAGATGATAGTTAGTTATTAGATTGCGGATGGTATGCGCACAAAAATAACAAAACAAATACTATTTATCAACCTAAAACCTATCATCTGTTTCCTAATACCTAAAATCATTATATTTACAAAAATTTAATACAGCTATGTTAAAAGCAGGTTTGGTAGGAGCCGGACATTTGGGAAAAATACATTTAAAACTTCTGAATCAATCAGATAAATATGATTTTGTAGGTTTCCATGATAAAGATGTAGAAAACGGAAAAAAACTGGAAGCCGAATTCGGATATAAATATTTTGAAAATTTTGATGAATTGCTTGAGCAAATCGATATGTTGGATATTGTAACGCCAACGCTTTACCATTACGATTATGCTTTGAAAGCCATTGAAAAAGGCCTGCATTTTTTCATTGAAAAACCTGTAACCCAAACTCTTGAACAAGCCGAAGAAATCCTTCAGAAATGTCAGGAAAAAGGCATTAAAGCTCAGGTAGGGCATGTTGAAAGATACAATCCCGCATTCATTGCGACCAAAGAATACATTAAAAATCCGATGTTTATTGAGATCCACAGGTTGGCGGAATTTAATCCCCGTGGAACAGATGTCTCAGTTGTTTTGGATTTAATGATTCACGATTTGGATATTTTATTAAGCATTGCCAAATCTAAAGTGAAAAATATCCATGCAAGCGGTGTTTGTGTAGTAAGTAAAACTCCGGATATTGCCAATGCAAGAATTGAATTTGAAAATGGATGTGTTGCAAACCTTACCACTTCCAGAATTTCCATGAAGGCAATGAGAAAGAGCCGTTTTTTCCAGAAAGATGCTTATATTTCAGTTGATTTTTTAGAGAAAAAAGCAGAAGTTATCCGAATGAAAGATGCACCTGAAAACCCTACTCCTTTCGATATGATCATTGAAAATGCAGAAGGGGAAAAGAATCAGATTTTGTTTGAATATCCGAATATTCAGCCTAACAATGCAATTCTGGATGAATTAAATTCTTTCGCAGATTCTATCACAGAAAACAAAAATGTTGAAGTTTCTATTGAAGATGGAACCGAAGCTTTGAAAATAGCATTGCAAATTATGAAGCTTATTTCTTAATTACTAAAAAATATTTAAATATAAACGGGCTTTTAGTCCGTTTTTTTGTGACTCATTTCTGGACGGTTTTAACTTGAACTTCTCAAAATACTTGTGATTTTTAATGATTAAATTTAAATCAATATCATTTTATTCAACATTTTTTAAATATATTTGTCATACTCTAAATAATATTTCTAAAAAAATCCCTAATATTTAAATAAATTAAAACTACTATGAAAAGAGCTATCCTACTATCCGCTTTATTATTGTCTCAATTTGGGACATCACAGCTTTTAAAAACAAATGGTCAGAAAATTGTCAATGATAAAGGTGAAAATGTTCAGCTGAGAGGTCTCGGTTTAGGAGGATGGATGCTGCAGGAAGGATATATGCTGAAAACTGCTGATTTTGCCGGCCCGCAATACAAAATCAAGGAAAAAATTGCAGAATTGATAGGTAAAGACGGAATGGAAAACTTCTACAAAGCTTATCTTAAAAATGGAATTACAAAACAGGATATTGACTTTCTAGCAAAAGCCGGATTCAATTCTATACGGCTTCCGATGCATTATAATCTTTATACTTTACCTATTGAAAAAGAATCCGTGAAAGGCCAAAACACATGGCTCGAAGAAGGCTTCAAAATGACCGATGCTCTATTAAAATGGTGTGCCGACAACAAAATATATCTAATTCTGGACCTTCATGCCGCACCGGGCGGGCAGGGAAATGATGTAAATATTTCTGATAACGATAAAACAAAACCATCTCTCTGGGAAAGTGAGGAGAATCAGAAAAAAACCATTGCTCTTTGGAAAAAACTAGCGGAAAGATATAAAGATGAACCTTGGATTGGCGGTTATGATTTGATTAATGAGCCCAACATTAATTTTACAGGGAAAAATCCGAACGGAACGGATGAAATGTCAAACGCTCCCCTTTGGAAGCTTCAAAAGGAGATCACAGAAGCCATTCGTCAGGTCGATAAAAAACACATTATCATTATTGAGGGTAACGGTTGGGGAAACAATTACAACGGTTTGACTCCGCTTTGGGATAATAATATGGTTTTCAGCTTCCATAAATATTGGAATAACAATGATGACGCTACATTAAAACCCATCTTAGATTTAAGAGAAAAACATAATATCCCTATCTGGCTTGGAGAAACAGGAGAAAACTCCAATGTTTGGTTTACAGAATTGATACAACTTTTAGATCAACATAATATAGGGTATGCTTTCTGGCCAATGAAAAAAATTGACAATATTGCCGGAATTACCAACGTAAAAATTACTCCTGAATATCAAAAATTACTCGATTATTGGAAAAACGGAGGCGAAAAACCATCAAAAGAATTCGCAACAAAAGCTTTAATGAAAATTGCTGATAACTATAAATTCAGCAATACCGAAATTAAAAATGATGTGATTGATGCAATGTTCAGACAAACAACAGATGGCACTACAAAGCCTTTCAAAAATAATCAGGTTCCGGGAAAAATTTTTGCTACAGACTATGATTTGGGAAGAATGGGCGCTGCCTATGAAGATAAAGATTTCATCAATCTTTGGGTAAGTGATCCTGCCAAAAGATCAGAATGGAATTCCGGAAACCAATTGAGAAATGATGGTGTAGATATTTATAAATCAAAAGACAATCAATATTATGTCGGAAAAACTGAAGCCGGCGAATGGCTTCAGTACACCATCAATGCAAAAGCCGGTAAAAGTTATAATTTTGACATAAAATATGCAAGTACCAACAATGGAAAAATAAGAGTTGAGGATGCTTCCGGTAAACAATTAGCCACTTTTTCCCTCAATTCAACAGGCGGGAATGAAACTTGGAAAACCGTTTCAGCAAAAGGAATTAACCTTAAAAAAGGAGAAAATAAAATCAGGCTCATTTTCGAAAATGATGGTGTCAACCTGAATTATTTTGAAGTAAAATAAGAAATATCTTAAATTGCAAATCCCTTTTAGCTTCTAAAAGGGATTAATTTTTAAACTTAAATTATGAAAAAATTATCGTTTCTTCTTATTCTGATTTCTGTATTTACTTTTGCGCAGACTGCAGCGCTGGAAAAGAAAATCAGTAATATTATTAAAGATAAAAAAGCAACTGTCGGAGTCTCAGTTTTAGATTTTGAAAATAATTTTAAATACAATAAAAACGGAGAGAAAAAACTTCCGATGCAAAGTGTTTTTAAATTTCATATTGCGGCTGCAGTTTTAGATTTTGTAGATAAGGGAAGACTTTCTTTAGACCAGAAAATTTTGTTGAATAAAACAAATTTATTAGAAAACACGTGGTCGCCGCTCCGGGACAAATATCCAAACGGTGGCGTTGAAATTCCGTTAAGTGAAGTTATTGAAAATACTGTTGCCATGAGTGACAATAATGGTTGTGATATTCTTTTGAAATTAATAGGAGGAACACAAACGGTTCAAAAATTTATGGATTCTAAAGGGGTAACCGGTTTCCAGATAAAATTCAACGAAGAGGCTATGCACAAGGATTGGAATGTACAATATGAAAATTACAGCACAACTAATTCTGCAGTACAGGTATTGAAAAAATTCTATGCAGGAAAACTGCTTTCAAAGAAATCTACAGATTATCTTCTGAAGATAATGCTTGGAACGAAAACAGGTTTGAATAAATTGGTAGAGCAGCTTCCAAAAAACACTCCTGTTGCAAGAAAAACGGGAGCTTCAGGAAAAAATAAAGAAGGCTTGACCGGTGCAGAAAATGAAATTGCAATCGTAACTTTACCTAACGGGCAACATTACGCAATTGCCGTATTTGTAAGTAATTCCACAGAAACTGATGCCATAAACTGTAAGATGATTTCAGATATCTCAAAGTCTGTTTGGGATTATTTTAATAAGTAAATTTTTAAGCTTAATTTTAAAGCAATTTAAAAAGCTTAAAAACCCTTATCAAATAGATACTTAATTATGAAAAAGATATTACTGACCTTCTCAATATTTTGTTTTGCTCTTTCTTTTGCTCAAAAAGGGCAAAGTTACCTGCAAATTGGCTACGGAAGCATTTGCTGCGGAACTCCGTCTACGGATCCTGTGATGAATTATATCAACCAATTTCAGAAAAAAAATAAAATAAAATCAATTGAGGTTCTGAAACAGTCAGGCATGGGAAGAGAAGGAGAATTTAACCTATACATCTGTATTGATAATCTTTCTAAAACTCAACAGCCTAAATTTATCAAAGGACTTCAGACTGCAGTACTTGATCAGAACTCAAAAAGAAAACAAAACAGTGACGGAATCGTGAATTTTGAAGAAGTTACGATGATATCAAAAGCAGATTTAGCAAACTCAAGAAATTTAACTATCTATAAAAAATAAATTTTAACTAAATAAGGAAAAATGATCAAAAACATTGTAGTTATCGGAGCAGGAACCATGGGAAATGGTATAGCACATACTTTTGCACAGAGTGGTTTTAAAGTAAACTTGGCAGATGTTTCTCAAGATGCTTTAGACAGAGGATTGAAAACCATCACTACCAACCTTGACAGAATAATTGCAAAGGGAAACCTTACAGAAGAACAAAAAGCTGAAACTTTAGGAAATATTACAACTTTCACGGCATTACAGGACGCTGTGGGAAGTGCTGATTTAATCGTGGAGGCTGCTACTGAAAACCAGGATTTGAAATTAAAAATTTTCGGTCAGATGGACGAGTTTGCTCCAGAAAACTGTATTTTGGCTACTAATACGTCATCTATTTCTATCACAAAAATCGCTGCGGCTACAAAAAGAGCCGATAAAGTAATCGGGATGCACTTTATGAATCCGGTTCCAATCATGAAACTGGTAGAAATTATTAAAGGATACTCTACTTCTAAAGAAACTTTTGATGCTATCTACGAAATGAGCAAAACTTTAGGAAAAGTTCCTGTAGAGGTAAATGATTATCCGGGCTTTGTAGCAAACAGAATTTTGATGCCGATGATCAACGAATCTATTGAAACGCTTTACAACGGCGTTGCGGGTGTTGAAGAAATTGACACGGTAATGAAATTGGGTATGGCCCATCCAATGGGGCCACTTCAATTAGCCGATTTTATCGGTCTTGATGTTTGTTTAGCTATCTTAAACGTAATGTATGACGGCTTCAAAAATCCTAAATATGCACCAAACCCACTATTGGTAAACATGGTAATGGCAGGAAAATTAGGTGTGAAATCCGGTGAAGGTTTTTATGATTACTCAGAAAGCAAAAAAGCTGAAAAAGTTGCAAAAATGTTTTCAAAATAATTGTTAAGTTGTGCGGTAGAAGTTATAAATTTGAGGCATAACCCCGTAATCTATAATCTAATAACTGCAATCTTGGTAAAATTCAGAGAAAAATACATTCAGATATCCATGGTCATCATTACTTTAGTGATGACCATTTTACGTTTTTTGCTCAATGAAAAAGGCAGAACAAATCCTGACTCTATCCGATACATGAGATTTGCTCACGGCTTACCTGAAATTGATAATACGACGACACCTTTAGGATATCCTGCAGCCATAGAATTTTTTACTTTTTTCGGTTTTGATGAGTTTTGGAGCAGTAAACTTGTTGGTATTATATCTTTTCTTTTCATCATCTTCTTTACATGGAAGAAAAATTTTTACTTTAAAGAATCAATCGTTTTAGTTGCATTGTTCGGGTTTCTTTCCATCTTTTCTTACACGATGAGCGAAGCCCTTACCTTACCTTTTGTATTGCTTTTATTATACTCTGCAACGCTTGTAATTACTGAGAAAATTGTAAAATGGCAAGGTATCTTTTATCTTACCTTGTCTTTGATTGCTATTTATAATATCCGGTACAGCGCAATGTTTATGGTTGTAGGAACGGGACTGTTCGGACTGCTCTATTGGAAAAGAAAATTCGCTCCAAGTTTTATCATTTCAGGAATTTTAGGTTTCATTTTCATCATTCTGTATAAATTTCTATTTATTGACTATTTTAATGAAAGTTATGTAGAACAATTTCTGAATATAGGATTACATACCACTCCCGAATTATTGGTCGAATTATTTCAAGGTTTGTGTACTACTTTTAACCCGTTTATACATATTGCAAATCCTGGCGGCGGAATTATTAATTACGGAATCTATGGAATCGGGTTTTTAAATATTCTTTTGATTATTTTCCTGTTTGTAAAGAAAAAGCTTTCAGATGTAGAATCGTTTTTTATTGTTATCGGGGTCTCCGGAATCGTTTGCTCTTATTTCATTCAGTATTTTTACTCTGTAAATGCCATTGATTACCGATTAATGGCACCTTTCAGCTTTCCGATATGGTTGATTTACTTCAGAAAATTATTCGAAATTTTTGGTATAAAAATATATGTCATCGGCTTTTTAAGTTTAATGACAGGATTAGTTTTTACATGGCTATCAAAGGGGAATTATTTGGAAAACAGAAAAGAAATGATGAATTTTTTACAATCTGAAAATCTGGATAAAGTACCTTTAAAATTTTATCTTGAAAGTGAAGAAGATCTCGAAAAAATACAGATTGTGGAATTGATAAGTACAATAAATCCGCAAATTCGAATAACTTTTAAACCAAAAGACAGTTTGCAGAAAACAACGCTTACACGCTACAAAGTTTTACAAAAAATTAAAATCGACAAGAACAAATATCAATAATTTTATTATCTTTGATTAAAGTTAAAACATTAGAAAAATGAAATTACCAAAGTTTTTATTAGCAGATAATTCGGAATTTCCTGAGGATTTATTCGTTGTACATACTGAATATCCAAGATTCATCTTAAATGTTGAGGAAGAGGAAGTTGAGTGGTTAGATGATTTGGAAGGGGACGATGAAGAAACTATGGCAGACGAAGCTACAAAAGTAGTGGAAACTGCATTTAAATGGTGTGATGAGGAGTTAGCTAAGTATGACGAGGAAGAGGAAGAATAATAACAATTCAAACATAAAAAAGGAACTCAATTGAGTTCCTTTTATTTTATTCAGCTTTGTTGAATTTCAATAATAACAAATTATCTTTATACAATTCTAAAGTGTTTCCTGAAACTACATATTTATTGGCCTTTCCTATCATATCCATAAAGTTCTGCTCTACACTCATGTTATCGCAAGCCATTCTTGTAGATCCCAATTGCCCGGCAGAGAAATCACCTGTTGAAGCATCTACTTTTGCAGTTCCAAAATAATTGTTGCATCCTGCATTTCCGCTTATTTTTTCTCCTTCGATATTCAACGTTGGAACTTTTCCTTTTACATTATCCGCTAAAGCCCATTTTGTACTTGCCAATGAAGGCTGGGATTTACCTACTTTTGAAGCAGATGGGCTAGACATTGTTCCGCATGACACCAAAACAACCGCTGTACATATACTTAAAAAAAGATTTTTCATTTTTTTCTTTTTTGATTTAATCAAATTTACGTAAATATTATTATTTAAACGGGTTTCGAAAGATTTTATTATTCTTTAACAACCGAATTTTATATAATTTTTTCAAGTTTTAAGCATAAAAAAACGGACTTTTTAGCCCGTTTAAATAATATTTATTAATTTCCTTAAGACCTTAATTCGGCATTAAATTCTTTTTGAAAAGATTTAATTAATGAATCCATTACTGCTGCAATTTCTTTCTCTTCTAACGTTTTTTCTTCATTTAAAAGCTCGAAACTCATTGCATAAGATTTCTTCCCTTCCGGAAGATTTTTTCCTTCATAAACATCAAATAAATTGATATTTTTAATGAAAGGGGATTTATTCTTTTTAGCAGTTTGGTATAAATCCTGATAATTCACATTTTTATCAATCAGTAAAGCTAAATCTCTTCTGATTTTGTTGAATTTGGGAATATCGTTGAATTTCAGCTCATTTTTAGAACGTAATTCCTGAGCAAGCTCCAATTCGATCTCAGCGTAAAAACAATCTTGGTCGATGTCAAAATCTTTCAATAGTTGAGGAGCAACTTTCCCTATTCTTACTAAAGTTTTTCCGTCAGCTTCATAAGCTAAAGCATCAGAGAATCTTTCGTCAGACAAAGCAACTTCCTTATAATCAACTGCTAATCTTTCCAATAAAACTTTCACATAAGCTTTTAAGTTATAGAAACTTGTAGCAGATTTTGGCTGCAGCCAGTTCTCAGCAACCTCCCTCCCTGAGACCAAGATAGCTATTTGTTTTCTTTCTTCGTATTTATCTCTTCTGTGATAAATTTTCCCGAGTTCAAAGAATTTAATATCCTGATTCTTTCTATTGATATTGTAAATTGCATTTTGTAAAAGGCCTTCTAATAAAGATTTTCGCATGAATGCCAAATCGTTACTTAAAGGATTTAACAACTTCACAGCATCGGTTTCATCTTTCACGGAAGTTAATGAATTATTCATTACTTCATTGAAACCTAGACTTTGTAAGGTTCTTGCCCAATTATTTTCCAATTCATCCTGATCATTTGCACTCAACTTCACAGGCGTGAAGGAAATTTTCTGTGGAGCATCAATTTTATTATATCCATAGATTCTTAAAATCTCTTCAATAACGTCAATTTCCCTTGTTACATCAGCTCTGTAAGCAGGAACAGAGATTTCCAGACCATTTTGAATTTCATTTAAAACCTGAATCTCCAATGCTTTTAAAATTTCTTTTACTTTTTCCCTGTGAATTTTTGTTCCTAAAATCTGCTCAATTTTAGAGAATCTGATAATTACATAATTATCCTCAATTTTTTTAGGATATTCTTCCAATAATTCTCCCACTAGCTTTCCTTCAGTTAATTCCTGAATCAAGTTGATAGCGTGAGTAATTGCAGTTCTTGTGATATTAGGATCAACCCCTCTTTCGAATCTAAAAGATGCATCAGTATTTAACCCATGGTATTTCGCACCTTTTCTTACTGCAACCGGGTTAAAATAAGCACTTTCTAAGAAGACAGTTTTAGTTTCAGTAGAAACTCCTGAGTCTGCGCCACCAAAAACCCCTGCAATACACATTGGATTATCTTTTCCGTCCTTAATGATGATTTCAGAACCGTTTAAAGTTCTTTCAACACCATCCAAAGTTGTGAATTTTGTTCCTTCTTTTACCGTTCCTACCTTTACTTTTTTACCTGCAATTTTATCGGCATCAAAAGCGTGAAGCGGCTGTCCTAAACCGTGAAGAATATAGTTTGTAATATCTACAACATTGTTAATAGGACTTAGACCGATAGCTTTTAATCTGTCTTTTAACCAAGCCGGAGAGTCTGTAACTTTCACATCTTCAATTACCGCTCCGATATATCTCGGACAAAGGTCCGTATTTTCAACTTCTAAAGTAAAATCATGTGCCCCTTCGTTGTTCAGAACCACAGAAGAAACTTTCTCAAATGTAGATTTTTGCTGGTTCGTTGAAAGAAAAGCATACAAATCCCTTGCAACGCCATAATGGGACATCGCGTCGGTTCTGTTTGGTGTTAGCCCAATTTCGAAAACTTCATCGTTTGTCAATTCAAAATAATCAGCGAAATTTTTCCCAACTTCATATTTTTCTTCATCCAAAACCATGATTCCACCGTGATCATCGCTAAGACCTAATTCATCTTCCGCACAAATCATTCCCTGAGAAACCTCACTTCTGATTTTAGCTTCTTTAATTTCAAAAAAGTTTCCGGTTTTATCATAGATTTTAGTTCCAACAACTGCTACAGGAACAATTTGCCCGGCCTCTACATTTGGAGCCCCACAAACGATGTTCAGCACTTTTCCGTTCCCTATATCTACTGTTGTTTTCTTTAATTTGTCTGCATTCGGATGTTTTTCGCAAGTTAAAACCTTACCGACAACAATTCCTTCCAGGCTGCCTTTTATGCTTTCAAATTTTTCTATCCCTTCAACTTCAAGACCAATATCTGTAAGGAATTCACCGATTCTTTCAGTTTTTAATTCCGTTTTGATGTAGTCTTTAAGCCAATTGTTTGATATTTTCATCTGATAATTTTTGAAAATTTATTTGAATTTTTGTACCATTTTAGTTGTACAGTTTTAAGCGTACAAATGTCGTGTTTTTTTGAGAAATACAGAAATTTATGGGAGACTTTAAGATGTTAATTTTCTACCGCAGATTTTGCAAATTGAAGGGATCTTATTTTTAAGATTATTCACATAAAACTGACTATACTTTTGTACAGATAAATATGTAAAAAATATCTGCGAAAAATTATAATCCAGCATTAAATAAAAAAAGAGGCTCTGAAAAATCAAAACCTCTTATATTTTTATTTATTGTAAATATTACAACCCGATTACCGGCATTGATAACATTAATATATTCTCGTTTTCCTCAAGACCATCCAGAGGTTCAATAATTCCCGGTCTGTTTGGCTGAGACATTTTCATTGTAATATCATCAGAACCAAGAATTGTCAACATTTCTGTTAAAAATTTAGAGCTAAATCCTATGTTGATATCTTCTCCGTTGTAATCACAAGGAATCTGCATATCTGCCTTGTTTGCATATTCTGTATCTTCTGCATGCAGGTGAAGAATATTTGCAGATAATTTAAATCTTACCTGATTGGTAGACTTGTTTGACATAATAGAGGCTCTCTTGATGGCTCCCAATAAAAGATTTCTGTTAATTGTCAGTACGTTCGGATTTTCTTTTGGGATTACCGCTGTATAATTAGGATATTTCCCATCGATCAATCTACAAATCCAGATATGCTTACCAAAAGTAAATTTAGCCATATTCTCATTGAAGTCTATAGTAACGTCTTCATTTGAGCTTGCTAAAATATTTTTGAAAATATTCAATGGTTTTTTAGGCATGATGAATTCCATTGGTTCGGCATTCATCAAATCTGTCCTTTTATACACTACCAATCTGTGAGAATCTGTAGAAACAAAGTTTGTTTCATTTTCTCCAAACTGGAACAAAACTCCTGTCATTACGGGACGCAGAGAGTCATTACTTGTCGCAAAAAGGGTGTTTGTAAGTGCTTCTGATAAAACCCCGGCCGGCATCGTGACACTTTGGGACGCGTCAAATTCAGGCAATTCAGGATAATCATCAGCGTTGTCTAATGCTACCGCAAAGTTGTCTTTTTCATCTAAAATTTCAAGCTGACTTCCCGTTCCTTCTGCATTATCTTTCACAGCCAATGTCAGGGGCTGCTCACCATAAGTCTTAATGAAATCCTGAAAAATCTTAGCAGGAACAGCAAATTTTCCCGAATCATCAGACTTCACATCAAGAGAAGTAACAAGAGTCGTCTCGCCATCAGATGCTGTAATGGTAACATTATTTCCGTCTAATTCAAAAAGATAATTTTCTAAAATCGGTCTCGATTGAGAGCTTGATATTACGCCACTTACAGTTTGCAAAGCTTTCTGCAGTTCTCCACTTGAAATAATAAATTTCATAGATTTAAAAATAAATTTTTACAAATATAATAAATAGAAAATAGATGGAAAAAAATATTCCTGAGAGTTATTAACAACCATCAAAAGAATTTTCGAGTATTTTCTCTCCCACTTTCCCAATTCAGGAGATTCTCCTGAAAAGGATAAATTTAATAATTATTTTTCACCAATTAAGTATATTTGTCAATAATATTTTTATCATGCGAAAACCAGCTATTCATAAAAGTTTTTTTAATGCTTTCCATGGCATTTTTCTGATGATAAAAAGTGAGCGAAACTTCCAGTTAGAACTTTTGGCTTTCTTTATTAACCTTGCTCTGATTTTGTATTTAAAACTTTCAAGCATCGATATCATGCTAGTTTTTATTGTTTCTTTTGGCGTTTTGAGTGCTGAAATTTTTAACACAGCCATTGAAAAAATCTGCGATATTATTCATCCTGAATATGACAAACGAATTGGCTTCATTAAAGATATTTCTGCAGGAGCCGTTATCTTGATGGTAATCGTTTCTGTTGTTGTGGGAACTTTAGTATATTGGAAATATATTTTTTAAACAGAATTAATCCCGTGTTGCGGCTGAATCTTTACATTCGGAACCTACTAATGGAATAATAGTAAATAACTTTCCATTAAAAATAAAAGCCTGTTGATTTTCAGAACAGGCCATGTTTTTGGCTATTTTAAATACTTTTTGTAAATTATAGTATCAAAATAGATTCGTTATAGATATTTTTCAATGATTGGAATTGCAGTTTCAGCCATCATTCCATAGCCTTTTTCATTGGGATGAACACCGTCCGCGGAAAGCAGTATTTCCTTATCGTCTAAAAATACAGAATGAAAATCAATGTAACTTAATGAGTTTTCAACAGAAATATCTTTTAAAATTTGATTATAAACCAAAACATCTTCATCCGTTCTTATCTTTCCAGTTGCTGAAATTTTTCCGTCTATTTTCTCAGAAATTGGAAGAATGCTTACCAAATAAATATCGTCTGAATAAAGCTCTGCAGCTTGAATTGCAGCTTCAATATTGGTTTTAAACTGTGTCGGGTCTACCATTTGACTTCCATCTTTTACAGCCAAATCATTTGCGCCATAACCAAGGAAAATGATATTTCCGTCAGCAGAATTTCGGGCTTTCATTTCGTGTGGAATTCTTTTGACCAGACCTTCTGTTGTTTCGCCGCCTATTCCAAGATTGAAAAGAATTAATTCATTACTTCCTTCATTGTATTTCTGCAGAGCATATCTTTTCAAAATATCAACCCAGCCTCCAAAAACGCCATCATATTCTCCGTAGGTTATGCTGTCTCCGAAGAACAATCCATAAATCATCTTATTCATTGTCTTGTTTTAAATCAGTCCAAAATTAATGTAATATTCTGGTGTGATTCTATAATTTCAACTAAAATTTCAAATAAGGTTTGCCCGCTTCCGTCAATCAATTCATCCAGTTTTTGTTGAATTAATTTTACATTAAAAGGTTTTCCCTGACTGATTTTATTTTCGTAAAATTCTTTAGTTGCTTCAAAGCCCAAATCTTCTTTCGATTTCTGAGAGTTTTTCCAAGTGATATCCGTTTCAACTCCATACAGAATATCATCAAAACCGTCCAAGGTCCCGACTTTCCAATCCGCATCTTTCATCAAGACATTAGAGATTTCTTCGTAGAACCCCTCCAGACTCGAAAAATGACTGCCATTGATGACAGTCATTTTCTTATTTCTTAAATCCAATTCTTGGTCTGTCGTTATCATTGCTATTTAGATTTCCCATTTTTGTTTTAATGACTGAATAATTACTTAATTCCTGTATTGAAATTGACGATTTATTACTTCGAATTGTTTCTAAAACAATGTTTTTTGTAATTCGTGTATTAGCGTTCAACGCTTTTCTTGATGCTTCATCACACAAAAATTTGATGTCGCTGGACACATAATTTTCTGTTGATTTAGCTAATTCTTCGTAATTCAAACCGATTTCTGTCGGACGCTTTTTTAAATACAATTCAAACATCAATTTCCTTGCTTCAAAATCAGGTGGTGGTAAATAAATATGTTTATCCAATCTTCCAGAGCGCAAAATTGCCGGGTCAATAGCATTGGGTCTGTTGGTTGCTCCGATAATAAAAATTCCGTCTTCTCCGCAGTTATTCATCTGTGCTAAAAACTCATTGACTGCACTTGTATTCATATGACTGATGTTTGATGTGTCCCGACTTGGAACCAAGGCGTCTAATTCATCAATAAAAATAATGCTTGGTGCATTTTGCCTTGCTTCATCGAATAAATTCTTGATATTTTCCTGTGAAGCATTCACAAATTTACTTTGAATGTCGGAAGGCTTTATCTGATAAAAATTAAAGCCTATTTCTTCTGCCATTTTCTCCGCAAAGAAAGTTTTACCGCAACCAGGCGGACCATACAATAGCATTCCGTTTGGAATCGTCAAGCCGTATTCTGCATACCGTTCTTTATCATTTAAAGCATCAATAACATCTAATTTTATGGTGTCTTTCAGTTCCTGCATTCCTGCAATGGCTGAGAATCCTTTGCCTTTTTTCTTTTCTTGGGGTTGAACTTTAACCGTTTTTTCTTCTGGAATTGAAAGTTCAATCTCTAATTCTCCGTTCAATGCTTGTATAAATTCTTTGACAGATTTGAAACGGTTTTCAGCTTTAGGTTGCAACGCTTTTCGGATAATCGTTTTCGTTTGCTCATCTACTTTATCCAAAAATTTTAGCGGCTTTTTCCGCTCTTCTAAAATCGTTTCTTCTAATTGTATTCTGTCGGATTTGTATTTGGATATTTCTACAAAATGAGGTGGCAAACCTGTCAATAAATAATAATACAAAGCACCAACTGAATAAATGTCGCTTTGGAAAGAAAAGACTTTATTAAAGGTTTCATTGGCTGTGTAAAATAGATTTAAACCATCTTTCAAGAAGTCTTTATTGGATTGTTGCAAAAAACGAGCGTAGCCAAAATCTATGATTTTAGAAATGACAACCTTTCCCGATAAATCCAACATTACATTTTGATTGGTAATGTCGTTGTGAATGATTTGTTTGTTGTGCAGATAGTTTAAACCGTTTAGAACACTTAAAATAATGTCTTTCGATTCATATGTGCTAAGCTTATTTTCACGTTTCATTTTATCAGCCAAGGTTTCTCCGCTGATAAAATCCAATACTACATAAGCAAATTTTTGACTGTCAATAATAATGTTTCCACTATCATTGTACTTTACCAAATTTGAGTGTTTGATTTGTTTTAAAATTTCAATTTCCAAAACATCTCCGTTTTCGGTGAACTGTGTACGGTGCAGTTTACTGTAATCAAATAGTTTCAGAAACCTGGTTTCTTTCGTATCGTTTTGTACACGATAGGTCTCGGCATAACTTCCTTTTTTCAAGAAGAAACTTACTGAATATTTGTTGTCAATGACTTGATTTTTGGATAATATGCTCATTTTATGAACGATGATTTTTGAATTTTACAAAACCTGTTGGATTTTACAAGTTTTAGAAAATTTGAAATTACGATAATGTCTTCTTTGGTTTAGTAAAAATAGAAATTAAAAGTCCGATTCCCACAATAACATCCACTACATTCCATAACTCACGACCTAAAGCAATCTTGAAAAACGGCTGGAACAATAATGCTAAAGCTCCGTAAATAATCATTTCGGTTTGTTTACCTTGTTGATTTGCTTGATAAGCCAAAAACCCAAAGCCAATCAATGCCAGAAACCTTACCAATTGAAAATAACCATACGGCATATCCAACAAGCAGATAAAAAACAAAATGGCTAAGCCTATTTTAATTATTTTATCCATAATTATAAAGCTTCCTCTGGATTGCTTGGGCGAGTACTGAAATTTCCATTTTGTTGCAAAATCAATTCATAAACTAATTCATTATTAAAAAGATTTTGAGGGTCGTCTTTTCCGAAATGTTCTTCGGAAATAAAGCCGCCTTTTATTTCACCGCCTTTCATTTCTTTTTCCGGATTCCAGCCTTTTCCATAGTAGAAAAAAGCCTGATAAGTTCCATTAGGAAATGAAAAAGCATAACTATCACCTGCTTGTATAAATGCGTGTCTTACAACTTTATCATTTTTCTTGATAGTAACCAAAACATCTGAATTGCTTGTGCGCACCTTTATTTGCGAACATCCATAATCGCTACAAGATGAGTTCCCTCCATAATATTTGGAATAAGGTGTTGAACCCGTGCGTAAAGTGTTGGAAATATACCTGTCATAGATTTCCTGTTCTTTTCTTTCTTTCTCTAATTGAGCTTCTCTTTCTATCCGCTCGGCTTCTGCTTGTTTTTCTTTCTCTATACGAACTTGTTCCAAACGAATAGCTTCTGCTTTTTCTTCTTCTTTTTGCCTTTGCTCTAATTCAATACGTTCTTTTTCTTCACGAGCTTCTCGTTCTTTTCTTGTCTGTTCTGATTCACAAGAAGTCAAAAATAACAAGGCTAAAAAAGAAAGTGATAGTAATTTAGTTTTCATAATTATTAGTTTAGTTTTTATCCTACCAAAACAGAATCGTCTCCACTTGGTCTTTCATCATTTGGTAATAAATTGATTAAGTCAACAACAATCGGATGCAAATCATCTGTGTTGGGATTTTCTCCGATTTGTTGCAAGCCTTCGTTTAATAATTGTCTTGCTCTGTTGCTGTCTTTCCAATGGTATGAACCAAAATGCTGATTATGTTGCCTAATGAAATTAATCAATTGGTACACTAAGGTCATTTGGAAAAATACAGAATGTATTTCTTCTGCCAATGCTTTACCTAATTTAATGTCCTGTGTTTTCAAAACTTCTTCCAATTGACTACGTAATTGATTGACAACCTGCGTAGAACGGTCATTTCCTAAATCTTTATTGGCTTTCTCTAATCTGTAAAATTCCTCTTTTAGTTCTTCTTCTAATTTTGGCCATTCCGTGGTTTCGCTTAGTTCGTCAATGGTTTTAAGCGTTTTCCTAAGATTGGTCAAAACTTCTTGCTTACCGTCCACATCATTTTTGCTGTTCTCAAATTTCTTTTCTAATTCAGCAATCTCGGCTTCGGCTTTTCGAACTTTATCGTTGCTTATTCCTTCGTCTTTCAGTTCTTCAATACTTCCTTTTGCTTTACGGATTTCATTGGAAAGCCAATTGGTCTCAACAGATTGAACGGTTCTTTCTACAGTAGCTTCAAAAGAAAAATCCAAATAAGGGAAATATGCAGTAACTGTAATTTTTTCTGACCTATCTACATTTACAGTTAAATCAACATCACTATTTTCAGGCAATAATGCAGGTAAATCCGCTCCGCTAATGATAATATCTGTTACGTGGTTGTTGTAGATGGCTCTTGTTCCATCTGCTTCGTGTTCACCTTCAAAAACTGGGATTTTAATAAAATCAGCATCCATTCCGGGACGGATTTGCTTTTGTGTTTTTAATCCATTTCGTGTTCCTACTGTTGGAATTGATTTGTTTTTTTCTAAGTTCTTTACTGTTTCAAAAACAATTTTTCCAGATTCTCGTTTTTTGATTTCAATTCCGATATTGTAAGCCAAAGTTGCATTACCAATTTTTGAACCTTGAATTACCGTAAATTCTTTTGGTTCGCTTTCTAAAATATTTCCTTTGTCATCAAACAAAGTAACTTCAAAACCATTGGTTTTTCCTTCTATCAATTGTGTTTGGATAACTTCCCCGATTTCGTTGATTTCCACTTTTCCGCTTGACCAAGCTTTGTCACTTCTTGTGATTTCGGCAAATACTTTTTCAGGAATTGCTCCTTCGGTTTTGTCAACCAAAATTTTCAGTGTTACAAATTCTTCCAACTCAACGGTTGATGCTTCGTGTCCGATTTCGATTTGAATTTTGGACTTATCTCTCGTTTGTTCTTTGATTTCTTCCGAAATATCGACCGTAGAAGCATACAATGCAGCACCTTTGGAAACCACCGTCATCGGGTCAACGCTTGTGTCGGGTTTGCAAATTTGCTGTTCCAACATTTTTCTGACAACTGGCGAAAAAGTAGGACCTCCAACCAAAATCAACGAATCTAAAGAAGAACCTTGTAAGTTGTTTCGCTTTAAAAGGTTCTTACAAATATCAATAGCTTTTTGGAAAATTGGAGCTAAAGCTCTTTCCATATCGGCTTGTGTAACGGTAATATCTAATTCAAATTCTTCTCCATTGTCATCTTCTCCTGGGATATCACCTAAATCAGAAAGTATGTTGTGAGAATCATTAAATGATAATTTTATTTTGGTTTCTTCTGCGTAAAATTTCATTGCATTACGCAAAATTTGCTTTTTGTTGTCATCTTCCAAAATAGAATCTATCGCATAATTATTTTCGATATATGGCAAAATGATTTCGTCAACTATAGCTAAATCGAGATTTTTTCCACCCAAATAATTATCTCCTTCGGTATCGGCAACTTTCATAATTCCATCTTCCACTTTCAGTAAAGCCGCATCAAAAGTTCCACCGCCAAAGTCATAAACCAACCAAAAGCCGTCTTTCTTTTTACTGTCCAAACCGTAAGCCATTGCAGCCGCAACTGGTTCTTGCAGCAATTCTATATGATTAAATCCTGCTAATTTTGCAGCTTCACGTGTGGCTTCTTTTTGATTATTACCAAATGCAGCCGGAACAGTAATCACAACAGCATTTATATTTTCATCTTTTACGAACGATTTCAATGTTTTTAATACTTCGGCGGATAATTCTTCCGAACTCAATTCTTTACCCAAGTTAGAACTGAAATATTTTTTATCCGTTCCCATTGTTCTTTTGAACTCAATGAAAGAATTAGAATCACTATCATCCCAATTTTTCATAGCCCCTAATTTATCTCTTTTAAGTGCATTATATGCACTATCACCAACTTGGATGGCTTGTTTCTTATTGATATAAACACAAGAGGGCATTGTGTCTTTAAGCGTGTCTGTTTTTTTAATAACAGCTTCTCCGTTTTCAATTCTTGAAATTGCAGAATTGGTCGTACCTAAGTCGATACCGTAGTCTATTTTTGTTCTTGCCATAATTATTATATTTTATTCTCCTACACTTACTTCTATTTGTGCGGATTGTATCATTTGTCCTTTAAAGTTTACTTGTGGTTTTATAATTCTTGTAATGATTTGTTTGCCTGTTTCTAAATCTTCGCTTGGAACAAAATTGGCTATGACTTTCATTCCCTCATTGTATTCTTTGCCTAACATTTCTACCAATTCATAGCCATTGGAAGCAAAATTATCTTGAATTCTTTTTACAGAAGCTGAGAGTTGTTTTAATCCTTTTGTATTCGCATCCATTTGCTGTAAGTTCTTTTGAATACGGATAATTTCATCCGCTACTTTCAATGCTAATGAATGGTCGATTTCATTATTGGAATGGGTTGAAATAATTTGTTTTTCCTCTTGTTTCAATTTTAATTGCGATTCCAAAACTTCAACTAATTTGCTATCCAATTTGATGCTCTCTTCTTCCAAAGACTTTTTGGTGTTTTTGATTTGGGTTTCTACATCCGTTTTACTGATGGCAATACGTTTGCCTAACAACCAATAAATAATTCCACCCAAAAGCAAGGTTGCCAAAGTGGCAATAATCCAATACAAACGGTTTTGGCTAACATCCTTATCCAATTTGGAAATACTGTCTTTTGCTGTGGTTTCCGTTTGTTGGATTTTTGTGCCTAAATCGTCTGCAATTGTCTGAATATTTTGGACATTATTTTTTGTTTCTGATTTTAGACTATCAATCTGTTTTTTCTGGTTTTCTGTTTTTATGGAAAGATTTGCCAGCTCTGTCTTTTGTTGGTTAATTACAGACTGTTGATTGTTCAGTTTTTGTTTTAATGTAGCAATTTCTTGCTGTTGCTTTTGTGCTTCAACTTTTTGTTGGGCAAAGAGTGAAACTGTACAAAAGAGAATTGGTAAGAGAATTATTTTTTTCATTGTTATTTTTTTAATTACACGCCCGTAGAAGAATTATGAAGATTATAATTCCAACAATCCAATAGATACATCCATTATTATTGCTTGAATTACTTGTTGTAGGTGTTGGTTTATATGTATTTATTGGTTTCCCTAAAACAGGTGCTGTCGTAGTAATTGTTTTCCAATAGCATATATATTTAACCTGATTTTTCTGAGAGTAATTTAATTTGCTTAGTAAAAAATCTACTAAAGATTTATATTCTGTAATTTTAATAGCCTCACTTGAAATTTTAATTTTATCAATATTTCTTGATGGAATGACATCCTTAACTAACTCAACAACTTTATCCCAGTTTATAGAATTTTCTATCATTTGGTTTACTTTATTCCAATTGATAGATTGGTTATAGCCTAAAGGAGTTGATAGAATATCAGCATTTATTTTTGCTTTATTACTTTCATATAGATTTTTTATTGATTTTAGAACTTCTATTGCTTTTGAAAGTTCTTGGTCTTTCATCCCTTCGAGAGTGTGAATGTTTTCTCTGATTTTTTCTTTGGTGGCTACATTTACAGCTAATGCTTCTGCTGTTTTTGCCAAATTCATTGCTTCCTGAAGATAATTACCAGTTTTTTCCTGCTCCTGACTTTCATTGAAATAATCAATCGAACACTGCAATACTTCTTTTGCTACATTATCTGCCGATATTTTGTATTGCAAATTACCTGCACCCAAAATAGATTTTAAAAGTGACAGTTCATTTTTTACATTATTATGTAAATCTATTCCAAAACGATAGGCATTACCTTTATTATCTTTACGCTTATTTTTCGTTTGTTCAAGTTGCGTTTCAATTTTATGAATCGGCTCTTCGGTAAATTTTTTAGAGAGATATTTTTGAGATGTTCCATTGCAATTGCTGAATAAACCCATTGTTTCCGCAGTGGAAAATTTATTTTTCAATTGTAGCAATATTTCATCTACAAATAGTTCAATTTGCTTATTGGTATCAATAGAAAAAGTTTCGTCAGCGACTGTATGGACAAAATCCTTAAAATTTTCGGATTCAATCAGTTTGATTTTGACTGTAATTCCCTGTTTAATTTTCTCCTTGGAATTGTCCAATAAATAAAGTGTTCCGATATTATTGAAAGCCGAATAGTTTTTGGAATTAATTTCTTTTTCATCGGTTAGCTTTTTCCAGATTTCAATAGCTTTCTCCTTATTTCCACTTATCAAATGTTGAATTGCGGTATTGTCAATTGGATTCAGATTGATAAACCAAAATAAGGAATGAGTAACTTTGTTTTGATTTTGCTCAATATCAGAAAAAGCGTTGTCAATAACAGCACTACTTCTTTGTAACGGAGTTAGAAAAGGAAAATCATATTCAGAAGTGATTTCTTTTCCTACTTTGGCATAAGCGGAAATTTTTCCTTTTCTGCTCTGAACTTCTCTTGCAGAAGCATCGGAAAGAATACCTATAACTCTATATGGATTTTGTATAATTAATTTCATATCAATTTCTACGGTATGGCAATTTAAATCTGTTTTTTTGTTGTTGATTACGGTTTTCCGTAAAACACTAATAAAATTACTTGTTAATTTAGCTACAAGGCTAAATAACAACGTGGGCTAATTCCTTTTGCTCGTATCTGAGGAGGTCGAAGTCCTTACCACAAAGCAAAAAGGAACGCCCACGCTTTACCGTAGACATTTCCTCTTTTAACTTTCCCTGTGGTATTTGAAATTTTCGACCTTTCAGATTCAGGAAATTTTAAAGCGAAACGCTGTAATTATATGTTTTTAATATTTTTAGTTCATTAAGTCAAATTATTTGCTTGTAAATGTAAAGTTTTTATTAAAATTATACAATATTTCTTTATTTCTTATTTGAAGTATTCCACTCCATTTTTAAAAATATTGTGATAATTCGCAGTTGGAATATTCTTCATCAAACCTTCTGCAAAACGTTCCGGGTGTCCCATTCTGCCGTAGATTTTTCCGTCCGGACTGGTAATTCCTTCAATTCCAAACAATGAATTATTGGGATTGAACGGCATTCCGTGAGCGATATTTCCGTCTAAATCTAAATACTGCGTTGCAATCTGTCCGTTCTCATACAACTTCTGAATTTCCGCTTCCGAAGCTATAAAACGACCTTCACCGTGAGAGATTGGAATTGTGAAAACTTGGTCTTTCATTCCTTTTAGCCAAGGCGATTCGTCATTGACCACTTTTACGTTCACCATCTGAGAAATGTGTCTTCTGATGGCGTTGTGAGCCAACGTTGGAGAATTTTCATCCAAATCTTTGATTCTTCCGTATGGCAACAATCCTGACTTAACTAACGCCTGGAAACCATTACAAATTCCGATAATCATCCCATCTCTGTCCAGTAATTCGTGAACCGCATTTTTCATCTTTTCGTTTTTCAACACATTGACGATGAACTTCGCCGAACCGTCTGGCTCATCACCCGCGGAGAAACCTCCGGAGAATGCTAAAATCTGAGAAGTTCTAATTTCTTCTACCCAGGCATCAATACTTTCATCCAGCAATTGATGATTGATATTAATTAATGGCAAACTGCTGATAACAGCACCTTCTTTAGCGAAAGCGTTCAATGTATCGTATTCACAGTTCGTTCCCGGGAAAATCGGTGCGAATACTTTCGGCTGAGCGATTCCGTGTTTTTTTATGATAATATGTCGCGGGTTGATTGAGTTTAATGTCGAATCAATTTCAACCGTTATTTTTTCCTTTTCTATCGTTGGGAAAAGATTCTCAAATGTGCTTGTGTTTGCTTCTACTAATTTCTCAATCGCAAATCCAGTATCATTAATTTTGATAATATTTGAATCCTTAACTTCACCTATCAATTGAAGATTTACAGAGCTTAATTCCTCTTTAGATTCGATGATTAAGCTGCCGATATTTTTCGCTAATAAAGCATTTGTCACATTGAGCGGAGTCGAAATGTCAGCGCCTAATCCGTTTCCGAAACTCATTTTTGCTAAAGCAACTGCAACACCGCCTTCTTTCACTGTTTTCACAGAAACGATTTTTCCGGCTTTTATATTTTCGAAAATAAATTCAAAAACTGCTTTTAAGGCATCATAATTTGGAAGTCCGTTTTCCTGAGCGATATGATTGAAGAAATAGATTTTGTTTCCTGAATTTTTGAATTCCGGAGAGATGATATTTTTCTTGTCACCGTTGGCACAAGCGAAAGAAATCAATGTTGGCGGAACATTCAAATCATGGTACGTTCCACTCATCGAATCTTTACCTCCAATTGCCGCTAAACCGAAATTGATTTGGGCATCATAAGCTCCCAGAAGAGAAGCCAAAGGTTTGCCCCATTTCTCAGGGTTCTGACCCAATTTCTCAAAATATTCCTGGAAACTGAATCTGATATTTTTATAATCACCGCCCATCGCCACGATTTTGGCAACACTTTCTACCACAGCGTAAGAAGCTCCCAACAGAGAATTCTGCTTAGAAATATCCGCATCAAATCCCCAACTCGCCAAAGAAACCGTTTCAATATTTTTTGCTCCGATGATTGGCAAGGTCTGAACACTTCCTTCCATCAAAGTCTGCTGATATTTTCCGCCTAAAGGCATCGCAACCGTAGTCGCACCGATAGAAGAATCGAACATTTCCAACAAACCTTTTTGAGAAGCAACATTTTTATCACCTAAAATTTTCAAGAAATTCTCTTCGTTGAATGATTGAGTTTCTTCTTTTACTTCATTAAGATGCGTAATCTTAACTTCCTGACTTTTAGAACAACCGTTGGTATCGAGGAATTCTCTTGAAAGGTCAACAATTTTATCGCTTTTCCAGAACATCTGCATTCTTCCAGAATCTGTCACTTTTGCAACCTCAACAGCTACAATATTTTCAGCTTCACAGAATTTGATGAACTGTTCTTTATCTTTTGGTTCGACCACAACCGCCATTCTTTCCTGAGATTCGGAAATGGCAAGCTCGGTTCCGTTCAGACCTTCATATTTTAAAGGTAAAACATCCAGATTAACTTCCAAAGAATCAGCGATTTCCCCGATAGCAACTGAAACACCTCCTGCTCCGAAATCATTTGATTTTTTAATCAGTCTCGTTACCTCGGGATTTCTGAATAATCTCTGGATTTTACGTTCTTCAACCGCATTTCCTTTCTGAACCTCAGAACTCATCGTGTGAATCGAAGTCTCGTCCTGTTCTTTTGAACTTCCGCTTGCTCCGCCAACGCCGTCACGACCAGTTGCACCGCCTAAAATGATGATAGAATCGCCAGCTTCAGGTTTTTCACGTCTTACCCAATCTACAGGAACCGCTCCTGCAACGAAACCAACCTCCATTCTTTTGGCTTTGTAGCCTTCATCATAGATTTCGGAAACCATTGTAGTTGCCAAACCGATTTGGTTACCGTAAGAAGAATATCCGTTCGCCGCCTGCTTTGTGATTGTTTTTTGAGGTAATTTGCCCGGTAAAGTTTTGTCAACTGACTCTAAAACATCAGCCGCACCTGTCAATCTCATCGCCTGGAAAACAAAAGAACGCCCGGACAAAGGGTCTCTGATGGCGCCACCTAAACACGTTGAAGCGCCACCGAAAGGCTCAATTTCTGTCGGGTGGTTGTGCGTTTCATTTTTGAACAATAAATACCAAGGTTCTTTCTTACCGTCGTATTCAGCTTCGATTTGGATGGTACAGGCGTTGATTTCATCAGAAACAACAAGGTTTTCCAATTGACCTGTTTTATGGAAATATCTTCCGCAAACTGTTGCCAAATCCATCAAGGAAATTGGTTTCAATTCACGTCCTAAAAATTTTCTTTTTTCGATATAATCATTGAAAATGGTTTCCAATGTATGTTTAAACTGTCCTTCAAATTCAATATTTGACAACTCCGTTTCAAACGTTGTGTGACGGCAATGGTCACTCCAATAGGTATCTAAAACTTTCAGTTCGGTTTCCGTAGGATTTCTCTGTTCCGATTTAAAATATTCCTGAATGAATTTCAAATCATCCAAACCTAATGCAAAACCGTGAGAATTATAGAAGTTAGTCAGCTGTTCAGTTGTATAGTTAATAAAATTATCGTGAACAATCACTTTTGACGGCGTTTCTTCCGCAGGAATATCCAAAATAGATAAATCTTTTTCCTGAGATTCTACTTTATTGATGAGAAGGTCTTTGATTTTTGCCAAATCGGATTCGGAAACGCCTTCAAACTCGATGAGCTTTCCGCTTCTTACTTTAGATTTCTCATTTTCAGTCAATAAAGCGATACATTGCTGCGCAGAATCCGCTCGCTGGTCGTATTGCCCGGGTAGAAATTCTAATGCGAAATGAATTCCCTGAGCAGGATTTTCTTCGATTAAAATATCGGTAACAGGGTCTACGAAAGTGCTGTTTACCACCTTTTCGAATTCACCGTCGTTTAACCCGAAAATATCGTAAACATTATACACCTTTACGCTTTGGATAGACGGAACCACCGCCTTTACTTCATCAAAAATTTTGGGGCTTTCCACATCGAAAATTCCTCTTTTTTCTACGAAAATTCTTTTGTTTTGAGACATTAGATGTCAGATATTAATATTATTAGACTTATTTACTTAATTTATTCGGATTATCGGGATGCTCTTTTTGAAATTGTTTCGCTTTTTTTATTTCTCTCTTAAGCCATTTTTCAAAAGGAATCTTTTCTTTATCATAATCCAGAGCATACGTTTTTGTTCTGTCTTCTGATACCAAAAATTTAAAATCATACGATAATCCTGCTTCCACTTTCCTGTAATCGTAAGTGTTTATCTGATAAAATGGGAAATTTTCTTTTGGCCTTTCCACAATTTCAAAAAATAATTTCTTTTCATTTTCAGATAATTGAGTATAATGATTTACATAATACAATTCTGAAAGCTTTTTATTTTGTTTCCTGAAAAACTGAAGAATAGCCTCCTCTTTTTCATTGTAACTGAATGGATATGGATAATACTCTGCTCCAACCTCAACAGCAATTCCGGACTTTGAAACAGGTTTAACAGACTCTCCTTTAAAATTCATCACGCCCCAAGTCCCGCCAACGATTGCTTTATGTTCGTCTTCAGTTTTTTCCCAGTCACAACCGTCACAAAATGCCGCATAACCATAATTAAAAGGTGATACAAAATCATGTTCAGGTTTAATAACAACTGCTCCGTTTCTGTCTACAAAACCGACTTTTCCATTTTTGACAAATCTTCTTACACCTTCGGAGAAATAATCTGCTCCGTTGTCGTAAAAGAAAGGTCTGTACAGGAAATTTCCATTTCTGTCGTAAACATATCCCCAAGCATTTTTCTCTTTCTGTTCGTCTTTTTTGGAACCATCAAAATAAATGGTTTCCTCTTTGACTAACTCTCCATCCTTCAAATATGAAAACACTTTAAACTGTGCGGGAATGATAATTTTTCCCTCTCTATTTTTAATCCCTACCAAGGAATCTTTTGATTTGAAATACTTTAAAACTTCCTTTTGCTGAGAAAACGAAAGCATTGGAATCAATAAAACTATTAAAAGTATTTTGTTCATGGTAACTGGGTTAAAAATAGAATATGCAGCCGAAAAGACTGCATATCGATAATTATACTTTAAGGTCAGCCTCTAATCCTATCAAATCTCTATTCACATCCAAAATAGGCTGAACTTCATTGGCAATGAATTCCTCCGTCTGAATGGGTGCAAAACCGATAAAGTTTTTAGGGTCTAGAACCTCTTTTAATTTTGACTTATCTAATTTTAATGAATCGTCATTTAAAATTCTTTCGATAAGGTCGTTTTCTTTACCTTCCTCTTTTACTTTTTTAGACGCTTCCATCGAGTGGACTCTTATTACCTCGTGGATTTCCTGACGGTCGCCACCGGCTTTCACTTCCTCCATAATGATGTATTCTGTCGCCATAAAAGGAAGCTCTTCCATAATATGCTTGTTGATTCTGTTTGGATATACTACGATTCCGTTCATAATGTTATTCCAAATCAATAAGATTGCATCAACAGCTAAGAAAGCTTGAGGAATGGTTAATCTTTTGTTGGCAGAATCATCCAAAGTTCTTTCAAACCATTGTGTGGAAGCGACCATTGCAGAACTTGTCGTCAAAGACATCACGTATTTTGCCAATGCTCCAATTCTTTCGCTTCTCATCGGGTTACGTTTGTAAGCCATTGCCGATGAACCGATTTGGTTTTTCTCGAACGGCTCTTCAATTTCTTTAAGATTTTGAAGGAGACGTAAATCGTTAGTAAATTTATGGGCTGATTGAGCGATATTTCCCAATAAAGCTACCACTTTTGCATCAATTTTTCTGTCATAAGTCTGTCCGGAAACTCCGAAAACTTTCTCAAAACCGAATCTTTTCGACAATTCTTTATCTAAGTGTTTTACTTTAGAATAATCTCCGTTGAAAAGTTCAAGAAAACTCGCAGCAGTTCCCGTAGTTCCTTTTACGCCTCTGAATCTCAATGTTTCTAAGAAGAAATCAAGCTCTTCGATGTCAAGAACCAAACTTTGTAACCACAGTGTCGCTCTTTTTCCAACAGTTGTCAACTGAGCCGGCTGGAAGTGGGTAAACCCTAAAGTCGGTAAATCTTTATACTGAATCGCAAAATCAGAAAGATTTTTCATCACATTGACCAACTTTTTCTTTAAAATTAAAAGCCCGTCACGGATTTGAATCAAATCTGTATTGTCTCCTACAAAAGCCGAAGTAGCTCCCAAGTGAATAATTCCCTTCGCTGACGGCGCCACATCACCATACGTATGAACGTGAGCCATCACATCGTGACGGAATTTCTTCTCATATTCAGCAGCTTTATCATAATCGATATTTTCAGCATTAGCTTTCAATTCAGCAATTTGCTCGTCTGTTATTTCAAGGCCAAGGTCTTTTTCGATTTCAGCAAGAGCAATCCAAAGTTTTCTCCAATTCTGGAATTTGTTATTATGTGAGAAATTAAATAACATTTCTTCACTGGAGTAGCGCTCTTCCAATGGATTTTTGTAGGAATTCATTCTTTCTTTTACTTTTTAGATATGCAAAAATAGGGTTTTTAAACGAGAGATAAAAATCCTGTTTTATTGATTTTTACTCAAATATTTTTAATGTTATCCCGCTTTTATATGCAACGGCAAATCTATCAATAAAAAGAAAGTCATTCTTTCGAATGACTTTCTTTTTATTGATAGATTACAACATCATCTTTTTTAATTTGGTAGCCTGTTTTTTTGTAGGGAACTAAAACATAGGTTTCTTTAATATAGCTGCCACTTTTCCATATTTTCCCTTTTCCTTGCCTGTCAAGGATAATGCTTTTTGCATTTCCATCAGGAATAAAAATTTCAGCTTTTTTCATGTTTTTGCTGAAAATGACTGCCGTCATTGAAGTATAACTTTTATCAGAGTTCACTTCATTTAGTTTAATTTTCTGTTCAAAAACCCTTACACAATCATTTTTTATTTGTGAATAGGTATAACCTGCCGATCCGATACATCCGTGAACATCTCTGTCTCCGCCAACTTTCTGTGCGAAAACCAATGAACCCAGGAACATTGCGCTGAATAAAATAGTTTTTTTCATGTTTATAATATTAATAGTTTTGAGTTTGGTAAAAATTATGCCAAAAGCATGGTAATAAGTTTATATTATTCTAAGATACAAAAAAAGCCACTCAAAACGAGTGGCTTATGAAATTTTATTTTGTCCAGTTGATTTTTGAATGTTTCACATCTTCGGAATTTGTACCGATCATGATATCAAATTCTCCTGGTTCCCAATCATACTTCAGATCTCCGTTGTAGAATTTCAAACTTTCAGGAGTGATATCGAAAGTAATCTTTTTAGATTCCCCTTTTTTCAACATCACTTTTTGAAATCCTTTTAATTCTTTTACCGGTCTGGTGATGCTTCCCACCATATCTCTGATATATAACTGCACAACCTCGGCTCCATCATAATTTCCAGAGTTCGTCACAGTAACTGAAGCCTGGATTGCCTGATTTCCTTTTGGATTGGCATTAGAAACCGTAATATCAGAATAGTTGAATTTCGTATAGCTCAATCCATACCCAAACGGATATAACGGGGTATTACACTCATCCATATAATTTGACCGGAATCTTTGATATTCACATTTATCAACTAAAGCCTGATCTAATGGACGGCCTGTATTTTTAGCATTATAATAAATCGGAACCTGCCCCAAACTTCTTGGGAAAGTCATCGGCAATTTCCCGGAAGGGTTTACTTTTCCAAAAAGAACATCAGCAATTGCATTTCCAGCCTCTGAACCTGCGAACCAAGCGTTCAAAATAGCATCAGGAGTATCTTTTACATTTGTCAAAGCCAACGGGCGGCCTGTGAAAAGCACCATTGCAATTGGCTTTCCGGTTTTCTTTAATTCATTCAGTAAATCTACCTGAGACTGAGGAATCGTAATTTCAGTTCTTGAAGAAGATTCTCCGCTCATTTCTGCAGATTCTCCGATAGCTAAAACAATAACGTCTGCTTTATTGGCAACCTCAACTGCTTCTTTTAACAATTCTTCTTTTGAACGGCTATCTCTGTCAGTTTTCTTACCGTGAGCTGCGTAGATATCCTCTAATTTTGCATCATAATCGATATTTGCTCCTTTAGCAGAAAGGAATTTCACGTTCTTCCCATAATTCGCCTGAAGGCCTTGCATTACATTAACCGCTTTCTCATGTTTAGCAGCAACACTCCAAGTTCCAGCCATGTTTAGTGAATTGTTCACCAATGGTCCGATAACCGCAACTGTCCCTGAATTTTTCAAAGGAAGGACCTGGTTGTCATTTTTCATTAAAACCATCGACTGAGCTGCAGCGTTTCTTGCAATATTTCTGTTTTCCATACTGAAAACTTCTTTTGCCGCTAATTTTGCGTCTCCGTACTTATATGGATTATCAAATAACCCTAAATCATATTTTGCTTCAAGAATTCTTCTTGCTGCTGTATCAATTTCTGCCTGAGTAACTTTTCCTTCGGATAAAGATTTTTTTAAAGTTGTTAAAAACCCTTCACCCACCATATCCATATCAATCCCCGCCTTTAAAGCTAGAGCAGAAACTTGTTGAAGGTCTCCCATTCCGTGGTCAACCATTTCGTTGATACCTGTGTAATCCGTAACTACAAAACCTTTGAAGTTCCATTTGTTTCTTAATACTTCTGTCTGTAACCATCTGTTTCCAGTTGCAGGAACCCCGTCCACTTCGTTGAAAGAGGCCATCACAGAAGCTACTCCGGCATCTACGGCCGCTTTGTAAGGTGGAAAATATTCGTTGAACATTCTAACGTGGCTCATGTCAACCGTGTTATAATCTCTGCCTCCTTCGCCAGCTCCATACAACGCAAAGTGCTTCACACAAGCTAAAATCGTGTTACCAATAGACAAATCTTTTCCCTGATAACCATAAACCATGTTTTTAGCAATTTCACTTCCTAAATACGGGTCTTCACCAGAACCTTCAGAAACCCTTCCCCATCTTGGTTCGCGGGAAATATCCACCATTGGAGAATAGGTCCAGTTGATTCCGTCAGAAGAAGCTTCTTTAGCTGCAACCCTTGCAGACTGCTGAACCAAATTCATATCCCAGGAAGCCGCTAAACCTAACGGAATCGGGAAAGTAGTTTCGTAACCGTGAATCACGTCCATTCCGAAAATTAAAGGAATTTTCAAACGGCTGTTTTCAACGGCAACTTTTTGAACGGCTCTGATTTTATCAGCTCCTTTTATATTGAATAGCCCTCCGACTAAACCTTGTTCAACTTTTTTTCCGATATCGGAACTTTTAGCCAAACCTGTAGTAAAATCGCCTGAACTTGGTAAATTCAGCTGCCCGATTTTTTCATCTAACGTCATTTTCGACAAAAGATTATCTACAAAAGCTTTCTTTTTAGCCTGATACTGAGCCGTCTGATAAGACTGAACGGGTTTGGTTACCATTTCCTGTGCCGAAAATACCGGCGCAAGGGCTAAAGTTGCAATTACAATTAACTTTTTCATAAATCTATCTTCTTACAAATTATAGTTCTGTTTTATTTTAATTTCTGGCTAGATGCAAAATTGACTATTTTTCTTTCCTCTTAGACAACATCCATTCATATAATGCAGGATTTGAATAAGCTGAATCCCATGAATTATGATTATCATTTGGAAAAACCGTCAATTCTGCGGCTGGATTTACAGGATGAAGTTTTTGGTAAAAATTAAATGCATTTTCCGGTAAAACTACATCATCCATTCCGCCATGAAAAATTTTCATGTTTAAATCTTTATATTGATCAATATTCGCATACATAACCCTGTCAGTAGGTGCACAAACTGAAACCACGGCAGCAAACATTTCAGGATGCTCCATTGCCAGCTTTAATGTTCCCCAGCCTCCCATTGAGAGTCCTGTGAGATAAATTCTGGAAGCATCGATCTTATATTTTTTCTGAATTTCTTTAATCAAATTATAAACGGTAACCGTATCCCACCAAGTATTTTCAGGACATTGAGGCGCTAAAATTGCAACAGGTTCCTTAATCAGATTTTTATACGTGAAAGGGCTGTGCGCTTTTACGGCTTCCAGGTTATTTCCTCTTTCTCCCGAACCGTGAAGAAATATGATTAAAGGAACATTGCCTTTTACTTTTTGAGGATAATCGAGAACATAGGAAATTTTTTCCTGTCTTTTAATTTCTTTGTTTAATTCTGCCTTGATTTCCTGAGCTTGTAAACTCAATGAAAATGGCAGAAGTAAAAGGGGTAAATGGCTTGGTTTTAATTTCATTTTAATATTTAGGTTTTGTTTGGCTTTAGTTGTATGGATTATTTTATTAGCCCCGATTGAAGCGGCATCCTTTTTTGTTGCGGCCGGAGCAAAGCGCAGGCCGTAACAAAAAAGATACAGCGGAAAGCGGGAAATAGCTCCTAAAAAAAATATTAATTAATATTATACTTTTCAGATTTGAAGCTTAGTTTCTTTAATCCTTGCTGAATTTCAGGAGCATTCATGAATAATTTCCATAAAAACCCTGTTCTGTAATTTTCAATCATCGGAGCAATTGTTCCCTGATCGATTGCCAAATATCTTGGAGTTGTCCAATTATTATAATTGATTGAAGTTGCATCGTAAGGTCCTGCAGAACCAATAAATTCGGGTTTTTGAGTATAAATAAATCTCAGAAAATCCATAGATTCTTTTGGCGAGTACGGAAAACTGCTTAAAGCCGCAGTTGGGGTGATTACTCCGTGATCATTTTGTGGAAAGTGAGCATTGTAACCAACACTTCCGTTCTCGTTTCTTGAGTAACTAGCCGTCAACCCCCAATAGTCTGGACCATAACCTTTCCATCCTTTTGGATTTTCAACGCAGTATTTGTAGTCAATAAGTACTTGATTTTTATTTAAATCAAAGTAATTTTTGATTAACTTATCAGATAAGTTCGTTGGATCTAAACCGATGTATGAGTAATGAGCCCAAAATAACGGCCCTCCATATTCCTCTGCTCCATTATGTTTTACATACATTGGAAGTCCATATTTTTCTTTATCGGAAAGGTAAGATCCATTTCTTGTCCAGCCTTTGTAATAAGTCTCGGCATCAATTGGATACGTTGGTGATGAAGCGGCTAAAATATAAGTGATTAAGCATTCATTATAACCTTCCAAAGGAAAATTCATTTCCCATTGATATTCCGGTGACCAATGCCAATAAAGAACTTTTTCTCCACCTTTTGTATACCAGTTCCATTGAATTCCTTTCCAAAGCTCGTCACATTTTTTAGCAAGAGCTTTTTCTTCTGCATTTCCATTTTTGAAATATTCACGAACCATCAAAATCCCTGAAGTCAAAAATGCGGTTTCTACCAAATCTCCACCATTATCTTTTTTTCCAAATGGAACAGTTTTCCCTGTTTCTCCATTGATCCAATGTGACCAAGCCCCTTTATGACGATCCGCTTTTGCTAAGAAGCCCATCATGGCTGTCAGTCTTTTCACCGCATCTTTTCTAGGAACAAATCCTCTTTCCACTCCCACAAGAATTGTAGCTAAACCAAATCCAGAACCTCCTGTTGTTACAACGTGTTTATCATTATCAGGATAAATATTGTCTTCGTGATAACGCTCCCTTCCTAACATTGAGTGCGGTTCTGCGTAATCCCAAAAATATTTTAAAGCATCTTTCTGAACTTTATCCATTAATTGTTCGTCTGTAATATTGCTTTTTACTATTTCTTTTTGAGAAACTTCCTGCATCGCATTTTGAGAATTTTTGCAAGAAACGGTAAATAGTGACACCGCCGCAATTGATAGTACTATCCTTTTCATAATTCAAATATTTTTAAAATTCATCCCTAAAAGAAGAGGAGAACTTTCATTCTCCTCTAAAGTTTATGATTAAATCTTAATAACCTGGGTTTTGAGCTGATAATCCGCCGGCTTCCATGATAAAGTCTTGCGGAAGAGGAAATACCTCATGAGTTCCTACCTTGAAAACTTTTCCACCATCAGCAGCCATTGCAGCCTGAGCCTGGCCTGTCCTTACTAAATCGAACCATCTGTCGTGTTCAAAAGCCAGTTCCAGTCTTCTTTGCTCCCAGATATCTGCTCTTACATCTGCTTGAGAAACAGCCGGAGTATTTCCGATATTTGCTCTGTTTCTTACTTCATTTAAGAAAGGAATTGCTCCAGAAGTTTGACCTAGTTCATTCATTGCTTCAGCTTTCATTAAAAGAACCTCTGCATATCTTAAATAGCGAATGTTTACGTCTGTAGATGCCTGGTCTCTGTAACTTGAAGAATATGCTTTATAATTATAAAATTTGTTTTCAGTGTTAGGACCTACATAATATCCATCATATAAAGTCATATCTCTATGGATAATTGTAGCGTCTCTCCTCGTATCTGTTGCAGAATAAGCATCATATAAACTTTGAGTTGGAGTTGCAAATCCCCAGCCCCAGCCTGTAGTTCCTCTGGCTCCCTGTACTTGACTATATTGTTGAATTGCTCTTCCTGCCGTTCCTCCTGTACCATTGATTTCAAATACGGATTCTGCATTATTTTCTCCTGAAACTTTATAAATATCTTGGAAATTAGGAGTTAATGAATAACCTGATACTAAATTACATTCATCTACAGCTAATTGCCATTTTTTCTGATATAAATAAACTTTTGCTAATAAAGCATGAGCAGCTCCAACAGACGCTCTACCTACATCACTTCCACCATAAGCAGATTTATTAGGAAGTGCTTCTATTGCATCTTTAAGATCTTGCTCAATGAAAGCGTAAATTTCTTCTTTACTTTTTCTTGTAAGCGTCATTACTTTATCAGCTTCAACCCCAGTTACAGGAACATGATCTACTAATGGTACACCTCCAAAAGATCTAACCAAAGTAAAATACATAAAAGCTCTCAAAAATTTAGCTTCTCCCACTAATCTTTTGCGTAATTCTGGATCAGCTTTATCCAATTGAGGAAGATACTTTAAGGCTTGATTACATCTATTAATTCCTTGATAATTAGAAGCAAACAACTCTTTAAATGAAGGAGTTGCGGCTGTAAAATTTAAAGCATCTAAAATATCTTTATCGGAACCAGAATCGCTAGGACTAGAACCTTTATCTGCATCATCAGAAACGATAGATGTCACACCAATCCAAGCAAATGTGCTCATATTCCAATCTAAAAATTTAGCATAAATAGCTGTTACTAGACTGTTTGCGCCCTCATTATTATTATATAGTTCTCCAAATGCAGATTCAGGAACTTTTTCTGTAGGTGACACATCAATAAAGTCATTACTACAACTTTGGTTAACAGCTCCTAAAATTAAAAATGCTGCTGCTATGATATATTTCTTATTCATTTTTTAAAAATTTAGGTTAACACCAAATACAAAAGATCTCAATGTAGGATAAGCATCTAACTCTATCCCTGCACGTTGATATGGATTTCCTTCTGCCGTAGGATCTGCAGGATTATATCCTGATAATTCTGATGAATATCCAGAGTATTTCTGGAATACAAAAGGATTAATTGCACTTACATAAAGCTTAATTGATTTCATATAATCTGTTACATTTTTAAATGTATAGCCTACTGAAATATTATTAATTCTGAAATAATCTCCGCTTTCTAAGTAGAAATTAGATGCAAGTGGAATGTTTGATGGGTTTACTGGATTTGCAGCATTAGTGTTTGTTGGTGTCCAGAAATCATTTGCTACAGAAGCTTCCACATTTTCACCACCATTTCTTTGCGCTTTTTTACCATTATAAACTTTAAATCCAAAGGCTCCATAGCCATTAAGAGCAAAATCCCAATTCTTGTAAGACATGGAAATATTAACACCTAATGTTGATTTTGGAATATAAGAATCAAAGAAACGTCTATCTCCTCCATCTGTAACTCCATTACCGTTCAAATCTTTAAACTTCAAATTACCATTTGCATCATACCCATCTATCTCATATAAATAAAAACTTCCTAATGCATATCCTACAGATGAAGCATTGAAAAGTTTTGTATCTATACCATTACCTAAATTTCCTCCTATAATTTGAGAAACAGGTTTTGAAAGGTCTATACTAGCAAGTTTGTTTTTATTATAAGAATAGTTTGCACCAATTGAATACGTAAAATCTTCCCCAACTTTATCAGACCAATTTAAACCTATTTCAGCTCCTTTATTTTCTACACTTCCCATATGTGAATAATTCACATCAGAAATTCCTGTTGACAAATATGGAACAACCCCCAAAATAAGATTGTTTGTTTTTCTGTTATAAACATCAAAAGTACCAGTCAATCTATTATTTAGAATTCCAAAATCCAATCCTAAAGAAGTCTCTTCTGTAACTTCCCATCCTAATTCTGGATCGTACCCTTGATTAACTGTAACTCCATTACTTACTGGTGAAGTTCCAAATCCATAATTGTAACTAGCTCCAGAAGAAAGTGGTAAATAATTTAAAGGTACTTTTTGATTACCTAGTCTACCCCAACCTCCTCTAAGCTTCAATAGATTAAAGAATCCTCCTTTCAAGAAATCCTCTTCTGAAATGATCCAACCTGCTCCAAATGAAGGAAATGTTCCCCATCTACGGTCTTCAGCAAACTGAGAAGAACCATCTCTTCTAATAGTTCCGCTTAGTAAATATCTATTCATAAATTTATACTGAAGTCTGCCAAAATAAGACAAGGTTGTATTTCTGTTACCTTTTACAGATTCAATAGCTTTTGTTGTATTATCACTAAACAAATTACCATAATAGTCAACTCCATCAAGATTCCAATAATCTTGTGAAACAGGAACATTTTTTCTATTGATTACCAAAGTCTCAAGACCGTTTGACACTGAAGTTTCCGTTCCTGCTACAATCTCAATATCGTGATTTCCTATTTTTTTTGTATATGTTAAATAGTTATTAAGTAGCCAGTTGTAATAATTTTGATTTTTATTTGTCAATCTTGTTAATGGTAAAGTTGGATCATAACCACTATCAACTCTTGTAGGATCA
The DNA here is from genome assembly GCF_001045455.1 of Chryseobacterium sp. FH2. GTDB lineage: Bacteria > Bacteroidota > Bacteroidia > Flavobacteriales > Weeksellaceae > Chryseobacterium. The sequence continues at coordinate 201,531 of NZ_LFNE01000003.1, read as the reverse complement.
CTATCTAACCAAAAAGCTTTAGAGTTTACAAAATTATAATATTTATAATTATTATACTCACCACTAAATTGAGATGTAAATTTTAAATCTTTAAAAATATCAATGTCTAGTTTTAAACCTCCTTGCAATAAAAAGTTTTTCCCCTTTTGATTATCATATGCAAGCTGCATTACTGGGTTTCCTACATTATTAAAACGTCCTCCTGTATAGCTAATATTACCATTTGAATCATAAATTGGCTGACCATATTGACCATTTGGATAATACACTGGAACTAATGGAGATTGTTTATAAGCATTTGTAAAAGCACCAAATGATTTAGGTGTATCATTCGTAAAAGTAGCACTTAAAGTTTGAGCTAATCTAATCCCTTTAGTAATTCTAAACTCATTATTAGTTCTTACTGTAGTTCTATTATAATTAGTTCCTTTAAGAATGGATTCTTCTTCGTAATTACCTAAGCTCAAAAAATACTTTGCAGCTTCAGAAGACCCTGAAATTGCAACATTATGCTGGTTATAAATACCTGTTCTTGTAATTTCTTTAAACCAATCAGTATCATATGGCTGATTTGGATTCAAATAAGTACTGGTTTTACCCGCATTGTTATAATTTGCAAATTCAGATGCATTTGCCATTTTGATAGTTTTCAAAGGAGTCCTGATCCCAATTAAACCATCATAAGATACATTAAGCTTTCCTTTACCTGATTTTGTAGTAATAATAATAACTCCATTTGCTGCTCTGTTACCATAGATAGCCAAAGCTGCTGCATCTTTCAATATATCGTAGGTAAGAATGTCATTTGAGTTAATGTTATTAATGTTGTCCGTAAACATACCGTCAACAACATATAATGGTGTTCTTCCTCCCAATACCGTTCCTAAACCTCTAATCATTACAGTAGGCGTAGAACCTGGAGCATCAGATGCAATTACCTGTACACCTGCTGCTTTACCCTGAATTGCCTGAGAAGCGTTTAAAACCTTAGTTTTAGTTACTTCCTCAGCGCTGATTGAACTAATAGATGTAGTATTATCTACTTTTTTTCTGCTACCATATCCAATCATCACTACCTCCTCAATCTTCTGTTCTTTAGGAACAGTGTCTGCCGGTGTAGTCTGTGCATTGACATTCATACCGAAGTATAAAACAGCAATGAGTGATGAATACTTTAAATCACTTTGTTTCATATAGTTTAATTTTATTTCGTACAATCAAATTTAGATAGGTCTGATGAACCTTTTTTAATGCCTTATTTTAAGTTACAATGTATTTCTCAAAAAAAGACATTAACCAAAATTATAAAAATATATGTAATATAGTTAATCTTTCATAAAAATTCTAAAAAAACATAAATCATCAAATAAAAAAGTAAAAAAAACACAATTCAATAGCATTTTATTAATATTAATCGAATTTTAAATAAAAAAAATGTAATCGTTTTTACATACATTTTAATAATTTGACTCCCAAATTAACAGGTCAACCACTAATATTTTGTTAAACAGATTTTAGTGGTTAACTTTGGTTCATTATTTGAAAAGTATAAAGATTAAGAAATATAAATGAAAAAATACATCATCGCAGCAGCTTTAGTTATTGGTACAGGAGCTGTTGTTACAACAACGGTTAACTCTTGCACTACCCTAGCTACTACAGATTTGGGTCTATCTATTATCAAAAAACTTTTATTAAACGGTATTGACAAAGGGGTTAACGTTTATAGTAATAAAGACGCATTCCTGCAAAACAATATGGTTGATAAAGCACTTCCGAAACAATTGAGGGAAATCAACTCAATGTTAGAGAAAGTTGCCCCGTCTCTGGTGGCTAAAGAGAGAGCATATATAGCTGATGCTGCCGTTTATACTGTAAATATTTCAAAACCAATTCTGGTGAATGCTGTTAACAGTCTAAATGCACAAGACGTTACGAGAATTATCCAGGGAGAAAAAGGAACCGCCACCCTGATTCTGAAAGAAAAAACATCTCAACAATTAATTGCTGCAATTGCTCCGAAAGTAGACGAACAACTAAACCAATATGGTATTGTGAAAAGCATTAATACCGCTTTATCCGGGAATAATCTTTTAGGAAGCCTTTTTGGAGGAAATACAACAACCGTAAACTCAGGAGGCTTGAGTCAACTTGCTTCTGAACAATTGGTAAACGGAATGTTTAATATTATTGAAGATTACGAAATTCAGAACTCCAGATCACTTCTCGGTCCACTTGGAAAATAGAAAAATTTTCATTATTTTTATATATAATTTAGAATTCGCAGATGGATATATTACAAGGAAATCAACATGCAAGTCCTGAAGATTTTTATAATTCTTTAAAGGAAAAACTGGAAGATCACCATGATTTTCCGGAAGATTATTTATTTAAATTTATTATTCCAACGGATCAGTCTAAACTAACTGAAATCTACAGAGTTTTTGACGGTATAAAATTTACTCTGGGAAACCGTGAAAGTAAAAACGGAAAATATACAGCCTGCAACATTAATGCATTTGTATTAGACGCCAATCAGGTAGTTAATATTTATAAAGAAGTTGCAAAAATAGAAGGAGTAATTCTATTGTAGAAATTCAAAAGTCAGCATAAAGCTGACTTTTTTTATTTATTTTTTATATTTATTTTTTTATTTCTCAATAAAAAATTTCACGTTCTCAATTGGTCTTCCCAACATAGCAACAGAACCCTTTATTAAAATTGGTCTTTGAATCAAAGAAGGGTTTTCAGATAAAATTTTCAACCATTCTTCTTCAGAGTAATTTTTATTTGCAAATTTTTCCAAATATAGCTTCTCAGTTTTACGGATGATATGAAAAACACTTTGATTAAGCTTTTTCAAAACCGTTTTCAATTCTAAAATACTAAGTGGATCTTCGATAATATTTATAATCTCAAATGCCACTCCGTTTTCATCCAAATACTCTAAAACAGCATTTGATTTTGAACAGTTCCCGTTATGTAAAACTTTAACCAACATTTTTAATTATAATTTAATAAACAATAAAAATTAATTCATCTTATTCATAACAAATTTAATCATAAATCAAGTTACAAAAAATAAAACTTATGATAATTAATTGTTAAAACAAGCCATTTAGTTCAGCTTCTATTTTTTCCAGAATAAACCCAAAATCCTCCGGTTTTTCTACAAAATCCAAATCATCAACTTCAATTATTAAAAGTTTCCCTTCCGTATAATTTGAAATCCATTTTTCATATTTCTGATTAAGCTTAGAAAGATATTCGATACTGATGGAAGCCTCATATTCCCGCCCTCTCTTGTAGATTTTTTTTACTAAATTCGGCACATCAGATTTAAGATAAATCAATAAATCCGGTGCAGAAACAAAAGATTTCATCAAATTAAACACGGAAGAATAATTATTAAAATCCCGATCTGAAAGCAAATTCATATCATTAAGGTTTTCCGCAAAAATATGGGCATCTTCATAAATCGTACGATCCTGAATAATATTTTTCCCACTTTCCCTGATTTCCTTTACCTGACGGAATCTGCTTCCCAAGAAATATACCTGCAATGCAAAACTCCACTTGCTCATATCCGCATAAAAATCCTCCAGATAAGGATTATGATCTACATCTTCAAACTGGGCATCCCATCCGTAATGCTTGGAAAGCATGGTCGTCAACGTAGTTTTTCCTGCTCCAATGTTTCCTGTAACCGCAATATGCATATTTTTTTCTCCTTAAAATATTTATTGATTAATTATAAAGATTAAACACCCAATTTCTGAACCTCACCAATTTCTTCAAAAAGCTTCAGCATATCAAAGTTTTCAGATTTTTCTGCAGAGCCGTCCTGGGATTTTTCTTCCGAATTTTCTACAGGTTTATCCTTAGTTTCAGGTTCAGTTTGCTGTTTAATTTCTTTTTTCTTTTCGAGGCTGTAAAGATAAAGGTTGTTGGCTTTGATTTCAAAATAAGAAAGGTTGTTTTTATCCACAATTTGTGCATCCGGATCCTCCAGAATTTTCACCATCTCTTTTCCCGGAATATATTTTATGATGGAATTATTAGTTATGACCAAAATCACATCATTTTCTCTTCTGAATCGTTTACCATTTTGAATCTCGGCTTCAAAAATTTTCTCGAATTTTAAAGTATAAACTCTGATATGTTTTCTCGTCAAAATGTATACCTTGTTTTCATACACCAAAAGATCTGTCAAATCATCAAAACTTGCATCGAAAGGATAAGAATTAATGGTAGTATCGTTCCTGAAATTATACTGAATAAGGCGTTTTGTACTTTCATCCAACAGCCATAATTGCTGCAGATCTTCTGCATATGCCATTTTGATAAACCCAAATTTTTGCTTAAAATCTACTTTTTGAATTTCATTAAAATTCTGATCCACAAACTTCATTTCCTGAGCATTTTCTGAAAATAAGGGCACACTCAAAGGATTCTGAACATTTTGGATTTTAAAAGGAACAGTCACCATTAATTTTCCAATCTGCCTTCCCAAAGAATCATATTTCGTAAAACTGAAATCTTTATTTTTATAAATATATAAATTGCCGTAATCATCAGCAAACATATCTTTAGCTTCCTTTAGCTTTAAACTATCTAAAGGAAGGGCTTTCTGCGCAGAAAATGAGCAGAAAATAAAAACAAATATAAAATATAATAATCTCAAATTTTCTCTTGGTAAAAGTAACTTTCCTATATAGAATGTTGGCAATTTACATACTTTTATTTAAATAGGATTAAACTTTAAATTATAAATTATATGATGAAAGCATCATAAGTTTTTTGATGATTTTCACCTGTTGCCAACTTTTTTAATGATAAAATTCATATCATTATGTGAACAACGGTAAAACCAATTATAATACTCTTTTTCATACAATTCTTAACCGTTTTTCAAAAGTAGTAAATTTTATAATCTTTTTAATGAAAATAGCGCTCCACAGGGAACGCTATTAATATATTTTTATAAATAGAACTTTATTAAATTTATTTAATCTGAATTTCATAAATCTTTGACCAGTTTTTACCTGTCACCAACATGTTTTCTCCTTTGAAAGCAATTCCGTTTAATACATCATCACTTCCTTTGGTGTTTTGTTTAGCAATATCTGTAAAATCAAATGTTCCCACCACTTCTCCGTTTGCCGGATTGATTTTAAGAATAATTGGTTTTTGCCAAACGTTTGCATAGATAAACCCGTTGTGATATTCCAATTCATTTAATTGATCATAGGCTTCTTTATTACCTGCTACAGCAATATACTTTATCATTTTAGAAGGATCTTTCGGATCTAAAAAATATAAAAGTTTACTTCCGTCTGATGCAATAAGGTAAGTCCCGTCGTACGTTAATCCCCAGCCCTCTCCTAACACATTTGGATAAGGAAATTCTGATAAAAGTTTTAGAGAAGCTTTATCATAAATATATCCTTTTTTATTTTGCCATGTTAACTGATATACCTTATCACCAACGATGGTACTCCCTTCTGAGAAATCTTCCTGAGCCTGTTTTGTAGAAACAAGCGGGGTTGTAGTCCCTAATGTATATTTCAAAATCTGTGAAGAGCCGTTTTGCCCGTCACTTTCATAGATTGTATTTCCTTCGATCTGAAAACCCTGCACAAAATTTTTAGGGTCATGAGGGTATTCCCCTACAATTTGGTAAGAAATATTTTTTTCAGGGCTTTTTGCAAAAACATTAATTGTCGCGTCCTGAGTCAGTATTTCTCCATTTTTAGTTTTAATATTGAAAGTTACTGCATTATCTCCTAAAGTATAAAATTTCGGATCAATATCAAGACTTGTAGTTTCTTTATCTCCAAAACTTATGGTAATACTTTCTGCATTATCAGAAACATCTTTTGGAAGCTGAAGTTTATCCCCAAAATGATAACCCGTACTTTCCATAGAATTATTATAATCCGCCAGAGTATCAAGAACCTTTTTATCGTTATTACAAGACGCTAATAATAAAATTGCAGCAAAACCTGCTATAATATTTTTTCTCATTGAAATTCTAAATATTTCCCCAAAAATAGCAAATTTTATTCCGCTTTGCTAATTTCATTCAGATGTTGACAGAATTGTAATATTTACTTTTCCAAATAGGGTTTCAAACTTTGCCCGATAATTCCGTTCCAGCCTTGGGCAAATGATTCTCTTGAAAAATTCTCGCCCAGTTCTTTTAGATTGTCAATTTCATCATGAATTAAGGTAATGACCGTTTTTTCACCTTGTTTATTCAGCTCCCAGGTTACAGTTGTCATTCCTTTTGATAATTCCGGAAAAGCCCAAGAATGCTTCAATTTTTTATTTGGGATTATTTGTAAAATTTCACATTGGTGATGATACTTTTTCTCATCTCCCGGTTCATAAAAATTAAATACTTTACCAACTTCCAGTTCAAAATCAGGAATATCAAAATACCATGATTTCATTTCGTGTTTTTCCGTAAGCGCCTTCCAGGCTTTATCAATCTGAACCTTTATTTTATACTGAACAATAACTGGGATACTCATTTCAAATCTTTAAAATTTAATTAACCGTGAGAAAATCCTGTAATTTTTGCTTCATCGAAATCAAGCTGCATTTCAATTGTCCTCATCACATGATCATCGAATATTTTTTCACGCTTCATTCGATGAAGTTCATTTCTTTGTGCCTGAATGATTTGTCTCATTACATCTTTATTTTCACTCATTGCCGTTACATAATCTCCCGTAGAAGCCATACATTGAGCTTTATCTGCCATCATCATCATTTCGTTTTCCAGCTTGTGTTTTTGATGTTGAACCAGGCTGTTTCTTTCTGCTAAATCTGAAAAATCATTTTCCAGCTTGTGCAAAGCAGTTTCTTTTAATTTTCTCATTAAAATTACTTCCTGCTTCTCTTCCGGAAGCTCGCTTCCTGCATCATTTATTTTTAATAATTTCAAAATTGGCGATAAAAGTAAACCCTGACCGACCAAAGTAATTAATATGATAACGAAAGTTACAAACAGAATAATATTTCTGTGCGGAAAAGCTTCTCCATTTGGTAAAAATGCCGGAATTGATAACGCTGCTGCTAAAGAAACAACTCCTCTCATCGCGGCAAAACTTATGATAAAAGGTTCCCGCCAATCCGGTTTGGGAACTTTTAAACGTAATTCCTTTGAATAGAGCCTTGGGAAATACATCAAGGCATAGCTGTACAAAATTCTCGTTCCAATAATAGCCCCACCAATCACGATGCTGTAGAAAATCCCTTCCGTGATGGTGTAATCCTTCATCGCAGCTACTACAACAGGTAATTCTAATCCGATAAGAATAAAAATAATGGTATTCATTAAAAATATCAGAACACTCCAGACATTTCCAGACTGAATTCTAGAAGTATGACTCAGGTAACAGTGTGAATTGTAAGACATTAACAAACCTCCTGCAACCACAGATAACACTCCCGAAAAGTGAAAATGTTCCGCACCGACATACATTATATAAGGTACAATCAAAGTAATGATAGTATCAATATTAGAATTCGACGGAATAATTCTTAACAGAGCTCCGAAAAGCAAGCCTGCCGCTACTCCCACTGCAATTCCCCCGATTGCCATTGTAAAAAAGTCTTTCACCGCTTCACCAAAAATAAATTGTCCTGAAATCACTGCAGCTAAGGCAAATTTAAATACAATCAAACTTGAAGCATCGTTAATCAAACTTTCACCTTCCAGAATACTTGTAATTTTTTTGGGAATTTTCATATGTTTTAACACAGAAGTCGCAGCTACGGCATCCGGCGGAGAGTTTACACCTCCTAATAAAAATCCCATGGCAACAGTTAATCCCGGAATTATTGATGATGATAGATAAGCAACAACAATTGAGGTGAGAAATACCAACCCAAACGCCATCGAGAAAATCTGCTTTCTCCATTTATGAAAATCCTGCCATGACGTAAACCAAGCTGCCTCAAATAAAATCGGTGGTAAGAAAATAAGGAAAACCAAATCAGGCTCTATTTCAATATGTGGCATTCCCGGAACCAGGCTTATCAACAAACCTGCTATCACAAGAAAAATTGGGTAAGCAACTTTAAGTTTTTGCCCAATCATTACCAATATCATCACAGACAACAATACCGCGATTGATATTATGACGTAAGTGTGAATCATTTTTTATAATTTTTATTAATGTTAATTTTTAGTTCTTCTAGCTGATTATACATATTTTTTATTCTGAATAATCTGTTCAATTTGCAAAATCTGCGGAGCTTTCTAATTGAACAGATTATGTCAACAAAAAATATAATACCGATAGGAAAAGTGTTTTTAGTTTCTAATCGATTTAATTTTTCGTAAACGGGATATTATTATAAAAACCAATCTGAATCTGCCCCCTATTCTTGTTTTCCTGAATTTGATTCATATACCCGGCTTCTATTCTCATGTTTTTGTTAATCACATATCCCAAAGCTCCATACACCCTGTTTCTGTCGAAAGTCGGACTGTTTAAATTTAGAAAAATTTCATTATATACAGAACCGTAAATCGTTTTCGGAGCCATTTCTTTATTGGTAATAGGAACATTTACCCCTAAATAGTACCGGAATCTCATCCTAAAATCATCCTGTAGAAAACGTTCTTCCAATCTGTAACGATGCTGAAGGTTAAAACGTCCGAATTTCTGTTTTGTGATATATTGCTGGAAAATCCTATGCTCTATATTTTCAGTTTTTTCATCATTTACATAAGGCTGGCTTAAAATAAAACCATATCCTAATAAAATATTGTTATTATTTTCCGTTAAATCATATCCAATTCCGGTACGGATTAATAATTGTTCCAAATCTCCGATTGCGTCAAAATTACGGTACTGGATTTCGTTGTGCCAATTTAATTTTTTACTGATTTTATTATTACCAAAATACATATACCAAGCTCCCAAATCATTTTTCTGGGCAAATGAAAATATAGCTCCCAAACTAAAAACCAATGCTACCACCGACCTTAAACTGTTCATATTCCTATCTCAATTATATTACTATTATCTATCGTATTTTTAAAAACGATTTCAATTATCAATAATAAGCAAAAAAAATGTCGTATGAAAATTTTCTTTTATGATAAAAATAATCACTAATTTATTCCGGAACCCGTTCTTCCAAAATATCACTTCCAGTCTTATCAAAATAGATACACATAATGAGAAACTTCTAAAGTTTTAATGGTCTAATATAGTTTGGAAATCTGCACCGTTTTTTACTTTTTGATACCCTGTTTCGATTTGATCGATTGTGAATTTCACCCTTTGTATCTTTTTGTTTTTTATGTTGTACATCTTATCAACTTCCCAGGGCCTGCAACCTAATCCTAACTCTCAAACTTAGCGTTTTCGGAATGTAGACGTATAGTAAATAAAAAAACCGACAGAAAATCCGTCGGTTCCTTTACCTGTATTTTGTATCCAAAATATTAATATTAAGGATGCTGTTGCACTTTCGCAGGATCATCGTAGTTTACCATCCAGTTGATCCCGAATTTATCTGTAAACATCCCGAAATATGCTCCCCAGAAAGTGTCTGCCATCGGCATCGTTACCTGTCCTCCCTCAGAAAGCCCTGCAAATAATTTATCTGCTTCTTCTTTAGATTCAGCATTGATAGAAATAGAGAAATTGTTTCCGGCCTTGAATTGAGATGCATAATCACATCCCGCATCACTTCCCATTAACATTGTTTCTTTTGAAATAGGAAGGGAAACATGCATGATTTTGTTTTTATCTTCTTCTTTATTTTCCTGACCTTCCATTGGAGGCATATCCCCGAAAGTTCCGATATAAGGATATTCTCCACCGAAAACAGATTTGTAGAAATCGAATGCTTCTTTACAATTCCCGTTGAATGTTAAATAAACGTTTACACTAGCCATAATGAGTTTCTTGTTTTAAGTTTAGTTTTAATTTGTATAAATTTAATATCCTGAAGTTTCAAAATATCATCTGTGTTGATCAATTAAAATCATATTTCCATCAGGATCTTTCAGAAAAATATGTTCCGGACCGGAAGTCGTTTGATCTGCTTCTTTATCAAGCTGAACTCCATTTTCCTTTAAACGTTTCTGAATATCACGAACATCATCAAAAGATTCCAGATTCTGGGCATTCTGATCCCAACCAGGATTAAAAGTCAGCATATTTCCATCAAACATTGCCTGGAACAAGCCAATCAAGTGATCTCCATTTTTCATGATCAAATAATCATGTTCCATACTTCCAGCCATTTGACTGAAACCTAATTTTTCGTAAAAATCTTTAGATTTCTCAAGATCTTTTACACTCAAGCTGATTGAAAACGCGCCTAGTTTCATATAGATTTTTTATTTATAGCCAATCTGCTTCCAACGAAAACCAATCCCCAGACCTAGATTCCTAAAAATCCAAAACCTGATTAGAGTTGGTAAAACAGCCATATTGTAAATGGTGAATAACAAAAAGAAGCCTCAAATATTTCTCAACATACTTATTGATTTTTCAGGCGGGTTTTAAAGTCCAGAGTTCCGTCGTAGCTTTTCCAGTCACCGATCAGCTCAATGTATTGTCCTTCAACTTTTTCAGTATTTTTGTTCCATTTGAAGGTATAAACGAACTTTCCTTTAAAAATGCCGGAATGTTTTCCTTTATTTTCTTCAGCAAATTCATACTCTCCAAACACCGTTCCTTTTTTGTTGAAATCTTTATATTTTGTGATAGTAAATTTACCTTCAAGTTTTGCATATGTTTTATCAACAAGCGAATACCCCGAAATAAAATATTCCTGATCATTCTTTTTATTTTGTTCAGAAATATTGATTTTAAGTTTAAGCTCCTGCTTATCATTTCCGATAGTCCCAAGGTAAGCTTTGCTGTTATTCAACCAGACATTAGAAATATTCGGCATTTGCGCCAAAACAAAATGGGAAGAAAGAACAAGGAATAATAAAAGTTTTTTCATGTGTTTTTGATTTTTTAAACTCCGAATTGTGATAAATGGTGGTTCAAATGTTTTGCAAACATATTATTCCACTCCTGAGCATTTAATTTTCCGAAAGAATGGGATTCTTTTCCATCAAAAGACCCAGCTCCCATCTGTTGGGTTTTTTGGATAAAACCAATCAGTCTTTTCTTCTCATCTTCAAAGTTTTTTCTTCCCTTGATTAAGAATTGTGGCGCGGTAGGAGAATCTCTCGGATAAGATTTTTCACCAACTACTTTAGGCTTTACAAAAGTCTTTAAAATGAACTTTGCAATTGCCCCTGGTTTTTTGTGTTTTTCAGGCTCATAGACCATTTCATATGTCACACAACAGTGCGCCAACATTTGGTCAACGGTCATTTTCCCCCACAACCCGTGAGTATCTTCTACAAGATTATTTATTCTATCTATATAGTTTTGAGCATCTTTTGCATCAAATACATTTTCCATAGCTTATTTTAATTTGTAAAAGCAAATATATTAGTTTTTTCTTATCATTTTCCACCCTATAAGAAAAATAGTTAAAATACTAAATAACAATACTTTATAGAAAAAAACATTCACAAAGTAAGTCTTTTTGCCTATAAATTAGTTGTAAAATTTAATGATCGATTATTAATAAAAGAAGGTGGAATTTTTCGATATTTAACTTAATCTACTTTTTCGGAAGAATTTTCGTTGGAGATCTCATTTGGTTTGATGTATCTGAACATCAGCCACATTTTAATTTTTAAAGCAATCCAGCCTAAAAATGCATAAACAATTAACAGAATTCCCAAATGTTTTAAATATGGAAAAGTAAGTTCTACAGAACCTTTTTGAATTAATAAAATTTTAAATGCCTGTAAAAATGGCGTCAACGGAATAATGTTCGCGATGAATTGCACAAAGGCAGGCATTGCATTTAAAGGCCATGTAAAACCACTGATGATGAACGCTGGAGAAGCAATCACCATTAAGATTTGTGTCGCTTTCAGGGCATCCGGAATCAAAATACTGATGAAAACACCTAAAAATGAAGCTGAACCTACGAAAACTGCCGTTAACAAAATAAAATTTAAAATTCCTTCCGGCATCGGGACTTTGAAAATCATGTGCATAAAATAATATACTCCAACAATCAAAATTGAGAAAACCCAGATTGGAATTACTTTAATGAGCATTGTCGGAAATGCCCGTCTTTTCATTTTAAAATATTCTTTAATGAATGTTCCACCTTGGAATTCGGCTGCAAAACTTACCGCCATTGCCAGTAAAATTACCTGCTGCAAAACTACAGCCAACATTGCTGGCCACATAAAAATAAGGTAGTTTCCCGTAGTGTTAAAAAGCGTTATATAATTTGCTTTAAACGGCTCATATTGTGTTGCTGCTCTTGTTGCTGGCATTCCTGCTTTTTGAAGCGCTTTGATGGAAACTCCCGCAGAGAATGTTCCTATAGTTAATTGTAATGCTTTTGATGCAAAATTTGCTGTCAGAACATTTCCTGTATTCACATAAACATTGAGTTCAGGATATTTTTTTTGAAGAATTGAAGCTTCAAATTTCGACGGAATAATAACAACAGCGGCCGCTTCGTGTTTTATCACTTCATCTTTGATACTAAATGGTTCCTGTAAATATCGGATAACCTTAATACTTTTATTATCTTCCAGCATTTCCGTTAACTGGTTTGACAAAGGCGTGTTATCTCTGTCAATCACCAAAACAGGAGTGTTTTCCACTTTTCCGCTTTTATAGACAAACCCTAGCAACGTTGCATAGAAAACCGGCGCCAGAAAGAAAACCGTTCTTAATGTCGAATTGCCGGTAAACAGCTTAAATTCTCGTTGTAAAAGTCGGAAAAATTCTTTCATATTTATTTCAGGATAACATTTGAATTGACCAAAATATCTTTCGCTTTGTTCATATCCTTTGGTTTTACTTTTATCTCATAAATAGCGTCCTGCAACTGATAATCGGGATAAGCTGTGGTGATGTCCGCATATTTTGTCAATTGTTTGATATACAAAATCGTACCCTCTAATTTTTCTTTATTATAAGGAATTTCCATATTGACCGTCTGCCCTTTTTTATATCTTGAAATCTGACTTTCAGGAACCGTAAAACGGAAAAAAGTACTGCTGGGGATATATCCATTGAATAACGCAAACCCTGCCGTCGCCAATTCTCCGGTGTTCAGGCTGATGGTTTCAATTTCCATATCATTGGTTGCGATGATGTACCTTTCGGAATAAGCCACATTCGCTTCCTGCAAAGCGCCTTTTGCCTGGGAAGCCTGGCCTGCTGCCATTTCCACTTTTTCAAAACGGGTTCCTCTTTTCACATCGTCTAATTCTGCAACAACGGCATCATATTGGGCTTTCGCTCCCTGCATTTTGGCATAGACCTCATCATAAGCCTGTGGGGACATCAAACTGTCCCGATACATATTGGAGGCTCTCCGAAAAGATTTTTGTGCAAAATCATATTGTTCTTTCAAGCCTTTATATTTCGCCTGTAATTGCTTCATTTGATCGGCTGTCGCTCCGTTTTTCGCCATTTGTTCCTGAGCTGTGGCAGCACTTACAGCCCCTTGAGCCTGTGCAATTTTGGCAGAAACTTCCGGAACATCAAGCAAAGCCAATGTATCGCCTTTTTTCACGGTTTGACCTTCAGTAACATATATTTTTAAAATTCTTCCGGTCACTTTTGGAGCAAAAGAAACAACATCTTTTTTTGTTTTCCCTTCAGAATCATTGAGTTTTTCATTCTTTTTGTCACAGCTTCCCAATAACAACAGTCCGGCAAATAGTAGGGAGAGTTTTTTTGGCATCATTTTAATTTTTTAAGGTTGATAAAGTTTAGCAATATCCAATTCCTGGGTAGATCTCATCAGTTCTATTCCCGCTCTTCTTTGGTTGAAAATCGTGTTTTGATATTCCAGCTCGGCAATTTCCAAATCATTTTCGGCATCAATAAGCTGTGAAGACTTGCTCATTCCGTATCTGAATTCTTTTTCAGCCTGGATCAAAGCATTTTTTGCCAGTTCTTTTTCCTTTGCCTTTAATGCAATCTGGGCATTGGCGATATCATAATTGGTTTGATTGTTCGCTAAATTTAAAGTCAGTTTTTTTAAGGCATCTTCTTTCTGGTTTTGAAGAATTTCTTTTCCTATTTTAGCAGTTTCTTCGGCATGCTTCCCTTCATTTCCGTCAAAGATTTCCCATTTGAATCCCACCCCGGCTGTAATCAAAGGAAGAATATTAATATTAGTTGGCCTCCAATCCAGCTTTGCACCGCCATATCCAATTTCAGGAATGGCAGGGATTATATTTTCAGAAGTTTTAATTCTGCTTCCATACAATCCTATATAATAAGCAGATACCATCAACTGAACTTTTGGAATCATCCAGGTTTTTTCCGCTTTTATTTTATAATCAGCAGCAACAATTCCGTGCTCTAAGGCCCGAATTTCCGCTCTCTGTTCGATTCCTTTTTCTGGAGATAATAATTCAACAGGCTCTAAAACAGGTTCTATCATTCTCAACCTTTCTTTACTGATTCCCGTCAGAACATAAAGCTGGGTCAGAAGCAGTTCTTTTTTGCCTTCATATTCCACAACTTTTGCATGTAAAGTTGCTTGGGCCAATTCAATTTTCTTATGATCATAAGGAGTGATTAGCCCATACCCTAAAGCTTTATCTGCCGTTTTTCGGTTGATATCCAATCTTTTTTTGCTTTCATCCAATACTCTTTTGGATTGATGAATTAAAGCCAGCTGATCATAAGCTTTGGAAACATTTGCTACGACTTCGTCTTTTGTTTTTTCAAGCAAAATATCTTCGGAAATTTTCTTTTCTTCGATGGCTTTTTTTAGATATTTTACTTTTCCTCCGGAATATACTACCATTTTTGCATCTGCTTTGGCAATTCCTGAAAAACCTGAAACGTTTAGATTATTATTAAAACTTCCTTCCGGAATCCTGATAAAAGGTGTGAGATTGATCTCCGGGGAAGTCAAACGAGCTGTGGCATTGAGATATCCAGCCTGGCCGCTCACTTCTAATGTTGGAAGAAAGATGTCTTTTAATTTATGTTCGTCAAGATCGGTTAATTTGTTTTGGGTGAGTTGCATTTTGAGATCAGAATCCCTAACCATCGCACTGTCTAAAAGTTCTCGAAAAGCCGGCGCCGATTGTGCCCAACTAAAAGTTGGAAGTATAAAAAAACCAAACGTAAAAATCAATAAATTGTTTTTCATAGTTCCCGTTTAAAACAAATATAGTGCAAAAAAATCTGAAAAACCATAAGAAAATCCACGAAACGGTGAATTTAGCAACAGTTTAAAACAGGTTTAATGTAAAGGCTTTATTAATGGGAGTTTCCGAAGCATCGTTTAACTTTAATTTGAGTTTCATTTTAATTGAAATTTTTCTCTTTTTTCTTTGGCTGCATTATTATTTTCCTCATTTAAACACAGATTTCACGAAGTTTTTGATGAGAACAATTTGAATTTTTCATTCGTATTTCGATAATACCAAATACCTTAGCCCAGATAGAAACGGCTACCCCACAGCAAGCGCAGATTCTAAAAGAAAGCTTCGGCGCGAGGAGTAAAAGTGGATAGCTGGATAAGCTTCTAAAACAAAAACTCCCCACAAATGCGAGGAGTTTTGTATGAAATATAATTTGATTATTTCTGAACTGCTTTTTTCATTGTTGCATCAGGACGCAAAATTCTGTAGCGAACTTCCAAATCCTTCGGAACATAAAACACCAACGGTAATTTGCTGTTATATCTTACAATTTCCGGCTGAAGCGTTACGAATTGCTTTGTCAGTTTTTTATCCAGACAAGCCATCAAAGTCCCGCCAACTTCACCATTTGATTCTACATCATAATAGCTGTAGCCCCAACCCTGCAAATCCTGAGTTTTTACATTGCCCACCAAAAAATGTTTGTTGCAATCCAACGTTTTCTCTGCACCAACAAAGAGTTCAACTTTCAGATCATTTTCATTTTTAGCAATCGGAAGCTGAATATATACTTGCTTATAGCCTTCTTTGGCTTTTGGGAACATTTCAATCTGTAATTTCTCAAACTTTTCCGCCTTTTTCTGAGCGAAAGCATTTACACCAACCAACATTACCAAACCTGTAATTACCGTTTTTGAAAATTTCATATTTTTTGTATTTATTTTTTATTGATTCTATAAACCCAAAAATCATTCCAAAATCTGAACATTCGCTCCTTTTGTATGAGCATTCATCTGCGGAGCATAATAATTCTGTATCGTCGTAATGCCGTTTGAGAATTTTCCGGATGCATTGGCAAGATAGTCGTATTCAAATACATATTTGCCTTTTGGCATATATTGAATATAGAAATTTGTGGATGCATCTTTAGTAGACTGATAATAGCCTAAATTATTTTTCCACTGATATCCTGAAAGCACATTTACAGGCTCAAATCCAGCCGCTCTCATGTCTTTGATATGAATAAACTCCATCGGCCGGTCTGTATTCAGAATCATTCTTACGGTCACTTTCTCTCCTACCTTCAATGGAGTTTCAGGTGAGATTTTCTGTAATTCTTCACCATTTACTGTTTTGATTTTTTTGTACAATTCTTTTGTGATAGAAATGTAATTTTCAGACGATTTGATTTTATCCAAATCTTCATAATATTGCCAGAATAGCCCTCCCTGAACAATTCCGGGACCAGGTTTTGTTACAGTAACCGTTGCCAAATTCTTGTCTACAACATCAGTTTTTACAGCAGATTTCACGTAACCTGTTGCCTGGGTCTGAGTCTGTAATTCTTTTCCTCCCCAAACAACAGTTGCTTTATCACTTTCAGTGCCTGCCCATGATTTCCCTGAATTTAAAATTGTAAAAATCACTTCCGAAGTTCCTCTTGAGCTACCCCAAGAATTAACTTCTTTCTGGGTAATCAGCCAGATTTTCATGTCTTCAATGAATTTCTGATCGTTTGGTCTTAAAGTATTGAAAGCTTCCAAAGCTCCTGCATGATTCACCACTTTTGAACTGAACCAACCCCAGTCATCAAGATTCTGTTTCCAGTAAACACCTTGAGTTTTTGTATCTGTAGAAGTTTCTTTTAAATAATTCATTACTTTATCTGAAACATCTTTCAGTCCAAAATCGTTTGTCAATAAAGCCATACGATGCAATCCGAAGAATGTAAATTCAGATAATTTAGCTGTTTTTGCTTTCTGTTTTACCAATGATTTTAAGGCTAAACCTTTTCCTTTTAAAGGATATTGTTTTTCCCAATAGTTTCTTGTGTCCAGATAATCAACCGTCGAATTATTCCAAACATTTTCTTTCTTTACATCATAATACTTACTGATTTCGTTGTCTACATACTGAACTAATTTCATCACCAATTCATTCTGTTCTGAACTTTGATAATCTTTCACATTATCTTTTAACCAAGAGTTGATTTTTCCTAAGTTTTTCAAGATATACAACGAAGTCGAGTATGAACTTGGATAACCTTGATACCACGAGAATCCACCGTCCGGATTTTGCAGCTTTTTGAAATCGTCCCAATCCTGATTGATTGAATTTTTCATCATATTTGCATCAAATAAAAGTGCCAGTTTCTGCATTTGTTCACCTTCATTTTTGCTTTCTAAAACCCAAGGTGTTTCTTCCAACAACAATTGTTTTAGTTCCTGATTTTTTTCAAGTTTTGAATTTAATAATCCTTTGTTTTGATACTCTTCAAAAACATTTTTCATTTTCGGATTAGCTTTAAAAATTTCAGAAGCTAAAACATCTGCAAACCATTTATTGAAAATCACATCGGCAGAATTATTCTGATCATTTTTCAGACTTGGAAGCGCAAACATAATCTCCCAAATCGGATTTGTCGTTAATTCCAATGTATTTGAAACGTTGGAAATAGTCGTAGAATTTGTACCTTTAAGGTTATCTAAAACAAAAGTTTTTGTTTCCCCTTCTTTCACAAAAATCGGAAGCGCATCAGTCACCAACATTCTGTTTGGTAAAATTGCCACCGCTTTTTGTTCGCCATCAGAATAATTTCCTGCTTTTGCCACTACTTTTAAAATAATTGAAGAAACATTGTTCGGAACCTTAACTTTCCATGTCAACACTGAATTTCCGTTTTCGTTTATATCAAAATTTTGGGTACTTGAATTTAGCCCAAATTTAGACGAAATATCTTCATTGGTAAAAGCATCCAGTACTTGTAAACTTGCCGAACCACTCAGTTTTTTATTCGTTAAGTTCGAAAGTTTTGATTGCAAATTAAGCTCATCCCCTTCTCTTAAAAATCTAGGATAATTCGGAGTTACTGAAAACTCCTTCTGTGTCACAACTTCTTTTTGTAAGGTAGCTGCTCTTGCATCTTTTGTGTGGGCTAAAAACAGTAATTTCCATTTTGTCAGAGCTTCAGGAGAAGTGAATTCAAAGCCTACATTTCCTTCTGAATCTGTTCTCAAATCCGGATAAAAAAATGCTGTTTCATTCAAATTCTGACGAACGGGAACTTTTTCTAAAGAACCTTCATCATCTTTATCTAAAATACCATCTGCATCCACATCTGTATATTGCTTCTTTTCCTGCTCAGTCAACTGCCTTCCGGAATTCACAATATCTACTGCGGCATCATTCATTTGAATAGATTCCTTTTTCATTTTTGGAGCTGCTGCTACCATAGCCACAGCCCTTGCGCCGCCACGGATATTAAGGCCCGGAACTCGTCCGCCAAGTTTTTGTGGGGTGATATAGCTTATTTCACCATCAAACCAATTAAACTGAGGCACATCTACATAATTTCCATTAAAATATTTTCCTCTTTTTTCGTAATATTCTGACGAAAGATTGTCACTCATAGCGTACGAAGAAACTATGGAGTAAGGAATATACAGATTTTGCCAAGTAAAATTATTTGCATCAAATTGGTCAAGAGACATATCATACATATTAGCCAAAACCTCAGCATTAATCTTCTCTTTGTCGTTTCCTGAAACTTTTACGGACCATTTTTCTTTAGAGTTGGGTTCTAATTTATCTCTGAAAGTAACGGTTTCAATTTTTAAAGGCTGTTCTGTGTTTTTGATTTTCAAATCAATACCCTGTGTCTGAACATCATTAAATGCAACAATCTGGAATTGAATGTTCACCAGAGAAACAGATTTATCTTTTGGGATATCTACCGAATATTCCAACACTCCGTTTTTAAGCTTCTGAACATCTGAAGCCGTTTTCCCCAAACCATTCTGAACGAAAATATTCACCAAAGCATCCGGAATCGCAGAATAAACGTATACTTTTGCTCTTTCACCTCTTGAAAATTCATTTTTAGGTTCTAAGACTGTCAGGAAAGTTTTTTGATTAGGTCTTAAAGAATTTTTATCCCAGATATTGAAATTCTGCGTAGTTTTTATTGTGTCTTTTCCTTCAATATTATACAATTCCAATTGATAATTACCGGCTTCCAATTTTCCTAACTCTAACTCAGTTGCTGATTGCTGAGTTTTATCAATCAAAACTTTTTCAACTTGCCAGTTTTTCTGTTCATCATTTTTATTATAAAGATCATGAGGAAATTTGCTGATAAACTCCTCTCTCGAAAACTTCGGTACATCCTGAATTACTGATTTAAAATTATTTCTAAAAATTCGGTTTGGTTCCTGAAGCTTTGACAATTTTATCTGGTAAGATTTTTTAAGTTCCTGTTCATTATAATTTTTTGTCTCTACTTTCAGTTTT
This sequence comes from Chryseobacterium sp. FH2, assembly GCF_001045455.1. Taxonomy (GTDB): domain Bacteria; phylum Bacteroidota; class Bacteroidia; order Flavobacteriales; family Weeksellaceae; genus Chryseobacterium. The sequence continues at coordinate 181,778 of NZ_LFNE01000003.1, read as the reverse complement.
ACATTTTCATCTGAGAAGGTATTTTTAATCTCATCAGCTTTGATGTAATGTGAAACCGAAGCTACTCTCAGATTCGTATCTGCAGATTGTGTCTCACCATTAATATCTGTTACCGATGCATTGATTTCATAATTATCAATCTGAATACCCTCTGTATTTTCATCTTTTTTAAGATCTAATTTAATTGTGAACTCTCCTTTTTCATCAGTTTTCACTTCTCCCAAAATTGAGTTTTCGTTATTGTCGCCTCGCGGATACCAACTGAAATATCTCCACCGGATATTATGCTTTTTAATTTCATAATTTACCGTGGTATTATTTAATGGTACTCCGGAAAACATCAACGCTTTTCCTTTCAGCTCAATAATCTGCCCATATTTGTATTCTTCTTTTACCGGCTGAAATGTTACTTCAAATTTTGGTCTTTTATATTCTTCAACGTTTACACTTTTATAGCCTCCAGTTCCGCCATCCGTTTGCAGAGTAAATCTGCCGTTTAATTTTCCTTTTGGCAGAACAAAACTTCCGTGATAAGAACCGAATTCATTCGTTGTAAAATCCTGTGAAGTTACGTCCTGGTAATTAGCATCTTTTAAAGTGATTTTTTGTTTTAAACCAGAAACAACAGACTCAATTTCTTTATCAATTTTGATATTGATGACTTTAAAATAAACGGTCTGCCCAGGTCTGTAAATCGCTCTGTCTGTAAAAATTTGGGCAGCTGTCCTGGTTTCTTTATTAGGGCTTCTATCACCATAATCCCTGTAAATGTTAATAATCTGATAATCATTAGTTTTCGATTGCTGAATAAGATAAGTTCTGTAATACTCTTTAGGCGGCAATGTAAAAACACCTTTTTCATCAGTTTTACCTGAAGTTTTACTTAATCCTTTACCGTTTATATATTCATAAAATGTAAGATTTTCATTAATAACAGGTTTACCGTCTTCACTGTTCACTAATTTTAGTTCATTAGAATTAATTTCTCCTCCAGCTTTGTTTTGGTAAATAATTTTGTTGTTTGAAACTAAGAAGTAGAAGTTTTGGTTCTTGTCATTTTCTCCTTCCACAACATTATATTCCGCCACATATACTCCCGATGGGAGAGGTTTTATCTCCAAAGAAGTAGAATGTAGCTGGTAATCTTTTGAATCCGATAGCTGATATGTCTCTTTTCTTACCAAGTTCTTTTTAATGTTCCCATATAAATCTGAGTAAGAATTTCCTGCATATTGCATGAAAAATGTAAAATCTTCTTTTACTTCATAAATATTTAAAGAAAATTCTGAAACATTTTTATGATCTACAGCAAAGTGAATCGGCAGGTTAGCCTGAGTTTGGCGTTCATAATGAAAATTAAGGCTTGGTGTTTTAATTTGTGCCTCTTGTTCTTTAATATTTTCAATAAAAGGAGATTTTGGATATTGAGCTTTTGCTTCGTCCGCAATTTCCAAAGCTGCTTTTTGTTGCTTTTTCACAATCAATTCAGACATGACTTGTTCCATAATTAGAACCTTATAATCGCCTTCGGTATTGGATTTTACAAGATTTTTAAGTTGTTCCAGTTTATCTTTACATTGAGTAAAATTGCAATTCTCTTCCAATTTCTGATGCATGAAATACAACTTAGAATTTCCATTATTCTGCACTATCAATTCATCAAAAATCTCATCAGTTTTTTTTCTGTTTTCAATGAGTTCATTTTTTGTAAAAAGCTCATTATTAGTAAGAAATTCAACTTTCTTCAAAACATACCAATCAGCCAAAGTCGGAAAATAAGCAACATCTTTTGAATTGGAAAACAAGTCTTTATACTTTGCCAAAGAAACTTTTTTCATTTCAGTTTTTTGCTGATCAAGTTCCTGAAAGTTTTTCGACAGATAATTTTTAAAGTCAAGTTTGCTCCAGGTTTCAATTTGTAAAATATCCTGAGAGCTCAGATTAGTTCTGCCATTTATTTTCCATGAGTTCTGGTTATAATAATCCATAAAGAAATTATTTTCCAAAACTTTAAAAACAATCTTTTCATCACCCTTCAGCTGTTTTTCACTCTTCTGAATTTTAGTGAAAAACTTTGATGCAGAATCATTTTGCTCATCATCTGTTGTCATGTTTACAATACTGAACTCGCCCTTCAGAGACCGAATCAGCTGCAATGTATTATTTTCTTTCATGGCTTGGTTTTGTATCTCTAAAATAATGGGAAGATTAGATTTATACGCTCCCTTTTTACTATTTTCTTCTATTTTTTTCCACTGGCTGTCATAATATTTCTGAGCAAAAGCAGCAGAAAAATTCAGTAGTAAAAGCAAAAGCAGAAAAATCTTGGAAAATCTTTTCATATATGTTATTTTTGATAAATGAACTTCTTAAAAATACTGAAAAAAACCGTTATTGATAGTCAACTTTACGTGTCCTTAATGGGAACTTTTTTTGCAGTATTTTTCATGGAAGAGCAAAACACATTCCGTTTCCCTACAGTCTTCTTAATTTTCATCACTTATTTCAGCGGTTATTTGTACACAAAATACCAATACACTCAATATTTCTTTAAAATTTTAATTTTAAATGCTATTGCAGGTATAATTTGTGCTTTTTTAATTTATCATAATCATAATGAAATACGATTACTAAAATGGTTTATTATTGTAATTCTCGGATTGCTTTACAACAGCTTTTTTCTTGATGTATATATCAGAAAAATTCCTTTATTAAAAGTGTTTTATGTAGGATTGGTTTGGGCTTTGGTAAATTGCTGGCTTACCTTACCTGAATTTAATCTCCCCATATTTCTGATAAGTTTTTTCTTTATTACAGCCTTAGTTTTACCTTTTGACATCCGGGATATGAAAAATGATACTGTGGAAACCTTTCCAAAGTTAATTGGAATTCAAAATACAAAATATATTGCTTATTTATTGGTTTTTGTGAGTATTATTCTATCAATTTTATATTTAGATTTAAATTATTCAATTGCTTTTTTTATTTCCGGCATTATCACTTATATTTTAATTTACTTCTCTGAAAATGAAAGAGATGACGTATACTTCTCTTTTGGAGTGGAAACCTGCTCTGTACTTCCTTTTTTATTTTCAGTAATAATGAAGTATTTTTGACAAATGATTATCAAGAAACTCTCCCTGTACAATTTTAAGAACCATTCCGAAAAAAGGTTCGAATTTTCTCCTCAAATTAATTGCTTTGTGGGAAATAACGGTGTGGGAAAAACCAATATCTTAGATGCTTTACATTATCTTTCCGTAGGTAAAAGTTTCTTGGGTAATACTGATATCAACAATATAAAACAAGAAGAAGATTTTTTTACTATTGATGCTGAGCTGCAAAATGAAGACAGCGAAGATATCATTAGAATTACACAGCCAAAAGAAGCAAAAAAAACCATAAAAAAAAATGATAAAAGCTACGACAGATTAGCCGATCATATTGGTTATCTTCCAAGTGTGATGATTTCGCCCTATGATTCAAATTTGATTTCCGACTCCGGAGAAAGCAGAAGAAAGTTTTTGGATTCAATGATTTCCCAGACAGATTCTGAATATCTTTTTGATTTAATTCAATACCAAAAGACAATTCAGCAGAGAAATGCATTGTTGAAATATTTTGCAAAAAACAGAACCTGGGATAAAGATTCTTTAGAAATTTATGATGATCCAATTACTAAATTCGGGACTAAAATTTTTACCAAAAGAAAAAACTTTGTAGAAAAATTAAACCCGATTGTACAAAATTTTTATAAAATAATTTCCGGCGGCAAGGAAACCGTATCTGTTATTTATGAGTCTCATTTGCTGGAACAATCCTTTGAAAACCTATTAAGAGAAAGCATTGAAAAAGACAGAATGCTTACTTATACCTCGAGAGGGATTCACAAAGATGACTTACTTTTTGAAATGGATTCTGTTTTGATCAAGAAAATTGGTTCTCAAGGACAGCAAAAATCTTTCCTGATTTCTTTAAAATTAGCTCAGATGAGCCTTGTAAAAGAATTAACAAATAAAACTCCGATTCTGTTATTAGACGATATTTTTGATAAGCTTGATGATACCAGAGTTTCCCAGTTAATTGAGCTCGTCAATCAGGAAAATTTTGGACAGATTTTCATTACAGATACCCATAGAGAACGCACAGAAAGTGTCGTCAGAAAAATCAATGAAGAAAGTATAATTTTCGAAATTTAATAATGAAGAAAAATAAAAAACGTGAATTTCAGTCTTCAGAACTTGTAAAATCCTTTGCAAGAATTCATGGTTTTGAGCACAAACTGATAGCTTTTGACATCAGAGATTTTCTTGAAGATTATCTTGACGAAAGTCTTTTTCGTGAAATCAGGAGTGTGGATATTGAAAACACATGTATTATCATCAAAATAGATTCTCCTCTATTAAAGCACGATTTTAAAATGCGAAAAAGTTTTTATTTAAAGAAATTTCAGGCAAAATTTGGAGAAGACAAATTTAGTGATCTCCAGATTTTGTAGAAACTGTATTGTTCATCAAGTCATCTGCTTTTTTATCTAATCTTGAACGTAACGGTAAGAAAAATTTTAATGGATGTTTAATAAAATATTTAAAAATTTCTTTATAAATCTCACTCACCTGTCCAAAATTTAATTTTCTTGATCTAAATGCTAAAAACATTGAGAGAGTAAAGCTGATCAAAAAATTAAAGAACCCAATTAAAAATACGGTAATAAAAGAAATCCAGAAGGTATAGGAGTCAACAGTAAAATCTTTTCCATAAAGACCAAGAGCGAAGTTTCCAGCGGCAAATGTAATGTGGCGGATATCCAGGTCTAAACCAAAAAATAACCCTACAGGAGCCGTCGCCCCCAAGAAAACCCCGAACCAGAAGTTAGAAACAATCCCAGGCCAGTTTTTAGCATAATATTTAGATAAATTTCCTGCAAATTTTTTACCGAAAACCCTTCTGATAGAAAGGTTTTTTGCAATTCTTTCGGGTATCTGGTAAAAAACAGAATTATTGCCAATATTTCCTGAAATAATCCCTGAGATAAAAAGGTAAAATCCAGCAATACTTGCATGTAAAATGGCCTTAGATTTAAAAGGATCCAAATCTTTTAACAATTTATCAGATCGGTCAACGGCTAAGTTTTGTGAGAAAAATACATCCAGACCATAAATTATTGCCAACGCAATAGGAAAAGACAGCAAAACATTTCCCACAAATGCAATAAACTGACTTCTAAACAGTTTCGAAACCAAATGCGCAAATTCTGTGTTATTTCTTTTACTGTATCCTTCTTCAGATAGTACTTTAGTCATGGTTGCTGCTGTCATTGCGGGTTGTTTTGTAGCCAAAGTGAATCCCATCAGATAAATCATCACAAAACCCATCGCATAATTCATAGAATATAAAAACGCATGAGAAAAATCACTTCCTGGAATATAGCCGTAAAGCATTTTCAAAACACATAATGCACCCACAATAATCCCACCACCACTTGCTTTGTAGAACATAGTCATATACTCTTTCCTCGTTGAAGTGATGTAATGAGTGCCGGTTTCAGCCGTATGATTGGTGATAAGATGAGAAATTAATCTCGTACTATCGTTGATTAATTCTGTAATATTATTTTTATGAGATTTATAACTTAAAATATTAAAAACCAATTGCTTTGATTTAATAATAACATCATCTTCGTTATCAATTACAAGCAATTGTACAATCTCGTAAATTCTTTGTATCTGTTGACCAATTTTCAGAAGAGACTGATTAATTTTCCCTGAAATTCCGTATTTAGATGAATTTTTAAAGGCAATATTTACAAATTCCTGACATTGCTCAATATAAATTTTAATCTGTTTATATCTGCTGTCTTTAGAGGTTAACTGAATCTCAGGATTATTTTTAAATTCTTCAGCAAGCCCTTCCAATTCATTTTGTAAGGCTAAAAACGGATTGTCAAAATTCCTGTATTCCGGAGCCATTCTTACCACCTCTACTTCCATTGCTGCCCCCGTCACCCGCCAAGAAAGGATGTTCATTGCGAATATCATCTCATTCTTTACCCTTGCATTTTTAATAAAATCAGAAATTCCCAGAATAGTAAAGAATTCATTGATTTCATTTTCCGGAAGATTGTAAAAGTATTTTAAATCTTTTTTAGGCCTTACGCTAACATTATCAATCATGTACCACACCGTTTTTTCATTCACTACAGGTGGTAAAATTGTATTAAGAACCCTTTTTTTAAGTTCAGGAAAGAAAGCGTTTTCCGACAAGATATTGGCCTCTGTAAGAGATAAATTGAATGGTCTTTCTTCGAAAATATGATGAAGGTAATATTTAAAATTTTCAGCAAAAACAGGGTTATTTCTGAAAAAATTAATAACATCCGTAAAATCTGCTCTCTTTACACTTTCTAATAACTCTGCGAAAGGTTCTAGAGAAAGAGTTTCGTTCTTAAATGAAAAGTATTTTTTAAGAACTGATTTAAAATTTATACTGGAATTGAGAAATTTCATTAGCACAAAGATACTATTTCAAACTCACATTCCTCATTTGTCTCATAATCCAATTATGTTTCTTGCTCAGATATGCTGATGGATTTTTAGGATCATACTTCTTAGGATTAGGTAAAACGGCTGCTATCCAGGCTGCCTCAGAAGTCGTAAGCTCTTTGGAAGGTTTTCCAAAATAATACTTTGCTGCAGCTTCAACGCCAAAGACCCCCTGTCCCATTTCGATAGAATTCAGATATCTTTCCAAAATGATATCTTTTCCCCAAGTTTTTTCAATAATAAATGTATAAACGGCTTCTAAACCCTTTCTAAACCAACTTCTGCCCTGCCAAAGAAAAATATTTTTTGCTGTCTGCTGGGAAATGGTACTTCCCCCTCTGATTTTTTTCCCCTTTTCATTGTGCTCCATTGCCTTTTCGATAGCGGTATAATCAAAACCATTATGAATAAAGAACTTTTGGTCTTCCGAAGCAATAACTGCCTTCTTCACATTACTTCCCATTTCATCATAAGAAATATAGTCTCTATGCAGTTTTCCGAACTCAAAAAGCCCCCCTATTTGAGTAATAGTAATTGGTGGATTGAAAAATCTTCCCCAAATGATAAATACCACATTCAGTATTAAAACTATGAACAGAAATTGTTTAATTTTTTTCCACATAATATTTAAAAAAAGAAATGCAAAAGTAAGGAAATACTCTGAGTTATTTTAATTCTGCCATATAAGTTGGCTGATAATTAGGTAAAAGCTCAGGATGAAAAATTTTAATATAATCTTTAAGAACTAAGTCTGATCTCACGACCCCACTTTCAAAAAAATCATTTGCTTTTCCCTTTTCTTTACCTGCAATACTATATACTTTGCCTTTATTAAAAACTTCTAATTTCCCATAAAAAGGATTGATATCTATCATTTCTTTCTTAGAAATATGATTTCCTGCATTTACCCAATACTGAACCTCGCCGGACTTCGCAAACACTTCTTCAAAGCTCATCGTCACCGCTTTTGTATCAGCATTATCTTTTAAAATATAATTTGCGTTGGCATCCGAAATATAATTTGCTAAAGAAGTCTTACCACCAGGAAGATACCAGACATCACCATACATTTCATTCGCCAAAACAGTTGGCTTTACAATCGCCTTTAAAGCTAATCGCTTTAGATCATTATAACTTTTTTCAATTTCTGCATATTTAGCTTCAGCTTCTTTATCTTTTCCCAAAAGTTTTCCGAAAAGCTTTATGTAAGCTGTTTTCTCTAATGAATTCTGCTCCATATATTCATCTAAGAAAATAACCTGGACTCCATTATTTTTAAGCAGCTCATATGTATTATCAAAACTAGCAATATGATTGGTAAAGATAGCATCCGGTTTTAAAGAAATAATTTTCTCTACATCATATTTCTGCTCGCTTCCTACATTTTGAATCTTTCCTCCTTTAAGCAAACTGTGAATTTTTTCTGAATAAATATATTCAGGACTTGAGACACCAATAACGAGATTTTCAGCTCCCAATTCTGAAATATATCCCATCAAACTGGCATTTAATAATATTATTTTCTTGAAAGGAACCTGTTCAGATTTAAAATTGTAGGTATAATTTCCAGATTTAATTTCCAATACATTCGTTTGTTCTTTATATTGAACATTATTTGAAATGGAAATCCAGTCTGAAGATGAAATTTTTTGCTCTCTTTTACAAGAGATTAGCATAAAAAACGTGATTAATAGTAAAATTCTTAATTTCATCTTTCAAAGAAAAGAAAAAAGTGTTATATTTGCAAACCTTTAAGGAAGGCCTCGTGGCGCAACTGAATAGCGCATCTGATTACGGCTCAGAAGGTTACAGGTTTGAATCCTGTCGAGGTCACAAGACCGACATTTGAAGTTTTTCCACTTCTTTGTCGGTTTTTTTTATTTTATAACTCTTTGTTAATCAAAGCAATATTACCAGCAAGACTGTTAATTTTTGTGGTTTGAAAATACTCGCCATCGAAAGTTAACTTTTCAGGATATATCAAACCAACAATTGCCCTTTTGTCAATTTACTTGCGTTATTGTATCTTTCAGAGATGTTTACAATGGCATTTAAGGCTTGACTCATCTTCTTCTCTATATCATCTGTGTCACCAGAATTTTTTAATGAATGTAATTAAAGGTGATATCTTCAATTTCCGCTTTATATTTCATTTTAATCCTGAACTTGAATTTAATTTTAACTTCTGATCCGTTTGACAAAAAACTATGTTCGCAGCTGAAGAAAAAATTCAAGAAGGAATTGAAGCACAAATGAATGAATATAAAGATAAATTGTTACTTTTTAACTTAATAGTAGTTTCTACTTATCAAGTTATTAGAAGAAGATCCGATGGTAGAAACATTAAAAGCTTTACATATAGGGATGACTGACAAAGAGAAGAAAGCAACACTTCTAAAATTGCAAAGAATGAAGCAACTCCCAAAACAGTGTGAAAAAGTAGAGTATGCTGCTAAATTATATGCAGATTCAACTCCTATACAAGGTCTAATAACCGCAGAAACAAAGAAACCAGACATTTGGCTTAATGATTTATTTAACATACAATAACCATGAAAGAAATAAAAGAAATTATAGAATATTTTATTGATATTGAAGAAGAAATTGAAGTTTCATTACGAAATAGAAATTTAATTGAACATAATATTTAGTAGATAAAATTTTAAAAATTAGTGGTGAAGATTTGTTTTTAGCAGAAAAGAAGTTTGAGCCATTATCTATGATTATAAAAAGAGAATGTAGATTTATTAGTAACACCGCGCTATTTATTTAAAATAAGCGAATATAATAATGAAAAATATGGTACAAGCATGGGTATGTTATGTTTCTTTTCCAAATCCAAATGAATCAATAAAAAAAAATAAAAGAATTTTTTTTTATTGATTCAATTAATGAAGAATTAAAAATTGTTTCTGATTTTATAGTGAGTTCAGACGCTAAAGAATGGAGACATGTTGGTGGTGATGAAGATAAAAGCTTACGTTTGCATAATCTGGGTAAACCTGTAAAGGTAGAGCGTTATTTAGAGCCAACTGATGAATGGAGTTTAGAAGAGTATTTAAAAAATAAATAAATCATTACAATACATTTAAAAGCGAAATTCTAAGGTAGAAATTTTGCTTTTTTATAAATAAGTTAGACTTTGTCCTTATGGTGATTATAAAATTCTAGTTGATCTATCAAAACCTCATTAATCTCTGTCCAGCCATGTTTTTCAGACAAATGGATGGCAGCTTTCCAGGCATTCATATTGGGTTCTCCAAAATTTGCTCCATTCCAATATCCCGCACTTACTAATGCATCCCATGCCATAAGGGGATCGTTTAATTCTTCATCTAATGTTTTGGCGGCTTCTATATGGGCGTCTCCATTGTATGACTTTGAAGATTTAGCGATTCTTTCCAATGGAAGAAATAATGGATGATTTTGTATTTTTTCAGGCAATCGGTAAATATTATCAGGATGACTTAGCATTAGATCAAATTCTAAATTAGTTCTAGCGTTTGTATTGGGTAATATTTGCAATGAATAGCCTGAAGCATCAAAACCATGAGACTGAATAAAACTTTGCCAATAAAACTGAACCTTACTTTCTTCTCTCAAATCAATTAAATCATATGAATAAGCTCTTTGTCCAATAGCATTATAAGCTCTTATATTCCATATACCATAATCTTTTATTTCAAAATCCGGAAGGTAAGACTTATTTTCATTCATCAAATGCATTAGCTTAGTATATTCTTTCTGTTGTGGAGTGTATAATGATTCCAAAAATCTAAATACACTTTGGTGTAAAATTCCGAGGGATTCTCAAGATATTTTAATTTATCTTTATTATGCAGATATTCTTTTAAAAACTCTAACGAATCCAGGCTATCCGTATATTCTCTAAACGGTAATGAAAGCTCCTCAAGTAATTGCCAATCATCCAAAATGTATTGGATAAAGTCTGACGTATCCAACATTTTTAACTGTCTAAAAGGTAAAAAGTTAGCTAAATTATTTGAAAACAGATAATGGTCACTTCGATTTCTTAAGTAAACAGGAGATTCTAATAATTTTTTATTTGGGGATAATTTAATAGCATAACTATCATATGTCTCAAAGGAAAAAGGAGCTATATACCATTGTCCAGCCTGTAATATTCTGGTATAAATTTTAGCTTCTTCGTGATGGCTGAATTCAACGCCTAAAATTGTATTTAATTTTTCTTTGCCTTTATACAATTCTTTTAAGCCTTGGTGTATCTTGTTTAGTCTCATAAATTAATTTAATACCTAGTGGTAAACTCATTTACCCTCTTATATTAAAAGCTAAACCTCGGTATGAAGTTTAGCTTTTTAATGTTAGATTATCGTTGAAATTTGTAGTATCTCTCAAATTTTCAACAGAACCAGAGTTATCTCCACCCTTAGTTTTTTAAATATTTACTTAAAAACAATCTTTTGCGTTGTAGATTTTGTTTTTGAAGATATATTTATAAAATATATTCCGCTTGGTAATTGGCAGTTTATCTTTCCGGAAGACGATAAATTACTTTGCATTAACATTCTTTTGGAGAAATCAGTAATTGTTATTAAAACTTTTTCATTTGAGGAAATAAAGGATTGGGGAACTTTCACATAAAATTCTCCATTGGTAACAGGGTTAGGATAAACCTCTATATCATTATCTTTTAAATCACTGATTAAACTATCTTTCTCTGCACTTCCTGTCATTTTTAAAGACGAAGATATGGGTACAAATTTCCATTGTGCACTGTACCATCCATTCTGAGCACCTGCATATTGGGCATTTCCTGAAAGATTTTCGATATGCACCCATTCGCTGGTCTGCCATCTGTTAATGATGTAATTCCAGCCGTTGTCCGTAGCTGAAATACTCCATTGTGCGCTGTACCAAGTGGCATCTGTAGCACCTGTCTGCACGGAACCTGTCTGATTTTCAACATGCATATATTTTCCTGTCGCTCTGTTTTTTAATAATACAAAACCTCCTGTAGATATTCTTTCCCATTGATAAGAAGAATTTGTTCCCGGATTTGTTCCGTATTTAAGGGTTCCGCTATTGTTATCATATAAATAAAATTCCGGATGCCATCTGTTTTGAATATTGTAATAGGTGACAGGCGGAGTACCTACTGTAACAGTACTGACAGCAGTCTTGTTTCCATCCTGAGTTTTAACTGTAATAGTAGCTGTACCCGCAGAAACACCTGTCACTACTCCACTGCTGCTCACTGTTGCTACAGAAGAATTGCTGCTGCTCCATGTTACATTTTTGTTGGAAGCATTGGCAGGAGCTACCGTTTCGGTTAATTGTGCTGATGATCCTGTGTTTAAAGAAACTGAGCCCGGACTTACACTCACTCCCGTCACAGGCACTCCCGCAACATTGACATTGGTAAGAACAATATACTGGAATGGCGATAAAGTCTGGGTATTTCCTGAAGTTAATGTCACAGAATTTCCTGAGTATGCATCTTTGTAAGCCCCCGCAAAAGATGAAGGTATGGTAAATGTAGAATTACTGTTTCTTAAGTTTACCATCACGATCACTTTCTCACTTCCGTTTATTTTGGTGAATGCACAAACATTAGTATTGGAATAATTGGTCATTGAACCTCTTCTTACGGCTGTACTTGAGGATCTGAAATTATTAATTTTAGCAAAATCAAGCGCTGCCGAAGGATTCGTATTCCAATTGATCTTTACACTTTGAAAAGGCCAAGGAATGGTTTGGTTAAAATCGACTTCCTGCCCGCTCGTCAGGAACGGAACACCGCGCATATATGCAGATACAAGATAATTTGCGACTACACCTGCATGCCCTCCGAATTGCTGTAACGCTGTGGTACTTCCCAAAACATCATGATTACTGGTGTATCTTACTACCTGTTGCCCATTAGTGGCAAAAGTATATTCTACATCTGTTGTGTTCTGGATCTGAGCTACAGATGTTCCGTTTGCGATAGGTGAAATAGCATCATAATACCATTTATCTCCAAAATTCAGGTCAAATCCTACCTGAAAATTCTCTTTTCTGTCTCCTTCCGCAAACATAAGCAGCTTATGCGAAGTAATTCCCCTGAGGTTTGTAATCACATCAGACCAGAAACTTAACGAAGGATCATTCGCGAAATCACATCTGTATCCGTCGATATTCGCAGCAAAAATCCAATATCTCATGGCATCTATGATCGCAGATTTTACGGAAGCATTATTTAAATTAAGATCAGCAACATCAGGAAAACTGGCCAATTGCCTGATTGATGATCCGTTATAATCATACCAGTCAGGATGCTGTGTAATCCAAGGGTGATCCCATGAGGTTCCGTTCACGGCAAAATCAAGCATGACCGCCATCCCGAGATTATGTGCCTGATCTACCAGTGACCGCAGATCTGCCAATGACCCGTATTCGGTTGCGACAGATTTAAAATCTTTAATACAATAAGGAGAAGGAGAATCCTTAGCACTTGTTCCGTGCGGATAAATAGGCATTAAATAAATGACATTTACGCCCAGGTTTTTAATATCATTAAGTCTTGCAATAACACCCTGCAGATTCCCTGAAGCACTATACGGACGGATGTGAACCTGATACATATTGACATCACTCCTGTCGGGGACTCCATTGAAGGGAGTTCCGTATTGGGCAGGATCCTGCGCCTTAGTCTGAAAACATAATAAAAACAGACACAAAACAGAGAAAATAAATTGTACTGTTTTTCTGTTACCAAAAAATGTTGATGTGTTCATAAAGTTGAATTTTGTGGTTAGCAGTTTAAAATTATATTCTTTCGACAAAGAAAACGGATGGGATGAGGCTAAGGTAAATTGATGAAAAAATAAATTCATAATAATTAACTAAAAATCAAACTATTAAATTAATCGACTATTAAGTTTAAGGTAAATTATAGGTATAAATTGTTTACAATTTTTTAACAAAAACAGAACAAATGCAACCTCAGAAAAAGTTCTCAAAACAACAATTTTGAAAAAATAAGCTCACTTTATTGTGAAAATTAATAAAAATTGACAATAAATTAAGTTTTAAAATATATTCTGTAAACAATCAACAATATAACATGTATTTTTTTTAATAATCTGTCATTATCTGAAAATATATCTATATTAGTAGACTCTTTCATAAAGATCAAAACTCTTTTCAATGTTTAAAAAATTTCTTTTCGGAATATTCTTCCTCGTAGGGGCAACTATGGTGTTTTCGCAAAAAACACTGGATATTCTCTTAAAAACACTGGATCAAGATGTTGCAAAGGAAGATTTTTATACCCAAAAAAAGCAACAGGAAATTCATGCCGTTTTAAAACAGCTGAATTCTAAGAACAGCAACGAGGAAAACTATAAAATCTATCATACGCTTTCCAGAAGTTATGAAGTTTTTATTGCAGATTCAGCAGAATATTATACCAAGAAATCTTTAGAAACAGCACAATTGCTGCGCAATCAAAACTATTCCGCAGAAAGTAAAATCCAGCTCGCCCGAATAAAAGCAAAAGCAGGAATGTTCCCCGTATCACTCGACATCCTGAAAACCATTGATAAAAAAATCCTGAGTCAGAATCAGCTCGTTGATTATTATAAAGCCTATATCGAAGTCTATATTTATTGGATAGAATACCAGGACGGTCACGATATGGAAGAAATTATTCAGAAAAAGAATGCTGTTCAGGATACGCTTCTTGCCATTCTTCCCAAAAACAGTTATGAATATGTGATTAATTTCGGCACAAAAAATATCGAACTTAAAAATTACGACCTTGCTGAAAAAGAACTTTTGCAGGGTTTCAGGTATGTAAAACCGGATACGCGGGAATTTTCAATCCTTAATTCTATCCTTGCTTATCTTTATGAAAAGAAAAATGATATTGAAAAGCAAAAAGAATATCTCGCAAAATCTGCACTTTCAGATATCCATGCTGCCGTAAAAGAAAATATATCGCTGCGTTCGCTTTCTATTTTACTTTTTGATGACAATAATATTTCAAGAGCCAATTCTTACATTAAAAGAAGTCTTGAAGACGCCAATTTCTATAATGCAAGATTACGTAATATACAGATTGCAAGAGTGTTACCTATCATAGATAAAACTTACCAGATAGACCGCGAAAATCAGCAGAAAAAACTACGGGCATTATTCATTACGGCCAGTATTCTATCGCTTATATTATTCATCGCTGTTATTCTTATTATTAAGCAAAACAAAAAAATTTTAAAAGCTCAAAAAAAACTGACGGAAACCAATGAAAAGCTTAATATTTTAAATAATGAGCTTAAAGAAGCCAACCTTCGCCAGATTGAAACCAATCATTCACTTGCTGAAGCCAATCACCTGAAAGAGCAATATATTAAAAGCTTTCTTGAGATCTGCACAGAATATATCGACCGTCTTGCGCATTTCAAAGGAATTGTCAACCGCAAGATCAAAACCGGACAAACCGCCGAGATCCTGAAAATGACCACCTCATCGCAGGATAATACCAAAGAGCTGAAAGAATTATACAGCAATTTTGACAAGGCTTTTCTTAAAATATACCCGAATTTTGTGGAGCAAATCAACGAATTGCTTCGCCCGGAAGAACGTTATCTCATCAATGACAGCCAAACCTTAAATCAGGAGCTTCGTGTTTTTGCCCTGATTAAATTAGGAGTTACCAACAATAATCAAATCGCAACGTTTCTTCATTACACCTTGCGTACGATTTACAACTACAGAAGCAAAGTAAAATCAAAAGCAATTCAATCTGATGAAAGCTTTGAAATTAAGGTTCAGAATCTGGGAAACTTTTCAGATCAGGCATAAGTTTCAGTGATTTTTTTTTACTGAAACAAGAACGTTTTATCTTTTTTTCATCTTAAAAAGTTACTTTATCGCATGCATATTTAATTGATAAATAATTAATATTCAGTTCATTGAAAATTAATACAGTTATTTACGATTTACTTACCCCTGCTTTCGGAAGTTACAGCAATGCATGAATATTATATTTGTGAGGAAAGGAATGCTTTTTCAAAAAGAGCTGATTTCTTCCCTTTACTAAAACTATAATATGAACATCAAATTTTTTGAATTCCGGAAAAATAATACATCTTCGTTACGGTTTCCTGTAGCTGCAGTGTTTTTATTTTCTGTAGCCTTAGCTCCGAATTTTCATGCTCAGCAAAAGAAAGCAGATACGCTTAAAGAAAAATCCATAGATGAGGTTGTCCTTATCGGATATGGAAAAGTAAAGAAAAAAGACCAGACAGGTTCTGTTGCCTCCCTGAAAATGAATAACGATACAAGAGGTTTTGCACCCAATGCACAAGACGTTCTGGTAGGAAAAGTGGCGGGTGTTACTGTAACAACGGAAGGCGGCTCCCCAAGTGGAGGTGCAACGATCAGAATACGTGGAGGTTCTTCATTATCCGCAAGCAATGATCCTTTAATTATTATTGACGGAGTAATGATCGATAATGGCGGATTGGGAGGTGCAGGAAATATCCTTAATATACTGAACCCTACTGATATTGATACTTTCACTGTCCTGAAAGATGCTTCTGCAACTGCAATTTACGGTTCCAGAGCTTCTAATGGAGTTATCCTTATTACCACTAAAAAAGGCGGCGGCAAAATAAGAGTAACGTATGATGCCAATATGTCTGTAAGCTCCCCTAAAAAAACGATCGATGTTTTAAATGCAGATCAATACAGATCTTTCGTAATGAAAACCTTTGAAGGTCTGGGAAATTATGATGAAGTGGTAGGAAAATTAGGAAACTCAAATACCAACTGGCAGAAAGAAATTTACAGAACTACCTTTAATACAGAAAATAATCTAAGCTTTTTAGGTTCGATCAACAATAAAACACCTTATCGCGTTTCGTTTGGTTATACCAATCTTTCGGGTATCCTTACTACCTCAAATATGGAACGTTACACTTCCAGCATCACTTTTAACCCTACATTTTTTGATAAGCATTTAACTGTAAATATTAACGGTCGCGGAATGTATATCAAAAACCGTTTTGCTACCCAGGATGCTGTAGGATCTGCTATTGTCATGGATCCGACACAAAGTGTGTACGACAGCAACAGCCCTTTCGGAGGTTATTTTACATGGACAGGAAGTGATCATAATATCATACAGGTTTCTACCAAAAATCCACTTTCATTACTTACTATGAGAGAAGATGAGTCTAATGTGTACAACTTTGTAGGCAATGCCCAACTGGATTATAAATTACATTTTTTACCCGACCTTCATTTTAATCTGAATGTTGGTCTGGATTATTCCGAAAGTGATGGAAAAACTTATATTCCGGCCCTTGCTCCGTCCGATTACATCTATGGAGGTTATGATATGACATGGGATCAGTTGCGAAGAAATTCAACACTGGATTTTTATGCACAATATTCTAAAAATTTCGGTTTCCTCGATAGTAAATTTGATATAATGGGTGGATATTCCTGGCAGCATTATTACAGAAACGGAAGCAATACTGCCCACAGAGTCTCGAGATACGATGTATATGGCGACCCGCTTTTGGTGAGTGAAAACAATTATGCCACAGAAAATTATATCGTTTCCTTCTTTGGAAGACTTAATTACAGTATCAAAGATCGTTATCTCTTTACTTTTACCTTGAGAAATGACGGTTCATCCAGATTCAGTTCAGAAAACCGTTGGTCTGTGTTTCCGTCAGCTGCTTTTGCATGGAAAATTAATGAAGATTTCTTCAAAAATTCTAAAAATTTCAGTGACTTAAAGCTCCGTTTGGGGTGGGGAAAAACCGGCCAGCAGGATATAAATCAGGGAGATTATCCTTATTTGGGAACTTATCAGCACAGTATCGGTTCTCAGGCGACTTACCTCCAGGGGTATAATAATGGTGTTCCGGTTTGGGTTTCTTTACTTCGCCCTCAGGCCTATAATCCCGACCTGAAATGGGAAACCACAGAAACCTACAACATCGGGCTCGATTATGGTTTATGGAACAACCGCATCGAGGGAAGTATAGACCTTTACCAAAGAAAAACAACCAATCTGATTAATGCCGAAACTAAAGTAGCAGCAGGAACCAATTTCGCCGAATATGTTGCTGCCAACATAGGATCTCTGGAAAATAAAGGAATAGAATTTTCTTTAAATACAAAACCCTTTGTCAGCAAAACCTTCACTTGGGAAATCGGCGGAAATATCGCATACAACTACAATGAAATCACTTCTCTGAGCTATGGAGATAACGCCAACGCCATGAGAAGATACAGTATGAATGTACATAAAGTAGGCTATGCAGCCGGAATGTTTTATGTATATGAGCAAATCTATGACAACAACGGAAAACCTGTGGAAGGATTTTATAAAGACCAGAATAATGACGGCTTAATCAATGAATCCGATTTAAGGGTTTATCATAAACCTACTCCGGATTATACTTTTGGGCTCAATACACGGTTGACTTACCATCAATGGGATTTGTCAGTAGCCAGCCACGGAAGCATAGGAAATTACAATTACAATGCCGTGGCAGCAAATAATGCAGCTTTAAGCCCAAGCTCGATCTACGCCAACGAATTCCTTGTCAATCGTCCTACAAGCGCTTTTGATACTAATTTCCAGAACTCACAAGCCCTTTCGGATTATTATGTTCAGGATGCGTCATTTTACAGAATCGACAATATTGTTTTGGGCTACACTTTTAAAGATCTGAGCAAAATGCTTAAAAGCCTGCGTGTCTACGGAACCGTTCAGAATCCTTTTGTTTTCACTAAATATAAAGGTCTGGATCCCGAAGTTTTCGGAGGAATTGACGGAAATGTTTATCCAAGACCGGTTACCGTAATGCTTGGAACTAATTTTAATTTCTAAAAATATTTAAAATGAAAATTACCCATATATATATTCTGGCTCTCATGATTTTTTCCATGCTTATATCTTGCGTTAAAGACCTTGATACAGAACCACTTACAGATAATATTCTGACTCCTGAAAAAGCATGGCAGGATCCACAGTCTTACAGCCAGTTTTTAGCAAAAATCTATGCCGGATTTGCACTTTCCGGAAATGAAGGCCCTGCCGGCGCTCCTGATATGAACGCCCCCGATCAGGGTGAAGCTACTTTTCTGCGCTCGTACTGGAACCTTCAGCAGCTTTGTACGGATGAGGTCATTGGAGCCTGGGATAATGAGACGTTACGAGGATTGCAGTTTTGTCAGTGGAATTCAGCAAATAATTTTCTCTTGCTTAATTATACCAGAATCTATCTGAATATTGCTTATGCCAATGAATTTATGCGTGAGACAACCGATGAAAAATTGAATTCCAGAAATGTTTCACCCGAATTAAAAGCGCAAATCCAGACCATGCGTGCTGAAACAAGAGCATTAAGAGCTTTAAGCTATTATTTTTTAATGGATTTATTTGGTAAAATCCCTTACATTCCTGAAGAAGAAGGTGTTGGTTCTTATCTCCCGGATCAGAAAGACAGGGCATTTATTTTCAGTTTTATTGAAACAGAATTAAAAGCTGTAGAAACTTCTCTTCCTGATAATTCTGCTAATAATTACGGAAAATTTACGGCGCCGGCTGCATGGATGCTTCTTGCCAAATTATATTTGAATGCAGAAGTTTATATTCAGCAAAATAAATATTCCGAATCTTTAATATATCTTAATAAAGTACTGTCAGCAGGCTATATCCTGGAACCTGAATACAAAAATCTGTTCAACGCAGATAATTATCAGTCTAAAGAAATTATTTACTCAATAGTTTTTGACGGACAGCATGCTACAACCTATGGCGGTACTACTTTTTTACTCGCAGCATCCTATAAATCAGATATGAATCCTTTGGATAATTTCGGTTTTTCACAGGCGTGGTCGGGAATCCGTTCAAAGGAAACTTTATCCGATAAATTTACAGATACTGACAAACGTGCTATGTTCTGGAAAACAGACAGAACCAAAGAAACGCTTCAATGGAGTGATTTTAACCAAGGATGGTCCGTAGTCAAATTCAGCAATAAAAATAAAGATGGATCTAATGGATCTAATACAGTTTTTGCCGACACCGATTTTCCTGTTTACCGATTGGCAGATGCTTACCTGATGTATGCAGAAGCTGTTTTAAGAGGCGGGCAAGGCGGAACGTTACCCCAAGCCGTAGCCTATGTAAATCTCCTGAGAACACGGGCAAATGTACCACTCATCAGCGAGTCTTCCATGAATTTAAATTTTATTCTGGATGAGCGTTCCCGGGAATTGTACTGGGAAGGGCACAGAAGAACAGATCTTATCCGTTTTGGAAAATTCACAAAAGAATACAACTGGCCATGGAAAAACGGAGTCTACAGCGGAACACCAAATATAGATGAGAAATACAAGATCTACCCTCTTCCGGCAACAGAAATTTCTGCTAATCCTAAACTTACTCAAAATCCCGGCTATTAAAATCCGAAACACTATGAAAACTTATTTAAAAATATTTATCACAGGGCTTTTTGGAGCATTACTGCTTTTTTCGTGCAGCACTGATGATCAGCTTACACTGGATGAAATCCTTCCAAGTAAAATAGATGAGGTTGCCGTCAATAAATTTATCCTTCAGGAACCCGCAACCAATACGAATCCTTTATTACTGACCGTTACCTGGACACAGACTCAATTTATGCTGAGCAGCGCTTCACATCCCGAACCAGGTGGGCCTGTTAATTATATTATTCAAATGGATAAAGAAGGAAATAATTTTGCAAATCCTGCCACTTTAGCTTCTACTAACGGGCTTTCTGCAGATCTTTTTGTAAAGGATATTAACACTGTTTTGCTGACTAAATTAAATGCAGCTCCTGATCAGGAAAATGTTGTGGAAATAAGAATTATGACCAATTACGGACAAAATCGATCTATACCTTCTACCAATATACTGAAACTGTCAATTACTCCTTATAAGCCTTTAGAAGAAATACAAGCAGTTTATCTTTTGGGAGATATGAATGGCTGGAACAATACCAGTACAGAATACCTCATGTACAGAAACTCCAATGATCCGAATGATAAAACGTATACTTATACAGGAAGAATTGCGGGGAACACGTACTTTAAATTCATTCCGCAGGAATCTTTAGGAACCTATAAAGCCTATTGCAGAAAAGACGATACCACGATGACCTATGAAGACAAAACAGACGGCTCGTTTTATAATCAGACTGAAAGATATGTTACCATTACGATCAATATTGAAACCCTGACTTATACTATCGAAGATTATACCGGAAACAATACCTCTGTTTTTTATAATACTATAGGACCAATCGGAGGATTTTGTAACTGGGATAATGAACCTCCAATGGCAAAGTCACCTTATGACGGACATCAATGGAGCGGAACTTTCACTTTCGGAGTTTCCACAGCCTGTAAATTCAGAGCTAACCACGATTGGGCAATCAACTGGGGAGGCGGAGCTGCTGATTATCCATACGGAAAAGGTGTTTTTGACGGACCCGGAGCGAATGTTTCGGTTACCGGTACGTACAAAATTTATTTTAATGACTTAACGGGACATTATACTATTCTTCAACAATAATTTGCACCATGAAAAATCTAAAATTCTTATTATTCATATATGTATTGGCATGTTTCGCAGCCTGTGCCCCGGAATATGATACTGATGATACCGGGATCAAAGTAACTCCTCCATCGATCAATACCCTTTCTAAAACAGACTGGAAGCTAACCAAACCGACAGCTGGTGAAGATCCATTGGTTTTCCGTCTCAGCTGGACGAAAGCAAGATATAACTACGACAACGGAAATTACATCTATACAGATGATACCAGCTACGAAGTGCAGGTAGATCTTACGGAAAACAATTTTACAAAAGCCCAAACCATGCTCACTACGAAAGAAGTTTATACAGATTTTTTTACTGTAAAGCTTAAATCAATTCTGGATGAGGTTACAGGTGAAGAAACAGCTACCCCTCAAAACATAAGCATCAGAATTAAAGCAACTTCTTCAAAGGGAGAATCTTTCTCTGAGCCTCTGAACCTTACACTCACCTCATATTATACTATAGATCCTGTTGCGAAAAATGTGTACATCATAGGCGACATGAACGGTTGGGATAATACCAGCAAAAATTATATCATGTTCCGTAATTCTAACAATTATCAGGATGGAGTTTACACCTATACAGGCTACTTTCCTTCTGCAACCTATTTCAAATTCTGCTCCGAAGAATTTCTCGGAAGCTATGACCATATGTACTGTGCAGGGAACGGTGGTGTTCTGGAACAGGGGGATTTGGGAGCTTTTTATGTAACAGCCGGTTATCATACGATTACAATCAATACCCAGGATATGACTTGGGAAATCACTGATGCGGGCATTACAAATCCCACTGTTTATAATCAGATGGGCCCCATCGGCGGTTTTTGCAATTGGGATAATGAGCCTATGATGACCCAATCTGCTTTTGATCCGCACCAATGGAGAATTAATTATGATTTTACCTCATCCACAGCCTGCAAATTCCGTGGTAATCACGATTGGGCAAACAATTGGGGAGGAAATGATACCGAAATTCCGTACGGAAAAGCAATTTTCGACGGACCTGGTGCTACCATTCAAAATGCCGGAAATTATAACATTTATTACAATGATCTTACCGGTCATTATGCGATTGTGAAACAATAAATTAAAAAATCTGATGAGACCATTCAATATAATTAAACTCTTTGTTCTGTCATTTTTGCTGACCTTTAATTTGTCAAGCTGTAATGATGACAATGACAATATTCAGGAAATTTCCAACAGCGAAGTTTCTCCCGTTACTGCTCACAATAAGGTCATCTATGAAATCAATGTCAGGAATTATTCTTCTGAAGGATTTAACGGTGTTAAAAAAGATTTACAACGTTTAAGAGATCTTGGTGTAGATATTATCTGGTTAATGCCGATTCATCCAATTGGTGTGCAGAATCGTGAAGGAAGTCTCGGTAGCCCTTATTCAATACGCGATTACAAAGCCATTAATCCTGAATTGGGTACTGAAAATGATTTTAAATCTTTAATTGAAACAGCCCACAGTCTTCATATTGAAATCTGGATGGATTGGGTAGCCAATCATACAGCATGGGATCATCCGTGGGTTACAGCTCATCTTGATTATTATGCTTCGCAAAACGGACAGCAACCATATTCCCCAAACGGATGGAATGATGTTGCACAGCTTAATTACAACAATCCCAATCTCCGCACTGCGATGATCGACGCCATGAAATATTGGGTGCAGAATTATAATATTGACGGCTATCGTTGTGATGCAGCAACTTTTGTTCCTCTTGATTTCTGGCAACAAGCTATTCCACAGGTCAACAGCATAAAAAAAATAACATGGCTTTCGGAAGGTGATAATCCTTCTTATATGGCTGTTTTTGATTATGACTATGCTTGGGAATTTAATAATAAACTTAATGATTTTGGGACGGGAAGTAATACTTCCGGACTGATTCAGGCTTGTAAGGAACTTTATAATAATCCGGCATATTCAGGAAAAGGAAGAATGGTTTATCTCACCAATCATGATCTCAATTCCCACAACGGAACCGAATTCGGAAGATATGGCGCCAATGTTCTGCCATTATCCGTTTTATATTTTACGATTTACGATATGCCCCTTATTTATAACGGACAGGAAATCGGAATGAATAAAACGATGAGCCTTTTTAATCCTGACCCGGTACAGTGGGAGCCCGCCAATAAAATCTATATGAACCTTTTCAAAAAACTGACCCTCTTGAAAAGAACCCAACCTGCGTTGGAAGACGGTGCTGGTCGTGGTACCTTAAAAATCTACCCTACTAATAAAGAAAATGTTTTTGTGTATTCCAGAAAAAAAGGAGAAAATGAAGTTTTAATTATGCTGAATTTCAATAATGTCGCCGTCAATTTCAAATGGACTCAGGATGTTCCTTCCGGAAGTTTTAAAGATTACCTTAATGATGGTCAAAAGACTTTCAGCACCAGCGAAGGAAATATCTTAATGGAAAAAGGCTATGCCGTATTTGTAAAATAATAAAGAATGAAGAAATTTATCATACGATTTTTAAGCGTTTTTTTGCTGCTTTTGGGTACAGCAAATGTATTTTCACAAAACCCCAAAAACTATTCTGTAAAATCTCCGGATGCAAAACTGAATTTTGAAATAGGAATTTCAGAAACCGGATTATACTACCAGGTTTCAAAAAACGGGAAATTGGTTCTTGCCCCTTCTTTACTAGGTTTAAAGCTAAAAAACAGTGAAATTCATAAAAATATTGAGATAAAAGAGGTAAAATATGCTGAAGCTGACGACACCTGGCAACCCATTTGGGGAGAAGAGACACAAATACGAAACCAATACCATCAAATGTTAGTTTATGTTCAGGAAAAAACAAATCTTAAAAGAAAATTTATAGTAAATATTAAGGTTTTTAATGATGGATTCGGTTTTCGCTATGAATTTCCGGAGCAGAAAAACATGAAAGATATTGTTATTATGGATGAGCTGACAGAATTTAATTTCCCTGAAGATCATCAAGCCTGGTCCATTCCTTATCAAACCGAATTTTATGAAGGCCTCTTCAAAAAGGAACCGCTTTCAAAAAAAGACACGATCTCCACTCCGGTTACAATAGAAACCAAGTCAGGTCAGTTTTTAGCACTTCACGAAGCCAATCTTACCGATTATGCCGCCATGAATGTTTATCCCGACAAAAAATCTTCCCACCTGAAAGTATATCTTACTCCATGGTCTACAGGAGAAAAAGTATTTACCAAAACGCCTTTCCAGACTCCCTGGAGAACATTGATTATTGCCGATAGTGCCGGAGATCTGCTCCTTTCAAGATTAATGCTGAACCTTAATGATCCAAATACCATAAAAGATGCTTCATGGATAAAACCGGGACGTTATATCGGGATCTGGTGGGGAATGCATATGAAAAAATACACTTGGGAACCAGGTCCGAATCATGGAGCAAAGACAGAAAATGTACTTCGCTATATTGATTTTGCAGCTTCGCATAAATTTGCCGGAGTACTTGTAGAAGGCTGGAATATAGGTTGGGAAGATTGGAAGTCTTTTGAATTTGACAAACCTTATCCTGATTTTGATATTAAAAAAATTACAGATTACGCAAAACAGAAAAACGTAGAACTCATCGGCCATCATGAAACCGGAGGAAACACATTGAAATATGAAAGTCAGCTGAAAGATGCCTTTAAACTTTACCGTAAATATGGTGTTACCACCGTTAAAACAGGATATGTGGGCGGTCTTTTGGATGGAAAAGAACAGCACAGCGGTCAATATGGAGTAAGGCACTATCGCAAAGTTATTGAAACAGCCGCCCAATATAAAATAATGATTGATAATCATGAGCCTGTAATGCCCAGCGGCTTACAGCGTACTTTTCCAAACCTGATGACACAGGAAGGCGTTCGCGGTCAGGAGTGGGATGCATGGTCAAAAGACGGAGGAAATCCTGCAGAGCATACCACCATTATTCCTTTTACAAGAGGACTGGCGGGTCCGATTGATTTTACGCCCGGAACTTTTAATTTTACCAATACGGCACTTCCGGATACTAAAGTTCATACCACTTTGGCAAAACAGCTGGCTTTATCAGTGATTATGTACAGCCCGCTACAAATGGCTTCGGATATGATTGAGAATTATGAAAATAATCCTGCCTTTGAATTCATTACTTCATGTCCTGTAAACTGGAGTAAAACTGTAGTTCCGAATGCGAAAATAGGAGAATATGTAACGATTGCAAGAAAAGATAAGGATTCAGAAAACTGGTATCTGGGAAGTATTACCAATGCCGACTCGCGACAATTAAATGTCCCGTTAAATTTTTTAAATAAAAATGTAAAATACAAAGCGAAAATCTTCAAAGACGGAAAAGATGCCGATTTCGAAAAAAATCCTTATCCGGTAGAAATTCTCGAAATGGAAGTTAATTCTGACACTGTTTTACCCATTTCTTTGGCGAGAAGCGGAGGAACTGCTGTGATACTTGTAAAATTGTAGAGTAAAGATCATCACCTCTCTATAATCACATAATTATCAACCAATAAACAGGAATTACATTTTTTAAGAATAATTGATGAAATACCGGTTCATTTTGTTTATTTAATTCAAATTTTGAGTGACAGTGATAATATATTTTAATGCACCAAACAATTTTAGTGCTTATGGTAAAAAAGAAATTATTATCTTCACTAGATATAAAATAAACTTTAATCTTTTCGTTCAAACATCTTAGGATTATCTTTGTCTGTACTTAAGATTACTTTAATATTTATAAGTTTTAAATCACACATTAATATATGAATAGAATGAGACCTACTATTTTAACTCTATTATTTTTTTCAGTTACTTTTGTTGTGAAAGCTCAATCAAGCAATTGTAACATGTCAGTCACCTATTCAGAGATGGCTTTTGAAACTTATAAAAAAGCTTACAAAACTTCTGATCAGGATGAAATGACGGTTCTTTTAAAAAAAGCAGTTGAAGAATCGGAACAAGCTTCTGCTTATGCACTCATTTGTAACTGTCAGATAGCAAAAAATTATGCTTTAAATGCGGTTACTTTTGGTAAAAAAGCCACCAAAGAATCTGATATTTCGGAAGCTAAAAAATTATCAAAACAAGCTATGAATATGTCGTTAGATGTAATGACTGCCACTCCTAATTGTAAGCAATAATTAATATTAAATTATGTTTATGAAAAAATTAAAAACAATTTTGATTCTAACATTTTTTGTGCTCTTTTGTCAATCTGCAATAGCACAGACTGCGCAGGAATTATTGGGCAAATGGCAACTCGTAAAATGGGTGAAAAACGGTAAAGAAAAGGACATTAGATCTTATTTTAAAACTGACCAGGTTTATCAAATATTCAAAGATGACAGAACATTTGAGAGTGTCAACGGCTCTGAAGTTCACAATGGTAAGTGGCATTTTTCTAATGACAATACTGAACTCACACTTACGACCACAATCATTCCCATTAAATTTCGAATTGATTATTTTGATAGTGAAAAAAGAATAATGACTTATAAAGATCTGGGTACATTCACATACATCAAGATAAAGGAGCCTGAAAAAATCGAATAATTTTGCCAAGACAGAATTTAAAAGTTTAGGCTTAGATTTTATAATCTGAGCCTGTTTTTATTAATATGCATAATTACATTCATACAATTATTAAACTATTTTTCAAAAGCATCATCCATTTTATTGCTTCTTTTAACATCATAAAAAGAAGACTTCAAAAAATCAGTAATTTTAATAAATCTGGCTTTCCTGACATTAAATTTGAGAAATTATATGTTTGGAAGATTTTTATGAGCCAAAAAAGATTTTGAAAACCATTATAGACTAACCTTATATTAACAGGAACAATGGACAGTGATCTACATTACAAATTTGTTAAACCAGACAAATCACTTGTTGATTTTGTAGAAGATCTTTGGTTTTTTCAAAATCAATCGGACAGCAATAAAGAAGCTATTGCATTACCAGATGGAAGAATTGATTTGATTTTATCACAGTCTCCTTCAGAACCTTTTAAGATTTCCTTATTAGGCATTGCTACACAACCTGATGAAGCTATCATTGCACCCAAAAGTTTAATGTTTGCTGTCGGTTTTAAACCGCTGGCAGCAGAATATATTTTTGAACATTCCATTGCAAGCATGCTAGACACAGGAAAAATCTTGCCAAATGATTTTTGGGACTTCAATGCTAATGATCTGAATGATTTTGAAACATTTTGCAAAAAAGCATCCCGAAAAATTCAATCTCTTATACCAAAAGAAATGGATAGCAGGAAACAAAAATTGTTTGAACTCCTGTATGCTTCAAAAGGCGAAATAACCGTAAAGGAACTTTC
Source organism: Chryseobacterium sp. FH2 (assembly GCF_001045455.1). Classification (GTDB taxonomy): domain Bacteria; phylum Bacteroidota; class Bacteroidia; order Flavobacteriales; family Weeksellaceae; genus Chryseobacterium. The sequence continues at coordinate 154,285 of NZ_LFNE01000003.1, read as the reverse complement.
TGAAAAAGTATTTTGGAGCAGCAGGCAAATCAATCGTTATTTCAATCAGCAGTTCGGACTTTCATTAAAGGTATATTGCAACATTTTGCGGTTCAGGACATCGCTGGAACATATTGCAAAAGGAAAACTCTTTCCGGAACTTGATTTTGCAGACCAAAATCATTTCATTAAGCAGGTCAAGAAATTTTCGGGTGTTGTGCCGAAAGAATTATTCAAACATAAAAATGACCGATTTGTACTATTATCAACATTCTCTCTTAAATAATTTTGCATTGAAATTTAAAATGCAAAATTATGTTATTACAAAATAAGAAAGTTGCCATTATCGGTGGTGGTCCCGGCGGGCTGACATTAGCCCGGCTGCTTCAACAGAAAGAAATTGACGTAAAAGTTTATGAAAGAGATTTGAACAGAAATGTGCGGACGCAGGGTGCAACCCTTGACCTGCACGAAAATTCGGGACTAAAAGCCCTTAAAACGGCAAATTTACTCGATGCTTTTAAAAGCACGTATAGACCAGGTGCGGAAAAAGGGCGAGTGCTTGATAAAATGGGCTATATCATTTTCGATGAACACGAAAAAGCGTTTTCTGAAATTGATTTTGACAGCCCTGATGCCAGACCGGAAATCGACAGAAGTGATTTGCGTGACCTTTTATTGAATTCTCTTGCACCCGATACAGTACTGTGGGACAGTCAATTTGTGAATATGACACCAGCTGGTTCTCAATGGGAAATTAAATTTAAGGATGGCAAAACTGTCTTAGCAGATTTGGTCATTGGAGCCGATGGCGGCAATTCTAAAATCCGCCCGTTTGTTACGTCAATTCAGTCTTCCTATGCCGGAATTACCATCCTGCAGGGAAACGTTGACGATGCGAAAACGAAAGCACCTCGTGTAAATGAATTATTGCAAGGAGGTAAAATATATGTTCATAACGGAGGAAAATATCTGCATATTTCGGCAAAAGGCGATGGCAGTATAGATTTTTACATCAGCAGTAAAAGGGATGAAACCTGGACAAAAGACAATGGAATCAACTTTTCAGACAGAACACAATTGATAAAGTGGTTCAAAACAGAGTTTGTTGAATGGGGCAGCATATGGTTTGAACTATTCGAAAATGTAGATTTGCCAATGTTGGTACGACCACAATATTCCATTCCTTTAGACCAATCCTGGATTGCAAAATCCAATATAACCTTACTTGGAGACGCAGCCCACATCATGGCACCTTCCGGCGAAGGGGTAAATCTGGCAATGCTTGATGCGCTTGAACTAAGCGAATGCCTTACTAATGAGGATTTTATAGATGTGCAAAATGCCATTGCAGCGTATGAAGCACCCATGCGTGAAAGAGCAGCGCAAGAAGCGGCAGAATCATTTGAGATGATAGAATGGATGCACGGTGAAGATGCGCAGGAGAGGATGCTCGCATTTTTCAATAATGCAGATGAACAAAATGACTGCTAACATAATATTGCTGCAATGGGACTGATGTCTATATTAAAACTTTGCATGACTAATTTGTAAATTTATGTGTTCTGATGAACTGAATGAAATTTACGGTTATGAAAAGCCAAAGCATCCGCTATAATTAAGGATTTCGTTTGTAAATGTCTATAAATACTCTATTCGTGAATAATTAATCATATTTGAAATTATAAATTTTATAATTTCCAAAGCTTTCTATGAATAAATATTTTTTTCTTGGTGCTTTTTTATTTTTCTCTACATTCTTTATTTTCTCAAAGTAAGGAGCTAATTTCCTTACCAATCTGCAATTCTTTTAGTTCCGGAGTTACAGATTGAGCCACTGTAACTCATGGATGCTAGTAATATCGACAAATGTCTGTTGCATACGGTAATAGTTTGGTAGTTATGTAAATTTACAAGATTCCCCTGTTGATAGTGATTATTCTCAGCTGAGAAAATTTGAATTCACCCAATTATTTTAGTTAACTTTGTGTCCTTAATTTTTTAAAATACATACATGAAAAAATTTTTAATTTACAAGTTTTCAGGCTCTACTAAAAGGAAGTCTCTAATTTTCAAATCATTAATTCAAATTATTTAATACATTTCTAAAAATATTGGTATCTTAAATCCTGACGAGCAGATTTAACATTTATTTTAAATAAGCAATTATTTTTTAAGCTAAAAATTAGGTTAACAATTGGCTTTTAATATTTTAGAAATAAATAATTATTAATTCAAAGAGCTAGATATCCTTATATCATTTAGTCTGCAAACCTTTATAAATCCCTAATCAATAAAGGCTTACCAGTTAAACATCTATTTAAATGACCTTCATACTATCCACTTCGGCTCAATTAGGGATATTAAAAAAAAGTATTACTTTTGCTTTCAAGAATAAAAATTGTTTCTTACCGTTTTTATTCCTAAATTTAGGTACACCAATTATAAGGCATTAAAATCCAGTCAAATGAGAAAAATACTTCTACTATTTACTTGTATGTTCGGTATTTCTGTTTTTTCACAAATAAAAGTGTTAAAAAACGAAACTTTGGTGGAAATTGGTAAAGATAATTCCGTTGGTTTATATAAAAAAGACGATAAATTCACAATCAATTACCAGGATCTAAACACCAGTAATCTAAATACCATTCGATCATTCTCTTTTTTAAATTTAAATGCAGACGTTGAAGGGCTGTATAAGCTGATTTCGGATGGCTTCATTGACCCCCCGATAGGGAATACGACTTTAGAGCTTCCCAATGATATTATTGAGCTTCATTACGAGAAAAATTACGGACAGCCGACCGTACAATTTATTCAGTACATTAATAAGAATAAAAAATACGTTGGAAAATCACAATTTTTAAACAAAAAACAGATTGATAAAATCTTTGGGAAATCTACAGGAAAATCTGCTTTATATGACAAACCTGCAACGATCAATAAAATAAACGAGTCTAAACCTTACTCTAATCAGGCTTCTACTGTAGCACCTGCCTCTAACGGTAAAGATAAAAAAGCAAGAAAATAATTTTAATTTTTTAAAATATAACTACACTCATTCTAGCGAATGAGTTTTTTATTTTACTTTTGTAAAAAAGATTGTTAAAAAATATGTCTCTTCAAATAAACAATTTAACCAAAAAATTTGGTGAACAAACCGCACTTAATTCTATTAATATTTTAATTGACAAAAACGAGATCATTGGTCTTCTAGGTCCGAACGGAGCCGGAAAATCTACTTTGATGAAGTCTATTGTCGGTGCTTTGAAGATTGATGAAGGCGAGATAATTTTTAATGATAAAAACATTTCCGGATATGAAATTGAAAGCAAGAAAAAAATAGGTTTTTTGCCTGAAAATAATCCTTTATATCTTGAAATGTATGTAAAAGAATACTTACAGTTCGTTGCAAACATTCATAAAATTCCTTCTTCAAGAGTAGACGAGGTGATTGAATTAGTTGGAATTACTCCTGAAAAATCAAAAAAAATAGGGCAACTATCTAAAGGTTATAAACAAAGAGTTGGTCTTGCTCAGGCAATCATTCATCAACCGGATTTACTGATCCTAGATGAGCCCACAAATGGTTTGGATCCTAACCAAATCATCGAAATCAGGAATGTTATAAAGGAAATCGGGCAACAGAAAACCGTTTTGCTTTCTACACATATCATGCAGGAAGTGGAAGCTCTTTGTTCACGCGTCATCCTTATTCACAAAGGAAATATCCTGCAAGACTGCCCTATTGATGAATTCAAAGGGAGATTTGGCAGCTTAGAAGAAGCATTTGCAAATTATACTTCGGTTTAAATGGCTTTATATTTGATCAAATTTTAATATCAATGAATAAACATTAAAAAAATGATCAAAAAAACTCTATTAGGTGCATTGTGTATTGCACAATTTTCATTAGTATATGCTAATAGCTTTAATGAAAATCCAAATTTCAAAGTAAGTAACAATACGGAAAATTATCAAAAAGAGAAAGTTCCCAAGTCTTTTATTTTCAAAACTAAAAAGTTTAAAGTAAGAATTGATTTACAGCCAAACGGAAATTATTTATATCAATCCTGGGGAGTCAATTCAAAAATTACGGCAAAACCAAGCATGATTATAGGGAATGGGGAACTGATTCCGGACGGCTCGGGAGGTAATTATTACTATGAATTTTCAAACAATGGATACACGTATCAGGTTTGGAGAAATTACCTTACAGCATCTGCTAAAAAAGCTCCTTATACGCTTATGGTAACCGACCAAAATGGAAAAACAATCGTAAATCAGGACGGGCAAATCGTAAAAAACTAACAATAAAAAACTCTCGCATATTGGTGAGAGTTTATTTTATGTTCCTGATTGTTTTAGCTGTGCATAAAAGCTGTTTTCATTGTAGCTTTGTTTAGCTGCATTATAGCCTATATTAAAAATCTCTTCCAATCTATCTTTGCCTCTTTCAAAAGTTCCATAATTCGATAACTGTTGGGAAGAAATAAACCAGTCACAGTAATCAAATTTCACTTTTTCAATTCTGTATGAAAGTAAATCGTAAGAACGTGAAACAATAGCTTTAATCGATTTTAAGTCATTAATCTGAATTTCATGAGGCGGGGAAACAAATACACCTATCAGCTTATCGCAGTCTTCTCGAATAATATCTGCGGGAAAGTTATTTAGAACACCACCATCACAGTACATTTCATCATCCAAAATATAGGGAGTGGTAATACCGGGGATAGAACAAGATGCAATAACGGCGTCCATTACTTTAAAATCTTCGCCAAAGATTTTCTGTGTACCGGAAACAAGTTCTGTTGCGACGATTTTTATTTCTTTATCTAAATCTCCAATTTTTTTATCCTTAAAAATGGGTCTTAAATAATTTTTAAAAATTACCGAAGAAACCAATCCCGGTTGATTGAAGGTAAAATGTTTCCAATTAAAAAAATAAACCGAATTGAAGAATTCTAATATTTCTTCAGGAGTTTTGCCCACTGCGTATAGAGCTCCGACGATAGAACCTGCGCTGCAACATGATAAAATATCAACATTAATATTTTTTTCATTCAAAAATTTTAATACTCCTGCATGAGCAATACCTTTGGTACCGCCTCCTGATAAAACAAGCCCTACTTTCTCAAAATTCATAGAATAAAATTAATAAAACAGGGCGAGAAAATCAGGTTAATTTTCCTAAATATGAAAATTTTAAAATTATTTTAATAAATATTCCTGCATAAATCTGACTGTAGCCAACGTTAAAAATCCACGTTTCTTTTTTACGGAAACCATGCCCTCCATTTTTTACATCAAGATACAAACGGTGTGTCGTCCTGAGCTTTTAATGCTAAACCCGCATTACTTCCCATCGAAAGCGCTAAAACAGCATATTTGTTTTTCATAATAAATTTTTACCTGAATTAAGGATTGTCCATAAAAAACCACGACTAAAAAGCCGTGGTTATTGTATTTAAATAAAATATGCTTAATATTCTAATTGCTTACATAAGTTATATAATTAAATATGAATAACTTCTCCGTAAGCTGCTGCTGCTGCTTCCATAATAGCTTCAGAAACAGTCGGATGCGGATGGATAGACTTGATGATTTCGTGACCTGTAGTCTCTAATTTTCTAGCTACAACAGCTTCTGCAACCATGTCTGTAACACCTTCACCAATCATGTGGCAACCTAACCACTCACCATATTTAGCATCGAAAATAACTTTGATGAAACCATCTGTATTTCCGTTTGCAGTAGCTTTTCCACTCGCAGAAAGAGGGAATTTGCCAACTTTGATTTCGTATCCTTTTTCTTTTGCCTGTTTTTCTGTAAGACCTACAGAAGCAACTTCCGGGTGGCAGTAAGTACACCCTGGGATATTGCCATAGTCAATTTTCTCAACATGCATCCCTTTGATTTTTTCAACACAGGTGATACCTTCCGCAGAAGCAACGTGTGCTAAAGCTTGAGTTGGAATGATATCTCCGATAGCATAGTAACCAGGAACTGAGGTTTCGTACCATTCGTTTACCAAAACTCTGCCTTTATCTGTCTGGATTCCAACCTCTTCAAGACCAATGTTCTCGATATTTGCAGCAATACCAACAGCAGATAATAAGATATCAGCTTCAAGAGTGATATTTCCGTTTGCAGTTTTTACAGTAGCTTTTACGCCTTCTCCGCTTGTATCAACGCTTTCTACAGAAGCGTTTGTCATGATTTCAATCCCCGTCTTTTTCAAAGATTTTTCTAAATGTTTAGAAATTTCTTCGTCTTCTACAGGAACAATGTTTGGCATAAATTCAACAACAGTTACTTTAGTACCCATTGTATTATAGAAATCGGCAAATTCTACCCCGATAGCTCCGGAACCTACAACAATCATAGATTTTGGCTGTTCAGGAAGAGATAATGCCTGTCTGTATCCTATTACTTTTTTACCGTCTTGAGGTAAATTTGGTAATTCCCTAGAACGGGCCCCTGTAGCGATAATGATATGAGTTCCTGTATATTCAGTCACTTTTCCGTCTTTATCTGTAACAGAAACTTTTTTACCTTTTTGTACTTTTGCAGTTCCTAAAATAACATCGATTTTATTCTTTTTCATCAAGAATTCAATTCCTTTGCTCATTTTAGATGCAACACCACGGCTTCTCTGGATTACGTTCGGAAACTCAAAACTAGCTTCCACTTTATTCAAACCATAATCTTCAGCGTGATTGATATAATGAAATACCTGAGCAGACTTCAATAAAGCTTTAGTTGGAATACATCCCCAGTTAAGGCAGATTCCCCCCAAATTTTCTTTCTCGATAATTGCAGTTTTAAAACCTAATTGTGCCGCTCTAATAGCTGTAACATATCCACCAGGACCACTTCCGATGACAATAATATCGTAGTTCATTAGTATAAAAATTTTAATGCGAATTTAAGGAAAAATATTGGATGTATAGTATTTTGGGAAAATCATGACGTAATGCATAATAAACCTATTTTATTTACTATTTCAATAAAAAAAGAGAACACAAAAGCATTCTCTTTCAATAAATTTTATTCTAATTTGTAAAACTTGTAAAACCGAATATTTAGAATTAAACTATTTCAATTTTAATATTTCCAAAAAAATTCACAGTATTACATTTTTTTAAGTAATTTTTTCTGACTTTGATATTTTTCGTTTAAGGCCTTCAATTGGTCTCTCTTCATCTTTTTAGTGGCTAATGGATGATTCAAAATCAATTTCTTTTCCTCGTTATATCTTTTATCCAGCTCACGTGATTTTATATTCACCAGTTCACTTTTCGAAGGATGGGGAGGAGGTGAAGGATGTTTCTGCGCTGAAACATTTATTGATAAACCTACTAATAAAATTGTTGATATAAATAACTTTTTCATAATATTTAATTTTTGAACTATTTTAACCAATTAATGACTTTTTAGTTAAATTCATTCATGTTCAGAATAAATATTACATATATCATACCATAATTTATTTCACTACATAAAACCTATCAGGTTAAAACCTTCAATTAATAAAATTTAGAATATTTTTCCATTCCTCAATTTTTTTTTCGAAAGAAACAGTATGCAGCGGGCTGGTGGACGGCATCAAATAAACCGGAATTTTAAAGTTCTTTCCTAAAATTTTCTGTAAATTTTTATAAGATTTTCCTCCATTGCAAAATATTGCCTGAATATTCGGATGTTCTTCCAACAGCTCGGCAATCTGGTTAGATTCTTCGTTTTTAATCTCAGAATCAAGGCTGCCTTTTCTTTCACAGGAATCAATAACATCCCATAGTGCAATATTATGTTTTTGTAAAATATTAATTCTTTCATCATAATTTTCCGTAAAATCTTCATCAAATAATTCAAAGATAATTTTCCAGAATTTGTTTTGTGGATGTGCATAATATTGTTGTTTTTCCAAAGATTTCACACCGGGAATCGAACCTAAAATTAAAATTTTAGAGCTATCATCAATGATTGGAGGGAAAGAGAAAATACGTTCTTGCATAGTTCAAATATATAAATTTTGGCTAAAGCCTTTGGAACATTAGAAAACAAAAAACGGGCTAAAGCCCGTTTGTACTGATATTTTAAGTAGTTCTAAATTAGTAACTGTTTAATACCATCATCCCTTCAAAAATTATTCTGGAATTTTCATCGCCTTGCAAAGAAATGAGATTTTAAAGCGTTTCCTTCAACCAATCAAAGAATTCTCTCTGCCAAACTAAACCGTTTTGAGGATGAAGAACCCAGTGATTTTCGTTCGGGAAATAAACCAATTTAGATTTCAAACCTCTCAGTTTTGCAGCCTGAAAAGCCTCCTGACCTTGTTCGTAAGGAACTCTGAAATCAATTCCACCCTGAACGATCATAATTGGTTTATTCCATTTTTCAACAAAATTACTTGGATTAAATTCTGTGTAAGCTTTTGGAAGCGGTTTTTCCCAAGGAGAACCTAAATCCCAGTTGGCAAACCAAAGTTCTTCCGTGGTCAGATACCAGGATTTCATATCAAATAGTCCGTCGTGAGCAATGAAAGTTTTGAATCTGTTTTCATGAATTCCAGCCAGCATAAATACACTGTACCCTCCATAACTTGCCCCAACAGCTGCTACTCTCTCACCATCAACGTATGGTAAAGTTTTAGCATAATCTGTTGCAGCCAGATAATCTCTCATCGGTTGCCCACCCCAATCTCTTGAGATTTCTTCATTCCATTTTGTACCCCAGCCCGGCATCCCGCGACGGTTTGGCGCTACAACAATGTATCCGTTTGCTGCCATCAAAGCAAAATTCCATCTTGTACTAAAGAATTGAGTCAATGCAGATTGTGGGCCTCCCTGACAATATACCAAAGTCGGATATTTTTTATTCGGATCAAAATTTGGCGGATAATGGAACCATACTCCCATTTCTTTTCCGTCTGAGGTTTTTACCATTTTAAGTTCAGATTTTCCCTGAGCCAATTTTGCATAAACCTCTTTATTGGGTTCAGTAATCTGCTTCATTTCTCCGTTTTTGATGTTTACAGAGAAAATATCTGTTGCATGATTTACGTCTGTTCTCCCTACTAAAAGTGTATTTTTTTGATCTGCAAAAATTTCATTTACATCAAAATCACCTTTTGTAATTTGCTGAACTTTAGCATTTTTAGGATCTAAAGAAAATAATTGTTTCGTTCCTTTAAAAGCTGCTGTAAAATAAATAGTTTTAGAATCTCCGCTCCAAAAAACATCTCCTGAAATGCTTTCATCCCAAGCTCCTGTGAGATTTGAAGTTTTTCCTGATTTCCAATCCATGATTTTTACATCATTTTTATCTGCTTCATACCCATCTCTAGCCATACTTTGCCAGATTAAAGATTTTCCATCCGGACTGAATTTTGGGTTTACATCGTATCCTTTATTAGTTTCAGTTAAGTTTTTTGTAGTTCCTGAAGCTAAATCATATGCAAAAATATCTGTATTTGTGCTCGTAGAATATTCTTTACCGCTTTTGGGTTTTGTAACATATAAAAGTTGTGTAGAATCCGGGCTCCAGATGAAATCTTCAGCTCCACCGAAAGGCCTTTGAGGAGAATCCCAAGTTTTACCTTCCAATAAATCTTTAGCAGAATCAACATTTGAAGAAGTATTTACCACAAAAACATGGTTATATTTTCCTTCATTAAAGTAATCCCAATGCCTGTGGTTCAGATCTGTATAAACCTGAGCAGTCGTTTTTGGTGTATCAGCAAATTTATCTTTCCCCATTACTTTTTCTACTAAAACCTGCTTGCTGAAAGCAATTTTTTTACCATCAGGAGAAATTACAATATTCTCTGCATCACCGATTGTATAAAATTCAGCCCATGTATTTCCATTGTCTTTTGAAAGGAAGATTTTGTCATCTTCCTGAGCATAAATTCCATTTTTATCCCACTGAATAATTGTCTTTTTACCAAAGTCTATTTTGGTAGACTGATTATTAAGAACATTTAAGAAATAGTTCTCACTTTTTGTTTTTTCTGTTTTTAGATCAACCTGCCCTATTTTATAGATAAGCGAAGATTGATCCGGTGAAACAGCCTGTACTCCAACTTTTTTCAAAGTCCAAAGAATCTCAGGCGTCATTAATTGTTGTGCATTCATTAAAAGCGGAGCTGCCAAAGCCAGCAGACTGTACTTAAGTTTCATAAATTCTTATTTAATTCAAAGATTGCCAAAGTTAATATTTAAAATAAAATTGAACGAAAAAATTAACATTTAGTTTTTTTGCTTTAGGCAAAGCTAAATAGCTAAAAAACGGTATTAAAATCAGCAATAAAAAAGTCTGCCAATAATTTACTGACAGACTTTTATAATTTGTTATGCATTTTATTTAAAACTAATCTCCATCTGAAAACATAGAATTCGCCAGAGAAGTAATAACGGAAAGCAGAATACTGAAAATAAATGCCCACCAAAAACCATCTACAACCATCCCGTCAATAAAATAATCAGCAATAAGAATAATCGCCGCATTGATTACCAAAGCAAACAATCCTAAAGTAATGATAGTAAGCGGTAACCCGAAAAGACTTAAAATAGGTTTAACAATCAGGTTTAAAACCCCCAAAACAATGGCAAAAATAATTGCTGTTGCAAAACCTTCGAAATGTACTCCCGGTAATATTTTAGTCAAAAGAAACGCAACTATTGCAGTCACGAGTAATCGGATAATTAAGTTCATAATCTTTATTTTTTAATGTTTATAACACTTACTTTGCAAAAGCCATTCCATTTGATCAAAATTTTTTCATATCATAACATGAAAATTTTAAAACAATAAATTTAAATTACAGGCTTATTTGTTTTAAAAATTGAAAAGGAGCAGAATTTGTCGCTTTTATTTTATCTTCATCATCGTAACCAACGAAGTGGCAACATGGCTTTCTGATTCGCCATTTTCATTAACAGTATAGATTTCCGTCCTGATAACACTGATTTTTGCACCGCCTTTTATCACATAAGATTTTGATATCAAAGCATCCCCGATTGCAGGTCGCAGATAATTAACCTTCAATTCAACGGTTACCACATAGCAATCTTCTTCATAATGGCTTACTGCAGCATAGCCCGAAGAAACATCTACTAAAGATGCAATCATTGCACCATTGAACATTCCTGCTTTTCTGGTCATCAATTCCATTTTCGGAATTTTCATGGAAATGAAACCGGTATCAACCTCTAATAATTCCGCTTTATAGAATTTTAAAGTTTCTGAACGATTGAAACTGTCTGTGAGGAGTTGCTTTTTCTCGGGTGTCATTGGTTGTTATTTGAATTGTAAAGATAATGAAAGTTGATTACACATTTCAATTGCGCTCAGCATAACAATGGTGCTATTTTTTACATGAGAGCATTTACCCTATTATGCTGAGCAAAATCGAGGACTCTTTATTATGTCAATTAATTTAAAAAAACCTGGAAGTTTTCATCTACTGACAAGACACCTTCCGTCAAACCATCAGGGTGAGTATTAAATCCTTTTAATTTTGACGTTTTACCTTTCAACATTAGATCCATTAACTGTTTATCCGAAATCTTTTTCCCAAAAATTTCAAAAGTAATCTTAAAACCGCAATTTTTAAAATCCGAACAACCGACAGCTGTTTTTCCTTTCATCAGATGATATCCTTTACATTTCGGACATTTGGTCTCTTCCCAGGATTGAAGCTCTTTTTTTATTGCAGGTTCCCGCTTTTTCTTCTCCTTAACCTCCGGTTTTTCTTCTTCCAAAGTAAAGACTTTTGCTTTTCCGTCAATTACTTTTTTGGTCAATTCTGTCACCATCTGAATCAACTCTTCTTTAAACTGATTGGCTTCATACTCGCCACTTTCAATTTTACGGAGCTTCAATTCCCATTCACCCGTCAACTCAGGGCTTTTCAGCAGCTCATCTTCAATTGTATCAATTAATTGAATTCCGGTTTGGGTGGCAATCAGATTCTTTCTTTTCTTTTCAATGTATTTTCGTTTGAAAAGTGTTTCAATGATGTTTGCACGAGTTGAAGGTCTTCCGATTCCATTGTTCTTCAACAACTCCCGAAGCTCTTCGTCCTCCACTTGCTTTCCTGCGGTTTCCATTGCTCTCAAAAGCGTTGCCTCCGTGTAAGGTTTTGGCGGTGAAGTTTTCCCCTGATGAATCATCGGGTCATGCGGACCTGTTTCTCCAACCTTAAATTCAGGAATAGTTTGTTCTTCTTCCTTTTCTTTTTCCTTGTCAGACGGTTCTTCTTTGGCATCTTTTGCATAAACGGCTCTCCAGCCCGGCTCAAGAACCTGTCTTCCGCTTGTTTTAAAAGGAATTGTGCCAACCTGTCCTTCAACCAATGTGTTTGAAATTTTACATTCAGGATAAAAAACAGCAATGAAGCGTTTTGCAATTAAATCATAAATCAGCTTTTCTTCTCTTGTTAAATTTTGTGAAGGCGGAATTTCGGTGGGAATAATTGCATGGTGATCAGTCACTTTTGCATCATCAAAAACAGCTTTTGACTTTGGAATCGGGGCTTGTAATAAAGGTGCAGCCAACTCCTGATAAAAATACATTTTTCGAAGAATACCTTCTATTTTAGGATAAAGACTTTCAGATAGATAGGTTGTATCAACACGCGGATAAGTTACATGTTTTTTCTCGTAAAGACTCTGAATATATTTTAAAGTATTGTCTGCAGAATACCCATATTTTTTATTGGCTTCTACCTGAAGACCGGTCAAATCAAACAGTCTCGGATTTTTTTCTTTTCCTTCTTTAATTTCAAAAGAAACGATTTCAAAAGGATTTTGTTTCAAATATTCCAGTCCTTTTTCAGCACGTTCTAATGTTTTTAAACGATCAATCGCTGCGTTGAAAATAACGTCACGATATTTAGTTTTCAGCTCCCAGTATTCCTCAGTGGTAAAAGCATCAATCTCTTTCTGACGCTGAACCAGCATCGCCAACGTTGGAGTCTGAACTCTTCCGATTGATAAAACCGCTTTATTTCCACCAAACTTTTTTGTAAAAAGTCGGGTTGCATTGATTCCCAACAGCCAGTCTCCTATCGCTCTTGCATTTCCTGCGAGATAAAGATTTTTGTAATCTTCGGCAGGTTTTAAGCTTGCAAAACCTTCTTTAATAGCTTCTTCCGTAAGCGACGAAATCCATAACCGCTGAATGGGTTTGTTGCATTTTGCCTTCTGTAAAACCCACCGTTGAATCAGCTCTCCTTCCTGCCCTGCATCCCCACAGTTTATGACTTCATCGCATTCGCCGACCAGTTTTTCAATAACTTTGAACTGATTTTCAACACCTTTGTTAGGAATTAACTTGATTCCGAAGTTATTTGGAATAATAGGCAACAAAAACAGATTCCAGGATTTGTATTGAGGACCGTAATCATGCGGTTCTTTCAGGGTACAAAGATGTCCGAAAGTCCATGTCACACAATAGCCGTTTCCTTCCATATAGCCTTGTTTCGGCGTGGTAGCACCCAAAACTTTAGCGATATCTCTGGCAACACTGGGTTTTTCGGCAATACAAAGTTTCATGAATTTTCGGAATTATAGAAGAGGGGCAAAATTCGGGATTTTTTCTGGATTTTGCTAATTTAGTTGACATTTGTCAGTTGAAGGTTGATAATATGAGCGTTATCCATTGATGTCATTAAAATTGCTGATGTTCTTTCATAAGCATTCAACCAAAACATTCCATTCGCAATGAGACACTTCGTTTGCCATTCCGAACAAAACGAAGGGAAGAATCTTTTTATCCCACAAAGCAGATTCTTCCCTTCGTTTTGTTCGGAATGACAGCATCATTTTTTCCCTGTTTTTTCCTTTGTTTATCAGCTACTTCGTCTTTCAATTATTCCCCTTCTTTCAACCAAACATCATTATACTCTTCCGGATGACGTTTGAACTGCGCATAAACGTATGGGCACAACGGCACAATTTTCAAATCGTTTTCTCTTGCATAGGAAACCAGTTTTTCTAATAATAATTTTGCGAAACCTTTTCCTGCATATATTTCGTCAACTTCTGTATGGTAAACAGTTAGTTTCTTCCCGATTACCGAGATATCCATTTTTCCGGCTTTGTTATTGTCTGAGAAAAGCTGCACTTCTCCCCTTACGTTTGCTAAAACTACTTCTGTTCTTTCCATTATTTTAATTTTTTAATTAATGATTTAAAAATAAGACCTTTTAAAAAATTGAGTAATGACCTATGATAACTTCGGAAATAATTCTATTTTTTATCATAGCCTTCATGTTGTTTAATCTTTTTTGTCATCAAGTGTCATCAAGGGAATGATTCGACGAATTATAACCACCAGGATCTTTAAATAAAGACTGGAATGCCGGACATTTAGCTAATTTAATAAATGATATTTGGGACATTTTCGCTAAAGACTAAAGATTAAATATCACCATCTAGCTATTAATTCTAAAAAAACATAAATTATTTAAAATCAATACATTAATTATAAAAACAAAAATTATTTTCAAAAAGTCTACTTTTTTAGTGGACTAATAAAAATTTATGTCCTATATTTGCCACCATAATCAGGACATAAAAAAATGAAAGCGGAATTTAATATTCAATTAATAAGCAAACATACCATCAATACAATGATGATATATTGCTGTATGCCGAAATTGCAATATTGCTGTGGTTGACCTTACTTTTATATGACATATTTCTAAAGGCTTTACCACGTTGTAGAGCCTTTTTATTTATAAGAATACCATCAAAAATGATAGAGATAAAGAATATTTCAAAGACTTTCCATCAAAAAAAACAGTCTTTTAAAGCTCTGGATAATGTAAGCCTAAATGTTGAGCAAGGCGATATTGTCGGAATCATCGGATTTTCAGGTGCCGGAAAAAGCACATTAATCCGAACAGTAAATCTTCTTGAAAAACCTGATAATGGTGAAATTATCATTAACGGGAAAGACTTTACGAAATTAAGCTCCAAACAACTAGCCAACGAAAGAAAAAAAATTGGAATGATTTTCCAGCATTTTAATCTACTTTCCTCAAGGACAGTTTTTGAAAATATTGCGCTTCCCTTGGAACTGGATAATGTCAATACAACTGAAATCAACAGAAAAGTCAACGAACTGTTGAATATTGTAGGGCTCAAAGACAAAACAAACGATTATCCTAAAAGTCTTTCGGGTGGTCAAAAGCAAAGAGTTGCAATCGCAAGGGCTTTAGCAAATGATCCTTATCTCCTACTCTGTGATGAAGCGACAAGCGCGCTCGATCCTTCGACTACACAGTCTATTTTACAATTATTGAGGGATATTAATCGAAGATTGGGTATTACAATTTTATTAATCACCCACGAAATGGAAGTTATCAAAACTGTTTGTAATCACGTTGCAGTGATTGACAAAGGAAAACTACTAGCCAAAGGAACTTTAAGCGAGATTATCTCCAACAAAGAAAATCCTATTATCAAACAATTTTTAAACTCTGGTGTTATGACTATACCACAAGAACTGAATAAAAAACTACAAAAAGAGCCACAAGACGGATTATTTCCACTTGTAGAGGTTGAACTTAATGAGCAAATATCTGTTGAAGAATTGCTTTCAATAGTATACGATAAGTGTAAAATTCCTTACAAACTTTTGAAGGCAGACGTAGAATATCTCGGCGATTCCAACTTTGGAAAATTATTATTGCAACTTCAGGGTGAAGAAGAGGAAAACCAGCGAGCCATCTATTATTTCAACCAGAATAAAATTCAAAATACGGTAAGAGGGTATGCTTAGTGATACAGTGATTTCTCTTTTATCAAAAGGAGTTTGGGAGACAGTTTATATGACATTCGTATCGGGATTTTTTGGATTTGTTTTAGGTTTGCCTGTTGGGATTCTGTTATTTTTCACAAAAAAAGGACAGCTGTTGGAAAATGCAATTTATAATAAGATTTTATCCGTTTTGGTTAATATTTTCCGCTCTATCCCTTTCATTATTTTGATTGTCTGGATGATTCCTTTTACAAGAAGCTTGGTTGGTACATCCATCGGAATGAATGCAGCTCTAGTTCCGTTAAGTATCGGAGCAGCTCCCTTCATTGCGAGATTGGTTGAAAACAGTTTGTTGGAAGTTCCTCACGGTTTGATCGAAACGGCAAGAGCTTTGGGAGCAAGCCCATTTCAGATTATCCGAAAAGTTTTGTTGCCGGAAGCTCTTCCTTCATTGATTAATAACGCTACGATTACGTTAATCACTTTAGTCGGGTATTCTGCAATGGGTGGAGCAGTCGGAGCCGGTGGTTTAGGACAAA
Source organism: Chryseobacterium sp. FH2 (assembly GCF_001045455.1). GTDB lineage: Bacteria > Bacteroidota > Bacteroidia > Flavobacteriales > Weeksellaceae > Chryseobacterium. Next base: position 137,990 of record NZ_LFNE01000003.1, on the reverse strand, counting down.
TCGGGTACCAATACGGATATATCGGTTATGACGCAGTGATAATGAATCTTGTATTAGGGTTACTGGTTTCAATTGTATTTATCATTCAGTTTTCGGGAGATAAATTGGCAAAAAGATTTGACCATCGTTAAGTTTAGAAAATGTGTATTTGAAATAGTGTGGTGACTTTGAAAATCTTTGTCACCAGGGTGAAAGAGCGAATATCACAAAAGGATTTAAAATTATCAGACAATTTCTGTCGTTTGTGATTTTGCTTTTTTACCATTAAAATAAAAAAGAAAATAATTTATAATGAAAAAAATAAAGATTTTAAGTCTAGTAACAGCCGGCTTATTGTTATTTGCAGCATGTAGTTCGCCGAAAAAAGACGATCCCAATTACATCAAAGTGGGTATAACCTCCGGTCCTGAACAAGAAATTGCAGAAACTGCTAAAAAAGTGGCAAAAGAAAAGTATAATCTTGAAGTGGAACTGGTTTCTTTTAATGATTATGTAGTACCAAATGAGGCTTTGAATAATGGAGATATTGATGCTAATGCTTTTCAACACATTCCTTATTTAAATGAGCAGTCAAAACAAAGAGGTTACAAACTGGCAGTTGTCGGAAATACTTTTGTGTATCCTATTGTGGCCTATTCTAAAAAGATTAAAAATATTAATGAACTTCAAAACGGAAGCACTATTGTCATTCCAAATGACCCAACAAATGGCGGACGTTCTTTACTCCTTCTACAGAAAAACGGACTATTAAAATTAAAAGACGGGATCGGTTTATTACCAAAAGTTACAGATATTGTTGACAACCCGAAACAACTGAAAATCCTTGAAATTGAAGCCCCTCAGTTACCCAGAGTTTTAGATGATAAAGAAGTGGTAATCGCTGTCATCAATAATAATTTTGCAGCACAAGCGGGGTTAGATGCCGACAAACAGGGGATTTTTAAAGAAGATAAAGATTCTCCTTATGTCAATGTTATCGTTGCAAGACATGATAATCAAAATTCCGAAAATGTAAAAAACTTTGTGAAAGCTTATGAATCTGATGAAGTCGTGAAAAAAGCAGAAGAAATTTTCAAAGGCGGGGCAATTAAGGGGTGGAATTAGTTTCAATAAGCAAATTCCCGATTGATTAAAAGATTCTATTATTATATATTCAGACATTGTTTCAATACTATTTGGAATGATGTCTTTTTATTTAGGCTCCAATATTCTTATAAATTTGTATTTTTTAATAACAGCTTGGTTATTAATAACCATTTTGATTAAATTTTCATTTTCTCAATTTGAGATAATAAATATTTTTGCTATTTTTGTTACCAACCAAAAAAAAGGCTTTTATGTTAAAGAAAACTGCCATTGTAAGTTTATTCACCCTTATTTCCGTTTCTTATATGGCTCAAAATACTACTCTACCCGTTTATTTAGACGAAACAAAACCCATTGAGCAAAGGGTGCAGGATGCACTTTCAAGAATGACTCTGGAAGAAAAAGTAGCAATGCTTCACGCCCAATCAAAATTCAGCTCACCAGGGGTTCCGAGATTAGGAATTCCGGAATTCTGGACAACAGACGGGCCTCACGGAGTTCGCCCGGAAGTAATGTGGGATGAATGGAACCAGGCAGGCTGGACAAACGATTCAATCATCGCTTATCCTGCGTTAACTGCTCTTTCCGCAACCTGGAACAAAAAAATGTCATGGAATTACGGTAAAGCTTTAGGAGAAGAAGCCCGTTACAGAAAAAAAGATATTCTTCTGGGCCCCGGAGTGAATATTTACAGAACTCCACTGAATGGAAGAAACTTTGAATATATGGGTGAAGACCCTTATTTGACATCAAAGATGGTAGTTCCTTATATCAAAGGAGTGCAGTCAAACGGTGTAGCAACTTCCGTTAAACATTTTGCCTTAAATAATCAGGAAATGTTCCGTCATACAAGTAATGTAAATGTAGATGACAGAACGTTGTACGAAATTTATCTTCCTGCCTTCAAAGCAGCAGTGACAGAAGGTGATTCCTGGACAATCATGGGAGCCTATGATATGTATAAAGGCCAGTACGCAAGCCAAAATCAGTATCTTTTGAATGATATTTTAAAAGGCGAATGGAAATATAAAGGTGTTGTGGTTTCCGATTGGGGAGCTGTAAATAATACAGAACAGGCCATTCACAACGGACTTGACCTGGAATTCGGAAGCTGGACTAACGGGCTTTCGGCAGGAACAAAAAATGCTTATGATAATTATTATTTAGCAAAACCTTATTTAGATTTAATTAAATCCGGAAAAGTTGGCACAAAAGAGCTTGATGATAAAGTGACAAGACTCTTAAACCTAGCTTATAAAACAACGATGAACAGAAATAAACCTTTCGGAAATATCGCTTCTGAAGAACATAAAGCTGTTGCCAGAGAAATCGGTGAAGAAGGGATTGTTTTGCTGAAAAATCAGGGTAATGTACTCCCAATTGATAGTAATAAAGCTAAAAAAATTGCCGTAATTGGTGAAAATGCTATCAAAATCATGACTGTTGGCGGAGGTTCTTCTTCATTAAAAGTGAAGTATGAAACACTCCCTTTAGATGGAATCAAAGCAAGATTTGGAAAACAATCTGATGTACAATATGCAAGAGGCTATGTAGGAGACATCGGTGGAGAATATAATGGAGTACAATCCGGTCAAAATTTAAAAGACGACCGCTCACCTGCAGAGTTATTGAACGAAGCTGTAGAATTAGCGAAAAAATCTGACTATGTAATTTTCGTTGGCGGATTAAATAAAGCCGATTTTCAGGATAGCGAAGGAAACGACAGGAAAAGCTACGGATTACCATACAATCAAGATAATGTGATTTCTGCATTGGCAAAAGCTAATAAAAACCTTGCCGTAGTTTTAGTTTCAGGAAATGCAGTTGCAATGCCTTGGATCAAAGATGTTCCGACGGTTTTACAATCTTGGTATCTGGGTTCTGAAGCCGGAAATTCTATTGCTTCAATTTTAGCCGGAGACGCCAACCCGTCAGGAAAATTACCTTTCACTTTTCCTGTTAAACTAGAGGATAATCCGGCTCATCAATTGGGAGAATATCCGGGACAGAAAGATGAATTTGCAGCCGGAAAAGGAAAAGATCAAAAAGATCCTATCAATATTACTTATAACGAAGGAATTTTTGTTGGTTACAGATGGCATGACACAAAAAAAATTAAGCCATTATTCAGTTTTGGACATGGTTTGAGTTACACTACTTTTGAATTCGGAAAAGCTAAAGCCAATAAGACAACCATTTTACAAGACGACAAAATTACATTCACGGTTTCTGTTAAAAACACAGGAAAAAAAGCAGGAGCAGAAGTTGCTCAATTGTATATTTCTGATTTAAAATCGTCAGTTGAAAGACCAACCAAAGAATTGAAAGGTTTTGAAAAGGTATTTTTAAATCCGGGAGAAGAAAAAGAAGTGACATTCACGATTGACAAAACGGCTTTAAGTTTCTTCGATGCCCAAAAACATGACTGGGTAGCTGAACCCGGAGATTTTGAAGCACAGATCGGAAATTCTTCTGATGCTATTAAAACTAAGGTAAAGTTTACTTTGAAGTAATCTTACTTATATATTTCTAAAACGGGAATGCCTGAATTTTATTCGGGCATTTTTTATTATGATTATGATAGTGTCAAATGATATTATCAAAGTTTGTTTTTCTTCACTACAATCAAACATGTTCTTTTAATTTCTCAAAATATTGAATAACACCCACATCAGGAAGATATGACTGACCATTTGAACTATTCTCAAAATCATTGGCACTCTCAAGAAAAGAATTACTGAATAAAGCATAAGAAGGCTGTTTGGCAAAATTATTTTTAAGCAGTTGATGAGCTTCAACCACTGTCGTTCCGTACAATTTTCTAAAGCTGCCGATTTTATATTGCGAAAATCGCCCATAAGTGATAATAAATTTCAAAGATAACTCTATCGAAGTATTTAAAATCTCACTCAGTTCTTTTACTTTTTCATTAAAAGCGTTTTGCATATGTTGGAGAATTGTGAAAATTTTCTGATAGGAAGGAGTTGCATCGTATCGGTAAAATAAAATAGCATCGCCTTCGATTTCGGATATTTCAAAATATTCACAGTTTGCTTCGATAAGGGTAGAAAGTAGTTGTGTTACAATATATTGTCCTGTATAGAGTTTAGTATTAAATACAAATTCTGTAAATCCGTTAAAATCCGGAATAAGTATGATACCATTGTGTATATTTAAATTTTTCATAATGATATTAAATTAAAAACTTGTTGTAGAATAAAAGACGCAACGGACTTAATTTTACTTTAATATCATTATGAAAAATTTAAACTACCACAATCAACTCTTTTTCATAACCATTGTATTTTTCATCAATATATCCATGAGGATTACAAATAACTTCCGTCTCTCCTATTTTATATCTTGAAGGTGTATGAACATGGCCGTGAATCCAATACAAAGGTTGATGTTCCAAAATAAAATCTTCAAGATTTGAAACATATGCCGACGTAACAGGATTATTTTTATATTTTCCGGGAATAGATTGAATACTTGGAGCATGATGTGTAACCACAATATTTTCTAAACTTCCTGATTCTTCCAAACTTTCCTTTAGCCATAACTTGGAAAACCGATGAATTTTATATCCAAACTCCTGATACAAATCGCTAATAATCTCTAGTTTCATTTTTTAATATCCGCAAATTAAAACAAAAAGATAATTCTAAGATCAATAAGCTTAAATATATCTGATCCAAATAAGCCGCGTGGGTGTCGAATCGACACCCACGCGGTTTTGAACAATATAAAAAAATATTATGAAATAACCGTTTGGGCTTTCTTTATTTTAAATTCTTTTACGATTAAAAGCATTAAAATTCCCAGCGCGCAAATTGAATACCCTATTAAAATTTCTAAACTCAAATGACTCACTGCCAATTTTGAAGGAAAAATCTGGCTCATTAAAGTCATAAAAGACAAACCAATTCCTGCACCTAAGAAATAGCTGGTCGTACTTAAACTTGAGGCAACTCCATAATGTTCCGGCTGAATATCCTGAATACTTAAAATTGATAATCCGGTGAAACAAAACGTCATTCCAATCCCTGAAATACACGCTGCGCCTAATAAAACAATTGCCAGAGGGTGCCCAATATAAACGGAAACAAACAATAAAAATGCCCCTAAAGACATGAAAGACCATCCTAACATCGCCAATTTTCCCGGATTTAATCTTTTTGAAACAAGAGGTAAAATAAATTTAGCTACCAAAGCCGACATTACACTAAAAGGTACCAACATCAATCCTGCTGCTGCCGAACTATGGTTCATATCTTTCTGCAACATCAATGAAATAAGAAATAAAAATCCGATAAAAAAAGCACCCAATGTAAAGAATACTGAATTGGCAACTGTTAGTGACCTATGTTTTAACAATTTTACATCTATGAGAGGTTCTGTAATAGTTTTTAATCGATAAAAAACAAATCCGAGCAACAAAATAGATAATGCTAAAGAACCAATGATAAGTAAAGGCTGTTCTTTTATCCGGATCAATTCGTGAGTTCCATATGTTAAGGTTAATAATCCTAAAACTAATAATATTCCGGAAACAAGATCTGTTTTTTGAATTTTTTCATTTTTCTCATCTTTGGGTAAATATTGATACGCTAGAATCAAAGTGAAGAATAAAATTGGAACATTAATCAAAAATACCCAATGCCAACTCAGATAAGTACTGATAATACCACCGATAGATAATCCGCTTCCTGAGCCAATCGCTGCAAATGAACTGAAAATCCCTACTGCACGATTTCGTTCCTGATCTTCTCTGAAGGTATTGGTAACAATTGACATCGCAGAAGGCATGATAAATGCCGCTCCTAATCCTTGTAATGCCCTGAATATTGCCAACGCTTCAAAACCAGTGGATAAACCTGCACCTAAAGAGGTTAACATAAAAATTAATCCGCCAATAAGGAAAATCTTTTTACGTCCGATTTGATCCGAAAGTTTTCCGCCAATAATTAAAAAACCGCCAAAAAACAGAACGTACAACGTTTGCAACCATTGTACTGTTGCTGCTTCAATATTAAACTGCTCCTGAATAGACGGAATCGTCAAATTAATAATGGCAATATCCAATGCCTCCACAAATGTTCCTATCGATGCCAATATTAATATTAAATTTTTTCTTGATTCCATACTCTTCAAATTTCCTGCAAAATTAAAATTATCAGGACATTTATTAAAATTTTATATTAATTTTGGAACATAAGTAACTTAAATATCAAATATAAAGAACATTTATTCTATTAAATAAGTATTAAATCTAAAAAACAGAACAAATGGCAACAGAGAACTATACTTTAGATGACAAAGATCTTTCTATTCTGCGTTTATTACAAAAAGATGCAAAACTGAGTGTGAGAGACATTGCAAGCAGAATAAATTTAAGCCCCACTCCAACTCACGAACGCATAAAACGTATGGAAAAAGCAGGGATCATCAAAGAATATACAACTGTTCTTGACCGTAAAAAGATTAATAAAGGAATGATGGTAATTTGTATGATCGCTCTCAATGTTCACAATAAAAAAACCGCGGGAAGATTCATCGAAGAAGTAGGAAAGCTGAAAGAAGTAGTTGAATTTTACAATATCAGCGGTGATTTTGATTTCATGCTAAAAATTTTAGCTCCAAATATGGATGAGTTTCATGAGTTTTTTATTAATAAATTATCTGAAATTGAGGGCATCGGGCAAACTAAAAGTATTTTTGTGATGAATAGTATTAAAGAGAGCTCACAGATTTTGTAAATCCAGTTTATCCATCATAACGAGCAACATCTTAAGAATGTAATCCACAGTAATGAGCATCTTTACTTTTTCCAGGTCTGTCCAACAGTTCCACATTCTCTTTAGCAAGCTCTATTTGCTCTTTGTAAGTGCTTAAAGGATAGAATAAACAACTAGAGCTTTAGTATATATAATTCCAATAAATTAGTTTTAATTAAAACTAATTTATTATATTTGATAGAAAGTAAAAGTTGGCATTTTCGTTTTGTTTGATTATTTTCTTCATTATATTATAGTTTATACACTAAAGATTTATGTCTGTACAACAAAATAATGTTTCAGAATTGGCCTTAGAATTAGGTCTGGCAATGAGCGAAATGAAAAGTCGCTTACGACAGAAAATTCAGACAAAAATAAATGAATACGATTCAGGTCTTTCTTTTGAGCTTGTTGAAATACTTGGGCTTCTTTCGCGTAACGACGGTATAAATCAACAGGAAATAAGTACAAAAGTCAGCAAAGATAAATCAAGTATAACTTATTTGATAAACAGCCTTGTAAAACGGGGGTTGGTTCAACGCATCGAAAACGAAGCAGACAGAAGAAATAATCAGGTTTTTTTAACTCAGAAAGGAAAAGAAATTATAGAAACTATTTATCCTTGGGCTTTAGAGCTTTATGAAAGGGCAGCTGATAATATTCAGATAAAAGAGATTAATACTGCTCTTCTTTTAGTAAAAAAAATGATAACCAATCTTGATTAATTAAATTGTAAAAACGAATTATATATGAAAACGATACTTGTACCCGTAGACTTTACATCAACCACCGAAAATGCGGTAAAACTTGCAGCAGAATGGGCAAAACAATATGAGTACGACCATATTATCCTTTTAAAAACTGCAGAAGAATATGAGTTCGATTATTTACACATTGCAGAAGGCCATTCATTTGTCAATGAAGAAAGTGTTAACAATTTGATTCAGAGAACCGAATTATTACTGAATCATTTAAATGAAATCATAATAAAAAATTCACCGGATACAAAAGTCTCAAAAGTGATAAATGACTGGGCAATTACAAGAAGTATCAATGATCTACTGAAAGAACAGCCTTCCGTAGAACTGATTATTTTAGGCAGTGATGATCAACCCAGTGATAGCTTTGTTTCAGACAATATCATAAGTATCGCAAGAACAAGCCCTGTGAAAACTTTAATTGTTCCTAACGGATATACTTACAGTGCAGTCAAAAACATACTGATACCCTGTGATATAAACGGTATAACAAAGTTAGAAAGATTATTCCATCATAAATCTCTTATCCAGAAAAAAGATGTGCAGCTAACATTCTTAAATATAAATACGAAGGAAGAAAATAATATTAGCGAGCAGACAAAAAACGAATTAAAAGAATATATCCATCAGCACCTTACCGAAATACCCAGTAATATTTATTATTCTTATGATAAAAATATTATTAATGGAATTTTATCTTTTGCGATATCTAATAAAACGGACCTTATTATTGCCTTACCCGGAAAACACAGCTTCCTTTATTATATGGCCAATAGAAGCATATCTGAAGGAATTTATCAAAATGTGAACCAACCTGTTTTAATACTAAAATAATTGGCCTATTATTGAATTTTACAAAATATTAATCTCTAACCTTTTTTAGCTCAATCAATAAATAAAATTAAGTTATTTTCAAATCACATTTCCTGCAAAAGTTAAAAATAAACTTTTGCATTATCAATCTTAACTACTCCCTGAATTTCCATTTTCTTTACCACTCTAATTACTGTTTCAACCCTCAACCCGGTTAAAGCTGCAATCTGTTGCCTGGTATAAGGAATTAAAAATGAGTGCTTTGATTGGCCTCCAAAGTATTTTCTCAGATAAGAAAATAGCTTTTCAATCTTTACCAAAGGATCGGAAATACTTAAAAAACCTGAAATTATATATCTAAAATGCAGTCTATCAGCTGTATATTTATTTACTTTTAAAAAAAGTTCAGGTTCTTTTAATAGAATTTGTAAAAATTTATTTTTATCCAGTACAATAATTTCACAATTGGTTAAGGCTACTGCATTGACAGCGTATTTATTTTCTGTAAAAACATAACTTTCTCCAATGCAATGCCCCTCATAAGGAAACCCGTGAATAAATTCTTTCCCATCTTCTAAATAATTATTCAGCTTAACCGTCCCGCATCGTATTTGAAAATAATTTTTAGCAACGGTTCCTTCGTTAAAAATATATTCTTCCGGATCATAACTGCATAATTTTGCCCCCTGAGACAGTAGTAAATGTTCACAAATAATCATTTCACAATATTTTGAGTAAAATTAAAAACACTTACAGTATTGGGCAAATCTTTAGATACCACAAAAAGGTGAAAATTTGAGGATTACCTCTATATAAAATATTTACTTTTTATTTAATTGAAGGAATGATAATATTTTTACCCGACTCAACAAAATGACTATCTCCACGATACTGGATTGTTTTGGGATATTTTGGTGAAATTGCAACAAGGGCTTCTACAATTTCAAAAATAAAAAAGTTATATTTTCCAATAAATTTATTATCATACAGTTTACATTCAAAATTAGCATAACAATCTGTGAGCAATGGCGCTTTAACAGTAGTTCCAAAATCTGTAGATAAATTAAACTCCTGAAATTTATCCACTTCAGAACCGCTACAATTCCCTATGGCTACAACTTTTTCAGCCAACTCTATCGTTGGAATATTAATCACACATTCCTTACTTTTTTTAATCAGTTCAAAGCTGTAATTTCCGCTGGAAATTACACATCCTATGAGTGAAGGAGTAAATTCCATTATGGTATACCATCCCATTGTCATAACATTTCGGTCATTTTTATAGGAAGATGTAACCAAAACTGTCGGGCTTGGCTCCAGAAAACATCTGGAATTTTCAACCGGGTATTGTTTTTTCTTATACTTTTTCATAATACACGTAAATATGGTATGCTCTTCTTTCCAGATTTAAAATAAAATAATTAATAATAATATTATAGCTACCATTTATGAAAAGCACAGCTGGATTTGCCGTAATTAATTTGAGTCAATCTTAAATAATAAATTATTCAGTCTTTTTAATTGAAAAGGTTGGTATGAGCTCATTTTTTGTAAGGCATTATTTATCATTTATGCCTGGAACCTTTATGATGATATTTCATATCGTATTTACTTACCTTAGGATCTTGTTGTGTATTTTTCATCTGAGCGTCATTATACGGATTATTTGACATAGATTCTGTCTCGGGAGTAAGTGTTTTAAAATGCACTTGTTTTCCATTTTTGTACAATTTGTTATCGTAAGTTTTGTAAAGCTGATTTTCCTTATATGACATTCCATCCGGTGCTGTAAAGACTTTTTCCTCAGTTTTTCTCCTTCTCTTGGAAGCTAAAAAAGCTATTGAGCCTCCTACAAGCAGTCCTAATGTTATTTTTAATCGCTTATCCATTGTATAATTTTAATAAGTATTCAACAAAGTGTTTGCCAAAATATTTTAAGCTGTTTTGGGATCATCATAAAGCACTGTTAAAACCCCAGTATTATATTAAAAATTACAGAAATTAATCTCAACGATAAGCTCTGAAAAAAATCATTAAGCCCGTTCAATATAAATTGATAATGAAAACCCAGAACTAACCCAGATTATTAAACTATCTCTTTTTGATATAACCTTTTTTAGCTATTTTTACTTCATATAATAACATATGAGAAAAATTGCATTTGCAGGAATGATAATCTTTGGTGGGTTTGTAACAACAAATGCACAGTGTAAAGTTGTATCCACACTTACAGAAAATTTTGATACATGGAAAGATATTGATAAATGCTGGACTGCTCAGTCCGGAAAAGCAATGCTTTACCCTAATGATAAAAAAATTATATTTTATTCGATGAACAGCCCGGGAGAGAATATGTATTTAGTTACTCCCAAAATTAAAGCTGGAACATATACACTCACACTTGATGTTTCGGACAACGGAGGAGAAACCACTCTAGAGCTGTTCTCAATTAACAATGTATCCGATGCAAAATCATACTTTTCAATAGCTAAATCTTCAAAAATAACGGGAGAGAAAAAAGTATTTACTATTTCTCTAAAAAAAGATGCGAACTTAGGTTTGAAAGTTTTGCTTAATGGCGTGCATCAAGCAGTTTATTTGGATAATTTTTCTTTAAAGCAAAAAAGATAAAGGATAACACTGCATACTAAGGTGAAGATTGGGAACAAGTAGCCGTGATTAAATTTTTTGTAGTAATTCAAATATTTCAAAATTGATTCCATTAACCGATTGGTATGCCTTGTCTTACCTCAGATAAATTTACCTTTATAAATAAACAAAGCAACTTATAAAAGTTGCTTTGTTTATTTTGATTATTTTTTAGTATAGGAAACCCTCCAAACAATACCGCTGACATCATCGGCTACTAAAAGAGAACCATCCGCAATCTGAAGAACACCGACAGGTCTTCCGTACACATCACCTTTAGCTTCATCCGCAATAAAACCAGTCAAGAAAGGTTGGTATGGGCCAGAAGCCTTTCCATTCTTAAAAGGAACATACGCAACCTGATAGCCTACTAATGAAGAACGGTTCCAAGAACCATGCTGACCGATAAAGACCTGATTTCCTCATTGGTAGGTGCAGAATTCCCCATACCTATTTTTCCACGAACAGAAAAACCTTTTCCCAAAAGATAGCTTATCCCAAAGTTCGGGAGCCACTGATTTTTAAACTTCGATTTACCATTCTCTATTTCAGGATAAAGACGTTGCCAATCATATAAATTTGAGTTAAGACTAATCGAAATATCGGTGAAAAGTTTTTCATTAATATTTAATTTCTGAGAAAGGAAGTAAAAGCCCGATGTATTTTTAATCCTGTCAAAATTTTGTGGCTCACCTTCATTTCCTTTGATATTATTATAATTTTTAACCAAAATATCATTGATTCCGCCTTCAAAACCGAATCGGTACGCCAGAGAGACGGCTTTCCAGTTCTTCTCATAGTTCAGATGTGTCCGTATTGCCCAATTCGTTTCAAAACGGTTTTCGAAATTCGTGATAAAAGGGTTTTCAAAATCAACATATGAACCTTGTATTAAAATAAAATGTGAAAAATTCTGATCAAACCGATAGTCATTGGAAATCCCTGCTAAAAACATTTTATTACGGATTCCCGCTTGCTGTTCTTCAGAACCCGGAAGGGCTGCCGTTCCCGGCCTTGCCTGTTTTCTGTTCATCTGCATCTGCTCCAGGGTCAATCCCCCCGGTGTTTGATAATCCAAATCGGAATAGAGTACCATCGCTTTGAGCAAAGCTTTTTCAGCATATTTAAAATCATCTTTAATAAAAATCTGCTTGCGCTGCATTGCTGATTGTTCCCTATAGGAATCTGTTCTGTAATAATTCTGGAATACTTCAAAAAAATGTTTTCCCACCTTCTCAGACACATTAAAACTCTGATTAAAAGCGCCATAACTCCCAATAGATAAGTTTGCAGAGAGATTATCTGAATCCTTGGTTTGAAGAAGAAGAGTTCCTCCCGTTACCGATCCGTAATCACCACTTTCAGGACCTTTATAGATTTCCATCCTATTGATGAGTTCAGAAGAGATGACATTGAAATACGTATTGCCCGAAGCATCAGACAAAATAAAATCATCGAGATAAACTTTTACATTGCGAACTCCAAACGGTGATCTCAAAGTACTTCCTCTAAGAGAAATCCTGTAACTTCCCGGGGATCGCTCTTCCATACTCGCGCCAGGGACCTGATTGACGGACTCCAGCATTCTTTCGGGTGTATTTTGTCTAAGTAAATTTTCGGAAACAACAGCAACCGACTTTGTAGAGGATATAAAACTCGCAGGTTTCTTATAAGCATCAATGTTAACCTCAGAAATAAGAGTCGCCGAATCTCTTTTTTGAGACCAAACTATCGAAGCAGAAATTACCAGAAAGAAAAAATACAGTTTTACCATCAGGTAATGCTTATCAAAAACTATACTTTTCTTGATTTGATTCGGATTTATTATTAAGATTAAAGCAAGATTATCGTATTTAAAGTGGAGTTATTAAAAATATTATCTAAGACTCTCTATAAAAATAAAAATGTACAACGATTTTCTTACAATGATAATTCAAAAATGAAAAGCAATAGGACTGTTATCAATTATTTAATCAGAACAATATAAACTTTGTAAGTTCTGCTTCATCCGAAATATCCACCAATATAACTTTTAGTTGTTTCCATTTTAGGATTATTAAATATCTGACCGGTTTCGCCCTGTTCTATAATTTCCCCGAGATACATAAAAACCGTTTTATCTGCTACACGTTGAGCCTGCTGCATATTGTGTGTTACAATTACAATAGTATATTGTTCCTTAAGCTTATGGATTAAATTTTCAATTTTCGATGTACTTATAGGATCTAAGGCAGAACAAGGCTCGTCCATCAGAATCACTTCGGGTCGCAAAGCTACGGTTCTGGCGATACATAGTCTCTGTTGCTGCCCTCCCGAAAGCCTTGTTGCCGGTTTTTTCAGATCATCTTTAACTTCATCCCAAAGATAAGCCTCTTCAAGAGCTTTCTGTACTGTTGCCTGATCAGTGGGTAAATTATTGATTTTTAAACCGTATGCAATATTGTCATAAATGCTTTTAGGAAACGGATTAGCTTTCTGGAATACCATACCAATTCTTCTGCGTATATCGGTTACTTCAATACCTTTTTGATAGAGATCCTGCCCGTCCAAAGAAATTTTTCCATCAATTTTGGCATCGGGATACAGATCGTGCATCCTGTTGAAACAACGAAGCAGTGTACTTTTTCCGCATCCGGAAGGTCCTATTAATGCCGTTACCTGCTTTTCGGAGAATTCAACGGACACGTTTTTTAAAATATGCTTGGTTCCGAATGATAAATTCAGATTTTCTGCAACTAACTTACTTTTCATCTTTTCTATATTTATATCGAATATAAAAGGCTGCCAGGTTCATAATGAATACAACAACAATGAGAACCAAAGCAGTTCCATAAGCTATCGGCCTTACTTCTTCAATAGATTGATGCTGTGTAGAAAGCATATATAAGTGATAAGGCAAAGCCATAAATTCCTGATTTGGAGTTCCTAAAGCATTTGTAATGTAAAATGCTGCTCCGGTAAACAAAATCGGTGCAGTTTCTCCGGCTGCTCTGGATAAAGTCAATACCACACCGGTTAAAATTCCTGACATTGATGAGGGCAATACAACATCGCGGATAGATTCATACTTAGTTGCACCAACACCCAGAGCAGCTTCACGCATACTTGCAGGAATTCGCAGCAAAGCTTCTTCAGTAGTGGTAATAATATAAGGAAGTGATAACAAACCAAGCGTTAAACCTGCCGATAGAATGGAAGTTCCAAAATTTAGAGCCTGAACAAACAATGCCAATCCAAACAGCCCATAAATAATGGAAGGAACTCCTGAAAGATTCCTGATAGAAGCCCTGATAATTCTTGTTAGCCAGGTATTTTCAGCATATTCATTCAAATAGATGGCACAGCATATTCCAAATGGAATAGAGAAAAGCGCCGTAATAATAGTTAAAAATACTGTTCCGATAATGGGAGTCAAAATCCCGCCTTTTGTCATGCCGTCTGTTGGAAATGTTGAGATAAAATCCAAGGAAATAACCGTAATACCTTTACTGAAGATATCATAAAGAATAACAATAAGGAAGAAACACACCAACCCCGTGCAGAGCAAGAGTGTTCCCCACTCTATTATGGGAGTTAATTTTTTGAGTTTAAGCTGCATGGTACTTTCGGAATTTGTTGATAAAATATTCGCCAGTCAAATTGGCGGCCAGGGTCATAAAAAACAGAACAATCGCAATGGCAAACAAAGCATAATAGTGTGTTGTCTGATAGGGAACTTCACCCATCTCAATTGCGATCGTTGCAGTGATAGTTTTTACAGAATCAAAAAATCCTTTCGGAAAAACAGCAGCATTTCCCGTTGCCATCAATACCGTCATGGTTTCACCGATTGCCCTCCCTAGTCCCAGCATTACGGCAGCAATAATACCGGGGGCAGCAGCGGGAATAGTTGTCTTTCTCAAAGTCTGCCATCTTGAAGCCCCCAACGCATAGCTCGCTTCCCTGTAGGTTTGAGGAACGGAATAAATTGCATCTTCTGAAATTGTGATAATCGTGGGTAAAGCCATTATCGCTAAAAGAATGGCTCCATTTAATGCATTTAAACCATTGGGCAGGTTATTCATTTCTGCAATATGAGGTCCCAACAGCACAATTCCTAAGAATCCGATGACTACAGACGGTATAGCAGCAAGCATTTCAATAGCGGGTTTCAAAAATGCTTTTAATTTAGGATTTGCATATTCCGAAATAAAAGCAGCGGTCCCTATTCCCAAAGGAATTGCGATAAGCATGGCTCCACAAGATACTAATGTCGTACTTACAATGAGGGGCAATAGACCATAAGCCGGTTCTGAAGCAGTTGGATTCCACTCGCTTCCTGTGATAAAATCTAAAGGAGAAACTTTAAAAAAGAACGATATCGAATTGTATAAAAGCATGAAAAAAATACCTCCAAGTAAAGCCAAAACCAGCAATCCAGTGGACTTAAAGATAATTTTCGCTGTGTTGTCGATGAATATACGTTGTTTATATTGCATGATATTTAATTGATAAGATAATATCCGGAATTTTCAATAATCAGTCTTCCTAATCCTTTTGTTTCAAAATCGATAAAAGGTTTTACTTTCTGCCATGATTTAGCAGGAATAAACTGATATAAGGGTCGCTGGAAAAAGTAATTACGACTTTTAATAGATGCTGAATCCAGCGGTGAAACAGCAACGGAATTCGGATTTACTTTAATTTTTAAAACTTTTATCCCTTTATTTTCTTTAGCATTTTTTGAAATATATCCAGCCCCCACGTATCCGATCCCGGATTTATCAATTTTAATTCCCTCAAGAATCTGGGCATTTCCGGTCATCTCTTTGGCTTTGGGGCTGTATTCAATGGCAAGTTTTTTCTTAATGAACGAATGCGTTCCTGAACTGCTCTGCCTTCCGTAAATATTAACGGGAAGATCTAATCCTGAAACTGACTTCCAGTTTGAAATTTCCCCGTCCATTATCTTCCCGAGAGTTTTGACATCAATCTCGTCAATTTCATTATCTTCATTCACAACAAAAGCGGTGGCATCTTCAGCAAAAACGACGCTTTTCAGTTCGATATTCTTGTTTTTGAACATTTGCTTTTCTTCATCTGTCAAAGGTCGGGATGAATTGGCTATATCAGCTTGCCCGTTCAAAAGAGATGTAATTCCTAACCCCGAACCGCCACCGGAAATTGAAATAATAAAACTGTGATCAATCTTATTAAACTGTTCCGCAAGATTAACGGCAAGGTTAACTTCTGTATCAGAACCTTTCATTTTGATGGTATGGTCACTTTGATTGCAAGACAGGATCCCAAGAGAAACTGATAATAACAATATAAAAGGAATACGGTATGTAGAAGTTTTATCCATCTACAACAAATCTACTCTTATCAAGCTAATTTAACATTCAAATATGGATTAATATATTATTAATAATCTTAGTGTTTTTTTAATAGTAGATTAAGAACTTTCAGTTGAGCTACTATATATCTTTACTTTAAATCAATATAATCATGAAAACTCATAGTTCGAGTTGTACAAAAGTCGCACAAAATGAAATGCTACAAAGTCTTTTTTTAGATGCTTAACAGTATTTTCTGCTTTCGATAAAATAAATCTATATCATTGCTTGCTAATCCATTTACATCAATTCCGTGGTGAATATCATTAATTAAGAAATAAAAATGCCTTTGATATTACCAAACGATTCCTAATGAAAAATTTCTCTGCCAGTGTTAGCTGCCAGACTTGGCTTTTCGGTTGGTCAGCTCTGTAGGTGGATAGCCAAAATGCTTTTTAAAGACAAAGGAAAAATGAGATAGATTTTCAAAACCAACTTCATAAAATATTTCAACAGGCTTTCGGCCTTTCTCTGTAAGTTGGTAATGGGCAAGCTCTAACCGTTTTTGTGTAAGCCACTTTCGTGGTGTCGTGTAAAATGCTTTTTTGAAATCCCGTTTAAAGGTTGTCAAACTACGTCCCGTCAAATAACCAAACTTTTCCATTGGCATATTGAACATATAGTTCTTTTCCATAAACTCGGCAAGGTCGATTTTACCCGGTTCAGAAAAATCGGCTAAAAGATTATCAATACCTTTATCAGTAGTTCTCAGAATGGTTAATGCTTCTTCAATCTTTACGGAAATGATTTTTTCGGGTAGTTCGTCCGATAAATCAAAGTATGGTATTATTGAAGCAAAAAAACTTTCCAATAACGGATGTTTATCAAATGTCCTGATTTTATGTGTATGCGGTTCTGAAAGCTGAATTGGATTTTTAGTGTAAAACCTTTTCAACCTTTCAGTAGTTAAGGTCATCACCACCGATTTGTAAGGTCTTCCGTCTTTAGGATATTTAATGTAAGTTGATAATTCATTTCTTGGTATAAGTAATGTATCGCCTGCACCGAAAGTAAATGAACTGTCCGCTTGTATTACTTTCATCTCGCCCGAAATAATCCGTATAAAAGAATGATACTCTAAAATGATTTCATCTTTGAAATACTTTTCTTCAATACACGATAAGACAATTTCGGCATATTTATTTTGTTGTTTATCAGCCATACGAAATACAAAATTACAAAAATGAAAGAGAGGCGTTGCTAAAACACCCCTCTATAATCACTTGGAAATTATATTTTCAAATTTTACACCTGTCAATTCTTCGCTCAAAGTCCAAAGTCTTTTTGCTGTTTTTTCTTCCAAAGCATAAGGCATTACACCCTCAATTTTGCTCACACCGTGCATACGGCTTTCCGGGTCGTCAATATTTCCTAAATCCAATTCGGCTACTTCAGCATTTTCACAATACACACCACCAATGTTGCTGAGTAATGTGCTTGTGGCAGCAAAAATTGTAGTAGAAGCACCTTGTGGAATGGTTTTCAATCCTTTTGATGGGTCATAAACCACATTATTATCTGCATCAAACACACCTAATTTTTGCAAGTCTTCATTGGAAAGCAAACGACCCAACTCGGTTTCCACGATAGAACCCGGATGTAAAGAATAAGAACGCACGCCAAAGTCTCTACCTCTGTTGTCCAGCTCTAATGCAAAAAGAATATTTGCCGTTTTAGATTGTCCGTAAGCCGCCAAGCCTTGACTATCATATTCACGGTTTTCAAAATTCGGGTCGTCAAAAACAATGTTTGAAAAATGATGTCCCCACGAAGAAACATTTACTACTCTTGCTCCGCTGGCTTTTACCAAAGCACCCCAAAGACGTGCAGTTAATTGAAAATGCCCTAAATGATTGGTTGAAAAGTGAGTTTCATAACCACGACTATCACGCTGTAACGGAGCCCACATTATGCCTGCATTGTTGATAAGTAAGTGTAATGGTCTGCCCGAAGCCAAAAACTTTTCGGCAAACTGGTCAATGGAGGCGGGGTTCATCAAATCCATTGTTTCCAATTCTACATTTGGAATACCCTCTAAACTTTGCTGTGCTTTTTCGGTATTTCTTGCAGGAACGATAACCGTTGCACCAGCCGAAGTCAATGTTTTTGCAGTTTCTAATCCGATACCTGCATAACCACCTGTTACAATGACTGTTTTTCCTGTTAAATCAATTCCTTTAATTACTTCTGTTGATGTAGATGCTGCATTAAATCCTGAACCTATCGGTTTTTGTAATGCTCCCTGATAATTACTCTGTCCCATTATTTTAAAAATTTTATTGAGACAAAGGTAGACAGGCTTAATTCCTGAAACTTTGTTTTAAAGACCTATTTTACTTTGTTGAGAGGTCAGCTCAGGCTCGCCAGTACCTGGTTGTCCCATAAAAAATAAAAAGAGGGAAGGAAAAATTTTTATCTCGTCCTTGTTAATTTCAGGTGTATAACCAAATTGCTTTTTGAAAGCAAGCAAAAATGAGACAAGGCACTCTATTGTCAATTAAACGATTGCCGAAACTCTGAAGGTGAAATATCGGTTTTCTTCTTAAACAATTTATTGAATGATTGTGGATATTCAAAACCTAACTGATACGCGATTTCGCTTACCGATAAATTAGTCGTGGCTAATAGTTCTTTCGATTTGTCAATAAGCTTGTTGTGTATGTGCTGTTGCGTGGTTTGTCCCGTAATGCTACGCAGCATATCGCTTAAATAATCGGGCGAAAGGTTTAATTGTTGTGCAACAAACTGAACGGTTGGCAGTCCGGTTTCTACGATATTTTCATTGAAATAATCATTAAGAAGGTTTTCTAACCGGACTAAAACTTCGTCGCTTGCGGGTTTTCGTGTTATAAACTGGCGATTGTAAAAACGGTTTGCATAATTGAGCAACAAATCCAGATGCGAAACAATAATATCCTGGCTGAAAGTGTCAATATTTGATTTTAATTCCTGTTGAATTTGCTGGATTAACGCGGAAACAACATTCATTTCCGTTTCTGAAAGATGCAATGCTTCTGACAAATCGTAAGAGAAAAATCCGTATTGGTTGATGCTTTTTCCTAATGGATAATTTCGGATTAAATCGGCCTTGAAAAACAATGCAAAACCAGTTGCCTGATAAGCATCTGTTTCTGAAACGCTGAAAACCTGACCGGGTTTGGTAAAAATCATCACACCTTCGTTGAAATCGTAATAGCGTTGCCCATATCTCATTTTACATTTGTTCCCTTGCTTCACCGAAACACAATAAAAATCCTGACTAAAATGCTTCCACACTTCGCGGTTATTTTCGTAATCGAACAAACTAACATCTGCCACACTAATTAACGGATTATGTGGTTTGGGAAGATGGAATAATTCGTGCAATTCCGAAATGGATTTTATACTGTAAGGTGCAGACTTTTTCATTCCTGTAAATTTATAAAAAAGAAAGAAGTTGTTCTTCTTCCTTTTAATTTTTTAATTATAAAGTGGACATATCAATTACGAAACGATAACGTACATCGCCTTTTTCCAATCGTTCAAAAGCGTTGTCAATATCTTTTATATCAATCAGTTCAATATCTGAAACAATGTTGTGTTCAGCACAAAAATCGAGCATCTGCTGCGCTTCGTGCAGACCACCGTGTCCGGAACCTGTAATCACTTTGTTGCCCACAACTACGGAGAAAGATGATATCTCCCAAGGTTTTGACGGTAAACCAACATTGATATAAACGCCATTTGTCCGTAAAACCGCAATCAAGGGATTGATGTCGTGGTTGACTGAAACCGTGTCCAGAATAAAATCAAAAGAATGAAAAACGGCCTTCATTTGTTCTTCGTCTTTTGAAACCACAAAATGATGGGCACCGAGTTTTTTGGCGTCTTCTTCTTTATTGGGCGAAGTGCTGAAAACGGTAACTTCCGCACCCAATGCCACGCCAAATTTTACAGCCATATGCCCGAGCCCGCCCAAACCGATAACGCCTAATTTGTGCCCTTTCCCGACTTTCCATTTTTTCAAAGGCGAATACGTGGTAACGCCCGCACACAATAATGGTGCTGTTGCCGCTAAATCCAGTTTTTCGGAAATACGGAAAACATAATCTTCATCTACTACAATAGTGTTAGAATATCCGCCGTATGTTGGTTGTCCGTTTCGGTTCAAACTATTGTAAGTCTGCACATTTTCTGCACAAAAAACTTCGTGCCCGTTTTTACAATCTTCACATTCCCTGCAAGAGTCCACATAAGTTCCAACGCCTGCAAGGTCGCCAATTTTGAACTTCTTGGCGTGGTCGCCTACTTTTATAATTTTCCCGACAATTTCGTGTCCCGGAACCATCGGGAAAATCCCCGGAAACCATTCGTTTTTGAGGTTATGGATGTCGGTATGACAAACACCACAATACTGAATTTCTATCTGAACATCGTGATTACCAACTTCCCGTCTTTCAAAGTTCCAGGGTTGTAACTGTTCATTTGTGGCTTGTGCTGCATATCCTTTTGTTTGTATCATTTATCATAATTTTTTATAATACAAATTTCAGCAAAGAAATGTTGTTGAAATTATCCAAATCCTTGAAATGATTGTCCAAAAACCGGCAGTTGTAGTTTTTTACGTAACGGTTCAAGACTTCGCGAAATGGAGAAAAATCGGAGCGGAAACATTCAGTAAATCAAAATTTCAACCGAAGAACCAAGCTTGGATTTTAGCATTTTCGCCCTTCTTTTCTTAACGATGCTGGTCAATAAGAATATTATTTCCGTCCGGGTCGGTCAAAGTTATGTAGGCTGGTCCTTCTGATTGCGTGTCAGCTTCCGCAGTTAATGCTATCCCTGCATTTCGCAACTGTTCCTGAATGGCCCTTACATCATCAAATTCTTCTAAATTTTGTGCGTTGCCATCCCAACCCGGATTGAAAGTGATAATATTGCCTTCAAACATTCCCTGAAAAAGACCAATTACGGCATTCTCATTTTTTAGGACAATCCAGTTCTGGTCAATGTTACCTCCTTTGTATTTGAACCCTAATTTTTCATAAAAATCTTTTGATTTATGAATGTCTTTTACTGCAAGACTTACAGAAAATGCTCCTAATTTCATATTGTATTATTTTTAGTTTTGCTTTTTAAAATTAATGCGCTTATCAATGTTACAATTAACCCGACAGGTAAAATTTCCGCATAGGTCATCATTGCATTAAAGAAGGGATTTTTGTACATTTTGGCGAATTCCGCCATTTCTTTAGTTTTGCTTTCTATTTCCGTCATTGTTGCCCCGCTCGTTTTCATATTTTCAATTTCACGGACACCATATTTGTCCATAAAATCAGGAATGAAGAAAAAATAGTATACTAACCACGAAACAACATAAATGGTCGAAGCAATCAATACAATCAAAATTCCGATTTTAAAAGCTTTTCCAAAACTGATAGTACCGTTGTTAAATTTGTCGCGATAATTGCGGATGCCCACAAAAACCATCGAAAAAGCAATCAGCATAGAAGCGTAGCCGATGAGCATACTTGTGTTCCAGTCCACGTTGCCTTCGCAATGACTGTAATAGTTCATTGAAAACAGCATTATAACCGAAACGATAACGCCCGAAATAAGTCCGTAGATGAGAATGTTCTTTTGCATTATTTAAATTATTTGTTACTGCAAAAGTGAGAAAAGCGATGCTCTTTTAGATTATACTTTCGGCCATTTTTGCGTTTTTCTGTTCAATTTTATACTAAAGGATAACTTTTTAAGGTATGATATTCAGCCTTTTGGCTTTTTCAACGGCTTGTATCCTTCTCTTTACATCCAGTTTTTCAAAAAGGTTCTGGTTGTGTGCTTTTACGGTGCTTAACGAAACGAAAAGCTGCGATGCAATTTCCTGGTTGCTGCTCCCTTTTGCTAAAAGTGCTAAAACTTCTAGTTCTCTTTTGCTCAATTCAAGTTCGGAAATGAGTGAAGTATTCGGAACAAAAGTTTCAGGCTTTTCAATGTAAATTTCTTTTTCGATAATAACCGTTTCAATTTTTGGTTTTGACAATTTTAGGGCAAGCCAAATTCCTAATGCTGTAAATAACACAGCGATTAGTCCTATATAAATTTCATATGAATGGCTAAAAATAATGAACCGAAGTTCTAACCATTTAAGAAAAAACAACAGGAATGCTAAGCTAATTCCATAGATGATATTTGCCTTGTTGTTGAGCAATATATTTTTGTTAATTTTCATAAATTCTGTTGATGACATTAGCTATCTCAAAAATAATAAAATAATTCGGGCCGATTACAAATCTGCGGTATCGGGATTTTTTTGTCATTCCGAAGAACGGGCATTCCCCGTTTTTCTATATTGTATGCTTTCACGCCTATCATAATAGTCTTTCTCCATCGTGTCATAATACATTTTATCTACACGGCATTCGCAGCTGTCTTTTTTCAGTGTAAGCGAAACTACTCTTTCGCCCAACGGGAAATTCCCCGTCCCCAGTTGGTTACTTCAAACCCTTTCTTTTTTCAGTATTTCTGCAAAGATGAGCTTTCGTTTCCGTCATCGGAAATGCTGTTGGCTAATTGGTTATACAGGCGGGTAAGCTCTATGATTCTGTCTTCTGTTGTATCTGCATTGGCGATGGTAAAATCCACTACTTTTTCGGCAAAATCCTTTGGCGCAGGTTTTGGCTCTTCTTTTTCCCTGCAGGAAAATATCAAGAAAATAAGAGGCAGGTAAATGAGCGGTTTCATTTTATACTTGTGTTAATCTTATTTTCAAAAATCATCCAGCAAATACCTGGTATCTTCAATGGTGCAGCTTTTTACAAGGCTGTCTTTCCCGAACTCAAATACCAGCCGCTTTGTTGTTACGGGCGAATAAACTCCAAACCTGTCGCTTTCCGCTTCAAGGACGTATCTTGTATAAAATACTTCTCTCTCGGGAAAGCGGCTTACATCTTGCGGCTTACCTAATAAGCTGTCGATTTGTGCATAGCTTTTGCTTTTTAACGGATAATTCTTTACCAAATCTTCTGCCATCGCAGACCTGTGCCTAAAATCGTAGAAAAAGGCTTCTTTTTTCCAGACTTCCGCGTCAAATTTTTTGTCGCCCTTGCAGGACAACAGCATCAAAAAGACAGGCAGGTAGAAGTATTTTTGTTTCATCTTAATCAGTTATAATGCACGTTTTCAAAAGCGAGATACAAATACCAGAATGCTGCTGCTACAGCAAGCATCACAATGGTAAGAATGATGTAGAACGTCTTTCTTTTCTGAGCAGTTTCCTCCGCATTTCCACGCCCGGGAAGCAGCACAAAACCCCGCCATATTAAAAAAGCAGCGATTGTAAAAAGCAGGTACTGACCTACTGTTGGCATATTTAACAGCCTTCCAACATATACAAACCGGAATATAAACCTGAGAGTGCTAAGGGCAATAAACGTTATCATCAACAACCCCAGCTCTTTTAATACGAGCAGCAGGTAGCGGGAAAATTTGTTTTTTTTCATTTGTGTTAATATTTTATTTTTTCTATTTATATTTTTCGTTCAGCAATCGTAACATTTCCTCATCTTCCTTAGTAAACTCAACTGTGTGGTAGGTCATATCATCCAACTTTATCATATCGCAGCCAAGAGTTATCTTCAAGTTATATAAGGACGGGTCAGATACCGGGAATTTCATTTTGTCATAAGGAATATTCTGCATCCTGCATTGAATGGCAATGCTTTCGTTTGGCTTTAAATATGTATCGGGGTCGGAGCCATTACTGCAAATCCAGCCACTGTTTTCATTAGTGCCGGATTGTATGCTTATTCTTGTGCCGTAAACATTTATTGCCTGACCTGATTTGTTTTTAAATTCACAAAATACATAAGGTTTGCCGTCAACCATATCTATTTTCAGGAATTTTCCTTCCAGCAGTTTCAGCTTGGCTTCGTTTTGCAGGTATTTTTGTTTGCGTTCGTTCAATTCTTTATAAATGGTGTAATCTTTATCTCTTTCTAACAGTGCAAGCCATTCTTTTTTGGTAAGGTTGCTAATTGCTCTAATACTTTTAAAATTATTGCTTGTTGTATTTACCGTATAGGCAGTAAACATCAAATGGACTTCATTTAGTTTCGGTAGTTTCGGAAACATTTTACCAATTGCAGGTGCTTCATAATCCTGCGATTGCGGTTGACCAGGTTGTAGAAGAGCAGGAAGAGGCTTGGTGTCCAGCCATTCCATACCATCACCTATTTCCCCATTATGTATTACCAGTATTCCAGAAAACGAGGTAATAGGTTCTTTTCCCAGATTGTTCCATTCTACCGTAGCATAATATTTCCCCGATTTTTTGAATATTTTTTTGAGGGAAACATCCAGCACTTCCAGCTTTCGGTTGTTGTCGAAAATTTTGCTGAGGCTGTCCATTCTGGCTTTTTCTTCGGGCGTGAGCGGTGCGAGCTGTGCTTTAACCGAAACCGTGGAAATCATTATAATGAAGAATAATAGCTGTTTCATCTTTTTATTTTAATGTCTTTTTTAAGTGATGGATAAAGAAAAAAACAATGATTAATACAACAGACCATCCTACCACTATCATTGAGAGGAACTGGAAGATAATTTCTCCGAAAACCTTGCTTTCGCCGAAACACTGCACTTCATCGCCCCAAATGTCCGTTCCCATAGCGCCTTCGGAATTGCAGTTCACACACGCCAGATATTCGGGTAAAACAATGCCCGAATAAAACAAAAGAACGGGTATGTAGATTGTCAGCAATATGATTTTAACTGCTTTCAGTATTTTCAGCTTGTTCATTCCTGGTTTATTTTATCATCTGTGAGTTTGATTTAAATAGGTTAGCATAATAGCCACCATAACGTAAAATAATCTAATTTACCGTTTTTGAAATAAAACAAAAACGCGTTTTCTTTCTCTTTATCAATATAAAATCTAAACCTGGCTTCATCGGGCTTTTCCAATTTTTCAATTTTTGAGTGTGGGAACTTTCTTTTAAATGCTTCTAATGTGGTGCTTTTATCCAAGGTGATGTTGTGGGAAATTATCCTGAAAGAATTATTGCCTGCAAAAGCCATATCAAACAACACAATATGGTTATTGGTGCTGAACTCGATATTTTCTCCATAAAGCATTGTTATTTTCCCGTCGTATTTTTCAAATGTGCCTTTGGTTTCATTGTATTTCCCATAGGTTTTGGTCATCCATTGCTCGTCTAACCAATCAAACGGGCTTCCGCAATCTGCAGTTATGGTTTTTGAAGAATCAATTTTGGGATAAGCCGAGCGAAACTCATTTGCGGACAGTATAACCTGATGCCCGTTTATTAAAACATTTTCTATTTCAATGATATCTGAATTGTAAACTGTTTGCGGATTGTCTTTTTTGATTGAAACGGTTTTTTCGGTTCTGGTTTTGTCTTTGCCTGCGTTTTGGTTACAGGCAGGCAAAATCATCGCAAAAGTGATTAGGATAAGCAGGTTTTTCATCTTGGTTTTATAATTTTTGGCGGTTGTTTTGGGGTTTCCCAATGTGGTGCATTTGGGTTTAGTATATATTTCCCTTGCAGGAAAACCCGAAATTGTTTTATGCAAAGGTTGAAGATTTTATATATTAAATTTTACAGTCACGGATTATAATTGCGGCATCGTTTTTTTTTGTTCTAATAAATAATTATTCCAATTCATTTGTTAATATTTTTAGCGGTTTTTTATATTGCCCATAACTCGCCGATGGGCGCAACTTTTCTTTTTAAAGAACAGCTTTGCAATGCTGTAAGTGTTTGTTTTATAATTTTTTAATTCAAAATACCGTTCTCAAAAAACAGGCATAGTACAAATGCGACAATTTTAGTTGTAGTTTTATGCTTACTGCTAACAGTGGGGCTTTGCGATGGTGGGGCAATCGAAGAACAAATTTTCAATTTTGCATAAAAGTTTAATCGAAAAACTACCGCTGAATTTTGCAGTTTCATCCCACTATTACAAAACCTTGTTACCTCTAGCCATATTTCGTCCGTTTAATTTTTGGCTGTCTATTTATCGGCAAGCTTCTTTGCCTGAGCTACCCAATTCGGTGCATTGTTAATAGTCTGTCTAAGAACCAGGTTAAACTGTGCGGAATGATGTTGAATATGTCTCATATTATACAACAAAATTTCAAGTAAAGAATAGTTTTTGGATTCGTTAATCCAACGGTCGTTCATTCTGTTTGGTGTCAGTTCGCTAATAAGCCGATTTGCTTTTAGCCGGCAGTGTTCCAAATAGTCAAGAACCTCTGACTTTGTGTAAGTTCTTTCCGGTCTTTTACCTGTAGGGTCAAATTCTGAAAAAGTAAAAGGTTTCGGTGGTTCAAATTTATGCGGTTCTGTTGACAAGTAATAATCTGTCCAAAAAATGCAATGGAAAGACAGATACCAAAAGTCTGATTCCGTTTCCCAATGTTCATCGGGACACATATTGATTGCATTTTCGAGCATATCGAGACTTGCTCCAAATTGTGTCCAAATTGCGTCTGTTATTGATGTTGAATTCTCCATATTTTTTCTCAATTTTTCGTTATGTTAATCAGTACGCCACCAGATAGCTGGTGCTTTGCGTAGTCGCAGCATTACAGCACTGCAGTTTCTAAAATGAAATCTAAGAATTCGCAAAATTCTCATTTACAAATATTTTTTTCAGTGTCAAAATCAGGTAAAATTATTTGGTAATTTGAGTTTTTATCAAAACTGAATGGGTTTCCAAAACCATCACTTCCAAAAACAATTCAGTTATTTCCATTTTCAAAATTTTCATCAAAATAATCATTCAGTGTTTTGAATTCAATATAATTTCTATTACTGTTAAAACTTGAAAAAGGAGCGAATTGATTTGGAGCACCATTAATTAATAGTCGAATTATTGTTTCATCAGAAATTAAATTTTACTAAATAAACATTGAATTCAAGCCAATTTTCATATTTTCTTTATTTAATTTCATACGTGATTTTTTGGAAGCTTGCAGCTAACGGAAAAAGTATAGGCGAAGTATGTGATTTAGGAGAGCTTTAGTTCAAGAAAGACTTACTGAGCCGATGCTTTTTCAATGTATTGAAATTACAAAAAGAAAACGGAATTGAAAAGCAGCAGCAAAAAAGTAGAGTTTTCAATTCAGGTTTAAACCCGCATTTTGCCAATATGATATTAGCTGCAGGCATTTTAATCTTGGTTTCTCACAATTTTTTTTGTAAACATTTTTCCGTTTACATCTTCAATTTTAACCCAATAGATTCCTTTTGGTAGTGATTGGATATTGATGATATTTTTATTTTGTACAGAATGTACAATTCTTCCTTCTTCATTAAAAATTTGAACATTTTTTATATTTACCTTATGTTCGATTTGAAACATTATTTTAGTTGGATTCGGATATATAGTGATATTAGCATTATTCAAATCTAAATCCTGTGTTTGTAATACCGAAGTTGAACAAGTAATAGCAACTGGACTTGTTTTAAAATCGGTCGTGCCGTCTCCAAGTTGTCCATAGCTGTTAAATCCCCACGACCAAAGTGAACCATTAGTTTTAATTGCAAGGTTATGGTAATGTCCTCCCGCAAGTTGTGACCAATCACTTGCAATACCAATTTGTGTTGGAATATTTTTGTTTATAAAGGTTCCGTCTCCCAATTGTGCGTTATCATTTAATCCCCATGTCCACAATGTGCCATCTGTTTTAATCGCTACAGTATGATTTACTCCCGCTACAGCGGTTTTCCAATTATTCGCTGTTCCAATTTGGATTGGTACATTCTTGTTAGTGTTTGTTCCGTCTCCTAATTGTCCATAACCGTTGTAACCCCATGTCCAAAGGGTACCATCAGTTTTAATTGCTACGTTGTGGTTAGAACCCGCTGAAATCGTTTTCCAATTTGTAGCAGTTCCAATTTGTGTAGGTATATTTTTGCTAATATTTGTGCCATCACCTAGTTGACCTTGAAGATTATTTCCCCACGACCAAATAGTACCCTCTGATTTTAATGCTAAAGTATAGAGATTACCTCCTTTTATATCTTCCCAATTGGTCGCAGTACCAATTTGCGTTGGAAAAGGTTTGTTGTTAGATGTTCCATCTCCCAACTGACCATCGTTATTTAATCCCCATGTCCAAAGTGTACCGTTATTTTTGAGTGCTATTGAATGTGCACTACCTGCAGATGTGTTTTTCCAGTCTGTTTGGGTGTTTATTTGGACTGGGCTGTTTTTATGCGTTGATGTGCCGTCTCCAATTTGTCCTGCGTTGTTTCCGCCCCATGACCAAAGAGTGCCATTCAATTTTATTGCAATTATGTGGTCTGCAGTTGGACCACTATTTGCAACTTTCCATTCCGCAATTCCAATTTGCAGAGGAACACTGCTGTAATTATTTGTTCCGTCTCCTAATTGTCCGTATAAATTATTTCCCCAAGCCCAAACTGTGCCATCTGATTTCAAACCTACGGAATTCCATCTTCCAGTTGAAACTTCTTTCCAACATTGTGAAAACAAAATGGAAGATAAAAATAAAAAAAGTAAACCTATTTTTTTCATAATTTCATGTGTTAATTTTTTTTAGTTGTGTTACCAGCATTTTTGATACGCTTGCTGCTAACGGAAAAGTATTGGTAAAGTGCAGGCTTTTTTGAACTAAAGTTCTTCAAAAGCCTGCACGAAATCAATGCTTTTTCAAGGCATTGAAATTACAAAAAGAAAATGGATTGAAAAACAGCAGCTAAAAAAGTGAGAGTTTTCAATTCAGAGCTTAATCTCACATTTTGCCAAATCCTTGTTAGCGGGCCATTGTTTTTTGTTCGACATTGACATACTCTAAAATATCACCAGGTTGGCATTCTAATACATTACAAATTATTTCCAAAGTGCTAAATCTAATTGCCTTTGCTTTACCAGTTTTCAATATTGAGAGATTCGATAAAGTTAATCCAACTTTGTCAGAAAGTTCATTGAGTGACATTTTTCGTTTAACCATTACAACGTCTAAATTACTACAATTGCCATAGCCTAAACAGTTAAATCATTTTCTTTTTGGATATCTACTCCTTTTTTGAAAATAGTCGCAATAATATAGATTACGGCTCCCATTAAAATAAATGCCTGACTGTCTGTCCAAAATTGGTTTAAATTGTCGGTAACAAAACCGTGATGCATTAAATTTTTAACCAACTGTCTGGCAATATAGCTTAACATCCCAATTGAAAGGGTATAATAACTAATATGTGAAAATTGTCTCGCAACAAAAGTACTGAACGGTTTTGACAAATCCATTGTGTGCATTAGCCTGATAACTGTGTAAAATAGGCAGGCTTTCAAAATTGAAATGGTTAGAATAAAGCTATAGACACCGAAAAAAAGCTAATCTACTGCCATTATACATTTCAATTAAGTCCAACTTTTGAAGATTCTGGATAAATTCAGGCTTATACAGACTGAAAAAGAAATTTGCTATTAAGCCTCCTGCTTCAATGGACAAGCCGACAAAAATAAGCCAGGCCACAATATAGCTGATTATTTACGCTTCGTCATTATTAGCGACTATGGTTCTATCGTTCGGTGTCTGTCGCTGTCAGGATAATTTGTGCCGCCTTGCGGTTGAAAGAAAAATTAATTGAAATTGGTTGATAAGGTCAAATGCTTCTACGTTTTCAAACTCCTGTATTTCCTTTTCCTGATGATATGAAGCACAAAATTCGTCTGTCAGTTAAACGACTGTCTAAATGCTAAGGGAGAGAGAGTCGTTTTTGTCTTAAACAATCGGCTAAACGACTGCGGATGCTCAAATCCTAACAGGTATGCTATTTCAGCTACGGACAAATCAGAGGTTGACAGTATTTTTTTTGCCTGCTCAATCAGTTTGTTGTGAATATGTTGCTGCGTATTCTGCCCGGTCAGGGAGCGTAACATATCACTTAAATAGGTGGCAGATAAATTAAGTTGTTCAGCCAGGTAATGCACAGTCGGGATACCATTGTCTAATGTTTTTTCATTATTGAAATAATCTTCCAAAAGGTCTTCAAACTGTTGTAATAAATTGTTGCCAACCGTTTTACGTGTAATGAATTGGCGTTTGTAAAACCTGACGCTGTAATTCAGAAGCAACTCAATTTGTGAAATAATAACATCCTGACTGAAATCGTCAATCCTGCTGTTTATTTCTTCTTCAATGATATTAAAAACAGAGAAAATGGTTTCTTTTTCCTTTTCGGATAGATGCAAAGCTTCATTGGTATTGTATGAAAAGAAACCATATTGCGTTATTTTTTTTGCTAAGGGATAAGATAACAGGAAATCAGGATGAACAAGCAAAATATACCCTTTATGGGTACTGTTACCCGGTTTCTGAAACAATTGACCGGGAGAAGTGAACACTAAACCACCCTCTCCAAAATCATAATAATGCTGTCCGTATTTAGCCTTTCCGAGATTGTCTTTGTAGGCAATTTTATAAAAGTCTAAAACCAATTGGTCAGCCAATTCTTCGGCGGGCAATTTCATATCTTCAAGGCGGATAAAACTTACCAAAGGATGCACGGGCTTTGACACCCCGAACATCCGATGGAAATCCGATAACGACTGAAACTTATGCGGTTTGTTTTTCATCTTACTAAATTACTGAATTTATTACCATGGAGTTTCCCCGGTTTCAGGATTATATTCTTCACTGATGAATTTGCCTGTAGGCCCATCTTCTCCAATCATTGCATATTTAGCAATGCGAATGCCACCCTCCTGAACGGTTCCGGTTCCCCTGTGTCCATTGAAATCGGTAGCCACAAATCCCGGACATACTGCATTTACTCTAAAAGGTGTATCTCTCAACTCGTAAGCCAGATTAATGGTGTACATATTAAGCGCTGCCTTTGAAGCAGGATAAAGGGCGGCTTTGTGCGTGTAATATTTCCAGCTGGGGTCGCAATGCAATGTTAGTGAACAGCCGCTTGATGATACATTGACAATTCTTGGCTGCTCTGATTTTCTTAATAAATCAATGAATGCCTGCGTTACCCTTACCACTCCATATAAATTGGTATCCATTACCTGCTGAAAAGCATCGGCACTTGCTTCTAATGCAGCTTGTGGAAAGCCGCCATTAATGCCGGCATTATTAATAAGCACATCGAGTACAGTCGTTTTACTACCGATTTCCTTGCGTGCAGCTTCTACTGAAGCAGTGTCTGTCACATCTAACTCAATGGCTTCTACATTTTCAAAACCCTCACTTTTCAATTGCTCTACGGCAGTGTTACCGTTATCTACATTGCGGCTTCCGATGAAAACGTAATATCCGTTTTGCAAAAGCTGTTTTGCTGTCTCGAAGCCAATTCCCTTATTCGCTCCCGTTATTAATGCTTTTTTACGCACTTCTTTATTATTATTTTCTTCGGTGTTTGTGATTACTTCGTAATTCATTTTCTTTTAAATTTATTTAGCCTGTTTATTATACGTTTGAGCAAATTCTGTGGCGAAATCGTCCAGCTTGACTTTTCCGAATGTTGGTTTATTGCGATAAAAGTCTTCAAACAGTAAACCATTACGCTGACTTGCCTGCATTGCTACCATACCGTTGGCAATTTTCGGATTCACTCCCATTTCTAACATTCCATCCAACATTTGCTCATCGGAAATTTCTATCCATTTCAAATCAGGGTTTCCGATGGCTTTTCCCAAAACTTTTGCCACTTCGTTGGGCGATGCTTCGTCACTTGCTATATAACGAACTTTTCTGCCGTTAAAAGGCAATTCCATTTCTTCAACAATTGCAGATGCAATATCTAACGGGGATACCCAAGGTTCTTTCTTGTTACCGCCATAATTTGAAATAATTGCACCTTTTTCTTTAATGCTTGAAATTGACCTGAATAAATTGGTATAGAAACCTACAGGACGCATAAACTTGATAGAAACATCATTGGGAAGCTGTTTTAAAATAGTTTCAACATCATAATGAGCCGAAAGTGTTCCATATCCTGTAGCACTATGAGCACCCACACTACTTAAATGCACAACTTTTTTTACACCGGAAGCTTCAACTGCCTGTTTGTAATTATTGCCAATGGTATGAAACCCGGCTATAAAATCAATATCCTTATCGAAGATACTCCCGATACCTTCCCACGCTTCCATCAGGTAAACTGCGTCAGCACCTCTAAATGTTTCAGATAGAAACCCGGCATCCTGGATGCTTCCTATTGCCGGAATAGCCCCCAATGCTTCAATTTCTGGTTTTCTTTCGGTTTTACTGCTGATTACGGTTACCGTGTGTCCTTTTTCAACCAATGCTTTTGTAAGCGGTTTTCCTATGTTCCCTAAAGAACCTGTTAATACGATATTCATTTCCTTGATTTTTCTTACTGCAAAGTTGCACCCATCGGCAAGAAAAGAAATAACAGAATTGAGGGATTATGTAACCGAAATGAGGATTTGGATTATAATATTATCCGCATAACTTATGATGAAAATCGCAATTGGCTGCATGGATTTGATAAACGATGCGTTGCCGTTATTTATATTTAAGATTGAATATTTGATAGTTTACTTATCCAACTTTTGCAGTGTTTGTGCAGGATAGCGTTCGCCTGCAATCTTAAAATTGATTCCTGAAATCAAACCTCCTGTAAAGCCGCGTTTACTTTCTATAATGATGTATTCCGTAAAGTCCATTTTATTTCATTTGTCTCATTATCATTTTGTCAAACAGTTTGTCCGACAATAATTTTCTTGCAATGACTGCCGATTTTGCCATATAACCACCCACATAGCGGAACTTCGGTTTTTTAGCTTCAATGCTTTTCAAAATGAGATTTGTTATTACTTCGGGTTCTGCGTTTTTTGCAGTTGCCTTTTTCATAAAGTCGGCAAGTTTGTCAATGGTTGCTTTGTAGGCGGAATGGGTTGAATTTTTCACAAGGTTGTCGTAAGCAATATTTGCCCACTCTGATTTTACGCCTCCTGGTTCTATTACGATTACATCAATGCCGAATTGTTTTACTTCATTGCGAAGTGCATCACTTAACGCTTCCAAAGCGAATTTGCTGGCGTGATACCAACCACCGTAAGGCAATGCAAACTTTCCTCCTATGGAAGATATGTTTACGATTTTACCAAACTTGTTTTCACGCATTTTAGGCAATACCAATTGTATCAATCTTGCCGCACCGAATACGTTTACCTCCAACTGATATTTTGCATCATTCATTGGCACATCTTCTATTGTGCCGTAAGCCCCAAAACCTGCGTTGTTGATTAAAACATCAATTCGTTTTTCCGTGTCTAAAATCTGTTGAACACCTTTAATCATTGATGTTTCATCGGTTACGTCCATTGAAAGCGTTTTTATTCCCAACGGCTCAAGGTCTTTCATTTTGTCTAAACGCCTTGCTGCTGCGTAAACCGTGTAACTGTTTTGAGCTAACAGCTTTGCTGTTTCTTTTCCCATTCCTGCGGAAGCTCCTGTTATTAATGCTACTTTTTTCATTGTTTCTTGTTTTTATTCCCACGAATGCACGAATATATTTTTCAGTACATAAGCGGTGATTATTTTGTTATAATACATTATTGTCTTATTCACTACTAATAATTTTATTCGTGCATTCGTGGCTTTTCCTGATTATTTAATAAATCCGAGCTGCTGAAACATTGCCAAATGGTCTTCTGAAAACCACGCTTCGGCTATCTTGCCGTTTTCAATCCTGTAAATACCCATTCCATTCCATATTGCAGTTTTGTTGGTCGCTTTGTTGCCCATAAAATCGCCTATGTTTTTACCGCTATTGGAAAAATACAACACCACTTTATCATCAGAAACAATAATATCTTTTACTTGTAAAAGCATATTGCTGAATGAAGCATCTGCCGCACCGATGAGCATTTTTTTATAGTTCTCAATTCCGTAAACTTCACCTGCACTTCCACCGTGCCAAACCATAGTTGGAGACCATAATTCATCAATTAATTCAAAATGTTTGTTGTTGATTACTTCGTTTACAAAGCGAAGCACAACTGCTTTATTTGCTTCTGTATTTATTTGTGTTTCTGTTTGCATAGTTCCTGTTTTTAGTTGTCTGTTTAAAAAATCATAGATTGCTTTTCGTGCTTCAATTGATTCGGGAATGTCGGGATAGGTTTGGTAGCCGTGCCACATTCCCTCACCTACAAGTAACTCTGCAGCTATTCCGCCTGATTTTAATTTCCAAAGCAAGCGTGATGAATTGCTTAAAAACAAATCTCTTGTTGCTGTTGTAATAATTGAAGCGGGAAAATTGCCTTTGTAATCCGCATTTACAGGCGACACAAAAGGGTCGTTCAAATCTGTGTCTTTATCTAAGTATGCAGGTAATGCCAATTTATTGATGCTGTTTTTTCCTGCAATCACATCTCTGCGGTCGTTTGAAATGTATGTATCACCTTTAATGGCCAACTCTAATGCCGGTGATAAAACAACATTAGCTATTGGCATTTTCAGATTTTCATTTTGTGCTTTCAGCAAAGCTGACATCATTAAAGGTCCACCTGCCGAAAGACTTGATGATACAATATTTTTTGCAGGAAAATTAGTAACAAGGTATTTGTAAACTTTCAGGCACTCATTTATCGCTACCGGATATTTGGCTTCGGGTGCAAGCGTGTAATCCACCGAATAAATGGTGTAGCCATATTCGTTAGCCATTAGCAAGGCGGCACGTTCATAGCCCGAACCCAAAAAGAATGCACCACCGTGAATATGAAAACCAATCACATTTTGATTTTCGGGTTTGATGTTTTTAGGTTTGATGATATTTACTTTTACATTCTCAATAATGGTGTCGGTAACAGTAAAGTCAAAACGCTTGTGCATATCAGCAATCTGCCACTTTTCGTAAGCAGCAAATTGTTCACGCCCCATTAACCGCATTTTGTCGGTTGCCTTAATAATGGGAAGTTTAAGGTATTTGAAGCTTTTCAGGGTATCAACCGCCTGTTGGCTCATCGTGGCGGCTTGTTCTTTTGAGATTTTAATATGGCTGGCACATCCTCCTAAAAATAGGGTAGCTGCTATTCCAATAGTTATGATGTGTTTTTTCATTGCTTTTTTTGATTATCATTTTTGATAATGCAAAGGTGCAATGAAAGGCAGGGTAGCTGTTTTTGTCAGCGGCTCAAAGTTGCTTTGCTCAATAGCTCAAATATAAATGCCACGAATGCACGAATGTCTTTCCATTCGTATGTTCGTTTGTAAACAAATATTCTGAATAATGGTAGCTTTCTTCTTTGTATATAATGTTGCTCATAAGGCATATATATTTTTATGCACGAATTAATGTTAGTAATGCTTTTTATTCGTGCATTCGTGGCGAATTTTGTACTGCTGAAGGCGTATATCCAAAATGCTGTTTGAACGAACGTGAAAAGTGAGAAAGATTTTCAAAGCCTACTTCCAAATAGACATCGGACGGCTTTTTGCTTTTTTCGGTAATGAGAAAATGTGCTTGTTTCAGTCGTGTTTCAAGTAACCATTTTTGAGGTGTGCTATTGAATGCTTTTTGAAAATCTCTTTTGAATGTTGCCAAACTTCTGCCTGTGAGATACGCAAAACGCTCCAACGGAATGTTGAACGAAAAACTTCTTTGCATAAAACCGGCAAGGTCAATTTTACCTTGTTCGGCAAAGTTGGCAAGTATGCTGTCGGTGCCGATGTCCACCGTGCGAAGTATGGTAATGGCTTCCTGTAATTTGATGTCGGTAAGATGTGTGGGTAAATTATCACCGTGCAATTCGTAATAAGGCAGAATGGAGTCAAACAAGCTGATAAGCAAAGGATGTTTTTCTATTCGCTTAGCTTCCCATTTTGGTTTTGTGTTTTCGTTCGGTTTGTTGAGCGAATAGAATTTTTGTAAAAACGGTTGGGAAAATAATATAGAAATGGACTTGAACTCTGCATTGTCAGACGGATGCTTGATGAATTTCGCCAACATATTTCTGTAAAACAAAATCGTTTCGCCCTCTTTTATTATGTGTGTGCCGTTTGTGTCTGTTACGGTCATACTGCCCGAATAGATGTGTACAAGGGCGTGTTCGGTAACGGTGTTTTCATTGCCCCTGTGTTCTTTTTCTGTGCAGGAAAAGAAAATGTCAGATTTTGATATGTGATTGATATGAGGCATTGCTGTGCAAAGTTAAACATTATCAACAGAATTAATTTATGCACTTATCTACTGTAACACCTAATTCCTCGCTTACAATCTTAGCATATACTTTGTTGTATGGTGGAATGGTCAAGCGTTTTCTAATATCAAACAAAGCATTTTCGGACTGCTGTTTCGGAATAGGCGTCTGGTCGGGAAATTGCACTGTTTGTTTGATGTGATTTTTTAAGAGATACGTTAATAAAAAACAGGAAAAGGTTATATGAACTAGTATAGATGACAGGATTGCTATCATCTATACTCTGCTTTTTTCAATAAAGAGTGTTTTTTACTTACCCAACTTTTGCTGTATTTGTGCGGGATAGCGTTCGCCTACAATCTTGATTGTCGCCAATGCCGAATTGATTTTGTTTAATTCATTGTCAGACAAAGAAATGTTTACTCCGCCAATGTTTTCCTGTAAACGGTGTAATTTTGTTGTGCCTGGAATTGGAACAATGAACGGTTTTTGAGCCAACAACCAGCCCAAAGCAATTTGTGCAGGTGTAGCGTTTTTATCTTTTGCAATGGAAACAACTAAATCAACCAACGCTTGATTGGCTTCTCTGTTTTCTTTGCTGAAACGTGGCAACATACTTCTTGTGTCCGTTTTCTCAAACGCTGTGTTTGCGTTGATTGTTCCCGTTAAAAATCCTTTACCTAACGGACTGAAAGGCACAAAGCCAATTCCTGATTCTTCCAAAGCAGGAATGATTTCGGTTTCAGGGTCACGGAAAAACATTGAATATTCGCTTTGCAAAGCGGTAACAGGCAAAACAGTGTGTGCCTTGCGAATAGCTTCGGCATTTGCTTCCGACAAACCAAAGTGTTTTACCTTGCCTTCTTCTATCAACTCTTTTACTGCACCTGCAACTTCTTCAATCGGCACCTTCGGGTCGAGTCTGTGTTGGTAAAACAAATCAATGTAATCGGTTCTTAATTTTTTCAACGATGCTTCCGCAACTGCTTTTATGCTTTCGGGACGACTATCCAGACCTAACTGAAAATTGCCGTCCTTAAACCCGAATTTTGTTGCAATGACAACTTCTTTACGAAATGGCTCAAGTGCTTCGCCAACCAGTTCTTCGTTGTTTCCATAGGCTTGTGCGGTATCAAAGAATGTGATACCGTTTTCAAATGCCGAACGTAATAATTTAATGTTTTCTTCTTTTGCAGGTGCGTTTGGGAAACTTAATCCCATACAACCAAAACCCAATGCAGATACTTCTACTCCGCTGTTTCCTAATTTTCTTTTTTCCATTTTTTTTGCTTTTAATACTGAAACAAAGGTCAGTCTTAAAAAAATGGAATCATTTGCCATTTGGCAAAAAGTGCTTGTGTCAATCTTTACAGTCGTGCTAGATATTTACCTGTCGACTAAATACTTGTTCATCAAATTAATTTCGGACTGTTCCTTTAATAGAAATAAGGTTCTAATTTTCCCATTTCTCCGCGAGAATATCTATGTTGCATTTCTTCCATTTGTTCGGATGTAGTCGCTACGAATGGTCCGCCATAAACTATCGGTTCGTTATGCGGGGTGCCGCTTCCAAGCATAAACTGCAGTCCTTCTTCACCTGCTTCTACTGTAATACTGTCACCTTCCAATGAATAATTGATCATTGTTTTGGGCAGGATTTGTTCACCTTCTGTCGCTCCGCTGCCTTCCATGCCATATACAAAAGCCATTGGTTTGGTAACTATCGTAATGCTTTTGTGTGGTTTCAGATAAATGTGAAAAAGGTCAATGTCTGTTACCATTTTATGAGTGGTGCTTTTGCCGTCATAAGTCCCGTGCACTATTCTTACCAAAGCATTATCTGATACTACTTCCGGAACATCCTTCGCATCTACGTGAATAGATTTTGGTGTTACAAAACGATTTTTATCTGAATGGTTGAACCAGATCTGAAAACCGCTTGTTTCCACACCTTGAACTTTGGGAAACTCGTCATGGTGCATTCCGCTTCCTGCCTGCATGATTTGTAAGCCACCGGGTTCAATATAACTCAAACCGCTTAAATTATCCCTGTTGATATAACTTTCTTTACTGTCAGGCCGCATGTAGGTCATTACCGAAACACCTGCATGAGGATGAGGCCCAAAAACCTGTTGCGACATCCGGAATTCTGAAAAGAGTAAAAAAGGTTCAATAGGAAAATCCCTTGCAAAGAAGCCCGCACCTTTAAGCCCTTTTGCAATTGGATTAAATGCTGAATCCGTTTTTTTGATTACTTTTTTGTTCATTAGAATTTATTTTGTGGCCAGATTCTTATGAAAGTAAATATAAGAGACTACCAAAAACGCAAGTGGTATTAACGGAAAGATAGCAGCCGGAAAACCATCTATTACAGAATGTGCTATGAATGCGGAAATAAATGCGATTGCAAAACCTATATAAGCCCATTCTTTGAATTTTGCAGGTACCATGGGTAACACTAAGATTATTGCACCGATTATTTTAGATATACCCAGCTCTATTCTAAAATAGTCAGGGAAGCCCAAGTGGTGAAATGATTCAATAAACATAGGGCTGGTAAAATACATTGGAGCCGTTGATACTCCGCTAAGCAACATTAATATGGTTGCTGTCCAATAAATGATTTTGTTCTTTTTCATTCTTTTTATATTAATTGTTTCAACAAAAGTACTTACATTTACTTTCTAAAATATAGTTGTTACCTGGTGGTAAGTAGTTACCTGTAGGTAAGTAAATCTGAAAAGCAATGGCAAAAGCAATTAAAAAAGAGACCTGTCAGTATAGACTGATAGCCGGAAAAGATGCTATGGAGGTACTTCAGGGCAAATGGCGAATTCCAATTATTATTTCTCTCACTGATGGAGATAAGCGTTTTGGGGAAATTCAGAGAGAAATTGGTATTTCTCCTAAAATGTTGTCGCAGGAATTAAAAGCGCTGGAAGAAAATAAAATCATCACCCGCACTTTGTATGACAGTATGCCTGTAACCGTTGAATATTCTCTAACGCCACTTGGAAGGTCAACGGATAAACTTTTAGAGGAGTTTCTGAAATGGGGCACTCATTTTAGAAATGAAATGTTGGGAAATAGGTAAAGGAAAGCAACTCCGAAAACTGAGCTGCTTTATCTTGATAACTTTCAAATTTCCGATGCACTTTTCATGAAGCTTTTAATACATTGGACTAGGTTCCTTTAAATTTGTAGATTCTATCTGATCTTAATATTGTGCGGGCTAGACTTCTTACACTTCGCTTGATACGAAGAACCTATCCCACCCTATGATAAAAAAGCCTATGCTGCGAGCATGGCTTTTTGTCATAGGGCTTTTTGTCAGGCATTAAATAAACTTAAAAAGAATTTCTTTGTTTCTT
This sequence comes from Chryseobacterium sp. FH2, assembly GCF_001045455.1. GTDB lineage: Bacteria > Bacteroidota > Bacteroidia > Flavobacteriales > Weeksellaceae > Chryseobacterium. The sequence continues at coordinate 98,010 of NZ_LFNE01000003.1, read as the reverse complement.
TTCTAAACTCTTCTGCACCAATCTCCACACGTCTTGCATAGGTTTTCTTTGCAATATCTCCTGCAAGGTAACTAAGCTGGTCTTTATTGTCAGTGGCAGCTTCATAAATGACATCCGCAATTTGTTCCGATGTGGAAGCAAAATTAAATCCGCCAAGCATTTTTTTCATCACTTCATCATATTCAGGAAGCGAAACTAATTCTGTAGCATGAAGGAAATTTGAGTTTGTTCCATTCGGCGCAACCGTTTTTACACCAATATTGAATGGTGCCAGTTCAACAGATAGGCTTTCACTCCAACCCTCAATGCCCCATTTTGTAGCGTGATAAACATTGCTAAATGGATATCCCACAAATCCTGCGGTTGATGTTACATTGATGAACAAACCAGTTTTCTTTTTTCTAAAATAAGGAATGAATTCTTTTGTAACACGTATCACACCTAAAAGATTAGTATTGATTTCCCGCACAATTTGTTCATCGCTGAACGATTCCATTGCGCCAAATAATGCGTAACCTGCGTTGTTCAATACAACATCAATATTTCCTAATGAAATTGCTTTTTTAACCGTTTCTTTTATTTGCTCAACATTGGTAACGTCTACCGGTAAAACCGTTACGTTTTCAAGTTGTGTTAATTCCGTTTCTTTTTCGGGACTGCGCATTGTAGCGATTACGTTCCAACCTTTTGACTGAAATAATTTTGCACTTGCCTTGCCCATTCCTGATGAAGCACCTGTAATGAAGATTGTTTGCATTTGAATTAAATTTATTGATTACACTGCAAACGTAAAACTAAAAAGGTATATATTTGATACTTGTATCCTAAAGGATACCAGATTTTATGACAAAAGAAGAAAAACGGTTTCAAGAGAAAATCAAAGCAATACAAGACACCATGTATGTGCTTGGCGGTAAATGGAAATTACCGATTATTCTATCTATTTATAGCGGGAACAAGCGGTTTAATGACATTTCAAATTCTATTCCGAAGATTACCAATCGTGTGTTATCAAAAGAATTGAAACATTTGGAAGAAAATTTATTGGTCAAAAGGGAGATTACTGAGGATTATCCTGTTAGAATTGAATATTCTGTAACGGATTATAGTTTCGGGCTTGAAGAAGTAGTGAAACCCATGGAAAGCTGGGGCAAAAAACACAAAAAGAAAATTAGTGGGAAGTAGTGGTTTGATAGAAAAGAGAAACAATAATTTTCTCTTCATCGTCATAATGCAAGCATTGTAAAGTAAATTCACTGTTTTTGTAAAATAGAATTTCAGCTTCTTCAATAGTATTCTCGCCATAACGTTCAAGCTCCCTGCTGTAAGTATCAATAACAATATCTGAAATTTCACCACTTTCAATATATTCTTGCAGAGCCTCATTAATTTTGACAAGTATTTTACTATAATCATCAATATTATTTAATTTAAACCTTATCCTCAAATGCGGTTTCGGATCATTGTAGCGGATAAAAAACCATTTTGAAATGTAGTCGTTTTCTTGGAAATACTTCATCAAAGGCTGTATAGCTTCATCCAAAATAATATCAGCAGTTTTTACTCCTGCATAGATTTTCAGATATAGCCACTCAGTCGCGGGAATAAATTTCTTTTTACTATTGTCATTTATCATTTTTATACAATGGAAAAATAAATTCTCGTTTAAAATTATCATTTTCATTATACAAAAATTCTTCAATGATAATGAACCCCTCATTTTTTACAGAATCAATAAACATTTTTACCAAATCAAAATTTCCTAAATTAATGGTAAGTTTATTATCCGATTTTACCCATTGTACCCACTGAGGAATTTGCTTCATTTTTCTCCAGTCTTCTAATTCTGAAAAAAGCCGCTCTTTGCTGTTTAGTAATAATGAAATTTTTTTTATCTCTTTATTAGTTATTTTCCAAGAAGCTTTTGATAGAACGATATTTTGATATTCAACTCTTGGTAAGAAATTGTAAATATTTTTTAAATCGCCCCAATTAAAATAGATCCCCGATTGAATATTTTGAGAATATAAGTCACATAGAAAATGATAAACAGGTAGAGGGTTTGCTGAATAGTTATGAGCGTTTGTAAGATAAGGTTTAACTTCTTTATTAAGCCTTTTAGAACGTAAAATGATTTTATTATTTTTCAAAGAGATATACAAATCATCTACTTGTATTTGATTCTTTTGGGGTAAAACAGATTGAGCCAAATATGGAATTTCATATTGTCTCAAAGTTGGTCTCCGTATTACATTTCCTATTCGCGCTTCGGGTAAATGAATCACCTCTGCTAAAATATTATCAGGGTTAAGATTATTTCAAAAAGTGATTAACCAGAAGTGGTTTAAAAAGGTCATTAGACAATATTTGATAAGAAATTATTTAGATGATATAATTATACTTGGTCTAAACAAATTCTAGAATTCTTATTTGATTCTTAAAATTTATACAAAACTTGTTTACTCCAATAAACAAGTTTTGTTTTCTACTTGGAACTTTAGCATTATCACTATTAGTAATCGTAAACTGTTCTAGCAGTAACGATAATGATAACGGCACTACAAACAACAATCAACAACAATCAACAACCCAATATTTTCATCCTCCTGCATGGATTCAGGGAACATGGAAATATGCACCGCTTGACCCGAACCACGTAGGATTTACTTATAAATTTACAGATTCAGATTTTATCAATATAAGTACAGGCGGAATGGAAACAAGTTGGATTCAAAGTATCAAAATGTTTCCTAATGGAGGTAGTGTTGAGGAAACCATTACTAATACAGAGTATAGCTTTACTATAAAGTATAATGGTACAGCAAATTCCCAGTTTCTAGAGTTAAAAAAAGTTTCTGCAACTGAGATTCAATACAGAGCTGCACCTACTTTGAATTGGACAACGTTGATTAAGGGGTAATATTGAGACTTAACCTACGGGTTGAGACTTATGTTTTTAATCCCTGCGAACACTGATGAACAAGGGACTAAAAAAACAATCTGCTAAGTAACATTAAACCATAATTGTAAGACATCTTTATCATACTCTCAATCTAAATAAACACTCTAATTTGAGAAAAAATATTATTTCAGTGGCTAACTTTAGCTTATTTAAGATTCTCTAATTTATTTATAATATCCTGCCTGTACAATTCAACATCTATTCCATCCTTAATATATTTTTCTGCCAAGATTGTTGACAAATCTTGTTCATTATTCTTCCCTAAGACTCCTTCTGCATAAAGTTTGTTTTTTACTATATCCAATCTTTTTTGATTTTCATTTAGGACGAAAATAATTTACAGTTCTAACAAGTGTAGCTCAAATTTTATATTAAAATGTTTTAATCAATCTACTTATTAATTCTCTATTGGATTTACTAACTCCAAAATCTTTTGATAGGTTTGACCATTTACTAAGTGCAGAACGTGTTTGCTCAATAACATTCTCTATGAATTCTTGTGATAATTTGGCTTCCCTTCCTAATTTAGTCAGATGTTTGAAAGTTATATTTCGCCCTTCTCCCATTACCATAGTGCTTTGTTCGCCTCCTGGTCCATTTGAGAAAGTAAGGTCATAAGCGGGTGATAATATCCATTCGCCAAGTTCATTCATCAAAAACGAAAAATTCTTAGCATGGTCGTCTCTATTATGTGCCATAATATTGAAAACTGCTAACCGAAACATTTTTTCTACCTCTCGGATATCTTTGGTTAAAACACCTGTCAATGATAATAAATCTTCATAATCAAGAGATGGAAACCTAAAATTATTGTGAATAAGTCCACTCACCGTATGCATATGGAGACGCTTATCTCCATTTCTATCAAAACGTTTAACAGCAAAATAGCCATTTCCTTTCTGTGACGGAAACAAATAGACTTCAGGCATTTTAATTCCTGCATCTACTGCCATTAAGGCGTAAACGTATTCTATTGCGCCCGCATCTTTGCCATCTAATGAGTTTGGAAATTTCACCATCCAGGGCTCAAAACCATCGCTTAACAAATTTGCTCCGTAGGATATATTTTTTCGTTCTGCATCAACGCCAATTAATGCTTTTGGCCGTGCTCCGGCAGAAGATCCATTCAAAGCTAAAAGCTCTGCAATCACTTCCTCAGAATCACCTTGCAAAACTTCTTCTGTTTGCATTGCCAAAATATCCAAATCAATCATTTCATTACCACTATTTGGACTCTGATCTGGTTCATAAATCAATGCGCCCATACTTTGCAATCCAACAAAAGCTAAACGATCAAGTGGGGAAATATCCGATGGGGAAATTCCTTCCGAGCGAAGCAAACGGTCAAAAAGCAATCTTCCCCAACCGTCTGGCAAACTATCACTGAAAACACCGGCCAAACCTTCAAATGGATCTCTTGGAAGCTCTATCAAGCCTTGTTGCAAAGGAAGTCTTATAGGTGAAATTTCTAAATTGGTTTGCAGAAATTCTTCATCGTATTGAAAGTAGATAATGCCATTAAGAATTGCCAAACGTCCAACGGGTTGAACTCCAGAACCAAAATTCAATCCTACCTTTATTTCTTTAATGGATATTTTCATTTCCTATTTCCTCTTTTTTTAATGGGTTTTTCCTCTGATTTTAGTACATCATCAATAGATTTAAAACTTTGCTCCTTCGGTTTTAACACATTAACCATTTCTTCCAATCCACCAACAACTGAAAGCAATTTTAAAAATGACTCCAAAGAGATCAAGCCTTTTTGCTCAAATTTCCTGAGGGTCGGTAAAGGAATACCCGATCTTTCTGCCAAACCCTCCTGTGTTAGATTCATTTGCAATCGTCTTTCACGGATATTATCAACTAGTTTTTTTTGGGCTTTGGACAAAGAAACAAATAACATAATAGTAGTATTTATTGTTATTATTAAGATTTAAATAATATTATCATATTACAAATATACGAAGTTTTTACATATTTATCGTTCAACCTGACGTACCTTCTAATTACTTTTTATTGTTTCGGCATTGTATTGTCTTTTAATATTGACTGTCAGCACTTAACAATAGTTATATTGACTCCAGCTCAAATGTGCATACAGTGTATGCAAATTCTCAAATGTACTGTAAAACTAGCGATAAAGGTTAATTTGTCTTATAGAAAAAGTACTTCCAAACTGAGTTTGTAGTTGTTCCGAAAGATATTTGATAAGAAACTTCACTTAATTATTTAGATTATATATTTTGTCTATTGAATTATAATCACAGACTACTTTTCTTTCTAAAAACCAATCCGAACCTTAAGATATCCCCAAAATTTAAATTATTGCATTTTTTAAACTAGTCTCATATTTTTTCTATTTATAGATTGTTTTATAATTATTGCCAATTTCAAATACAAAACTTGAAAATATCATATTTTAGATATTTGAAATTAGTTTATAGTGTTTGATTTTTGCATCAAAGCATTTGATTTTTGTAACACTCCCGATATCTATGTCCGTAATTTTGTGAAAAATAAGTTGTTATGGAAATAAAGAATGTTAAAGCTATTATTACGGGTGGAACAAGTGGTATTGGATATAAAGCTGCAAAGGTTTTAAAAGAACTTGGAGCTGAAGTAGTGGTTTGTGGGACTAATGAATTTAGAGTAAATCAAACAACTAAAGAACTTGGAGTTTATGGAATTAAAGCTGATGTTACAATTGAAGAAGAAGTACTCGCATTGTTTGATTATGCAAAAGAGAGAATGGGAACGATAAACGTATTGATCAACAATGCGGGAATCGGAAAATTCATTTCATTGATAGAGACCACAGCCGAAGATTTTCAAAAGGTCTGGGAAGTAAATGTCCGGGGACTTTTTCTGTCTGGAAGAGAAGCTGCAAAGCATTTTATGGATAAACAGTATGGAAACATAATCAATATTGGCTCTACAGCTTCACTTCGCGGATATGCCAATGGATCTTCTTATGTAGCCAGCAAATTTGCCGTTTCCGGTTTAACAGAATGCTGGAGAGCAGAATTAAGACCATACAACGTTAGGGTTATGCAAATCAATCCAAGCGAGGTGATTACGGATTTTCTTCTTAAAGAAGGTTTGGAAATCAAAAATGAAGACAATAAACTTAAACCAACAGAAATTGCGCATTTAATTGTAAATATGTTAAGTATGAGCGATGTTGGGTTCATTCCTGATGCATCTGTATGGGCAACAAATCCGTGGTAATTTAAATGATAAAATTATGGAAAGAACAGTACAAGCACAACAGTTTTTTGATGATAAATTAATCTGGATGCCGGATCACCTGCAAAGAGAAATCGGCCAGTTTAATGTTTTCCCGATATATAGCACACCCACAAATAAGATCAACTGTCAGCCTTATAACCGAAAGGGATTTTATAAAATAAGCCTGCTAAAAGGTCATACAAAATTTTCTTATGCAGACAAGGGTTTGGAATTTATGGATAGCGCCCTTTTATTTTCTAATCCCAATATCCCATATTCCTGGGAACTGCTGGATGAGGAACAAACGGGATATTTCTGTGTATTTACCGAAGGTTTTTTCAATCATTTCGGCAATATCAACGATTATCCTGTTTTTAAGCCCGGAAACATTCCTTTGTTTGAACTGAATGAAGAACAAGAAGAGCAGATCGGTATTATCTTCAAAAAGATGATCGCAGAGATTGAATCAGATTATTTTTACAAATATGACGCCATACGCGCGCTGGTTTTTGAGCTTATTCATCTCGCGCTAAAATTAACTCCTATCAGAAGTAACCCTGTTGACGATTCAAATGCGTCTTTGCGAATAACGTCATTGTTTACAGAGTTATTGGAACGTCAGTTTCCGATAGAATCACCAAGGCAACAGATTAAGCTAAGACATCCCATTGAGTTTGCCGACAATCTTTCGGTACACGTTAACCACCTAAACCGTTCATTGAAAAAAGTAACAGGAAAAACAACCTCTCAATTTATCTCCGAAAGAATAATGCAGGAAGCGAGAAGTTTACTTCAACATACCGACTGGAATATCTCTGAAATTTCCTGGTGCCTGGGATTTGAAGAACTACCTCACTTTATTAATTTTTTCAAAAAGGCGGAGACTTCCACACCTAAACATTATCGTAATAGCCATTTGTAGACATCAAGGCACAAAAACAAAGCTCTGCTTTAGTAGCAAGAAAAGTGACTGTATGTCGAGATATACGGTCGATATACATTTTAAAATTTTAATACTATGTTAGAAAAATCAATAACGATGAAAGCTTGGCAATTACATGCTTTCGATTTAGAGAACCTGACACTTGATAAGGTAGCAGTTCCAACGCCGGGTCCTAATGATATCTTAATTAAAGTAGGCGCGGTTTCTCTTAATTTTAGAGATAAGGCAATTGTAGATGGCATTTACGAACCGGAAATGATTCCTAAACCACTAATCCCTGTATCAGATGCAGCAGGAACGGTCGTAGAAATTGGGGCAAATGTAACCCGTTTTAAGGTTGGAGATAGGGTCACCTCTCACTTATACTCAAAGTGGATTGACGGACAACCCGCACCAAATGAACCTGATTTCTGTTTTGGTGCGCCCCTGCCGGGTGGATTGGCTCAATATATGCTTATCCACGAAGAATCTGCAGTCAAAGTCCCATCATATATGACAGATGAAGAAGCTTCAACGCTTCCTATTGCTGCATTGACTGCATGGTTTTCACTCGTAACTTATGGTAACCTGAAGGCCGGAGAAACGGTATTGATACAAGGTACTGGAGGAGTATCCATTTTCGGGTTACAAATAGCCAATGCTTTGGGCGCAAAAGTAATCGTGACTACCAGCAGTGATGAAAAAGGAATTAAGGCTCGTGAACTTGGAGCACAGGAAATAATCAATTATGTAAAAACAGCGGATTGGGTGGCTGAAGTCACCAAACTGACCAATGGACTGGGTGCCGACCATTTACTCGAAGTTGTAGGCGGTGAAGGTCTCAATCATTCTGTCCGGGCGACAAGAGTTGGTGGTCAAATCTCACTCATCGGCTTCCTGACCGGACAGAAGACCAACTTTGATCTAATGCCGGTGATATTCAGACAAACCAATATTCAGGGTATTGCTGTTGGACATAGAGCAGCATTTGAAGAAATGAATAAAACCTTTGAACAGTATCGCATTAAACCTGTAATAGACACCGTATATAGTTTTGAAGATGCAGTTAAAGCTTATGAACATCTTGGCCGTGGTGCGTTCGGTAAAATAGTAATCAAGGTTTCATAAATTGATCAAAGTAAGCCGTTAGATTACCAAACAGCTACTAACATGTAATAAATTAGTTATGGAAACATACCCTATTGATAAGATCTACCGCCAGATAGAGCCGGGATCTGTTTTACTCGTATGTACGCAAAACAAGGGCGTACCTAATGTCATGACTACGGGATTTCAAATGATGATACAGCACGACCCTCCTTTGATCGGAGCGATTGTTGGTCCATGGGATTACAGTTATAAGGCGCTCGTGAAAAACCAGGAATGTGTGTTAACTATTCCCGGTATTGATATCATTGAAAAAGTTGTGGACATCGGTAACTGTTCTGGTGATAGCGATAACAAGTTTGAGAAATTTAACCTGACCATTATACCTGCAAGCATTATCCAGGCTCCTATGATCGAGGATTGCCTTTTTAATATTGAATGCAAGGTGGTCAACACCGATCTCGTTGACCGATATAATCTTTTTGTACTGGAAGCGGTAGCTGCCTGGAAAAACCCTGACAAAGATAAAATAAAACCGTTTCATCATCATGGCAATGGGGTGTTTTCAACAGAAGGTAAATCTATCAATCTTCAGGACAGAATGACAAAATGGAAAATTTTTCAGGACTAAAGTGTTTTCATTTTATGAATTAAAGTTATTCTAGCAATTACGACGGTTCGTTTTTCAAGCTTGGTACGTAGCGATTAAATTCGCTGGTTAAATAATAAAAGAAGAGACTGCTCTCAGCCATGAGACGGTCTTTTCTTTTTTGTAAGCTATCAAAATGATTTTCAAGTACAGTATTAGAAGAAATTTTAGTATCTGATGAGGTGTTTGAAATTTGCATTTTTTGGTTTCATCTACGCATCCGTTACCTCTGAAATGGTATCTACCTTTGTATCAAACAATAAGAAAAATGAAACAATACAAAAAATTACTTGAGCCTTTTCAATTGACAAAAGGAATACAAATCAAGAACAGGATTGCAATGGCTCCTATGACTACATGGGCAGGAAACGATGATTTCACCATTGCGGATGAAGAAGTTGAATGGTATAAAGCACGTGTAAAAGACGTAGGATTGGTTATCACCGGCTGTACCCATGTAACCCCGGAAGGGATTGGCTTTAACCATGAATTTGCCGGATATGATGATAGCTTTATTCCTAGTCTGAAAAAATTAGCCGATGCCGCCAAAAGTGGCGGTGCTCCTGCTATACTGCAAGTTTTTCATGCAGGAAACAAAGCGGTCACTGAATTGATCCCCAGCCGGGATGTTGTAAGTGCCAGTGCTATAAAATCAGAGGTAACCCCTTTTACGCCTGCTGATCTGCTAACGCCCAGGGCTTTGGAGGAAAATGAGATCTGGGATATTATCAAAGCTTTCGGTGCTACTGCCCGCAGAGCGATTGCAGCCGGATTTGATGGTATTGAAATACACGGTGCCCATGGTTTCCTAAACCAAAACTTTTTATCTCCGATGTTCAACCAGCGCACAGATAAATGGGGTGGTTCAATTGATAACCGTCTGCGTTTTTCTACTGAGGTAGTTCGTGAGGTGAGGCGTGTTATTGCCGAGTATGCTGATCGTCCTTTTGCATTGGGCTTCCGGGTTTCTCCAGAAGAATTGCCTAAAGAAGGTTTAAGGTTACCGGATAGCCTGGCTTTGGTGGATAGATTGATCCAGGAACAGGTGGATTATCTCCATTTCTCACTATTTCAGGTTTTGACACAAAAACCATTGGACAGCGACACCAGTAAAACCATTACCGAAGTATTGACTTCTTATGTTAACAACCGTGTACCCGTAATCGCAGCAGGACAGGTGACCACACCCTCAGAAGCCGAACAAGCTTTAAGCCTGGGACTGGATCTGGTAGCCATCGGAAGAAGTATGGTGGTCAACCCAAAATGGGCACAATGGGCCAATGAAGGAAATGAGGATCAAATAACGATGATTCTCGATACAGAACATGCTGCTGATAAGAAAATTCCTGAAAAACTGATGGCGATTGTTCATTATGCTAAAGGATGGATCAAGACCACCGAAGAAGTAACAGCTTAATTGAACTGTTTAATAACAGAATACTATCATGAACAAATCTTAAAAATAAAAATTATGAAATACAATTATGTAGGAAACACTGGACTGATGGTATCAGAACTTTGCTTTGGAACAATGACATTCGGCGGCCAAAATGCCGGTATGTGGGAAAATATTGGAAAGTTACAGCAAAACGAAGTCAATGAATTAATGAAATCGGTCATTGATGCCGGGATCAATTTCATTGATACAGCCAATGTATATTCCTTTGGACAGTCAGAGCAACTACTGGGGCAATCCCTCAAAGACCTTGCTGTACCGAGGGATCAGGTAGTTATTGCCACAAAAGTATTAGGCATTATGGATGAGACTCCTAACGGTCGTGGCCTCTCACGCTACCATATTTTCAACTCAGCTGATGCCAGTCTGAAAAGGCTGCAACTGGATCACATCGATATTCTTTATGTACACGGTGTCGATTTCAAAACAGATCTTGAAGATATTGTCCGCAGCTTGAACGACATCGTGGAAACAGGTAAAGTGCGTTATATCGCCATCTGCAACTGGCCTGCGTGGATGGTGGCAAAAGCTCAGGCTATCGCTCATTATAATGGCTGGCATAAATTTATCGGACTTCAGTACCACTACGCAGCTGTTACCCGTGATATTGAGCACGAGCTGGTACCAATGGCCCAAGATCATAATCTGGCAATTTTTCCTTGGAGCCCACTTGCCGGAGGTTTTCTTTCAGGAAAATTCACAAGAGATCAATCGAGCGAAGGCTCGCGTCGGGCAAATTTCGATTTTCCTCCCGTTAATAAAGAAAAAGCATACGACCTGGTGGATGTTATGAAGGAAATTGGTCAGCAATACGATGCTACGGTGGCACAGGTTGCCCTGGCTTGGGTAAGGCAGCAAACCGGCATCACAAGTACCATCATCGGGGCTAAAACAATTGACCAGTTGAAAGACAATATCCAATCTGTAAATATTCAGCTATCAGCAGACGATTTAAATAAGATAGATACTGTCAGCCCGTTGCCGCTTCAATACCCTGGTTGGATGATAAGAAATCAAAGCGGTTACAGAATTTAACCATTAAATATATTTACGATGGAAAATCAATTCAAGAGCATCTTCGAAAAGCAAAAAACTTATTTTTTGACTGATGCTACCAAAACTTATGAATGGCGGATTGATCAGCTTACCCGCCTTGAGAATATGATCAAAGAAAATGTTCAGGCATTTAAAGAAGCGTTAGCAAAGGATTTCAAAACCGCAGAATTTGAACAGGATCAGGAGATCTTTGCCAGTTTGGGAGCCATTGAGGAAACTAAACAAAGCCTGAAGAAATGGATGGAACCAGAATTGGCAGAGCTTCCCAAAAGAATGTCAGATACCGGACACAAAGGCTATATATATCGCGAACCCTATGGAGTTTCCCTTATTGTAGGTCCTTTTAATGCACCAGTCGTATTAATTATCGACCCTCTGCTGGCTGCTTTGTCTGCCGGTAACACGGCCATTGTCAAACCATCAAATTCCTCATCCGCAGTTGCGGCCCTCTTCACTCAATTAATAGCTCAGTATTTTAATGAAGAGTGTGTAACGGCAGTGCAGGGAAATAGAGAGGCCATGACTCAGCTACTGGAGTTGCCCCTCGATTTTATTTTCTTTACAGGCAGCATTCAGGTAGGTAAAATTGTGATGAAAGCCGCTGCCGAAAATTTAACCCCTGTGCTATTGGAACTAGGTGGGCAGAATGCGGTAATAGTAGATCAGACCGCTAATTTAAAAGAAGCGGCGCGTAAAATAACATGGGGCGCAACAGCTTTCGCTGGCCAATGGTGTGTTTCGCCCGGCTATGTTTATGTACATCAATCTGTAGCTGAGGAATTTGTTTCTGAATGCAAAATTGCGTTAGATGAACTCTATGGTAAGGATGCTTCGAAAAGCGAGGATTATTCAAGGATTATTTCGGAGAAGGATGTCTTACGTCTGGCAGAAGTAATTAAAGGGGCTAACGTAGTTTATGGAGGTAACTTCGATGTCGAAAGCCGCTATTTTGAGCCAACCCTGGTATTCCCTGCTTCCTGGGAAGAAAAGGTGCTGGAAGAAGAAATATTTGGCCCTATTCTTCCAATTATCCCATACGATGATATTGCAACAGCAATTAAAGTAATCAAGGAGAAACCAAAAGGATTAGCAGCCTATATATTCAGTAGAGATCAACAGGCAATTGACCTGTTCATCAACAGTGTTTCTTCCGGAGGCGGAGCTGTTAATCAAACTAATATGCAAGTATTCCTGACCTCACTACCATTTGGTGGCGTAGGAACTTCAGGATTAGGAAAATATTTCGGAAAACGTGGATTCGATAGTTTATCAAACATCAAGTCCATTCTCTTTTCCGATCCGGATGTTACCATAAATGACTTCCTGCCACCTTTTACAGAAAGCAAAAAGAAAGATTACCTAACGTGGTTTTTACCTGCATAGGTCTGTGCCATGAAGAAATGTAAATCTTATTTTATCTACTTATAATGAGCTATAAAGTTAAAATGTTTGAGCTGTTTAGAACTGTCGAAATGTAAAAATAGAACAACCTTTGTAGTGTAATTTAATTTAAAAATATTATAAAATGAAAAAGCAAAAAATATGGTTAGTTACCGGAGCTTCCCGTGGATTGGGGTTGGAAATCGTCAAAGCTGCTCTTGATGCAGGTGATAAAGTAGTAGCAACAGTACGTAGTAATCCGGAAAAATTGCAAGCTCAATTGAATAATGAAAATTTATTTGTGACTATTCTGGACGTTACAAATGAGCAGCAAGCGAAAGAAGTGGTAAATCTCTCCACGAATAAATTTGGAAGGATAGATGTACTAGTCAATAACGCCGGATTTGGATTATTGAGCGCCGTGGAAGAAGCAAGCAACGCAGAAGTCAAAGCCAATTATGAAGCAAATGTATTTGGCTTGCTAAATGTTACCCGAGGTGTGTTACCATTTATGCGTAAAGAACGTAAGGGACATATTATTAATCTCTCTTCGGTAGGTGGACTCACGGGAATCATAGGATGGGGATTGTATGGTTCCACTAAGTTTGCTGTGGAAGGAATAACCGAAGCCTTATCAAAAGAGCTGGCCCCACTTGGTATTTATGCTACAGCAGTAGAACCTGGCTTCTTCCGTACGGATTTCCTTGATCAATCATCGCTTACAAGATCAGCCAATAGTATTGAAGATTACGCCGAAACTGTTGGTGATATGCGAAATTATGCCACTCAGGTAAATCAAAAGCAGCCTGGCAGTGCGGAGAAATTGGCACAGGCTATTCTCAAAATAGCGAATGCTGAAAAACCGCCAGTGCATCTCCCTTTGGGAAAAGATACATTGCAACTTTTCAAAGAAAAGATGGATAGGTTTAATGCAGATATTGAGGCCTGGCATGAAGTAATCACCGGCACAGACCATGATGATGTTGTTGCCTAACATATAAATAGTTAAATATAGGTTAGGCACTTATTTTTAACAATCTAACAATTTAAAAAATGAAAAAAATCAATTTGTGGAATAAAATTATTCCCATCATAATTATTACGTTTATGACAAGTTTTAATATTGCCTCTGCTCAAAATGTGAGCGAAGAAAGAATAACCATGTTGGTCACCTTTAACGTTAAGGCGGAACAGAAAGAAGCGTTAAGAAAAGCACTTATCGCAGATAAAAATGGTGCCCTGAATGAGAAGGGGAACATATCGATGGAATTATTCGAACATAAGGACAAACCAAACACGTTTTATTTATTTGAAAGATGGGATAGCCAAAAATCTTTGGATGAGCATTTTACAAAGAAATATGCAACAGATGTGCTGGAATTAAATAAAACGACATTGGCAAAACCAATGGAGATTCTTTACCTCCATGATGTATCTCCTTTGTCAAAAAATGAAATCAAGAGCCCTCTTTCGGGTGATACGCCAGTTGATCTTGTTGTTATTTTCAAAGTAAAAGATGGCATGCAGGAAACCTTTATTAATCAGTTTCAAAAATCCATTGTAAACAGCAGACCTGAGCAAGGAAATATCGAATTCTTCTTCCACACGGTACCTGGTGACAATACTAATTTTGTCCTGTATGAGAGGTGGAGAAGCCAGGCAGCGATTGATTTCCACTTTGCTCAACTATACACTAAAGAACTGTTTGAAATGTTTAAATCGGCTCTTGAACAACCCATTGAAGAGTACCTCAATTTTATAACTGAAATCAAATAGAAATAAAACCGATAAACAAATGAATAAGATATGGTACGTAACTGGGGCCTCCAAAGGATTGGGCCTGGCCCTGGTAAAAAAACTATTAGAAAAAGGATATCAGGTAGCCGCAACTTCAAGATCACGTAGTGCACTCGAAAAAGCCGTTGATTCACGATATGAAGGAAACTTCCTGCCTCTGGAAGTAGATTTAACCAATCCATCTTCTGTCGCAGCATCCATTAAAGCAACCTATGACAAATTTGGAAAGCTTGATGTGGTTGTTAATAATGCAGGCTACGGAATAGGTGGAGCGTTGGAAGAACTTAGTGATAATGAAATCGAACAAAGCTTTGATGTAAACCTATATGGAACTATTAATGTCATCAAAGGAGTGTTGCCGTACTTCAGGAAAGCAAAAGCCGGTTATTTGATGAATATATCCTCTATGTTCGGATTTTATTCAGGGTATGGCTGGTCTGTTTATTCTTCTACCAAATTTGCGGTAACAGGACTCTCAGAAGGTCTGGCAAGAGATTTAGCCCCGCTTGGTATTAAGGTAACGACGATTGCACCAGGTGGATTCCGCACGAATTTTTTAGGAAACTCGGCAGTATTTCCTTCCGCAAGCACAATAGACGACTATGATGGAATTCATAAAGCCCAGGAAGAGATCATCGCTACATTGGCAGGCAAACAGCCGGGTAATCCCGAAAAAGCAGCAGAAGTGATGATTACGCTTGCAGATCACCCAAATCCTCCGGTTCATCTATGCTTAGGAAGTGATTCCTATCATCTTGCAAAAGATAAGATCCAGACTTTTGAAACAGAATTGGAAGAATGGAAAGAAATTAGCTTTTCAACAGACTTCCCAAGTTAAAAATCATGAATACATCTGATTGAGGAAAGCATAAACAATTTATGTACAGCTGTATACAAGAAATCCGTAGTAATATTCTACGGATTTCTTTATACTTATTGCTGATGAAAATTAGACGGCGAGTAGCCAATATGTCCTTTGAATATTCTCGAAAAATGAGCAGGATTTTCAAAATCTAATGTATAACAAAATAGCAAAACTGCTATAACCCACAATTTGATATTGCCAATTTCAATTTTATGTTACTTTTTACGGCTGACAATTTATTTTTTAGGCAAACCCCATTTTTCAACTAATTCTGCATTAAGTCCGCCTTCTTTTGCGTTTGGCTTTCCCTGTCCTGTTGTTATTAAACTTTGCAAGCTGCCTTGTATGTAACTTGTCCAGGCATCATTACAAACTTGATAACATTCATATTCGGGAACTAATCCTTCGTGTATGAACTGAACTTTTGTTTTTCCGTTATCTTCGGAAATATCAAAAATCAATTTATTGCCAATCCATTCGGTTTTGTCTTTAACAAAATTGAACTCATTGTCCGCAACTTGATAAACCAATTTTTTGTTGGGAACAATTTCAATCAGTTTTATTTTACTCAAATGAACATCTTTGTAGTGATAGAAAAATGTTTCGTTAAGTTTATCGGTGTTTCCCTCAATTTCTTCCGACCACCAGGCACGAAAATTTTTAATAGCATTAAACGCGGTTTCAGGACTTTGCTCAACTAAAAAATTTGAATTATAGTTTTTACTTTCTACCATTTTTCTTGTTTTAATTATTATATCAATTAAATTATTTGCGGCTACACCTCTACAGCATCAAACAAATAAATCTGAACGTCATTGTTCGGGGCTAAAATTCTTCTGTCTGTGGCGCACGCTTGCCCTTGCGGAGAAGCGAATGCGACTTTAATCGCATCTAAACTTTCAAAGTATAAAGTGCCAATGCAATAAACATCTGAATGCCCTGTTGTTGAAATAATTGGGCTTATGCCAATATCGTATTTTATTAATCCGGGAAGTTTTTTTGCCAATGGAATATGTACTTCAAAATAGTGTTTGTTAAAAGCCTCAAGGTCTTTTGGAGTTTTATAAATTGCAATCATCCGTGCCATTATATTTATTTTATGTTACAAAGGTATTGTCCAAATTAGTAATTTTAAGGGTGTAATATAGACATTGTAAGGGGTTGATTTGGACAATATGATTTCTTAACTTTGTAGAAAAATTTCCAATGAAACATATTTCTATAATAGTTCCTAATGGCGATAATAATTTGAGCAGTATCATTGGTGCATACAAAATTTTGACAAGGGCTAACACGATTTGGAAAGAGAAAACAAAAAAAGAACGCTACGAAATAGAGTTAGTTGGCATCTCAAAGAAAGTGAACTTTCATAATGGATTATTTTCCGTCAGACCGCATACTCATATTTCAAAAGTTACAAAGACCAATTTAATTATCATTCCGTCTTTAAACCACAATTTTCAAAAGGCAATGAAAGAAAATAAATCATTGGTTGAGTGGGTTGAAGAACAATATAAAAACGGTGCAGAGATAGCAAGCATTTGCACGGGTGCATTTTTATTGGCTTCTTCGGGTTTGCTTAACGGAAAAACTTGTTCAACACATTGGGCGTTTGCAGACACTTTCAGGACAATGTTTCCGAAAGTAAATTTACAAACCGACCGACTGATAACGGACGAAAATGGAATTTACACAAATGGTGGTGCCTATTCTTTTTTAAATCTTATTCTTTATTTGGTAGAAAAACACTTTGACAGACAAACGGCTATTTTTTGTTCCAAAGTTTTTCAAATTGAAATGGACAGACAAAATCAATCGGCTTTTATTATCTTTTCGGGACAAAAATCGCATAGTGATGAAGTAATTAAACAAGCACAAGATTACATTGAAAACAACCTGCAAGAAAAAATATCCATTGAAGATTTAGCATCAAAATTCGCAGTTGGAAGACGAAATTTTGACAGGCGTTTTATCAAGGCGACAGGCAACACACCTATTGAATACGCACAAAGAGTAAAAATTGAAGCAGCAAAGAAATCGTTTGAAACAAGTAGAAAAAACATCAACGAAGTAATGTATGAAGTCGGCTATTCAGACGTAAAAGCATTTCGGGAAGTGTTTAGAAAAATATCTGGAATGTCGCCATTGGAGTACAGAAACAAATACAACAACGATACATTAAACTAAATCCATTATACTAAAATACGGCTGGGCGCTATGCGGCTGATGTGCAGAAGTTAGACTTAGACCTGCAGTGCAATTTTTTATGCTTGCTGTTGGCGTAGATTAGAAGGCGGATAGCCAAAATGTTCTTTGAATATTCTTGAAAAATGAGCTGGATTTTCAAAACCCAGCGTATAACAGATATCGGAAACGGCCATGGAAGTATTTTCCAGCACTTCCTTTGCCTTGTCTAACCTCTTGTTGCGAATCCACTGAGAAGGTGCCATATTGTAAATAGCTTGAAAGTCGCGCCTGAAACTGGCTAAACTCCTTCCTGATAGATAAGCAAGCTCTGTTAAAGATACAGGACTGGTATAATTTTTCTCCATTACTTCCGGAATTTCTGTGCGTACCGGCTGTTTCATCTGTAGCAATTGCTGAAATAGGTTCTTGTCTGTTCCGGCAAGGTCATATAACAGCTCCAGCATCTTTATTTTTATCAGTCCGGCATCAATGTTCTCAGGTTCATTAAAATAAGGCTCTATAGATTCAAAAAAACGCAACAGCCTTTCGTTTACAGGTTTAACCAAAATCCTTACTCTCTCCTCAGTGTGGACAGATTTGATATTGGCCATTTTGATAAAATCCTGCAGAAATTCATCTTTTAAAAAAAACATCAGACTGATGTATAGATTGTCCTGATCCGCATCACCCGTTTTGTGGTATTCCACAAGCGTAGCCTTTTTAAGAAATACCATCTCATTTTTGCGTACAACAAATTCAGTCTTTCCATCCTTGAGGATATTCACACCTTGCTTCACGAATAGAAGCATGTGCTCTTCCAGATACATAGCTCCCTTATTGTTTACAGTATGCGTACACGATTCTACAACTGAAAAACCGTTCAGTTTAAGTTCCCTTTGGTTATAAGGAGCCATCGTTAACGCCGCGGGTGCCTTTATATGTTTCATAATGCAAATATATTACTATATCATAAGTATCTGTTTACTTTAAGGGTCAAATGTATATTCTAAAAAGCTCATATTGAGAAATACTAATTTTTATGAATTAGATAAAATATCTAAAGGATGATGTGCATATACACACATCCTCTTTCAATCAATTAGAAACTCCTATAGCAATACATCATTCTCCATCAGGAAAATCCGCACCTAGAGAAACATCCTTCCACAATTCAAAATTTGCCTTTAGCGATTCTAATTTTTCATTTGCAAGATCATAAGCACCCTTTCCAAGTAACAAACGAAGTGGTGGGTTTTCTGCTTCAACGGCTTTGATAATAGCCACTGCCGCTCTAACAGGATCTCCTTTTTGTTTACCGCTATACCCTTCTGTCATGCGTATGCGTTCTCCTACTGTGACATCATACTCCGCGATTTTTACAGGAGTTAGAAATGCTGAACGTCCTGCCCAGTCTGTTCGGAAAGGGCCTGGTTCTACCAATGTTACTTTAACACCAAAAGGTTCGGTTTCCAAAGCCAATGTTTCGGAAATTCCCTCTACGGCATATTTAGTCCCATGATAAAATCCCAATGCAGGGAAGGAGCGTAAGCCGCCTATGGAGGAAAAATTTACAATATGACCGCTTTTATTTTTACGCATACCTGGAAGGACGGCCTGTGTAACATATATCAATCCAAAAACATTGGTCTCAAACTGCGCACGGATTTTTTCATCTTCGCCTTCTTCTACACTGCTGAAATATCCGAACCCCGCGTTATTCACCAGCACATCAATACGCCCGAAGGTTTTCTCTGCCTTTGCTACAGCGGTTTGTACTTGTTCTTTATTGGTTACATCCAATGGAAGTACCAAACTATTATCTTCGTGCCCAGCTACCAAATCGCTCAACTTAGTTGTGTCTCTTGCGGTAACTACAACATTGTAGCCTTTTTCAAATAATTGTTTTGCCAATTCTCGTCCGAATCCGGTGGAGCATCCTGTGATAAACCATACCGGTTTTTTATTATTGTTTTTCATTTTATTGATTTATAAATAATTAAAATGATTTTGATAGTAAGCTGAATTCCTCATCAGTCAGCTTGACCTGAACTGTTGCCATATTCTCTTGCAAATGCGCAAGAGAACGAGTGCCGGGAATCAAAAGAATGTTATCTGAACGCTTTAACAACCAGGCCAATGCAACCTGAGCCGTCGTAGCACCGTGTTTCTCCGCAATCGCCTGAATGTTTTGTTGCATCTTGCCAGGGCCGGAAGCCAGTGGATACCACGGTATAAAGGCAAGGTTTTGCTCAATAGTGTAATCAAGAACAGGCTCCCACGAACGCTCAGAGAGATTATACAGGTTCTGTACAGAAACCACAGGAACTACCTTTCTGGCACGTTCGATGGTCTTTACATCAACTTCTGACAATCCCACATATTTGACCTTTCCGCTTTTCAGTGTATCGGCTACAGGCGCAAGTGTTTCTTCGATGGGAACGCGGGGATCTACCCTATGCAATTGCCATAGTGTTATCTGGTTTAATTGCAGGCGCTTCAAGCTACCTTCTATCGTAGATGCGATGTATTCGGGCTCACCGTTTACATGCCACTGGTTCGGGCCGCTTCGTTGCAAGCCTCCTTTTGTCGCAATCACGATTTTATCATAATATGCGTGCAAGGCATCATGATAAAGCACCTCATTTGTGTTGGGGCCGTAGGCATCTGCCGTATCAAAAAAATTAGTACCGCTTTCCACTGCTGAATGCAATAGACGTACTGCTAAATCCCTGTTGGGCGCATCGCCCCATATGCCGGAACCGGTTAATTGCATACCACCGTATCCAAGTCTGTTGATTTCACTTTCTCCTCCTAATTTGTAGGTGAGAGAGATATTATTATTGCTCATCGTTTTGATATTTAATTTTTTAATTATGATTTCTTAATTCTTGACATCATCAAGATCAGTTGAGGTTGCAATTTCATACGCATATATGGGAGCACTGCTCGTAACACATTCAATAGTCCGAATACATTTGTATCGTACATATTGCGGACTTCCTTGTCCGTTCCTTCTTCTACAGCACTCAATAATCCAAAACCGGCATTGTTGACCAATACATCAATACGCCCAAAATAAGCAACGGCTTCCTCTACTGCGACCTTCACTTGCCCTTCATCGGTGACATCCATCGCCACTACATGCAGGTTTTCACTATTTAGGTCTGAAAGGAGTTGCTCTTTATTTTTTCTGACCGTAGCCACTACCTTATAGCCTTCGGCTAAAGCTGCTTTTACAATCTCGTTACCCAATCCCCTTGCAGCTCCGGTGACCATCCAAACTTTATTGTTACTCATAGCTAATTGTATTTAGTTTCGACAGTTATAGTTACTTGTTGATAATGACATCCTTTGCCTGCTTCGGAAGGAACTTCTTATAGAACATTGCAGTCCCACCCATAATGATAAGCCATCCAATAAGCTGACCCCATACGGGCATTTCACCAAGAAAGATCAGGGAAATCAATACACCGAATACTGGATTGAAATTGATAATGAAGCCAGATTCCGCCGCACCGAGATTTTTAATGCTCAAATTGAAAAACCATTGCGCCAATGCTGTAGAAACAACGCCTATCAGTAAAATTTGCCCAATCAATTTAGCGTCCCATACTGGCGAACTAAACGATGTTATTGCCATAGGAAGCAATACAACCAAACCGATTATACTTGAGTAAAACAAAGCATTAAGGGGGCTGATAGATTGGGTAGCAAACCTTGAACATATAGCAGAAAGCCCAAAACTGAACACAGCAGCAATCATCCATAAATCTCCTTGATGGAACTGTAATGATACCAGTGCTTGCAGATCGCCATGGAAGACCATGACCAGTACACCGAAAAAGGCAACAAAAGCACCAAGAACCTGCAACCAGCGAAAGCGGACTTTCAGTATGACAAAAGACCAAAAAGATATGGTTAATGGGTTCATGGCGGAGATAATGGAGATATTTGTTCCGGTAGTGGTTTTATATCCCTCAAACATCATTAAATTCATGAGCAGTACATTGAATACTGCCATTCCCGCGATGGGCAGGATATTGTTTTTCTTTGGAAAGTCGAAACGTTCCGTTTTCAGGATAATCGGAACCAGTACAATAGCGGTTATAGAGTATCGCAAAAACAGAAGTGTAACGGCATTTACTGACTTCAGTACGCTGCCCATAGTGATAAAGCCCGCCGCCCAGCAAAGGCTGGCGGCGAACATGAGTATTATAGATTTTTGACGAGACATAAGCTGCTCTTTAGAAAAGTAAATTAATGATTAGCCGCAGGCTGATGAACATCGTCATGGTCTGTACTGGTCACAACATCCAGCCAGTCCTGTATATCCAGCTCGAAAGATGCAGTTTTTGTACGGTAGGCTTTTAGCGTATCGTTACCTAACGGAAGATGAACCGGTGGTTGCTCAGCATCAGCAATTTTTAGAATAGCTTTTGCCAGTTTTGCCGGATCACCTGGTTGCTTATAGCTCACTTCGCCTGCATAGGTTCGCATATTCCCTGAAGTTTCGGCATAGTCATCAATTACCTGTTTAGCAGTTGCAAGGGATGACCCATCAAGAAAATTGGTGCGGAAATAGCCAGGTTCAACCGCAGTAGCATAGATGCCCAACGGAGCCAATTCTTTTGCCAAAGCCTCTGTAATACCTTCTACGGCAAACTTGGTAGAACTATACAATCCCCAACCAGCAGAGCCGGTCAATCCACCTACTGAAGAAATATTGATGACATGCCCTGAATGCTGTGCCCGGAAATGCGGCAGTACTGCCCTCAATACTTTTAACAACCCGAATACGTTTGTTTCGTACATATTACGGATTTCGCTGTCACTGCCTTCTTCCACGGCACTCAATAGACCAAAGCCCGCATTGTTGACCAATACATCAATTTTTCCAAAATGTGCCAATGCTTCTTTTACGGCAGTATTAACACCCACTTCGTCGGTAACGTCCATTTCAACTACGAATAGGTTGTTACTGTTGAATTGTGCTGCTAATTGTTCTTTTCCTTTACGAACAGTAGCAATTACCCTATCGCCTTTAGCTAAGGCTGCTTTGGCGATCTCAAATCCGAAACCTCTTGCGGCTCCCGTGATGAACCATGTTTTATTAGTGTCCATAATCAATAAATTTTTTTGATAAATTTTATATCACAAAGTTCGGACTGTGATAGCCTGAACAGGATATGTGGTTCAAAGTCGTTTTTATGAATTTCAAAGATGGCCTTCCGATTGGGTCAAACTCCCTGATTTACACCTCTGTTTTGAAAAAACCATAATTCGGATACAACATCAGATAATAGAGCAACATCCCTCCTTATAGGAGCTGATAATTTTGTTTCATCAATTAGAAATTATTATTAACTCTTTAAAAATTAAAGTAATGAAAACGAAAAAATTAGGAAATCAGGGCCTTGAAATCCCATTGGTAGGTTTAGGCTGTATGGGCATGAGCCCCTCCGTTAATGTAAACACATACGGTAAGGCAGACGAGAAAGAATCAATCGCCACCATCCACCGTTCATTGGAACTTGGCGGCAATTTTCTGGATACTGCCGACCTTTATGGTCCCTTGCTTAACGAAAGGCTTGTGGGTAAAGCAATCAAAGGAAACCGGGATAAATACATTATTGCCACCAAATTCGGTTTTGAGATTGATGACAATGAACAGCTTACATGGGGTATTAACGGCAAGCCGGAATACGTGAAAAAAGCTGTAGAGCGTTCCTTGAAAAATTTAGGGACTGACCATATCGACCTGTATTATCTGCACCGCCCAGATCCTGAAGTGCCTATTGAAGAAACCGTTGGTGCAATGGGGCAACTGGTGAAGGAAGGCAAGGTTAAATATATCGGCATCTCGGAAGTAACTGCCGAACAGATCAGAAAGGCGTATGCAGCATTTCCGCTTACTGCCGTACAGAATGAATACTCCCTGTTTGAGCGTGCAGCCGAAGCCGATGGCGTATATGAAACTACAAAAGAATTGGGGATTGGGTTGGTAGCTTACTCGCCGTTGGGCAGAGGTTTCCTTACCGGGCAGATCAAAAGCCCCGATGACTTTGAAGCCGATGATTTTAGGCGTTCTATCCCACGTTTTCAGGGTGAGCAGTTTTATAAGAATATCGAGTTGATCAACGAAATCAACAAGATCGCTGCTGAAAAAGGTGTTAACTCCACACAGCTTGCTATCGCCTGGATCATTGCTAAGGGTATCACACCAATACCGGGCACAAAAAAAGCGAAGTATGTGGAACAGAATATCGCGGCAACGGAGGTTGTGCTTACAGATGGAGATATGGACAGAATAGATGCCATTATTCCTATCGGAGCAGAAACCGGCGACCGGAATATTTACCAATCCTTTTAGACTTTTACCACAATACTATGCAGCTTCCTGTTTCGCACAAGAGCAAGTGGGAAGCTGATTTTTTAAACTCGTCCTTGAAAAAACAGTAAATTTGAAATAATGAAAAAACAGGAACAAATATTCCAGACTGTCAATTCCGTTGCGGCTTATCATGAATTGCTGCAACTGAATAAGCCTGAGCATCCGATGGTAAGTATCATTGATTTTTCAAAAGTCAATTATAATAACCCTATGCCCGGCACATCGGTCATCTTAAACCTGTATTGCATTTCTATAAAGCAAGGATCCGACTGCATATTAAGATATGGCCCAAAAACTTATGATTTCAGCGAAGGTGTCATGTCCTTTTTTAAACCCGGCCAGGTAGTAAGCGTCGAGCGCCAATCGGAAAATGTAACAGACGGCTATATGCTTACCTTCCATCCAGACTTTATCCAGTCGTTTGCGTTAGCAAAAAAAATCAAGCAATACAGCTTCTTTGATTATAGCGTAAATGAGGCACTTTTCCTATCGGAGAAGGAAAAAAAGCATATTCGTGAGATCATGGCAGGAATTGAACGGGAATATCACACCAACATAGATAGCTTTAGCCAGGAAGCTATTGTTAGCTATATTGACCTGTTGCTGGTGTATGGCAATCGCTATTACAATCGCCAGTTCATTACCCGGAAACCACAAAGCGATAATCTTTCAGCTCGTTTCGAGCAACTACTGGATGAATATTTCGCTGGTGAAGATGCTTTGGTCAAAGGCTTGCCTTCTGTACAGTATTTTGCGGATAAGCTGCATTTATCGGCCAATTATTTAGGCGAAATGCTGCGGGTATCTACCGGCCAGAGCGCACAGCATCACATTCAACATAAAGTGATCGAAATGGCTAAAACCCTTTTATCGACCACCCGTTTGTCCGTTGCAGAAATTGCCTATCAGTTAGGATTTGAAAGGCCACAGTCATTGAATAGACTGTTTAAGAGTAAAACAGCTCTTTCTCCGCTGGAGTACATAGCTTCATTTAATTAATTTATAAACGCACACCACATTTCCTAAAATAATAAAGCCTTGAACAAGTAAATTCAAGGCTTTTATCTTTTTTTTAAATTATTTTACAAGGTTTTCATATCTATCACAAAACGGTATTTTACATCGCCTTTTACCATTCTGTCATATGCTTGTTGAATGTCTTTGATATCGATTAATTCAATATCGGAGATGATGTTGTGTTCTGCGCAAAAATCCAACATTTCCTGTGTTTCTTTAATCCCACCGATGGAAGATCCTGCAAGGCTTTTTCTGCCATCCACAATAGAGAATGGAGGGATTTGGGCCGGTTCTGTAGGTATGCCTACACAAATATGTGTACCGTCGGTTTTCAACAAGGAAAGGTAAAGTGCAAAATCATGTGGCGCACTCACCGTGTCTATTATAAAATCAAAACTTCCTTTTACAGACTTCAGTTGGGTTTCATCAGAAGTTACCACAAAATGGTGTGCGCCTAATTTTTCAGCATCCTCTTTTTTATTAGGCGAAGTACTAAGTACCGTCACATCGGCTCCAAATGCTACTCCGAATTTCACGGCCATGTGTCCCAGACCACCTAAGCCCAAAACGGCAAGCTTGTGTCCTTTGCCCACTTTCCAATGACGTAATGGCGAGTAAGTTGTAATGCCTGCACAAAGTAACGGTGCTGTTGCTGCTAAATCCAGTTTCTCCGAGATGTGAAGAACAAAATCTTCGTTCACGACAATGGTATCAGAGTAGCCGCCATAAGTAGGCATACCATCTGTGTATTGATTTACACCGTTGTACGTTTGAACATTCCCGTTTTCGCAATACTGTTCCTGATTGTTTTTGCAATTGGTACATTCTCTGCACGAGTCCACCATACAGCCGGTTCCGGCAAGATCGCCTACTTTAAAACGGGTTACTTTATCGCCCACTTTTACCACTTTGCCTACAATTTCGTGACCCGGAACCATGGGGAAAATCCCTTCGAACCACTCGTCACGGATTTGATGTAAATCGCTGTGGCAAACACCACAGTATAAAATGTCAAATTGCACATCATGAGGGCCTACCTCTCTTCTTTCAAAATCCCAAGGAGCCAACGCTGTAGTTGGAGATTGTGCTGCATATCCTTTTGTTGCTATCATTTTATTCAATTAAATATTGTGTGCTAAAAATTAATTTTAAAATTCTTCCCGCATTTATTAAATCTGATTATAAGATGTTTGCTATCAATAGTTAAGATTTGATTTTATATTCTTTTCTAAACTCGTTTGGCGTTACTCCAGTGTTCTTTTTGAAAAATTGCGAAAAATTAGGTTGGTCGGCAAAGCCGATAGCAAAACCGATCTCTTGTAAAGACCAATCTGTCTGGACTAATAACGTTTTGCTTTCGTCCAAAATTCTACTGCGAATGTGTGTACTGACATTCTGTCCGGTATACTTCTTTAATAAGGCATTTAGATGATTGGGATGCACTGCAAGTTCCGAGGCAAATTCTTTAACTGTCTTTATCCTCAGCGGTTGGCTATAATTGATATTAGCAGCTTCCTCTTCCAATAATTGAAAAAAATGATAAATATGCCTCATTTCTTCATTGATAGCATCCGGCTTAGGAAAGTTAGCAGCCTTCATCGTTTCCACAACTATTAACTGAATGTATGCCTGCAAACTATCCTCATAATAATCACCGCCGTTTATCGCTTCCTGGTGCATTTTTGCGAATAATTCGTCAATCACCTGTGTAGTGTCTTTGTCCAGCCGTACAACGCTTTTCGCAGCATTATTAAACAACGGGTATCTTTCAATAATGGACTTCAGGGAAGGGAATTGCTCGATATATCGCTTTTTGAACAAACAATAGTAACCTCCTGAATGGTCAGATAGGTTCTTCCACGATATAATTTCATTGGGGTGGATAAACAGGATGGTAGGTTCTTCTATATAATAGGTATTTGCCCCTACTGTAAATATGCCAATGCCTTTAGTGATAAATAATATTTTGTAGAAGTC
Source organism: Chryseobacterium sp. FH2 (assembly GCF_001045455.1). GTDB lineage: Bacteria > Bacteroidota > Bacteroidia > Flavobacteriales > Weeksellaceae > Chryseobacterium. The sequence continues at coordinate 71,016 of NZ_LFNE01000003.1, read as the reverse complement.
GCGACGGTTTGGCGACAGATAGTTTTTGCAAGCGAATTGCTCCCTATTAAAAACCCGAATATTCCAATCTTCATAATACTCCCTGGTTACGGGAGTAAGATCCGGAACATCGCGTAATTGTTCAATAACCTGTATATCTAATGTTTGAGCCATCTGTAGTCTAATTATTTTATAAAATTAGGATTAATTTCTCCTGTCGGATATATGAAAATCAAAGATTTTATTATGAATTACTATTATGAAATTTCGCTTGGTGCGTACCCATACTGTTTCTTAAAAGCATAAGAAAAGTGAGACAGATTTTCAAATCCAACCTCCAAATACACATCAACAGGCTTTCTTTTTTCCTCACTTAGTTTTTGCTTAGCCAGTGCCAGACGCCTTTTTGTAAGCCATTTTTGCGGAGAAGTTTGAAAGGCAGTCCTGAAATCTCTATTAAAAGCAGAAAGACTTCTGCCTGTCAGATAGCTGAATTTTTCGAGGGAGAGATTAAACATGTAGTTCTTTTGCATAAAATCAAACAGATTAATTTTACCCGGTTGGGAAAAATCTGCCAGTATTCCATCTACATCTTTGTCAATTGCCCGAAGTACACTAATGGCTTCCTCAATCTTCAATGCCGTTAAATTCTCCGGCAATTGATTGTCTAAACGGAAGTAAGGTAATAAAGAGTCGAAAAGACTATCCAGCAAAGGACTGGGGGCAAACTTTTTTATTTGGGAAGAGGGAGATTGGCTTGATATGACATTCTGCTTCTTGTAAAAATCTTCCAAACGCTGTGGCTTTAATGTCATCACAATTGATCTGTATGGCCTTCCATCAAGAGGATATTTGATTACAGTGCAGAGCTGATTTCTTGGGTAAAGGAAAGTGCTTCCGGAACCAAACACATAGGTTTTATCAGCCTGGATTACTTTCATTTCGCCCGACAAAACCCTTACAAAAGAATGATAATCAAAAAAAAGATCATCTTTATAATATTTTTCTTCGGTAACGGAACATACAATTTCGTTGAAATCATTTTTAGTCTGTACTGCCATAGTAGCTCCTAAATTTTTACATTAATTCTAACACGCTCTTTAATAATGACTAGTCCTCTCTCAAATAAATAAGCAGGTTAATTACCACCTGCATCGCTTTATGGAACAACAACTAATTTTCCTACCGTGCTATGGGTTTCAATCTGAAGGTGTGCCTTATAAGTTTCTTCCATAGGAAAAACCTGGGATACATGCGATTTTATTTTTCCTGCGGAAAGTAAAGCATTAATTGCTTCAATGTCTTCCTGCTTATCTGGTGTATCCGATAAATTGGCACGAACTACGGTAATGTTTTTCTTCTCTTTTGCAGCCTCAATAAAGTCAACACTAGGAAAAACCATTAAGCTAAGTAAGGTTCCGCCAGGTTTAAGGGCATTTAGTGATCGGGCAAGGTGAGTTTCGTCTTCGCTCCAAACAGCATCATGTACCAGGTCCGCATCTTTGACGATTTCCTCAAAATTTTGAGTTTTATAGTCTATATACTCATCTGCTCCCAAACTAAGAACCCAATCTCTATTTTCTGCTGAAGAAACTGCCACTACATAGGCTCCAAAACTTTTTGCAATCTGTACGGCATAATGTCCAACACCACCTGAAGCACCTGTAATTACCACTTTGTCGCCTTTTTTGATTTTTCCATAGTGAACAAGCGAAACCCATGCTGTTTGCACAGCCATTGTTGCGGCCGCAGCTTCCTCGAAGCTGATATTATCGGGCTTTAAAGACAGATCGGTTTCCGGAGCCGACACATACTCAGCATAGCCATTACCAGCACCTAAAAACCTTATCAAACCATAGACGGCATCTCCTTCTTTAAACTTGGTGACGTTTTCTCCTATCTTTGTGACAACACCTGCCACATCCCATCCCAGGATCATATACGGTTCTGTAACCTCTGAACCGCTAACTAATTTCCACCAATCCGGTATTGCTCTTACATGTGCATCCAAAGGATTTATCCCAAATGCCTTTACCTGTATTAAGACTTCATTTTCCGCTATCTTCGGAGTTGGTACTTCAGCTACCTGTAAGTTTCCCGCCGGACCAAATTCTTTTAAAACTATTGCTTTCATTATAATCATATTTTGAAAGCAAAATTACCGGTAATAAATATAAGTTAGTTTGCTCAGAATGCCAAATTTGCTTTGCTCAAAATGTCAGAATACATTTTGTGTAACAGCAAATGTTTAGATTTTAATAGCTTGCCTGCCCAATCTCCAGTTTGTCAAACCTGCCTGTGTCATCGAGATGAAATTTAAAATACGTTTTAAAATCCCCCCAGATATCGCTATGAAAGTACCCGTAAACAGACATCCCGTTGTCTTCTACTTTATCAATGCTTGTGAAACGTTCATGCCCGATGGCCTCAGTGGAAAATTTTCTAAAATCTCTCGAATGTCCATCATCAAGGAGTTGGGCATCCGTTGTAAAAAAGGAAAGCCATAAAGTAGTATCTCCTTTTTGCCATGCTTCTATGGCGACTTTTACTTTTGGATTGCTGATTTTTCCGTATTCCATTTGGTTAACTGTTTTATGTTGATGATTACCGATCTGTCCACATGCTTGTAAGGAGCACAGGAGCAGAATCGGTAATATTTTTTTGAATATACTCATTGGTAATAATTATTGAGTGGCTCCTCCATTTACCAATAAATGTTGTCCGTTTACAAAAGAGGAAAGATCGCTGGCGAAAAATTCAGCAATGTTGGCTACATCTTCCACTTCCGCTAATCTTCCCATCGGGCAGCTATCAATCAGGGATTTCCTCAATTCAGGATAACTGCCTTCTTCCGCGAAAATTCCTGAATGATCTACCGCAAAAGGAATGATGGTATTAACGGTTACACCACGGTGCCCAATCTCTTTTGACAGCACATCCACCAGGTATCTTGGAGTCGTTTTACTCCCTCCGTAAACTGCCATACCAGGAACAGGAAAAGCAGTGGTGCTTGACGCAATATAAATGATCCGTCCATTGTCTTCGACATTCAGCGCAGCCTGCTGCATGGTGAAATAAGCACCCTTAGTATTGATGGAAAACAAACGGTCAAATTGCTCTTCCGTAAACTGGGTAACAGGTGTCTCCACCATTTCAATACCAGCATTCGCAACGACAATATCTATTTTGCCAAATGCTTTCTTTGCCTCTTCAAACAGGTGCTTGATATCGGCTACCTTGCTTACGTCAGCCTGTACTGAGATTACCTTAGCACCCATAGCCTTGATGTTGCTTTCCACTTCATCTGTCGAAGCCTTGTTCCTTGAATAGTTCAACACGATGTCTGCACCTAAAGCGGCATAACGTTCTGCGATGGCTTTTCCCAAGCCTCTTCCTGAGCCTGTAATAATGGCTACCTTATTCTTTAATGAGTTCATTGTTTCTGAATTTTTTATAAATTTTATAATGATTTTTTTAATAGACCTCAGTGAGGTTATGATTTCTGTGATTGGTAACCATGTATCTTCTCGACTGCCATATTGTTGAGCCATGCAAATACAAAACCTGCTGCTATTGGAATAAGTATTTGCAGTATGGGCAGTGGTTCAAGTGGAGGATGAACTCCAAACAGGATGATTAGACCAAGGAACCATGCCGGTATGTTGTTTAATGTTTTTGTTCTCGCGATGTAAGCCAATGATCCTATGTAAAGAAACACTGAGACAGCAAAACCTAAAGTTCCGATCAACTGTCCTAATAATCCAGCGGTTAGCTGTATCAGTACCGCCATACACATACCCAATACGATTTGCAGGAACACCCAAAGTGAACTTCGCCACGTTTTGCCGAAGATGTAAAAGCTGACCCACGCTATAAACATTACCCAGGTAGGCCACTCCTGAGAGAAAGAGACGGTTACCGCAACCGCCCCGAACAGGCCAAAAGTTATTGCAATCGGTAAAGTTTTCATATTTTTCTTTTTAAGTGTTATTGATTAGCATGGTTATGCCATAGCGCCATTTACCCCTATATTCTGTGCAGAAATCCATTTTGCATCATCGCTCGCCAGAAAAACAATTACCTTAGCGATATCCTGCAGCTCGCCGATACGGTTAAAAGCAGAGAAAGAAGCTAGTCGGTCGATGACTTCCTGTGGTTTACCATTAGTAAATAGTTCGGTATTGGTAGGACCTGGAGAAACAGAATTGACATTGATACCTCTATTTCCTACCTCTTTTGCAAATACACGTGTCAGTTGTTCCACGGCTGCCTTGGTAGCTACGTATGTGCCATAGGTTGGTAGCATCAGGCGATTTACCGAAGTTGAGAAATTGATAATTGAACCGTTATCTGCCAAACGTGTTGACGCTTCACGAAGCGTATTGAAGACACCTTTTACATTGATGTCGAACTGACGTGAAAAGTCTTCGTCAGTAGTGTCTCTGATCAGTTTGGTGATCATGATGCCCGCATTGTTGACCAATACATCAATCCTTCCGTAATGATTGATGGCGTTGTCGAATAGCTGCTTTACCGCATCGGCATTGCTTACATCGGCTTGTAAGGCAATAGCATCGCCTCCCTGCTCCTTAATAGAAGAAACTACTTGATCGGCAGCATCTTTTCCACCAGCATAGTTTACGATTACTTTTGCGCCGGCGGTAGCCAGCCTTTGTGCTACTTCAGCACCGATTCCTCTTGACGCTCCGGTCACAAGGATCACTTTGTTGTTTAATGTACTCATAATACTTTGTTTTTATCATTGTTAATTTGATAAGACAAAGTTGGCACATTACAGCCCCTGCTAACGTACAAGGATCATAGCAGGTGTTGCAAATATCTAAGAAAGGTTACTGAAATACTGTTTTCTGTATTCGGCGGGGCTGACTGATGCGTGTTTTTTGAAGTAATTGCTGAAGTGGGGCGTTTCCAGAAATCCTAAACGGGCAGCAATCTCCTTGATGCTGAGACCTTCGTCCTGGAGCATTACTTTAGCCTCTGTAATACTTTTGTCGGCTATCCAAGAGCTAATGGGTTTTCCCGTTTTACTGCTGATGACACTCGACAGATAGTTGACGTGTAGCGACTGTAAATCCGCATAATCCTGAACCCTTAATTGGGTGTTTGTTTTTCCGCTGATCAAATCTCGAAAATGTCGTTCAAGGTTTAGTTTGAAATTTTTTACAATTTGAGAGCCTCGGTTCCCTTCATAAATAGGATTGTAATCCTGAAAGAAATATTCTTTGATCTTTAATAGCAAAGCAATAACAAGCGCCCCGATAATTTTATTCTTGTAAAGGGCATCGCCTTTATACTCTTTATGTATCTGATTGCACAACTCTTCCACCTGGTCAAATTGATGCGGTGTCAAAACACGCGGTGAAACAACTTCTGATAACAAAAAAGAAAAATCACGATATACATCATCGTGCACATATTCCTTTAAAAAACCTTCCCCAAAAGTTATTAGACAGGTATGTTCCAGTTTTTCCCATTCAAATATCCTATAGTTCCCTGGATTGGTAAAATAGACGGTATTTGAGGTCACTTCAAACCGCTGGTCGTCAATTGTGTAATGTCCAAAGGCACTTTTGATAAACAGAAAACTGAAATAGTTTGGGCGAAAGGGCTCTGAACGGAATGGCAAATCTTTGAAAGTATGTTCGAGGTAATGTATGGTAAAACCCGATTCTTTTTCCAGGGAATCGGTAGAAAGGCCAAGCTGCTGATACAGCTCGTGCAACGTTCGAGCATTTATGTTACCATTTGCCATTACTACTTACATTGGGGCTTAAATTTACGAAATTAAATATTGATTGATATGTTTTTCGTTGAATGGTCTGATATTAAGTGCAGGGGTTTTTATATCAAATCAGCTTTTGCTGATGCTATCTTAGCCTTCTTAAATATTAAGTCGAAAATGTCCCCAATTCGTCCCTCTGGAAAATTTCCCGTAAACTCAACTCTAATATGCCAACTACACCATAGCCCGCATTGTTCAGCACCACATCTACCGAATATTCTGCAGTTACTTGGTTTACTACTTCAGAAATTTGTTCAGGATTTGTCACATCCAATTTTATAACTGTAACATTTTTGGGCTTGGTGAGTTCCGTTTCATTTTCCGGATTTCGCATGGTCGCAATCAGGACCGCTGTTTCCGAGCGTCTAATTTAATTGTTTCCATCTGTATGTTCAGGAAATTATCAAGGATTTCTTTTGTCTTACAGAAGAAATCCAATATAAGTTGGCTGATAAAAACAAAGATTAGATGAGAATGTTTAACCGTTCTAAAACCACTAGCACTGCACGACTGGTATTCGACCGTTTCAAAGGAGAAATCTCGACAGATATTCTAGGAAGCTTGAACAATACGATTCAATCAACCTTCTCTAAAAATAAAGCCGACTACTGGCAAGGAACAAAATCGTTGAGAAATTTCAAAAAAGACATTCCAATTCCGCTTCCGGTTAACTGCATTAGTTAAATGAAATATGATGAGGCAACGAAAGGAAAGCGTTTTGCTTCAATATGTTTGCAGTTCCTGTTAAAACATATTTAGAAAAAGACTACTCTGATAAGCGACTGATGATGGAACGTCTATTAAAAGAAGAGATAAAACTTTGCACTTCGCAAATCCAGCTAAAAGACGGGAAAATTTATTGGCTTGCAGTATTTGAATTTTGAAAAAGAAGAGCATCTTTTAAAATCCGAAATCATTGCCGAAGCTTCCTTATCTCTGGAAATCTCTAGAACATCCAGTAGTAGCAAAAGCCAACAATATGCGAATCAATATTGGCTCGAAAGAGGAGTTTTTATACCGAAGGCTTTCAATCCAGGCAAGTCAGAAAAGGATTCAAGCCGGAGTCGCCTATGCCCGTTTGGGAAATGGAGCCAAGCGGAAACAAAAGGCATTGTATAAAACAGAAAATTTGGAAAGTAGGTATGTGAGTCATCGGCTTCATTTGTATAGCCGGAAACTTATCAATTTCTGCACCCAGCAACAAGCAGGCACACTTATTCTTAAAAATCAGGATGACAAGATAGGAATTGCAGACCAAAATAAAATACAAAGCAGAAAAAGCTGGAATCGAGTTGATCATTGGATAACGGAAAAAATAATGAGAGTGCTTGTACACCCGCAGGGTAAGGTCGTGAACACTCACTAAATACTCAAGAATATATACAACGGCGTGGGCTTCTTTTTTGTGTTAAAAGCTTGTTTAGAATAGAGAGAATTATTTTATAGTGTGTAAAATTGCCTATAACGTTTTGCAGCTTCCAGAAGTGATTGATTAAGGAATTCTAACTTCGGTTAAAAACTGACTTTGCAAATACAAAACCAACTTTACATTATAACCTAAACTTGCAATTTTTGCAAATTGCTGTTAGCAAACGTTTTTTCTATTTATTTAATTTTTCTAATTCGGGTAATTCACTTTTATACTTTTCAACGTCCCAAATTAAATTCCAATTTTTAACATAGTCAGAGATTGAACCTAGACCAACTTCTGTTCTTCTTTTATCTACATTGTCAGGATCAATTAAAGGTAAGACATATTGAGTATTAGTATTTGGATTGATTCCTATTTGACTTCCGTATATTTGTTTTCTACCTTCTCGAATTTCTATTCTGTCAATTAACAAAGCTAAAGAACCTGGATTTGCATTTCCTTTTGTTACAGCTTCTTTCATCATTGGTAAATATTTTTTTTGCGTTTCCAAATCTGAATGTTGAATTACAAGAAATAATGCATTGTTGGCTTGTGCGCCTACTTTGTCTTTACCAACCCAACCTTTTTCATCTAATATTTTTTTTACTTTTAATAAGTTAATTGAATCTTTCTGCATTGTCATTTTCCAAAGGTCTTGCATTTCTTTAGAATCTTGAGCGAATTTTTTTTGAGCTTCATGGATTTGAATTCTATATTTTTGGTCTTCGTCAAGAATTGTCAATAATTCAGTCTGCAATGGCTTGTCATAATTTGCTTCTATTAACTCTAATTTTTTTTCTAACTTTTCAACTGTTTTTTCCCATTCTTTTTTTGAATGTAAATTTTCTAAATCAGTATCAGAATTTAAGTGCTTTAGATTTGTCCAACCTTTTTCTATTGCTAAGTTCAACCATTTAAATGCTTTTTTTGTATTTCCTGCTAATGAAGATGCGCATGCGCCATTATATAGATGACTTGGATTTTTGCTTTCAATTTTAAAAGCTTTATCATATAAATCAGTAGACATTTTATAATCTTTTGTTTCATATAATTTATTAGCTTCATTTATTAATTTTGAATATTCTTGAGCATTAACGCCTGTGAATAAAAATATTAATAACAAAGTATAAATATTGTTTCTCATTTTTTTCTGTATTAAATTATTAAACTTTAGATGTTTTCGTTATGTTTTTTTAAATGTCTGCTAACTTCTAAATTTACGCATTGCACCAATCTGATTTATATATAACTTACACAAAGCTATCTCTACCGCTAATATAAAATTTATTTTGATGATTTGATTGTCAGGAGCCGACAAATATTTTATCTTAAGTTTTCTTTGGATTGATGAATGTTTTGTTTTTTTATAACACAAATGCAGATAAAAAAATACGGTGCTAAGACTGAAAGTTGAAATAGGCGCTGACATCAAATCGACAATCAAAACATAATTTGATTTTCATCCTTAAATCTCAATAAATCTTCCACTTTATTAGCACCAGTTTTAGTTCACAGTTTTAGTAAATTATTATTTTATTCAATATTTCCCACTTATTTTTCGCCAATTTTTTTTTCTATTCACCAGCATTTCTCCTATATATCTACGCAAAAATTCATAGTTTTTTATCCTTTTAAAAAAATTCCCAGAACAAAAAGACGAGTTCCGATGTTTTTTCACCCTTTTCGCAGAAAAGGCAAGAAAGTCTGTGGTAGTACAAAATATAATTTGGTATTAACTAGTATATTATTATCTTCAGCAAATATTTCGTCCTAACAAATTTTATCTATACTTGACCACATGCAAATCCGGATTATTTCAGAAAATGTTGCAAATCCGGGTCATTTTTAATACGCTCCTATTTCATGTTGATAATCTTTACAATGTCTTGTTTTTTCTGATGGTAATTGCTTTCGACTCGCTGTTTCACTTCATCCTTTTCGCCCATTCTCCGTCTTAGCTCCTCACGAAACGCACTCAGAAATTTAGTCCGGTTCATCTTCCCGTTTCTAAGTTCCAAATAAGTCTGATAAAATTGCCTAAATCCATATTAAAGACACTTTCAAAACATTGGGCTGTTATTCTTATATCGTTGCAAAAAGTGATTTTCAGCGAATATTTTTTATTAATTAAACGACTGTCTGAACTCCAAAGGCGTTAAATTGGTTTTGCTTTTGAAAAGCTTGTTGAACGACTGTGGATGTTCAAACCCAAGTTCGTAGGCGATTTCGCTAACGGACAGATTTGTGCTGCTTAACCGTAATTTTGCGTACTCAATCAGCTTATTTTGAATGTGCTGTTGGGTATTCTGCTTGGTGTGCAATCGTAAAAGTGTTCCGAGGTAGTTGCTTGAAATGTTCAATTCCGAAGCAATAGACCTGACAGTTGGAATACCGTTTTCTAATGGCCTTTCACTTTTGAAATAGTCCAGTAAAGTTTGCTCAAATCGCTCCAATAACTCATGGCCTGATTTTTTCCGGGTGATAAACTGACGTTCATAAAACCGCTCGGAATAAATAAGCAACATTTCAATCTGTGCAATGATGAGTTCCTGACTGAACTTGTCTATATTGGATTGGTATTCTTTTTCTATGCTTTGAAGAATTTCCACGATAACCGTTTCTTCTTTATCGGATAAGAAAAGTGCTTCATTAACCGCATACTGAAAAAAGTCGTAAGACTTTATTTTCGTTGCCAACGATGAGTTCCAAAGAAAATCGGGATGGATGAGCAAAAGCCAGCCCGTCGGTTCAGCCACAATATCCTGATTGATTTCGATTTTCAGAAATTGAAGCGGCGAAACAAATGTCAAAACACCAGAATCGAAATCGTATTGCTGTTGCCCATAGTTAAATTTAGCATTGACATTCCGCTTTAAACCAACAGAATAAAAATGCTGTATCCATTTCAATTCGCTATCGTTTACCGGATAAGAAACCTTGTTGTAATCAATCAGGCTGATCAACGGATGTTCAGGCTTGGGAAGATTACAGAAATCGTGAAATTCGGATATTGAATGAAAGCGGAATGTATTTTCCATTTTGCTAAATTACTTAATAAATTTTCATGTTTTCTTTACTTGGCCAATCTTGAATTTACATTTTCAGTGACCCACGCAAAAGCAAATCCCAGCATGATTGTGCCAATTATTACGCTGATTTCTGCCACGTCAAGTTTCGGATGGGTACCGAAAAAGGTAATTAGCCCCAAGAAATAGGCAGGTATGGTATTTATCGGTTTCAGTTTCGGAACGAAATACATAAAAAGGGACATTACGAATACAATGGCTATTCCCGTACCGGTACCGCCTACTATTCCGCTTAGAAAATGTCCTTTGAGCAACATGAGTACGGCAATCCCAAATCCTAATACAATTTGAATAAATGTCAGCAATATCTGTTTTAGACTTTTACCGAACAGGAAGAAGCTTACCAGCCAATAAACAAAACCCACGTATATAAGCCCTGGCTTAATGTCAAAGAAACGGCAACGGCACTCATGATCCCGATTACAAGAGGCGGAAGGATTTTTTTTGTTGACATCATTCTCCTGTTTTATATATTCATTCCACCTGAAACTTCAATCCGTTGTGCGTTTACCCATTTTGGGTAATAATTCGTGGCGGATATGACCGTCTTTCGTGACCCACATTCCGATATATTCCTTGGTTTCTTCTATTGTTCTGTACATTGTCTTTTCCTGTTGATTCATTAAAAGAGCTAATTCATAGGTGTCCAGAAATGCGATGCCGCTCGTGATTTTTCCATTTTCCAACCGCATTTCCCACACATAGGTGTTTTCGTAAACTTCACCGTTTTGCGCAATCGCTTTCGCCCTGAAATGAAGCCATACAAATGAACTGTCTGAGGTAAGGCTAATCAGTTCCGATTTTAATGGTGTCTTTAATTTGCTTAAAATAGGATTTACGGCACGTTCCATAAAATTCGTTTTTCCGTCATAAACACCCGAAACAGGCGACCTGCCGCTAACTGTCCAATGAACATCGTCTGCCAAAAGGTCGAAAAAGCCCGCTTCGCCGTTTTTCCATTTTTCAAATTGACGGGCTACTGTTTTCTCCGAAGCTTTCATTTCTTGTGCTGTTGTTGAACAGGCTATATTTCCTAAGTAGAGCAGAACGATTACCCAGCGATAGGCAAAATGTAGTTCCATGATTACAATGCTTTCTGTGCGGTAGGCCTTACTACGATTTCATTAACGTCCACGTCAGCTGGTTGGGATACTGCATAAGCTACAGCCCTTGCGATAGCAGATGCCGGCAGTAGATCCGCTCTGAATTTTTCAATGGCCAGTTTCTTCAGATCAGGGTCTGAGATACTTTCTGCCAATTCAGACTCCGTTGCTCCCGGCGCTACCAATGTCACCCTGATATTGGCACTTACTTCTTGGCGTAAACCATCGGAAATGGCACGCACAGCAAATTTTGTAGCACTGTAAACGGTGGAAGTAGGCCCTACCCAGCGGTCGCCAACCGAAGTGATGTTTACAAACTGCCCGCTGTCTTTGCTTTCAAAAATAGGAAGTGCCGCAGCAATGCCATGTAAAACGCCTTTAATGTTTACGTCAATCATTCGGTGCCATTCCTTGATTTTGTAACTGTTAATCATCGAAAGCGGCATCAGTCCGGCATTGTTCACAAATACATCCAATGTACCGTATTGCTCCACCGCATAACCTGCAAAAGCAGCCACATCTTCCGTGTCGGTTACATCCAGTTTTTTGTAAACAGCTTCTCCGCCACCTGAAGAAATGGACTCTACAATCGTTTTTAAATTATCCACACGTCTGGCTCCCAAAACTACCTTTGCCCCCAATTGAGCCAGATGGCGTGCAATCGCTTCTCCGATACCGCTGCTCGCACCGGTAACAGCTACTACTTTTCCTCTGATACTTTCCATTTTTCTTTAAATTTTTATGTTGTAAAATGATAGTACAAAGATGATCAGGTAAATTACGTTCTATGTAGCCCAATCAATGAAAGATGTAGTTGAATCGTGGATTGTAAGATTAGAATGTGCCAAATTTCATCAGCCATTATGCCAAACCCTCGTCACCAACACGGGATTTTTTATTCACGCTGCATTAATTATTTGCCCAATTTTTGCTGTATTTGTGCAGGATAGCGTTCGCCTACAATCTTGATTGTCGCCAATGCCGAATTGATTTTGTTTAATTCAACGTCAGACATTGAAATGTTTACCCCACCTATGTTTTCTTGTAAGCGATGCAATTTCGATGTTCCCGGAATTGGCACAATAAATGGTTTTTGAGCCGATAACCAACCTAATGCAATTTGTGCAGGCGTAGCATTTTTGTCTTTCGCAAGGGAAACTACCAAATCAACCAATGCCTGGTTGGCTTCTCTGTTTTCTTTGCTAAAACGTGGCGACATATTTCTCGCATCAGTTTTATCCAGCTCCACGTCTGCGTTTATTGTTCCTGTCAAAAATCCTTTGCCTAATGGACTGAAAGGCACAAAACCAATCCCCAATTCGTCCAATGTCGGAATGATTTCATTTTCGGGTTCACGATAAAACATGGAATACTCGCTCTGTAAAGCGGTAACAGGCAAAACAGCGTGTGCCTTGCGGATGGTTTCTACATTTGCCTCACACAAACCGAAATACTTTACTTTCCCCTCTTGTACTAAGTCCTTTACTGCACCTGCAACTTCTTCAATCGGCACATTCGGGTCGGGTCTGTGCTGATAAAACAAATCAATGTAATCTGTTTTTAGTTTTTTCAACGAAGCGGCTGCAACTGCTTTGATGGTTTCGGGATGACTATCCAAACCTAACTGAAAGTTGCCGTCTTTGAAACCGAATTTTGTAGCAATCACAACTTCTTTGCGAATAGGTTCAAGTGCCTCACCAACCAGCTCCTCGTTGTTTCCATAGGCTTGTGCGGTATCAAAAAAAGTAATTCCGTTTTCAAATGCCGAACGCAATAATTTAATGTTTTCTTCTTTTGCAGGTGCGTTTGGGAAACTTAATCCCATACAACCAAATCCTAATGCAGATACTTCTAATCTGCTGTTTCCTAATTTTCTTTTTTCCATTTTTTTTTGTTTTTAATACTGAAACAAAGGTCAGCCTTAAAAAAATGGAATCATTTGCCATTTGGCAAAAAGTGATTTTTAGCGGATGTTTTTTCTTATTCGGCTCAATGAAGATTGCGTAAGTCCTAAGTAAGAAGCGATGTAAGACAGTGGTACACGATTAACCAACGTCGGGAATTTTTGGATAAAATCAAGATATCGCCGTGTTCCGTCTTGCGAAACAAGCTCACTTCTTCTGGTTATTTTTTCGTTGTGATGTTTTGCGGTTATTTTTTGGATAATATTGTCCCAGCCAATGATGATTTCGGAAATTTCTTTCCAGTCCTGACAGGAAAACACAACAAGTTTACAATCGGTAACGGCTGACAGGTATTCGGAAGGCGTAAAGATTTCATCAATGCTATTCCCTGATAAAATCAAATGGTTTTCGTCAATAAAGTAGCGTGTAATTTCTTCGCCTTTGTTGTTGTAATAAAAGACACGAATAACACCATCCGTAAGAAATCCAATCTGTTTAACCATTTTTTCTGCTTCCCAATAATATTCATCCTTGCGCAACTCTAATTCTGTTGCTTTGCCTGTAATCAGGTCAATTTGTTGCTTGTTCAGATTACCAAACTGTAAAACGTAGTCAATAAATTTTTCCATTAGGCAAAGTTAGCAATCGTTATTTATCGAGCATTTGTCATTTGGCAAAATGTGTACGATTGTGTGGTTGCCTAATATTGCCTGTAAAACGATATGAATAATTTACCATATCCTTTTTTCCGGTTTATATCCTATAAAGGCATTTTGTAATATCAGAACACTATCTCTTTTTGCTGACAAGTATATATCAATCATCTAACATATCAGGGGCGGCCAGTTTTCAACAGGGGCCCTGTGAACACAGGCAATACCTGTTAGCACTTGATATCAGATTGCCATTTTTTTATTTTTTATTAATTTAGTGCCTCAAACAAAAATAAGACCTACCAATGATCAATCGCATCCTATTTACTTTTTTCACGCTTTTCATCTCTCATTCGCTACATTCACAGACCATTGACGATTCTTCCTGTTGGGAATATTTTAAAATTACCGAAGCTTTAAAAAAGGACCGACCTCTTGATAGGGAAACGTGGAATAATTTTCTAAAGAATGAGGCTATTCAGGTTTATTTAAAAGATCAGGGTGTTGACAGCACATATACTGAGAACTACAGGAAAATTATGGAAATTGTATATATGCCGAAAAACAGCAATGCTTTACGGGAAAAACTAAAAAACCGGAACAAAAACTGGTGGACCTATATCGTAAATGAATACAGGATAAATGAGGACAATATGAAAGAATACCTCACCCAGCTGAAACAAGATCCAAAAAGTTATTTTGATACGTGCTATCAGTACAGCTACCAGATGCTTCCCGACAAAAACCACAAAAAAGCTCCTGAATATAAAATCACCATTATTCCTGTTCACAATGATGCCCATGTTGAAAACGGCTGGATGGTATTTACCCTGATGGCAGCATATTTCAGTGACCACAATAAAAACGGAACATTGGGAGGGCATGAATTTCACCATGTTTTAAGACCCCGTCTCGTCTTTGATGTGGAAGAAGAGGACAAAGTCATTGTCAGCTTGCTTCAGAGAATACTTAATGAAGGAAGTGCGGATCTCATTGATAAAAGGTATGAAGGTGAAGATGCGGTAAAGTTACTGGAATTCCAGAGGGGATATCCCGAAAGCTTTATTGCTGAAGGACCTAAAACACTGAAAAATATCGATTCTTTACTGTCCGTAAAACCGCTTAACAGATCTGAGTTAAAAATCAACAAACTGATTAATACCTGGAATACCAGTGGTCACATTCCCGGATATTACATGGCCAATATCATAGAAAAAGGCGGTTATAAAAAGCAACTGATCGAACATATAGAAGATCCATTTCAATTTATATACCTTTACAATGATGCGGCAAAAAAAAATAAAGGTGCCTTTATCCTATCACCGGCTACTATGGAAATAATTAAAGAACTGGACAAAAAATACAGATCTAAGGCACAACTTGTACAGCATGATTAGAGCGCAGCTGAATAGTGTCTGTTTACCATAACTTTGGCAGATTCATTGAGCATAAAACCGGAAAAATGAATTCTTTCAGAAAGTTTAAAGATGTCCTGATTCAGTATATACCAATCATCTAAACAGATCAGGAGCAGCCGGTATTCACCATCGTTTTCAACGGGGCCCTGTGAACACAGGGCAATACCTGTTGTGACGGATGATCTACCGCCAGACGCCAAAGATCTCCCGATTCAAGATTGATAGGTTACGCATTGGGCCTTGGCCGATAATGCAGATCAAAGAAACAGTCTTTCAGGAAGTTTTCAAATTCCGCTTCCGGACCGTTGTGCAGTTTTTTAGTTTTTCCCGGATTTTCGGAATCAAAATTTTTTGTTCAGCCTGATCATTGGGCAAAATATCACCCGCGGCACCATGATACGTACATAAAAAGTATCCGTTCCAATAGGTGAACGATCAACATGATATGAATATACGTCCTTAAGCGCAATAATTCCCCCCTAGAATTAGATTTTTTTGCAAAACGCAAAATGAGGAACAAATAGGAAACAAAAAATCTCAAAACAACACAAAAAAACGCAAAACATATCAAAACACCGATTTAAACAAATCACTATAAATCAATATTTTACGTGATTGTTTTTATATTTTTTATGAGGAATTATTTCCCAATACAAAACTTAGAAAAAATATTCCCCAGCACCTCATCATTCGTTACTTCACCAGAAATTTCTCCAAGATATTCCAGAGAATTTCTCAATTCATAAGCAAGCAATTCTGTAGAAATCTGGAAAGAAATAGCTTCCCTCACTTTATTTACCGCATCTAAGGATTTCTGTAAAGATTCAAAATGACGCTGATTCGTAATCACTACATTATTTTCCGAGGACTTTAATTGCTCGACATAAGAAGACAGTTCGTTTTTAAGATCTTGAATATTCTGATTTTCAACAGCCGAAATTTTAATAAAATCGAAATCATTAGTAATCTGATTTCTGAAAGAACCTTCTACATTTTCATAAATTGTCGGGGAGACTTCATCAATTTTTGTTGCACAGATAATTACTTTCAAATCATCTCTCAACAAAGATTTTATCATTTCTATATCTTCTGAAAAATCTTCTGTTGCAGCATCTGCCAAATAGACCAAAATATTGGCATTTTCAACTTTCTCCTTGGCTTTTTTTACTCCAATCGCCTCAATTTCATCAACCGTATCACGCAATCCCGCGGTATCAATTAAACGAAAAGCATGGCCTTTAATATGTAGAACTTCTTCAATTGTATCTCTTGTCGTTCCTGCAATGTTACTTACAATTGCTCTTTCCTCCTTCAGCAAAGCGTTCAATAATGTTGATTTCCCGGCATTTGGTTTCCCGATGATAGCAACTGCGGTTCCATTCTTAATAGCATTTCCGTATTGAAAACTTTCAATCAAAGAATTTAATTTTAATTCAATCTTATTAAGTAACTGATTTAAAGCACTTCTATCAGCAAACTCTACATCTTCTTCTGCAAAATCAAGTTCCAATTCAATCAATGAAACAAAATTCAGTAAATCAGTTCTTAGAAGTGATATTTCATTGGTGATTCCACCTTTTAATTGATTTATTGCAACTTTTCTTGAAGCTTCATTTTCAGAGGCTATCACATCTGCAATTGCTTCAGCCTGAGAAAGGTCTATTCTGCCATTGATAAAAGCACGAAGAGTAAATTCTCCCGCTTTCGCCATTCTTGCCCCATTTTTAATCAACGTTTCCAGAATACGTTTTCCAATGTGCGGAGAACCATGAAAAGCGATTTCCACAGAGTTTTCCGTAGTAAAACTTTTAGGTGCTAAAAAAATTGAAAGCATCACCTCATCAATTGCCTCTTCCCCATCCACAAAATATCCATAATGAATTGTATGAGATTTTTGTTTTTTAAGATCTTTTACAGGAAAAGATTTTTGAACGACAGATAAAGCTTCGTTTCCCGAAACTCTGATAATGCCTAAGGCTCCTACTCCATTGGCCGTAGCCAGTGCGCAAATGGTATCGTTATTCATGCTACAAATTTACGGTTTTTAATGATAATCTTATAGCTATCGGCTATACAGATTCTCTATTACTGCCATTACTTCAGAGAAGAATTTATCATCCTAAAAACTTTAAATTTGTTTTTGGCCCAGTAATTTTACTTTTTCAAGCCATCTTTTGCGTTCTGTTTGATCAGAAGTCTTAATAATTCCTATATAAGTTACTTTTACAGGTTTAATTCCACAAAATTTCAAAACAGATTTTCTAAGCTGATTCACACTTGGTCTTCCAAAGAAAAGACAGTAATACCAACCTGGCTGATCTAAAGTTGTAATAATATGTGCTGTTTTACCTTTTAAAAATTTATCCCACCAAACAGAATTTTCACGGTACTTAAATGCCAAACCCGGTAAAAAAAGTCGGTCAATAAAGCCTTTTGTAATTGCAGGAAGTCCGCCCCACCAAACCGGATGAACCCATATTAAGTGATCTGCCCATTGTATTTTTTCCCAGGCATTTTTCAAATCTGGTTCTAGCTCGATTCTTTTTTGATATCCAAACTGCAAATTCGGGTTAAATTCTAAATCTGTAATAATAATTTCCTGTACTTCCGCACCAGACTGCAATGCTCCGATTTTATAAGCTTCCGCAAGTCCAAAATTGAAAGATTTTCTATTAGGATGTCCGTTTATAATAACTATTTTTTTCATTAATCGGTTTTTATGAGTATCGTTTCATATGTATTAAGTGATTCAAGAAGTATTTTCGGATAATGAAGCTCATGGCTAAAATAAACTTTATTTTCGAGATGATTTTTTAACAATTCTTCCGTATGTAAAACAGCAGAAAAAGCGGTCAATTCTGCCTGTCCTTTTAAACTTTGCAAACTTATTCTTATCGATTCCGTTTTCTTTTTAATAATAATTTCAAAAACGGATTGGTCTCCATTTCCACTTGACCCAAAAATCATTTTTCTTTCCTTTAAAGATAAGATATTAAACAGTCTAATTTTCTGAAAAATACCCAAAAGCCAAGTAATAAATTTCGAATTGTAAGTCATTTTAACTCTGACATTCGGGATTTTCTCTATTTTATTTAAAATATATAAATCCGGGACATCAAAATTATAAGCCTGCCTTTTTCCGATGCCGAAGGAAAAATTAAAATATTCAGAGTCTAAAAAATGTTGTATCAAAACAGGTTGATTATTTTTATAGCTGAAGAAAGGTTTAGCAACATTTTCAGCCATAAAATGAGCCGAACTTTCACCCGCCAAATCGTTAACCGAATAATACACAAAAAGCTCCACTTCCTCAACCTCTTTTTTATCGGTGACAGCATTTATCAGTCCGCTCACAATTCCTCCCATCCATCCGGAACTGAAAACGATTCTACTATTAACAGACTGATTTTTCGCCAGCTCATAAGCTTTCATCAAATCAGGAGTGGGTTTTGTAATATCTAAATAATCAATATTATTTTCAATGGCAAAACGTAGAACATTATCTTCTTTATCATTAACAGAAAGGATAATAAGATTGATTTTTTTCTCTAAGATTAGTTTTAAAGTTTGAGGTTTTGTAACATCAATTAACAAATCATTTCTAGTCTTTCCTTCCTTTCTTCCTCCAATAAAAATACCTGTTTGTGGGTTTCTTGATGCAAAAATTCTAGCGATAGTTTTACCTACCATTCCGTTTCCGCCGATAATTAAAATGTTTGACTGCATATAATTTTTTTAACAAAAATATCCGGTCACAGCCTCAATAAACAGGACAAATGTCTAAAAAGAAATATCTCTTCGGATACGGCTCAAATGTCTTTGAGTAATTCCTAAATAAGAAGCCAAATACTGCAACGGAATATCCTGAATATAATTGGGATGATTTTCAAGCAAAGAAGCATATCGTTGAGCTGCAGAATCTCTTTGGAGCTGAAAAAATCGTTTTTCAAGCTCAATATATTCCTGTTCGGCGATTATTTTTAAGAATTTTATCCAGGTCGGATTTTTATTTACCAGCTCTTCAATCTTCTCTTTTTTAATAACCAAAATATCAGTTTGAGAAATTGCCTGCATGTTTTCTAAACTCGGTTTTTCAGAAATAAATGAAGAATAAGAAGCAATCAGGTCATTTGGAAATCTAAAACAATATGTGATATCCTTTCCTTCATCAGAAATATAATAAGAGCGGAAAACTCCGGATTCTATAAAAGCTATTTCCTTACATTTCTCTCCTTCCTGAACAAAAAAGTCATGTTTATTTAACCTTTTTTTCTCAAAAAGCTTTAAAAAGTCTTCAATTTCATTTTCTGTAAATATATTAAAACTCTGAAAAAATTCCTGTATCATGAAAGAGGTTTGATTTTTTTCAAAATTAAGCAAACTCATTAGAAAATTTAAACAAAAAATAAAATCACCTCAGAATGAGATGATTTTACCGCTTTTGAATTTACTAAAGTTATGAAGATATGAAATGATGTTCTTTTTTGTTGATACAAAGATAGATTCGAACAAACTTTTTTATCTCAGGGTAAACCCTAAAATTTTTTCCGTAAAAATACGGTTGCGTAATAAAAAAAGCCCTGTAAATAGCTTACAGGACTTTTAAATTTATCTAACAATTACTTTGTTTAATATTACAGCGGACTTACCAATTGTAAGAACCACTCTTTTACTTCACCTTCCAAATGTGGCCCTATTTTCTCTTCACAAGTTTTGTGATAAGTATTTAACCAATGAATTTCCTTCTCAGAAAGGATTTCTTTTACGATCGTATCTTTAAAGAAAGGGCAGAAAGTCAAAGTTTCAAACTCATAAAAAGTCCCGTGAATTGTTTTTTCCGCTTCTTTTACGGCAATTAAATTCTCATGACGGATTCCGTAATCTCCTTCTAAATAATACCCTGGTTCGTTTGAACAAACCATTCCCACTAAAAGGTCTTGCGGGTTCATATCCTTTCTGATATTTTGAGGACCTTCATGTACGTTCATAAAACTTCCAACACCGTGGCCTGTTCCGTGATTAAAATCTTTTCCTTCCATCCACAATGGCAGTCTGGCAATAGCATCAAGATGAACTCCTTTTGTTCCTTTCGGGAATTTCACCATTGACAGACGAATTAACCCCTGTAATACTAAAGTAGAATTTCTTTTAAAATCATCAGAAACAGCTCCTAAAGCCAACGTTCTGGTAATATCTGTAGTTCCTTCAAGATATTGGCCTCCTGAATCTATCAAGATACTCGCATCATTTGTAACATCTTTGCTTCCTTCTCTTTTTGCTGAATAATGCATAATGGCACCGTTATCTTTGTATCCAACGATACTTCCGAAACTTTCTCCCACAAAATTTTCTCCTTCTGCACGGAAATCCCTTAATTTTTCACCAATTGAATATTCGTTCATTGTTTCTTTCCCCGCATTGTGAGTGAGCCAATACAGGAATTTTACCATGGCAACACCATCTCTTACCATTACTTTCCTGAAACCTTCCAACTCAGTTTCATTTTTCTGAGCCTTCATGAGGTTTCCCGGAACAGGAGCCTGGATAAATTGATTATCAGCCTTTAATACTTCAAAAATAGATTGATTGGTATTGGGAGAAACTAAAACTCTTTCGTTTTTAAATACTTTTAAATGATTGTAAAATTCTTCATATGGCATCATTTTCACGAAAGAATCGTCCATTTGCTTTCTTGCTTCAACTTCTAATTTTTCTAAATCAGTAAATAAGATAGCATCGTTTTTAGTGATAATAATATATCCTAAAAATACAGGATTGCTTTCTACATCGCTTCCTCTTAAATTCAGTGTCCAGGCTACATCATCCAGACTTGAAATAATGTGAACAGTAGCTTCCTGCTCTTCCATCTTCTGACGGATTGCAGAAATTTTATCTGTAACAGATTTTCCCGCTCTTTCTACAGGATGTACAAATATCGGATTTTTTGACGGCGTTCCTCTGTCAGTCCAGATTTGTTTTAAAAGAGGATTATCAACCAACGTGATATTCTTTGAATTTAATTTTTGAGTCAGGAGTTCCCAGTTTGCATGAGAAGTTGCAACAGCATTTACCGCTACATTTCCGTTTGCAGGAATTTCAGAAATAATCCAGTCAATATAGTTTGGAGTTCCCTCCATCCCGTCTTTGAAAAGATCGATTCCTGAACCTTCAAGTTCAATCGCAGCCTGAGTAAAGTATCTTCCATCCGTCCAGAGCCCCGCTTTATCTTTGGTAATAACCACAAAACCCGCAGAACCCAAAAATCCTGACAGCCATGCTCTTTCCTGCCATTGTTCAGGCAAATATTCACTCATATGAGGATCTGCAGAATATACTATAAATGCATCAACATTATTTTTCTGCATTTCTTCACGAAGCGCAGCTACTTTTTCCTTTGAAGTCATTTTTTAATAATTTTTAAAGAGGTGAAGTTACGAATTTTTTGAGGTTTGAAAATCAAATTTTCATGGTATTTTCTTGATTTTTCACTTTACTCTAATGCATTTATTAATCTTTTTTAATTTATAAAATGTTTCACCCGGAAAGATCAGATATTTCTATTAAGATATCGATTATTAAATGTAAACAACAGTATTTTAGATACCACAAATATCAATTATTATTAAAATTCCTATTTTTTGGAAAGATTCTTGCTACATTTTACATTATGGAAAGACAGAATTACAAAAATCACAGAAAATTTTATCCTCCTCACCATTTCATTTATCTTCCATTATTAATTCTGTTGGAAGTTTTTGGGATTTATAAAATCTTTAATGATGAACCTGATACATTAACGTGGATATTATTTTCAATTGTGATATTTCTGATTTTCTATCTGGCAATAATGGTTCGGCAACATTATGCTTTAGGGCTTCAAAACCGTTTGGTAAGAATTGAGTTTAAACAAAGATATTTTGAAATCTTTAATCAAAGATCAGATGAAGTGGAAAAAAAACTGAAGTTTGACCAGATCGCCGCATTAAGGTTTGCCTATGATAATGAATTCAAGGAACTTTTATACAGAGCGCTTCATGAAAATATTTCTGGAGATAAGATTAAAAAGTCCATCAAGAACTGGCGGGCAGACCAACACAGAATTTAAAATAATAAACACTAAAAATAAATTATTATGAAAAAGTTAGCCTTATTCAGTATTACAATATTCAGTTTACTATTATTGACAAGTTGTGAAGCAGTAGAGACCGTTTTTAAGGCAGGAATGTGGTGGGGAATCATATTAGTTGTAGGCGTGATAGGCATTTTATTATGGCTATTTTCAAGGGGTAAGAACTCTTAACCAGATTTTATGGAAAATTCAGACTTAGACCTCATTTCACATCTGAAGCCTTCAAAAATTGTCAAGATTATGAAAGATCCGGTAGCATCTGCAAAGGCGGTACATCTCGTATATACCTCCGATGCAGAAACAGCCGGTATCACCCGGAAAAAGAACGGAAAAAAATATTCCTATTATAAAGACGGAGAAAAAATCAAAGATAAAGAGGAAATTTCCAGAATTAATAAGCTTGTCATTCCCCCGGCTTGGGAAAACGTCTGGATTTGCGCATTAGACAACGGACATCTCCAGGCAACAGGCTTTGATATCAAAAGAAGAAAACAGTACCGCTATCATCCTTTATGGAGCGCATTAAGAAATCATACGAAATTTTACAGAATGCTTCAGTTCGGATATGCGTTACCTCAAATAAGGCTTCACATTGAGCAAGATCTGGCATTAAGAAACTTTGAAAAAAGAAAAATCTTAGCTTTAATTGTAAGTTTAATGCAAAGAACAAATATCAGAATTGGAAATAATGCTTACGAAAAACTTTACGGTTCTTTTGGGTTAACGACTTTAAAAGACAAACATGTGAAAATTCAAGGGCAGAAAATCAATTTTTCCTTTAAAGGCAAAAAAGGAATTATGCACAATGTGGATTTGAAAAGCAAAAGGCTTTCGAGACTGGTTCAAAAATGTAAAGATATTCCCGGAAAAGAACTCTTTCAGTTTTATGATGATGAAGGAAACCATCATTCCATAGATTCGGGAATGGTGAATAATTATATTAAAGAAATCAGTGGTGAAGATTTTACCGCAAAAGATTTCAGAACGTGGTCCGGAACAGTGAATGCCTTGATCGCATTCAAAGAAATAGGCTATGCGGAAAGCAATACAGAATATAAAAGGAAAGTAAAAGAAGCCCTTGAAATGGTCGCTTCCCATCTTGGAAATACAAGCACAGTCTGCAGAAAATATTATGTGCATCCTTTGGTTATTAACCTGTATGAAAATAATTCTATCAAAAAATATCTTGATGAATTAGAAAAAATAGAAGAAAATGACGGCAAAGCTGGCTTAACTCAGGAAGAAAAACTGGTACTCAAAATTTTAGAAAACGAAAAGATATAAATAGTCTCTATCGATTTTTTGTCCAAATTAAATGTTGTAAATTTGTATCATTAGCAAATTAAAAAAATAATACAACGTAATATGTCAAAAGCAATTTCGCAAGTACCATTTGCAGTAAATGAACCGGTAAATTCTTACGCACCCGGAACTCTAGAAGTAAAAAGTCTTATTGCTCAATATAAAAAAATGTGGGCTGAAAAGATAGAAATCCCAATGGTGATCAACGGTAAAGAAGTAAAAACCGGTGATACGGTTCAGCTTCAGTCGCCTCAGGATCATGCTCATGATTTCGGTTTTTATCACAGAGGAACAATGCAACATGTAGATGATGCTATTGACGCTGCATTGGCTGCAAAAAAAGAATGGAATGAGCTGGGTTGGGAACACCGCGCTGCTATCTTCTTAAAAGCTGCTGATTTATTGGCGGGACCTTACAGAGATGTTATCAATGCTGCTACAATGATTGGCCAGTCTAAGAATGTACACCAGGCCGAGATTGATGCTGCTTGTGAATTCATTGATTTCTTAAGATTCAACGTAGAATTCATGACGGAAATGTATTCTGAACAACCGGTTTCTGATGCTGGAATCTGGAATCGTGTGGAATACAGGCCACTAGAAGGATTTTGTTTCGCAGTAACACCATTCAACTTTACAGCTATTTCAGGAAATTTACCAACTTGTATGGCAATGCTTGGAAACGTAGTGGTTTGGAAGCCATCTGATAAGCAAATTTATTCTGCAAAAGTGATTATGGACGTTCTTACGGAAGCCGGTCTTCCTGCAGGAGTTATCAACATGATTTTTACGGACGGAAAAGAAACTGCCGAAAAAGTTTTAGCACACAGGGATTTTGCAGGACTTCACTTTACTGGTTCTACAAAGGTATTCCAAGGAATGTGGAAAATGATTGGTGATAACATTCACAACTACAGAACATATCCAAGAATCGTAGGGGAAACCGGTGGAAAAGATTTTGTTATCGCTCACCCTTCTTCAAACGTAGAAGCTGTGGCAACTGCTTTGGTAAGAGGTGCTTTTGAATATCAGGGGCAAAAATGTTCTGCTGCTTCAAGAGCTTATATTCCTCAGTCGCTTTGGGCTGATGTGAAAAAAGTAATGGAAACTCAGATCAGTTCAATCAAAATCGGTTCTCCGGAAGATCCTTCAAACTTCGTCAATGCTGTAATCGACAAAAATTCCTTCGAAAAATGTAAGGGTTATATCGACAGAGCAAACGCGTCAAATGAGGCAAACGTAGTAATCGGTGGAAAAGTTGATGATTCCAAAGGATGGTTTGTACACCCCACCGTAATTGAAACTACCAATCCTCAATATGAAAGTATGGTTGAAGAAATCTTCGGCCCAATCTTATCGGTTTTCGTTTATGAAGACAAAGATTGGAAAGAAACTTTAAAAGTAGTTGATGCATCTTCTCCTTATTCATTGACAGGTTCAGTTTTCGCACAGGACCGTTACGCTATCAACGAAGCTTTCAAAGCATTGGAAAATGCTTCAGGAAACTTCTACATTAATGACAAACCAACAGGTGCAGTTGTAGGTCAACAACCTTTCGGAGGTGGTAGAGCATCAGGAACTAATGATAAAGCAGGTTCTAAAATGAATTTACTGAGATGGACATCCGTAAGAAGTATTAAAGAAACTTTTGTCTCTCCTAAAGATTACAAATATCCATATTTAGGTTAGTAGTGAGCAATCAGTAATTATTGTTTATCGATAAATACAGCCTCGAAATTCCGGTTTCGGGGCCTTTTTATAATGAAAAATTAATTTTAAATTGAAGTTTAAATCTGTTTTTTATTTGCAACTTATTGGTTTTTAACAAAATTTAAACTATTTTATTGATATTTTAATAAATAGTCACCCCTATTCGGAACAATAATTGAACTTTTACTACTACATCAAAATAAAATATTATGAAAAAGTTATTAGCTGTCATAGGTTTAGGAATAATCGCAATAAGTTGCGGAACAAAAGAGTCTTCTATGTCATCAAGTAATACAGATTCTGCAACAGTAAATAATACAGTACAAAGCGTACCTCCTACTGCAACAGATACAACTACTACGTCTACCAATCCTGACACGATCAAGATGAGAGCGGATTCAACAACTATTGTTAAATAATAAAAAGTTAACTTAAATATGGAAATCCTCAGATGAAAGTTCTGCGGATTTTTTTATATTAAAATTTAAGAATCAACAACAATTCAAGCTAAAATAAATATATTTCACCTAATATTCATTATATTTGATTATACTAAACATTAAAATAATTACTATGAAAAAATTATGGATTGGGGCTGTTTTTGGCTTATTCTTTTTGGGAAGTTGTGCCGATAAAAAAGAAAATAGAGAAGAATTCAAAGAAGCACATGATAAAGATTCTTTGAGAAATAAAATGGGAGATTCTGCTGTTGCCAATTCAGAAGAGGCTTCAGCTACAATTTCCGATACTTCTAAAGCAAAAACCGATAGTACAAACACTAAATAAAAAAACAAGAATCCGCAGAAAATTTTGCGGATTCTTGTTTTTTTATTTTTCATATATCATCATTAATCCATTCGAACTATATTAATTTTATACGTAACCCCCGACAGATTATTCGTCGATCCATATATAAGGGTCTGGAACGAAAGTGTTTGTCCGGCATTTAATTTATATACATCTTTAATTCTTACGTATTGATTGGCCGCACTCAAACCACTTTCAGGATTATAAATTTTAGTATTGTTATAGAGTTGCGAGCTGCCGCTTTTCGTAATGGATGCGTAAGCCAAATATCCATCACCGCTATCTGACGCACTGGAACGCTGTGGATAGGTCACTGTAAAAGCAACCCAATACAAACCAGCCTGTGAAGCAGTGAAGACATTTCCGTTGAATTCATTCAGATTATCAAACTCCTCTACAGGCGTATTAGTGGCATTTGTATTATAAAAAATATTGTTTATTGCCATTGTAAGATTTCCTGATACGCGGATTGCACTTACTGTATTGAAGTTTTGTCTTTTGATTACCCCGGTAGATGTAGATACCAGAGTTTCCAGATTAGATTGATTTTGCTGTAGCCCTTCCACTCTGAAAGGGTCGGCACCTCCGTTTCCTCTTATATGAAGCATATTGGTTGGCTGATTGGTATTCACTCCTACTTGTGCGCAAAGATTTAATCCTAAAAAAATAGAGCTCAAATATAATTTTTTCATTTTCCAAATTTTAAGATTAATCCATACGTACAATATTTATTTTATAAGAAGCCGAAGTGGAAGCTCCTGCACCATAAGCTCTCGTCTGGAAGCTGACTGTATCTCCTGCGTTCAGCTTAAAAACAGCTGAAGCCTCAGAATAACTATTCCCGGTTGCTACTCCTGAAACTTCGGTGATAGCTATTTTTGCTGCATTATTTTCAGTAACTGTACTATTCTTTAAAATTACAGCATGTCCTAAAAAGCCATCGCCGCTATTTTGTTGCGTGAACTGTACAATTAAAGTTACCATATATAACCCTGTCTGTAAGGCAGTAAAAGTGTTTCCGGTAAATTCACTGAGATTATCGTATTCTTTTACCGGCGCCGAAGTGATGTTAGTGGCATAATAAATATCGCTCGCCGCCAGCGTAATATTTCCCGTTGCTCTAACGGAGCTGATTGAATTTGAGTTCCTCAATCTTGTGACTCCATTTGCATCTGCCACTAATGTTCCTGCTGTGTTTTGTGCGGGTAATAAATTTTCAATCCGTAAAGGATCCGAGGTTCCGTTTCCTTTAATATGAAGAGTATTCGTGGGTGTGGGCGTATTTATTCCTACATTTCCCGATTGTGCGTGCATAGAGGCATAACCTACTATAAAAGTAGATAAAAATAATAATTGTTTCATCCCTAATGTTATTTATGTTTGTATCTATTTTAGAGTAGGCTCTTGATGTGTATGTCCTTATTAAATAAACAAATACCTACTTGTGAATAATTATTATTCTAACAACCTTAAAAGTAAAATATTTTTTCATGTTTAATGTTTAAGAATCATTCTATTTTCCTTACAAAAGAAAGAAAGTATTCAAGAACAACAAAAAAACAGCCTATCACATTGGTATCACATTTTC
Source organism: Chryseobacterium sp. FH2 (assembly GCF_001045455.1). Classification (GTDB taxonomy): domain Bacteria; phylum Bacteroidota; class Bacteroidia; order Flavobacteriales; family Weeksellaceae; genus Chryseobacterium. Next base: position 43,123 of record NZ_LFNE01000003.1, on the reverse strand, counting down.
ATAAAAACCCGGAAAATAACAAAATAGAATGCAATATCTTTGTAATAAAATTCAATCTTAAATAAAAAACAAAATAAGTTGCAGAATTTTGATCGCAATAACAGAAAAAAACATTAAACAAAGCAGAAGTTGTATTCTACAAAATCATATTCACAATTAAAATAGTTTATTTAACATAATCATTACATTTGTATCTAAGTAAAAAATATTTATGAAAAAAATAGCAATATTCTCTTCCCTTTTCATTGGCGCAATTGCTTTTGCTCAGGGGATAAAATTTGAAGACAGCAACTTTACATCAATTTTGGCAAAAGCAAAAAAAGAAAATAAACTTGTGTTTGTGGACGCCTATGCTTCATGGTGTGGACCTTGTAAACTAATGGTGAAAAATATTTTCCCTTTACAGTCTGTTGGCGATTATTATAATTCACACTTTATCAATGCAAAGATTGACATGGAAAAAGGTGAAGGAATTGATTTAGCAAAAAAATATAACGTAAAAGCTTTTCCTACCTATCTTTTCATCAATGGTGATGGCGAGGAAGTACACAGAACCTTGGGCTATGTAGAAGAAAAAGATTTCATTCAGTTTGCAAAAGATGCCGGAGATCCCAACAAAAGATTAGCAGCTTTAAAACAAAAATTTGAAAATGGAGAAAAAGATCCTGAATTTTTGAAAAACCTTGCCGGTCTTACACTTTATAATGATGCAGCTTTTTCTAACAGCGTGTTGGAACGTTATTTTAATGGTAAAACAGAGTTGGATCAGGAAGATATCCAGATTTTACTTATAGCAATTCAAAGCACAGAAGGCCCATTGTACAAAATGTTCCTGGATAAAAAAACAGATATTCAGAAACTTCTTCCAGGTGACCAGTATGATAAATTTGACAAGAATATAAAACTAAACACTATCGTTAAAAAAGCCTATAACACAGACACAAAAACTTGGAATGACAATTTTTTTATGTCTGAAACTCAAAAGTTTTTAACTAAGGAGGAAGCTGAAAAAGCTTTAAAAAGAGCAAAAGCAAGCAGAGCTTTAAAAAATAAAGATATTGCAACTTATGAAAAACTGAGTTTAGAATTATACAAAGATACTTCTACTGCAAGTTCTAGAGAATTAAACTCTCTTGCCTGGGATTTCTTTGAAAATGTAAACAACAAATCTTCTTTAGAACAAGCTTTATTATGGGCCCAGGAATCTGTAAAGAAAGATGAAAATTATGCTAATACAGATACCCTTGCAAATCTTTACAACAAAATAGGAGATAAAAAGAATGCCAAACTCTGGGCTGAGAAATCAATAAGCATGGCAAAAAGCACAGGACAGGATTCTTCTGATACCGAAAAATTATTACAAAGCCTTTAAAACAAAATCCGGATTTCTCCGGATTTTTTATTTTTTCACTAAGTATTTCATTAATTATAGCGTTTTAATTTTAGCAAATTAAAAATAGCCTCCAATCTTTTCTCATCATTTGCGCAGGGAAAACAATGGAAAGGAGGCTATAAAAATTGAGGGATTATTTCGTATAGCTAGGAGTCTTGTATTTATATTACATTAACCTAGATTTGTTAAAATCATATTATTCAGAAACATAGACTGCTGATATTGATGAACTGCTTAATTTATATTGTCTGGTATGACTCCCTGTAACTGAAATCTGATCTCCTACCGAACAATAAGCCGTACCAACGAGATTATGAAATACATAGGGTGTACGCTCACTATGATTGGTTGTATTTCTGGCTACAGCAACTCCCGTTGTATTATTGGTTAAGGCAGAGCTTGCAGTACCTGACGTTTCACCATTAGGATTTGTATTCAAATCATAGGTAAGATAAACAACAATCTGGTAGTAGCCGGCCTTTACTATTGTAATCCTACCGGTAGTCGAATTATAAGTAAGATTAGAATTATCAATCTTAGGAATACTGTTGAAAATTACAGTATTAGTAGTACCTCCTCCAAAAGTGCCTGAAGCCGGGCTGATACTGTTTTTGGTACCTACAATTGTCGTTTTAGGAATAAAAACCTCTTCCAGATTTACCCAGCCTGGAGCAACTCCGGGTCCATTGGAACGGATGATCTGTCCTGTAATTCCGGCACTTCCTGCTGCAGAGGCATTCCCCCCCAGATTCAGCTCATTCGTAACCTGTAATGCACCATTCACGTGAAGGGTTTTCTGCGGGGTTGGAGTATTAATCCCAACTTGTGAAAATGTAAACGAGAAAATAAAGAGGGTTGATAATAAAATAATTTTTTTCATTTTTTTGATATTTTTAGTTATCCTTGATTAACAATAAATAAAAAACCTTTATGGATTGTTCAAAATTTAATTCAAAAATTCTCTGAATTAAATTTCTCAACAAAGCAAATAAAATTTATCAACACTTTGAAAAAAACACCTATCTCACAAATATCTAAAATAATAAATATTTAATATTAAACATTTTGCTCTAAATTATTCATCCATGCATAAATATCTTCTGACGAGGATATATTAAGTTTTTTCCTGATCCTGTTTTTCCGTAGCTGAATTGCTCTGGGAGTAATAAAGTTATATTCCGCAATATCCTTAGTAGAAAAATTCAGCTTCAATAAAGCGCAGAATTTTAATGTTTCAGGATTAATATCCGGATATACTTTTAGTAAAGCCTGATAAAACTCCGGATATATTTCTATAAAACGGGCAATAAACTCAGGCTTATTTTTTTTAGCCAGAAAAACCACCTCATCAAAACCGTCTTTAATTTTATTTTCAAGCTTTTTTGTTTGTTTTTCCTGACTTTTTATAATTTCTTCTTTTTCTGCAAGAACGAGTTTCTCTCTTTCCAACTGTCTTTCTATATCTTTTTTCTCTTGGAAATATCTGTAAATACAATAAATTAAGATGATTAACAATAAAGAAAAGGCTATTGATACATAATAAAAGCGGATTTTGTTTTTACCATATTCAGCTTCAGTTTTATCTAAAAATTTTTGTATAGAAATATCCAGAGATTTCTTCTGCCGGGCGTTGATACTGTCTTTGATTGTTGTAGCTTTTGTAAGGTATTCTGTGGCTTTTGCGAAATCTTTTTTCTTTTGAGATATTTCGGCAAGGTGCTGATAGGCTTCAAGAATGATACCCGATTCATTTGATTCTATAGCTTTTTTTAAAGACTTTTCATAAAAATCTATGCTCCTGATATAGTCCTGTTTTTTTTCATAGAATTTTCCCCAGCTTTGGTACAGTATAGACTCATCAAAAGCTGTATAAGCCATATAAATATCTGTCTTCCTCCCCCATTTGTGAGTAGCTTCATTTAAATAATACCTTGCAGAATCTTCATTATTTTTATAATCATTAAAAAAATTAGCCAACTGTATTGTATTATATGAGTCCTGGACTGCTTTATAAGCTGCTTTTTTGTAATAATATGCAGAATCTTCGTTTCCTGTTTTCTCATAAATATCACCTATATTACTATAAGCATAATTAATCAAATATGTTCTTCTTTCCTTTCTTGGAATTTTATACGCTGATTGTATGGTTTTATGAAAATATTTCACTGATGCCGAATACACTTCCAACATTAAATAATTATTCCCATATACAGTATAAATAATTGCAGACAATTCTTCATTATTGATTTTTCTGTTATACTGCATGGCAATGTCAAGATAAAATAAACTTCTTTTATATTCCCCCATCATTGAAAGGGCATTCCCAATATTGTAATACCCCATCACTAATCCTGCTTTGTAGTCGTTCTCTTTACATTCGTTAATAAGCTTATTATTCAGTAATATCACTTCTTCAAACTTCCCGGAATTTATTAGTTCATTACTTACAAACCAAAGCTGTCTGGTCGTTTCATGTTTATCAAATTTCTTTGCTGAAACAGAATAAAATATGCATAAAAGCAGAATAGGTAATAGTCTATTAATCTGGACCATATTATATTATTTATATCATCAGAAACATTGTTGGGCAAAGAAAATAAAATTCTGTTGAGATATAAAAGATATAGATATCTCACAGCTATCTAAAATGTTTATTTTTAGTATGTCTAATAAAAAAGCGAACAAAAATGTCCGCTTTACCTCATATAATAATTTAGTCTTAATATTCAAACAAAACGCTACCCCAAGTAAATCCACTTCCGAAAGCTGAAAGAAGAACTAAATCTCCCCTTTTAATTTTGCCCAATTCAATTGCTTCATTTAATGCGATTGGAATAGAAGCAGCTGTTGTATTACCATATTTCTGAATATTATTATGAACTTTCTCATCTGGTAATCCAAACTTTTGCTGTACAAACTGAGCAATTCTCAAATTCGCCTGATGCGGAATAAACATATCAACATCTTCAATCGTTTTTCCTGCTTTATCTAAAGCTTCATGCATCGTTTCAGGAAATCTTGTCACCGCATGTTTGAATACAAAATTTCCGTTCATGATAGGATAAACTTCTTTATCCGTAACGTTTTCAGGTTCTTTTCTCATTCTGTCACTCCATCCGAATTTAGACCCTGGGAACTGGGTACACAATTCATCTGCATATTTTCCCTCCGAATGCATATTTACGGCCAATATATCTCCTGCATTTTCGTCTTCTGTAGCAGAAAGTACAATAGCCCCTGCCCCATCACCAAAAATAACAGAAACCCCTCTTCCTTCATCAGAAAAATCTAATCCGAAAGAGTGAACTTCAGCGCCTACAACCAAGATATTTTTATAAATACCTGATTTAATAAAAGCATTGGCAACACTCATAGCATAGATAAAGCCCGAACATTGATTTCTCACGTCCAAAGCTCCAATAGTATCACAACCCAGCATATCCTGTAGCAAGACTCCGCATCCCGGAAAATAATAATCCGGAGAAAGTGTTGCAAAGACAATATAATCAATATCTTGAGCAGTCATACCCGCTTTTTGCAATGCTTTTTCAGAAGCTTTAAAACCTAAATAGGCTGTCGTTTCCTGGGAATCATTTCTATTTTTCCTGTGTCTTCTTTCTCTGATGCCTGTTCTTTCCGTGATCCATTCATCATTAGTGGTCATTAATTTCGCTAGATCATCATTCGTAACAATGTTATCTGGAACATAAAATCCGATCCCTTTTATTGTACTTTTAATCATATAGTTTTTTAATTTTGGCAAAGATAAACTTATTTAACACATAGTATTTCAAAATATTACTATTTTTACTATTATGCCAATCGATACAATTTACAGAAATTCCCAATGCGAATGGGTAGATGTAGAAGCACCTACAGCAGAAGACGTGAAATTTCTCCATGAAAGATACGAAATCAATAATCTCCTTTTGGAAGATACTTTAGACCCCAACCACTTACCCAAATATGAAGAAGATCGAGATGTGAAATTCTTTTTACTTCGTGAAAGTACAGAGCTTGAACGGAAAAACCTCAACACCATCAGCGATATAAGCACCAAAATTGGGATTTTCATTGTAGGAAATACTATTATTACAATTCACAGGATGAAAACCCGGAGTATTACCGAAACAAAGAAAATACTTTCAGGGTCCCAAAAAGAAATAAGCCCGCAAAAGATTGCTTTACAAATAGCCCTGCTCATCATGAAAAGCTTTGATGATGAATCTGTAAGCCTTTTGGAAACGATGGATAATATTGAAAACGAAATTTTTCTCAAAAATACCAATCACACAAATCAAATCCGAAGATTGTATAAATTAAAAAGAAAATCAGGTTTAAACTCAAGAGTTTTGACAATTTCTACGGATGCAGTTGATAAATTTAAACTTCTTGGATTACAGGATTCCGAAGTAGTTGATTTAAAGGATAAACATAAGGATGTTGTTGCTGATTTTGACCATCTAAACATACAAATTACTAACTTAATCGGAATGTTTTTGGCTCTCTCCGATCAAAAAGCAAATCAGGTGATGAAGGTTTTGGCTATTTATTCGGTCTATTTTTTACCTATCACTTTTATTGCAGGGGTCTACGGAATGAATTTTGACAATATGCCTGAACTTCACCACAAATATGGATATTTTATCACTTTAGGAGTGATGGCTTTGGTTGTTTTTTGCACATTCATCTACGCCAGAAGAAAACAATGGTAATTATACTAGCCGAAGTATAGTAAAAACCCTGTAAATGCAAAGTTGATTTATAATTAATTTTAAATAGTAAAACGAATGATCAAAATGCTGTAATTTTATTATGTTAAATCAGGACTTCAGTACCATTGTGAATCATCTTATCTGAAGTACTTAACCATACACAAACACCAATTCAACCATGAAAACCGAAATCCTACACAAAATTCTCGAAGAAAATGTACTTTCCGGAGAGTCTAAAGAAAAGCTCAAAGCTTTACATGAAAACATATCGACAAAAGAGTTTTCTGATCTTTTAGATGTCAACGGGAATCAGTATGTAGAATTTGTGCAGGAGGGCGGCGGAGTTTGGGGAAGTGCGCTTGTGGGTTATCTTTATGGTTTGGAAATTTTCGGGGTACGGTTTTTAAAAGTTGCAGGAACGAGTGCCGGAGCTATTAACACAATGCTTATCGCGGCCTGTAAAACCAAAGAAGAAACAAAAAGTGAAATCATCAAAGACATACTTTTCGACTGGAATTTTGCCGATTTTATGGATGGAAAGCCTTATGTAAGAACAACCATTCATGCAATCCTGAACAATAAAAATTTCATTAAAATAAACATTATCCTGGCTGTTGTTTTAATGGTAATGCTTCTCATTGTTCCTTTTGCAACCCCTTCTGATACCACCTTACGGGCAAAACTTCTTTTTCTGGTTCCGTTAATTCCTATTATTATCGCTTTGATTTGTTTTAACAAATTTTACAATGATTTTAGAAAACAAAATAGCGGATTGAATCCCGGAAACGTTTTCCTAACTCAAATGACAGATGTTCTGAAAAGTTTTGGAATAAAAACCGTTGCCGAGCTGAATGAAAAATTCATTCAGAAAGAGCATCAGCTCAATCTCAATTACCGCTACGGAAACGGAATGGAATATTATACTATTGCTTTAAACAATATTGAGGAAATTAAGGTGAATAACGCAGAACACATCGACCAGACCCGCTATAAAATATTCTATGAAAGTGCCGTAAACAATGATTATTATAAAAACAACCCTTTCTATCAGCTAAAATCAGAATACATTGTCATCACCACCGATATTAATGCTAAAATAAAAGTCGAGCTTCCGACAATGGCCAATTTATACTGGTCGGAAGAAGAATTAAAGAAAATAAGTCCGGCAGAGTTTGTGCGGGCTTCTATGTCTGTTCCTTTTTTCTTTGAGCCTTTTCAAAAACCCGTTATTGCAACGGATGATTCCGTAAAATACGCATGGAAATTCTGGATGAATATCAAACCTGAAGAAATCTATCCTGCCGGGATTTTCATAGATGGGGGAAGCATTTCAAATTTCCCTATTGATTTGTTTCATTCCAGTGATGTTTTTTACCCAAGAATGCCTTTGTTTGGCGTACAACTGACCAGCGATTCCGACATTGCTTCCGAAAAGGGGAAAACCAGCGAGCAGATTATGAAAACCCCTTTTTCTTACGCCGGAAATATCATTAGTACCCTAAAAGGTTTTAACGATAAATCTTTTCTTACCAAACATACTTTTTATCACCAGTTCAGCATTCAGACTGTTAATTGTGGAACAAGCAGCTGGCTGAATTTTTTCATGAAAAGAGAAGAAAAAGAAGAACTTTTCAACAGAGGTTTTCAGGCAGCTCTTGATTTTCTTAACAACTTCGACTGGGAAAAATACAAATGTGAAAGAATGATGCTTTCCATGAAAGAGAAAAAGATTTTGAAGGAAGAGGATACACCGACGGTGGGATAAGAAATTTTGAGTAATTTTAAAAAATGAATTGGGTAATTAGAAGTACAAAAACAATAAAATTCCATACTAACTTAAAGGAAATTATACAATCTATTTGGAAAGATCTGACTGACTATAATTGGATATTAACTGATTTGGATTTCCTTTCAAATGATAACAAAATTCCTATTAATTATGATCACGATATTTTTACTTTAAATAATAAACAATTTGAAATACTTTATAAGTCTGATATTCAAATAATTTGGGGGATTATTTCTGCAATTCCAAAAAATACTGATTTGAATTTAAAATCAATTTCAACTTTGTCTGTTGAAGATGAAAAAGTTTGGAAAGATAAATTTTTAATTCCAAAAGCTTTTGTCGAGATTGTGGCTTTCGATAGCAGCTACACAATTGTCAAATTTAAAGATGAAAAGCTTTCTGACAAGTTTAAAGAATATTTTAAAGAGGAAGCTATAGATTTAGAAAAATTTAACAAAAAATATTTTTAGTAATTTTAATCACACCCCAAACAAATACTATATGAAAAATCCCTATCTTTTCTGCTATTATTTTTTGTAATTGGTTTCGGAACTTTTATCAATGCTCAAAAAATCACTGACGGATAGTCAATAGACCTCAACGGAATGAACGTAACCTTTTTAGCATTTTAAACAAAGAAAGTATTGAAGCTGGCGGAAAACCGTATGACCAGCTACAAAGTTTAGGCTTCCGTGAAAAATACATCTGATAAATCTTATAATATCAGATTGATGTCTTTTTCGCAGATTGTCACCAATATCGGAATCGTAGAACTTAACTGCATTAATGCAACGGGTGCGAAATTGCTCTCAAAAAAGATCCAGTTGAAAATGAAAGCTCAAATTATCAATGTAACTTACTCTGCGTACGACAAATCTGGAAAATTCACCAACAGCATTATTCCTGTGACAGGAAGTTATTATTTTGATATAGGGAATACTATCAGTGATGATGCTATTTTTATCGTTCCAAAAGGCGAAAAACATGATGCAACGGTAAGAAGTTTAAAATAATTCAAAATTTAATCTATAAAAAATCCTTTCAGACGAAAGGATTTTCTGCTTAATCTAAACTATTTATCATTCCACTTCGGATTTTGTTTCAAAACCTCATCATAAACAGGACAGCTTTCATCATGGCAGCCTTTCAAGAATCCGATGCTCATTAAAAATTCATTTACAATTTCACCACCGGTAAATTTGAATGTTTTCTTAAAAATCTTCATCCATTCCTGTAATGTTTTCGGATGATAATGCTCCAGCCATTTTTCAAACGAGCCAAATTCTTTTTGCAATTCAATAATTGTTTTTGCGTTTTCAATCGCTGCATTGACCTTTAATTTATTTCTAATAATACCCGGATCGTTCAACAGCCTTTCTCTGTCCTCTTCTGTGTAGGCTGCAACTTTTTGAATATTAAAATTGCTGTATGCATTTCTAAAGCTCTCTTCCTTTTTCAAAATCGTTTCCCAACTCAGCCCTGCCTGATTAATTTCCATAATCAGTCTTCCGAACAGTTCATTATCATCATGAATAGGGAAACCATAATGATTATCATGATAGTTTTTATGAAGTTCTCTTCTGCTTTCAGGCTGCATTCCATTAATGGCTAAACAATAACTCATTTAAGTATTTTCTCTGTTTTAGTTAAAAATTTTTCCAAAGCCATTCTAACATCAATCCCGGTTCGGTCTGCTAAGATAATCAACCACCAAATATTCTCGGCTAACTTATGTTCCAATTCTTCTGCTGAATTATTTTTTGACCATGTTTTCTGATATGACATTACATTTCTGCCCACCAATCCCGCATCTGTAAGATAAGCCAGAGCATCCTGCTCCGGAGTCCACTCACCTCCATTTTGTTGAGTTTCCAATTGATGATATTTCTCCCTGATTTCAAGAGAACGTTTTATAATTTCATCGAAATTATTCTGACTCATTGTTTTTATATTTTAATAATATAAAGATATGACAGTGTTGTGACAAATGTTTGTCAGGAGAGTTTTTTATTTTAATAATTCCGTGAGGTTCTGATTGAACGGATGGCTAGAATTAAATAATTTTTGAACCATTAAGAGTTTAATTAAGAGTTAAGGTGCTTTGGCTACGCCCAGCATTACTGTGAATAACTTTATGCAAAATTTAGCGTTAATATTAGCAATGTCATGCTGAGCCTGTTATATTTTTTTCATTAATATAGATTCCTCTTTTCAGAATCGTAGTGCCAGGAATATGCAAATTCATTTATTAAAATTCCAATAAAAATAAGCTTCAAAAACAAGAAAACCTCCACAATCGCAGAGGTTTTCCTGTTATTTTGATAAAATTTAGTGTACACCACTCAAATCTATTTTTTCTTTGCTTTTTCGTTCTTTAATAAATAAGATAAACGGAATACATATCAGGAATATCACCCCTAAATAAAGGAAAACATCCATGTAAGAAAGTACTGTTGCCTGTTTTGTTACTGATAAATCAAGCATTTTGTAGGCTGCATTCATCGCCGCATCAGGAGTCATTCCTTTTGACATGAAGCTTGCTTTTAATGCATTCAGTCTTTGTTGAACCGCAAAATCAGTTTCATCCAAATGAGAAATTAAACTCACCCTATATTTCTGGCTGGCATTCGCAATAAACGTAGTAATTGCCGCAATCCCGAAAGAACCTCCAAGCTGTCTCATCATTCCTGTAAATGCCGCCCCCTGACCAATTTCCTGACCTTTCAATGTGCTTAATGACAATGATGTAATCGGGATAAATAACAGTCCCAGACCCGCTCCTCTCACAATCAACATCCAGAAAAAGGCATCTTTACTTGTATCCGGAGTCAGAATTTTGTAACCCCAGAAACTGTAAATAAAGAAGATCAATAATCCCAAAGAAACAAGGATCTGCTGTTTTGCGCCTTTTGATAATAATCTACCGATAATAGGCATCATGAAAGCTGTTGTCAATGCCGCAGGAATCATCAAAGCACCTGATTGAAGGGCTGTCCAACCTAAAATACTCTGAGTATAGAGGGGAACAATAAATGTAGAGCCATACAATCCGAAACCTAGTACAAAGGACATTATCGTTCCGATTCTTAAATTTCCGTTCTTCAATACACGGAGTTCCACAATCGGATATTTGAAAGTAAGCTCCCTCCAAAGGAACAATATAAATCCTAAGACTGCAGAAATGGTAAATATTACAATCCATCCGCTTGCAAACCAGTCTTCTTCATGGCCTCTTTCCAAAATATATTGCAATGAACCGACTGTCACTGCCAATAATCCAATACCCAGCCAGTCTACATCCGAAGCTTTTCGTTTTTCTGCATATCTCGGACTTTTTACAAACTGAAGTGTCATCAAGGTCGCTGCAATACCGATAGGAATATTAATATAAAAAATATAAGGCCAGCTAAAGTTATCTACAATATATCCTCCCAATGGCGGGCCTAATGTAGGGCCAATAATTACCCCAAGACCATAAATCGCCTGAGCCATACTTCTTTTTTCAATCGGATAAGATTCCGTAATAATCGTCTGTGAAGTTACCAATAAGGCTCCCCCACCGATTCCCTGCATCAACCTGAAAAATACCAGTTCCCAAATATTCGTTGCGTTTCCGCATAAGAATGAAAATATGGTAAATATAATGATGGAAGCAGCGAAATAATTTCTTCGTCCAAACTGTTGAGAAAGCCAGCTCGTCATCGGTACAACGATTACGTTACCAATGGCGTATGCTGTGATCACCCAGCCGACTTCAGAAAGAGTAGCTCCAAGATTTCCCTTCATCTCATTCAGGGCAACATTTACAATCGTGGAATCTACAATCTCAAGCAGAGCACAAAGAATTGCCGTAATCGTAATGATTACTCTTCGGGCTCCATATTCTACTAATGAATCTTGCATAGTTTTTTATTGGTATTAAAAAATTAAGAGATTATGAGATTCAGAAATTTTAGAAATCAGAACAAGTTTTTACGAACTAACTTTGCTCTCAATTATAATTAAATTCCATCCTGTATTAATAAATGAAATGATTAAAAATTTTATTAATACAGTAACTTCCAAATCTCTTAATTCCTTAATATTTTAATTATTTTTTAAAAGTGAATTGCCAACTATCAATCAACTAAGTTGTCTTTTTTACTACTTCATCTTCCAACTCATTATTGATTTTCATTTACAAACCGATATCAACTTTATTGTCAATTTGCCACTTCATATTACTTTCACCATTGACTTTCATCTGCAAAACGGCACCTGCTTCATTATCAATTTTACACCTTCATTTTACATTCACAATTCGACCTGCCTCTGCAAAATTGACAATTCACTTATTTTTTTTATATTATTTCAAAGAAACTTCTGCTTTCACGTTCATTCCTGTTCTTAATCTTTTTGCGATATTTTTATCAAGATTCACAAAATCTATTTTTACGGGCAGTCTCTGAACCACTTTTACAAAGTTACCACTCGCATTATCCGGAGGAAGTATTGAGAAAGTAGCACCTGTTGCAGGGGAGAATGAGCTTACAACTCCTTCAAATTCCTGATCAGGAAAAGCATCAATCTCGATTTTTACTTTTTGTCCTTCCACCATTCTGTCAACCTGAGTTTCTTTGAAGTTTGCCACAACCCATTTTTGATCATTTTTAACCAAAGCAAATAACTGTGCGCCAGCCTGCAGATATTGTCCTGCCTGAATTGGGACTTTTCCAACATATCCGTCTTCAGGAGCCACGATTACAGTATATGACAAGTTTAATTTTGCATTTTCAACATCTACTTCTCTTTGTTTAGCCACAGAACCTGCAACGCTGATTTGTTGAGAGCTTGCAGCCGTTTGAGAAGATGCGATATTGGTTTGCTGAGCTATTTGGTTTCTCTGATCAATTAAAACCTGCAGCTGTTTATCCGCAGTTTGCTTTGCAGCTAAAGCCTGCTCGTATTGTTGCTCAGTAATTGAATGGTCTTTCACAAGATTTGCATATCTTTTCAGGTCCTGAGAAGTTTTCCAAACGTTAACCTTTGCAGCTTCTATTTGTGCGTTTGCAGTAGTTACCGCAGCCTGGGAAGAACCAATATTCTTTGAAGTGGCAGTAGTGGTAGCTTCTGCATTTGAAATATTGCTTTTTGCTGTAGACAACGCCGCCTGAGCCTGCTGAAGAGCCATTGTCTGATCTTTATTATCTAAAATAACCAGTGTATCACCTTTTTTTACGAATTGGTTATCTTTTACTTTTACTTCGGTTACGTATCCAGAAATTTTAGATATTACCGGAGACATGTTTGAAGCAATTTGAGCATCATCAGTTTCTTCGTGAGACTGGCCGTAAGTATAAGTTCTGTAGCCGTAGATCCCTCCACCGATTAAAACAACCGCCAGGATTATTGGGAAAACTAAACTTTTCTTCTTTTTAGGTTCAGTTGCCTGTGTATTATTATTTTCCATTTTTGGTATCGTTCTTAATTTTTATTTAATTGTTAGAGTTCCTGTAGTTTGTAATAGTTTTCTGTAAGCCAATGCTGCATCTGCTTTAGCATTAATTACCCCGACATTTGCCGAAATCTGAGCTGCATCTGCATCCAACAATTCTGTCATTGTTGCAAGGCCGTTATCATATTTATTTTTTGTGATTCTGTAGTTTTCATTAGCTTGCTCGGCAGATTTTTCGAAAACTGCGATTCTCTTTTTGGAGTAATCTGTATTTTGATATTCTCTGTTTACATCAAGCTTAATGTTGTCGTTTAATAATTCATTATTCGCAGCCAATTGCTTTTCTCTAGCCTGAGACTGTCGCAAAGATGAATTTTCTTTCCAAAGGTTTGATAAATTGTAAGACACTCCCAATCCTACATTCACAGCATTGTACACCGTAAGAAATTTAGGAATATCTGCTGCTACATAACCTCCTGTAAATGCAATTGAAGGAAGATTTTCTGCTTTTGCAGCTTTTGTTCCCAATGCAGCAGCTTCTCTTTGCTTACTTAAAGCCTGTAAATCTTTACGATTTTCTTTAGCTTCATTTACATAAAAATCAACAGGTCTCACATCACTTCCTTCATCAATATAGTTTTGGTCAACTTCAATTTCAGTAGTTTCAGGAATACCCAATAACAAATCCATATTGATGTTTGCAATATTGTAATTGTTTTTTGCTTCCAATAATTGCAATTCGATATTTGAAGTCTGAAGATTTGCTTTTAATCTATCGTTTCTTGCTATTATGCCGTTATTTTCCATTTTAAGGAAAGTTTCATCTCTCTTTTGAGAAGCAGTAAGGTTTTCCTCTAAAACTTTAATCGATTGATTTGCCTTAAACAAATTATTATAAGCCTGAGCAACATTATAAGCAATTGCTATTTTGTCATTTTCAGTGCTTAATTTTGATGCTTCCACCAAATATTTTGCAGACTGAATACCGTATTTTATTCTTCCTCCACTGTAAATCGGAACGCTGAGATTGGCAGATCCGTACACAACCTGATGCACCTCCGGACCTCCTGCGCCTGAAACACCCGGAAGTTTGATATCAATAGTCGGTTTTATGGGAAGATACATATAGCTTCCTGAAACTTTAAGTTCCGGAAGTTGTCTGTTCTTCGCCTCCAGAAGATCCGCTGTAGCTTCTTCTATTTTCGCTGCATCAATCTTCAGATTTTTGCTGTTTTGGATACCCAACTGCACAGCTTCATCAAGAGTAAGCATTTTTTTCTCCTGAGCATTTATGTTTGCAACCCCTATAAATAGGGCCAGTGCAAGGACTGAGTTATTTATTTTCTTCATAACCTAAAAGGTCTTTTAGTAAATATTTAATATGTTTATTAAGTTCTGTGTAATATTTTTCATCAAAAATTTCATCTTCTTCGGTATTATTCAGGAATTCTTTATACATTTCTTTTGCATTTGATGCATAAAATAAGGTGCCGCTTACCGTCGCATGAAGAAGATAAATTGGGGGATTTTTCGTAAAAATTCCTTTTTTCAGTCCACTTTCCAGGACTTTAGAATACATATTGATAAAGCCCATTTTCGTTTGCTTCAAAAACTCTATCATTTGAGGATTTTTCGTATGAAGCTGTTCTCTCTGCATAATTCTGTAGAAACATTTATGATGCCTCACCCTTCCTGAAAACTGATCAACAATCTTTTCTATTTTTCCCCATTCATTGATATCGGTTCTTTCTAAAATATCTTTTGAAAAGAATTGCCCTTCATTCATCCTGTATTCAACTAATTTCTCATAGAGCTTTTCTTTTGAACCGAAATAGTAGGAAATCATAGAAATATTTACATTCGCTGCTTTTGCAATTTCCCTGGTAGAAGTTCCTTCAAAACCCAGCTCAGCAAATAGCTTTTCGGCAGCATATAATATATTTTCTTCTTTTGATACCATCTATTTTCTATTTTCAGGGGGCAAATTTACGCAAGTTTTACAACAAATCAAACGATTGATTGATTTTTTTAATTTATTTTTGTATATTGAGCAACGCAACCTACTTAAGTTACTGATTTAATGTTCATTAAAACCCAAAAAAAAATCATTAAAGATAATTTCAGATTTTCAATTACATTTCGCTCAGAAAGCAATGGTTAGAATACAAAAATAATGAATCAGTAAAACTAATATCCAGTTTGCTAAACATTAGATATAAATACAGGTTATTTTTACAGGCAAAATTTGCCTCTTTTTATGACATTTTTTCAGCTTGTTCTGACATTTTTTCCTCTTCAGGTATTTGGTATGCTGTTTGTGCGCTCTCAAATGTGTTCATTAAATTTATTGTTTAACCTTAAAAAATGGTTTTATTATGTCAATCGTAAAAAGAAACAATGGCAGTTTGCTCCCTGCAAATCCACGTACGCTGTTCGATGACTTTTTTAGCCGCGAACTTTTTAATTGGGGCAATAATAATTTTTCTTCTACTCTCACCACTCTTCCTTCGGTAAACATCAAGGAGAGCCCGGGAAATTACGAAGTAGAAGTTGCAGCACCGGGTATGGAGAAACAAGACTTCCAAATTACCCTGGAAGGTAATCTCCTTACCATCTCTTCTTCGAAAAAAAATCAGAAGGAAGAGAAAGATGACAATTATACCCGTAAGGAATTTAGCTATCAGTCTTTTCAACGCAGCTTTGAGCTGCCTAAAAATGTTGTTGACGAGGATAACATCCAGGCTAAATATGAAAACGGAGTTTTAAAGCTGACGATCCCGAAAACGGAGGAGGCTAAAAAACAAGCCCCTCGACTCATCGAGATCAAATAATCATTATTTTTCTTCATAAAATTGGTTTTCCTTACCCGGAAAACCAATTTTCTATCATCTTCACCTAATCAATTCATCAATTTTTTAAACATAATAAACTATGAATGGCTTACTTTGGTCAATATGCGTATTATGTCTTACCACATTAGGGATAATGTTCCTGCTGAAGAAACTGAACCAGCCTTATCTGATTGCTTATATAATAGTAGGAATAGTTCTGGGACCCCATATTTTAGGAATTTTTACCAACCCGGAAGAAATAGAAGTCATAGGTGAAATAGGAATTTTACTTTTAATGTTTTTTCTCGGGATGGAAATCAACGTTCCTGATAAACGGAGTTTACTGATAACACCTGTGGTAGCTCAGAGTATAAAAACTCTTTTGAGTATTATATTTGCTTTTTTAGTAGGTAAGATAATAGGGCTTTCCTTAAACAGCATTATCCTGATCGCTGTACTTTTTGTGTTTAACAGTACAGCAGTGGTCAGCGAATTTTTAAAAAAGCATAATGCTTTAAAAACAGCTTTCGGCATCACAATTTTAAATATGCTGATATTTCAGGATCTGCTTCTTGCCCCTGTTTTAACCCTGCTAAAAGCATGGAATAAGGAAGATTTCAATTTTATACAGATTATATTTCCTATTATGGTGTGTATTGCCATTTTCTTTGTTGTCAAAAGGATAAGAACTACACGGGAAATTAAACTGCCGAAACTGTTCAGGGCAATTGAAAATGATCATGATTTGCAGGTATTTTTTGGACTGTTTATCTGTCTCGGATTCGGATTGCTTGCTGAAACAGCAGGGTTAAGCGGTGCGCTCGGAAGTTTCATTGCCGGGGTGATGGTAGGTAAAGTAAAAATATTCCATTGGCTTGAACACTCTTTGATACCTTTTAAAGTTTTCTTTGTTACCCTGTTTTTTGTTTCAATAGGTTTGCGTCTTGATCTTTATTATCTCTATTCGAATTTCCGAATCATTTTACTGGGAACATTTTTTGTACTGATAAGCAACAGCTTCATGTCAGCAATTGTTTTCCGATTATTAAAATACAATTGGAGAGACAGCTGGTACGGAGGAGCCTTGTTATCTCAAACAGGGGAGTTTGGGATTCTTGCCTTATCTGTTGCATATAAAACTGAAATTATTGAATATAGTCTTTATAAGGCAGGCCTGGGAATAACCTGTTTATCTCTTTTGCTTTCTACCATATGGATTGCCATATTAAAAAAAATAATTGACAAAAATCAAAATACCAGAATAGGAAAAGTTTTGAAACATAAAAATTTAGGATAACATATTTATGATATAAAAACTCCGGCAGTATTGCCGGAGTTTTTATGAACTCTTATGAATATATCTTGATAGCTTTATACCTAAATCAGTCCATACAATTTTGGGATTCCCGTTTCGGGTAAGGTGTAAATCGGCGGTACTGATTTCTTCTAAAATACTTTCAATATTAGCTCCGCTAATGAATTTTGAAAAACCTGCCCAGTTAAAACCATTGGCATCAATTTTTTTATACACTAAACTTTCCGACTGGTAATTCTGAAGTAAAGCCAATCTGAAAATTTCCGAGCAATAATTTAAAAAATTCTTTTGTTTTTCTCTGTTCCAGCCGGCAATTTCTCTTGCCCAGAAAATGATACTTTTTAGAAATTCAGGTTTCTTTTTTACCATAAAAGCATCGCGGACCCATTGAACAAACAATTTTTCAAACTCTTCATTCTTTGTTCCTGACTGTAATAGTTTCATTGCATCATTCAAATCTCCCTGGGCTTCATGAATAATTTCTTTTACCTTTTCATCAGAAATATTGAATTGCTTTTTTAAATAAGCTCCCAAATCCTCGTCAGTAATTCTCGGAACTTCTACAATTTGAGTTCTCGAAAGAATTGTGGGAAGAATATCATTTGTACTTTCGGCAGTCAGAAGAATGATTGTCTTTGCGGGCGGTTCTTCCAAAAATTTCAGGAATTTATTTGAAGCGGCAACGTTCATTTTATCTGCTCTCCAAACGATAAGGATCTTTGTTCCTCCTTCGAAACTTTTAAGTGAGAATTTTTGATTTTGATCATCTATTTCATCAGCAGAAATAAAAAGCTGTTTGTTTTCAGACTCTAAAAAAGCTGTCCAGTCATCATAGCTTGAATAAGGAGAGCTAATGATCATTTCCCTGAACTCCTCAAATTTATTTTTACTTAAAGAATTCTTATTGTCAGTGAAAACCGGAAAACTGAAGTGTAAATCAAGATGGTTTAAATGTTCTACTTTTGAAGCTGCATGCTCATTTTCCCGGCTCAAAACCTCTTTAGCATACGCCAAAACCATTGGCAATGTTCCGTACCCTTCCCTTCCTACGAAAAGCTGGGCGTGGCTTACTCTGTTTTCGGCGATACTGTCTCTAAGAAGTTTTTTCAGATTTCCTTGTCCGGCAATGTTCTCCCAATTCATGTTCCAAAGATAAAAAATCTTCGCTCATTTTTTTAAATTATACTTTAATTTAAATTTAATATTCTTAAAAGCTATTGACTACTGATAGAAGGAAATGCCAATAATCAATTTAGAATAAAATTAAAACTATATACAAGCTGCTTCTGTACCTGAGTGCCTTTTTAATTTTATAAAATCTATATTTTTATTTTGAAAAAATTGTGTTTTCTGCCTAAAGACAAGGCCTTAACAAACTTTAACCACATATAATTTTTACAATTCATTAATATTTAAGATATTTGCGCATTATTTTAAAAATAAAGAATGAAAAAAATCTTTGTACTATCATTCATATCGGTTGGATATTTCCTTAATGCGCAGAGTTTAAGCAACTCACCATATGCAACTTATGGAATAGGAGATGTAAAATATGATAATACGATTGAAACTGCCTCAATGGGCGGTATATCAACAGCCTATATTAGTGATTTTACCGGTAGTTTCAATTTTGCAAACCCTGCGAATAATGCTAATTTCGAGCTTACAAGTATAAAATTGGAAGCTACCAACGAAAACAACTATTTTAAGACCAACTTTAACAATACAAAGTCTACAAAGCATTCTACGTATCTTTCAAACATATCATTGGCTTTCCCTATCTCCTCAAAGATAAAAATGGGACTTTCTTATCAGCCGTACAGCTCAAAAAGCTATGACATTCTTAATTCAGAAATAAGAAAAGACGATGCCGGAAATGATATCACCGTAGCCAACCGTTTCAAAGGAAGTGGTACTTTGAATACCGCTCAGATGGCACTTGCTTATAAAATCACTCCTGAATTTTCTGCAGGTTTGAGAGCTAACCTGTATTTTGGTACTCTTTATGATACTAATGAAATAGCATATTCCAATGCTGAGCTAATTAATGGTTATGAAACTAAAAACAAGATTAAAAATTTCAATTTTACACTTGGTGCGAGTTATCAGAAGCTGAACACAAGTACAGATCGTAAATTGACGATTGGTGCTACCACAACTTTTGGGAATACAAATGGTAATATGACGACTGATTATACAAACAGTACGTATTATTACACAGCCGGTGATGTAAAAGCCGGGCAAAGCTTTATAGAACAGAAAAGTACAAGTTCTAAAAACCTTCTTCCGTTACAGGCATCATTGGGTGTAGGATACGGGGAAGAAAACAAATGGTTTTTATCCGGACAGATTGATTATAAAAAAGGAGAAACAATTAGCTATTTCGGAACTACGTTAGATTTCGAAGATTCTTACAGAATTTCTGCGGGGGGGTGGTATCTGCCAAACTATAACAATTTCAGAAGTTATTTCTCAAGAATTGTTTATAGATATGGAGCATTCTATGAAAAAGGAAATCTAAAAAATATAGTTGGCAACAACATTGATAAATTTGGTATTTCGGCAGGTGTTATGCTTCCTTTCAAAAACAGCAGCATAACAAGAATGAGTGGTCTGGAGCTGGGTTTAGAGGTTGGGAAAAGAGGTACTCTTAAAAATGACTTAATCAATCAGAACTTTATTAACCTGAGAGTTGGTTTCAATTTTGCTGATAAATGGTTCAGAAAAACTCTATACAACTAAGAATGAAGTTTTTTCAAAACATATCATATAAAAATATAGCATGCCTTTTTAGTTGTGCTATATTTTTTATATTGACATCCTGTGAAGAAGATTTAACGAAAGCAAACGGTACTCAAAGTAAAAATTTCCCTTCACAGATCATTAATAACGCTAATATTATCCAGAGAGATTCCGGGTTTGTAACCATGCGGGCAACTGCTCCCATTATTGAAAAGTATGAGCTTATTGATACGCCGTATGTGGTAGCAAAAAGGGGAATCAACATCCAGTTTTTTGATAAGAAAAAACCTAAAGTTCCAGGAAGAATTACAGCAAAGTATGCCCGCTTTTTTGAAACTAAAAAATTCTATGAAGCAAAAGGCAACGTAAGAATCACAACCAATGAAGGTCAAAAGTTTGCGATGCAGTCTGTGTACTGGGATCAGAAAAAACAGAGGATTTACACACACGACACCGTGTTTGTAACAATGGAAGACGGCTCTACTCTAGTCGGAGCAAAAGGTATGACCGCCAAAGACGACTTCTCAGAATACACTTTCTACAAAAATACCGGAGATTTCAGCACCGCGAAAATCTCAGAATCTAAAAAATAATATATTATGATTTTGCAGGCTATTGGTTTGATGTCCGGAACGAGTTTAGATGGCCTGGATATCTGCTTTGCAAAATTTGAAAAAAAAAATTCCTGGAGTTTTCAGATTCTTAAAGCTGAAACTATTCCTTATCCCAAAAACTGGGAAGATAAGCTTAGAAATTCCATCCATTTATCTGTGGAAGAATTATTAGAATTAAATTCTGAATATGGGTTTTATCTGGGTGAGCTGACAAATCGTTTCATTCAAAAAAATCGCCTGGAAAGTATTGATTTGATAGCTTCACACGGACACACTGTTTTTCACCAGCCACAGAAAAAATTTACCTTACAAATTGGCGATGGAAGAGCCATTAAGCTGAAAACCAACTTGCCCGTTATTTACGATTTCAGAAGTCAGGATGTTTTGATGGGTGGAAATGGTGCTCCGTTGGTTCCTATCGGAGATGAATTTCTTTTTTCACAATATGATGCATGCCTTAATCTTGGTGGATTTTCCAATATTTCTTTAAAAATTGATAATAAAAGGATAGCTTTCGATATTGCTCCTGTCAATATTGTTTTCAACAGACTGGTTCAGAAGTTTAATAAAAGTTTTGATGAAAACGGTGATTTGTCGAGAACAGGAAAAATCAACGAAGATTTATTATTAAAATTAAATTCATTAGACTTTTACAAACTGCCTCATCCAAAATCTTTAGGAATTGAATGGTGTAATGAGAATGTTTTTCCACTGTTTGAAAACATTGAGACCATCGATGCATTAGCCACTTTTACGGAACATGTAAGCCTGCAAATTGCCAATATCATCAATGAAAATAAACTGGACAATGTCCTTTTCACAGGTGGTGGAACTTACAATATATTTTTAGTTGAAAAAATTAAGGCAAAAACAAGTGCCCAAATTATTATTCCCCAAAAAGAAATTATTGATTATAAAGAAGCTCTGATATTTGCATTCATGGGTGTTTTAAGGTTTAATAATGAAATTAATGTACTCGCTTCTGCTACGGGAAGTACAGCCAATCACAGCTCTGGAATTATTATATAAAAACTACGAAAAGGCTTTATATTATTGCTTTGCTAGTATAATTTCTCATTATTGCTTGGTAAATATTAAACCCTTTGTCTCCGGCAGGTATATATTTATATCTGTTCCGCTTGGGCATTTACTACTGTCAAGGATAATATCATTGGGTCGGTATTCCCAAGATAATTGTGTCGCATTTATCTTTTTTAGAATTATTTTTCCCCAACCAACACTACAATTTGTTCCACTATAGAAAAATATTGCTGAATTATCATAAGGTTTTGTTCCTATACTAAAAAGATCTATTTGGGAAATATTATTATTCTTAGTGTCTTGCAAAACTATACCAGAAGAATTTTTAACAATATATTTTATATCCAGAACATCTGAATAATAATTTTTTTGTGAACTTTTTTGTAACTTATTTTCAATTTTTGTGATATATAATGTGATATCTTTTCCTTGAAAATTAGCTCGAAATATTCCGGTATATGGTGCTAATTCATTGTTTGAATCTTTTATATAAGCATTTGCAGGAATATCGTTCAAGGCTGTATTTAATGGAAAAATTTGCTGTGCTTTACAAAAAAGCACAACAAAAATTCCCAAGATTGATAAATAATTTCTCACTATTGCTTGGTAAATATTAAATCTTTCGTCTCCGGCAGATATATATTTATATCTGTTCCGCTTGGGCATTTACTACTGTCAAGGATAATATCATTGGGTCGGTATTCCCATGAAAGTTGTATTGAACTTAATTTTTTTAAAATTATCTTACCATTGCCAACACTACAGTTTGTTCCACCATAGTCAAAAATTACGGCATTTTGGCTCGGTCTTGTTCTCATACTATAAATCGTATGTTTAATTTGATTTGACAGGAAATTCATATTTTTAGTGTCTTGTAAAGCGTTCCCAGTGGAATTTTTAACAATATATCTTATACATAAAACATCTCTATAAAATTTTTGGTCAATATAATCTATAAGTTTATGATTCTCTTGAGTTATATATATTGTAATTTCTTTTTCTTGAAAGTTAGCTTTATATGTTCCAATATAAGGAGATAATTCATTGTTTAAATCTTTTAAATAGGAGTAATTTTGTATCGTCGTAAAGTCTGTATTCAATGGATACTCCTGTGCTTTACATGAAAAAAAACTTATAAAAAGACTAAAAAGTATAATTGTTTTAATATTTATTGTTTTCATATTCTAATATTTGATTTATTTATGAACAAGTTGTTGAAATTGGTTGGTTATTAGTGTTTACATTAATATTTTTTACAATACCGTCATTTTCTATTTTTTGTAAATTAACTTTTCCCTCTAATCCCATACTCTTTAATGTTTCAAAAAATAATTTTTCCAGCCCATTTGTATTTAAATCAGCACCTAAATAATTAACATAATTTAAATCTTCAGATAATGCACTTTCTCTATCTCTATATTTTTTTGTATATATATTCAATTGATCCTGTGAAAAATTAGTCAAAGCATCGCTATAATTCCCATTAAACCAAATAACATAATGCATGCCATTGGGAGCAACCATTCCTAAATAAGCATTAGAAGGATTTCCATAATTTCCCTGTGCTCTCGCAAAACCCAATAATTGATCTATATCCGGAGGAGATAACATTGGGATCCCACTAGGTGTATGGTTGTGATAACCACCGGCATATCCTGTTTTATCTCCAAAATCCACGCTATGTGCTGTTCCTGTTATTGTTGCAGAAGGGGTACCATCTGCTTTAAATTTTATTCCTTTTTCACCACCGGCAGTCGATTGATTTTTCAATTCCTGAAGACCGGCTTGCATTTTGGGGTTGTTAACAATAGCTTTTGTTTTCTGGCAGGGGTCTTCCTCGGGAGTCTCCGGCTCAGGATTATTATTTCCTCCTCCTCCCCCTCCTCCCGGATAAGGATATGTAGGATTTCCACTGTCACCATCACCATCTCCCTGATCGGTGGGACATGTAACAATATAGCTGGTTTCCCAATATCCGGCATTAGAACCATATTCATCTTGAGGATACCACATAGATACGGATGTAAAACTACATTCTGCCAGTCCTTTTGCTGCCTGGGAAGTAAGCTTTTCAGACTTTATAGGTTTTCTGTTTTTCAAGGTAGTATACTTCTGAAAGAATGTAATATGTTCCCGGTCATTATCAGAAATAAATGTAATATTATCTCCATTCCTGGGAGCCTGCAGACAGGAAATAATTTTGCCTCCATCACTTACAGGTACGATAAGAAAGCTTTCATCAAAATGACCCATCGTCATGGCATAATCCCAAAGTGGAGTGCCATTTATTTTTTTGATGTCAGTCTCATGTTCCTGATAAACCTGCATTACGTTTTTAATGTATTTCTCATCTTCTTTGAAAACGCTTTTAGAATGGTATTCTTTGGATAGAGGATCCACTGAGCTTATAATCTCATCGTGTACACAGGAGTGCAGGGTAAAGGCAAATGCTATCAGCATCAGCCGAAGAATTAAATTTTTCTTCATGATTGAATGTGTTTTTTACGTTAGTAAATATATAATTTTTTTCTTAATCACCTATACGGGATTGGTATTTGACAAAACTAGAATAATTTTTCTTTCAGCATCATCGATATTTTGTTATTTTTGACCAAAATATCGATATTATGAGTATAGGCACCAAAGTAAAAAGATTAAGAGAAGCAAAAGGCCTTTCCCAAGACGAGCTGGCTTTACGCTTAGATGTGGCACAAAGTACCATTTCAAGTATAGAATCTGATAAAAATATTCCTAATTCCTTATTATTAAGCAATATTGCAAAAGAGCTCGAAGTTGATATTAATGATTTATTAAATGATTCGTCTACTAATATTATGTCAAATAATGAATTTAGTGATCATGCTGTAGCTGCTGTAAATCAATATAATCCTATTTTCAATATCCAATCTCCTGAGTTAATAGAAAGTATTCTGAAAAATCAGGAACAGATCTTTAAACTAATGGAAGTTCAAAGCAAACTCATTGAAAATTTGCTAAAAAAATAAAAGCCTTTACGAATCACAAAAAAAGCGACTGTAATTCTAAACAATCGCTTTTTTTATTTGATAAATCAGATAATATTATTTATATGCTTCGATTTTATCCGTCAAAGTATTAATGAAGTTTTGAAGAGGCTTTTCAACCATCATTTTGATGAAAGGATTAAACTTACCTTCAAACAACATCTGAACCTCAGTTTGATTTTCGTTAACAGGATTCAAAGTTGCCGTCAAAGTAAAATCTAAGCTAGAACTTGCAGACTTCAACACAGCCTTTTGGTCATTCACTTCGTCAATCTTCAAAGCAATCTCAGGCATCCCCTGCAATCCGAATTTGAAGCCGTCTTCTCTTGTTTCAAACTTTTGAAGACCGTCCGGCATAAAATCTTTGTAGTTTTCAGGAGATTTTAGTATTTCCGTCAACTCTTTAGATGATTTATTGACAATAATTTTTCGTCCTTCTAAATTCATTTTTTATTTTTGTATTTAAATTCTTAATTCTTACAAATGTATAAAGTTTTTGTGAACGAAAAAAAATTATTACTGTCTAAGCAATCTGAAAACTTAGAAAAAACGCTTGGCTACGAAAATGTCACTACGCTGGAGATCGCATTGGATCTTTTGGAGAATACATCTGTAAGCGAATTGAATGTATATGGGGAAAATATTGACGAAATCTGGACTGAATTTCAGCACCTTTTCAGAATTATCGAAGCCGCAGGAGGAATTGTGAGTAACGGCATCGGAGAAGTTCTTTTTATCAAAAGACTCGGAAAGTGGGATTTGCCAAAAGGGAAAATGGAGAAAGGTGAATCCAGGGAAGAATCTGCCATAAGGGAAATCGAGGAAGAAACAGGTCTAAAAGAGGTAGAATTAGTAAAATTCATTAATACCACTTATCATATTTATGTAGAAAGAAACGGTGAAAAAATCCTGAAATGCACCCACTGGTTTGAAATGAATTTCAACGGCGAAGATACTTCAAAACCACAGATTGAAGAAGGAATCACAGAAGTTGCCTGGAAAAACGATACTCAGATAGACCGTGAAGTTTTTCCAAACACATTTAAAAATATTAAGTTAATCTTAAAAGAATTCTGGAGCAATAGAACTAAATAAATTCTATTGCTTTTTCTAATGCGATTCCCCGGGAGCCTTTTAAGAGAACATTTTCAGATTGAATTTTATTCTGTTCCAAATATTCTATAAGTTGTGCGGTACTTTCAAAAGCAGTCTCAGATGAATTAATATTTCTGAAGTGTCTGCCTACCGTAATTATTTCATTAAATCCTAAGTTTAGCGCTAAATTTAAGATGTTTTCATGCTCTTTTTCACTCTCATCACCCAATTCCAGCATATCACCTATAATTATCGTCTTTGAGCCTTCAAAAGTGATAAAATTATGCAAAGAAGCCGACATAGAGCTCGGATTTGCATTGTACGTATCAAGAACTAAAGTTTTACCTTCTTTCTTGACAACCTGGGAGCGCATATTCGTTGGGGTATAATTTTCAATAGCAGATTTGACAGTATCAAAATCAATTCCAAAATGGAGCCCTAAACTTGCCGCTGCACAAAGATTGGTAAAGTTGTATTCCCCTGTAAGTTTAGATAAGGCCCGGATATTCTGATATTTTAAACCTACAAAATGGTTTTCTGAAAAAGATTCAAAATTATAATCGGAATGAGCTTTTCCGAAAGTAATCTTAGGTGAATAATTGTCTGTTTTTTCTGCCTGAATAGGATCATTTTCATTAACTAAAATAGTTTGAGCATGATTTTTCAGGTAATCATACAGCTCAGATTTGCCCTTTATCACCCCTTCAAAACCGCCAAAACCTTCTAAATGAGCTTTTCCAAAATTGGTAATATATCCAAAATTCGGTTGTGCAAGGCTTGAAAGCAGCTCGATTTCTTTTTGATGATTGGCTCCCATTTCTATAACAGCCATTTCATGTTCCGGTTTGATAGACAAAATCGTCAAAGGAACGCCGATATGATTATTCAGATTTCCAAAAGTATACTGAACATTGAATTTTTCTGAAAGAACTGCATGAATCAATTCTTTAGTCGTGGTTTTACCATTACTCCCCGTTAATCCAATAACAGGAATCCGGAGCTGTTTCCTATGATAAACCGATAATTCCTGTAAAAATTCTAATGTAGAACGAACATAGAAAATATTTTTTGCCTCATTTTCAAAATCCTTTTGCTCCACGATTACAGCCAAAGCTCCTTCATCAGCAGCTTTTTCAGCCAAAACAGCAGCATTGAAACTCTCCCCCGAAAAAGCGAAAAAGATATCATTCTTTCCTATTTTCCGGCTATCGATGGTTACTTTATTTGACTTCAGAAATAAAGCGTAAAACTGTTCTATATTCATAGCTCAAAAATAGAAAAACCTTCCAAAATTTTGGAAGGTTTTTCTAAATATTTTTTGATAAATATTATCTTCTAGTTCTAGCTTTATCACTCACTCTAGCATCCTGAGCAACACGGAATCCGATCCATCCGTAAGCTTTGTTTTGATTTTTATATCTTCTCTGACCCGGGTCTAGCCAATATGCTGTATCCTGCCAAGAACCTCCTTTTACAACTCTGATGTCATTTGACATAGCAGAAGTTCTGTCTTTAGTATCTTTTTGCATTACTACTCTACCCGTACCATCTACGATAAATCTCTTTTGAGGAGAATTATACATATCATAAGATGCAACAGAATCTGAAGCTCTGTAATATTCTAAAGAAGACTGTCTGTCTCCGTCTCTGAAGTTTCTGTAGTCAGCAACAGTTTGTCTTTCGAATTGACCCGGTAAATTTTTATACACCAATCTACCGTCAGCTAAAGTATCATATTTAATGTTTGTCTCATCTACCATTTTGTAAGTTCCGTCTCCGTTTCTTACGATAGCCTGAGGCATATTTCCTCTGTAATAGTTAAAATCACTGTAATCTTCATCAATGATTGGTCTGTAAACATCAGCAGTCCATTCAGCAACGTTTCCGTACATACCGTAAATCCCTAAGTCATTTGACGGATATTGTCTTACGTCTGAAGTTTGTGCAGAACCATCATTTTTCCAACCTGCGATACCGGAATAATCACCTCTGCCCATTTTGAAGTTTTCAAGGAACATCCCTCTGTCTCTTCCTTTAGTACCTCTCAATTTTTCGATTTCAGGCTTTTTACCCATGTACTGGTTGTACTCTCTGTTTTTAGCCATACCTAAAGCTGCATATTCCCATTCAACTTCTGTAGGAAGTCTGAATTTCTGAACCATCGCAGCATTCGGAGCTCTGTTTGCAGCCAGTAATCTTTGGTTTGTAGTTTTCAAACCTGTTTTTTGCTGCATTCTTTGCTCGTTTATATAACCTTGCATTTCAGGATCATTCGATTTGAATTTATCCATGTTGAATGCTGTTCCTCCTTGATTGTTTGATTCGTTGATATACAAATCTTTAGCAATGATTCCAGATTGCATCAAAGCTTTTTCGTTTGCTCTGTCTGATAACCATTCACAGTATCTGTTTGCCTGAGTCCAAGAAACTCCTACTACCGGATAATAATCAAACTCAGGAGAACGGAAATAAGTTTCGTTATAATCGTTTCTGGACAGTTTGTTATCCCATAATAAGGTATCAGGCAAAGCGCCATTGTAGATTTCCTTGAAACTAGGATCACTTGGTGGGAATACATACTTCAACCATGTAAGGTATTCGCGGTATTCATAGTTAGTAATTTCTGTTTCTCCGATAAAGAAAGAACTTACCTGCATTCTGCGAGGCGAGTTATTCCAATCGTGCATAACATC
Organism: Chryseobacterium sp. FH2; assembly: GCF_001045455.1. Classification (GTDB taxonomy): domain Bacteria; phylum Bacteroidota; class Bacteroidia; order Flavobacteriales; family Weeksellaceae; genus Chryseobacterium. Next base: position 14,438 of record NZ_LFNE01000003.1, on the reverse strand, counting down.
ATCTTTCACTAATCCCATGGTAAAAGTTCCACCTTCTACATATACCATTCCCGGCCAACCCTTCTGCTTTTGTTGCTTTCCTGCAAAAAACCAACCTTGTTTTTCGTTTGGTTTCCAACCTGTCTTGCTGACAAATTTTTTAGTACCGCCGCCTTTGCTAGTACCTGACCCTCCACAGCTGGTTAATGCAAGTGTAGAACTTAATGCTATTAATGAAAACAACTTTAGTTTTTTCATAGTCGATATAAATATTTTCAAAGTACAAAGAAAAAATAAATTATTCAATAAATCAAGTAATAGTTTGATTTTTTTGAAAAACGTTAACAAATTAATTTTATTGTATCGCAATTTAATTATAAAATTTTCATTTATTTTGTAATTCAGAAATTTGAATAATAAACATGAGAAAAAAATTCACTCTTTTACTTCTATCAGCCTTTGCTTCAATGCTTTGGTCTCAAAGAATCAATATTGAATGGAATGGTTCAAAAATTCAGGACTTCGGTGAAACAAAATTAAATCTTCCGAGTTTCAAAAATGAAGGTTTTTCTTACAGCCAAAATAATGTTTTTATCATAACCGGACAAAAAATAGGAGAAAAGCAGCTAAAAATATCTAATCTGGCCTGGGAAAATGTTTCTAATGGAGAGTTGTACGAACTTAATAAACAGCTGATTCCTGATTATGAAGTAAAAGATATTACTTATTATTATTCAGAAGGTGAAAGATATGCAAGTATCAACGTCTCTGCATTTAAAAATGTAAAAGGAAGAATCCAAAGATTATCTTCATTTGAAATTTCTGAAGGTGCACCAGCCATTTCAAACAGCATTAACGCAGGCAAGGTTGGCTCAACAGTAAATCCTCTGTCCAGCGGAAATTTCTACAAAATTAAAGTTGACAAATCCGGTATTTTTAAAATCACCCGTCAATTTTTACAGGATAACGGGATTAATCCGGGTTCTGTAAATCCTAAAAACTTTAGAATTTATGGAAACGGGGGAATCATGCTTCCTGAACAAAATCAGGATACAAAATACAGCGCATTACAGGAAAATGCAGTGCAAGTTGTGGGCGAAGATGACGGAGTTTGGAATGATGGAGACTATGCATTGTTTTATGCACAGGGACCCAATGGATACAATCTTTATGATACCACAAACGGAAATGGTTTTAAAAGACGTGAAACAAGAGGCGACAGAAGTAACAATGTGAAAAATATCTACGAAGACTTCTCTTATTATTACATCACTTTCGATAAAGGACCAGGAAAAAGGGTACAGCCAGTTGATGCCAACCTTCCCGCTACTCCATTAATCACACGATATGACGACTATCAAGTTATTAACAATGATCAGAAGAATTTATTAAAAGTCGGAAGGATTTGGGTGGAAGAAGCTCCTTTTACAACAGATAAAGCAGTCAGCTTTACTACGAACTCTTCTATTCAGGGAGGTGATCAAATAAGGTTCAGAGCTCAGGTAATAGGATTTCATGCCCAGCAAAACAATATCTCTTTTGATATTAACACGCAAAATCCTATAACGTTGCCAGTTCTTGCAAATACACCGGATTTTTCTTATGATTATTTTCCTTTAACATACAGCGGGACATTATCAAATTTAAGTGGAAATCAAATAACATTTAATTTAAAACCAAATATTGCAACAAACCCTAACGGAACTTTTTATTTGGATTATGTAGAAGTACAATATAAAGAAGATTTGAAATTCAACGGAACCCAAATGAATTTCAGAGATTTTTCTCTCGCAAGCGGCACAAATACCAATTATGGTTTCAGTATCTCAAACGCCACAGGCATGGAACAGGTTTGGGATGTTACAGATATCACCAATGCTAACAGACGAGTGAATAAGGCGGCGGGAAGTGGTACTTTTAATTTCGGCTATGCTACTGCGGATCAGAATTTCAACAATGAATTTGTTGCCTTTAGAGCAGAATCTGCTTATTCACCTCAGTTTGTTGAAAGAATTACCAATCAGGATCTTTCTTCTTTACAAAATGTAGATTACCTGATTATCACCACTGCCCCTTTGATGTCACAAGCTCAAAGACTAGCCAATTATCATCAAACAAAAAACAACTACAACGTACAGATAGTTGATGTAAGCAAAATCTACAACGAATTTGGAAGTGGCAGCAGAGATATTACAGCAATAAGAGATTTTGTAACAAAACTGAATACACCAATAGGACGTTTAAAATATGTCTTCATTTTAGGAGATGCTTCATATGATTATAAAGACAGAGTTTCAAATAACTCAAATGTGGTTTCTAGCTACGAAAGTGAATCTTCTGCAGATTTTATCAATTCATTCGTTACAGATGATTATTTTGTAATGACACAGCCACAAACAGCAGATATGATTTACAATAATCTTCCGGATCTACCGATAGGAAGAATTCCTGCTGCTACTGTTACAGAGGCAGCCAATATGATCGATAAAACTTTAGCATATTACAATTCTTTACCCGGACAATCTACTCCTTTTGGAGAATGGAAAATGAAGCTGGATTTCGTAGTAGATGACGACAGAGATGGCGGCTCTCCTTTCCATGATGTAATGAATACCTCTTTGGCTAATATTTTTGAGCAAAATAATACAACGCTAAAAGAATATAACGTAAGAAAACTGTATCTGGATGCTTTCCAGCAACAGAGTTCTGCGGGGGGGCCAAGATATCCTCAAGTAAACCAAGCCATTGCAAATGATATAGGAAACAGCCTATATCTTTTCTACTTCGGACATGGAGGAATCAACGGTTGGGCTCAGGAAAGAGTATTATCTACAGATGAAGTACAAAGTGCCAATAACTTTTCAAATGTGTATAGCAGATTCCCGTTTGTGTCAACGATTACCTGTGAATTTACTTTATGGGATGATCCCGCAACAAATTCTGTAGGTGAACAATTCATGAAACTAAAACAAGGAGGCCCTGCTACGATGATTACATCAAGCCGTGCGGTAGGCGTAGGATATGGTAGAGATTTCACAGGTTTGTTTACCCAAAATATTTTCAAATTAGAAAATGATGATTTTCTGAGCTTGGGACTTGCTCATTTAAATGCAAAAAAACAAAAGCTGGCAGATGGTAACCACTTAAAAGTAAATTTCCTTGGTGATCCGGCTATGAAGCTGAGCAGACCTCAAAGATTATTAACAATCGATAATATAGAAACTCCTGTTCCGGGATTGATTAGAGGTTTAGATTTTGTTAAAATTAAAGGCCACATCAATAATACAAACGGAACCATAAATACCACTTTCAACGGAAGGGTGGTTATCAATATTTTTGATAAAAGATTAAACAAAACCACACTCAATAATGACGGAGGAATGACTCCGGTATTAAATTATACTGAAGAAGGAAGTGCCATTGTAAAAGCATCAGGAACTGCCGTAAACGGGGTTTTCACAGTAGAATTCTACGTGCCTAAAGATATCAATTACGCGGTAGGACAAGGTAGAATTCTTGGATATGCTGACAACAAAGCAATGGATGTATTCAACAACCAGGCTGTACAGGTGGGAGATATCAACCCAAATGGCATCAATGATAATGAGCCTCCAAAAGTAAAATTGTACATGAACAATACCAACTTTGCAGACGGAGGGATTACAGATCAAAACCCGATGTTGCTTGCCTGTATTACTGATGATACAGGAATCAACTCTACCGGCTCAGGTGTAGGTCACGATATTACAGTATATCTGGACGGGCAGATTATCAATACAATTGTTTTGAATGATTTTTTTGCTTCCGGAGAAGGAAACGGCTGTCTCAATCCCAGTTTGGCAGATTATCAAAAAGGAAATGTGACATATCCTTTCAGAAACCTGGCAATCGGGCAGCATCAATTAACATTTAAAGTTTGGGATATAAACAATAATTCTACAACAACTACGTTAAATTTTGAAGTTAAAGATGAAGCTGATCAACATTTAATTATCAACAGACCATTGAACTGGCCAAATCCGTTTACGAACAAAACGTACGTTCAGTTTGAACATAATTGTGATGATATCCTGGATGTAAATGTTCAAATTTATACAATTACAGGAAAATTAGTAAAAACATTATCACAGCCGGTAGTTGCAGAACCCTTCCTACAGGGCTTTAGAACACCACGCCAGGCAATAGAATGGGACGGAAGAGATGATTTTGGGGCAACAGTAGCAAAAGGTACGTATATTTTTAAGATATTTGCAAAAAGTCAAAATCAAGAAAAATGCAAAGGAAGTGCTACAGCTGTGGAAAAAATGGTACTTTTGAAATAAATTAAAAAATAATAGATAATAATATTAACAAAAAACTGATAATATATAAAAGACAACATATGAATTTAACTACTAAACTGCTTTTAGGTATTGGGTTAGGTGCTGGTTTTTTAGGCTATTCGCAAGACCTAAGTAAAATAAACCCAGTATTAACCGGAGCTCCTTTCCTAAGAATTGCACCGGATGCAAGAGCCGGAGGTATGGGAGATCAAGGGGTGGTGACCTCTCCGGATGCATTTTCTCAATTCTGGAATGCAGCGAAATATCCTTTTAGCAGAACGAGTTCTTCCTTAGGTATTACGTACACACCTTATATGGGAAAACTTACGAATGATGTATTCTTATTATATGGTGCATTCCATAAATTTTTAGGTCAGGAAGAAAGATCTACTATCTCAGCGAGTATCTATTACTTCAATATGGGTGAGGTAGATTTAACTCAGTTAGTAGGTTCAGAAGTTGCACCTATGGGTACATCTAAGCCAAACGAATTTTCTATCGACGTTGCTTACGGATTAAAACTTTCTGATTCTTACTCAATGGCAGTAACGGGTAGATACATCCGTTCCGATTTGGGTGGAAGCTTCAACACAGATAATACTATTAAAGCTGCAAACTCTTTTGCAGTAGATGTTTCAGGTTACTATACCTCTCCAAGATTCTCTAGTTTTGGAGGTTATGACGGTAAAGTAAACGCAGGTTTTGCGATTCAGAACTTAGGGCCGAAATTAGACTATACAGGAAACGAAGAATCAAGATCTTATCTTCCGACCATGGCTAGATTAGGTATTGGTTACGATATGTATCTTGATGATGTAAATAAAATCGGACTTAGCGTGGAAGGATCTAAAATTCTAGTTCCGGGTTCTGAGTATGTCGGAATGGATCCCAATACAAGAAAACCAATCTATGCCGTTCCAAACGTAGGACCAATTGCTGGTATCGGAAAATCTTTCAAAAACACAAACTCTATCATGTACAGTGGCGGTCTTGAATATTCTTATGACAATGCATTTGCTGTAAGAGGAGGTTACTTCCACGAAAGTGAGGAGCAGGGAGCAAGACAGTTTGCTACTGCAGGTATAGGATTAAAATATCGTTCTTTCGGGCTTGATATTTCTTACTTAATCAATATGTCTAAAATTAATACTGCTTTAGATAACACACTTCGTTTCGGGCTGACTTGGAATATTGGTGACGAAACATCTAATGTAGATTATTAAAAAAAATATTACATTTAAGTTTATAAAAGTCTCATTTTTATGAGGCTTTTTTTATTTTGTATAAGTATTTTTGTAATATGAATTATTCCGCGGAACTCAAAAAATTCGTAACCAGCCAATATGTATATTCTGCAATCAGGATTACATTGGCTACCGTTCTGCCATGTGTGGTTCTGGCCCATTTCGGAATATTAAAAGAATATTTCCTTTTCCCTCTCGGAACCAGCTTTGTAGCATTGACTGATCAGCCCGGACCTTTTATACGCAGAAGAAATGCGTTGACATTCGCTATTTTTTGTTTTGTAGTCGTTGCGCTCATTGCAAGTTTGGTGATGAATTTTAAAATTCTTGTGTTCGCTGAAATTATTGTTTTCGGGATGTTTTTTTCTTTAATTGGAGTTTACGGGCAAAGGTTAGCAGCCGTAGGTTCATTGTCCCTGGTTGTCCTTGCTATATTTATTGACGGGCATTTGACAGGGATAAATATTTTTAAAAGTTTGCTGATCTTTACGTCCGGATGTATTTGGTTTTTATTAATATTTTTAGTTGTATCAACTATTCAGCCTTATAAATTGGCAAGCCAGATGATTGGAGAAAATTATCTTCAATTAGCTGAATTCTTAAAAATCAAGGCCAATTATTACCAGAAAAACCCTGACTTCAGTAAGCTGACAACACAGGTTATTGCCAAACAGATTGAAATAAAAAACCTTCAGGAAGATACCCGGGAAACAGTTTTCAAAACGAGAACCATCGTTAATGAATCGACTACAACAAGCCGTTTGCTGATGCTGATGTTTCTAAACTCAATGGACCTTCATGAAAAGCTGATGACCTCAGAAAGTGATTATGAAAAGCTTCAGCAAAGCTTTGATGACAGCACCATTCTGGTCACTATCCATGATTATCTGAATCTTCTTTCCGAAGAAATTACAAACATCGGAATCTCGCTTCAAATTGGAACGAGAGCAAAGCCTATGTTTAATTTAGATACAGAATTAAAAAGTTTAAACCATCATTATTTCGATCTTAGAAATAAACAGATCTCTCCTGATAACTTTGAAAACTTCATGATTTTGCGTCAGATTTTGATGCGTATCAATGAAATTACAAAAGAGATCAACGAAATTTATAAAGTATTTTCTCAAAACGTAAAGCTGGCAAAAAGTCTTTCCACTGGTCTGGATTTAAGAAAATTTATGCCAAATGAAGAAAAACTGAACTTTAAGGTTTTAAGAAATAATATTTCTCTCTCTTCATCCCATTTCCGTCATGCATTGAGAATCACAATAGCCTTGCTGTTGGGCTACTCTTTTTCATTGTTTGATTTTTTAGGATTAGGTCATACGTATTGGATTTTAATTACCATCACTGCGATTTTAAAACCAGCCTACTCTATCACGAAAAAAAGAAATCTTCTCCGTCTCTACGGAACTATTTCGGGAGCCGTCATCGCATATGCAATTTTACATTTTGTGCATATCAATCAGATTTTATTTGCTATTCTGCTTTTAAGCATGATTATGTGTTTCAGCTTTCTGAAAGGCCGATATTTTTGGGCCGTTTTATTTATGACGATTTATGTTTTCCTGAGCTTCAATTTTTTGAGTCCCGGGAAAATAGATGTTATTTTTAAAGACAGAATTGTTGATACCATCATTGCGGGAATGATTGCTTCTTTGGTATCATATATTGTACTGCCTGTTTGGGAACATACGCAAAATTTAGATTTGATGAAAAAATCTGCAGAATCCAATCTCATTTATTTTCAGTGCGTGATTTCCAAATTTTTGCAGGGAGGAGAATTTGATATTGAAGATTATAAAGTAAAACGTAAAAATTCTATTATCTCACTGGCAAACCTTTCCGACAATTTCCAAAGGATGATTTCCGAGCCTAAGAACCAGCAGAAAAAGCTGGAAGTCGTTCATCAGTTTGTGGCGACCTCACATCTTATTACAGCTTATACCGCATCACTTTCACAATATGTGAAAACTGATGAAAAATATCCTGAAATTGACGCTGATGGATGGAGCAGGAAAATCGAAGCTGAGATGCAGCAAACTTCCGGTATCTTAAACGGGCAGGAAATAGATGAAACGCTGAAAAAGGAAAGCCGGCTGGAACCGGAAGACTCTTCAATTGAAGATCTAATTTTAAAAAGAAGGACCCAAATCGAAGAAAATGATATTGAAGCATTGGTAGATCCCAATAAAATTTCCCGTCTCACAGAACTTAAAAATATTCATGATGTTTTGGAACTTATTTATGACGTTGCCAAAGAACAAAGAAAAGTAATCGAAAAGTATAGAAATGAAGAAGTAAAGGAAGCTGTTAATCCTATTCCTCAACAATCGTAAAGCAATAATCGTCGAAGAATTCTACCCTGGCTTTTAGTTCGTCGGAGATTTGATCATCGTAAACTCTACATTTAATGTGATGAAGATGCTTTAATTCAAAAGGTCTTACATCGTAATGCTTTTTCAATGACCAGTGTTTTGAATGGTGAATTTTATACATGCTTTCTTTTACGCTCCAAATGATCGTATAAAAAGTTACTTCATTATCAAAAGGAATAAAACCTCTTTCATTTTCATACGTGAATTTATCGATAACCCTTAAAATCTTGGGATTAAATTTTTCAATATCGATCCCTATTTTATTTTTAGAAATAGCGATTGCTGCAAAGGGAAAAGAATGTGTGATAGAAATCTCAGCATCTTTTGGAGAAAGAAAAGGTTCTCTTTCCTTATATAATATTTTTGAGTGCGGTTTTAAACCTTTTAACAATTTACGAACCATCAAAACCTCTAACAGTTTTTTGGGATGATAATCTTTTACTTTTTCGGCATTTTCAGGTTCTAAAAGTTCATCAATATTCAATTCTTCGGTTTCATCATATTTCCATACAAGAATTGTGGCATTATTATCTGAAAAATCACGGTAAAGAGGCATTGCTTTTTTTATTCTGTAAAAATAGTGAAAAAATTTTGGACGGAAGACGGAAGAAGGCTAATGGAGTTTTTACAGCTCTATGATTTTTAGGACACAGGTTATTGAATAAAAAAGGCTTAATCTTTTCGACTAAGCCTTTGATCATTTATTTTGACTGGTGATTCATATCATTTCTGTGCTCCATAATTTCAAGATTTTCATCCACAAAATAAGCGCTTCCGAATCCGTTTACATAAGAACCTTTAGCGGGGTGTAAAGCGATAAGAATAAAATCTTTCATTTCAGCGATAACGTCAACTACTTTTCCATGAGTTTCTTTCAACTTACCCACAACGGAATTCCAGGTTTCAGAATCTCTCTCGATTTGTGAAGCTGAAGCTTCGACTGTCAATCTTTCACGAGCGTAAATCTGCTTTGTAGCAGACTCATCTTCAATAAACATTACTGAGGTTTTTCTGCCTTCTGCAAGATTTTTTGTGTGTCTTGCCATGAAAGACACCAAAATGTAAAATGTATTATCTACCTCAACGAAAGGGGCATAACTAGAATTGGGATTTCCTTCTGCATCCACAGTAGCCAACATCACACTTTTCGTGTTTGCAATTAATTCTTTTACTTTTGGTGCTACAGGCTTTGCTTTTCTCTGAGCCTCATCTTGAGTATTTGTATGATCCATAGTATAAAATTTATTTCATGCAAAAATAGGCTATTTAGATTAAAACTAAATAAATTTAATTCATGTATAATCTCATAAAGCAGAACTTGGTTTGTCGTTTTTGTATCTAAATTATTAATTGTAATTTTGCATCTTATTATAATTTGAATTTAAACTTATTCATTCAACATATGAGTACTACAACACAATACGTTCCTTACAAAGTGAAGGACATTTCCCTGGCAGAATGGGGAAGAAAAGAAATTACCCTTGCAGAAGCAGAAATGCCCGGTTTGATGGCTATCCGTGAAGAATACGGACCGTCTCAGCCGCTTAAAGGTGCAAGAATTGCCGGATGTCTTCACATGACCATCCAAACAGCTGTACTTATTGAGACGTTGGTAGCTTTAGGAGCTGAAGTTACCTGGTCTTCTTGTAATATTTTCTCTACACAAGATCATGCTGCTGCTGCTATTGCTGCTGCTGGAATTCCTGTTTACGCTTGGAAAGGCCTAAATGAAGAAGAATTTGACTGGTGTATTGAGCAGACTTTATTCTTCGGTGAAGACAGAAAACCATTAAACATGATTTTGGATGATGGCGGAGATTTAACCAATATGGTTTTTGATAAATATCCTGAGTTCACAAAAGATATCAAAGGACTTTCTGAAGAAACTACAACCGGTGTTCACAGATTGTACGAAAGAATGAAGAACGGAACTTTGGTAATGCCTGCAATCAATGTAAATGATTCAGTAACCAAGTCTAAATTCGACAACAAATACGGATGTAAAGAATCTGCAGTAGATGCTGTAAGAAGAGCGACTGATGTGATGCTGGCCGGAAAAAGAGTTGTAGTTTGCGGATACGGAGACGTAGGTAAAGGTACTGCTGCCTCTTTCAGAGGAGCAGGTTCTATCGTTACTGTAACTGAAATTGATCCGATTTGTGCGCTTCAGGCTGCAATGGACGGTTATGAAGTAAAAAGACTGGATACTGTGGTTGATAACGCAGATATCGTAATCACTACTACCGGTAACTTCAATATCGTAAGAGGAGAGCATTTCCTTAAAATGAAAGATAAAGCTATCGTTTGTAACATCGGTCACTTCGATAACGAAATCGATATGGCTTGGTTAAACAAAAACTACGGTCACACAAAATCTGAAGTGAAACCTCAGGTAGACATCTATACAGTTGAAGGTAAAGAAGTTATTATACTTGCTGAAGGTAGATTGGTCAACTTAGGATGTGCTACAGGCCACCCAAGCTTTGTAATGTCAAACTCTTTCTCAAACCAGACTTTGGCTCAGATCGAACTTTGGAACAATTCTGCAGCTTACAAAAACGAAGTTTATATGCTGCCTAAACATTTAGATGAAAAAGTAGCAGCTCTTCACCTTAAGAAATTAAGTGTTGAATTGGAAACTCTTTCTCCTGAACAGGCTGAATATATTGGTGTAGATGTAAAAGGACCATTCAAACCTGAATATTACAGATATTAAAAAGTTATCCTGTTTAAGGGATTTCAAATCAAAATAAACTCTCCATTTTGGAGAGTTTTTTATTTTCCAGAAGCTGTTTCCCGCTATCCGCTCATACTCCTCGTGCCAACACCATTTCCAATACGCACTGCGGGGTAACCGCTACTATCGGGGCTAAGAAATCACCTATCTTAACTCAACATTTACTTTAACTTTCTATCTTCTAAAGAAAGGCTATTTATTACCGTATTTTTCCCTATATCCAAATAAAAAAAAATCGATATATTTGGCTACTTTAACAAAAACATTAACATGAAAAAACAAAATGTATCAAATGCATTCGTTGCCGCGTCTTGGGTTGCATTGGGAGCAGGGATGATCGGTTTTATCGTAGGTCTTGCAAGAGCTGAAATGCAGCTTAATGAGAAGGGATATTATTTCACTATCCTACTTTATGGTTTATTTGCTGTCGTTTCTTTGCAGAAAGCAGTTCGAGACAGATTAGAAAACATTAAGGTTACCGATATTTATTATGGTATCTGCTGGTTTGCTACTCTATCTTCCATCGTTTTACTGGCCATAGGATTATGGAATGCCACTATCCTGCCGAGTGAAAAAGGTTTTTACGGCTTCGCATTCTTGCTGGCACTTTTCGGAGCTATTGCAGTTCAGAAAAATACAAGAGACAACATGCTTCAGGAATAATACAAAAACTCTCCAAAATCTGGAGAGTTTTCTGTTTATCAGTCAATTTTCAATGAAAAGTAAACCTTTTTACCTGTGGACAGTTAAAGTTTTAACTATTTTTGATTTTTTGTAGAAATCTCTTTCCAAAGCTTTACTAAATCTTCTGCATATCTTCCTTTTATTGGATATGCTTTTCCATTTTTTATTTTATAATATTCTTTAGGGAATTTATACTCAATCCGTACAGATGAGTAATCAGACAAATCAAAATTAACTGAATGATCGAAAGTTATATCTAAGGGGGAAAATTTTTCAGATTTATAATAATGCTCCATATAAATATCAACCGGTGTCGCCCATCTTCCATCAATTGTTTTGTAAACGGGAAAAAAATAATCTTTAATTAAATCCCCACAGTATTCTCCCACAAAAATAAGTATATTATCGTAGTTTCTAAAATCGTATTCATACATACTATTGTGATCATAAGCCGTAAATATAATTGTCGAATCTGGATAATGATCACCAAATTCTTGTGTAATGTTATATTCTGCTTTATATTCTGTACTCAAAGAAACACCACAATACTTAGACTGATCTATATATGAGACATCTATTTTCTTTCCAACAAATGCGTATAGTTTTGAAGGATTTTGTTGATCACATTTTTTATATGGAATACAAGGCCTCGGTTTTAAGACAACTTTTATATTGTTATTTATTATATCCTCAACTTTATATTTTTTAGTGGTATAGCCCCATTTATAAAAATACAAAGTATCTGTCAGCTTTGCATTTATTGTATAGTTTCCCACAGAATCAGGTGATGTAAAAAGATCTTTATTTTTAATTAATTTATCATATCCATCCGGATTTTTTTCTTTAAATGCTTTATCTTTAAGCTGTCTATCCCTAAATTTCCTTATGGTGTCATTAACATTAATTCCTATAAAACTATTTATTTTTAAGGAATCCTCAACAATACCTCGAACATTTATTGTTTGAGATTTGCAAATAATCATACAAAGAAATAACACTGAACAAATAATTTTTTTTTTCATAATTTATAATTTTAAAACCTTTGGATAGAAGAATGAGTGTTATTGTTTAGTAAAAATCAGATCCTTTGCAACAGGGAGATATACTTTTATATTTTGGCTGCCTGGGCAATCCTCCCCACTGAAAAGCGAGTCATTAGGGTAATATGACCAGCTGATTTGGGTATTGCTGATTTTTTTTAATGTAATGCTTCCCCAGCCAATACCGCAAGTGGTTCCTTCATAGTACAAAGAAACACTGTTATTGTCATTGTCGTTTGTCATCACACTGGTAATTTTATTGTCCGGATCTGATACATTTTGAGTATCCTGTAATAAAGCTCCTGTTGATATATTTTTTACAATATATTTTACATGAAGAACATCCTGATAATATTTTCTTTTTCCGGGTCCATAGTCAGTCAGATACATATCTTCTTTAGTGATATAAAGAGTAATTTCATTTCCCTGATAAGTAGCTTTATAAGTACCGGCATAAGGAGGAAGATAATTGTTCAGATCCTTCATATAGGCATAATCGGGTACATCTTTGTAAAATGTATTCAATGGATAAACTTGCTGTGCTTTGCAATGTATTAAGCTTATTGCTAAAGCGAATAATGATAGTATTTTTTTCATCATATGTTTAAAAAGCCTCTAAAGAGGCTTTATATTATTGTTTAGTAAAAACCAGATCCTTTGCAACAGGAAGATATACTTTTATATTTTGGCTGCCTGGGCAATCCCCTCCACTGAAAAGCGAGTCATTAGGGTAATATGACCAGCTGATTTGGGTATTGTTAATTTTTTTTAATGTAATGCTTCCCCAGCCAATACCGCAAGTGGTTCCTTTATAATATAAAGAAACACTGTTATTGTCATTGTCGTTTGTCATCACACTGGTAATTTTATTGTCCGGATCTGATACATTTTGAGTATCCTGTAATAGAGCTCCTGTTGATATATTTTTTACAATATATTTTACATGAAGAACATCTTTATAATATTTTCTATCACCAGGTCCATAGTCTTTAAGATATTTATCTTCTTTTGTAATATATAAAATAATTTCATTTCCCTGATAAGTAGCTTTATAAGTACCGACATAAGGAGGAAGATAATTGTTCAGATCCTTCATATAGGCATAATCGGGTGCATCTTCATAATAAGTATTCAGAGGATAAACTTGCTGTGCTTTGCAATGTATTAAGCTTATTGCTAAAGCGAATAATGATAGTATTTTTTTCATTGTTGTTATTTTAAGGTTTAATTGGGACAAGGTACATCTTTTGGCTTTCCGTCTGCACCAAGCGTTACATTGGTTACATTTCCGTTTTTATCTACTTTTTGCAGAATCATTTTATTTTTATCAATATTCATTTTATCTAAGGCGTTAAAGAAAACTTCTTCCAGTCCTTTAGTGTTCATAAAATTACCATTTTGGGAAGCATATTCGGATTTTGGCCTAAGACTTAGTTCAAATTCTGCAAATTTGTCTTTAAAAGCTTCTAAATCAGCCTTTGTATAGTTTCTGTCTTTAATTGCCTGTGCATCGGCAAAAGATCCGTTAAATCTAATGATATAATTATAATATTCATAACCTCCCGGGCAGTTAGGACATACCTGTGTACCTACCATCTCTCCAAAAGCCGCATCTACCGGGGTTCCCGTAGGCTGGTTCACAATAAAGTAAAACAATTTATATATATCGGGAGGAGACAACATTTTAATCCCATCCGGTGTATGGTTATGAGAATACCCCTGATATCCTGTGATATCACCAAGGTCTGTACTATGCTCTCCTCCCGGTATAATGGGGCTTGGGGTACCATCTGCTTTTGTCATAAAAGCCTTTTCACCGCCTTCTTTAGATTTGTTCATTAGTTCTGTAAGGCCGGCTTGCCTTTTAGGATCGTTTACTACGGCTTTTGTTTTCTGGCAGGGGGTATTAATAAACTGATTATAAAACTGTTCCCACGTCAAAGCAGGATTTTCCATAAAAAGTTGTATTGCAAAATTGGCAAAATCCCAGTAATAGCTGTTTGGCGGTGGAGATGAGGGAGGAATATGGTCAAGATAATATTCTAGAATACTGC
>NZ_LFNE01000002.1 GCF_001045455.1 Chryseobacterium sp. FH2 | reverse complement strand
GATTTAATATCCTTTTGCCAGACTACTTCCTGAGAATACAGTACGGAAACTGTGCATAAGGTTAATGCACTAAAGTAGAGCTTTTTCATCTATTTTGTGTATTTAAAGGTTAATATTAGTTTTTATTATCACAATGCTGCAAATTTAACGAATTTTAATAATTACTCCCTCACCTGAATGAGATTTAATGTCAAATTTGTTATAGGTTAATGGTTTATTGCAACCTTAGGCAAAAATAAAACGGTAAAGCGACAGAAATTGACGTGTGTTTTAAAGATGCAAATATTTTCATTTAGGTTGGCAAATAGGTTAAACTTTTTCTTTTTAAATAACTTTTCAGTTTATTGCCATTTTTAAACTATGCAATGAATAACAGAAAAATAGTTTCCTTAATTGTGTTTTATTTGGAATGAAAGACTTTACACTTAATAAAAATTAGAACAGCAATTCAATAATCTCATACCACATTGCCGAAGTAAAAAATCCAACGATAATACTAAAACCAATAATTAAATTCATCAGTTTGGTATTTAATCTGAATTGTTCTGCAATAATACTTGCCGTTACAACAGTAGGCATTGCAGCTTCGAATACTGTAATTTTTGCAATATTTCCTTTTATTCCTATTAATAATGCCAATCCTAAAACAATTGCCGGAGCCAGAACCAGTTTATATAACATGGAAGCAGACATTTGAGGGATCAATTTTTTCCAGCCGTTGAATTTTAATTGTAAACCAACAGAAAATAAAGCCAAAGGGCTTACAGTCGCTGCCAGTTTATCAAAAAATGGTTCCGCTAGAGTGAAATCTATGAATTGAGACAATACCAGAGCAGAAACACACCCTACCAAAGGAGGAAATGTAATTAATCTTTTTACCATAAATTTAGCACTTACTTTCCCCGATCTGCTTCCCCCTTTTACCGCTGCTATAATTCCTAATGTAGAAAGGGCAAAAAACATCGTTTGGTCACAGATTATGGCAATACTTAAAAGACTTTCACCGTAAAAAGCAGAAATTAAAGGAAAACCAATAAATGAGGTATTACTGTAACCACCCGATAATTCTAAAGTACTTCTTGACCGCTTAGAATACCCATTGCTTTTGCTGTAAAACATCATGAAAAAGAAACAAAAAACTGCAATCAAAAAAGTCGCGACAATTGGGAAAAGCATTTCTGATGTCCATTTTACTTTTGGCAGATATTTAAAAGAAACCGCCGGCAGTGCAAGGTAAAGGATCCAGGTATTGATACCTTTGTGAGCATCAGGATGGATAGATTTTGTTGCTTTGAATACCATCCCTGCAATAATACACACCGCAATCAGAACAAAATTTATCATAGTTTTAAAGAAATATGCAACAAATTTACGTCTGATTTTTTAGTTGAGAATGAAAACTTATATTTTTCACATAGTTTTTAATTCATCGCATCCCGAAGGCTCATCACTTCAATATTCTCCAAAGGTTTTGAAAGCGTAATTCTTCTTGAAGTTTTAGGCAATAAATCAAAAAAATTGTCACTGAAATGAGTATCTCCAATCAAATAAACATCTTTTGCCAAGACATCTGTAGAAATTTCAATTTCGGTCGTAGAAATTTTCTTGATTTGAATATTTGGATTTGGTAATTTTAAATCTTTCAGTTTTGCAAAAAAGTGATCGTTTTGAGCTATAATATTGTTGTTTTTATCTTTTAAAATAACATGTAAAAGAACTTCGCTTTTCTCCGATTCAGAAATTAACTCGTTGATTGGCATTGATGTAAACTTCAATATACTTTCCAAATCTTTTCCTTCTGCAACAATCAATGGAGCAGCTAAACTTTCTCCATTAAATTTTATCAATTTAAATTCAAGGCTTACATTTTCAAATTTTTTCAATTCGTCATTTATAGCATAAAAATTCAAAATATTATTTTTTTCTTCCGTTAAAACCACTTGATTTTCAAAACTCCTTTTAATCTGATAATGCAGTGCTTTCCAATTACCTAAATAATCAATGGAAGACCATGAGACCACCGGCCAACAATCATTCAATTGCCAATACAAGGTTCCCATATTATAAGGCTTTCCACGGCGATGCGCTTCAATGGCAATCTGCATTCCGCGAGCCTGAAGCAGCTGAGAAATGTAATTATATATAATAAAGTCAGTGGGAATTGTATAATCCCGTTGCATATAATTATCAATGATTTCCCAGCCTCTTGCATGTTTTTCATGAGCTTTTACAGTCCCGTTTTGTAAGCTTAAATCAGGAGTCCCGGAAAACATTGATTTTATTGTTTCCAGGGCAGGCATTCCCTGAAAACCATATTCAGACATAAATCTTCCTACTTTTTCATTATAAATTTCAAATGGTTGCTCGCCCCACCAAATCCCCCAATAATGAGAATCTCCTTCTGCCAGACTTTCTCTGTGCCCCCAACCGATTGACGGTGAGCTTGGCCAATACATCCTTCTATCACTTGTCGCATATTTTTTTATTGCATTTGGAATAATTTCATGAAAAATTTTCTTATAATCTTTCCAAACCTGTAAAGAATCTTCTTTTGAATAATTGAATTGATTTTGATATCCCCAATTGACAATCGCTTCATCAACTTCATTATTTCCACACCATAAAGCAAGTGACGGATGATTTTGAAGTCTTTCAACCTGATCTTTTACTTCAGATTCCACATTTTGTTGAAAACTTTCATCTGCTGGATAAAAACTTCCTGCAAACATAAAATCCTGCCAGACTAAAATTCCGTTTTCATCACAAGCTTTGTAAAATTCATCATCCTCGTAAATTCCACCACCCCAAACACGAATCATGTTCATATTGGCTTCTTTGGAATCGTTTATCAATTGTTGATATTTTTCTTTGGTAATTCGAGGCAAAAAACTATCGGACGGAATCCAGTTAGTTCCTTTTACATACATCGGATTTCCATTAACTTTGAAATAGAATGACTTTCCTTTAGAATCTTTTTCCTGAACCAGTTCAATCGTTCTTAAACCAATTCGTTCAGATTTTTCAGCAATGTTTTTTGAATCTTTTTCTAATGAAAATTTGAAATTATACAAGTTCGGTTCCCCCCAACCGTTCGGTTGCCAAAGCTTAGGATTTTCAATACTATATGGAATTTGTATTGTGTTTTTTCCTTTTCTTAATTGAATATTATTTATTTTATCGTTGATCAAAACAACATATTTCCCTTCCTTATCAGCGAAAATTTCAGCATGAATATTCAAATTTGCTTTTTGTTTTGTTAAGCTTTTCTGCTCTACTTTTACATTTTCAAGTTTAGCATTATTCCAGAAGTTCAGCTTAACGTTCTTCCAGATTCCGGTTGTTACTAATCTTGGGCCCCAATCCCAACCAAACTGATATTGAGCTTTTCGAACAAAACTTCTCGGTGATTCAGGCATTGTAAAGGGAACTTTTTTTGCCAGGTCTTTTCCAACATTCACTGCGGATTTAAACTTAATTTGCAATAAATTATCTCCAGATTTCAAATATGGCTTAACAGAAATTTCCCACTTTCTAAACATATTATCAGTTTTCTTTAGTAATTTTCCATTCAAATAAATTTCAGAAAACGTGTCCAGCCCATTAAAAACCAAGTCTATATTTTGATTACTTAATTCTTTTTCAGAAATAGTAAACTTTGTTTGATAATCCCAGTCTTCATTTTCTATCCATTGAACTTTCATTTCTTTTTCATCTTTATAAGGATCGGGAATCATTTTATGATTCATTAAATCCAGATGCACTGTTCCCGGAACCATAGCAGTAAGCCAAATATCATCTTTTGAATTTTTAAACTTCCATTTTTCAGCAGATAAATTTCTCTCCGAAAACTGAGCGAATAATATATTTTGAATAAAAAGGAAAGTAAAAAGGATAGTTTTCTTCATCTATATATATTTGATGTAAATAGCATGAGTCTCCATTCTGAACGCAGTAAAGCGAAATGAAGAATCTATTTTAGATTTTTCTCCAGAATGACAAACTATGTGAATATTTTTGATTAAATTATTTACTTTTCAAAGCAATAACCTCATCCGCATCGGCAAAAGCTCCACCATTAATAATTGCAGAAGAATGAAAATATTCAGCTTTGGTAAATTCTCTGATTTCTTCAATATTTGTTGAGCGAAGTCCACCACCAATAAGAATTTCGATTCTTCCGTCTGATAATTCCACCAGCCTTTTCAAATTCTCTTTTCCATCCGAAACATTTGGTTTTTGTCCTGAGGTAAGAATGGTTTTAAATCCGCATTCAATTATTTTCTCTAAAGAATTTCCCAAATCTTTAGCTCTGTCAAAAGCACGGTGAAAAGTACATTGATAAGGTTTTGCCAATTCAGTCAAAATTTTATTTTTTTCAATACTTACCTCATCATTTTCATCTAAAATTCCGAAAACAAAGCCGTCAACACTTAAAGATTTTAATTGTATTACATCACTTTTCATTTGCTCAAATTCTGCATCAGAATAGGTGAAATCTCCGCCACGAGGACGAATCATCACAAAAATCGGAATATTTATTTTTTTTCTAAGCTGTTTTGTTATTTCAAAATCCGGTGTTGTTCCACCTTCGCTTAATCCGTCACATAATTCTATCCTGTCTGCTCCGTTTTCAAAAGCTATGATGGCAGATTCCGGATTAAAGCATGCTATTTCTATTTTTGACATTTCAGGTTTTATGGTTTTATGGTTTTATGGTTTTATGGTTTTATCAAAATTAATTTCTAATGTTTTTATTTCAAAGCAAATTCCGGTTTTTCAAGACGGTTTCCTTTTTGATCTTGCACCGCAAAATTAAACCCATCCTGAATACAATAAGAACCATATTCACCTTTTTTATTTAAGGCAATAAAGCCAACCTGAATGTCTTTTAAATTTTTATTCCGTCTTTTTGTAATCTGCACAATTCTTTCAACAGCCTCTTTACAAGCCTGTTGAGGAGTCCTACCCTGCCTCATTAATTCAACCACCAAATGAGTTCCTACCGTTCTGATAACTTCTTCTCCATGTCCTGTTGCCGTCGCTGCCCCTACTTCATTATCAACAAATAAACCTGCTCCGATAATTGGAGAATCACCTACTCTCCCATGCATTTTGAAAACCATTCCGCTGGTTGTACAGGCTCCCGAAAGATTTCCCTGAGCATCCAACGCAATCATTCCGATAGTATCGTGATTCTCAATATTTACGATAGGTTTATATTTACTGTCTTTCAACCAGTCTTTCCATTCCTTTTCAGATTCCGAAGTAAGAAGGTTTTCCTTTTTAAAACCCTGAGAAATAGCAAATTGAAATGCTCCATCTCCAACAAGCATGACATGTGGCGTCTTTTCCATGACCGCTCTTGCTACAGAAATCGGGTTTTTGATATTTTCAAGACAGGCAACAGAACCGATATTATAATTTTCGTCCATAATACAGGCATCTAAAGTCACTCTCCCATCTCTGTCCGGACGCCCTCCGTAGCCAACACTTCTTTCACTTGGATCCAATTCTACCAAACGAACTCCTTTTTCAACAGCATCCAAAGCTCTTCCTCCTTTGCCTAAAATAGTCCATGCCTCTTCGTTCGCTTTCAATCCAAAATTCCATGTGGAAAGTACAATTGGTTTATTGACAATTTTATTAGTTTCAGGAAAATCTTTAGCAATCAAATCCAATGGATTTAATAATAATGCTGAAGACGCTAGTACTGTATTTTTAAGAAATTTTCTACGTGAAGACATATTTATGTTAGGTATTAAGGATAATTTAGTTAAGTTTAATTAGCTCCGATTTCGTCAACAAAAAGCCATGCTTTTGAGTCTGCCCCGGGATTCCCGGCCGGAATAATTCCTGCATTTTCTATTTTAATTTTTAAATATTTTGAATTTTGATATCCAACGTTTAGTTTCATTTTTCCTTTTGCATTCAGAATTTCATCTTTCCTGATTTCTTTGATCATCTTAAAATTTTTATTATCATCAGAAACAAAAACCTGAGCAGATTTTGCCCAATGAATCCAGCTTCCTTTATTTTCTAACGTATTAAAATAAACTTCTGAAAACTGAGTTTTTTGTCCGAAATCAATTGTCGCTACAACATCTTTTCCCTGAAAACCAAGCCAGGTTTTTCCCAACTGCTTTTGATTGCCAATAATCCCATCAACCAATGTAAAAGCACCACCAAAAGAATAATTTTCATTTGGTTGCTGTTCCAGCACAATATTTTTACCTGACGCTTTTGAAGCCGTAAAAGACTGTGAAGAAACTGCACTTTTCAATTGACCGTTTTCAAAATAAGCAGATTTTATAATTAAAGATTTTGTAACAGCAATCGGATTTTGATAAATCTGAGAGTTTATTGTTGGCTCAGTTCCGTCTAAGGTATATCGAATTCCCTCCGGGTTCTGTGAGGACTGGAGTTCATAGGCAATACCCTTATTATCCGGGATTACTTTTCCTGAAATATTATAAATGCTTTTAGCATAATTTACATTCATTTTATCCAAAATCTTAAACTGTTTAATAACTCTGCCTTCAAATTCTTTATAATCGTTAGGATTGGCAGTTCCCCAGCCTACTTCTGAAAGCGCAAATAATCTTGGAAAAATCATGTATTGAACCTGTTTGAAATCAAGAATATATTCTGTCCATAAATTTGCCTGGACTCCCAAAATATATTTTACCTGTTCAGCATTCAATTCGGTCGGAATTGGGTCATAAGAATAGACTTTATCCAAAGGTGTAAAACCTCCGAAAGCGTTTGGTTCCGTTCCCGGATCTCCCTGATAATGGTCAAAATAGCAATAAGAACCAGGTGTCATTACCACAAAATGGTTAGATTTTGCCGCTTCGATTCCCCCGTTTACGCCGGTCCAGCTCATTACGGCTGCATTTGGAGCTAATCCGCCTTCTAAAATTTCATCCCAGCCGATAATCTTTCTTCCTTTGCTATTTACATATTTTTCAATTCTGTGAATAAAATAACTTTGCAGACCATGTTCATCTTTCAGATTATTTTTCTTAATTAATTCCTGACAATGAGCACATTCTTTCCATCTTGTTTTCGGACATTCATCACCTCCGATGTGAATATATTGCGATGGAAAGAGTGACACCACTTCATCCAGAACATTCTCTAAGAATTTAAAAGTTTCATCTTTCGGACAAAAAACGTCATCAAAAACACCCCATTTTGTAGCAGCCTCAAAAGGACCTTTTGTGCAAGCCAATTCAGGATAAGCAGACAGTGCAGCCAAAGCATGACCCGGCATTTCTATTTCTGGAACTACAGTAATATGCCTTTTCTGAGCATATTTTACGACATCTTTAATTTGTTCCTGAGTATAAAAATAGGGTCCGTAAGGTTTTCCGTCAAAAGTATTATCAACATAAGCTCCAATCATTGATTCTTTACGTTTTGAGCCAATTTGAGTCAATTTAGGATATTTTTTAATCTCAATCCTCCATCCCTGATCATCCGTCAAATGCCAATGAAAAGTATTGAGCTTATACATTGCCAAATAATCTATATACTGCTTCACCTCTTCAACAGTGAAAAAATGACGGCAAACATCCAGATGCATTCCGCGCCATGAAAACTTAGGTTGATCCTCAATTTTTAGCGCAGGAAGTTTATTATCCTTTGTATTGTTCTGGATTAATTGAATTAATGTCTGAAGGGCTAAGAAATATCCTTGATTTGTATAAGACTTTATCTGAATCTGCTTTGATGAAATTTCAAGCGTATAAAATTCATCATTTTGAGCCAAATTATTAGATTTTGGCAATTGATAATAAACCAAATCTGCATCCTGCCCTTTAGAATTCTGAAATTTAAGATCTAAAATCAGTCTTTTTTTGAAGTATTCAGTTTCTTCTTTAGGTAAATTATCATCAAGTCTAAAAACTTCAGGAATAGGAAAATCCCCTTTAATCACATTCACTTTTTGGGGATATGGAATTATATTTAACCTATTTTGAGAAAAACTTATAATTGAAAATAATACAAAAAATGCTGAAAGAACGCGTATCATCAGATCTGGTTATGGTTTTAGCTAAGATAATTATTTTCTGAAAAACTTCTCTACTCATTTTAACTTATTACACAATAAAACATCTAAATTTGCAAAAATATACAATGAGAAAAACTATTCTTCTAGCCGCCGGACTATTATTTTCAGTTTCTACACAGGCACAAATTTTCGACGTATTAAAGTCTGCGGTAAAGGACAAAACCGGGATTGATCTTAATACTCCCGTAAAAACAACAACTTCCACGACGTCCTCTACAACATCGAGCAGTAGCTCTTCTGTAAATATCAGTAATCTTACCTCAACTCAGATTTCGTCAGGTTTAAAGGAAGCTTTAAATATGGGGGTTTCTGAAGGTGTCAAAAAGCTAGCTGTAACAGATGGTTTCTTTAAAAATGAAGCCGTAAAAATTTTAATGCCCGAAAAGCTGAGGAAAATTGATACTACCCTGCGCTCGGTAGGTTTGGGAAGTCTGGCAGATCAAGGTGTAAAGTTGTTAAACAGAGCCGCCGAAGATGCCGTAACAGAAGCAACTCCAATTTTCGCGAATGCTATTACTTCAATGACAATTACGGATGCTAAAAATATTTTACTGGGAACCGATAATGCCGCTACAAATTATTTACAAGAAAAAACTCAAAGCCAGTTATTTACTGCTTTTCAGCCAAAAGTAAAGGCTTCATTAGGAAAAGTGGGTGCTGATTCTGTCTGGAAAAACTTAATTTCAAAATATAATACTTTGACAGGGCAGTCTGTAACGACTGATCTTAATGAATATGTAACTACTGAAACCATTAACGGAGTTTTCAAAATGGTTGCGGATAAAGAAAGCGGAATCAGAAATACTCCTGCCATGAGAACAACAAGTATCTTGCAGAAAGTTTTTGGAGCGCAGGACAGAAAATAATTTCTTGGACTGAAACAAAAATTTGAATTTGAAATATCTTCAATCAAAAAAACCTCGTCAGTGACGAGGTTTTTTGATTTTTTTATTAGAATTGCATTTCAGGAATTTCGCCCTCAATGATCAAATCGGCTTCTGTAGACTGTATAATATGCTCTACCGAAACCCCCGGAGCTCTCTCAACAAGCTTGAAACCTGCCGGAGTTACATCAAGAACAGCTAATTCTGTAACGACTCTTTTCACACAGTTTACACCAGTTAAAGGAAGAGTACATTTTTTCAGGATTTTACTTTCTCCCGCTTTGTTTACATGCATCATCGCAACGATAATATTCTCAGCGGAAGCCACCAGATCCATTGCACCACCCATTCCTTTTACCATTTTTCCAGGAATTTTCCAATTGGCGATATCTCCGTTTTCTGAAACTTCCATTGCTCCAAGAATTGTAAGATCAACTTTCTGACCTCTTATCATCCCGAAACTGAAAGCAGAATCGAAGAATGAGCCACCTTCTAAAATAGTAATAGTTTGTTTTCCGGCGTTGATGACATCTGCATCTTCTTCACCTTCAAAAGGGAAAGGCCCCATCCCCAAAACTCCGTTTTCACTTTGAAATTCTACGGAAATACCTTCTGGGACGTAGTTGGCGACCAAAGTAGGAATCCCTATTCCCAGGTTTACATAGTAACGGTCTTTCAGTTCTTTTGAAATTCTTTTAGCAATTTGTTCTTTTGTGAGCATATTAAAAACTTAGACTGCAATTTAATTATTTTCGCCTGAATACAAAAGGTCTTTATTATTCAAAATTATTAATATCATAAGTCAAAATAATATCTCTAATTTTACAACATTATTTAATAGAATGAAAATACTTTTAAGATACCTTAAGCCCTACCAATGGTTGATTATCCTTTCTTTGTTTTTGGCAACCATCAATCAGGTTTTTTCTTTATTTGCTCCGGCCATTACCGGTAATATCCTTGATAAGCTGGTGACTCATCCCAATTTTTTTGATAAAGAAAAACTTTTACCCAGAAATCTGAACCAATATTTATATGGAGACGGAATTTATCACGGCGTTTTTTATTTTTTAGCATTACTTATCGGAACAGCGATGATAAGCCGGATTGCTAAAGCTTTTCAGGATTATGCAGTAAGTGTTATCACTCAAAAGTTTGGTGCGAAAATCTTTACAGACGGTTTAAAACATTCAATGGCGTTGCCTTATCAGGAATTTGAGGACCAAAGAAGCGGCGAAACCTTATCGATTTTAACGAAAGTAAGAGAAGACTCCGTAAAATTTATTACCAGTTTTATTAATATCTTCTTCGGAATCTTAGTGAGTATTATTTTCGTTTCGGTGTATGCTATTCGTTTACATTGGACGATTATGCCTGTGTACATCTGCGGAATTTTCCTGATTGCATTTATTACTAATTTATTGAGCAAAAGAATAAAAAGTATTCAAAAAAATATTGTTTCAGAAACCACGGCTTTAGCGGGAAGCACCACAGAAAGTTTACGAAATATCGAAATCGTTAAAAGTTTGGGATTAACCAATCAGGAAGTTATCCGTTTAAACAATAATACTTACAAGATTCTTGGACTTGAGCTCAGAAAAGTGAAAAGCATCCGTTCCTTAAGCTTTATTCAGGGAACGATGGTTAATTTTCTTCAACAGATGATTACCATGACTTTATTATTATTAATTTTTAAAAATATTGTGACCCCCGGACAATATCTGTCCCTCATGTTTTATGGTTTTTTCATTTTCGGGCCAATGCAGGAGATCGGAAACATTATCATTTCTTACCGTGAAGCAGAAGCTTCTCTTTTTAACTTTGATAATTTAATGAAAAAAGAAGTGGAAGAAAAACCACTTCATCCAAAACAAATCGGAGCTATTGAAGAATTAGAATTTAAACATGTTTCTTTCAAACATCAATCTGCACAGTATAAAGCATTGAATAATATTTCTTTCGATGTTAAAAACGGGGAAACTATCGCTTTTGTAGGACCCAGCGGATCAGGGAAAAGCACATTGGTAAAATTGCTGGTTGGGCTTTACCGACCTCAGGAAGGAAATATTTTTTATAACACGATTAACGGAAAAGAATTTGATTTTGATGAACTGAGAAATCAAATTGGTTTTGTAACCCAGGATACCCAACTTTTTGCAGGAACTATCAAAGAAAATCTCCTTTTTGTAAATCCTAACGCTACAGAATCGGATCTGGAAATTGCTTTGCAAAAATCGAGTTGTACCGCATTGCTGGAAAGAGCAGAAAAAGGCATAGAAACCGTTATCGGTGAAGGCGGACTGAAATTAAGCGGTGGTGAAAAACAAAGGATTGCCATCGCCAGGGCACTTTTAAGAAAGCCTCATTTATTAATTTTTGATGAAGCAACTTCTGCTTTGGATAGTATTACCGAGGAAGAGATAACATCTACTATAAAAAATATTTCAAAAGAAAAAGAACAAATTACAGTTCTTATCGCACACCGTTTAAGTACAATTATGCATGCAGACCGAATTTATGTGCTTGAACGCGGACAAGTCATAGAAATGGGTTCCCACGATAAATTAATTGCCGAAAAAGGATTATATTATGCCATGTGGCGACAACAGATCGGGGAAAGGAAAATGCTTATTTCACCGGAAGCATAAACAAAGCGCTGAAATATATTTCAGCGCTTTGTTTTTTATTTTAAATATTTTCCAAAGAAGGTCAGTCTTTTTTTCTCACTGTTCTCTGTTCAATTCTTTTCTCAAATTTTTCACCCTGGAAAATTTTCTGAACCATGATTCCCGGAATATGAATTTGATTCGGATCTAATTCTCCCGGTTCTACTAATTCTTCCACTTCAGCAATAGTGATTTTCCCAGCTCCTGCCATAGGATGATTAAAATTTCTTGCAGAACCTTTAAAAATAAGGTTTCCGGCATAATCCCCTTTCCAGGCTTTTACGATGGAATAATCTGCTTTGTAAGCATGCTCCAAAATATGTGGTTTTCCGTTGAAATCTTTCACTTCTTTACCTTCTGCCACTTCAGTCCCGAAACCTGCCGGTGTGTAAAAAGCAGGAATTCCAGCTTGTGCAGCCCTGCATTTTTCTGCTAAAGTTCCCTGTGGAGTCAGCTCAACTTCCAATTCTCCGGAAAGCATCTGTCTTTCAAATTCTGCATTTTCTCCTACATAGGAAGAAATCATTTTTTTAATTTGTCTTTTATGAAGCAACAATCCCAATCCGAAATCATCAACTCCTGCGTTGTTTGAGATGCAAGTCAAATCTTTCACATCACTGTCTACCAAAGCATTAATTGAATTTTCAGGGATACCACAAAGACCAAATCCGCCAAGCATCAATGTCATACCATCCTTAATGCCTTCGATGGCTTCCTTTGCATTTTTTACTCTTTTATCTATCATGAAATATTAGATTTTCTGTTGGCTTAAATTTAATACTTTTTCTTATATCTATTGTATTTGGTAATTTTTTGAATTTATGCTGACTTTTCTGTATTGAAATCATTGTTTTGTCCGTGGTCTGAATTTTGGTTATTTAAAACCATCAATATCACAAATAATTATCATTATGGAAACGAAAGACATATCAAGAATTGCTCTCGGCGCATTTTTAATCGGTGCAGGAATAAGTCACCTTACTTTTGCAAGAAAAGAATTCCAAGCTCAGGTTCCTGAATGGGTTCCTTTGAAGAAAGACGATACCGTTGTATATTCGGGAATTGCAGAAATACTTTTGGGTACAGCAACTATTATAACTCCTGAAAAATACAGAAGAACAATGGGACAAATTGTGGCAGGTTTTTTTACAGCTGTATTTCCCGGAAATGTTGCTCAGTACAAAAGCAGAAGAGATTCTTTTGGTTTAAATACAGATAACCAAAGACTTGCGAGACTTTTTATGCAAGCGCCTTTGGTAGCTTGGGCACTGAAATCTACAGATTAATAAAATATCAATATAAAAAGCAGGAAAAATTTTCCTGCTTTTATTTTAATGATAAATTTGAAAAAATATCATTGAATAATCAGTTTTAATGTAAATAGTTTTCTTGTATATACTTTTACAAAATATACTCCTTTCGGAAGATTTTCATTAACTAACGAGAAACGTTGATTGTGAATATTATCAGATTTATAAAGCAAGTCTCCTGCAGCAGAAAGCAATTCTATTTTTTCAATCGGATAATCACTTTTTATAAATGTAGGCTGTCCGGGTTTTGTTGGATTTGGATATAAAACTACATTCTTTTCTGTGCTGTTTTTCACTTCGTCCGTTCCTAAACTTCCCGATGAAACCTGAAACTGAACTCTATTTGAAACTTCCGTATATGAATCATTGGTAAACATTACCATGTAATAATTTCCCGGTGTTGCAGGAACTGCTGCCCCTTGAATTGTTTTTGTTCCCTGAGTAACACCGTCAAAATAGGTATAAGAAACAAAATTATCATCCGGAGTCTGGATATTTTGAGGATAAATTCCCAACCAGTCTTTGATAATTCCCGGAGAATCCGTCCATGAAGCGGTAATATTCTCGCCCAAAGTATAAACAGGCTTATTGATCCAAAGTTCTGTAACAATGTCCCCTACTTTAAAGAAAACCTTTTCGCCAACCGTCGTATAGCCATCTTCGAGGAAATACTGAGCATAATAATACCCTTTTGGAAGACCTGTAAAATTAAGTGTTCCGGAGGCTGTTGTCACATAATCCCATTTGATGGAGGTATTTGTTCCGGGAACCTGTCCCATTTTGTAAATTCCGATCCAGTCTTTTGTAAGATTGGGCCCGTTACTGAAATTCACTGTAACTACTCCACCAACAGGGTAAGTATCTGCTGTTGTATTCAGTATTACTTTCGGCCCTACATAAAAGCTCTTTCTTGGAGCAATGTCTGTATAGCCGTTATTTGCGAAGAATCCTGCAAAGTATTGGCCCTTACCTGCAATACCGTTATTAAATGTCGCTGTTCCGGCAGTTTGTCCGTTGGTATACATGTAACTCTGAGAGGTAACAGAAGCCGGATTCTGACCTTTTTTATAAATTCCGACCCAATCCTGCTGATTTCCGGGGCCGTCTGTAAAAGTAGCCACAATGGGCTCATTCTGGAGATATTCTGTCTTATTTAAAGTAAAAGCAGGGTTGGAAACTACACTGCCTGTCACTTCAAACTGTTTTGTGTCACTCCAGTCGCTCCATTCTAAATTTCTATCTCTGTAACGGACTTTCACATAATACATCCCGTTTGTGATAGAATTTGAGACAATCGTTGCTTTTGTAATATCAACACCGGCATTCAAATTTTTTGTTTTGTCAGGATTTCCGTTTCCGTCTTTTCCAAACCAGTTTTCAAAATCACGGTAAAATTCTTTTTCAATAACAGAAAAATCGGGGGCTTTACTGATTAGAAACTGAGTTGTATTTAAAAGCTCTCCGTTTGTCGATGCAAAAGGACTTCCGTTTAATGTTAAAGGTAATGTAACTGCTCCTGAGAAAGTATTTGTAATAGAAGGCTTCGTAGGTTTTGGCTGATTTTTATATCTGTGAAAAGTATCAACCAATTCATTGTATTTTTTAGTATAAACGCCACCGATTGAATAACATTCAACATCTGCTTTTCCTGTGTTGACATCCACTTCCACGATTTGATAGGTCCAGTCTGTGAGTGTTTTTTGAACGTCATCAAAGTCCTGTTCATTAGACATCCCCCAATATTGATCCCAAGCCGTTCCTCCTGAAATTATCTGATAATTTGGAGTATTTTTAAGCTGACCTCTATGATATAAATGATGGTGAGCCCCAACGTGCATTAAATATTTTGAAGAAGTCGTTAAAAGTGGAACTGCATTATTTCTAACCCAAGTCGAAATATCTCCCACATATTGCTCCGCCTGATAAGGCCTGTGACTCAATGAGATAATCCAGTCTACAGTGGAGTCATTATTTGCCTCATTTAAAATCTGTTGAAGCCAGGTTTGCTGAGCTGAACCTGTATGTTCCGAACTTAAACTTATAAATAAAACATTTCCAGCCTGTTGAGCATAATAATTCTCATTTCCGGAGGTCATATTTTTATATTTAATTTCATCAATATAAAAATGAGCATAATAAGAATTCATCCCCAAAGTTCCATACGTCTCGTGATTTCCTACCGTTGTCTGAATCGGAAGATAAGGTGAAAGTTTAATATTCTTTTTAAAATGAACATTTTCATAATGATCCAACGTTCCTACATCTACCTGATCTCCGACCATAAACGTCAACGCAATATTGTCCGAAGGATCAGAATTTATTCCAAATTTTTGTTTTAACTTTTTAAAAGCATTCAAAGTAAGTGTATCATACCTGGGTTCAGCCTTGATCTGATTGTCACCCATGATCAAAAAGCGGATTTTTCCGTCTGCAGTTGCGGGCTGACCAGGCAAAGGAAGTGTTTTGAAATTATAAACCGCAGATTCGTTGGTTCCGGTTTTTATTTTATAATAGTACTTTGTATTAGGCTGTAGATTGGTGATTTTTGCTGTATGATAATAATAGTTGTTATTATATCCTGTATCCGAAAAAATATTCGTAGTACCGGTAACCGTTACATTTAAATTTGCAGCTGACGTTCCATAGATTACAGTCGTCTCGTTATCGGAAGCCGTTTTCCAGTTAACAATCATGGAATTTGGTGTCGGGTTCTGTAAATACGGAAACAAAGCCTGTCCGAATACCAACTGGACGGCAAAGAAGAAAAAGAAAAAATAATGTTTCATAATAGTTCAGTTTTAATGATGTGTATAGAGTTTTAAATCGTTTATTTTAAAAGAGTTAGCATAATTTTTATTTCGGGCAAAAGTAAAGTTCCCATATAAACTCAGCCTGATGGGAATTTCAAGGAAATGTTAATTTTTGGGTTGAATTCGAACGAAAAATTTATTGTATTTAATACATAAATTGTTTGGCACATTCAAAAAGTATTTCTTATATTTGCAGCCTGTTATTCAACCTCTGACGAAGTCCGTGTAAGTTGCTTAGCCTAAACATTTTATTTATTAATAATGGATTTATTAAAGTACGTACAAGACAAGTACATTACAAAAAAAGAATTCCCTGAATTCAAAGCTGGTGATACAATCACTGTGTATTACGAGATTAAAGAAGGTCAAAAAACAAGAACTCAGTTCTTCAAAGGAACAGTTATCCAATTAAGAGGTACTGGTTCTACAAAAACTTTCACAATCAGAAAAATGAGTGGTGATGTAGGTGTAGAGAGAGTATTCCCTATCAACATGCCGGCTCTTCAGAAGATTGAAGTTGACAGAAGAGGTAGAGTTAGAAGATCTAGAATCTATTACTTCAGAGATCTGAGAGGTAAGAAAGCAAGAATCAAAGACGCTGCTTACAAAAAGAAATAATTCAGACAACAATACATACAAAAAGAGACTGTTCATATTTGAGCAGTCTCTTTTTATTTCTTTAATCATTTAATTCTACTTAATAAAATCATACAACGCATTCCAAAATTTATCATAAACTTCGATGTGGGGAAGATGTCCCACATTTTCAATTTCAACTAATTTTGAGCCAATAATTTGCTGTTGTGTTTTCTTTCCTAATTCCTGGTATTGTCCCATTTTAGGCTGCAATTCTTTCGGTGCCCTATCCTTTCCTATCGCTGTTCTGTCTCTTGTTCCGATGATGAGCAATGTGGGAGTTTTAATATTCTTAAACTCATAACAAACGGGTTGATTGTAAATCATATCCGATGTTAATGCCGCGTCCCAAGCTACTTTCGGATAATCAGAATGTAAAGTCCAGCCTGCAATTAAGTCTAGCCAAGGTTGATACTCATCTTTCCATTTATTATCATAGTAAAATTTTAACTGATAATTTTTATACGTTTCAGCCGTGTTTTTTAATTCTGACTGATAAGCCTCATCTATCGTCTGATAACCTGCAAAAGTTTTATAATCTTCTAATCCTATGGGATTTTCAAGAATTAATTTCTGAACTTTTTCAGGATAAAGCAGAGTAAATCTTGTCGCAACCATTCCACCCATTGAGTGTCCTAAAATTATCGCTTTATCTACTTTAAGCTCATCTAAGATTGCTTTTGTATTTTCAGCCAGCTGAGAAAAAGAAAACTGATAACTTTGTGGCTTTGAGGACTTCCCAAATCCTATTTGATCAGGAATAATTACCCGAAAACCTTTATCAGAAAGATCTTGCGCTGTTTTCTTCCAATAGGCTCCATTGAAATTTTTCCCATGAAGAAGCATCATTATTTTTCCATTTGGATTTTTTGGCCTTACGTCCATATAAGCCATTTTCAAATCGTTATTCTGGGATTTTAAATTAATAAAATGAACTTTATAAGGATATTCATAATTGGTAAGCTCTGCATCCAGAGGTTTTATCTGGGAAAAGCTAAAGATCGGCGTAATCGATAGCATTAAAACAGCCACTGCATTTTTAAAATTTTTCATGAAAGTCTATTTATGTATAAAAATAAAAAAACCGTTTCAAAAGAAACGGTTTATATCTATTAATTATAATTTATTTAAGATACTTCTGCCACCACAAGCTCTTTTTTGGAAGGTAAATTCATTAAAACAATCGCAAAAAGAATCAAAACAATTCCCAGCCATTGAATCAAAATCACTTCCTCTCCTAATAAAACGAAAGCCATAGTTACGGACACCGGAAGCTCCAAAGATGAAACAATACTTCCCAATCCTAATCCTGCATTTGGAAAACCAATATTGAATAAAATCGGAGGAATTATCGTTCCAAATAATGACAAAACTAAACCGTATTTCCAAAGAATTGAATAATTAAATGAACGAATATGGTCTGTATTTTCAGTAAAATTTAAATAAATTGATTTCAATCCATCAAAATGAAGCGGCCCGATTTGAGCGAAAAACAAAAAGGCAAAAATTACAACCGCCCCCCCAGAAAGCATAATAATACTCTTCCTGAAAACCGGCAAATGTGTCGCCAATGTATTGGAAGTAAACATCGTCATTGTATAAGAGGCTGCAGCCATTAATCCCCAGAAAATACCTTTAAAATCTAACTCAATTTCGGTATTAATAAGGTTTGTCGCCAAAATGGTTCCTATTAAAACAATAATAACAGACACCACTTTTCTGATATTAGGTAACTTTTTGGTTAGAAAACCTTCAACCACGACACTAAACCAAACTGACTGCATTAATAACACAATTGCAATCGATACATTGATATACTGAACTGCGATATAATAAAATAAACTTGTACAACCGAGTGAAGTTCCCGCTAACATCAACATTCTTATTTCTTTAGCTGTAGGTGAAGATAGTTTTTGTTTTGACGTGATGGTTTGGATAAAATTCAATATTAAAAGCCCCACTAATCCCAATACAAATTGTGATGTCGTTACCTCTGATGTGGTATATCCATCTTGATAGGCTAACTTGACAAAAGTTGCCAACATACCATATATACTTGCACCAATTCCTACAAATAATACTCCTTTTAGTATATTTTTCTTCTTCATAATTTTTTTTTTAAACAGCCTGCAAAGTTACAACTTATTCCCCAAAATTAAGTCAAGCATTAATTGAATAGATAAATAAAATCGCCGCAAGCAAGCTTGCGGCGATATATAAATCAATGTTAATAATTGATTATTTTTTAACAATAACTTTAGATGTAGCGTCGAATCCAAGACCTTTCACTCTCACCATATATGTTCCGTTGATTAATTTATCTGTAGAAATTGCTTTTTTAGCATCCGGAGAAATTTTATCTTCAGAAGAAACTAATTTTCCTGACATATCATAAATCTCAACACTTACTTTTCCTAGCGTATTGCTTGGGAAGCTAATGAAGAATTCATTTTTAGCAGGATTTGGATAAATAGAGATTGTATTATTTTTAACAGATTTCACCTCATCAGTAGCCAGCACACAGTCAGCAGGCACTGACAAATCTTCTACCTGGTCATTAATATTGGTTTTTACCCCTGCAGAAGCATTAACACCCAAACCTCTTCTTGCGAAAGTTCTCCAGATCATACATCTATCAGCACCGTTGGTAGTTGCTAATTCTGCAGCCAATATGGCATTTCTTCCATCTACGAATGTAGGATTACAAACTTGAAGTTTTAACGCATCAGTTACTAATTGTAAAACCCTTGAGCTTCCGCTGGTTGTGTTTGCTGTTACATCAGAAGAATAACCATATTTAGCAACATACTGCCAATGCAAATCCCAAAGCATTGTAGCCCAGATAAATCCGATAGAGTGTACATCCGGAACAATTTGATTACTTGTATTCAGATATTCCATTCCATTAGTATCACCATAGGTAAAATTATTAATTGCAAGATCAGGTGAATATTTTGCAGGTCTAATTCCTAAGCCTGTAGTAGCTTGTCCTGCCGCGTATGTCCCCATACCTCTTGCAACTGTAGCATTATCTCCCGGTTTATTTGTCAGCATTATAGCAAAGAAGTCAGACCATCCCTCTCCCATTTGCTCTTTATCAGCACCTGAGTTCAAACAATTATATCCGGTACCTGTCAATCTGTTAGAGATGCCATGTCCATATTCGTGAGTTACAATACCATTATCAAAACTTCCATCAGGAGTTATACTTGTTGCAGGATCATTTTTCAATGTCACATTTACTGTAGTATTTGCAGATAGATTAGTTTTAATATATTCACCTTCTGTATTTCCAATTAATACCGAAGGGATAGTGATGGTAGCATCAGTTCCAGACATATTACCAATAGCGTCTCCATTGACTGTATTATTATAAATAATAGTAGCAATAGCGCCCGCGTTCTGTAAGTTTTTTGTTTTAACCGAAAAATTACATGTTCCTCTTTCTACTAATCCTATTTTCCCTTCAAGAGAACCTGCAGGTAAAGCTGTACACCCATCTAAAACAGATGAAAGCTGCACATTCCCTGTAGTTCCCGCTGCAGTTAAGGCAGGTCCGAATTGAGCAATTCCAGCTAAAGGAGTACGCGGAACCGCCGCACTTGGTGCATTATAGAAAAATAATTGATTTACAGGAGACCATAAATACATTTGCATTTTAGGATTATAATAATCCGGAGGAGAAGAAAAGTTTGCATTATTCAAACCTCCACCATCTTGAGCTTCTGCAAAAACTCCGTCATCATCCAAACCTCCTTTTCCAAAGTTATTCCATTGGAAGTTTCTTGCAGATTCAGTAAATCCGAACTGATAGAAAACATCATGTACTTTATTATTTAAGTAAAATAAATTCGTAATTGCTGCATTTTGATTAGCGGCAGGAGTTCCATTTATACTGAAGGGGAAATTAAATGTTCTTGAAGCACCACCGTCCGGAGATAACCCAGGTATATTGGCAGCAGCAGTATCTTCATAAGCATATACATTGTTTCCTTGTGTATTGGTATAATGAGTTGTACCGTCAGAATGCCATCCTTCCGGAGAAGCTGTAAGATTCCAAGGATTGGAAATTATAGCTCTTGAAGCAAATGTAGGAGCTTCTATAGGCAATGGAAAAACATTATATGAAGCATTATCTGGCAACAAAAACATTGATAAATTTTGGGCTTTCTTATTTTCTGCCCCAATAAATTTATAATCAGTTTCATCAGTATGGATATGTGCTCCTGAATAATCTGATGAATAAGCATCATGTTTAAAATCACAAGAAGTTGTCAGATTACTTTTACTGATAATCTCACCATTATTTGCATCAACCAGGATATTCCAATAGTTTGATGATTTAGGTTCATTAAAAGCATATTCGTAAGCTAAACGAAGATCTCCACTCGCATTGGTTGTGTATACTAGTCTTTGTGTAGCCGCTTTAGTCTTATTTTCACTTTTTTCAAAGAAATTAACAATCGGAAGTGAAGCAATCTCTCCTTTTCCTAAATCATCAGCAATCTTTTGAAGTGCAACATTCTTACTAATAGACGCGCTTGTTTGAGTAGATTCATTATAATTTTTTACAAAATTATCTGAAAAATAAACAACCTTATTATCTTTAATAAGAGCCGTTGCTACCGAACTATAAACAGGTAAACCATTGAACGTCTGCTGAACTTTAACAATATTACCATTTAATGATTTTGAATTATCAACATTGTCAATAATAAAATTAGTAAGATCAGACTTTTTATATTCTCTTATTTTATTTTGAGAAATATAATCTTTAATAAGCCTTTCATTGTCTTGTGAAAACAAATAAGATGGAATTACTGAAAAAACAGCAAACAAAAGGGGTAGAGTTTTCTTTTTCATTTTTATCTATTAAAGGCGCTAATTTACAAAGATTTATTAATCGGAAAGGTTTTTTGTTATTTTTTTATTAAATTATTTTATATTCTAAAAATAAATATTAAATATGAAAAAAGCTACTTCATTACAAAGTAGCTTTCAAATCATTTATATAACTTATTTTTTAATTATTTTATCGGTGTAAATCTCGCCTTTATCAGATATAATTTTCACTATATAAATTCCCTGATTTTGAGAATGAATATCTATCTCTATTTCTTTTTCTCCTCTGAAGGTCTTATTAAACAAAACATTCCCACTTACATTCATTACTTCTAACTTTCCGGAAGTAATATTTTTTTCTAAAACTACTTTAAATACCCCATCTGTAGGGTTAGGTGTAAGTTTAAATAATTTCTTAATTTCTGAAGATTGTTGAGATTGTTTTAGAACAATGCAATCCAAATCTATATCATAATCAAACCAAGGGTAATTATTTAATGAGCTTACGGTGTATATATTTCCATTTAAAGTATAGATCATATTTAATCTTAATCTGTACTGCCCCGTTGCGCCAGCTGATGTGGAAGCACTAAAATCTGCCGGATATAGGTAATTATAATATAACCCTGTAGTTCCCCACTGAGTAATATTACTCAAATCAACCGGATAAATATCTCCCGTATTATTATTGATTATTTCTAATTTGAAACCATCCAATGTAGCGCCCGCAGGCAATGTATATCTCCAGTTTACAGCTTGCATTCCTATTAGTCCGCAACCGTTTGGCTCATACTGCATCATAGTAATTTTTCCCCAATCTGTAGCATCACAAATGCTATTCGCTATATCTACCCAAAGATTACTTTCTGTCTGATATAAGCCAAAACCGTTAGTTCTGTTATAATACATTCTTGGTAACACTCCGCTATCGAAATCACTTGGGAAATTTTCAAGAGCACCAGTATAATTCCCTCCTATACTTGAAATAACAGCCGCCGCATTTTGAGCCGTTGGGTTTGATGTAGGTGTATAATGAATCATGACAAACTTTGAATTTCTTCCCTCTTTAAATTTCGTAACATTTACAAAGGCCTCATCATCATTAAAATTAGTATTAGCCTCATTCACTAAATATGATCTGTTTATCGGAGTTGTTCCTGTATTTCTATTGGCATCTGTAAAAGTAATAATATGTAAAGGTTGGTGAAGATCTACATTTAACGTTGTTTGCGGGCTTATAATATTTGCATCCGGAACGTGATCCATTGCGTATCCTATTAATCCCAATGCTTCATGGAACTGATCTCCATAATATAATCTTCTCTCAATATTTGTTGCAACCGAGTGATCATTAGTAAGATCAGATTCAATATAAATTCTTGGGGCAAAACCAGTATTTGGCGCATTATAAAGACCCGCTCCATAATGTACCACTGCTACTCTGTTTTTAGGGTTACATGACAAAAGAGATTCTATAAATTTACTCGCAGCCAGTTTCATGTCAGTAAAAGTTTGAGCATTAATCGAAAAACCATTATCAAGTAGAATAATGTAATCACTACCGCCAACTTGGGCAGATAGTTTCCCAAAAGACATACAAAATGTAATAAGGAAAAGTAAAAATGTTTTTTTCATGGATTAAAAATTTTATTAATTAAAGTATGCTAAAAATAATATATTTTTCTTTATATCGTGAAATATTTTAAAAAATAAATATTTATCAATAAAAAAAACTACACTAAAAGGTAAAAAAAAAGCCACTCATTTCTGAGTGGCTCAATATTACCAATGGTTAAAGATTATTTACCTTCTTCCATTTTTCTTTTCAATTCTGCTAAAGCATCAATATCTCCAAGAGTTGATCTTTCTTCGTTGTTTGAAGAAGATACGTTTCTAGAAGAAGAGTCTTTCACATTTTTCTTCTCTTCATCTCTGAAGATACCTGTATGAGAAACTACTACTCTTTTGAATTCTTTGTTGAATTCGATTACTTTAAACTGAGCTTCTTCACCTTTCTTGATTTTAGATCCATCTTCTTTCTCTAATAATCTTGAAGGACAGAAAGCCTCAACTTCAGCATCTTCGAACTGTACAGAAGCACCTTTATCGTGTACTTCTACCGCTTTACCAGCATGGATAGTTCCTTCAGCATACTTAGTTTCGAATGCATCCCAAGGGTTGTCTGTTAATTGCTTGTGACCTAGAGATAATCTTCTAGCCTGGATGTCTAATTCAAGAACTACAACATCTAATTTATCACCTACTGCACAGAACTCAGATGGATGCTTGATTTTCTTAGTCCAAGAAAGATCAGAGATGTAGATTAATCCGTCGATACCTTCTTCTAACTCTACAAATACACCAAAGTTAGTAAAGTTTCTTACAGTTCCTACATGCTTAGATCCTACCGGATATTTAGCTTCGATATTTTCCCATGGATCTTTGCTTAATTGCTTGATACCAAGAGAAATTTTTCTGTCTTCTCTATCTAAAGTTAATACTTCAGCTTCAACCTCATCACCTACTTTCACAAAGTCACCAGCAGATCTTAAGTGAGTAGACCAAGACATTTCAGAAACATGGATTAACCCTTCTACACCTGGAGCAATTTCTACGAATGCACCATAGTCAGCAAGAACTACTACTTTTCCTTTTACTTTATCCCCAACTTTCAAGTCAGCAGAAAGAGCATCCCAAGGGTGAGCTTCTAACTGCTTCATACCCAATTGGATTCTTGTTTTCTCATCATCGAAATCAAGGATAACAACTTTCACTGTTTGTCCGTCTTCCAGGATTTCAGATGGATGGTTCACTCTAGACCAAGAAAGGTCTGTAATGTGGATCAATCCATCAACACCTCCTAAGTCAATGAATACACCGTAAGAAGTAATATTCTTAACAGTACCTTCAAGAACCTGACCTTTTTCAAGCTGAGCGATGATTTCTTTTTTCTGACCTTCAATATCTGCTTCGATCAATGCTTTGTGAGATACCACTACATTTTTGAACTCAGGGTTGATTTTTACAACCTTGAACTCCATAGTTTTACCTACGAATTGATCGTAATCTTTAATTGGCTTAACGTCAATTTGAGAACCAGGTAAGAATGCTTCGATTCCGTGTACGTCTACGATCATACCACCTTTAGTTCTTGATTTCACAAAACCGTTAACGATTTCTCCAGTTTCGTGAAGTTCGTTTACTTTATCCCAAGCTTTAAGCGTTCTAGCTTTTCTGTGAGATAATTGTAATTGACCAGTTTTGTCTTCTCTTCTGTCAACCATTACTTCTACCTCGTCACCTACACTCAGGCCTTGGTTGTAACGGAATTCGTTAAGAGAAATAACACCTTCAGATTTGAAGTTGATGTCTACGATAGCTTCTTTATCAGTTAATCTTACAACTCTACCAACTAAAACGTCGTTATCGTTTAGGCTGTTAAGAGATCCGTTATAGATTTCTTCTAAATCGCTTTTTTCTTTTCTCGCATCTGCATCAAGACCTGATTCGAAAGAATCCCAATCAAATTGTTCTGGTGCTACGTTTTGGTTTAATAAAACCTCTGCTGAATTTGTCTCTTTTGACATTTTCTAATAAAATTTGTATTCCTTCTTTTTTAATGGTCTGAATAAATGCGGATTAAAAAATACGGAAGTAATTAATTATAAGTAATTTACTCTTCAAACCTTTTCGCCACAAAAGTGGGTGCAAAGATATTAATTTTATTTGAGATAAACAATAGTTTTTCCTTTAGCGAATATCAACGTAAATAAGTGATTGTCAATGTAATTACTAAAATTCAAATACCAAGTAAGGTACACACTTTGTTATTCTGCAGGAATCCGGGATTGTCTTATAGAGATTAAATGATAAAAATCTTGCCTAATTGCTAAGGAATAAAACCTGCCACCTAAATTACTACCTTTGCATCATGGAACTACAATCAATTTATCAAAAACTGCAGATTAAGGATATGAATCAGATGCAGAAATCTACATATAAAGCTACGGAAAACAATCAAGACGTTGTTTTACTCTCCCCTACAGGTTCAGGAAAAACACTTGCCTTTTTATTTCCGGTTCTTCGAAATCTAAAAAAAGATATGCATGGAATTCAAGCTTTAATATTAGTTCCTGCAAGAGAACTGGCATTGCAGATTGAGCAGGTTTTCAAATCAATGGGGACAGATTTTAAAGTTTCCGTTTGTTATGGAGGCCACGATAAAAAAATCGAGGTTAATAATCTGATTGAAGCTCCCGCCGTATTGATAGGAACTCCCGGCAGAGTTGTTTATCACTTGAGAAATAACAATTTTGATCAGAAAACAATTCAGACCCTGGTATTGGATGAGTTTGACAAAGCATTAGAACTGGGCTTTCATGAGGATATGGAATTTATTTCCAACTCTTTAAAAGGAGTTTCACAAAGAATCCTGACTTCCGCAACAGCGATGGATGAAATTCCAAAGTTTACAGGCTTAAAAAATGAAAAACTTGTTGATTTTCTGAAATTAAGTGACGTAAAACCGGATATTCAATTGCGAAAAGTAATGACGATTTCTGAAGAAAAACTGGATACTTTGTTCAGTTTGATTTGTAAAATAGGAAACAAAAGAACACTGATTTTCTGTAATCACCGTGAAGCCGTTGATCGTATTTCAGAACTTTTACGTGAAAAAGGAATTGACAGAGAAACTTTCCACGGCGGAATGGAACAAGATGAAAGAGAGCGTGCTTTATTGAAATTCAGAAATGATTCTGCGAGAGTTTTAATTACAACCGATTTAGCTTCAAGAGGTTTAGACGTTCCTGAGGTTGAATCTATTGTTCATTATCAATTACCTCCAAAAGAAGATGCTTTTATTCACAGAAACGGCCGTACAGCGAGAATGAATGCAAAAGGTTTTGCGTATTTAATAATGACGCCGGACGAAAACTTCCCTTTTATTAAAAACAATACTCCCGAAGAAAGTGTTGTAGGATTTAATAAAGTTCCTGAAAAAACACCTTTCCAAACGATTTACATCAGTGCCGGAAAAAAAGATAAAGTGAATAAAGTGGATATCGTAGGTTATTTACTTAAAAAAGGTGAGCTTCAAAAAGAAGATGTTGGTATAATTGAAGTAAAAGATACCACTTCTTACGTTGCTGTTTCGAGAAATAAAGTGAATGCCGTTCTGAGAAAGCTTGCCAACGAAAAATTAAAAGGCAGGAAAGTAAAAATGGAGGTTGCTTATTAAAAAAATAAAATGTCATTGCGAGGAGCAAACTGACGAAGCAATCTCACGTAAATTTCTTTAAATTTTATTTTTGAGATTGCTCCACCTTCGATTCGCAATGACAGAGAATATTATTTTACCCCCTTCACCTTTGTCGGTAAAGTATACACCGATTTTGAAGCCGTAATGAACAAAACATCATTGTGCTTTCCTCCAAAAGTTACGTTTGAAGTCCATTCTTCTTCAATCGGAATGTGATAAAGCTTTTTTCCGTCTCTGTTGAAAACATGAACTCCTTTTCCCGTTAAGTAAAGATTACCGTGTTTATCAAGCGTCATTCCG
Organism: Chryseobacterium sp. FH2; assembly: GCF_001045455.1. Classification (GTDB taxonomy): domain Bacteria; phylum Bacteroidota; class Bacteroidia; order Flavobacteriales; family Weeksellaceae; genus Chryseobacterium. The sequence continues at coordinate 464,382 of NZ_LFNE01000002.1, read as the reverse complement.
TCTGAACCCATTTCGCAGAAAAGTCTCTTTTCAGATAATTTTCCTTCACCAAGAATATCATAAACGTAAGTTTTACCGGCATCAATATCTGAAACATATAGTTTTTTAAACTTTTCACTTCCCACAATACCATTAGGCTGAACAAAGGTCTCCAACTTAACAGTATTTCCATTCTTATTCCTGTAATAAAGGCTTTTGTGAGGAATTTCCTTTTTAAAATCAACCCAATAATCTCTTTCATATAAAGGATCCGTAAAATACATTCCTCCAAATTCATCATTCCAGACATCATTGGGACCATTCAGCCTTTTTCCTTCAAAGCTTTTTAATAAAACCTGAACTTTTTTATCTTTTGAAATCTTCCAGATTTCACCATTATCGTCTGAACATGTAATTAAATTATCATCTTTATCAAAATGCGTCCCGTTTGCACGCCCTGTCTTATTTAAAAATTCTATAATTGCGTTTGTTTTCCAGTCCCAATAATAAATTTTATCATTAGGCTGATCAGTAAAGTAAACATTCCCTTCTTTATCCGATGACGGACCTTCCGTAAAACTAAATTTATCTGAAACCCTATTGGGCTGTACATCTACATAAAACATATTATTATAATTTACTGATTTGCAATTAAGTAATACGAAAACCAAACCAATCCAGCTTATTTTAAAGAATTTTTTCATTCTACATTATTTTAAACTCCCAATTTACGACAAACTCAAATCAGATTCAAAGTTTATTTTCCCATTTTGAAACAATAGAGGTCACAAAATTACAAAATGTCTTAATTGTACTATTCTGTAAGAAGATAATATTAGTATTGAAAGTGTTTAATTCAGAGCTTTGCAGAGATCAGTAAATACACTATTTCAAGCTAAAAATATTTTAAAGGAGAATATAATTATAGAAATGAAATTCTCTTTTAAAACTTTCATATAAAACTCTAAGAAGATGAGCGTACAATCCGGGAACATTCAGACTTTGGATGTAGACAATGAAGATTTCAGAAATTCGGTAGGAACAATGGACGAAACCGGAAAAAGAAAATGGGTTTTTCCACGAAAACCTAAAGGAAAATATACAAACTACAGAAATTATACAAGCTGTATTTTGTTGGCTTTATTTTTCGGATTGCCTTTTGTGAAAATTAACAATAATCCATTTTTGTTAATGAATGTAATTGATAGGAAATTTTTCATTTTCGGACAGCCTTTTTACCTTCAGGATTTTTTCATTCTTGCTTTGGGAGCGGTAACTTTTGTTATTTTTATCATGCTTTTTACGGTTGTTTTTGGACGAATTTTCTGTGGCTGGCTGTGTCCGCAAACAATTTTTATGGAAAATGTTTTCAGGAAAATAGAATATTGGATTGAAGGTGACCGAAACAAGCAGATGAAGCTTGAACGACAGGAATGGGATGCCGAAAAAATCAGAAAAAGGGTAATAAAATGGTCTGTTTTTGCATTGATTTCGGTAATTATCACTCATTTTATGTTCATGTATGTTGTAGGTTACGAACAGGTTTTCAAGATAATGAATGAAGGACCGGCAGATCATTCTTTAAAGTTCATTGGGATGATCGGTTTTACAACTATTTTTTATTTTGTATTTGCATGGCTTCGTGAGCAGGTCTGCACTTTAGTTTGCCCTTACGGAAGACTTCAGGGTGTTTTGATTGACAAACAGACCATTAATGTTTACTATGATTTTAAAAGAGGTGAAAACCGTTCAAAATGGAGAAATAATGAAGACAGAAAAACGGTAGGAAAAGGTGACTGTATTGATTGCCATCAATGTGTAGTTGTTTGCCCGACCGGAATTGACATCCGGAACGGGCAACAATTAGAATGCGTAAATTGTACCGCCTGCATTGATGCCTGTGACGAAGTGATGGAAAAAATCGGTCTCCCAAAAGGATTGATTCGATATGCAACTGAAGCAGAAATAGAAAACCAGGATAAATTCAAATTCACATCAAGGATGAAAGCTACCACTGCATTTCTTGTATTATTGATAGGGTTTTTAGGATTCCTGATGTATGACAGAGGTTCAATGGAAGCAAAATTTATCAAGCCGGCCGGCTCAACATTTTTTACTAAAAACGGAAAAATAACCAATACCTTTATTTATACTCTTTTAAACAAGACCAATGAGAAAAAAGTAGTGACCATCAGACTTTTAAGTCCTCGAAATGGCGAAATTACATTTTTTGGTTCTGATAAAATAACATTGAAAGGCGACGAAATTCTGAAAGGAAATATCAATATTACATTTCCGGAAGAAGACATCAAGTTTTCAAAACAAAATATGGTAATCGGGGTATTCGATGAAAATGGCAACATGCTAGATTCTTTCGAAACTACTTTTGAGGGGCCGTTTAAACTTTTGCTTTAAATTTCAGGCCTTGTATTTTTTAATAAATTGCGTGGGAGTCATTCCGGAAATTTTTCGGAATACTCTCACAAAATAAGAATATTCTTCATATCCAAGCCTAAAAGCGATCTCTACAAGGCTTTCGTCAAGGTACATCAACATTCTTTTGGCTTCCAAAACCACTCTCTCTGTAATAACACCTGTTGCTGTTTTCTGAACTACCGTCTGGCTGATTCGGTTTAAGTGTTTTGATGAAATATCCATTAATGAAGCATAAAAAGCAATTGATTTTTCAGTGCTAAAATATTGCTCGACAAGACTTTCAAAAACCTGATAATGTTTAAAATAAGATAAACTAGCCGACGAAACCAAATTATCAAAGTCTCTTGAAAATTGTCTCGCTGAATTAATGAAAATCTGGGACATTAATGACAGAATCAAACCGTTTTTCATTATATTTTGAGAATAATATTCATTACCTAACATTAAAAATAAGTTGATATTTTGCTCCAATTCCTGTTTGTTTAACTGAAGTTTCCTGGGAAAATTTACAGATCCGAAAAAAGGAAAATTCCGAAGCTTCTGATTGACGTAATGCATCTCATAAAACTCCTGTGAACAAAAGAAAATATAGCCATCAATATCATTTGAAAGTTCCCAGCTATGAATCTGTCCGGGGGACATGAAAAAAAGGCTGCCTTCTGAAACATCATATTTTTGAAAATCAATTTCATGAATTCCGCTTCCTTTTGTGAAAATAATTGTGGCATAAAAATCATGCCGATGCGGTTTTTCAAGATGCTTATGTCCTACCACCAAATGATTCTTCAGGGCATTGAAATAAAAATCCGAAGTATTCTTACCTGACTGAAAAAGATCAATATGAAGCACCGAAATAGAATCCACAACAACTTTTATTTTAACTTCAAAATTAAATAAATTAAGCCATAAAAAAAGGGATTACATTTTTTTTCATTTAAAACAGGATGCTGCATTTTTATTGTTTGCTTTAATTACTTTGTCTAATGAATAAAGGCTCAAAATAATTAATTATAATTCAATAGCTCATACATAGAATTGCGTTAATATTTTTATTATCATGCATCAATAACTGAGTATAAAAATTCCACAAGTATTGAAATATGTCATCAAAATGATAGGAAAATCAAACTAAAATACTTTACGGAAACACATTATGTTAAATAATCAAATTATTATTGAATATAAAACAATGAAATACTGCGCCTTAAGAAGGTAAAGAAAAAAAATCAAATTTTCTCGAATATATATGCTTGCAGATAAGCAATATTTACTATATTTGGCGTACGAAATAATTTTTTTTCATCATTTGTGTTTTTTTAGCCTCCATTCTATTGGGGGCTTTTGTTTTTTTATAGTATAGTTTTTTCAGGTTACCCTCTTTTTATTTGTAGCGACAATCCAGTTATCTTTTTTACAAACAACACATGCGCCTCCTATCCCCTCTGTTTTTATTTCTGTATGCCCGCAAAATGTACAGGCATGATATCCTTCTTTTTTGATATATTTTGATGAACTATTCAAAGAATTGGGCATTGTTGACAAACCATATTTCACATTTTTATCTTCAAAGAAAAACACACTTATTTCGCCTGATATTTCCTCAATCGCCTGCTCTACCTGTCCTAATTGTGAAACTCCTTTTAACCTCAATTCAGAAAAAAATTCGTCGCTTCCCAAATTTTCCTTTTTAAAATTTTCAACAGCAAATTCACCATCTTTAATAAGACAGATTGATTTTCCTTCTACTATACTTTCAAATTTTTTATTTTTAGCAATAAAATAAGTAATGATACTGTAGAGTAAAATAATAACTACAAAAACAATAATCGATGAAATAATACCGACATCTTTATTAAACATTGGATCTCCTGCAGCTGAACCCAGCCCGATAATCACCACCAGCTCAAAAATAGACAGTTGTTTTACTCCTCTTTTGCCCAGTAAACGCAATCCTATGATAATAGTAAGAAACATAATCGCTGTACGCAAAATGATTTCCAGAAGAAATGACCATTCTTCGTGACCAAGCAAGAGCTCTTTCCAATCAAGCTGTAATAAAAAAGCTAAACACATAGAGGAATTATTTATTTTAAATTATTTCAAAAAACAAGCCAATAAGAATTAAAAGAAAATTCCTGTTTTATCAGCTTTCACAATGATTATTATCGAAAAAAGCATTTTTTAATTTAAAAATTAGTCCGAACTTTACGGAGAATATTCATATTATTCTGCATGAAAATAATTCCGCTAAAAGAAGGTAATTTCGCCACAAGTAAAACCAAAGATTTTACATTATTAACAGAAGAAAATTTCAATAAAATTGAAGGTATAAAAATGTCTGTTCAGCCTTTTCTTATTATTACAGAGAACGATTACATTATTTTAGACGCCGGAATCGGGTGGAAAAATGAAGATGGAAAATCAGTCATTTCCGAAATTCTCAAAAACGAAAATATTAACCCAGATAAAATTACAAAAGTTCTTCTTTCACACCTACATAAAGATCATATTGAAGGAATAATAATTCGTTCCGAAAATGGTTTCGAAGCCAGTTTTCCTAATGCTGAAATTTATATTCAAAAACGTGAGTTAGACTTTGCCTTAGAAAATAGAGGAAATCCTTCTTTTGATTTTGATACACTTGAAAAGCTGATTCTGCTACCCAACATTATTTGGATGAACGAAGATAAAGGACAAATCAATCCGGAAATTTCTTTTGAAGTCGTGGGAGGCCATACTCCTTTTATGCAGGTATTTTGGATCACTGAAAATGAGGAAACCGTTTTTTACGGTGCCGATAATCTTCCTCAGGAATCGTACGTAAAATATCATGTTGCTTATAAAAGCGATTATAACGGAAGAAAGACAATGGAGCTAAGACAGGAATGGCAAAAACAGGCCGAAGAAAAACATTGGAAAGTATTGCTTTATCACGATATAGATAAAACAATACTTCAATTTTAAGTTATAATTCGTTGAACCATTTATAAATATCAACATCCGAAGCAATATTCAGCTTTTTCCTCAACCTGTTTTTGCGGTTTTGAATAGCTTTAGGCGTGACATAAGTATAGGTGGCAATTTCTTTTGTAGATAAATTCAGCTTTAAATAAATACAGAATATCAACTCAGAATTCTTAAGATCAGTCTGTATTTTAGCTAATTTATCAAAAAAATCAGGGTAAACCAATCTGAATTTGTTTAAAAGACGTGGCGAATTTTCTTTCACTAATGATATGATCTCGTCTTGTGCAAAAATTTTTTGATTTAGCTCTTCCAAATTAATTTCAGGTTTATCGTTTTTCATAATATTTTCTCTCATCTCTGGGCTCTGATTTTGTTTTAGATTCAGAACCGATCTATTTTATCTGTTTTTGTAAAAAATTATGCTTTTTATATATTTGAATGTAATTTTTATTATCCTATCGTGTCTTGATTTAAAATAATTCTCCTAAATAGCGTTTAGATAGTAATTTTAAATGAGAACAAAGAAATAAAAAATGATTAGAATTTTGCAGAATTACAGTACCACATACATACCACGTCAATTTCAAATATTATATTTCAATTTCGCCGCTAAATTTTCACCAAACACACAAATGTATATGATTTGAAGATGTATTTTTTATGATTACGATCAACAGAAAGTACTATTTTTTTAATTATAGTTTAAAATACCCCTTCTTTCGAAATATAGGGTACCTATGTGGTATGAATTTTGAAAAACATTAACGAAAATTATTCTTCCTTTAGAGATTAAAAAACGACTTTTTAAATTTTAGACAAACTATACGTCTGAAAGAAATGGAATTCTGAACATATAAAAAATATTTATTAACCTGAAAAAAACGATATACATGAATTTTCAAACACTATACGGTGATTTCTGGACAGCCAGGAAAATAGAAAACACCTTTATTGTCAACCTGAAAGAGAAAGTAAGCATTAGAAAGGCACTGACAGACTTTATATTAAATCAAAACATTCAGGACGGAAAAATTGCAGGAATCGGAAATATTAGTAATGTAAAATTACGTTTCCTTAATCCTCTGACCAAAAAGTTTTTTAATGTAAAATTAAGAGAACAAATATTTGCCAATTTTACGGGAAACATTTTAAATAAAGAAAACGCCCCAATCTTAAATTTGGACGTTACGCTTGAAAATGAAAACAAGACATTGGCAGGTCAACTCCTGGATGCACAAATTTTAAATGACGGACAGTTCTTTTTCCATCCTTCACAAAGCCAGTCGACTTCTTTGGGAGATAATGACAATATTAATCTCGTATAAAAACGGCTTCAAAATTTCATAAGGAACTAATATTTTTTAATTAAATAATATTTTTTTAAAGCTTTTGGCTGCAAGATGTACTTGTACAGACCAATCATCTGCAGCATCACTTCCTGCGTCATCTGAAATATATTTTAAACATAAAAACGGGATTTTTTCCTTCATAGAAACCAAAGCTAAAGGATAAGCTTCCATATCTACAACGTTATAATCATCTTCACAATGATCCGTTTCAAAACTGTCATCGCTTCCGCAAATGCCTTCTTTTGTACCATTCAGCAAAAGACCATATTCTAATAATGGAGGTATTCCTGACAGGGGTGTTTCATACTTGCCAAATCCCAAACCTCTCACATCCATATCTCTCTGGATAAACCGGGTACAGCAAATAACTTCACCTTTATTGAAATTTTTACTTCCTGCAGAACCCAGGTTCACAATCAATTGAGGTCTTTTAAGATGTATCTGCTTTGTTAATTCCAGTGTCGCGTTTACTTTTCCAATTCCTGTAATGAGCTTATTTTTGTCTTCAAACTCTTTTCCTGCTTCAGAATCTAACGCAAAAACAAAAAGCGTCTCCGAAAGCGGAAAACTAATCCCGTTATTTATTTTAATCATTCAAATCGGTTGTTATAATGATTTTAAGAACTGCATCCGTCTGCGTTACAAGAGCTACCATCTGAAGCTAAATTTTCAAAAGGTGATTCTTCTTGATAGGTCTGATTCAGCGCATTTTCAAAAACGTCAACTGGTTGTGCTCCTGAAACCGCATATTTTCCATTCAACACAAAAAAAGGAACACTATTGATACCGTTGTTTTTCGCTTCCTGAATATCCTGGTTGACTTCATAATCAAGATTTTCCGAATTTAAAGCCTGTAATGCTTCCTGTCTGTCGATACCCAAATCTTCAGCAATAGAAACCAAAGAATCAATATCCGCAATATTTTTCCCGTCAACAAAATGGGCTTTAAATAAAGCTTCCTCCATTTCTGAATCCTTTTTATATTTTTTTGCTAAATGAAGTAATTTATGAGCCGTAAAAGTATTTGTAATTAAAGCTTTTCCAAAATCAAAATCAATTCCCACACTTTTACCCGCCTGAGCCACATGCTCCATCATTTGCCTAGCCTGACTTTCAGGAAAACCCTTCTTTTCTTTAAAATATGCTGAAGTACTCATCGCTTTTGAAGAATCTAAAGTGGGATCAAGCTGAAAACTTTTCCATTCCACATCCACTTTATTTTTAAAAGGTAACTTTTCAAGGGCTTGCTCAAAATTATACTTACCTATATAGCAAAACGGACACATCACGTCCGACCATATTTCTATTTTCATTTCTTTTAATTTACTTAATCAAAGATAGTTAATTTGCAGCTAATCAGGCATCGAGCTGCTCCTGAAATGCTTCAAGATATTTCGCAATATCGATACCGTCTGCCAATCCGTGATGCAGCTCTACCGAAACGGGTAAATACTTCCTGCCATCACGTAGAGTAAATTTTCCGAAGGAAATTTTAGGCACAGATTCAGTCTTATCAAGAGGTGTCGGATGAAGCAATGCGCTGAAAGAATTCCACGGAATAGTTGTATGCCTTATCAGATCTTTTCCTAGCTCACCATTATTCATTCTGATTCCTATTGTTTTCTGAACATCCTCTATTTCACTTTGTAATTCAGCATTAAAAATCTCAAAATCATCAGAATAATGAGCAAATGCAAAACCAAAAGTACCATCTTTCCGTCCAATCGTCGTCCCTGCGTGCACGATGTCATATAAAACTACCTGATTATCAATAATCCGTAATTTTAAAGCATCTACTGAGTTTACCGCAACCATAGATTTATGAAGATAGTAGGCAAAAAAAGAACTTCCATTTTCTTTCACTTTATGATAAGCTTTAGTACAGTCCACTTCCGTTGTAAAACCGAAATATGGGCTTACCATACGTGAAAAAAATTCAAAATGTTCCTTTCTGTTCCAGTTTTCGATATCAATTACCTTCATTACTTTTATTTTTTACAAATTTCCATAAGTTTTATCATTTTAAAAACTTTCAGAAACGGAATTTTAATTTTTAAATCTTAGTTTTAATTACAAAGTATGTTGCAATTTATAATCAGAGGGATTGATTTTCATCAGTTTTTTGAAATAATTTGTAAGATGACTTTCATCGGTAAAACCAAATTCAAAAGCAATCTGCTTGATGGTCATTTGCCCTGCCAGAATCCTTCTTTCTATTAATTTCAGCTTATAATCCGTGATATATTTCCGGTAAGAAACCTCAAAATTCCTTTTAAAATAAGCTCCAAAATAAGTTTCTGAAATATTAAAATTTTTGGCAATTGCTGCAATTCTAATCAATTCAGGTTTATAAATATTCTGATGAATATAAGAAATCAAATCATCCTTTTTCAAAGTATCATGACTGACTTTTATATTTAAAAATTTTGCGGAAACCTCACGTATTAAACCAAAAAGCGATAAAACCTGGAAAAAAATAATCGGAGAATCAGAAACTTTATTAAACTTATTATATTCAACAATATTTTCTACGGTCCTCTTTAAAATCGTCTTACATGGCTCATCGAAAATCAATTTTTCTTCTTTCAATGATGAATTTCTCATGATATCCATTGGAGAAGCAGGCGAAAAATTGTCGGGCGAAAGATGTCTGTTATTTTGAAAATAACTGTCATTAAATTTAATAAAACAAAATCTGGTGGATTTTTTGATATCAAAAAAGTGCTCATCTTCGGGCGAAATCAAATATAAATCTCCCGTTTTATACGGAATTACAATTTGATTAATATGATGATTTCCACAGCCTTTGAAAATATAGATCATTTCATAATAAGTATGGCTGTGTTTAGGAAACGGAAAAACAGCAGTTTCAAAAGTATCAATTTCTAAAGGCTCAAACTGTTTTCTTTTCATATTTTAAAATTACAATTTGTTAAACGATTTTTACAACCTTAAAATGATTTTTTTTGCTAAAATTTGTATAAGCCTTGAGAAATCTCGGAATTAAAATCAGGTAAATTGTCAATTCTCAATCGTAAATTTATTAATGTTCATAATTTTATGATTGACAGAAGATCATTCACAATAACAGATAAAAAATATTATTTTAAAATATGGAATACAGAAAATTAGGAAATAGTCAGCTGGAAGTTTCGGCAATTACCTTTGGAGCATGGGCTGCGGGAGGCTGGATGTGGGGAAGCACAGACAGAAATGATGCCATAAAAGCCATAAAAGCATCTTATGATGTTGGAGTAACTTCAATTGATACCGCTCCTGTTTACGGCCAAGGAACGAGTGAAGAAATTGTAGGTGAAGCCATTAAAGGGATTTCCCGTGACAAAGTTCAGGTTTTGACAAAATTTGGGATGCGTTGGGATTTGGCTAAAGGTGACTTTGCAATGCACAGCAAAGACAATAATGGAAATGCTATTGACGTGTATAAATATGCCGGAAAAGACAGCATTATTTATGAATGTGAACAAAGTCTGAGGAGATTAGGCACTGATTATATCGACTTATATCAAATCCATTGGCCAGATTCTACAACTCCCATTGATGAAACTTTTGAAGCGGTTTCAAAATTGATTGAACAAGGAAAAGTACGCCATGCGGGAGTCTGTAACTATAACGCACACCAAATGGCTGAGGCGGAAAAAACATTAAATTTAGTATCAAACCAAATTCCTTTCAGTATGGTAAACAGAGGAATTGAAAAGGAAACGGTCCCGTATTGTATTGAAAATCAAAAATCTATTTTAGCTTACAGCCCGTTGGAAAGAGGTTTACTGACCGGGAAAATTTATTCCGGTTACAAATTTCAGGAAGGTGATCACAGAGCAAACCTCCCACATTTTCAACCAGATTTTATTCAAAAAACTAATGAGCTTTTAGATAAAATCAAACCTATTGCAGCACAGCACAACGCAAGCCTGGGACAGCTTGTTTTACGCTGGACAATCGAAAGACCCGGAATTACAATTGCTTTGGCTGGTGCAAGAAACACTGAACAGGCAGTTCAAAATGCAAAAGCAATTGAAATCAATTTAAGCAAAGAAGAGTTGACAACAATTGACGGACTTGTAAATAATTTTTAAAGATATTTGTGAATGATCAATTGCCAAAATTAAGTTATTGGTCATTCACAATTAACCTAAATAATATAAAAAATGAACGAAGAAAAATTGGGTTTTATAGGACTGGGAAACATGGGACATCCTATGGCAAAAAATTTAGAGAAAGCTGGGTTTTCACTTTCAGTTTTTAATAGAACAACAGAAAAAGCAGAAGATTTTAAAGAAAAATCTAAAATTTCCAACACCGTGGGCGAACTGGTAGAAAACAGTGATATTATTTTCACAATGCTTACCAATGACGATGCTGTAAAAGCCGTTTACGAAGAAATTTTTTCTAAAAATATCACAGGAAAACTATTCATAGATATGAGTACGATTTCACCTGAAGCCACCAACGGAATAGCAAATGCAATCAAAATAAAGGAGGGATTTTTTCTCGATGCTCCCGTTGCAGGAAGTACAAAACCGGCTGCAGAAGGAAATTTACTTATTATGGTCGGAGGTGAGGAAAAAGATCTTCAGCGCGCCACACCTTATTTGCAGAAACTTGGAAAAAACATTAAACATTTAGGTGAAAATGGAAAAGGAATTGCCGCAAAATTATCAATCAATTACTTTCTTTCCATAATTTATCAGGGTTTGGCGGAAACAGTTTTATTTTCAGAAAAATTAGGAATTGAGCGCAAAGATATGCTTGGAATCATCAATGAAAGTGCAAGCGGAAGTGGTGCTACAAAAGTAAAAACACCGCTATTGGAAAGTGAAAATTATTCACCTGCTTTTGCTTTAGATTTGATGTTGAAAGATATTCTCCTGGCAAAAAATTCGGGAGCAGATTTTCCTCTTTCAAAAACTTTGATTGAGACTTATCAGGCTGCTCATGATAAGGGTTTTGGTAAAGATGATGTAATCGGTATTATTAATTATCTAAAAGAATAAATTAACTAAAATAAATTGCATGAAAGATTTTAAAACTTCATTTTTCTTTTTAAGGCTTCCAGTCGCAATTTCATTATTAGGACACGGTTTAGTCCGTCTTCCAAAACTGGCTTCATTCAGCGAATGGATGCTTACATCCATGGAAAAATCAGCAATTCCGGCTGCTTTGATAGTTCCCTTCAGTTATATTTTACCCATAGCAGAAACAATTTTAGGTATTTTATTGTTAATTAATTTTAAAATAAAATACACCTTATATTCTGCGTTAACTTTAATGAGTATTTTGATTTTCGGAAGCTGTTCTATTGAAAACTGGTCAGCAATTGAAGCACAGTTATTGCATTCGTTTTATCTGTTTGGGTTGTTTTGGTTTTATGAAAAATTTAAAACAGGAATCAGCGACCATGAAAAATATTAGTTTCTTGAGCATATTATTCATTTTAATTATTAATACTATGAGTGCACAAATTTTTAAAGGTAACAATTGGTCAGCTAAAAAAGTTGATAACACTTATATTGTCAGTATAAAAGATAAATCAAGCATTGTAGAAGCATTAACAGATTTCGTTAATGCTCAAAATATCAAAGCAGGACAAATTACCGGAATCGGTGCTGTAAATGAAGCTACTTTACGCTTTTTCGAACCTTCAACTAAAAACTACGTCGATAAGACATTTAATGAGCAGATGGAAGTTACCAATATCACAGGAAATATTTCCGAAATAGAAGGAAAACCCGTGCTTCACCTTCATATAACTTTAGGAAGGAAAGATTATACCGCTTTAGCAGGACATTTATTAGATGCACATATCCGGGGAGCCGGTGAGTTTTTCTTTTATCCTCTGGACACGAAAGTTATAAAAGTAAAAGATGAAGAAGTCGGTATAAATTTTTATGATTTTGAAAAACAGTAGGATTATGGATAATTTATTTAAAAGGGTTCCTGAATACCACTTCTTTTTGCTTAGAATAAAAAATCGTTCCTTTGTAAAAAAAGACTACTTAGTATTTTAATGAAAAAATCAGAAGCAACCCGTTTAAATATCCTGCAGAAAGCATTTGAACTGATTTATACTAAAGGATATCAGACTACAAGCGTAGACGAAATCATTGCCACCACCCAAGTAACAAAAGGCGCTTTTTATTATCACTTTAAAACTAAGGATGAAATGGGAATTGCTATCATCAACGAATTGATGAAACCTAATTTTAAAAATAATTTTATCCTTCCCTTACAAAATGATGAAAATCCTTTAGATAATATTTACAATTTGATCTATCATATTTTAATGGAAAATGAGTTTCTAAAGGTTGAATATGGGTGTCCTGCTTCCAATTTTACCCAGGAAATGACTCCCTGGAATGTTGATTTTACCAAAGTTTTAAATGAACTTTCCCTACAATGGGAAAATTCGATGATCGATTCTATTGAAAAAGGCAAAGAAAAAGGTACAATAAAAGATGATGTAAGCGCAAAAGGTGTTGCGGTTTTTGTGATTTCCGGATATTGGGGAGTGAGAAATTTAGGAAAATTGGAAAACAGTAAAGCTGTTTATCTCGTTTATTTAAAGCAACTTAAAACTTATTTTGAAATGTTAAAATAATTTTTTACACAAAAACATACTAAATAGTATGTTTTTTATTATACCTTTGTCAATCTTTAAAATTTGATGATGTATCAGACGCTTACATTTCTGCATTCTACATTTCGCTGGTTAGTTTTAATAAGCTTAATTTATTCCATCTGTCGAGCTTATAAAGGTTACTTTTTAAATAAAGAATTCTCCAAAGCTGATGATATGGTAAGGCACTGGACAGCAACTATTGCCCATATTCAGCTCGTCTTGGGTATTACTTTATATACTCAAAGTCCGATTATTAAATATTTTTGGAAAAATTTCAGCGTAGCAAAAGAAACTTTTGATTTACTGTTTTTCGGGCTTATTCACATTTTTCTAATGCTTTTTTCAATTGTTATGATAACAATTGGCTCATCTATTTCAAAAAGAAAAGCTACTGATAAAGAGAAGTTTACAACCATGCTCGTTTGGTTTACGATTGCTCTAATCATCATTTTTATTGCTGTTCCGTGGCCATTTTCACCTTTTGCAAACAGACCTTATTTCAGATAATTATGATAGATTTATTCAAAACAAAAACCGGAAGATTGAGAATCATTGCCATCCTTGAAGGTATTTCACTATTAATCCTGGTATTCATCGCAGTTCCTTTAAAATACGGAATGGGTAATCCATCTTTTGTTAAAATGATGGGACCGATTCATGGAACACTTTTTCTGCTTTTCTTATTCAACACTTTGAGTGTAGGAGTTGAGCAGCAATGGAAGTTTAAAGAAACAACCTGGAAAGTGCTTTTAGCGTGTGTCATTCCGTTTGGGACATTTTATATTGACAGGAAAATTTTAAGTAAACTATGAAAAACGTTTTACTGTTTTTAGGAATTATATTGACAGTTTATATGGCATACCGGGTTTATAAATACCAGACATTAGATGATGGTTTGGGTACATTAATCAAAAACGGGGCGATAATCCTTGATGTACGAACAGAAAAGGAATATAACACGGGGCATATTGAAGGTTCAATAAATATTTCATTAGGCACAATCAGGGAAAGATACACAGAATTAGATCCAAAGAAAACTTATATTACCGTTTGTTCTCATGGTCTTCGAAGTGTAAAAGCTGAAAATATTTTAAAAGAAAAAGGGTTCAACCATATTTATAATGGCGGAGCCTGGAGTGACTTTGAAAAAAGCATTAAATAAAAAATATAAGGCTGTTCCGGATTGAATAGTCTTTTTCTATCTGAATGGACATATTTCTTTCAATAATGATTTCCCATAACTAATTTGGTCAGCTTTTTGGATTGTTAAATTTAAACCAAATCACGCTACACCATTGAAATTAATAACATTCACAAATAAAGGCATTTATTGTCCTCAAGGTAAATTTTATATTGATCCCTGGCGACCTGTAGATTACGCTGTTATTACTCACGGACATGCAGATCATGCGCGTTGGGGAATGAAAAAATACCTTTGTCACCATTTTACCAAACCTATTTTACATCAAAGAATCAGTGAAGACATTGAATGCCAAAGTGTGGAATACGGGGAAATTATTAATATGAATGGTGTAAAATTATCACTTCATCCCGCTGGTCACATTATTGGCTCTTCACAAATCCGGCTGGAATATAAAGGCTATGTAAGTGTGATTTCAGGTGATTATAAAGTTCAGGATGATGGTTTAAGCACACCTTTTGAGCTGGTAAAATGTAATGAATTTGTGACGGAAAGCACATTTGGATTGCCTATCTACAATTGGCTTGAAGTTGAAGATTTAAATAAAAAACTTCAGAGTTGGGTTTTACGGAATAAAGAAAACCAAAAAACATCAGTATTTATCGGTTATTCTTTAGGTAAAGCTCAAAGAATTATGAAGGCAGTGGAAGGGCTCGGAAAAATCCACGTTCACTACTCCATCGGAAAACTGAATGAAGCTTTTGAAACCGTCGGAATCAATCTTCCTGACTACGAAATTCCGGATTTCCGAGAAAATGTAAAACATTTACAAAACGAAATAGTTATCGTTCCACCAGCTTTGCTGGATAGCAATATCATAAAAAAGATTCCAAGTGCTGCAACCGCAATTTGCTCAGGCTGGATGCAGGTTCGCGGAGCCCGAAGATGGCGAAGTGCAGACGCCGGTTTTCCAATGAGTGATCATGCAGATTGGAAAGGTTTATTACAAGCCATAAAAGCTACGGAAGCAGAAATCGTTCACGTTACGCACGGGCAAACCGAAGTTTTTTCCAAATACCTGAATGAAATCGGAATAAAAGCCGATGTTGTAGAAACATTATACGGTGAAGATGAAGAAAAAACAGAAAAAGAAACCATTGAAAATCCGGAGCCATGAAACACTTTGCAGATCTTATCAACGCTTTGGAAAGCACCAATAAAACCAATGCTAAAATTGATGCCATTATTGATTATCTGGAACGAGCTCCCGATGAGGATAAAGTATGGTTTATCGCTTTGTTTACGGGTAAAAGACCAAAACGAAACGTCAATACCAACTCTATGAAAGAATGGGCTTTGGAAATCACAAAACTACCCTTTTGGCTTTTTCAGGAAAGCTATTCTTCAGTAGGAGATTTGGGTGAAACTCTGTCCTTGATTTTACCTCCTTCAACGGAAAAAATTGACCGCTCCCTTTCCCAGTGGATGAATGATATTATTGGATTGAAAAATAAAACCGATGTTGAAAAAAAAGAATTTGTTTTACATTCCTGGAATGGGCTTGATTACACAGAGCGGTTAATTTTCAACAAATTGCTCGGCGGAAGCTTCCGTATTGGGGTATCAGGAAAGACTTTGATTAATTCTTTAACAAAATTTTCAGGACAAGAAGCAAGTACTCTGATGCACAGCTTAATGGGAAAATGGCAGCCCGGTGAGATTTCATTTAAAGAGCTCATTTCAGCGGAAAATATCAACCCTGATAATTCAAAACCATATCCGTTCTGCTTAGCTTATCCTTTGGAAAAAGAATTGGAAGAACTCGGAAACCCTGATGAATGGCTGATTGAATACAAGTGGGACGGAATTCGCGGACAGATTATCAGAAGAAATGATGAGGTCTTTATCTGGTCAAGAGGTGAAGAATTAGTTACGGAGCAGTTTCCTGAGATTGAAGAAACAGTAAAAGCAATGAAAGGAAATTTCGTTTTAGATGGAGAAATACTTGCCGTAAAAGATAATAAGGTTTTAAATTTTAATGAACTGCAAAAAAGATTAAATCGTAAAAATCTTACAAAAAAAATGCTTTCGGAAATTCCTATTGAAGTTTTCGCCTATGATTTGATTGAGCTGGAAGGAACCGATTTCCGGGAAAAACCAATCTCCGCAAGACGTGCGATGCTGGAAGAATTATTATTAAATGAAACCCCTGAAAACATCAAGCTTTCACAAGTAATTGACTTTGAAAAATGGGAAAATTTAAACCAAATCAGAGAAAATTCCAGAGAAATCAACAGTGAAGGGTTAATGCTAAAACAAAAAAATTCAGCTTATCATTCAGGACGAAAAAAAGGAGATTGGTGGAAATGGAAAATTACTCCTTTAACGATAGATGCCGTCTTGATTTACGCCCAAAAAGGAAGCGGGCGGCGAAGTGCCTATTATACCGACTATACTTTTGCCGTAAAAAATGGAGAGAGTTTGGTCACAATTGCCAAAGCGTATTCCGGATTGACAGACAAGGAAATCATGGAAGTCAGCAGGTTTGTCAATAAAAATGCGATAGAAAAGTTCGGACCCGTACGAACTGTAAAAGCTGAACTTGTTTTTGAAATTGCTTTTGAAGGAATTGGTTTCAGTAATCGTCATAAAAGTGGTGTAGCGCTGCGTTTTCCGAGAATTGTAAGGTGGCGGAAAGATAAAACTGTAGATGAAATCGATGATTTGGAAGAAATTAAAAAATTAATACAATAATTTGGCTGCTTTTGAAAATACCAACGGATTTAAAGTCATACAACAATGGATGGCCGATAAAGGCATTTCCCCATTCAAATTTCAAATTGATACGTGGCAAAAATTCGGAAACGGATATAGCGGAATGGTAGTAGCTCCTACAGGTTTTGGGAAAACCTTTTCCGTTTTTCTAGCAATAATTTCAGACTTTTTAAACCATCCTGAAAAATACAAAAAAGGGCTTAAAATGATTTGGATAACTCCTCTCCGTTCTCTCTCAAAAGATATTGCTAAAGCTATGCAGGAAGCTATCGATGAAATTGGGCTGGATTGGGTTGTGGGAGTAAGAAACGGAGATACGGATCCAAAAGTAAGGCAACAACAGGTTAAAAATATGCCTGAAATCCTGGTTGTCACTCCGGAAAGCTTACACCTGCTTTTAGGTCAAAAAAATAATTCCAGATTTTTCAATGAAATGAAATGCGTTGTTATTGACGAATGGCATGAATTATTAGGTTCAAAGCGAGGCGTAATGGTAGAGCTGGCTATTTCTCAGTTAAAAAATTATATCCCGAAAATTAAAATTTGGGGAATTACGGCAACCATTGGAAATCTTGAAGAGGCAATGGATGTTTTAATTCCTTATGATATAAAAAAAACAAAAATTACTGCGAAAGAACACAAAAAGATTGATATTCTTTCTGTCTTTCCTGATGAGGTTGAAATTTTACCCTGGGCAGGGCATCTGGGGGCAAAACTTGCAGACCATATTGTTCCGATTATTCTTGAATCAAAGTCTACAATTGTTTTTACAAATACGCGAAGCCAAAGCGAAATGTGGTACCAACTGTTACTGGAAGCTTATCCTGATTTTGCAGGCCAGATAGCAATTCATCACAGTTCGATCGATGCCCATCTAAGAATTTGGATAGAAGAAAATTTAAGTTCTGGAAAACTAAAAGCTGTTGTTTCTACGTCATCTTTAGATTTAGGAATTGACTTCAAACCTGTAGACACAGTGATTCAGATAGGTTCTGCAAAGGGTGTTGCCAGATTTTTGCAGCGTGCAGGGCGAAGTGGCCACTCCCCTTTTGAAACTTCAAAGATTTATTGTGTTCCTACCCATTCTTTAGAGCTCATTGAAGTTGCAGCCCTGAAAGAAGCAGTCAGACAGAAAGTTATAGAACCCCGCGAACCTCAGGTTTTATGTTTTGATGTTTTGGTGCAGTTTTTAATGACTTTAGCAGTTGGTGACGGATTTTATCCTGATGAATTATGTGAAAGAATTAAAAAAGTATATGCTTTTCAGGAAATGACCGATGAAGAATGGAAAAGCATTCTGGATTTTCTGACTATTGGCGGGAGTGTACTAAAAAGCTATGAAGAATTTCATAAAGTCGTCATTGCGGAAGACGGGCTGTATAAAGTTACTTCCAGAAAGATTGCGATGCTTCACCGCATGAATATGGGAGTTATTGTAAGCGATGCGATGTTAAAGGTGAAATTTATTTCAGGTGGATATATCGGAATGGTAGAGGAATATTTTATCTCAAAACTGAAAAAAGAAGAAAAATTTATACTTGCCGGGAGAGTTTTGGAAGTCGCCATGATAAAAGATATGACAGTCTATGTGAGAGCAGCAAAAGGAAAAGCGTTTGCACCGAGTTATCTGGGGGGAAGGTTACCGTTGAGCTCTAATTTAGGACATTTTTTGAGAGAAAAATTATCCGGTGCACTGAATCCGAAAGCTTCAGAAAAAGAACTGAAATTTTTGCATCCGTTATTAGCCAACCAGGAAAAGAATTCACACATTCCGAAAGAAGATGAATTTTTAACTGAATTGATAAAAACCCGTGAAGGGTACCATTTGTTTATGTATCCTTTTGAAGGCCGTTTAGTGCATGAAGTAATGGCCGCACTGATTGCTTTTAGAATTTCAAAACTGGCACCGATATCCTTTTCGATGGCAATGAACGATTATGGTTTTGAATTGTTCAGTGATAAAGAAATTCCTTTAAATAAAGAAAATTTAGACAAAATATTAACGAGAGAAAACCTGATGACTGATGTAATCTCCAGTATTAATTCCGCAGAAATGGCGAGGAGAAAATTCCGTGATATTGCTGTGATTTCCGGAATGGTAATTCAGAATTACGCAGGAAAACAGCGTTCGAATAAATCGCTACAAAGCTCGGCCGGATTAATTTTCAAAGTACTCGAAGATTACGATCCGAATCATTTTCTCGTAAGACAAGCTTATACAGAAGTTTTCAATGCTCAATTGCAGGAGCAAAGGCTAGTTGAGGCCTTTAAACGGATTGAAAAATCAAAAATAATTTTAAAATTTTCAAATACTTTTACTCCTTTGAGTTTTCCTATCAAAGTTGATAGTTTGAGACAAACGCTGACAAGTGAAAATCTGGATACGAGAATTAAAAGACTTGTCGAACAGGCAAAAAAGTTTAGTTAAACGTTGCCTCTCAAAATGAAGAAATCTGTACCAATACAAACAGATTCTCCATAAGAATGACAAAAAATTATGATCAATGAATATAGCAACAAAAAATATAAAAATTCAAGATGAAATTTTCACGTTGACCAATCAACGGGCTGTATTTTGGAAGCAAGAAAAAGCGCTGATATTGTCAGATTTGCACATCGGGAAAACAGCCCATTTCCGTAAAAACGGGATTGCTTTGGCAAATCATATTATGAAAAGTGATTTGGATCGATTATCTTTCCTGATTGAATATTTTCAACCTGAAAAGTTTATCGTCGTCGGTGATTTACTTCATGCGGGAGATAATTCGGATGTTGATGAATTCTGCAGCTGGAGAAACCAATATCCTGATTTACAATTTTATTTGATAGAAGGAAATCACGATAAAATTTCCCAGGCTTTGGAGTCTAAATTATGTTTAAATTTTAAAGAGAAATCATTCATCATTGATAATTTTATTTTCATTCATGACTTTGAGAAAAATCAACCTAAGCTCCAGATTACGGGGCACATTCATCCCGGATTTGTTATTAATTCTTCTGTAAAAAACATTAAGCTTCCCTGTTTTGTAATAACAGAACATCAGCTTTTACTTCCTGCTTTCAGTGAATTCACAGGGCTGGATACAAAAAACCTGCCCAAAAAAGGAAGATTCTATGTATTTACGGATGCTGAAATTTATGAGATTTGATCTAAAACTTTTTTCATCATCAGATCCGTTTGTTTATCATCTCCTAACCTGAAAATGTGTTTATCAAATTCCACAAAACCATTTTTCTTATAAAAATTTACAGCTCTCAAGTTCTCTTCCCAAACTCCTAGCCATATATATCTTTTCTTTTGCTGCTGAGCAATTTCAAGTGCTTTGTCATACAAAAGCTGACCTGCTTTTTTTCCATGATGGCTGCTCTTTACATAAATGCGTTCGATTTCCAGGGACGTTTCATCCTGCAGTTCGGTCTGTGCGTTTGCTGAATTCACTTTCAGGTAGCCAACCGGATTATCTTCTTCCCAGGCGATAAAAAATTGGGAATCAGCATTTGTTAGTTCGCTTTTCAATTTTTCCGAAGTAAAACTTTCTTCCAAATACTGCTTCATGACTTCTTCCGGATTGTCTTTTGCAAAAGTTTCATAAAAAGTTTCTCTTCCGACTGCCTGAATTGTTTCAAGATCATTCAGCCCTGCCTTGTTGATTATTATGGATGTCATTTACTAAATAATTTATCTGCTCATTCTTTTTGCTGTCTGTTACAAAATTAAGACTTAATCGGGATTTATTTAATTTTAAAGAGGAATTTTATTCGTTAAACACCCCATTCATTTGCCCTAAATCTCAAAAAATTTTATCTTTGAATTCTAGGATTTGAAAAATGAAGATAAATTTACCTGATAAATTATATTATTCCATAGGAGAAGTTGCCAAAGCATTCGATGTAAATACTTCATTAATAAGATATTGGGAACAGGAATTCCCTATTATTAAACCTAAAAAAAACAAAAAAGGCAACAGGTATTTCACTCCTGAAGATATCAAGAACCTGCAAATGATTTATCATCTGGTGAAGGAAAAAGGATATACCCTGGACGGAGCCCGTGTTGCTTTGACGACCAACAGCAAAATTTCTGAAACCGTTACTCTGATTGACAGGCTGGAGTTTGTAAAAGCTGAACTTTTAAAGTTGAAAGAATCCTTAGCAAATCCGGATTCTGAATAAATAAATCTCTTTTATTTTACAAAACAGACTCTGCTTGATATTATAATAATTCATCAGGTCTGTTTTGTAATCATAACTTAATCTCACAACATTCATCTGCTTATTTACTAATTCATTGTAAAAGCCTGAAAAATTCTGACCATAAAATTGTGTTTTATAAGGAACGACTGTATTAAGTTTAGGAACTATAAGACCACATTCCTGAGTCTTCAAAAAATAAATCTAAAATATAATATTTTATTCCTGGATCGGTTTTATAATCATAGTTTAGCTATACAACATTAATTTGTTTACTTAATAATTCATTATAAAAACTTGAAAAATTTTGTCCATAAAATTGAGTTTTATAAGGAACGACTGTATTAAGTTTAGGAACTATATTATTGTAAAAATTAATATAATCACTTTCTATTTGTGCTTTACACATATATACAGAAGATAAACTTATGATAAATAAAAATTTATAAAATATTGTTTTCATTATTTGCCATTTAAGAAATGAATAACCATTAAAATAGCTAAATATTTCTATTTACTAGTCCAATCTGTACTGTTATATCCATTAGCACCTGCTATTTCTATATTCACTATCTTCATATTAGAAAATAATTGTGTCAAAGTATTGTTCCATTCTCCATAGTTTTGTTTTATAGCAACATTTACTTGATTAGATATTTCATTTTCAAAAGTTATCCAGATCGATGGGTATTGAAATTTATTATCTGATGCAAAACTCCAAATATTATCGTCTGAGAAATTTAGGTGTAGGATATAATTTTGAGGACTCGTGTCAGTTTTACCATGAACTCCAATTGTTGTAATTAGAAGGTTTTTATTCACTAGATCGCTATAAAAATTTGAAAAATTTTGATTATAATATTGAGCTTTATTTATTGCAATACTATTTAGCTTTGGAGCTGTCACATTATAAAACGCTATGTAATCGTTAACATTCTGTGCACTATAGTTTTTTATTATGAATAGACTTATTATTAAAATGGTTTTAAAAAACATTGTTTTCATTACTTTTTGTATTTAATTATTGTTAGGGACATTCTGATACTTTTACACCTTCTTTTACTGTTCCGCTTCCAGAAACTGTTATTTGCTGTATCTTTGCGTTTATTTTTTTTAAATTTCCATTAGCATCTGCTTTGGCAATACTCATACCTGCATTAAATTTTTCCAAAATATATGCCATACCTATTGCTCTACTTTCATAATCTACCCCTGAAGAATTTTCATTTCTTCCTGATGAAAAATGTTCTGTAGCAGTATAAAACTCCTGACCTAAAGAGCTGTTTCTTTTAATACCATGACTCTGTTCATCATAATTTATATTTTTAGGAAATTGGCTTAGAAAAGCTAACATTAAACTTTTATCATCAACGATTAATGCGTAAATATCCGGACTTCCAAAATTATCACCATATACAAAGCTATATTTATAACCTGGATAATTTTGAACTTTTTCAAACATTCCATACAAGTCACCTCCAGAAGGATTTCCTCTTCCTCCTGCATGAGAATGGCCATTCCCGATATATGTACCTGTAATCTGCGAAAGATCAGCGGTAGAAGTACTTCCGCCTCCTTCATTAGGTGTGGTTGTATCGATGGTGCCATTCGGTTTTTGCTCAATAGCTATATTCCATTCATGCTCTGCTGAGATTTTTCCTTTTAAGAATGCATCCATTTTTGTC
The DNA here is from genome assembly GCF_001045455.1 of Chryseobacterium sp. FH2. Taxonomy (GTDB): domain Bacteria; phylum Bacteroidota; class Bacteroidia; order Flavobacteriales; family Weeksellaceae; genus Chryseobacterium. Next base: position 441,219 of record NZ_LFNE01000002.1, on the reverse strand, counting down.
TTTACATTTGTATTTTTATAGATAGCATTCGCACTTGTAATAGAAGCCTGTGCTTTCTGGCAGGGGTCTTGGTTTTGCTGTGGATTAGGAATACCTCCTCCCCCTCCTCCCGGATAAGGATAAGTAGGAGGTTCATATCCTAAAGGGACACAATTTCCATTTGAATTATAATAACCGGAACAGCCACCCCCATCTCCCGGGTTTTCTGTACATGTAGTAATATACTGTGTTTCCCAATGTCCTGCTCCGTCAGGAAACTGCTCACTATCAGGATACCACATAGATATTGCCGTAAAGCTGCACTCTTTTAGCCCTTTCGAACTTGCTAAGGAAACAGGCTCTTGTTTTAGAGCTTGTCTTCGTTTCGATGTAGTATAACCCTGAAAGAACCTGATATGCTCCGAATCATTGTCAGTTCTGAAGCTGATATAATCTCCATTCCTGGGAACCTGCAGACAGGAAATAATTTTGCCTCCATCACTTACAGGTACGATAAGAAAGCTTTCATCAAAATGACCCATCGTCATGGCATAATCCCAAAGTGGAGTGCCATTTGTTTTTTTGATGTCAGCTTCATGTTCCTGATAAACCTGCATTACGTTTTTAATGTACTTCTCATCTTCTTTGAAAACGCTTTTAGAATGGTATTCTTTGGATAGAGGATCCACTGAGCTTATAATCTCATCGTGTACACAGGAGTGCAAAGTAAAGGCAGATGCTATCAGCATCAGCCGAAGAATTAAATTTTTCTTCATCATTGAATGTGTTTTTTACGTTAGTAAATATATAATTTTTTTCTTAATCACCTATATGTGATTGGTATTTGACAAAACTAATCCTAATTCTGATTTGTTATTAGCAAAATATTGCTATTTTTGAGCAAAATAATGCTAAAATGAGTATAGGAAGTAAAGTAAGAAAATACAGGGAAGCAAAAGGCTTATCACAGGAAGATTTAGCATTCCGTCTGGATGTTGCTCAAACTACCATTTCCAGTATAGAATCTGATAAAAGTGTTCCTAATTCTATTCTTCTCAATAAAATCGCCCAGGAGCTTGATGTGAATATTAATGATATTTTGGATGATTCTAAGACAAATATTAATAATGTTGATAAAAATGAAGGAATAATTAATGTTGATACAAATATAGGCACAATCACGATGCTGTCCGAAAAACTCATTGAGCTTTACGAACAAAGAATTAAGGATAAAGACAATGAAATTTTATTTTTAAAAAGTATTATTGAAAACAAAAAGTAATCTGACTTTTATCAGGTCATATATAATAAAGCATCTCTTGAGATGCTTTTTCTTTTGTATAAATACTAAAAAATCACAGGCATTTTTTTACTATTTATTTATTTTATTAACCTGAATTTCAATTTCATATGTAAAAACTACCGATTTTCAGATTTCTCATTGCCCTGTTTGGGTTTATTTATTAAGTTTACAGCGATGAGAAAAAACTATTATCGCAAATTGGCATTCATGGGAATGCTGTTGATTATTTTATTTACTTTCCAGCAATATACAAGTAAAAACAAGAAAGATTTTTCTGGTGTGAAATTCATTACGAAAAATACTCCTTCTTTACACCTGTCTGTTTTTGATCCCAACGATCTAGACTGGAAACAGTGGCAAAATCTAGGTTTCACAGAAAAACAGGTGTCAACAATTCTTAATTATAAAAAGGTTGTGGGCGGAAAATTCATCTCTAAAGAACAATTAAGAAAGTGCTTTGCCATTTCTGATGAAAAATTTTCAGAACTGGAGTCTTATATTCTCTTACCCGACAATAACAAAGCATCACAATCAGGCAATTTCAAGAACGTTGATAAAAAAGAAATTACTGTTTCTCAAAAATTCAATCCTGATAATTTATCTGCAAACGATTGGTTACAAATGGGCTTTAGCGAAAAACAGGCTGAGGCTATTTTAAAGTATAAAAATTATCTTGGAGGAAGTTTTGTCAGTAAAGAAAAATTCAAAGAATGTTTTATAATAAGTGATGAGAATTATAAAAAATTAGCATTTTATCTGCTTCTTCCGGAAAAAACCCCTGTCAATTTTAAGAGCTTCGCTCATAATGATCATAACGAAAAGCCTAAAATCCGGTATTATTCTTTTAACCCTAATACTTCAACTATTACCGATTGGCAAGCTTTAGGTTTTACACAAAACCAGGCAAAAGTGATTGTAAATTATCGGGACAGAAATTTAAAAGGTAATTTCAAAGATTTAGAGGATATTCGTAAGTGCTTTGTTATTTCTGCCGAAAAATTTGAGGAATTAAAACCTTATATACAATTAAACCCGTCGACAACAACTGCTAACAGCACAGAAAATAAAAAACTCGGGATTAAGCAGGAGAAAACAGATTTTTCAAAAACAGATTTGAACACGATCACGTTTAAGCAGCTTTTAGAATTTGGCCTTGACGAAAAAAGCGCCGGATCAATACTTGGTTTTAGGAAAAAATTAGGCGGATTTGTGAATAAAGAACAGATTTTGGACACCTATAATATTGATAAGGATTTAGTTCAGAAATTAATTTCTATTTGCCCATTAAATACTTCTGATATACCAAAATATACTTTAGCCGAAGCACCGGAAGAATGGCTCAAAAACCACCCTTATTTTAAATATTCGGCCGACAAAATAATTTATTTCAGAATCAGTAATCCTGATGATAAAAAAATATGGAAACTTTTAAAGCTGAAACCTGAATATGAAGCAAAAATGAGACTTTATTTACAATAACTTATAACTCTTATAAACTATTCAAATGTTTTGCTTGAGTTTTCAAGAGTTTTATGCAAAGCAGTGAGCTCTTCATCCGTCAAATCCCTCCATTTTCCAACCGGAAGATCTAGTTTGATATTCATAATACGGATTCTTTTAAGCTTTTTTACTTCGTACCCAAGATATTCACACATTCTGCGGATTTGCCTGTTTAAGCCTTGCGTAAGAACTATCCTAAAATTCATTTCATCAATTTTTTCCACTTCACATTTCTTTGTAACAGTATCTAAAATCGGAACTCCGTTTCGCATTTTATCAAGAAATTTTGGAGTAATAGGCTTATCAACTCTTACCAAATATTCTTTTTCGTTATTGTTTTTTGACCTGAGAATTTTATTCACGATATCGCCATCGCTCGTTAAAAGTATTAAACCATCGCTTGGCTTATCAAGCCTGCCGATCGGGAAGATTCTTTTAGGATAATTAATGTAATCAACAATATTGTTCTTTTCACGTTTTGTGTCGGTGGTACAAACAATCCCAACAGGTTTATTGAAAGCAAGATATACATGTTTTTCCTCCGGCTCGCGGATAGGTTTTCCGTCCACTTCTATAATATCTTCATCGGAAACCTTTGTCCCCAACTCAGGAATTTGCCCGTTTATCTTTATTCTGCCTTCCTCCAAAAGCTTATCTGCTGCTCTTCTCGAACAGTATCCGACTTCTGATAAATATTTATTGATACGTGTTTTTTCCATTAATCTTCTCCGTAACCTGTATAATTTTACTCTTGAAAAATAATAATTAAAAGTAGCTTTTTTTATAATAAATTTTCAAATCTGAAATCATTTTTTAAAAATTCACTTGTGGCATCTTCAATCTTATAATCTCCGATTTTTGTTCTTCTCAATTGTGTCAGATAAGCTCCGACTCCTAATTCCTGCCCGATATCGTGAGCTAAACTTCGAATATAAGTCCCTTTTGAACACCCCACTGTAAAACTTACGTGAGGAAAATTAATTTCAACGTCTTTGATATAAAAAATCGTTGTTTTTCTTGATTTCATTTCAACTTCTTCACCTGCTCTGGCAAGATTGTAAGCTCTTTTACCGTCAATTTTAATTGCAGAAAATACCGGTGGCTTCTGATCTATTTCTCCAACAAATTTTTCTAAAGCTTCTTTTACCAAATTCCCGGTAATATGTGAAATTTCCTGATGTAAAATTTCGGGCTTTTCGGTGTCGTAAGATTCCGTCTGAGCTCCAATTTTTATTTCAGTCCAATACTCTTTGGAGGCATCCTGAATTTCAGGAATTTTTTTGGTAAACTTCCCGCAACAAACAATTAAGAGCCCTGTTGCCCTTGGATCTAAAGTTCCGGCATGCCCAATTTTAAATTTTTTAGGTAAATTAAACTCTTTTTTGAGTTTATATTTCATTTTATTGACCGCCTGAAAAGATGTCCAATCCAATGGTTTATCCAATAAAAATATGTGTCCTGATTGTAAGCCTTCAGCAGTCATAGATGATAAGTGATGAGTATGGTGAGATGAAAATGTAAATTTTATTTAAACCAGTAAAAATAGATTAATAAAGCTACTCCCACGAAAATACGATACCATCCCCAAGGCTTAAAGCCATATTTATTTAAAACTTCGATAAATGCTTTAATGGCAATTAAAGCTACAATAAATGCCACCACATTTCCAACAATAAAAATAGTAATATGATCCTGTGATGCCATTATCATCTCGTACCCTTTCTGCGGATTTGCCGTCTCTTTACCCCAAGTTTTTACAAAAACGGAATATACAGTAACCGCCAGCATTGTAGGAACCGCCAAAAAGAAAGAGAATTCAGCCGCTGCCTTTCTTGTCAATCCCTGAGCCATCCCTCCGATAATAGAAGCCGCGCTTCTGCTCGTTCCTGGCATCATGGCAAGACATTGCCAAAATCCTATCGTCACAGCTTTTTTTATTGTAATTCCTTTTTCATCGTCAATTTTTGGATTTTTAAACCATTTATCCGCAAACAATAAAACGACTCCGCCAATAACTAAAACCGATGAAATAGCAATCTGATTTCCTAAAACTGCCTCTATTTTATCATCCAATAAATACCCTAAAACCAATGCAGGAATAACTGCAAAAGCCAATTTATAATAAAATTTAAGATTATTTAAATCAAAGAATTTTTTCCAGTAAGCCACCACAACTGACAAAATTGCCCCAAACTGAATGGAAACCTGAAACATTTTTAAAAATTCGTTTTCCGGTAAACCCATCAGATTTGCAGTGAAACCCATATGTGCCGTTGAAGAAATGGGAAGGTATTCCGTAAGACCCTCGATAATGGCAATGATAATTGCTTTGATTAAATCCATAGTATGTATAAAAACTTAAAGATTAAGAAATGCTAAATTCAGATAGATCTAAATTTCGTCATTTCTTAATCTTCAAAATAAAAAATTATTATTTTCTTTTTAAAATTGCGTACACTTCAATCACAAAACCAATTACAACAAATAAAGGTGCAATTCTGATTCTGCGGATAGAAAAGATCCCGTCATTCCAGGAATGGGCATCAAATTTTCCATCTACTGTATTGGCGTCAGCGCCCATCATTAAAAGAAAGCCTACCACGATAAATGCTAAACCTATCAGCATCCATTTAAAGTTTTGCTGTCCAAAATAAAAAGTACTTTCCTGTGTAGTTTCGGCAGTTTTCTTACCAAAATTTTCTGCGGAAAATTTATTTGTTTTTTTGCTCATTTTTAAGAGTAATATAAATCGTCAACGTTTGATTTTAAGAATCTCCAGGTTGCAACAACTGTGCTTAAAACCGTAATAAAAATACCTACACCAAGTATAAGCAAAACCAGCCAGAAATACTGCTGATTATCCTGTACGAATGCAGAACCAATCTGGCTCGTAAAGTAATACCAAACTCCAAACAGCGCAAGAAGCCCGATTCCAGAACCAATCGCTCCCAAAATAACAGCTTCCACAATAAAAGGTTTTAATATAAATCTTCTCTTCGCACCTACCAGCTGCATAGTTTTAATGATAAACCTTTTTGAGAAAATTTTCAGACGGATGGAATTATTAATTAAAACAACCGCCAGAACCAGGAATAATATGGAGAAACCTAAAATCCATTTTAAAATTTTACTCAGGTTGTTGTAAACTTCTACCATCAAAGTACTGTCATTCTTTACATCAACAATTCCCGGAACAGCTTTTATTACTTTTATAGCCTCGTCAATTTTTGCAGGATCTACATATTCAGGTTTCAAAGCAACTTCTATAGATGATGGAAAAATATTTTCCTCAAAAAGCGCATCGCTGTCGATTCCCATACTTTTTTTAGCTTCTTTTGCTGCCATATCTCTCGAAATGTAAGTCGCTTTTTTTACGGGACCCAAAGCCTGTACTTCTTTCAATACTTCAGCTTCCATTTTTGCAATTTTTACAGAATCTTTAGCATCATAGTTTTCATCAAAGTAAGCGTTTACCACAAGCTGTTCTTTGATATAGTCAGAATATTTTTGGGCATTAATTAAAATAAGCCCCATCAATCCTAACAAAAATAACACTAAGGCAATACTTATTACTACTGTAATATTGCTAGACCTAAGCCTTTTCTTATTAAACTCATCTACAGATTTCGCCATTAATATTAAAATTTTTGGCTAAAATAGAAAAAAACTTCCGAAATTTGGGAACGAAAAAGAGAAAATCACTGTTAATAAAATCATAAAAAACATTGAGTGTAAAAGCAAAAAAGCATCTTGGTCAACACTTTTTGACTGATGAAAACATCGCAAGAAAAATCGTAGAAGGTCTTAGTTTTGAAGGCTACAAGAATATTATGGAAGTAGGTCCCGGAATGGGGGTTCTTACTAAATATCTTTTGGAAAAAGACCAAAACATTTATCTTGCAGAGATAGACACCGAGTCTATCGAATACTTGAAAAACAACTATTCAAGTGTTACTGAAAATACATTTGTAGGAGATTTCTTAAAACAGGATTTCAACTTTATTAATGAAGGGCAGATTGCCGTTATCGGTAATTTTCCTTATAATATTTCTTCGCAGATTCTGTTTAAAATCATTGATCACTATGAGCTTATTCCTGAAATGGTCGGTATGTTTCAAAAGGAAGTAGCAGAAAGAACTGCAGCAGTTCCGAGAACAAAAGATTATGGAATTCTTTCTGTTTTGGTTCAGGCCTATTATGATACTTCGTATCTATTTACAGTCCATGAAAATGTATTTAATCCTCCTCCAAAAGTAAAATCGGGAGTTATCAGATTAACAAGAAATCCAAAAGAGGGTTTAGCCGGAAATGAAGTACTTTTTAAGCAAATTGTAAAAACCGGATTCAACCAAAGAAGAAAAAAGCTGTCTAATGCCTTAAAGATATTAAATATTCCTGAAGCCTTGAAGACCCACGAATTTATGGATAAAAGAGCTGAAGAACTGAGCGTTGCCGACTTCATCAACTTTACTATTCTCTGGAAAGAAAATCAATAGTATTTTATTCAAATATTATTGAGCTAAGTAAAAAAAAACAAAAAGCCTTTCAGTTTGAAAGGCTTTTTGTTTTGCATTATCAATTGAGATTATTCTCTGTTTTTCAATAAAATCCAACCTGATCTCTCCAACTTAGCTTTTGATTTGTCATAGTTGAAATTGAATTTGTACCAATACGTACCTGTTGGCAATCTTTTGCCTCCTACTGTACCGTTCCAGACAGGTGTTTCTTTTGAGAATTTGAACATTTCCACTCCATATCTATCATAGATAGAACCTGTGAAGTTTTTGAAGCTTCCGAGAGATGTAAGATCTAGTTTATCATTTACACCATCATCATTAGGAGTAATGATATTTGTTATTTTGAATGTGAAGAAATCAATAGTTCCCACACAAGAAGTTCCTTTTGTTCTTACTAAAAGTGTATAGTTTGTATTATCAAGAAGGTTTGTAAATACATTTGATTCCTGCCAGGAAATTCCGTTATCAATAGAATATTCTAAAACTCCGGTGATATTATTGATTGGAGGGTTTGCCGCTATTACTGTCAAATTATGGTTGTTGTCATAACTAAGATTAGTAAAGTAAGGTATCGCAGCAGCCATTACTTTTGCAGAGAAGATTTGCTTACAGTAACCATTGTCGATTTCTACTGTATAAATACCCATTTGGTCCACATCTATTGTTTGTGTAGTAGCACCTGTATTCCATAGATATTTATAATTCGGTCCAGCTCCTGCATCAAGAGTCACCCTGTCTCCTAAACAAACTTCTACATCTTTCAGAGGGCTTGTAAGCTCTGGTGTAACCTCAACAGTAATCGTTGCCGGCTGTAAAGATTTACATCCTTTCTGCCCGATTGCATATACTGTAAATGTCGTTGTCTGATTTAGAGTAACAGTCTGAGTATCCCCCGTGCCTGAGAAATTACCCCATAAATATGTATTTCCCCCTGAAGCCGTTAATGTCACAGATTCTCCCGGACATACTTTTACCCTTGTAGAAGTAATATGAGCTGTGGGAGTAAGTTCTTTTAATAATTTTAACTCTATTAATTTACTACAAAAATCTCCGTCGGAAACTACAGTATATAAAATCTGTCCATCATTACCATTATAGTTTAAAATATTGGTAATATAATTATTATTTTGGGCCTGAGCATCAGCCTGATTTTCATAGAAATGGAAAACAGCTCCCGGTGTAGGGCTAATCAGAGGCATTGCCTGGCTAAGATCGAAAGTTGTAATATCTGGTGTGCTGCAAAGTAATAAAGTTGCATCTTGAGCCAATGGTGTTGTTCCTCCGTTTATTTTAATTGAGGCTTTTCCAGGACACGGATTTCCAGGAACCATAACCTCAATCTCATAATTTCCAGGCTGTACAGCAGTAATCGTGTTAGTAGTAGCACCTGGAACAACAGCACCGTCAAGATACCATTGATATGTAAGATTAGGATCGTTTACAGAGGCTGTGATTACCTGTGGTACATTGTCACACACATTGATTTCTTCCGGTAAAGTAGCACCACTTGGATCTAATAAATCTACTCCGATATTAAAAGATCCTCCTTCTAAAAATACTGCAGAGTCAAAAGCTGTATCTCCTGCATCAGCAATTACCATTTTAAAATGGTATTGTTGCCCTGCAACTACTGTTGCTGTAGCAGTAAGAGGAACTGTTCTACCATTAAGATTTGTATCAATAATTGGTGGGTTGTATCCTTCAAAATATTGTTCGTTTATAGCAGGGCATCCAAAAATACCAGGAATAAGGGGATGAATATTTGTAATACTTACAGGACCTGCTCCGCTTGGCAATACCGCCATGTTGGTATAAGCACCACCTGAAGAAGGTCTAATCAACAAAGCAAATGAATCTGCATATCCACAAGGATAATCCGATGTATATTCTTCAGAAGCCATTAAATAATTAAATTTTACCTGAGATGATGTAGGAACAAAATCAAACTCAAGGATTACAGCATCATTTAACGGTTTACTTGGATTAGTTGCCGCAACAAGATCTGGATCACTACCTGTACCCACTACGTCACTAAGGCCGGTTTCCGGTATATTTCCTGTGCGGTTAGCCTTTCCTGTTACCAATACAATTCCATCCTTAAAAGGAAAATTACTTGATGCTTTATGAAAATATCCCCAAGCTCTATTAGAGTTGCTGGCCGGTAAATTTGGAGTTACCACAACATTAGAAACACTAGGGGTGATACATGAATTTGTTCCTGATGATATTAATACATCCTTAACTAATTGCTCCATTGTAAAATTCGATTCATTGTATCCGGGAGCATTTACATCAATAAGAGTACCCGCCTTTGCAGTAGAAGCTGAAAGCTTTTTTACTTGGGGTTTTCTAGGTGGTGTGTTTTGCGAGAATAAAGAAGTCGAACTGACCAGGAAAAAGAAAAAAAACGGTAGATATCTTCTCATAATACTTTTGTTTCAACAAATTTAATTTTTTTTTGAATATATCACACATATATTTACTTTTTTTATGTTAAAAAACAAAGCCTTTCAAATTTGAAAGGCTTTGTTTTTATTAGTTTCTATTCTTAAGCAGTATCCAACTCGAACGAAGCTCAAGCTTCTTACTTGCCGGATTTTCCCACTGTACTCTATACCAATAAGTACCTGTAGGAAGATTAATTCCTTTTAAAGATCCTCTCCAGACAGTGTTACCCTTGGAAGCTTTAAATACTTCCGCACCATACCTGTCAAAAATAGACGCCGCAAAATTATTGTAAGTACTAACACCCGTAAAATCTACCTCATCATTGACACCATCAAAGTTCGGGGTGATAGCATTCCTCACAACAAATGTAAAATAGTCTAAAGACGTACTACATTTGGCACCTACCACTCTTACCATTAAATTATAATTAGTATTATCCAAAACATTATAAAATACGTTAGAATTTTGCCAAACGACACCCCCGTCAATAGAGTATTCTAATACTCCACCTGTAGGATTTGAAGCTGTAAGCGTAAGAACGTGGTTTTCATAAGTGATATTGGTAAACTGTGGTAAATCCGGGTTTAACAACTGAGCTGAGAATACTTTTGAGCAAACCCCATTGCTTATTGTCACTGAATAAGTTCCCGGAACATTCGTAGAAATAGTTTGCGTTGTTGCTCCGTTACTCCAAACATAGGTATAATTTGGTCCGGCTCCTGCATCTAATATTCCGAAATCTCCCGCACAAACATAAACATCTTCCAATGTGGAGACAATCGCCGGTACAACCTCGATAGTAATTGAAGTTGGTGTATTTACTTTACATCCATTCCCACCTAAAGCAAAAACAGAATAAGTTGTCGTTGTCATTGGTGTTACAACCTGTGTACTTCCATTTCCCGGTAAACCAACCCATTCGTAAGTAACGCCACCGCTGGCAGTCAACGTAACAGATTCTCCTGCACATATTTTAGTTTTTGAAGCTGCCAATACTGCTACCGGAGGACCAACAATTACAGTTACCGTTGCAGGATTTGCAGAAACACATCCGTTCGCCCCAATTGCAGTTACTGTGTAAGTTGTAGTATTATTTGGCGAAACAACTTGTGTATTTCCTGTTCCGGTAAGGCCATTTCCCCAAGTATAGGTTGCTCCGCCTGAAGCTGTTAAGGTTACAGATTCACCCGGACAGATTTGAACCTGAGAAGAAGTTACTGTTGTTACAGGTTTTACTTTATCTTCCACGACTGTTACACTTGCGGAATAAGTACACGTTAAGTTTTGTGGCTGGGTAACATTCGTTACCGTTAAAGTATAAGTTCCACCTGCATTTACTACAGGGGATAAAGTATTAGCACCAGAAACAATATTTCCGCCTGCTGTTGTCCATTGAATTGTAGATCCTGTGGGAATAACGGAAGCAGAAGCGTTTAATGTAACCTGGGCCGTTGTACAAGTTATCGTTTGCGGAGCAGCAATTGTTAAAGTAGTATCCGCTGTTTTTAATAACTGTAAAGCTACTACATAGTGGCAACCTCCATTTTTCACCAAAACATATACTGTTTGGTTACCGGGACTTACAAATGCATTTGGAGTAGCAATTGTATTCGCATTTCCTGCATTGGCATCAGCCTGAAGGACATAATAATCAAATGTAATTCCCGGGGCAGGTGTTGTTATTTGAGACTGGGCTGAAGTTAAATCATAAGTAATTCCTCCCTGCTGATAACATTTAAGTATTGAAGCATCTTGCACAGTAATAGGCTGTGAAACCTCAATGGTAATCGTTGCCGGATTCTGTGAAACACATCCGTTTGCGCCAACTGCTGTTACTGTATAAGTTGTAGTAGTGGTAGGTGACACAGTTTGAGTATTACCGGTTCCCGGTAAACCAACCCAATTGTAAGTGGCACCACCCGAAGCGGTTAAAACCACAGATTCACCAGCACAGATTAATATTTTACTTGCTGTCAACCCCGTTGTTGGGGGAGCGCTGTTTCCTGTTACAGTTACGGTTCCGGAAGTGGTACAAGTTAAATTTCCAGGTTGATATATATTTGAAATTGTTAAAGTATAAGTTCCTGCCGCATTTACAACCGGATTTAAAGTATCAGCCCCAGACACAATATTTCCTCCTGCTGTTGTCCAGCTAAATGTAGAACCCGCAGGATAAACCGAAGCAGAAGCATCTAATGTTATTTGTGAATTTGTACAGGTTAATACTGTTGGCGGAGCAATAGATACTGTCATTTGAGGGGCCTTTATAAGTTGCAGTTCCGCAATTTTTGAACAGAATCCGTTTTTAACCAAAACATAAATCGTTTGATTTCCCGCACTTGAATATGCTGTAGGCGCAGCAATTGTATTTCCGTTTCCTGCTACCGCATCAGCCTGATTTACATAATACGCAAAAGTCGCTCCCGGTGTCGTACTTATGGATGTCTGAGCTGAGGTTAAATTAAAAACAGCATTCCCCGCTGTATAACAAGTCGTGAGTGTCGAATTCTGAACAGTCGGAGAAGTCCCACCAACAACTGTAACACTTGCCGTTCCCGGACAGGTATTTCCCGGTAAGAAAACCTGAACGGTATAAACCCCCGGTTGTGTTGCTGTATAGCTTGCTCCTGTTTGTCCTGCAATAGGAACGTCATTTAATAACCATTGGTATGTAGCACCAGAACCTTGCACGGAAGCAGTGAAAGTCTGAGGAGTATTATCACACATATTAACTGATGGCGGAAGCTGAGCTCCGGCCGGATCCAGGATTTTAACGCCTATATTAAATGATCCTGCTTCTAAAAAGACTCCTGAATCATAGTTTGAATCCTGATAATCAGCTAAAACCATTTTAAAATGATACGTCTGGCCAGGTACTACCGTAGCTTTTGCAGTTAAGGGAACAGTACGTCCACTAAAGTTTGTCTGGATATTTGTCGTATTATATCCGCCAAAATAGGCAGCGTTTACAGCAGGGCAATTCATCTGACCTCCATCAAATTTTGTAGAAGGGTGAATATTGGTAACACTTACAGGTCCTGCACCACCCGGTAAAACAGCAAGATTGGTATATGGCCCCCCTGAAGCCGGCCTTAACAATAAAGCAAAACCATCACCTATTGTACAAGGGAAATTTCCTTCGTACTCTTCTGAAGCAAATAAATATCTAAATGTAACTTCCGTAGAAGTCGGAACAAAATCAAATTCTATATAAGTAGCATCATGAAGCTCATTATTATTAACCCCCAAAGCGGTTGCCAAATCCGTATCACCACCTGTAGGAAGACCGTCATTTAGCTGGCCTGACTGAAAAGTATTTCCCGCCTTTCTTGCCTGGCCTGTCATAAGCACAATTCCTTTCTCAAAAGGGAAAGAAGTAGTTCCTTTATTAAAAAATCCCCAGCTTCTGCCCTGATCACTCGCTGATAAATTAGGAGAAACGCCTACACCGCTCACATTTGCAGTGGTACATGTAGAACCTCCTGTAATGAGAACATCTTTTACCAATTGAGTAATACTGTAAGCAGATTCCGGGTAAGCAGCAGTATTAACATCTATGAAAGCTCCAGCTTTCATTGTAGATGATGTAGGTTTTTTAATACTACCGCTATTTCTATTTTGAGAAAAGGCGAAGCTACTTATAAAAGCCAGAAATAAAGCCAAAAATAAACTTCTTGTACCCCTATTTAACATTTTATATTATTTTAAACAAAAATACTATTTTTTTTGATTTAAATTTAATTTAAAGCAAATTGTATTATTACTAATATATGTTTACTTATCTTAAAATATTAATTTTACTTTTATAGTATAAACAAAAAAAAGACTAACAAATTGTTAGTCTTTTTAAAATATCTGTTTATTATTTATTCTATATTTTTCAATAAAATCCAGCCTGTTTTCACTACTGTCTGTTTACTTGCAGGGTCCTCAAAAGTCACTTGGTACCAATAAGAGGCTGTAGGAAGACGTTTCCCCTGGAAGAAACCATCCCAATAAGGTGTTAATTGGCTAGCTTTGAAAACTTCTTTTCCGTAACGGTCAAACACCACTCCTTTGAAATCTTTGTAATCACTTACTCCTCTGAAATCAATTATATCATTTACATTATCACCGTTTGGAGTGATTACATTCTGCATTACAAATGTGAAATATTCTAAGAATCCTACACAACTTGTAAATTTTACTCTTACTCTAATAGAAACTACAATATTTTTAGGAACATTCGTAAACACATTAGAGTTTTGCCATGTAACCCCATTATCTATTGAATATTCAAGAGGTCCGTTACTAGGATTGCTTGCTGTAATCATCATGACACCGCTATCTTTATAATCAACTTTAATGATTTCAGGAATAACAGCTCTTACTACCTGTGTTGTATAATCTTTAGTACAAACTCCATTTGTAATTGTTACAGTATATGCGCCCGGCGTATTTACACTGATTGTCTGAGATGTATCTCCTGTACTCCAAATATATGTATAACCAGGTCCCTGACCTGCGTCTAAAGTAATCTGATCACCTTCGCAAATCATTCCTCCTTTTAAACCTGAAGTAAGAGCAGGAACAACTTCGATTGTAATCGTTGCCGGTTGGGTAGATTTACATCCCTGAGCCCCGATTGCATATACTGTATAAGTAGTTGTCTGCGTTGGGCTTACTGTTCTTACAGGACCGGAATTCGAAGTATCTCCCCATTGATACGTCACACCCCCTGAGGCAGTTAACACCACAGATTCTCCTGAACAGATTCTCAATCTTGGTGCATTTACCTGGGCTATAGGAAGATCTTCTTTATTTAAAGTTAAGGTAACTATCTTACTACAAAATGCACCATTTGAAACCACAACATATAAAACCTGCCCGTCTGTTCCGTTATAAGTAGCTAAATTAGCATCAGGAATAAAAGTATTGTCCTGAGCCTGAGCTCCTGCCTGAGTTGGATAAAATTTAAATACAGCTCCTGTAGTTGTGCTTATTAACGGTTTAGCATCATTTAAATTAAATGTATTATTTGAAGGCGTTGCACAAAGCTTCATTACCGCATTTTGAGCAGTTGGCGTAGTTCCTCCTACTATAGTAATAACAGCAGATCCCGGACAATTATTACCCGGAACAGATACCTTCACCTCATAATCACCGGGAGAGGTTGCCACATAAGTTCCGCTGGTAGCTCCATTGATAGCTACTCCATTTTTATACCATTGATACGTCATTCCCGGAACAGCAGAAACCTGCGCTACCAAAGTTTGCGGAGTATTATCACACATTTTTATCTCATTTGGTAAAAGGACTCCGTTTCCGTCAACGATTTTAATACCAATATCAAAAGATCCCCCTTCAATAAATACAGCAGAGTCATAACTTGTATCTCTGTAATCGGATAAAATCATTTTGAAATGATAAGCAACACCTGGCGTAACGTCTGCAACTGCAGTCAGAGGAACAGTCCTTCCTTCATAGTTTGTTACAATATTAGAGGCGGAATTATATCCTGCAAAATATGCCTCGTTGATTGCAGGACATGATAATGGTGTAGTACCATTTGCCTGCATACTTCCGTGAATATTTGTCATACTTACAGGCCCTGCTCCTCCCGGCAAAATAGCCACATTCACATAAGGACCTCCGGCAACAGGTTTAATCAATAAAGCAAACGCGTCTGAGTATTGACATGGATAATCATAAGAATATTCTTCCGAAGCAAAAAGATAATTAAACTTTACCTGATTAGAATTAGGAACAAAATCAAACTCCAACATTACATTGTCTTTATAATCATAAGCAGGATTAGGATTAGGAACTGCCACTAATAGATCCGGATCGTTTATTCCTGCTCCAGTAACAGAAGCTGTTACGCCAGAAGCAACATTCCCTGCCTGTCTAGCATATCCCGTAGTTAAAACAATACCGTCTGTAAAAGGGAAATTGGTAGTTCCCTTGTGGAAATACCCCCAAAACCTGTCATTATTACTTGGTGGCTGATTAGGTGTTACCGTCACATTCGTTACATTAGGAACCGAGCAAGTCGATCCCCCATTAATAAGAATGTCTTTTACAAGCTGTTCGGCACTGTAACCAGATGGTGCATAACCAGCAGCATTTACATCTATAAAAACCCCTGCTTTATTATTTACCGAAGTTACAATGTTCTTAGGTGGTTTTCTTTGAGAAAATACTGAAGTAGAAACAGCCAACGTCAGTAAAGATAAAAGGTAATTTTTTAGTCTATAATTTAACATTTTGTTGTTGTTTGTTCAAAAATACTATTTTTTTAAATTAAAATATCATCAAAATTACATTATTAACAATAATAACCTAATTTATTTACATTCTAATTTTATTTTAATCCGATTTTAATCTTTATAATAACAAAAAAAGACTAATTAATAACTAGTCTTTTTAAATTCAACAGAATTATTTCCTGATTTTTTTTACAAATCCAGTCTGTTTTCATCAAAAAATAAAAAATACAAACAATCCGGAATCTGTACGCTATTCTTTTTTAAGTTCATCAATCATATTTTGAAGCTCTTGAATTTTATCTTTTAAAACCTTAATTTCATTTTTATTTGAGCTTATATTGCTTTTTATCATTACATTTTTAGCTCGTTCACTATGATCTTCATCTTCCTCTTCTTCATTGATTTCTTCAATATCTTCCTGGATATCTTCAATATCTTCGTTAATCTCTTCAATATCCTCGCTGATTTCTTCGATATCCTCCTGAATATCTTCAATATCCTCGCTGATTTCCTCGATATCTTCCTGAATGTCTTCAATTTTTTCATGACTTTTGTTTACCGACATCTGAATGAAAATAGCAAGGTAAATAGCCTCTAAAGAAACAACCGTCGTAAGAATAAGAAGCATTTTATCAAACTCGACAAGCTTTAGTATAGGTAAAAGAAAGGAAATAATGAAAAATAAAGTATGTGCAATAAGTGAAGGTATAGAGCCAATCCACCATGTGATACCGTTTGCTATTTTTTCTAATAATTCTAATTTTTCACTTTGTGCTTTCATCTCATCTTATTTTAAAATAATTCTTTAGTTACACCCAATCCGAATAATGCAAAATCATATTTTGCAGGATCATTTCCATCAAACTTTCTAATAGTAAAATCTAACTCTTCCACCGTTTTCCAATCATTTTGTGTTCTGGAAATCAGTCCCAATTTTCTTGAAATATTCCCGGTATGCACATCCAACGGAACCGACAGATATTTTTGATCTATATTTTCCCAAATACCAAAATCTACGCCACGTTTATCTTTACGGACCATCCATCGAAGAAACATAATGATTCTTTTGGCAGAAGAATTTTTATAAGGTGAGCTGACGTGTTTGTGGCTTCTGTGTTTTTCAGTTTCTAAAAAACTGCTTCTGAACCGCTCAATAGCATTTTGAAAATTAGTTTCCGGAGCATTTACTTTAAATAAACCTTCCAGACTTTCGTTTTCTTTATAAATTCGATTAAATTGTTTAATGAAATACGTAAAATCTTCTCCGTTAAAAGTTCTGTGGATACTTTTATCCCGGATTTCCTTTACATCTTTATCTGAATGATTCAGTACAAAATCATAGGGAGAATTTCCCATGATATCGAGCATTTTTTCAGCAGATTTTATGATTGATTTTCTGTTTCCCCAAGAGATTGTAGCTGCCAGAAAACCTGCAATTTCAATATCCTGCTTCAAAGAAAAACGATGCGGAATCTGTATCGGATCATTTTCAATAAAATCGGGATGATTGTACTGATCAGCTTTTTCGTCTAAGAAGTTTTTTAGTTCTTCAAATTTTAGCATAAAAAATTAAATTTTCACAGGTTCAAGTGCTTTTGGCAAAAAAGTATTGGCAAAAATCTCTCTCGCTTCATCTGTAAACACTGTCAAATCTGCATATCTGTTAGAAAAATGGCCTAAAATCAGTTTCCCGGCCTGAGCTTTCTGTGCAATTCTCGCAGCCTCTAAAGCTGTTGTATGCCCTGTATAATCTGCCATTTCTTTTAAATCATGTAAAAATGTAGATTCATGGTATAAAACCGTGACATTTTTAATAATCGGGATAACACTTTCCAGATATCTTGTATCACTGCAAAATGCATAAGAAACCGAAGGTTCGGGATCAGTTGTTAATTTTTCATTTTCAAGGACATAGCCATCACTTAAAACGAAGTCTTTTCCGGCTTTAATATTATGATAATCACAAGTTTCTATTTCACTGTACTTAGCGATTTCCTTCATATTAAGATGCCGGTCTTTCGGTTTTTCTTTAAAAAGATAACCATTGCAGTAGATTCTGTGATCTAAAGGTATCGTAAAAACCTCTACTCTATTATCTTCATAGATTTTCTCAGAATAATCCTTATCCAATTCATGATAAATCAGCTCAAAACCACGATGTGTTTCCGTGATCGTGAAAATCGTTTCAAGCATTTTTTTAATTCCTTTCGGACCATAAACATGAAGTGGAGTTTCTCTTCCCAACAGCCTGAAAGACGCTATCAATCCCGGCAGACCAAAACAGTGATCACCATGAAGGTGAGAAATAAAAATATGATTTATCTTCGAAAATTTTGCTTTAGCTTTTCTCAGCTGAACCTGAGTTCCTTCTCCGCAGTCAATCAGAAAATGCCTCTCCTCTATTTCCAACAACTGAGCTGTCGGCGAAGAATTGATTGTCGGAATTGCCGAATTAAAGCCTAATATCGTTAAATAAGTACTCAAATCAATAGTTTAATAATGACGACAAATGTACGACACATTTAAGTTTAAATATAAAAAGCACGATTTTTTTCATAAATGACTCTTATTTCTTTTGTCTTAACGCGCACAACCCAGTCTATAAATTATAGAATAAATCCTACTAAACTTAATCCCTTACTTTTAAAAAGTCTAAAAACAAATCCAATGCCTGCTTTCTATGGCTGATTCTATTTTTATCTTGAGATTCCATCTGTGCAAATGTCATATTATAACCTTCGGGTACAAAAATAGGATCATATCCAAAACCTTTGAAGCCTTTATTTTCAGTCAGTAAATCTCCATGAACACGCCCGTCAAAATATTTTGCCCCGTTTTCATCATAATAACATAAAACTGTGATGAAATAAGCTTTTCTGTTTTCAACATCCTTCATTTCATCCAACACTTTTTCTATATTTTTAGCAAAATCATGATCGCCTGCATAGCGGGCAGAAAAAATCCCGGGTCTTCCGTCTAAAGATTCAACAACCAAACCGCTGTCATCTCCCAAACTCGGGACTCCTGTTTTTTCAAAGCAGTATTTAGCTTTAATCAGAGCGTTAGCATTGAACGAATTTCCATCCTCAACAATCTCTTCATGAATATGATAGTCAGTCAGGCTTTTTACGACAAAATCATCGCCTAAAATCTGCTGAATTTCTTCTTTTTTATGTTCGTTGTGTGTTGCTACCAATAACTCCATATTCGTTTTCATTTTTAAATTTAAATTTCAGAATAATGTACTTTATATTTCTTCATAAAAAGATAGTAAAATAAAGAAAAAACTACAATCCCGATTGCTAATATTATCCATTCAGAAACTTTAAAAGCATCTGCAAAACTTTCATTTTTAGTATAAGTGATTAATAAAGAAGAACACAGATTGTTGAAACCATGCAGCAGCATTGGTAATAATAAAGATTTGGTTTTAAAATAGACCAGACCTAATATGCAACCCAATAAAACTGCGCCAACAAATTGCCAGGGATTGGCATGTACCACTCCAAAAATTAATGAGGCATACAAAATAGCCTTCCAGGGCTCTACACCTTTATTTATTAGTCCTTTTTGAATAATTCCCCTGAAAATAATTTCTTCAAAAACCGGAGCCATAATTACCGCTGTAATAATCATCACAACAGGATCATCAGTCAGCTGATTCATCAATTGAGAGAAAAATTCATAATATTTTCCAAAAAACAGTCCCGTTGTAGGAATTTGAGAGGTGATAAATTCTGCAATGAACATCATTCCAATCATTAAAGGAAAGATCAATAAATAAGTATAAAAATTGGTGGGAGAAAAATTAAAATTAAGTTTTTTCCCCGTTGTTCGTCTTACGATAAAAAAATCAAAAAAAGCAATGGCGGCTACGAATCCCACAGCATTTGAAAGCATGAAAAACCAATCTTTATATTGAAGATTTTCCTTGAAAGTAAACATCCAGAAAACATTAAAAAAAGAAACGAGCATCGTCCCCAAAAACAATCCCGCCAACAAAGTGAGCCCTCCAAGCCATGTGAATGTAAACTTTGGATATTTGCTGTTTTCCATACTTTTAATTAAAGTTTATTTAAAAACAAAGATAATTTTTTTGCAAGGCTTAAGCAACTAAAAAAAGGAAATTACTTATTTTCGCCAAACCACTATATTTCATGAAAAAAATTAATACAGAAAAGCAATTTCCAACAATGGAATCCGAAATCAATAAACTGACAACTAATTTTGGGGCTAGTTTAGCCTGGTTTGCCGTTTTATGCCTAAGTTTTCTCGCCATTATGCCCTTTTTAGAATTTTACGAGTACGGTTTTCTTAATTACCTAACTAATAAAGCCACACAATTTTGGGGATTGATTGTGATGGAAATTACAAGCCTGGGAGGAAGTATTTTTTTAGCGAACTATCTTCTTACTGCAAGAAAGAAAAATTTATTGAAAATAATTGTGAATGATAAAGGAGCTTTCATTTTTACTCCGGAAAATAAAATTTTTCGACAATTTTTATATTCAGAATTATGCAAATCCAATGGTTATGAACCAGACATAAGCGTTTATATCAATTACAAACCCGTAACAACAACCGTTCTGAAAATTCACAGAAAGAATTCTTCCGGTGAAATCATTCAGGAAATCATGAGTTTTCATTGGGAATATTACGCGTTAAAAAACAGATTTGCATTATATCAACATTTTCTGAAAGGCATACAAATTTTTCGTCCCGATTTGAAAATTCAGCAATATGCTTTGAATACATTTCATCTTAATCCTGATTAAAAGATGCGAAACAATAAAAGGAGACCCTATTTTTCTGACTGTATTAGCATTTCTTGCCGTGGGTATTATTTATATACTTTTTTTATTGGGTAAGTTCATTATGCAATCGTTTTAATCAATTTTAAAATTTATATTTTTTTAAGGTTAATTCTCTTTCAGGCTATTTTTATGGAGTAACTTTGCACATTAATTTTTTCACATGGATAGTTTAGTAAATCGGTCAGAGAATGTTAATTTATCCTTGCTTACTTATGTATGTTTTACTTTTGTAGGATATTTCATTATAGGATTGTCTCTGTCTGTTCTTCCGATTTTTATTAATAAAAATTTAGGTTTTAGCTTAGTTGTTGCCGGGCTGGTAATCAGTTTACAATACGTTTCTACTTTTTTTCTGAGAGCCTATTCAGGAAAAATAATTGACGGGAAAGGTCCAAAACCTGCCGTTTTATTCAGCATGATAAGTTTTTCTTTGACAGGTATTTTTTTAATAATAGCGTATTATTTTAGACTTTCACCATTTATCAGTCTTTCATTTCTTGTGGTTACACGTTTACTCACAGGCTGTGCTGAAGGAATGATTGGCGCAAGCCCGATTAACTGGGCAATCATGGCAGTTGGAGAAAAACATACCGCAAAAATCATTTCTTACAACGGTGTTGCGTGTTACGGAGCTTTAGCAGTCGGAGCTTCTTTAGGAGTTACCATCGAACATGAATTCAGTCTTTACGGAATTGGAATCCTATCTGTTGTTTTAGGAATATTGGGTTTTCTTTTTGCTAAAACCAAAGAAAATAAAACCAATATCAATCCACAGGATTCTCAATCTTTCTGGAATGTATTGGGAAAAGTAGCTCCTTTTGGAGTTTGTCTGGCTTTGGGAGGTCTTGGCTTTGCGAGTATTTCGACTTTTATAACATTATATTACAATTATTTTCACTGGAACAACGGAGCTTTATGTTTAAGTGTATTCGGAGGATTATTTGTTGCAGGAAGATTGGTTTTTAGTAACGTGATTAATAATTATGGAGGAATAAAAGTGGCGATTGCATGTCTTCTGGTTGAAACTCTCGGACTTTTAATCATTGCTTTTGCTGCCAATTCACAAATGGCACTTTTAGGAGCAGGAGTTACAGGCTTAGGCTTTTCATTAATCTTTCCGGCTTTGGGTGTTGTTGCCATTAAAAGCGTTTCTCCTTCCAGTCAGGGCTCTGCATTGGCTGGATACGGACTTTTCATTGATCTTTCTCTGGGAGTTGCAGGACCGTTAATTGGCGCTGTAGCCGATATTTGCGGGATGAAATATATTTTCCCGTTTAGTGCAGCAATGGTTTTTGTGGGACTTGGGCTGGCTTTTTTACTGGATAGAAAGTATCTTAAGAATTAGATTAAAAAAACAGATTTTCAGGATTCGACAAAATTCACGATTTTTGCAACTTCAAAATACGATATGTCAGACTTAATCAAAGAAATAGAGAAAAGAAAAACTTTCGGGATTATTTCTCACCCCGATGCCGGAAAGACCACTCTTACTGAAAAATTACTACTTTTCGGAGGTGCGATTCAGGAAGCAGGTGCAGTAAAATCCAACAAAATAAAAAAGGGGGCAACCTCCGATTTCATGGAAATTGAAAGACAAAGAGGAATCTCCGTGGCAACTTCTGTGCTGGCTTTTGAATACAGAGATCACAAGATCAACATTCTGGATACTCCGGGACACAAAGATTTTGCTGAAGATACGTACAGAACTTTGACAGCCGTTGATTCTGTAATCGTTGTGATTGACGTTGCAAAAGGGGTTGAGGAACAAACAGAAAAATTGGTAAAGGTTTGTAGAATGAGAAACATTCCGATGCTGGTTTTCATTAATAAACTTGACCGTGAAGGTAAAGATGCTTTCGATTTGCTAGATGAAGTGGAGCAAAAATTAGGTTTAAGAGTTGTTCCGTTATCACTTCCAATTGGTATGGGAAGTGATTTTCAGGGAATTTACAATATCTGGGAAAACAATATTCAGTTATTTTTAGAAGAGAAAAAACAGAAAGTCGGAGAAGCTATTAAATTTGATGATATCAATGATCCTTCCATTGATGAAGTAATAGGTGAAAAAGCAGCGAATACCCTGAGAGAAGAACTTGATTTAATACAATCTGTATATCCGGAATTTAATCGTGAAGATTACCTGAATGGTGATTTGCAACCTGTTTTCTTTGGTTCAGCTTTGAATAATTTTGGAGTACGTGAATTATTAAATGCTTTCATTGACATCGCTCCTATGCCACAGCCAAAAGAGAGTGAAACGCGTTTAGTAAAGCCTGAAGAACCTGCTTTCACCGGATTTGTTTTCAAAATTCACGCCAACATGGATCCAAAGCACAGAGACCGTTTGGCTTTTGTAAAAATTGTTTCGGGGACATTCAAAAGAAATGAAAATTATTTATTGGTAAGAGAGGGTAAGAAAATGAAATTTTCGTCTCCTAATGCATTTTTTGCAGACAAAAAAGAGGTTGTGGATGAAAGTTTTCCCGGAGATATTGTGGGGCTTCACGATACAGGAAGTTTCAGAATTGGCGATACATTGACAGGCGGGGAAAAACTAAATTTCAAAGGTATTCCAAGCTTCTCTCCTGAACATTTCAGATATATCAATAATAACGATCCGTTAAAAGCCAAGCAGTTGGCAAAAGGCATCGATCAATTGATGGATGAAGGGGTCGCCCAATTATTTACACTCGAGATGAACAACAGAAAAATCATCGGAACTGTAGGTGCGCTTCAGTATGAGGTTATCCAGTATCGCCTGGAACATGAATATGGTGCAAAATGTACTTACGAACCCCTTTCCATGCACAAGGCCTGTTGGATAGAAGCTGATGAAAAATCCGAAGAATTCAAAGAATTCGCAAGATTAAAGCAAAGGTTCTTAGCCAGAGATAAATATAATCAATTGGTATTCCTTGCAGACTCTTCTTTTACAATTCACATGACACAGGAAAAATTTCCAAATGTGAAACTGCATTTCATTAGTGAATTTAAGAATAGCTAATCATAGCAAAATAAATATTAAAAAAATCCGTGGAAAATTTCTACGGATTTTTTATTTGTCCTGAAATTCACGTTTTAAATACCAAAAAAGATTTGTAAAACTTTTGTAAAATAAATTTAATTCCCTGATATTCTTTTAAATACAATTTTACCATTACAATACATTCCATTTACAAGTGCTACAAGAACCCCGCTCCTAATTTTACTTCATCAAAAAAATTAATGTTATGAAAAAGTTTATCTTACTGGTAGTTGTATCAAGCACGTTTATCATGTGTAAAAAGTCAGAGGCAACACTATCTCAATTTGAAAATGCTATGAAATCTGCAGACAGTACGGCAACCGTGGTGACAGAAACTATTAATTCTGTCAATAACACAGCGAATGATGCATTAGATTCTGCAAACGTAAAAATCAGAGAATTTGAAGACACAAAAAATGATGTTAAACAAAAGATTGAATCAACTTCAAAAATCGTAGATTCTCTTTCCGATAAAATTTCTTCAGTAAAATTGGAGTCTAAAATTGAAAAGAAAGACTCTGCGAAGAAAAAGGATGAAAAAATTGTTGTGAATGTTCAGGCTCCAAAAGTAATTAAGGAAACAAAAGTTGTTTACAGAGACAAACCGAAAAATGAAAACTTTGAACTAAATGTTCCGAAAAACAAAATGGTAAAATCCGGTTTTATATCTATTAGTGTTGATAATTCCGAAACTGTAAAAGAAATCGTAAAAGAAGACATAAAAAGAAATAACGGGTTTGTGAAAAGTGAAGAAATGTCTTATGTTGTTGAAACAGCACAAAAAAATACATCCTCTGACAGAAAAGCGTACTACCTGCAGGTAAAAGTTCCGATTCAGAATTTTGATGAATTGATGAGCGATTTAAATTATAATCTGGGAGAAGCAGAAAGCAGGAATGTAGAAGTTTTGGGAGATAAGTATGTTGATAATACAATCTGTAATATTTCTATCACCCTTACTGATAAATCAAAAGCTGAAAAAGAACCTAAAACTTTCGGAGAAAAATCTTTTGCGGCCATTGATTCGGGCTGGAACGTTATTACCTCAATTTTTCTATTTATACTTCCTTTATGGCCGTTATTCTTAATTGCCGGAATCGGATACTATTTTTATAAAAAAAGAAATAAAAACATTCCTAATAATGATGCTAATTAAATAATTGAAAATCCATCCCCGTGATGGATTTTTTATTTTTAATAAATTTTTAATTGAATTTAGAATTGTAAGCAAAATCTTATTTCTAAATTTATATTATCATTAGATAATTAAACTAAACACCAATGAATAAAGAATTTCCCAATTTTAAATATGAATTAGAAAATAAAGAGCCCCGGCTAGGTCCCGGCGGAATTACAAGAGGAGTTTCTGTAAAGGAATTCGAAGCTTCTCAAAATCTTGCAGGTGTAAGTATGCATTTGGAACCCGGAGCGATTCGAGAGCTTCACTGGCATGCAAATGCAGCAGAATGGGGCTACGTTGTGGAAGGTCAAATGCGGACAACCGTGATTGATCCGGAAGGTAATGTTTCCGTTGATATTTTTAATCCGGGTGATGTTTGGTATTTTCCAAGAGGTTTTGGACATGTTTTGCAATGTATCAGCAGTGAAAGCTGTCATTTTATTTTGATTTTTGATAACGGTGATTTTTCTGAAGATCATACTTTCAGCATTACAGATTTTATTTCAAGCGTTCCTGTGGAAATTGCAGCTCAAAATTTAGGTTTGACAGAAGAAGAAGTGAAACAATTACATCAAGGGGAGGCTTATTTTGCAAAATGTGAACTCCCGGATATTCATTCAGGGTTAGCTTCTGTCAGAAATGAAATTTCACTGGTATCAAAACATCGCTATCCTCTTGGAGCACAACAGCCGATAGTAGTTCCCGGGGGCGGATTACAAAAGGTTGTTACTCAAAAAGAATTTGAAATTGCTAAAACTATCACAGGAAGCATTTTTGAAATAGAACCGGGCGGATTGCGGGAAATGCATTGGCATCCCAATGCTGACGAATGGCAGTATTACATTCAGGGAAAAGCTGAAATGGGAGTTTTCTTAGCCGAAGGACAATTCGTGAAAGATGAATTTAATAAGGGTGATGTTGGCTATGTTCCAATGGGAGCAGGGCATTACATTAAAAATATCGGAAGTGAAAAACTGATTGTTTTGCTTGGCTTTAACAATGGCCTGTACGAAGCTATTGATTTAAGCAGCTGGCTCAGCGGAAACCCAAAAGATATTTTAAAAGGAAATTTTGGAATTTATGATGAAATTGCCGATAAGCTTCCTACTTCTGATCAGTTTATTATTAAGTAGGTTTTTTGGGCAAAAGAAATAATTAATATTATATATTAAAGTTGTGATTTGGTGAAAAATAAGGCTCTCAAATTGAGAGCCTTATTTAATGTACTATTTCATATTAACTACTTTATCTACCACATACTTTGTGTTTCCTCTCCAAGGCAAAGCTCCGTTATATTCTTTGTAATGAAGATCAAAGCTCTTACCGCTGTTCGTTTCCAATTGTTTGAAAATTTCAGGGTCCTGTACAGAAAATTCAAATTCATAGCTTGTGATCGTTCCTGTTTTCCCCCTTCCGAAACCTTCCTGAATCAATTTGCCTTCATAGGTTTTAAAGACATACCCTTTTTTGATAGCATAATTCAGGTAGCCGGATTTTACCCCTTCTCCGAAAACGAAAAAATATTTGTACCATACAAAAACTCCTAAAAGAAGAAAAATGGCACCAAGACTAATCCACAAGTATTTCATAATGTAGTTTTTTAAAGCAGTTTATTTTGCAATACTTCTTGAAATCACAATTTTCTGGATTTCAGAAGTTCCTTCATAAATCTGAGTGATTTTTGCATCACGCATCATTCTTTCTACATGATATTCTTTTACATATCCGTATCCACCATGGATTTGTACCGCTTCAATTGTAGTATCCATTGCCACTTGAGAAGCGTATAATTTTGCCATTGCTCCACTTTCAGAAATATCTTTTCCGGCATCTTTTTCTACAGCAGCCTTGAAGCAAAGCATTTTAGCCGCCGTAATCTGAGTTGCCATGTCTGCTAATTTGAAAGCAATAGCCTGGTGATTGATAATTTCAGTTTTGAAAGCTTTTCTCGTTTTAGCGTATTTTAAAGCCAATTCATAAGCACCAGAAGCAATACCTAAAGCCTGAGAAGCAATACCTATTCTGCCTCCGTTTAATACAGCCATCGCAAAATTGAATCCGAAACCGTCTTCACCAATTCTATTTTCTTTCGGTACTTTTACGTTGTTGAAGATCAAAGAATGTGTATCACTTCCTCTGATTCCCAATTTGTCTTCTTTTGGTCCGATTTCAAAACCTTCCCAGCCTCTTTCAACGATAAATGCATTAATACCTTTGTGTTTTTTTTCAGGATCTGTCTGTGCAATTACAATATAGTAAGATGCAGTTCCACCGTTTGTAATCCAGTTTTTGATACCGTTTAAAAGGTAATAATCCCCTTTATCTTCCGCAGTAGTTTTCTGAGAGGTAGCATCAGAACCAGCTTCCGGCTCAGACAATGCAAAAGCTCCTAGTACCTGCCCGCTTGCCAAAGGTGTAAGGTATTTCACTTTTTGCTCTTCAGAAGCAAATTTTTCAAGCCCGGCACAAACCAATGAATTATTTACAGACATTACCACAGCTGCAGAAGCATCTACTTTTGCAATCTCCTCCATTGCCAAAACGTAAGAAACACTATCCATACCAGCACCTCCGTACTTAGGATCTACCATCATACCTAAAAGCCCCATTTCCCCCATTTTCTTTACCTGCTCTGTAGGAAATTTCTGGTCGCGGTCTCTTTCGATTACTTCAGGTAATAATTCGTTTTGTGCAAAATCCCTTGCTGCCTGCTGAATCATCAGCTGTTCTTCTGATAAATTAAAGTCCATAAAAATTGAATAATTAGATGGTCGCTAATTTACAATTTTTGGGCAAACCTGAAAATAGAATTAGTAATTAGAAGGAAGTACCCAAGGCTCAGCCGGAAATTATAATTCCTAAATCTTCACAAGATAAAGTATAAGCATGAATTATTCAGTATATTATGGCATACATTTTATTAATTTCTAACTTATGGTTTCTAATTTCCGGAATTAAAAAAAATGCTTATATTTAAAATCCTTTAACTATTACTTAAAAAATCATGACAATCAAGAGATTATTCGATATACCTCATTATGCTTTAGAAAAATATCCTAAATCGGATATGTTCGTAACCAAATATCACGGTGAATGGAAAAAAACATCTACGCAAGAGTTTATTAATCAGGGGAATAAAATATCAAGAGGCCTTTTAAAACTTGGAATAAAGCCCGGTGACAAGATCGCTTTAATCACCACAAATTCACGTACAGAATGGGCCGTAATGGATTTGGGGCTATCTCAAATCGGGGTGGTTTCGGTACCTGTTTACCCCAGTATTTCTCCCGAAGATTATGAATTTATTTTCAATAATGCCGAAATTCAATACTGTTTCGTCTCAGATAAAGACCTTTTAAATAAAGTAATGAAAGTGAAGCATAACATTCCTTCTCTACAGGGGATTTTCACTTTTGATAATATTACCGGTGCCGCGAACTGGAAAGAAATTCTTGACCTGGGTGAGGATGACTCTACCCAAATCGAAGTTGAGGATTTGTCTAAAGCTATCAAT
Organism: Chryseobacterium sp. FH2; assembly: GCF_001045455.1. GTDB lineage: Bacteria > Bacteroidota > Bacteroidia > Flavobacteriales > Weeksellaceae > Chryseobacterium. Next base: position 412,691 of record NZ_LFNE01000002.1, on the reverse strand, counting down.
CCTGACGATTTGGCAACAATTATTTACACTTCAGGAACTACAGGAAGGCCCAAAGGAGTAATGCTTACTCACGACAATATTGTATCCAATGTTTTGGGCTCTATTCCCAGAATTCCGAAGAGAAAAAGTTTAGATTATAAAGATACTAGAGTTTTGAGCTTCTTACCGATTTGTCATATTTTTGAAAGGATGCTTTTTTACCTTTTCCAATACAATGGTTTTTCTATTTATTTCGCGGAAAGCATTGATAAAATGGGAGAAAACGTAAAAGAAGTGAAACCTCACTACATGAGTGTTGTCCCGAGATTAGTAGAAAAAGTTTATGATAAAATTTATAATACGGGATCTTCCGCAGGAGGTCTAAAATCTAAAATATTCTTCTGGGCACTGAATTTAATTTCCAAAAAGAAAACCATATCAAAACCATCAGGATTACAGGAAATCATTGCTGACAAACTGGTCTTCAAAAAGTGGAGAGAAGGTCTAGGAGGTGAAATTATCACTTTAGTTTCAGGTTCTGCAGCTTTATCTACAAGATTGAATTTAATGTTCCAAAATGCAGGAATTCCTATTCTGGAAGGTTATGGTTTGACAGAAACTTCACCTGTAATTTCTGTAAACAGTTTTGAAAAAATGAAAATCGGAACAGTCGGACTTCCTTTGGATAATTTACAGGTAAAAATTCAGGAAGATGGTGAAATTACGGTGAAAGGTCCTTCTATATTTAAAGCTTACTTTAAAAATGAGGAAATGACTAAAGAAGTTTTTACCGAAGACGGATATTTCAAAACCGGAGATATTGGCCATATCGACAGTGAAGGTTTTTTACAAATTACCGACCGTAAAAAAGAAATGTTCAAAACTTCAGGTGGAAAATATATTGCTCCTCAAACAATTGAAAATCTGGCAAAAGCTTCAAAATTTATTGAGCAGATTATGGTTGTAGGAGATGGCGAAAAAATGCCTTGCGCATTGGTACAGCCTGATTTTGAATTTGCAAAAAACTGGGCAATGAGAAATAATTTAAATATTGGCTCTACACCCCAAGAGATTGCAAAAAGCAAAGAATTAAAGGAAAGAATTGAGAAAGAATTTGACAGTATCAACGAGCATCTTGGAAACTGGGAAAAAATTAAGAGAATTGAGCTGACTCCCGAAGTCTGGAGTATTGACGGAGGGCTTTTAACACCTACTTTGAAACTGAAAAGAAAAGCTATTAAAGAGAAGTTTATCGATCTCTATAATAAGATGTATGAACATCATGAATAAATATGAACCGCTTCTGTTGAGGCGGTTTTTTATTTTAAAACCAATTCATTTAAACACAAATGGACACAGATATTTTCACAAATTACACAAATTGCGAATTTTGAGCCGTATTTGTCATTTTAAACGGAGCGAAGAGTAGTGAAAAAACCATTTAAGTTTTGTGTTAAATGCTCTGTTTAGATTTCTGTAGAATAACCAATTTTGTGGCTATTTTTAAGATTGCTTCGTCGCTTTTGAATATTCACAGATCTTCGGTCTGTTCGCAATGACGACAAACATAATACAAAATAAAAAGCTGTTTCAAAAATTGAAACAGCTTTTATATTTTATAAAATTGTAATTAAAAATTAGAATTTAATAACAGTTTTCATTCTCTCATTTTCTTCCATCACTAACTCATCATCAACAAGAATTTTTCCTGAATGCTCATCAATAATAATTTTCTTTCTCTGAGCAATTTCCATTTGCTTTTGAGGCGGAATTGTAAAGAATGAACCTTTTGGAGCTCCTCTTTCTAATCCTACCACAGCAAGACCATTTGGAGAGTTTGTTCTGATTCTATTATAAGAAGCTAATAATCTCTCGTCAATTTTACCTGCATATTCCTTAGATTGCTCAATCAGATATTCTTCTTCTTTTTGAGTTTCAGAAATAAGGCCGTCAAGTTCTTCTTTCTTAAATTTCAAGTGATTTTTAAGCTCACTGATTTTTGTATTAAGTTCGCTTAAAGTTTCATTTTTGTGAGCAATTTTAGCTCCGAATTCTTTAATTCTTTTTTCAGCAAGCTGAATCTCAAGTTCTTGATATTCAGTTTCTTTTCCTAAAGCTTCAAACTCTTTGTTGTTTCTTACATTATCCTGTTGAGCCTTATATTTTTCGATCAAAGATTTTGCATGGTTAATTACTTCATGCTTCGTTTTAATCTGATCATCCTGCTCTTTGATATCAGCAAGAAATTTTTCAGCTCTTTTTTCAAGACCTTCGATCTCGATTTCCAGGTCTTCCACTTCGATTGGCAATTCTCCTCTAGTATTTCGGATTTCATCCAATCTAGAATCAATGATCTGTAAATCGTATAAAGCTCTTAATTTCTCTTCAACTGAAATATCGGTGGTTTTTGCCATATTTAAATGAAATAATTTACGGGGTTGGTTTTCTCAAAAGATTTTGAAATTGCAAATGTACTAAATTTTTGTGATAAAATTTCAAATAATTGTTGGGTTACAAATTGTTCGGATTCATAATGACCGATATCGCAAATCAGCATCTTTGATTCTGCCAGAAAATAGTCGTGATATTTGATATCCCCGGTAAGATAGGCATCACATTTTTTAGATAAGGCAGACTGTATTCCACTTGCCCCGGAGCCCCCTAAAACTCCTACTCTTTTTATTTTTTTCCCGGTAAAATCTGAATGTTTAATGATTTCCAGGTTGAATTTTTCTTTCACAAACTTCAAAAATTCCTTCTCCTCCATTTCTTCTTCCAGCTCACCATACATTCCCAATCCCGAATGATGATTGTCATTATCTAAGCTATAAATCTGGTGTGCAACCTCTTCGTAAGGATGTGCAGATTTCATTGCTGAAACAATTTGCCCCTGTTTATAATCTTCAAAAATCACAGAAATCATATCTTCATCAGCATTTTCACGTATGTTTTGTTGTCCTGAAAAAGGGCTTGATCCTTCGATTGGTCTGAAAGTTCCATTTCCATTAAGGGTAAAACTACATTCGTCATAAAAACCAATACTTCCTGCACCAGCAGAGAAAAGAGCTTCTTTTACTTTTTCAGAATAATCTCTTGGGACAAAAACGGTCAATTGTTTCAAATTGTTCTTTTTAGGCTGAAGGATTTTTACATCTTTTAATCCTAACTGATTACAAATTCCCGCATTTACGCCAAAAAAATCATTATCCCAAGCTGTATGAACAGCATATATCGCAACTTTATTTTCAATTGCTTTCAAAACTGCTCTTTCAACATAATTTTTTCCCGTTAAAGATTTTAATCCTGAAAAAATAATCGGATGAAAACATACTATCAGATTACAATTCTTTTCAATAGCTTCATCTACAACATTCTTCAAAGCATCGTGGCAGACTAAAATTCCGCTCACATTACGATTAGGTGCTCCGCACAATAATCCTACATTATCAAAATCTTCTGCCTGCTGCAATGGGATACGCTTTTCTATTTTTAAAATTACCTCGCTTATTGTCATTTTATTCTGTATGTTTGTTACGAAAATAGGGATAATTTGTTAAATTTAAAAAAACAATAAAATGGAAAGAGAGCACAACCTCATTCCCGAAGATACACTCTGGAAAAGACACCTTTACAGAATCATTTACCGTTCCGACACGAGACTCGGAAAATTATTCGACATTATTTTATTGTCTCTTATTCTTGTAAGCACTTTTATCATCATGATGGAAAGTGTACCGAAGCTTGACAAAAGATTTCATTACACATTTATTATTCTGGAATGGATAATCTCTCTCTTTTTTACAGCCGAATATTGGTCAAGAATTGTTGTTGTAAAGAATAAAAAACATTATATTTTCAGTTTTTTCGGAATTATTGATTTTTTGGCACTTGTCCCATTTTATTTAAGCTTTGTTTTTCCTGTAACGAAATATTTTCTGATTTTCAGGATGCTGAGAATGCTGAGAGTATTCAGAGTTTTCAATCTTTTGGATTTTATGAATGATGGTGCTGTGATTGTAAGAGCCCTAAGGAATAGTTCCCGGAAAATTTATATTTTTCTTTTATTTTTAATTATATTCTCTGTAATTGTTGGTTCTTTGATGTTTATGGTAGAAGGCGGCAGAGAAGGATTTGAAACTATTCCACAATCCATTTACTGGGCGGTAGTTACGGTAACAACCGTTGGTTACGGAGATGTCTCGCCAATTACCCCTTTGGGAAAATTTTTCGCAGTTGTATTGATGCTGGCAGGTTATTCCATTATTGCTGTTCCTACAGGAATCGTAACCGCCGAGATGAGAAACAAAAGACAGAACCTGGAAAAAGTCTGTGAACGATGCGGAAATGAAGATATTGATGATGATGCGAGATATTGTAAACAGTGTGGCAAGAAATTAGCTTAATAATTTTAAATACGTTTAACCTATTCACTAAATACCACAAAATCATGGAACCACAAAAGAAAAACAAACCGAACAGTTTAGTAATTATTCTTTTCTCTTTAGTTATATTAATGATCATCATTTATTTTATTCTGGTGACATTCTTCCCTACTGTTTTTGACCTTATGAATACAGGAGACATACAACCTGTTCCTAATAAATAAAAGCGATAAAAGGTGGCAATTCTGCCACCTTCCTTTTTTACATCTAAATCTTTAATAAGATAATTTTTCTAAATTGTAATTATTTCTTAATTACTTTAGCCACTTGCTTAGCCCCATCTTTAATAAATAAGGTTACAATATACATTCCCGATTTCAAATCGCTTAAATAAAGCTCAGAAGAAGGATTATCAATCGTTTTCAACAACCTTCCTGACATATCAGTCACAGAAATTGTTTTCACATCTCTGATATCAGAAATATGTAAAACCTCAGCAAAAGGATTAGGATATACTTTGAGCGTATTTTTATCTGTTAAAACTTCAGACGTACCCAATGCATCAGTGGTCATTGTAATTGTAAATGCATCTTCCATTTCGTCACTAAAACCGCTGTAATTTCCAATATTCACATAATATGTATTTCCTGCAAGGGTAGGAATTGTAATTGTTTCCGTGCCTCCTTCATAACTATCATCTACGGTATCTTCACATGACAAACTGCCACAAGTACCACTATAAACACCTATCTGGGGATCAAAAGTACTTCCTGGAGGCATCGTAACTGTAATCTCTACATTGTTCCCGTTTCCTGTGAATTTAAACCATGTGCCGTCATTCATATCATTGTCAACACAAACTGTAATCATACCTGCATTATTGGTAGCTCCTGCTCCGTCAGTCTGATTATAAGTATAAGGGAAAGAAGGTACGACTAACGCTGCCGAACAGTCATCATTTGCCGGAGGAGGAGGTAATGTTCCGACGCAAATATCAAAACTTTGACTATAATCACCACTGCTATAACTATAAACTCTCACATAATATGTATCCCCAACTGTAAGCCCGCTAACAAGTGAAGACTCAGGATCGGAGCATAAAATACTTGTCAATGATCCACAGGCACCACTTAGGACTTGGAAATAAGTATCGGTACTGTCATTATTCCCTACAGAAACAATATTGCTAAGACTAATCACATGAGTTGTCGCAGTTGCAACAAATTTAAACCAAACATCATCATCCGGAGTTCCATTACAAGGATCCGGAGCCAATCCTGAATCTGAAGCTCCTAAAGTATATCCCGAAGTAATGTTTCCACAACCCATATCAGGATTTACCGTTAATACAGTTGCAGATGAACAGTCGTCATTTGCCGGTATAGGTGGTGTTGTGGTAAATTTCACATCAGAACATCCAACCGACTCTCCTGAAGCTGATACGGCGATCACTTTTACATAATAAGAGGTTCCCATATTAAATGGTGTAGAGGGCATAAAATTATTAGTAGTTACAGACTGCTGATTTACCACATCTGTTCCGCCAAGAGTAGTTCCTACCGATATTTTATAACTTGTCGCACCCTGTACTGATGTCCACATGATATCTGGAGATACAGGTATAAATGTTGAATTATTCCCAGGATACGTCACTGTAGGACATGCCGGAGTAATATTAGCCGTCAAACCATCAATTGTGATTACAGATTTTTCATCATTTAAATTTCCAAAAGGCGGAGCTGCCAGATTCGGATTTGTAAAGTCACTTCTAAAATAAAGGCTTGAACCAGGCGAGGAATCATAGACATAAAACGCTTCTGAACCACCATCATAATCAGAATCACTTTCCTTAGCAGCTACAACCAGATTATCTGTATTGTTATAAGCAAAAGGAGTGGTAAAAGTAATCTGTACTACGCCATTCATATTTACTACAGTTCCTGAAAAAACCTGTGTCATCTGGACGGAAGGCACCCAGTCATTATCTGATGTGAAATTTGTTTTTGAAGTGTGGCCTACATAGACAGTCCAGTTTGAAGAATTGGCAAGACTTGCTGAAGAATCTAGGTAAAATTTTAATCCTGTAATATTTCCTGCTGCAGAAGCATTGATTTCCTGCTTTGTAAAAATTTGCTGCACATACGAATAACCGTAATAACTGCTGATTGGCGCCGGGCCAACATTGGTACTTCCTACGCCCAAGCTGATTTGAGCAGATAATGTCATGCTTACCATTAATAAGCATAAAAGTAGAATTTTTCTCATAATAGTACTATTTGGTGTATTACTAAATTAGTAATAAAATGACAATATAAATATGAATATTGTTAGTAAAATTAACAATAAGAATAGCGGCTAAAATTTTAGCCGCTATTCTTCAGTTTTGAATAAAATTTATTTACTCCTTATCTTTTAATTGTCTTAATAACTTGTCTAGAACCATCTTTCATTTCCAGTGCAACTAAATACATTCCCTGTTTTAAATCTCCTAAATGAAGAGTTGAAGAAGGCTTATCAATAGTTTTCACCAATCTTCCGGAAATATCAATAACTGAAATAGATCTTACATTAGATATATCAGAAATATTCAAGTCATCTACAAATGGATTTGGATAAACCTTAACGTCTTTAGCCTTTTGGGTCTGTACATCTGAAGTTCCTAATACTATATTTGATGTAATATTTAAAGTAAAGTTACCCTCCGCCGAATCAGTACTTCCACTATAATATGATACATTCACCAGATATTCTGTTCCGGCTACTGAATCAAAACTAAGTGTTTCTACACTTCCTGTCGTTGCATCAGCAGTACCCACGCAAGTAAGAGCACCACAAGTACCGGCATATACAGTTACTCTATGATCCCAAGATGTAGCCGTAGTCGCTTTTACAGTAATATTTCCCCCATCTCCTGTAAATTTAAACCACACTCCATCATTCGTTCCTCCTGTACAAGCTGTAATGAACCCTGTTCCGTTTGTAGATCCCGCTCCATCTGTCTGTGTATATGTATAAGGTAAAGATGATGCCACCAATGCTCCTGAACAATTATCATTTACAGGTGCAGCAACAGTATTCACAGTAAATGTTCTTTCTGCACATGCTGATGACGTATTAGAATTTACTTTATAGTAATATTTTGTTCCTAATGTTAACGGTGTGGCAAATGTATATGAAGTCACATTACCCACATTTACATTATCCATAATATCTGAACCTCCCGATGTAGTCCCAACTGTTAAACTATAAGAAGTTGCAGTTGCAATGGCATTCCACTGAATCGTTGGCTGTATAGGCTGAAGAGTTGCTGCAGCTGCAGGATAAGTCACAAAAGGACATGCTCCCTGAGTTGTAAAGTTTCTCTCTGAACATCCTGTGCTTGATAATGCTCCGCTATAACCATTAACTGTATAGTAATATTTTGTACTAAATGCTAAAGGTGTAGCAATTGTATAGGTGGTTACGTTACCTACATCAACATTATTCATAATATCTGTTCCTCCCGCTGTGGTTCCCATGGAGATTCTGTAACCTGTAGCTCCGGAAACTGTTGTCCATGTGATTGTCGGGGTTATAGAAACATTAGTTGCAGCAGACGTTGGCGCAGAAACCGAAGGACATAAAGTGGCAGTCGTAAAGTTTCTTTCTGTACAGGCTGTACCAGTTTGAGTTGGTGTATACGCAATTATTGTATAATAATATTTAGTATTATAATTTAATGCCGTATTGTGAGTATAGGTCGTTACATTACCCAAGTCAAATGCATTCAAGATATCCGTACCTCCCGCTGTGGTACCTATTGAAATTTTATATCCTGTTGCACCCGGAACTGCTGTCCAGGTAAATACAGGGTTGACAGAAACACCAGTTGCGGCAGCGGATGGTGCTGAGACTGAAGGGCACAAAGGTGTAGTCGTAAAGTTTCTCTCATTACAACTTGAAGAAGCAACAGTTGCATTATATGCATTAATCGTATAATAATATTTAGTATTATAGTTTAATGCTGTATTGTAAGTATAAGTGGTTACATTCCCTAAATCAGAATTATTTAAAATATCTGTTCCTCCTGCTGTGGTACCTATTGAAATTTTATATCCTGTTGCACCCGGAACTGCTGTCCAAGTAAATGTAGGATTGATAGAAACTCCAGTTGCGGCAGCGGATGGTGCTGAGATTGTAGGACATGGAATATTTCTGGTTGTAAACGTTCTTTCCGTACATCCTGTAGCTACACCGGCACCATTTTTGGGTGATACTGTCAAATAATAGCTCGTAAGGTAAGCAAGTTGCGATGCAGCAGGCAATGTATAAGTAGTTACACCTCCTACATCTACATTATTCATTACATCCGTTCCTCCCGGAGTGCTTCCAAGGCTTACAAGATAAGAAGTAGCCCCATCTGCCGCTGCCCATGTAAATGTAGGCGTTACAGACACCGCAGTCGCACCGGCTGTAGGAGCAGATATTGTACTACAGGTAGGAGGAGTTGCAGGCGTTAACCCCAAAATCTGCATAACAGATCTGGAACTAGCTCTTGTTCCTGTAATAGTAGCGTTTGCAGGATCCGGATTGGTAGTATCATTTCTGTAATATAAAATAGAGTTTGATGTCGTTGCAGTATATTTATAAAAATATTCGATTCCGTCCGGATCTACCGTATCATAACCATCTTTATTTTCATCAATAGCTACGACTAAATTATCAACATTATTGTAGGCAAATGGTGTGGTAAATACAACCTCTACAACACCATTGTTATTTGTAACCGCTCCAGAAAACACCTGAGTCATCGAAGAGGCAGGTACCCAAGAGGTCGTTGTTGCAAAAGAATCTGTAGATACATGGCCTAAATAAACCACAATTTCATTTGAGTTTAATAAAGTTCTATTACTTCCTAAATAAAATTTTAATCCCGTAATATTACCGGCATTGGTATTCAGCTCGGATTTTTTAATAATCTGCTGAGTATAAGAAAATTTGTAATAGTCACTCCAAGGTGCGGGTACAGTAGTTGGGGAAGTAGAAGTTCCACTTCCTAATTGCAATTGTGCGGAGGCTCCTATACCAAGAGCCAGCATGCACGCCAGTAGAAATTTTTTCATAAAATAACAAAATTTAAAATTCAGGAGATAAAAGTAATAATTTATTACATATAATTTATATTTTTTTTATTTTTTTTATAAATAAAATAACAATTTAACTATTTTTCTAAAATAATCTTTAATATTTAAGTTCTTTATACCAATATTATTTCTTGCTTTCAGGCATTAAACAGATAAAATTCATTCAAAAGCTCTATTCAGCATTAAATAAACCCTGCAAAAGATTAAATTTCAAAAAAACCATTTAATTATAGCCTTAATCACAACACATAAAAAAAAGCGACCATAACGGTCGCTTCATTTTAAAATTTCACTTAAATATTATTTCTTAATTGCTTTAATAACTTGTTTAGAACCATCTTTCATTTCTAAGGAAACTAAATACATTCCCTGTTTCAAATCTCCTAAATGAAGAGTTGAAGAAGGTTTGTCAATAGTTCTCACCACTCTTCCTGAAATATCAAGTACAGAAATAGACTTCACATTAGAAATATCTGAAATATTTAAATCATCAGCAAATGGGTTTGGATAAGCTTTAAGATTATCTTTTTTAACAGAAGCTGTTTCAGAAGTTGCTAAAGCACTTTCAGTAATATTAATATCATCAATGCTTAGATAAAACCTGTTTACTGCAGAATAACAATTGAATCCAAAATAATAAACACCACTGGTTGGAGGAGTAAAATTAATTGACTCTGTAATTGGTGTACTATTAGTAACGTTCGGATAATCTGCTAAAATAGTAGTCATGGCAGAAGATGAAGCTGATGTACCGTAACCAACTTTTAATTTTTCAACAAATGTAGTTCCTGTTCCTCCGTATTTATAAGTAATGGTATACTGGGTACCTGCTACAAGATTAATACCTTGGGTATAGAACCATGCATTTGCCGCATTTGTTGAATTCCATTTATAGGTTAGTGCCTTAGTAGTAAATCCATATCCATTATTATTTGTTGTCACCCAATCATTACCTGTTCCTGCATTTTCATTACTTGTACAAGAAGGTAAACCCGGAACTATAGCACTCTCAAAATCTTGGCTATATGGCACATTGGCAACTGTTGTACAAATTGTAGAAAAATTCCTTTCACTACATGATGATGAAGCTGTTGTGCTATTATATGAATTTAAAGTATAATAATAAACTGTTGATGCACTTAATGGAGTGGTTAAAGTATAACTTGTAACGTTTCCTAAATCCTGATTATTTAATACGTCCGTACCACCTGCAGTAGTACCTATTGAAAGTTTATATCCTGTTGCATCTGGTACTGCCGCCCATTGGAAAGTCGGAGTTAAAGAAACTCCCGCTTGCCCTTGCGAAGGTGTACTAACTGAAGGACAAGGAATATTCAATGTAGTGAAAGAACGTTCTGAACATCCTGATGAGCTTCCCGAAGTATTATAGGCAGTCAATTTATAATAATATTGAGTTCCGTACTGCAAGTTTGGAGTAATTGAATATGTAGTTACATTTCCCAAATCAACATTATTCATAATATCTGTACCTCCTGACGTAGTACCTACAGAAAGTCTGTAACCAGTAGCACCAGATACTGCTGACCAAGTTATACTAGGAGCTATAGCTACTCCAGTGGCATTAGTAGCCGGCGCAGACACATTCGGGCAGGCAGGTAAAGTACTAGGAGTTAACCCTACAATTGTCACTGAAGAGTTATATCCGTTTCTATCACCAGCTGTGGGAGGACTTGCAGGATCCGGATTAACAGTATCACTTCTATAATAAATAGATCTGTTAGATGAAGTAGTATATACATAAAAAGCTTCACCACTTCCATTAGAATCATAACCTGAAGCGTTTTCTTCAGCTGCTATTACCAGATTATCTGTATTATTATATGCGAATGGTGTAGTTAAAGTAATTTCTACAACCCCCGAATTATTGGTAACAGCCCCTGAGTAAACCTGAGTAAGATCACCCAAAGGAATCCAATCGGTATTGGAACTAAAAGAAGTCTTTGTAGTATGTCCTAAATAAATTACCCAATCCGAAGAATTAGTAAGGGTTGCCGATGCACCCAAATAAAATTTTAATCCGGTAATATTTCCAGCGGCATCTGCATTAATCTCAGATTTAGGAAAAATTTGTTGCACATAAGAATAACCATAATAAGTACTAATAGGCGCTATACCTTTTGTTGTACTACCTACACCCAAATTAATTTGGGCATTCATAACCGTAGCCAATAACACTGTTAGGCACGTAAGTAAAAGTTTCTTCATAAATAAAAATTTAAAATTCGGATCTAATTTAGCAAATTATTAAATATACCGCATATAAAATTTATTTTTTTTAAAAATCAAATAATTATTTACCTTCTTTTACATTAATTAAAAAACAAAAAAAGCAGCAAATTTTGCTGCTTTTTATATATTATGCAATTATGTTTAAATTTAATTCAAATAAAATTCATATTTTTTTAACAATTGAATATCTTTAATTAATTCTCCGCTGAGGTTTACGGAATGTTTCATAGATTGTACTTCTATATGAGAATCATCTTCAATATTCTTTATAAAAAACTTTAACTTCTGATTTCCCTGATTTCTCTCAAGCACACTTCTGAAAAACGTTAAATCCTCCGCCCGCACATCCATCACGTCCATCACCAGAGAAATACTTTTTGCAAACCTTTCAAAAGCCTCCTGAAGCTCAATCACATCATTTACATTCACAAAAACCCGTCCATCTTTTACCTGAGCAAATTTAATCTTAAAAATAACAAACCTCTGAACTTCAAGTTTTTCCTTCAGTCTCATATAATCCCTATCTCCTAACCTGAAAGAATACGACCCTGAATAGTCCTCCAATGTCACAAAAGCAACCTTTTCTCCACTTCGGAATCCGTCCTGAACCCTATATTCCGTGATAAGGCCTGCTACTGTATACTCTTTTCCAGCTCCTCCGTTCTCTCTTTCTTTTTGAAGAGTTTTCCAGTCTTTTTTCTTCTCTTCAAACAATTCTTCCTGTTTATTAGAAAAAGCCTGCTCTTTATAAGCATCTACCTCATCAAGATTTAAGAATAAAAAGTTACCTTTTGGCTCTGCTTTTTTCTTTACCTCTTCAATGATTTCTTCCTCCCCTGCTAAAATTTCATCAGAAACAATTTCTGTCAAATCAGCAATCTCGTCCTGAGACTCCTGTTCGAGAATCGGAACTTCATCTATAACCGCTTTACCATCTTCCTCCTTTTCCAAAACCTGCTGTTTTGAAAGCTGCCCCTGCATAAACTGGAATTGATATTTAAATTCATCAAGCGGGTGGGCAGAAAGATAGAAACCAATAATTTCTTTTTCTTTGTTCAATTTATGCATATTTGGCCATTCCGGACAAGGAAGTAACTTGGGCTGTTCAATTTGCACTTCCTCAGCAAAATCTGCAAAAAGAGAATGCTCCATTTCATTTTTACTTTCCTGGAAGCTTTGTCCGTATCTGATCAACCTTTCGAGGTTTGTTCTTCCAGCCATATCAATATCAAAGTACTGGCCTCTGTGATAAGAATCCAATTCATCGAAAGCTCCTGCCAGCACTAGACTTTCCGCCACTCTTTTATTCATTTGGGAAGGTAAAATTCTTTCAAAAAAATCATAAATATTTTTGAACCTTCCATTTGCTTTTTCTCTTGTAATCGCTTCACTCGGCCCCTCCCCGATTCCTTTAATTGCTCCTAAACCAAAACGGATCTGACCTTTTTCGTTTACAGAGAATTTATATTGAGATTCGTTCACATCCGGACCTAAAACATCAACTCCGATACTTTTACAATCTTCCATAAACATGGTAATTGAATCTGTATTGTTAATGTTATTACTCATTACGCTTGCCATATATTCAGCAGGATAATTGGCTTTCAGATACGCAGTCTGATAAGCAATTAATGCATAACAAGTCGAGTGAGATTTATTAAAGGCATATTCTGCAAAGGCCTTCCAGTCATTCCATATTTTATTTAATCTATCTTCATCAAGATTGTTTTTCTTACCGCCTTCAATGAATTTAGGGTACATTTTATTAAGAACATCGATCTGTTTTTTACCCATCGCTTTTCTCAATGTATCGGCTTCACCTTTTGTAAAATTCGCCAATTTCTGTGATAAAAGCATTACCTGCTCCTGATAAACGGTAATCCCGTAGGTTTCTTTTAAATATTCTTCAGTTTCAGGTAAATCGTAGACAATTTCTTCAATTCCGTGTTTTCTGTTGATAAAGTTTGGAATATATTTAATAGGACCCGGGCGATAAAGAGCATTCATGGCAATAAGATCGGCAAAAACCGTCGGTTTTAGCTCTCTCATATACTTTTGCATTCCCGGACTTTCATATTGAAAAATACCGACTGTTCTTCCTTCTTTAAATAACTGATATGTTTTCGTATCATCCAATGGAATTAGATCCGGATCAATATCAATATTATGTCTTTGCTTAATTAATTTTAAAGCATCTTTAATAATTGTCAGCGTACGAAGACCAAGGAAATCCATTTTAAGAAGCCCTGCACTTTCCGCTACCGAGTTATCAAACTGCGATACTAAAATATCGGCATCTTTTGCAGCAATAGTCACCGGAACCAGATTACTCACATCTTCAGGCGTTATAATAACTCCACAAGCGTGAATCCCTGTATTTCTGATGCACCCTTCCATTTTTTTAGCACTTGCCAATACACTGTGGCGATGATCGTCAGGGCTATCAAGAACATATCTCATCTCATCAACAAGCATCTGTTCTTCAGGCTTTAATTTATCATACTTTGCCAGAGCCTTCGCAATATTCATCCCCGGTGTGGAAGGAATAAGCTTAGCAATATTATTGGTATCAGGAATCGGAACATCTAAAACCCGCCCTGCATCTTTTATCGCTGATTTTCCACCAAGAACCGAATAAGTAATGATTTGTGCGACCTGGCTTTGTCCATATTTTTCAATTACCCATTTGATAATTTTGTCTCGACCTTCATCATCAAAGTCAATATCAATATCAGGCATGGAAACCCTTTCAGGATTCAGGAATCTCTCAAAAAGGAGATCATATTTAATAGGGTCAACATTAGTAATTCCGATAGTATAGGCTACTGCGGAACCCGCCGCAGAACCACGCCCAGGCCCAACCCAAACACCCATTTTCCGGGCTTCATTACAGAAATCCTGCACAATCAGGAAATAACCGGGATATCCTGTATTCGCAATTACATCCAGTTCGAAATCAAGGCGTTCTTTAATTTCATCTGTAATTCCGGCATCCCCATACCTTTTTTTCGCTCCTTCATACGTCAGATGAGTCAGATATGCCATTTCCCCACGCTTTCCTCCGTCTATCTCATCTTCAGCATGAATAAATTCCTCAGGAATATCAAACTTAGGAAGGAGTACATCTCTTTTTAAAGTATAAGGTTTAAATTTTGCCGTAAATTCTTCGTACGCTTCAAAAGCATCAGGATACGCTAAAAACGTTTCTTTTATTTCATCAGAATTTTTAATATAATATTCCCCTGTCGCAAGGCCTCTTCTTTTACCAAACCCCTTCCCTACGGGAGTTGCCAGCTTTTCCCCATCTTTAATACAGCTTACAATATCCTGAATGTTAGAATCATCCTTATTGGTATAATAGGTTTCGTTCTGAGCTAAAATTTTGACATTATATTTATCTGCAAAATGCAATAAAACATCATTTAAATGCTCTTCTTCAGGAAGTTGATGATTTTGAAGCTGAACATAAAAATCATCCTTAAAAGTATCTTTCCACCATCTGAAAAGCTCTTCCCCTTTTTGTTCCCCCGTATTGAGGATCGCATCAGGTATATCTCCGTTTATTCCAGACGTTAAGGCAATAAGCCCTTCTTTATATTCAGCAATCAATTCTCGGCTAATTCTCGGAACTCCAAAATAAAAACCTTTCAAAAATCCTATACTCGAAAGTTTCGCTAAATTTTTATATCCATTAAAATCTTTCGCCAAAAGAACAACCTGCGTTCTTCTATCGGGATCATCTTTGGTAAACTGCTTCTGTTCATAACGGTCAGAAATATAAAATTCACAACCTACAACGGGAATTAAAGGTTCAGAAACAGGTTCAGTTTCATTAAATTCTGTTCCGTTTTCTTCTGCTTCCTGTTTTTTTGCTAAATATTCTTTATATTTTTTCGCTCGATCTCCATTTGCACCTTCAACCGCAGAAACGAATTTGAAAGTTCCCATCATATTTCCCAAATCTACCATTCCGACAGCCGGGAAATTATCATCGGAGGCTCTTTTTATCAAATCTGAAATACTGGAAGTGGCCATCAACGTTGAAAAAACACTGTGATTGTTGAAATTGAAATATTTTCCTAAATCAATTTCATCAATACTTCCGAAATCATTTTGCTTTTTCTTATTATTGAAATCCGCAACCTGTCTTCTGATAACAATCCCGAAAGGTTTTATCGGATCAGGATAAAGCGTTTTAAAATAAGTAAGCTGATCTTCTGAAATTTTTAAAACTTCAGCCGGAATCACTCCAATTCTCATCATTTCGAAGAAAACCTGAGCAGTTGCATTGACATCGGCCGCAGCATTGTGTGCCTCATCAAATTTATGCCCATACAATTTTTCGTAAAGTTCTTCCAATTTCGGAGGTTTGAATCTTCCTCCACGACCACCTCCAAGCTGACAAAAATCCGTTCCCAAAATCATGGTATCAGCTCTTGGCTTCTCCTGAAGATTATCGTGTATATTTTTTCGGTAAAATTCTGCTCCAACGATATTATAATCAAACTCAACATTGTGTCCGGAAACGACCCGTACTTTTTCTAAAACTTTTGAAAATTCTTTTAGAATCTCTTCTAAATCACGACCTTCTTCATTCGCAATTTTAGTAGTAATTCCGTGAATTCTCGCGGCATTGAAGGGAATATCATATCCTTCGGGTTTTATAATATAATCCTGATTTTCAATCAATGTCCCGTCATCATCGTGCAACTGCCAGGCAATTTGAACCATTCTTGGCCAGTTGTCTGAGTCTGAAAGCGGAGCGTTAAAATTCTTTGGTAAACCAGTGGTTTCTGTGTCAAAAACTAAATACATGTATTTTTCCTAGCTTTTATTAAAAAAGAGAATGTAAAGTTAATTTAATTTTTTGTCTTTTGAAATTAGTTTTATAAATCATCGTGAGTTACAGTATATATTTTTTGTAACCTATTTTTGTATTCCAATAGTATATTTTAAATAAATCAAGCTGATTATCATCAAATTATCGGCAAACACTAACGAGTGTTAGTATTTTGTTTTTTTATGTATATTTGCTTTCTATGGAAAATACACTTCACGAAAAAGTTTCTCAGGATATTTTACTAAAAGCTTATAACCATATGATGCTAGCCAAAGCTATGGCAGATATCTATGAAGAAAACAGAAATGTTTGTAAATATGTTCATAGTACATCAAGAGGCCACGAAGCAATTCAGCTGGCTACAGCTTATCAGTTGAAAAAAGAGGATTGGGTGTCTCCCTATTACAGAGACGAGAGCATTCTTCTGGGCATTGGTTTTGAACCTTATCAATTGATGCTTCAGCTATTGGCAAAAGCTGACGATCCTTTTTCCGGAGGCAGATCCTATTATTCCCACCCTTCAAGCAGAGACGAAAACAAACCAAAAATTATCCATCAAAGTTCTGCAACAGGAATGCAGACCATTCCTACAACGGGAGTTGCCCAGGGGATAAAATACATTCAGGATTTTGAATTACAACAATTTGAAAACAATCCTGTTGTTGTTTGTAGTCTTGGGGATAATTCCGTAACGGAAGGCGAAGTGAGTGAAGCACTTCAGTTTGCAGCTTTGCATCAGCTTCCAATCATTTTCCTGGTACAGGATAATGAATGGGGAATTTCCGTAACCAAAGAAGAAGCAAGAACCTGTGATGCCTATGATTTTGTTGCCGGATTTTCAGGTCTGGGAAGAATGAGAGTGGACGGAACAGATTTCATTGAAAGCTTTGAGGTGATGAAAAAGGCTGTTGATTTTGTAAGATCAGAGAGAAAGCCTTTAGTTGTTTGTGCTAAAACTGTTCTTATTGGCCATCACACTTCCGGCGTAAGAAGAGAATTTTATAGAGATGAAGAGGATTTAACAAAACACAGAGCAAAAGATCCGGGAGAAATCCTGAGAAAACAATTGCTTGAGACCGGAATAGACGAAGAATTATTAAAACAAATTACAAAAAAAGCGAGGCTGGAAGCAGAAGAAGCTTTTCAAAAAGCTCAAAATGCAGAAGATCCAAAACCTGAAACTGTAACGCAACATGTTTTTGCACCGACTCCAATTACGGAGGAAGCCGGAACCCGCGAACCAGCCGGAGGTGAAAAAATTGTAATGGTAGATGCAGCTATTCACGCAATCCAGGAATTAATGTGGAAGCATCCCGAAGCTTTACTTTACGGCCAAGATGTAGGAGAAAGAATTGGTGGAGTTTTTCGTGAAACAGTGACGTTAGGGAAAAAATTCGGGAGCAAAAGAGTTTTCAACACAGCTATTCAGGAAGCTTATATCATCGGTTCCACAACAGGAATGAGCGCGGTGGGTTTAAAACCTATTGTTGAAGTACAGTTTGCAGACTATATTTATCCGGGAATCAACCAGTTAATCACTGAAATTTCAAAATCAAATTATTTAAGCGGGGGAAAATTCCCTGTTAGCAATATCATCAGAGTTCCGATTGGAGCTTACGGCGGCGGCGGGCCTTACCATAGCGGCAGTGTTGAAAGTATTTTAGCTAATATTAAAGGTATTAAAATTGCTTACCCAAGTAATGCCGCAGACTTTAAAGGCTTAATAAAAGCTGCTTATTATGACCCGAACCCTGTTGTGATGTTGGAGCATAAAGGTTTATATTGGAGCAAGGTTCCGGGAACTGAAGATGCAAAAACAATTGAGCCGGCTGAAGATTATATTTTACCTTTTGGAAAAGGAAAAATCATTATTGAAGCCGATAAACAAGAAACTGAAAAAGGCAGAACTTTATTAATTGTAACTTATGGAATGGGAGTTTACTGGGCGAAAGAAGCTGCTAAAAACTTTAATGGAAGAGTTGAAGTTATCGATTTGAGAACATTAATCCCGCTCGATGAAGAATTGGTTTTTGAAAGAGTAAAAGCCCACGGAAAATGTATTGTTCTCACAGAAGAACAGCTTAACAATTCATTCGCAGAAGCTTTCGCACACCGTATTTCTAGAAACTGCTTCAAATATCTTGATGCTCCGGTGGAAACCATGGGCTCGTTAGATTTACCAGCAGTCCCAATCAATTTAATATTAGAAAAAGAGATGCTTCCAAATGCCGGAAAATTGAGTCGGAAAATTGAAGAATTACTTCATTATTAATACAACCAAACCTCTAAAATTTTAGAGGTTTTTTTATACATTTTATCGTATTTTTCGTAGACTTGTGTTAAGTATAAAAACTAAATTCAGGTAAATTATTATGGTAAAAGGTTATCGTCAGCCTTTCTCGTTTTCTTGATATATTTAAAATTACAATTATTAACATATTTTAGTTGGTATTTATTTTGCTTATCCCTTTTCCTCTAATTCCTTACACAAATCATGATAACAACAAAATACTTCAATTACAGACAGGTTCTTAATTTATCCGGGTTTCATTTAATCTGGATTTCCATATGGTGCACGTTGATTGCTACTCTATTCTACTTTTTCAACTGGGAATGGATGACAATTCCGTGGGTTCCCGTTGCATTGATTGGTACTGCTGAAGCTTTTTTGGTCGGCTTTAAAAATAATCAGGCATACGACAGGCTTTGGGAAGCCCGAAAAATTTGGGGAGGAATTGTGAATTCCAGTCGTTCATTTGTTTCAATGCTGTATGCTTTTGATACAGAAAACGGAAATATTAATAATTTGGAAGATAGAAGAAAAAAAATTGCTTATCGACATATCGCCTGGCTCTACGCCTTTCGTGAGCAGTTATTGATTCCTACAGAATGGGAGCACATCAGTACCGAAGAAGAAAAATTCCATCATATCAATCAAAGACGCAACAGGCTGATTAAAGCCGGATTTCCTGATTACGGAAGGACTCCTATTTTTTTACATAAATATCTTTCTCAGGAGGAATTTGGGTCACAATCAGAATATAAAAACTTTGCCACATATTTGATTTCATTACAGGCAAAGGAAATCAACGAACTAAAAAATACAAAAAACATTACAGATTTCAATCAAACACAGCTTCAGGCTTGTTTAAATGAATTCTACGGTTATCAGGGGCAAGCCGAAAGAATCAAAAAATTTCCTTCTCCAAGACAGTTTGCAAGTACAGCTTTTATTTTTAATATTCTTTTCATCACCTTATTACCTTTAGGTTTGGTGAATGAATTTGCAAAATTAGGCGATTGGGGAATCTGGACCTGTATTCCTTTCTGTATCATTATAGGCTGGATTTATATTATCATGGAATTGGTTGGTGATTATTCCGAAAATCCTTTTGCAGGACTGATGTTTGACGTTCCTATGCTGTCAATTTGCCGAACCATCGAAATAGATGTGCTCCAAATGATTGGTGAAGAAGATCTTCCTGAACCAATTTTATCTAAAAACGGAGTTTTGGTTTAAAATTTAAAGAACTATTGCGGTTGTATTTTTTACCTCAGAAATCATAAATGAACTGTGAGTACTTGCAATATGCTGTAAAGTCGTCAGTTTTGTCAGCATAAAATTTCTGTAATCTGCCATATCTTTCACACAGATTTTGAGAATATAATCATAATCACCGCTTACATGAAAACATTCCGTTACTTCCTGTAAATTCATCACTTCTTTTTCAAATTGAAGGACATATTCTTTTTTATGCTGACTCAGTTTTACATGGCATAGAACCACGAAATCTTTTCCAATTTTATGTTTATTCAAAAGCGCAACATATTTTGAAATTACACCTGTATTTTCAAGCTTTTTTATACGTTCATAAACAGCCGTTACCGATAAACCAAGCTTGTAAGACAATTCTTTAGTCGTTTGTTTAGAATCTTCCTGTAAAAAAAGAAGCAGTTTTTTGTCAATTTCATCAAAGCTCATAGATATTTTTTTGGTAAGAGTTTGCAAAAAACAAATATAATAAACATTTTTTCTATTAAAATGAATATTAATAGATTTATATTCTGATAATTAAGATTTTTATTGTTATAATTATGAAATTAATTCATTTTTAAGCAAAAAAATCATGGAAGATTTCAATGCGGCAAACGAAATTCAGGATTTGCAATATTTTGGCGAATTTGGTGGAGTTAACCCCTCAATTTCAGATAGTTCTACATATACATTTCTTTCTGCAAAGACCATGTTTGATACATTTGAAGGAAATGCAGACGGATGTTATTTATATTCAAGACATTCATCCCCAATGAATCTGTATCTTTCTCAGGCATTAGCCAAAATGGAAAACACAGAAGCAGCCAATGTCACGGCATCAGGAATGGGTGCAATCACTTCTGTTTTAATGCAGATTTGCAAAAGTGGTGACCACATTATTTCGAGCAGAACAATTTACGGCGGAACCTATGCTTTTCTGAAAAATTTCCTTCCTCCATTCAATATTGAAACCAGTTTTCTAGATATTAATAATTTTGAGGCGATTGAAAAAGCCATTAAACCTAACACAAAAGTTATCTATTGTGAAAGTGTCAGCAACCCTCTTTTGGAGGTAGCCGATTTGAAAAAATTATCTGAAATAGGTAAAAAATATAACGTAAAGCTTATCGTCGATAATACATTCTCTCCACTTTCCATTTCTCCGACTTTACTGGGAGCTGATGTCGTGATTCATTCTTTAACGAAATTTATTAACGGAAGCAGTGATACCGTCGGCGGAGTGTATTGTGCGAGTCAGGAATTCATTAACGACACTAAAAATGTAAATACGGGAGCTTGTATGCTTCTAGGTCCTACGATGGACAGTTTCCGTTCCGCAAGCATTTTAAAAAATCTCAGAACACTTCATATAAGAATGAAACAACATAGCCACAATGCAATGTATTTGGCTGAAAGATTCGAAAATGACGGGCTAAAAGTTTCTTATCCGGGATTAAAATCCCACAAAAACCACGAATTAATGAAAAGTATGATGCATGAAGAATACGGATTCGGGGGGTTATTGACATTAGATGCAGAGACTACTGATAAAGCAAACGAATTGATGGAAATGATGCAGAAAGAAAATCTTGGTTACTTAGCCGTAAGTTTAGGATTTTATAAAACATTATTTTCTTGCTCTGGAAGCTCAACATCATCCGAAATTCCGGAAGAAGAACGCTCAGCAATGGGTATTTCCGATGGATTGATCAGATTCTCAATTGGTCTTGATCACGATATCGAACGAACGTATCAAAAGATGAAAGAATGCATGCTGAAAGTAGGTATTCTTAACCATGAAACCATCTCTATATTCTAATTATTGTTATAAAAGCTGCTGAAAATTTCAACAGCTTTTATTTTTTAATCTTTATGAAAATGTTTTGGAAAGGCATCTTCAGGTTTCATTTTGAAAATATTCAACAAAATCCATGATTTTAAAAAACCATATCCATAAGAAAACATCTGAATATAAGTGGAAATCACTGCCATTCCTGCAATACTGATATTTTTAGTAACCAACAAGGCATGCACTAAAACTAAAAAGGTATATAATCCGTAGAAAGCAAGAATAATCCCTCTTCCTATGATGAAATATTCTAAAAACCCCATAATATACCCCAACAAAAATAGGGTGGGAAAAGCAAAGGAAATTTTCACATAATTTGGATGTCTTTGATTAAGAATCGGTCTTGCACAGCCAAATTGATATACTTGTTTTGAGAATTTACCAAAATCAACTCTACGTTTATGATACACTGCTATATTATCAAAAAAAGCTGTTGTATAATTATTTTCCCAAAGTGTCATCGATAAATCCGGATCTTCCCCTATCCTCATTTCTGAAAAACCTCCTACCTTATCGAAAATTTCTTTTTTCACCCCCATATTGAAGCTTCTGGGCTGAAATTTTGAAACCGCTTTTTTGTTTCCTCTAATACCTCCTGTTGTGAAAACCGACGTCATAGAATAGGAAATTGCTTTTTGCATAAGATTGAAGCCTTTATGCGCTTTATCTGCTCCACCAAAGGCATCACAAGGAATTGTAAGAATGTCTTTTTTAATATTTTCAATATAATCTTTCTCTACAATTACATCACTGTCTACGAAGACAAGCCATTCGTTTCCAGCTCTTTTTGCTCCATAATTTCTGGATAAACCAGGTCCCGAATTATCTTTTCGGAAATATGTAATATTTAAAATCGAATCAAAATTACTAATGGTAGGTTTTAAATCTATGAAAGAACCATCATCTACAATTATGATTTCAAACTCTTTGTCAGTCTGTGAATTAAGGGAATTCAGCAGTTCAAAAAGTTCATCTTTTCGATTAAAAATAGCAACGACGATGGAAATTGTAGGCTTCAAATTGAAAATTTATCAAAATTACTTATTCAAATAAGAATGCGCAAATAGTTTAATATAAATTATGAGATTCTAAAATTTTAAATGGATTATGAAAAATATTCACTTTCAATTTTCCGAATTCTAAGCAAAGTAATTTGACATTTTAAACAAAATTAATGAACAAAAGCTAGATTAATTTTGTCTTAGAAATTAAAATAAATAAAATGATACAGAATAATTTACAGCATCCTGTTAATTCAGGGTTTACTGCACAATCAGCAAGTCAAGATGTAATTAAAGGAATAGATCTTACGGGAAAAACAGCAATTGTTACAGGAGGATATGCCGGAATTGGCCTTGAAACCACAAAAACACTCACTTCAGCAGGCGCAAAAGTTATCGTACCCGCAAGAGATATTGAAAAGGCGAAGAAAAATCTTTCGGGAATTGAGAATATAGAAATTGAAAAATTAGATCTGATTGATCCTATATCTATTGATGTCTTTGCAGAAAAATTCATTTCTTCAAACAGAACTTTGGATTTACTCATTAATAACGCAGGAATAATGTGGGTTCCGTTGAAAAGAGACGGCAGAGGAATTGAATCACAATTGGCAACCAATTATTTAGGGCAATTTCATCTCACCGCAAGATTATGGCAGGCTCTAAAAAAAGCAAATACGACAAGAGTCATTAATGTCTCTTCATACGGGCATCAGATGTCACCTTTTAATTTTGAAGACCCAAATTTCGAACATAGAGAATACAAAACACTCCTAGGATACGGGCAGTCAAAAACCGCAAGCAATCTCTTTGCCGTAGCATTAAATGAAAGAGCAAAAAACTTTAATATAAGAGCTTATTCACTTCATCCGGGCTCTGTATACGGCACCGATTTAGGCAGAGAAGAACCTATCGATTTGTATATCCAAATGGGAACCCACGATAAAAACGGAAAAATAAAGCCTGACGTTGAAGCAAAATTGAAAACTATTCCGCAAGGTGCAGCCACGACAATTTGGTGTGCTACAAGCCCGCTTCTGGAAACTATTGGCGGAGTATATTGTGAAAACTGCGATATTGCAGAAATTGACAACGGACAAATAGAACATAGATTTGACGAACCCTCAACTATCAGAGGTGTACAACCTTATTCTATTGACAGAGAAAATGCAGATCGGCTATGGAAACTAAGCGAAGAAATGATCGGCTTAAAATTCAATATAGGGTAAATTGTTTTGATTAAATTTATCTTAAATAATTAAGAAAAAAAATGGATTTTCAGATTAAGTATATTACTCCGGACATTAAACTTTCCACTTATGACGATAAACTGTTTAAAACTGAAACGGTTTTTGAGTTCCACATGCTGGTTTGGTTTATATCGGGTGAAACAAAGATTATTCAGGCAGACAAATCATATTTGTTCAAATCCGGTGATATTTTTCTGATTCCGAGAAATCATTTAGCAACAATCATTAATTATCCAAAAGACGGGCTTCCTCATAAAGCAGTCGTAATGCACCTCAATAAAGATCGATTAAAAGAGTTTTATTCAAAAATCGAAGTTGAAAATAAAATTATCCGTGAAGAATCTATAATTTATAGTTTTAATAAACATCCCTTACTGGAAAGTTGTATTGCATCTCTGATTCCTTATTTTGACTTGAAAGAATCTCTTCCCGAAAATATTGCATCATTAAAAATCTCTGAAGCGATAAGTATTTTAAGAGAAATTGATAAAAACATAGACATGGTTCTTGCTGAATTTGAGGAACCTGGAAAAATTAATCTGGCAAATTTTATGGAAAAGAATTATATGTTTAATATGCCTTTGGAAAGATTCGGATACTTAACAGGAAGAAGTTTATCAACCTTTAATCGGGATTTCAGGAAAATTTTTCAAACCACACCTCAACGATGGCTTACCCAAAAACGACTAGAGCTCGCATATTATCATTTGTCAGAAAAGAATAAAAAACCTTCTGATATCTTTATGGAAGTCGGTTTTGAAGATCTTTCCCACTTTTCCTATGCTTTTAAAAAACAATATGGGTTTGCCCCCTCTTTGGTGAGGCAGATTTATTAAAAATCAAAGCCTTCCGATGGAAGGCTTTATACTACTTATCTTCAAGTTTATGAATTTTTTTCGTTCCCTCATACATTTCGTATTGAAGGAATCTCGTTTCCAGCTTTCCATTGAAAAGTTTAATTTTTCTTGACGGGCGAAGGCCAATCTTTTTCACCGCTTCCAAATCGGAGGAAATCAGCCAAGCCAGAGTATTCGGATAATGCGTTTTGAAGGTGTCCCCTATTTTTTTATAAAAATCATCATCATTAATAGAAATTCTCTCATCATACGGCGGATTAAAGACCATCAATAACGGAAAAAGTTCTTTTTTAGAATCGAAGAAGTTTTGCTTTCTCACTTCAATTATATCTTCCATTTCAGCCGATTCGATATTCATTCTTGCCGCATTCAGCATTCTTGCATCGATATCGTAGCCAACAATTTTTCCTGTAAATTCTCTTACTCTATTGATTCTGAATTCTTTAATTTTAGTAAATAAATCTGCATCATAATTATTCCAGTTTTGAAAAGCAAATCTCTTTCTGAAAATCTGAGCCGGAAGATCCAACGCAATCATTGCAGCTTCAATTAAAAGCGTTCCCGAACCACACATTGGGTCAAGAAAATTACCTTTTCCATCCCAACCTGCCAATTGCAGCATTCCGCTTGCTAAAACCTCATTGATGGGAGCTTCTCCCTGCTCTTTTCTATACCCCCTTTTAAACAAAGGATCGCCTGAAGAATCCAGGGAAATAGTCACCAATTCCCTGTCAATGTGAAGGTGAAATTTGATGTCCGGGCTTTTAGGCTCTACATTCGGGCGTCTTTTGAATTTATCCTGAAAATAGTCTACAATCGCATCCTTCATTTTCAATGTCACAAACTGGGAATGCTTGAATGTTTCCGAATTTACCGTCGCATCAATCGCAAATGACTGATCAACATCCATAAACTTCTCCCACTCCATTTTAAAGAGTTTGTCATAAAACTGATGCTGATTAAAAGCTTTAAACTCATGAATCGGAACTAAAATTTTTAAGGCTGTTCTTGCAGAATAATTAATTTTATAAAGGAATCCTAAATCACCCTCACAGTTTACTGCCCGGTTTTTAACTTCCACTTTTCTCCCGCCCAATTTTTTGATTTCTTCTGCTAAAATCTGCTCCAGTCCGAAGAATGTTTTTATCTGAATTTCTAAATTTCCTATATCCATATATAATAATTAAAAGCATAAGTGATTAATTATTAAAAGATTAGATGTCGATTTTTTCCAACAATCGAATCTTTCAATCTTTCAATGTTTAAAATACTTTGCCTTTTACCGCACAAATTTAGTTATTTTTGCATTATGGAATGGTTTGAATCTTGGTTTGATACACCTTATTATCATTTGCTTTATAGTAACAGGGACTATACAGAAGCGGAAAACTTCATCACAAAACTTACTGCAGACCTTGAGCTGCCACCAAACTCTAAAATAATTGACCTTGCTTGCGGAAAAGGAAGACATTCTGTTTTTTTAAACAAATTAGGATATGACGTTTTGGGATTAGACCTCTCCAGACAAAGTATAGAATTTGATAAACAGTTTGAAAATCAAACATTGCTTTTCGATGTTCATGACATGAGAAACCCAATTGATGCAGATCCTATGGATGCTGTTTTCAATCTGTTTACCAGCTTTGGATATTTTGATAATGAAAATGATGATAAAAAAGTTTTTCAATCTGTCTATAATGCTTTAAAACCGGGAGGTTTTTTTGTTCTGGATTATCTGAATGAAGAGTTTGTAAGAAAAAATATCGTACCGGAATCTACCATTACACGTGGTAATATTGAGTTTAAAATTTTAAAGAAAATTGAAGGCAGGCACATCATCAAAGACATTCGTTTTGAAGCAGATGGAAAGCCTTTTCATTTCTTTGAAAAGGTAAAACTTCACACTTTGGAGGCTATTAACTCCTATGCAACCTCATGCGGTTTTGAAAGAATAAAAATATGGGGAGATTATCAATTGAATGAATTTAATAAAGAAACTTCCCTTCGTTGCATTAATTTATTTAAGAAAAAATGATAACAGTACTTTTACTGATTTTAAGTGTCATTGCAGGAGTATTTCTTGGAAAACATTTCGGTAAAAAAGAGAAATTGGCGAAAAATTTATTGATTTTAAGTGCCGGATTTTTAATTACCATATGTTTAAACGAAGTTTTTCCGCAGGTTTATACCTCAGAAGCAGGCAGCAGCCTTGGAATTTTTGTGATTGCAGGTGTCTTACTGCAAATGATTCTGGAAGCCTTAACTAAAGGTTTCGAACACGGACATTTTCATCATCACAGTGAACATAATATTCTTCCCGTTGCTTTAATGGTAGGACTTTTCGTTCATGCTTTTATTGAAGGAATACCTTTGGCAAATGAAGAACATGAATTATCACCCTATCTTTTAGGCATTGTTTTTCACAATCTTCCTATTTCGTTCATTTTGGGAGCATTTTTATTTAACAGGAAAGGAGAATCTAAGGGTTCATCTTATCCATCGTTATTAATTGTTGCTTTATTTGCATTAGCATCACCAATGGGAATGCTGTTAGGAAATTATTTTAACCCTGATTTACAGCCTTATTTCTTGGCAATTGTAGGAGGAATTTTCCTGCATATCTCTTCTGTAATTATTTTTGAAAGCAATAAAAACCATAATATCGATTGGGTGAAAATAGGATTGGTTATTTTAGGGGTTTCTTTAGCTTTAATCATGCATCTTTTTCATCACCATCCTCACGCAGGACATTCACATTAATTAAAATCAAAAAATATAAAGGCTCCGAATTTAAAAATTCGGAGCCTCAATTTAATCACTCATTACACAATCTGGAAATTAGAATTTCCATCCCAATGTAAGAAAGAAGTTATTTCTAATGCTTTTTACATCTGAAACAATGTAAGAATCACTTTCAATTACATTTCCTGATGAATAATAGGCAGAATTAATTCCATTCGCTGTGTCTACTATACCATACATAAAAGGATTGGTATACTTAGATGATACATTTTGATAAGTTGCATCTACATAGAACGAACCGAAATCATACCCAAGGCCAAAAGACAAAGCATTTCTGTCACTTAGAATAAGATTGTTAAAAGATTTATCCGATGCAGTACCATCACTATTAAACTGACTTACCGTCAAAGCATCGATTGGGCTTGAAGCATAAGAATAACCTCCTCTCAATCTCAGTTGTTTCAGTCTGTATTCTGCTCCAACTCTTACTTCAGATAAGTTTTTATAATTATCTTTAAAGAAATTATTAATTTCTACATCTGCACCGCTATATTCTTTATACTTAGGTCTTGTAAGCCCCAAAGTATAGTCAACATCTAATGAGAAGTTTTTATTTGGAACAAAAGCTGCACTTACACTTGCTTTAAGCGGTGAAGTGAATCTTCTGTTCTCAACTGCTGAATCGTCACCGTAGATAGGATCATCATAAAAGTTGTAACCTCTGTCGATTTCCCAGAATGTAGGTGTTTCAATAGATGCTCCTAATCTGAACATTGGGCCAACTTTACCAATTACTCCTAATGAAGCCGAGAAACCATTTGCTCTTTCAGAGAAAGGAGTTTCATTTTTATCAAAAATCTCACTGTAATTACTTGTTCTAGAATTAAACTGAGCACTATCCCACTGGTCAATATTAGCATTTAAAAAGTTTAAACCTAAACCAAAATAAACACTGTTGTTATAGTTGGCTCCAACTCCGAAACTTGTTTTAGATAAATAACCTGTTCTGCTGTAAGCATGTCCTCCAAAAGAAGCATCAAGATCTGTATTTATAATATTGCTGTTTCCAGGAGTTTCAATATAATTATCTAATGATTGATTAGAAAAATTAACTCCAACATTGATAAACTTCCAAGCACTTTCAGACATCAGTTGAAATGTCATTACTGCTCCAACATTTCCTAAATCTCCCTGAGTTTTATTATATGAAACTGATGATCCCGCTAATGAGCTTGTATTTTTATAGTTTGAGATAGACAATGTTCCCGAGACTTCACCGGCAATAGCCACTCCTAAACCAGCAGGGTTTGTAAGTAAAGAATTTGCATCACCTCCTAAAGCTCCGTTTGCTCCTCCCATTGCATTAAATCTGGAAGAACCCACCATCGGAGTGCTTGAATACGCATCAATAGAATTCCTGATTATAGATACATCCTGAGCCTGTGCAAAAAATGCAGCAGAAATACTCATTAATACTAAAGATTTTTTTAACATTATTATTTAATAGTTATTACGTTTGAGAATATAGATTATCTTCTGAAGCCACCGCCTCCACCGCCGGATCTCATTCCGCCGCCTGAAGAACCACCGCTCCTGAAACCGCCGCCACCTCCATTGAAGCCGCCGCTACTTCTGAATCCGCCACTATCATTACTTCTAAACCCGCCATTGTCATATCTAGGCTGAGATTGTTGTGGCTGTTGTTGATAATTGTTTGGTCTACGGAATCCGCCAGAAGATTGGTTTCTAGTTCCATTCATATTTCCATTTCCTTGTCTGAAACCACCGTTTTGTCTGTATCCTCCATTAGTTCCGGAATTTCTGAATCCTCCGCTAGTAGTTCCATTATTATTTCTAAAACCTGAACCGCTATTTCTGATGATTGAGTTTTTATTGCTATTACCAAAGCCTCCGTTATAAGTGTTTCCGTTCATACCACTTCTTCTATAGATTGGCCTGTTGTAATATCCATTACCCCAGTATCCGCCTCCATACCATCCGCCATAATAAGGATATCCGTAACCACCCCAGAATGGGTCATACCAACCACCCCAATAAGGTGAGTATCCCCAGCCCATTCCCCAAGAGCCACCCCAGCCCCATGAAAGACCAAGACCCCAGCCCCAGCCTCTGTTCATACCCCAATAAGGGCTATACCAACCTCCCCAACCCCATGGAGAACCCCATCCCCAAGAGTTATCGTAATAGTTGGTTTGAGAACCTGCAAATGCTCCCCAGTCAGAGTCTGTAGCTGTTCCGTTCCAGTTATAGTCATTCCAGGAATCATATCTGTTTTCTCTGGAATTCGCTTCAGCATTCTGGATTAGATTAGAATCATTTTGATAATAATCATAATACTCTCCTACTCTGTTTCCGCCATCATTGATGATCACTCCTTCAGGCAGGGTATCTTTATTAGGGTCGTAATATACCCCATCTCTCTCGCTGTACCCACCCATCTGAGCACCACAAGAAACCAAAAGCAATCCGCTTGATATTGCCAAAATCCCTTTAGATTTTAACATCCCAAACAAATTTTTATGTATATTTCTTTTCATGATAACGTAAAGATTTTTAATTTAAATTATATTTGCATCCTGTACCAAAAATGTACCAAAAACACTCGTAAAAAATCTATCAAAAATAGATTTTTATTTTTAGATAACAATAATAGCGAAAAGTTAAAAAAATTAAAAAAAATAATGGCAAAATTAACCTCAAGAAGCGAAGATTACAGCAAATGGTATAATGAGTTGGTTGTTAAAGCTGACTTAGCTGAAAACTCAGGAGTAAGAGGATGCATGGTTATCAAACCATACGGCTATGCAATCTGGGAGAAAATGCGTGACGAAATGGATAAAAAATTCAAAGAAACTGGTCACGTGAATGCTTATTTCCCGCTTTTTGTGCCCAAGAGCTTGTTTGAAGCTGAGGAAAAAAATGCAGAAGGTTTTGCTAAAGAATGTGCGGTTGTAACACACTATAGATTAAAAACAGATCCAGACAACCCTTCAAAACTTATTGTAGATCCTGAAGCAAAATTGGAGGAAGAATTAATTGTACGCCCTACATCAGAAGCAATTATCTGGAATACTTATAAAAACTGGATTCAGTCTTATAGAGATCTACCAATATTAATTAACCAATGGGCAAACGTGGTTCGTTGGGAAATGAGAACACGTCTTTTCTTAAGAACAGCAGAATTCTTATGGCAGGAAGGCCACACTGCTCATGCCACGAAAGATGAAGCGGTAGAAGAAGCAGAAAAAATGAATAAAGTATATGCAGATTTTGCAGAAAACTTTATGGCAATGCCTGTCATTCAAGGATTAAAAACTCCTTCTGAAAGATTTGCAGGAGCCGATGAAACGTATTGTATCGAAGCATTAATGCAGGATGGAAAAGCGCTACAGGCAGGGACTTCTCACTTCCTGGGGCAGAATTTCGCAAAAGCATTTGACGTAAAATTCACCAATAAAGAAGGAAAAATAGAGCACGCCTGGGCGACATCTTGGGGGACGTCTACTCGTTTGATGGGTGCATTAATTATGACCCACTCTGATGATTTAGGATTGGTATTGCCTCCTACTCTGGCTCCGATTCAGGTGGTGATAGTACCTATTTTTAAAGGTGAAGAACAATTAAACCAGATCAGCGAAGTCGCTCTAGATATTCAGGAGAAATTAAAAGCTAAAGGTATTTCAGTAAAATTCGACGACGATACCCAAAATAAACCGGGCTGGAAATTTGCAGAATATGAATTGAAAGGAGTCCCTGTAAGAATAGCAATGGGACCAAGAGATTTGGAGAACAAATCTGTAGAAATTGCAAGAAGAGACAATTTAACGAAAGAAACTCATTCTATTGAAGGTTTAGATTCTTATATCGATGAATTATTGAAAACAATTCAGAAAGATATGTATCAAAAAGCGTTTAACTTTAGAAAGGAAAATCGTACAAAGGTTGACACTTATGAAGAATTTAAAAAAGTTTTAGAAGAAAAAGGAGGTTTCATCTATGCTCATTGGGATGGAACTGCCGAAGAAGAAGAACAAATCAAGAATGAAACAAAGGCAACTATCAGATGTATTCCTTTAGATGATGATATCGAAGAAGGGGTATCTCTAATTTCAGGAAAACCTTCAAAAAGACGGGTTTTATTTGCAAAAGCTTATTAAAATCCACCTCAATAAATTAACAGATCTTTAAAAATTCACGTAATTTTTAAAGATTTTTTTTTAAAAATGATATTTGGACTATTTTTTGTTTAATTTTATGTCAACATTAATCTTAAAATAAATTTATTATGTCATTAAATGTTATTGATTTAATTAAAGGACAGTTAGGTCCCGCATTGGTAACTCAGGCTGCGTCTCAGCTTGGAGAAAGTGAGTCAGGTATTTCAAAAGCAATAGGAGGGCTACTGCCTGCTGTTGTGGGAGGATTAGCAAACAATTCGGATAATCCCGGAGTTTTGGATGCTATTACCAATGCCTCGTCTAGTGGAATTTTAGGGAACTTATTAGGAGGTTCTTCTAATAACTCTATTATTTCTACTCTTTTGTCCTCAATTTTTGGTGACAAACTTGGTGGATTAGTAAATACGATAGCTACGTTTGCCGGAATTAGTAATAATTCATCAAGCTCCTTACTAAACTTAGTTACAGGAGCTACAATAGGAACTATCGGAAAGTATGCCGCTGATAATAATTTAGACAAATCAGGAATTTCAAGTCTGTTAAGTGATCAGAAAGGAATTATTTCTACTTTATTACCTGCAGGATTGTCTTTAGCTTCATTAAATTTTGGAGATTGGGCTAAAGGATACAAGTTTGACAATGATAATGATACAATAAAGAAAACGGTTCAGGAAGAACCAAAAATCGAAGTTACGAGAAGTACAACTCCTACAGGAACTTTCCCTGACAGGGATACTAATAAGGGTGGCAGTTCTATCTGGAAATGGCTTCTTCCGCTTCTATTATTGCTTGCAGCAGGATATTTCCTTTGGAAGCAATGTGAGAAAAATAAAAATACGACAACACCAGCTTCAACCACTGATTCTACAACAGTTTCAAGTGATACAGCAGCAGTTGTCAGTGACACGGGAGCAACAGCAACAACGTCTAAAGTGGATGAAAATATCGACTTAAACGGAACAGCTCTTAAAGGTTACAGAGGAGGAATGGAAGATCAGATGATTACTTTCCTAAAATCCGGTGATTACAAGAATGCTGCAGATGACAGTGCTTTGAAAGATAAATGGTATGATTTTGACCATGTAAACTTCAAAATTGGAAGTGCAAGTGAATTAGAAGCAGGATCTGAAGGTCAGTTACAAAATTTAGTGGCTATTTTAAAAGCTTATCCGGATGCAAAAATCAAAATCGGTGGATATACTGATAAAACAGGAGATGAAGCTAAAAACATAAAGCTTTCCGGTGACAGAGCTAATTTCATTAAAGGCTGGCTGGATAAACAAGGAGTTGGTTCTCAAGTGTTGGGAGCAGAAGGATATGGAAGTAAATTTGCTACTGTAGATGCTAAGGCTACTAATGAAGAAAGGGCAGTTGACAGAAAAATGTCTGTAAGATTCGCTAAATAAGTCTTAGAACAAATAAAAATTTATTCCCGAAAATTACTTTTCGGGATTTTTTTTGTTTCATCATGTTATATTTACATTTATTTAATTAAATTTGTTAGTCATTTCTAACATTTATGAATTTTAATTTAAAAAGCGCTTGGCGTAAAGATAAAACGTCACATTCTTTATCAGAGGTTTATTCATCAATAAAAGTTCCTAAAAACGGAAGTTTTTGGAGAAAATATCTTGCCTTTGCCGGGCCGGGCCTGATGATTGCAGTAGGATATATGGACCCGGGAAACTGGGCAACAGATATTGCCGGAGGTGCTCAGTTTGGGTACACTTTACTTTCAGTTATTTTAATTTCAAATATTTTCGCGATGGTTTTGCAGCATTTGTCCGTAAAGCTGGGTGTGGTAGCTGAAAGAGATTTGGCTCAGGCCTGTAGAGATCATTTTAGCCCTACTACTAATTTTATTCTTTGGATTTTTTGTGAAATCGCCATCGCCGCCTGTGATCTCGCTGAAGTTATCGGATCAGCGATTGCATTAAACCTGCTTTTTCACATTCCTTTGACTTGGGGAATTGTAATAACTACAGTAGATGTCTTAGTTATTCTTTTATTACAGGCAAAAGGCTTCAGATGGATCGAGAGTATCGTTGGAGGTTTAATTTTCATTATTCTGGCTTGTTTCATTTATGAAATAGTTATTTCTCAACCTGCTTTTAATGAAATTTTAGGAGGGCTGGTTCCTCAAAAAGAAATCATTCAAAATCCGGCAATGCTTTATATTGCTATCGGAATTTTAGGTGCAACAGTAATGCCTCACAATTTGTACTTACACAGCAGCATTGTACAGACCCGGGACTATACTCGCGACAGAGAAGGTAAAAAAGAAGCGATAAAATTTGCAACTTTAGATAGCACTGTCTCTTTGATGCTTGCTTTTTTCATTAATGGAGCTATTTTAATTCTCGCAGCGGCAACTTTCCACACAACAGGAAACAAACATGTCGCAGACATTCATGATGCATACAAAATGCTGACTCCAATTTTAGGAGCCTCTATGGCAAGTATTGCTTTTGCCGTCGCATTACTGGCATCAGGTCAAAACTCAACGCTGACGGGAACTTTAGCCGGGCAAATCGTAATGGAAGGTTTTTTGAATATCAAACTAAAACCTTGGCTGAGACGTTTAATTACCCGACTGATTGCTGTAATTCCGGCTTTGATTGTCGCTATACTATATGGAGAAAAAGGAACCACAGAACTGTTGGTTTTAAGTCAGGTTATTTTATCTATGCAGTTGAGTTTTGCGGTTGTTCCATTAGTTATGTTTACGAGTGACAAGGCAAAAATGGGCGAATTTGTAAATAAACCTTTCATGAAAGTTTGTGTTTGGATTATCTCGTTCATTATTATTATTTTAAATCTTTATCTTTTATATCAGACGTTTTTTGGAGAATAATTTTAAAGCTTATCTCAGTACGTTTTTGTACAATGGCAAATAGAGGCAAAAATTTCCTTTTTTGTGTAGAAGAGGGCAATTTTTTCAACAGGATCCCTTCATAGCCCCGATAGAAACCGTTACCCTGCAGCAGGACCGGCAGAAAAGCTACTTACTGCACGAGGAGTATGAGTGAATAGCGGGAATAGCTTCTAAAAAATTGAAGATTGGTAGTTTAGTTATTTAATAAATTCCTGCCTAAATGTCTCACTTTTTTCTTTGGCAGACTCTTTGTCAAACAATAATGAAAATAAATATTGAATTATGGAAAATCAGGATATTAACGAAGAAAGCATCAATAATCAGGAAGATACAAATATTCAGAACGAAGAAATGTCTGAGGAAAATGTGACAGCTACACCGTCTGCAGAGGAACTTTTGGCAGAAGAAAAAGACCGTTACATCAGATTGTACGCTGAGTTCGAAAACTATAAAAAAAGAACTTCAAAAGAAAAAATGGAGTTTTTCCAATATGCGAATCAGGACATGATGGTTTCTATGCTTGGAGTTTTGGATGATTTTGAAAGAGCCATTAAAGAAATCGCTAAAAACGGGAATCCTGCCGATCTGCAAGGCGTTGAATTAATCTACAATAAATTCAAAAATAAACTGACGGAAAAAGGTTTGAAACCAATGGAAGTAAAAACCGGAGACAGTTTTAATGTAGATTTCCATGAGGCTATTACTCAAATTCCTGCCCCTTCAGAAGACTTAAAAGGTAAAATTGTAGATGTAATCGAAACCGGATATACTTTAGGTGATAAAGTAATCCGTTTTGCTAAAGTAGTTACTGGTAATTAATATTAATAAATGATAAATGCTATAAGCAATACGCTTTAGGCAATAAGCTTCATTTATCAATAATCAATTATAAAAGACATGTCAAAAAGAGATTATTACGAGGTTCTAGAGATCAGTAAATCTGCATCAACCGAAGAAATAAAAAAAGCATACCGTAAAATGGCTATCAAATATCATCCTGATAAAAATCCGGGTGATAAGGAAGCTGAAGAAAGATTCAAAGAAGCAGCAGAAGCTTACGAAGTATTAAGTGACGATCAAAAACGTGCAAGATATGATCAGTACGGCCATGCAGGAGTTGGTGGAAACGGCGGCTTCGGTGGCGGTTTTGGCGGCGGAATGAATATGGAAGATATTTTCAGCCAGTTTGGAGATATTTTCGGCGGCGGTGGTTTCGGAGGATTCGGCGGTGGTGGTGGCCGGCAGCAAGTGAAAGGTTCTAATTTAAGAATCAGAATCAAGCTGAACCTTGATGAAATGGTAAACGGAACGCAAAAAACTATCAAAGTAAAGAAAATGAAGATGGCGGAAGGTGCCACTTCAAAAACCTGTCCTACTTGTAACGGCTCCGGTGTTCAGGTAAAAATTATGAACACCATGTTTGGTCAAATGCAGACTCAAACAACTTGCGGAACTTGCCAGGGAATCGGAAAAGTTGCAGATAAAATTCCAGCCGGGGCTAATGCTCAAGGTCTTATCAAGGATGAAGAGGAAATCACAATCAACATTCCTGCAGGAGCAAGAGACGGGATCCAGCTGAATGTGAGAGGAAAAGGTAATGACGCCCCTTTTGGGGGAATTCCTGGAGATTTGTTGGTAATTGTAGAGGAAGAAGTTGACAAAGTAATCAAGAGAGAAGGAGATAATCTTCATCAGGAATTATATGTTTCTTTTGCTGAAGCAGCTTTGGGAACTAAAAAAGAAGTTCCGACTGTTGGCGGAAAAGTAAAAATCACCGTTGACCCGGGAACCCAGTCCGGAAAGATCCTGAGATTAGCAGGAAAAGGTCTTCCAAGTATCGACAGCTACGGAAAAGGAGATATGTTTATCCATATCAATGTCTGGACCCCGCAAAGGCTTACAAAAGACCAAAAAGATTTCTTCGAAAAGCAAATGGCTAGCGGAGAAATGGTTGCAGAGCCATCCGGAAAGGAAAAAACTTTCTTCGAAAAAGTAAAAGATTTATTCAATTAAATATATTTAAAAGGATTCTTACGGGAATCCTTTTTTTTATTAATAATACTCTTCTGTTTTACGTTTTATCCCTAAAAAATTTTCTTCACCTGATTTTATTATTCCGGTAAAAAATAAAACTATAATCTTTAAAGTAAATATTTTACTTTTTTATTAATTAAAACTAAAATTAAACTTACAGCCAGTAAGACAACGGTAAAAATTATATCTTGATACTTTATATCAGAATCATAGATCCAGCTTATTAATAACGGATGAATCAGATAAATTGCAGTAGAAATACTCGCCAGAATTTTAGAATCTGTTTTTACAGGAATATTCTTACAATACAAGAATAAAACGGGACAGGCAATTAACAAAGAAAATAATAAATCAATACTTTCTTTTTTGTTTAAATTAAACACCTGGTAATTAAGAAAGGCCTCGAAAATAATTAAGAAAATGCTTGCAATTACAAATAAAACTGATGGTTTTTGTTTTACATCAAGTTTATGTTTTTTTATTAAAAATCCCATTCCCAAAAAAGGAAAGCATACAAATAAAAAGTTTCTGTAGGTCGGGTACAAATTCAATGTGGAATCAATCTCCCCTTTAAAATAATGAGAGTTTCCCAAAAATTGCAGAAGATAACCGCAACAGAATAAAATTAAAATAATACCAATTAATATTTTTGAAGAAATTTTTCTTAATGAAAATAAAATAATTCCCGAGAAAAAAGTCCCAATCAAATACCACAAATGATGATAACCAAAGAAAATATTTAATATATAACTGTCTTTTTCTTTCCATAAAGGAATGTAAACAGCAGACCAAATTGTGTACAGCAAAAATATTCTTATCAACCACTTTTTCAATTTTTGGATATCATTGATGTAATAAAAATAATATCCCGAAATAATTAAAAAGACAGGAACTCCTACTCTGAAAAGTCCATTTACCAAAATATAACTTAAAGACGGATACCAATCTCTCAACACATGCATATGTAGAAAAACTACAAAAAACGCCAATATAATCTTTAAAATATCAATGGATAAACTTCTCATATCAAAATCAAAAAAAGCTTATGAATACATATTGCTAAAGTATTCATAAGCTTGTATATATTTTCAACTTTATACCAATTATTTACGTGCAGCCAAAGAGTAGACTTTCTTTCCAACGGTGAAAAGTGCTACGGCAAGTAATCCTCCGGTAAGTCCAAGAATAATTTCTTTTACAATAATAAGAATTTCATTTGAAGACCAAGATGGTAAAACATGATGAAGAAATTCTACTCTATGCGCAAAAATACCGCCGGCTACCATGATTAAAGCAATTGTACCGATAACTCCTAAAGCTTTAATAACAACAGGTAAAGCCTTTACCAACAAATGTCCAAGCTTTCCGAAAAACCCTTTGTCATTACTTTTTTTGATCAATTTAAATCCGGCATCATCCATTCTTACAATAAGAGCCACAATTCCGTAGACTCCTACAGTCGCAATAAATGCAACCAAACTCGTTACCAAAATCTGAGTAATGAAAGGATGGCTCTCTTCCAATACAGTTCCCAAAGCAATAATTACAATCTCAATTGATAAAATAAAATCTGTGGTAATTGCCGATTTTACCTTTGCTTTTTCTATTTCTTCGTCACTTTTTCCGTCTTCTATAATTTCTTCAGCCACTTCATGACCTTCTTTGGAACGGTGAAAAAGAAACTCTATAATTTTTTCAACTCCTTCAAAAGCTAAATATAATCCTCCAAGAATCAATACATAATTAATCGCCGGAGCATACAGCCAATTGAGTAAAAATACGATAGGCAGAATGATAAGTTTATTGACAAAAGATCCTTTTGTAATCGCCCACAAGACCGGTATTTCTCTTGAAGAAAGGAAACCTGTGGCTTTTTCAGCATTCACCGCTAAATCATCACCTAAAATTCCTGCTGTTTTCTGAGTTGCTATTTTACTTGTAACTGCTACATCATCCATCAGAGCTGCAATATCATCCAAAATTGCAAAAAAACCAGATGCCATATATTTTAATTTTTTTTTAATGTTTGTTAAGTTCAGCAAAAATAATGTTTTTCCCAGTATTTTTAAGTTGTTTAAAAATAATTATTTTCAGGCCTGAACAGTCTCAGACTGTAATATCTTTTACGTATTACATTGAATATTTTAGATTATTTTAATTAACTTTAATTTATGAAAAAGCTAGTTCTCAGGTATCATTTTTTTGTTTTAGGAGCCATCAGCTTTTTATTAAATTCATGTAATAGTAAATTCCGGGTGTGGGTGGGAACTAATAATCAACAAAAAATCTACAACTTAAAATATGGCGAACATAAAAGACAAAAGATGGATGTATTCCTTCCGTCAAGTTATTCCGAAACATCTCCGATAGTCTTAATTATTCATGGCGGGGCCTGGAAATACGGAAGAAAAGAACATATGATTCTGATTCAGAAAATGCTTTTTGAGAATAATATTCCAAGTATTAATATGAACTACAGGCTGGTTTCAAAATCAAAAGCTATTACCTATCGCGAGCAATTAGAAGACATTAATCAAGCTATCAATAAATTTAATTCTTTAGCTGAAAAAGCCGAACTTCAACCCAATAATTATATCATCCTGGGCGAAAGCGCCGGCGGGCATTTAGCTTTATTATATGGTTATCAAAATCCTGATCAGATAAAGAAAATCATTTCATTGAGCGGTCCTACAGATTTTTATTCCAAGGGGTATTTGCAATCATTTTATTCAAAATATTCTTCACCTACCATTCAAAAAGTTGTTGGAACAAAATTTAACCGTAAAAATATTTCTGAAGAATTCAGAAAGGCAAGCCCGATAGCGAATGTTTCCCATGTTCCGACACTATTATTTCAGGGGAATAAGGACTTTTTAGTAAATCCACACCAGGGTTTAGCATTAGATTCGGCTTTAACAGCTCAAAACATCCCTCATAAATTGGTTTTTATGGAAAACTCAGGGCATGCACCCAGATTTTTTAACAAGAAAAAGAGAGACAGCATCATTTATCCCAATATTCTGGAATGGATTAAAAATTAATGAGTGACTTTAATATGTATAAACAAAAAAATAACCCGCTTTTGAGCAGGTTATTTTTTATAATGTATTTAAATTAATCCTTTTTTTCTTCATCATCGAAGTGATTTTCATATTTAGAAAAATCGTCTTTTTTTCCAAATAAAAATTTAATTACTATGGGAAGAGTCGTTACCAAAACGATAACCAAAATAATTAATTCTAATTTTTTCTTTAAATCAATCCCAAACTGCTCCATAAACAATTTATCTAAATAATGACCCGCAAAAATTAATAAAAATGACCATAAAACAGCCCCGATAATATTATCTCTGAGGAATGCTTTTTTATCCATCTTTACAATTCCGGCAACAATCGGTGTAAAAGTTCTTACCACCGGTAAAAATCTTGCCATAATAATTGCCAATGCTCCATTTTTTTCAAAGAAATCATGAGCCTGATATAGGTATTTTTTCTTGAAAAGCATCGTATCTTTCTTTTTATATAACGCAGGACCGGTTTTAAGTCCAAAATAATATCCTACTTCATTACCAATAATTGCGGCAATTGCTACAGCAGAAGCTAAAAGAGTCGTATCCAAAAAATCATTTCCTGTAGAGCCGAAAGTCTCAGAAATAATTTTTACGGCATAAATTCCCGATACAAAAAGCAAAGAATCTCCTGGAAGGAAAAACCCTATAAATAAACCTGTTTCCGCAAAAACAATAAATAAAATTAACCAAAAACCACCATTATTTATATAAAACTCCGGGTTTAATAAATCTTTCCAATTATTGAAATCTTCCATACAATTTGATAAGTAACAAAAATAAGCTTAATAAACTTCAAAAGGAAATTTATTATTAGATTTTAACTAAATTTAAATATGATTTTTATAAGTTTACATCATCATCAGAAACCGCCGTTCCATCAGCCATTAAGAACGCTTTCAGGAAAGGGGTAAGATTTCCGTTCATCACAGAATCTACGTCTGATGTTTCATAACCGGAGCGTACATCTTTTACCAATTTATAAGGATGCATTACATAGTTTCTAATCTGGCTTCCCCACTCGATTTTCATCTTATTAGCTTCGATTTCGTTACGGGCCTTCATACGTTCCTCCAGTTCCATTTCATAAAGCCTTGAACGAAGCAATTGCATCGCTTTTTCCTTATTCTGAAGCTGCGAACGGGATTCCGAATTTTCAATGATGATGCCTGTCGGTGCATGACGGAGACGAACAGCTGTTTCAACTTTATTTACGTTCTGACCTCCTGCTCCGGAAGACCTCATTGTCTCAAACGAAATATCTGCAGGATTAATATTAATCTCAATCGTATCGTCTACCAACGGGTAAACGTATACCGAAACGAAACTTGTATGACGTTTTGCGTTAGAGTCGAAAGGTGAAATTCTAACCAGTCTGTGAACTCCGTTTTCTCCTTTGAGATAACCAAACGCAAATTCACCATCAATCTCTAAAGTAACGGTTTTTACTCCTGCGACATCACCTTCCTGAAAATTCAGTTCACGGATTTTATAACCTTGTTTTTCAGACCACATAGTATACATCCTCATCAACATTGCCGCCCAATCACAACTTTCTGTACCTCCCGCACCAGCAGTAATTTGTAAGACCGCCGAAAGTTCATCGCCTTCATTGGAAAGCATATTTTTAAACTCAATATCTTCGATTTTATCTACTAATTTCGGAAAAGTTTCATCTAGTTCTTTTTCAGAATCAGGGTCTTCTTTTGCAAAATCTGCCAGCACCTGTAAATCCTCAAATTGAGTTTTAATTTCTTCGTAATCTTCCACCCATTTTTTCTTCGAACGCAATTGTTTTAGAAAAGGCTCGGCAGCTTTAGGATTATCCCAAAATTCAGGGGCAGCAGTCTTCTCATCATCATTGGCAATTTCTATCTTCTTTTTTTCTATTTGAAGATATTTATATAGATCATCAATTCTTGATTGAATTTCTTTTATCTGGTCGTTGTTAATCACGAATCTTTCTTTTTTGCAAAAATAAGGATAAAATTATAAGCTATGAATGATGAGCCATGAATTAACGACAGAAATGATTATAATTTTAAGCAACTTATCATTCACAACTCATAAATATATTAATTATCATCCTTTGTCTTTTTCTTCTTCTTCCCCACTATGATGAAAACCAATAATCCTTTGTGGTTCTTCCACAATTCTGTAAGTATCGAGCTCTTTTTTAAGAGCCTGAACCCTATGTCTGAAGTCATCAAGATTATTGATGATAACATCGCTTAAAAATCTCGCAATTTGATCTAAATACTCTTCGGTGAGTTTACCTTTTGCATCTCTCAGAGCTCCGTTCAATAGTGTCTGATCTATTTTAAGGTTTTCATTTCTTGTTCTTTGATAAAGATTTTTAATTCTCTTTTTCAAACTTTGGGTAAAATCAATCACCATAGTATTACTGAAAACTTTCATTTGAGAAGAAACCTCGTGCCAGAAAGGAACCTTATCAGCCTTGTTATTTTGCAGAATTTTATACAGCAAGGAATCTTTTTCAAGATTTTTTGTCATAGCATACAGGATAATCTCGGAACGTTCAGTAGCATTCGGCGGAAAAACAGGGATCATTACATCAAATCTTCCGGGAGCCATAATTTCTTCATCAATTTCTGAAACTGAGTTCGCAGAACCTACCATCAGCAAGTCTTCCTGCTCAAATTTACCTATATAATGAAGAATAATTTCCTGGGTTTCAAGATTACAAGATGCTACATCAGTTTCAGCCTTTCTTTCCATCATTATTTCGTCAAAATCTTCAAGGAAAAGCAGGACTTTGTCGTCCGTCATCATCGTTACCAGAAAATCATTAAAATTGGTTTTGTTTCCATCCACAAAAGAAGTTCCTAAATAGTGTTTTTTAACTTCTTTAAACTGATAGCCAATAATTTCCGCAATTTTATTCGCCCAAAAAATTTTACCGCTTCCCGGAGGTCCGTATAAAATAATTCCTGCTGGCTTATGGATTCCCCAGTCTTTGATCTGCTGTGGATTTAAAAACGGTTCCAAAACTTCCGAGATATAGAAAAACAAGTCTCTGTAACCGATAAAATCTCTATGCTG
This sequence comes from Chryseobacterium sp. FH2, assembly GCF_001045455.1. Lineage (GTDB taxonomy): Bacteria > Bacteroidota > Bacteroidia > Flavobacteriales > Weeksellaceae > Chryseobacterium. The sequence goes on along the minus strand of NZ_LFNE01000002.1, from coordinate 369,645 downwards.
AAGACTTGTTTTATGACCAAAATAATCATAGACAAACTGATAGTTCCCTCCTAATTTGTTATCAATTCCGTAACTGGAAATAGACGAACGGAAAAGCCCGTTATCAAAAATATTAGGATTAAACTCTTTTATTGCCTGTTCTACTTTTTCTTTAGGCCTATTAATTTTATCCGCGATTTGTTCTAACGTTTTAGTCTTATCCAGATCCTTTTCGTAAAGCTGTAAAAAATCTAAATTTTCACGGGCAAACTTTTCAAAATCTTCCTTTACCTCGAAATTGGTACTTACACATTCAGCAAGCTCAATATCAAAATCCTGTATAAATTGTTTAATTGCTTCTGCTGAAACATTCAGTTCTTTTGCTAATTCAATTAACTTCATAATTCCCTGTTAGTTCTATCAAATTTAATATTTAATCTCGAAAATTATATTGATTTATGATAATTCTGTAACATTTTATTATTTATATAGACTACTACTATGTAAAACAAATTACATGGAAAAAATTTTATCAGTAAAGAATCTGACAAAAAAATTCAAAAGAGTTGTGGTAAACAATATTTCTTTTGATGTGGAAAAAGGTAATGTTTACGGACTTCTCGGACCAAACGGAAGCGGAAAATCTACTACTTTCGGGATGCTGCTTTCAACGATTAATCCTACAAGTGGCGAATGGTACTGGTTTGGAAAGAAAGGTACGGATTCCAGTACATTAAAAAAAATTGGGGCTATTATCGAACAGCCAAATTTTTATCCTTATTTAAGCGCTGAAACCAATCTGAAAATTGTCGCTGAAATTAAGGAAGCACCTCAGCAGAGAATTGATGAAGTTTTAACAACTGTTGGGTTGATTGAAAGGAAGAAAGATATTTTCAAAACCTTTTCTTTAGGAATGAAACAGCGTTTGGCGATTGCATCTGCAATGCTCAACAATCCTGAAGTACTAATTTTGGATGAACCCACAAACGGACTTGATCCCGAAGGAATTATCCAGATCAGGGAAATCATCAGCAATATTGCAAAACAAGGCATTACCATCATCATTGCAAGCCACCTCCTGGATGAAATTGAAAAAATATGCAGCCATGTGATTATACTGAAAGAAGGAAATTCCATTTACAGCGGAAGAGTGGACGAGATGACAGCAAACAATGGTTATTTTGAACTAAAAGCAGATAATAACACATTGCTTTTAAGTGCATTGGAGGAACTTCACTGGTTTAATTCCGTTAAACAACAAGGTGAAATCATCAAAGCTCAAATCCGTGATGATGCTTCGGTTTCGGCTTCAGCTTTAAATCAAAAACTGGCTGAAAAAGGTATTTTCTTATCTCATCTGACAAAGAAAAAACTGTCTCTGGAAACTCAATTTCTTGAACTTGTAAAAAACACAAAATAACCATGATAAAATTATTAAAACTAGAATATTACAAAAACCTGAATTACAGACCATTCAAGGTTTTCACAGTTCTTTATTTTGCGATTTTAATTGCCTTACTTTTCATTGGTTTGGTTGATATTAATATCTTGGGAAATCCTATTAATCTGAAAGAACAGGGAATTTATAATTTCCCTGAAATCTGGAATTTTACAACATGGATTGTCGCTTTACTTAAAATTTTCTTGGGACTAATCATTGTTTTTTCGATTTGTCAGGAGTTCAGCAATAGAATGTTTAAACAAAATACTATCGACGGCTTAAGCAGAAAAGAATTTATTACTTCAAAACTTTTAACGATCTCCGTTTTTACCATTGTTTCTACATTGATTGTATTTGTAATCACCTTGTTTTTAGGATATAATTATTCCACTGTAACAGATCCCTCAAAAGTTTTTGAAGAGATTTTCTTTATCGGCAATTATTTTGTGAAACTATTTACGTTTTTTTGTTTTTTGATGTTTTTATCAATTCTGTTAAGAAAATCAATGTTTGTTTTCCTGGGATTCTTTGTATATTGGGTTATTGAAGGAATTTTGGTAGCCTTAGAGGTTTTTCAAAAAGTGAATAATACACAAGAGCTTGAAAGAATGAAAATATTAAAAGAACATTTTTTCGTTACTCACCTTTTACCTCTTGAAAGCATGTCAAGCCTCATTCCCAACCCAATGATGAGACTGAAAATGGCAAAAATGATGGGCTTAAAATATGAGTTCACTTATCCTGCCGAAAGTATGATTGCATGTTTAGTCTGGTGTGGAATTTTCATTTTCGGTTCTTATTGGATTTTGAGAAAAAGAGATTGGTAGGTTCCAATTAAAAAAATTGGAAATATAAAAATAATGTAAAGTGGTTTTTTGAGCCACTTTTTGTTTTATATTTAAACTTCAAATTAGAAACAACAAATGATTCAGCTTTCAATTTCTAAAATTATCAAAACACCTTTTTTCATTTTAACTTTCTTGTGTTTATCTTGCTCAGATAAAAAAGAAAATATTTTTAAGGCTTTAACTTCTTCGGATAAGAAAAAAACCCTCTTTAAATATTGATAAAACAAATAAAAAAGCGGAAGAAGCATTATCTTTTTGTAAACAAAAAAAATTCAATACAGATTTTTGTATTTTGATTGATATGAGCTTACATTCCGGTGTAAACAGATTTTTTATTTATGATTTTAATAAAAAGAAAATTATTCAGAAATATCTTGTAGGCCATGGCTGCGGAAACAACATCTGGAGCTGGGCTCAATCCAGAGATAATCCCAGCTTTAGTAATGAAGACGGAAGCCATCTTTCATCTCTTGGAAAATATAAAATAGGTGAGCGAGGCGTTAGCGAATGGGGAATTAAAGTAAAATATTTAATGCACGGACTGGAAGATACAAATAATAATGCTTTAAAAAGAGCCATCGTTTTTCACTCCTGGGAAAAAATGGACGACAATGAAATTTTTCCGAAAGGCTCTCCCGAGGGTTGGGGTTGCCCGACTGTTTCAAACAATGCATTAAGTGAAATTGATCCTATATTGAAAGGTTCACCAAAACCTGTACTCATGTGGATTTACAACTAAAAAAGGCTGCCTCTCGACAACCTTTTTTCAATTACTTTTTATCCAGCAGGGAAATATATTCGCCATAACCTTTTTTTTCCATTTCCGCTTTCGGAATAAACTTCAAGGAAGCACTGTTGATACAATAACGAAGTCCGCCTTTATCCACCGGCCCGTCATTGAAAACATGTCCTAAATGTGCATCTCCCGTTTTACTTCTTACTTCGACTCTTGTCATTCCGGCTGATTTGTCTAATTTTTCGTCAATCAGTTTTTTGGTAATCGGTTTTGAAAAGCTTGGCCATCCACAACCTGATTCAAACTTATCTGTTGAGATAAATAAGGGTTCTCCGGTTGTAATATCCACATAAATTCCTTCGCGGGTTTCATCCCAATATTCATTTTTGAAAGGCATTTCAGTCGCATTTTCCTGCGTAACTCTATATTGTTCTGAAGTTAATTTTTCTTTTAAAACTTTTTTATCCTGCTTCTGATATTTTGCTTTCGGAAGCGGGTTTGCATTTTTTGCCATTTCAAAAAGCCCCGGCTCGATGTGGCAGTATCCTCCCGGATTTTTATCCAAATAATCCTGGTGATAATCTTCTGCTTTATAGAAATTTTTCAAAGGAATTGTTTCTACGACAACTGGTTTATTATAATTTTTAGATAATTTTTCAACTTCGGCTTTTATGATTGCTTCTGTATCTTTATCTGTTGAATAAATTCCTGTACGGTATTGATCTCCCCTGTCATTTCCTTGTTTATTGACGCTCGTTGGGTCAATTGTTTTAAAATATAAATCAATTAAAAATTTCAAATCTACCTGTTCCGGATCATATTTCACTTTTACCGTTTCCGCAAAACCTGTGGTATGGCTTATAACTTCTTCATAAGTAGGATTAGTTTTATTTCCGTTAGCGTATCCCACTTCTGTTCCCACAACTCCACGAATTTGCTGAAAAAAGTGTTCAGTCCCCCAAAAACATCCGCCTGCAAAATAAACTTCTTTTACATTTTTATTGTCCATAATTGTCTCATTTTCTTTTTTATTTTCTGTAGATTTCTTTTTTAATGAATCTCCACAGCTGGTTGCAAAAACTGCTATTCCCAAGACTACACTGAGTAACATTAATATATTTTTCATTTTTATCTTTTTATTTATATTCATTTTTCCCATTTAAAAGCATTAAACCAAATCCTAAAAACAATAAGTCTTTCAGAATAAAAAAATCTGTCACCGGAATACTGTCTACCACCTTCCAGATTCCCGGAGTTGTCAATAAATAACTCAAAGTGGTAAGGAAAATGACAATCATTCCAATAGCTGCATACCTTCCTAGAAATGCAAATTTCACACTAAACAGCAAAAGTAAAGCAATGATAATTTCTATCACTCCGATAGCATTTGACACTGCTTGAACGCTTACAAAATTATATACGAAAAAAGTAAGAAAATGGTTTTCGATTAAAGGTCTGATAGCATTTGCTTCAGTTGGTGTGAATTTGAAAATTCCGATCCAAAGTAAAATAAGTGATGCTCCGAAAAGCGAAACAAAATAGCCGATCTTGCCCGCTTGGTTTTCCTGATTAACTGGTAATGTAGTTCCATTCATTTTTGTAAGATTTTGAATTATTACTTTATTATTTTCAAAAGTATAGTCGGAACCATTTCAAAATCCTGACACAATTTTTATTAAATATCTAAATTTTTAAACATTTTTTCTTTAAAGTTCTGAATTTCAGAATCATTAATTTCATTTTTTTCTTCCTGAGAGAGTTTTCTTTTTAAGATATCATCCAAAATCTCTAGTTTTTGTTTGTAGGCTCTGCACCATTTGCAGATTTTTAAATGCAGAGAAAGTTTCCGGTTCTCTTTTGGAGAAATGTTTTCTGCATTGCGTTTTTCCATGAGTAAAGTAGCTTCGCTGCATGGTAAAAAGATAATATGTATTAGTTTTTTTAGCATCTTTTTCAATTATGATTTTGCAAACCAATTAAATTCCAGGCACTCTCGCAACTGTATTCGACTCCTTTGCAGAATCTTCCAAAGATTAGTCGTAGAAATATTCAATTCCTGACTCACTTCCCATGCCTTTTTTTCTTCAAGATAATACATTTTCATCGGAATCTTCCATCTGGAAGGTAAATCTTCCATACAATTTTCCAATGTTTTATTAAAATCATTATCATCTAGAAGTTCAGTTTCTTTGTTGGAAGCGTTCCAATCATTGAGGATATCATCATTTTTCCACGAACCGGTTTCATCAAAAAAATGGTCTAACCTTATTTGTGGTTCAGATTTATATTTTTTGCGATAAAAATCAGCAACTTTTCTATTTAAAATAGTCATCATCCAAGTCAGCGGCTGACTTTTCCCTTCAAAATTATCATACGACGAAAAAGCAGAAATAAAAACCTCCTGAACAATATCTTCCGCCTCCACCTTATCTGAAAGCAGATAAACCGCCCTTCTCAGTAATGATTCCGAGTACTGTTCTATCCAGTTTTTGATTGTTTCATTTTTTGTCATATTCCACTTTTATCTTTTCAGATAATCACGAATATAATAAGTTAAAAGGAAAAGTACAAAGTTTTGTTTTACCATAATCTGCAAACACTGGATTAAATTGTAACACATTGAAGAAGCGACTGTAACACTAGCCCTGATTGCAGCATTTGTTTGAGCTCATTTTTTGATTTTCGGGCTGCGGCGGCAAAGCCGCCGCAGCCCGAAAATCAAAAAATAGCGAGTGCGGAAAGCGGGAAATAGCTCTTAAAAATGTTTAAATTATTAAAACAAATCTTTCCAAAAGTATTAAATATTTAAAACTAAATCAGCTAAAAACATTAAATTTGCATCTTATCAAAAATTTGTAAAAAGCAAAGCAATATATATCATTATGACATCACAAGAGATTCGTCAGAAATTTTTAGATTATTTTAAAAGTAAAGACCACCTTATCGTTCCTTCTGCGCCTATCGTGCTGAAAGACGATCCCACCTTAATGTTTTCCAACTCAGGAATGACGCAGTTCAAAGATTTTTTCTTAGGTTACAAAACACCTGCTGCCCCAAGAATTGCCGATACACAAAAATGCCTGAGGGTTTCGGGAAAGCATAACGATTTGGATGATGTAGGTAGAGATACTTACCATCACACCATGTTTGAAATGTTGGGGAACTGGTCTTTTGGTGATTATTTCAAAAAAAATGCTATTGCTTTTGCCTGGGAATTATTAACGGAAGTTTATGGAATTCCGAAAGAAAACCTGTATGTAACGATTTTTGAAGGAGATGCTTCCGAAAATTTAGATAGAGATCAGGATGCTTATGATTATTGGAAAGCTGTAATTTCTGAAGACAGAATTATCAACGGAAACAAAAAAGATAATTTCTGGGAAATGGGGGCAAGCGGGCCTTGTGGACCTTGTTCCGAAATCCATGTGGATTTAAGAAGTGAAGAAGAAAAAGCTAAAGTCTCCGGACTTGAATTGGTGAACAATGATCACCCTCAAGTGGTGGAAATTTGGAATCTCGTTTTCATGCAATATAACCGTAAGGCGGATGGAAGCTTAGAAAACCTTCCGGCAAAACATATTGACACCGGAATGGGCTTTGAGCGTCTTTGTATGGCACTTCAAGGAAAATCTTCCAATTATGATACTGATGTTTTCACTCCGCTAATTGCTAAAGTTGAAGAACTTTCAGGAAAAAAATACACCGGAATTTTAGAAGAAGAAAAAGACATCGCAATCCGTGTTGTGGTAGACCATATCAGAGCGGTTTCTTTTGCGATTGCAGACGGGCAATTGCCTTCAAACGGGGGAGCTGGCTATGTAATCAGAAGAATTTTGAGAAGAGGAATTTCTTATTCTTACAGATTCCTGGACATGAAAGAACCTTTCCTCTATAAATTGGTTGCTGTCCTTCAGGAACAAATGGGTAAATTCTTCCCGGAATTGGAAAAACAAGGAAAATTAGTTTCAGAAGTTATTAGAAGTGAAGAAGAATCTTTCTTAAGAACGATTGAAAACGGATTAATCAGAGTTGAAAAGTTGATTCAGCAGACGATTGCTGCTCAGTCTAAAGTATTACCAACTGAAGAAGTATTCGAATTATACGATACTTACGGCTTTCCCGATGATTTGACAAGAATTATCGCTGAAGAAAAAGGGCTAACCATCGACGAAAAAGGATTTGAAGTTGCTCTAAATGAGCAAAAACAACGTTCAAAAGCTGATTCTGCACAGAAAGTATACGACTGGGTAACGTTAGAAGAAAGAGAGGAAAATTTTGTAGGTTACGACCAAATCGAAACTGAAACATATATTACAAGATACAGAAAAGTCGAAAATAAAGACGGTGAATTTTATCAGGTTGTGTTGAGCAACTCCCCTTTCTATCCTGAAGGTGGTGGACAGGTTGGCGATAAAGGTGTTCTTGAAAATGCAACTGAAAGTTTTGAAGTATTAGAAACAAAAAAGGAAAACGGATTAGTTGTTTCTTTAATCAATGGTCTTCCAAAAGATGCGGGTGCGGTTTTCTATGCTAAGGTAAATGCAACCGACAGAAAAAATTCTCAGGCTAATCACTCTGTAACCCACCTTTTACATGAAGCTTTGAGAGATGTTTTAGGAACTCACGTTGAGCAGAAAGGTTCTTACGTTGGGCCTGATTATCTTCGTTTTGACTTCTCGCATTTCAATAAAATGACTGAGGAAGAATTGGCTTTGATTGAAGAGAAGGTGAACGCAAAAATCAAAGAAAGCATTGCGCTACAGGAATTCAGAAATATCCCAATCAAAGAAGCAATTGACAAAGGGGCAATGGCTTTATTTGGTGAAAAATATGGTGACAGTGTAAGAATGATCCAATTCGGAAGTTCAAAAGAACTTTGTGGGGGAACACACGTAAAAAACACCAGTGAAATCGGTCATTTTAAAATCAATTCCGAAAGTTCTGCAGCTGCGGGAATCAGAAGAATAGAAGCAATTTCGGGTGATAAATCCGAAGAATATTTTAAAAATTTAGAAAAACAAATCATCGAACTTTCCCAGTTATTAAAATCTAAAGACGTTGTAAAATCTACCGAGAAATTGATCGAGGAAAATGCATCATTGAAATCTGAAGTTGACGCTTTGAAAAAAGAAAAGGCTAAAGGAGAAATCAGTGAGTGGAAAAACTCTTACGAGCAAAAAGGCGACAAACAGCTTTTAGTAAAGAAAACTTCTTTGGATGCAGGTTCTGTAAAAGATTTGGTGTTCCAGCTGAAGAAAGAAATTCCTACTTCTGTAACGGTTATTCTTTCTGATGCAGACGGAAAGCCGATGATTACAGTTGGAGTTTCTGATGATTTAGCTTCAAGTTATCAGGCTGGAGCTATCGTAAAAGATTTAGCAAAAGAAATCCAAGGTGGTGGAGGAGGAAATCCTGGTTTTGCTACAGCCGGAGGAAAAAATCTTGATGGGTTGGAAAATGCTTATCAAAAAGCATTGTCCCTTTAATCAACATTAAATTCATATATAAAAAACTCCCGGTAATTCAGGGAGTTTTTCCTTTATATTGAAAGATAATTCCAATTACAAATCATATTAATATCAATGAACAAAACTTTCCCGGGAGAATAAATATTATTACTTTTGACATAGTTTTTTCACATGAAAGGGTTTTTACTGATTATATTTTTCTGCGCGTTTGTTTTTGGTTTTTCACAATCAAAAGTTACAAACATTGAAGCTGTTGTCATTGAAGATAAAAGCGACCCGAGAGCATTAGAAATTTTAAAGAGAGTCAATCAGTCATTCAAAGAAAATTCACCTAAAAGTTTAAGCTCATATGCTTACAAATCTTATGAAAAAATTTCATTAGACATTGATGAAGACAGTATTTCTCAGTTTAATAAATTTTTTAACGATGCGAGTATTTTAAAAAAGAAAAGAGAAAAAGATTCACTAAATAACGTTTCAGCCAAAAAAATATTCGCAAACAGTAAACTCTTCTTGTGGGAAAGAGCTCAGGAGTTTTTGTATTCTCAAAAATACGGTGAAAAAATTAATATTCTAGACAATAGAATCTCCGGTCTGCGACAACCTATTTACGAAATGATTGCTCTTCAACAGAGCAACAGAGATAAGCTCCCAAATCAGTTAAAACAGGAAAACCGAGGTCTTTACAGATTTTTCCTTACTGATACGATTACACTTGACGGAAGAAAAAATTTCGTCATCCGTTTCCGTGAGGTTAATTTTAAAAAGCCTGATAAAAAAAGAAAGTATAACGGAGTAATTTATGTTGATACCGAAACCTACGGTGTAAAAAAGATTGAAAATTTCAGTAAAACTAAAAACGACGGAATTATTACCAGTACGTGGACTTATTTCAACGATAAATGGTTTTTAGCCCAAGAAACCGTAAAAATGAAGATGAGTAATATGGCCATGCAGGAAGATGATAAAGAGCATCCGGAGCAGAAAAAAAACAGGACCAGTTTTGGGACTTATGCTTTTCTTACTTCCAGATATTTTGATTTCATCTCGCCTATTGAAGAAAATAAAAGTGATTTTAAAGGCTATACTTTTTCCGTAAAAAGTGCCGATGGAAAAAGTTTGAATTTATATCGTACAGATCCTTTAACGGACCGGGAAAGAAACACTTACAAAACAATTGACAGCCTCGGAAGGAAATATAATATTGACAGTAAAGCTCAGATTTTATCCGGATTGCTGAACGGACAAATCAGGGTCGGAAGTTTGGATTTTGCCATCGATGAAGTGGTAAACTATAACTTATATGAGGGATTCAGAGTAGGTTTAAAAGCTAAACTTAATGAAAATTTCAATCCTTATTTTTCTCCCGATTATTATTTTGCTTACGGCTTCAAGGATGATCAATGGAAATACGGAATCGGGCTTGATATGAAGACAACTTTGGAAAAAAATTCATATTTCAGGGCTGAATATTATAATGATGTGACTGCTTCCGGTGAGTTTTACAGAAAACTCTGGAGCTTTAAAATGCGTACAATGAATTATGGAAATAATATCAATAACGATAGGTATTTTCACTTCAGAGGAGCATCCTTATCTTATAACAATGATATTAGCAATGCTTTAACTTTAATTTTTGCAACGAGAAGAAATCTTGAGGAAGCCATGTTTGATTATTCATTCAGAAACAGAGGTGCATCTTTTGATAATTTCAGTACGTTATTTACTCTAAAATATTCTCCGAATTCTACCAATATTATGACTCCACAGGGAAAATCATTGCTTGACCAGAAATTTCCGGAAATTTACCTCAATTACGAACAGAGCTATAAAACCTTGGGTGGAGATTTTAATTATTCACGTTTTGATTTACTTTTCCTGCACAATTTCAAAACAATGTTGGGGAATACCGGTCTCAGATTGTATGGCGGAATCGTTTTGGGTGAAGCTCCGATTTGGAAAAACTTTACAATGAATGGCTTAGCATCTTCAAGAAAAGATTTTAATTTTAATCTCACTTCCTATCTTGGCTTTGCAACATTGGAAGGGGGAAAATATTATAATGATAAATTTGTAGCTTATTATGTTACTCATAAGCTTCCTTTATATTTTAAAAGTTTCGGGCAAAATGTTTCAAGTTTTGACTTTGTTTTAAGAGGAACGATCGGAAATATGAAACATCCGGAATATCATGATTTCAGATTCAGAAAGCTTGACCATTTGTATCAGGAAGTAGGTTTGGAATGGAATAATTTCCTTTCAAGCTACTTTAATTTAGGATTATTTTATAGAGTAGGGTATTATACAACTCCGAATTTTAAGCAAAATTTTGCGATTCAGTTTAAATTAAAATTATTAGATTTTTAACCATGCAGAAAATAGAAATAAAAGCAGAACAGTTTTTTGAATTATTAAAATTAAAAGATACTCCGATGTGGGAAATTTTCTCACAAATGATTGACGGAAACGAAAAAGAACTCATCTTTTTAGATAATGAAAATAAAATACTTTTCAACTATTTTTTGCCTTCAACACAGGAAAAGTTAGAAGACGACAGAAAAGAATTTTCAAAACAGTTTACCGATAAATTGAATAACCTGAATTAAAATAAAGTTGAGTTTTTACTCAGCTTTTTTATTAGATTTTCAACGAAATGTAAATATTTGTCCCTCCCGGGTCTCCTAAAAAAGTTGAAAATTTTCGTTAAAATATTATTCTCCATTTAAATTTTTACCATTAAAAGCAAAATATATTAAACTTTTGATTTACAACACCTTACTACAGCTACATGTTGTGAAAATTCAACAAAATTTGTATAATTTTCTATACTATAATTTTTTGGTTAGCGTTGTATGTTTGTAAAAGTTTAATCAATTAAATTTTTTACAAATGAAAAAGAAAATTTTATTTTGTGCTATGATGGGAATTTCAGTTATGGCTTTTGCTACAACCCTTCAGGCAGCATGGACGTCGACTTGTGGAGTTAGGCACATTACTACATTTACCGGCAACTGGAGTCAGTCTGATATGGCTCTTTGGATTGCCGAAACAAATGCGGATGAATGTGGTAATTATCCTTCAAGTGTAACTTTTAATTAAAAATTACAAAGGCTGCTCAAACGGCAGCCTTAATATTTGAATATTATATGAAAAGAATATTATTTTTAGGATTTGTTTTAGTGAATATCCTCATTTTTGGGCAAAAAATCTCTTTTATCCCATCTATAAGAGCTTACTACGACTCTACTTTAAATTTGGGAGAAAAATTCAAAAAGGATCAAAAATTCGTATTAATAGGTAATTCTCAGGATTATTATTTTGCTGCTAATCAAAACTACCTTAATGATTCCGGACAATACGAAATGCAAGGAGTTGATGTAGGAGCAATAAGTGATTATTTTAAAGAAAGAATAATTGAAAAGGACGGCATTACCAATACTTTTTTAACAGTCACTTCCAGCAAGATACGGTATCAGGAAAAGATTGATTTGAAATGGGTTCTTTATGGAGACATTAAAATAATAAACGGGGTAAGATGCCAAATGGCAACAACCAATAAATTTGGAAGAAGATGGGTTGCTTATTTTTCTAAAGAATATCCCCAATCTCTAGGTCCTTATAAATTTACTGGTTTACCCGGACTAATCTTTGAATTATATGATACAAGAGGTGACTATCATTTTACAATAACAAAAGTTGAAAAGTTTAAAGAAGAATTTGATTTCAACTTAAACGCTTTTAAGAATTATCCAAAAAATAAATATTTACAGGCATCATTTAATGTTCAATTCACTTCAGCTGCAATCCCATCTTTACAAGGGGAAATGAGAAAACAGTTTGATGATATGATGAAAAGAAAACAAAAGAGATATAACAACCCTTTGGAATTAAAACCATTTGAATAAAAATCCTCACAAAAAAATTGTGAGGATCAATATTTAACAAATAAAATTTTATCTAATTTTGTTTCAGGCTTTTAATAAGTTCCTGAATTTGTTCACTTAATTTTTCTGCAGTGTCTTTATCCGAAAGATTAATAATGATGCCATTTTGGTTACCTGAAGAATTGTCATTATTAATAGAGATAATACTACTGCTTGAACTTTCAAAAAGTTCTTCAATCTTTACTCCAAAAATATCTGCAAGCTTAGGAATATGCCCTGATTTTACTTCGTAATTTTTTAAGATTCGTTCCTACGCTCATATCTTTGTTTTAGACAAATTTATATATTTGTTTTTGAAAGTTAACAAAAATCATTCAAATTTTCGAAAGGCTCGTTCTTAAAAATTCATCAACTGTCTTCTTCGTTTCTGCAACATCATGAACCCGTAAAATTTTTGCACCTTGCTGTAAAACCTTTATATGAAGTTTCTGCGTTTCGTCGTTAATATCCAATGGGGATTTCCCTAGAGGCTTGTAAATGAATGATTTTCTTGAAATCCCGATTAATAAAGGAAATTTCTCAAAACCGATATATTGAACCTCACCAATCATCTTCATTTGATCTTCAACTGTTTTTCCAAAACCAAAACCCGGATCTAAAATAATATCGGTTATCCCTTTTTCCAGCAGTTCGTTTGTTTTTTCAGAAAAATATTGATTAACCGAAAGTGTGATATCTTCAAATTTTATTTTATCATGCATCACTTCATAAGAAGGATTTACATGCATTAAGATATAAGGAAGTTTTGTTTCCGCGACTGTATGATACATTTTATCATCATATTGGCCTCCGGAAATATCATTAACAATATCAATGCCTTCATTAAAACCAAACTTTACGGTTTCCGAATAAAAAGTATCTAAAGAAATTAAAGTTTCCGGAAATTCTTTCTTGATTAAAGAAATCATGTTCCCGATTCTTCTGACTTCTTCTTCACTGCTTAAAAATTCGGCATTTGGGCGCGTAGATTGCGGGCCTATATCAATGATTTCAGCACCATCATTAATAAGATTTTCAGTGTGCTGCAATGCAGATTTTTCATTATTAAACAGTCCTCCGTCAGAAAAAGAATCCGGTGTAAGATTCAGGATTCCCATGATTTTCGGAGTGTTTAATTCAACTAATCTTCCATTACAATTGATTGAGTGAAAAGGTTTGAGAATTTGAGGGTTGGATGATTTATTATTAAACATTATTGGAATTATAAGTTGAAATATATTTTACAAAAGTAAAACAAAAAACCTACAAATCTCCCACTCTAAACTCTCAAACTCTCCTATTTACAACTCTTGTCAAACACAAAATTTCGTATATTTGAAAGATTAAGAGAATTTATGTTGAAAACATCAGTACAGTTCGAAAAAGTTATAGGTGAGTGCCGTGATTTGTTTAGCAAAAAACTGAAAGATTACGGTGCAGCTTGGAGGGTTTTAAGGCCAAGTTCAATTACGGATCAGATTTACATTAAAGTCAACAGAATCCGTACGTTGCAAATGACTGATAAAAAAATGGTGGATGAAAGCGAAGAAAGTGAGTTCATTGCTATTGTCAACTATTCTATCATCGCACTTATTCAGCTTGAGAAAGGCCTTTCCAATGATTTTAACGAAAATACAGAAGAGATTTTAAACCTTTACGACAAATATTCCAACGAAGCCAAAGCTTTAATGGAAAGGAAAAACCACGATTACGGTGAAGCCTGGAGAGATATGAGAATTTCTTCTATTACAGATTTGATTTATCAAAAAGTTCTAAGAACAAAACAAATTGAAGATAATCAAGGTGTTACCATTGTTTCCGAAGGTTTAGATGCCAACTATTTTGATATGCTGAATTATTCTGTTTTCTGCCTTATAAAATTTTCCGAAAAAGAAAACAATTTCGAACCCAAAACTATTTAATATGATCAAAGGTTTATTACGTTTTGTTATTGCCGTTATTTTTATCCTTTCAGGATTTGTAAAAGCTGTGGATTTGGTTGGTTTTTCCTTCAAAATGGAAGAATACTTCTCTCCCACTGTTTTCAATATGCCTTTTTTTGAAAAATTTGCTTTGCTTTTTTCGGTAATTGTAGTAATACTGGAGCTTTTGCTTGGTTTCATGCTTTTATTAAAATTAAAACTAAAATTCACTCTTTCCGCATTGATTGCACTTTGTATATTCTTTGGATTTCTTACGTTTTATTCCGCGTATTTTAATGTGGTTACGGATTGCGGATGTTTTGGGGATGCTATTAAATTTACACCCTGGCAAAGTTTCATCAAAGATGTCGTGCTTTTGGCAGGGCTGATTTTATTATTTATCCTTTACAGAAAAGAATTTAAGAAGAAAGATAATTACAGTTTCAGTGAGAAAACGGAATCTTCAAATAAATTCAAATATATTCTTTTGGGAATATTTTCAGCAGCAATGATTTACATTATGGTTCACGGAATTATTCAGGAACCGATTATCGATTTCCGTGATTATAAAATCGGGACAGATTTGAAAGCTGAAAAAGAAAAAATCGCTAAAAATCCGTCAGAATACAAAACTTTTTATTCCCTGAAAAATCAGAAAACAGGAGAAGTTTTAAAGGTAAATCAGGACGATTATATCAAAGAAACAAAATATTGGGAAGAAGGCTCGCCTTGGAAAATCGAGGAAGGAAAAAACGAATCTGTTCTGGTAAAAGAAGGGTATAAATCTGAAATTGTGAAATTTAAAATCGAGGATCCTTCCGGAATGGAACTTACAGATGAAATTATCAAAGCTCCAAAAGCAATTTTAGTTTTTTCTTATCACCCAAAAGATGTTTCTCCCGAATTGATTCAAAAAGTTGAAAACAAGATTAAATCTCAGAAAGATGCTCTCGTTTATGGAGTTTCAACTGACCCGAATACTTTTAAAACAATCAAAAATGTAATGATGGACGGAACTGCCATCAAAACTATTGCAAGGAGTAACCCGTTTGTTTTAATTCTAAAAAATGGAATTATCGTAAACAAACAGCCTGCAAAAGATTTCATCAATTAGAAATCAGCTCAATTTTAAAACACTACACTTTAAATTATAAACTTATTTTAATGCAAAAATCAAATAAATCCATCGCCGGTTATCACTTATTAATGATTCTTTCATCCGTAGACGGAGAGTTTTCACCGGAAGAAGGAATGCTTATTCAACAATATTTGGCAGATGAGTTCCCTTTCAGAATGAATCTTGATAACGAATTGGAAACGCTGGCTCTACTGCAGCCTGAAGAATGGAAAGATCATTTTGAATTTCATGCTCGCTGTTTTCATGATGACTCTACGGAAGACGAACGAGTAAAATTTTCTCAATTTGCTAAGAGCTTAATAAAAGCTGACAATGTAGTCACTGATGAAGAACATACTTTCTACAAGCTTTTAAAGAATCTCTGGAAACTGGATTAAGCTAAATACAATATAACCATGAAAAAATTTTATTTGTCACTACTAATAATGAGTACAGCTACATTTCAGTCTCAAAAGTTCCCTGATCTTAAAGCTCCGATTGCTGAAAAACAGGAACATATCAGAGATATACATGGCGATAAAGTGAATGATCCATATTACTGGATGATTGATTATTTCAAAAAAGGAAAAGATTCTGCCAAAGTTGTTGATTACCTAAAGGCAGAAAACAACTATTGGGAAGGTATGATGAAAGACACGGAACCTTTCAGAGAAAGGCTTTTCCAAGAAATGAAAGCCAGAATTAAAGAAAAAGATGAATCTGTCCCTGTTTTCAAAAATGGATATTATTATTATTCGCGAACTGAAACAGGGAAACAGTATTTTAAATATTGCAGAAAAAAAGGAAGCCTTACCGCGCCGGAGGAAATTCTTCTGGATGTTGACCAATTGGCTGAAGGACATCCTTATTATTCGGCTTCGGGTTTCAGCATAAGTCCGGACAATACGAAGTTGGTTTATGGTGTAGATGATGTTTCCAGAAGACAGTATAAATTAGTTTTAAAAGATTTATCTACAGGAAAAACCACGGATTTAGGTATCAAAAATACAACAGGATCTGCAACCTGGGCAAATGACAACAAAACCATTTTCTATACAGGAAAAAATCCAGAAACACTTTTAACAGAGAAAATTTTCAGACATACTTTAGGAACTGATCCTGCTAAAGATGTCATGGTATACGAAGAAAAAGATAAATCAAACTATATCGGGGTCGGAAAATCAAAGAACGAAAAATTCATCATGATTTATTCAGGAGCGACCACTTCTTCTGAAACAAGATACCTGAAAGCCGATGAACCTAACGGAACATTTAAAGTTTTCCAGCCGAGAATGAAAGATGTTTTGTATGACATAACTCCTCTTGAAGATAAATTTTTAATTACGACCAATAAAAATGCCTTAAACTTTAAAGTAATGGAGGCTCCTTTGGATAAAACAGGAGTTGAAAACTGGAAAGATTTTATTCCGCACAGAAAAGATGTGTTGATGGAAGGAATCAGTGAGTTTAAAAACTACCTTGTTTTCAGTGAAAGACAAAATGGGCTATCTCAATTGGTGATTTACGATAGAAAAACAGGTAAAAAAGAATTTCTGAAATTTGATGAACCGGCCTATACTGTTTATCCATCAGGAAATCCTGAATATAACACAGATAATTTTAGATTTGGTTATACTTCCATGATTACACCAAGTTCTCAGTTTGAACAGGATCTGAAAACCGGAAAAAGAACTTTATTAAAACAACAGGAAGTTTTGGGAGGCTATAATAAAGAAAATTATGTCACGGAAAGACTCTTTGCCACAGCAAAAGACGGAACTGAGATCCCGATCTCCATTGTTTATAAGAAAGGATATAAAAAAGACGGAAACAGCCCGCTTCTACTCTACGCTTACGGTTCTTACGGAAGCTCTATGGATGCCAGTTTCAGCAGTACAAGATTGAGTCTTTTAGACCGAGGTTTTGCATTTGCTATTGCTCACATCCGTGGAGGTCAGGAGATGGGAAGACAGTGGTATGAAGACGGTAAAATGATGAAAAAGAAGAATACTTTCACAGATTTTATCGATGCCGGAGAATATTTGGTGAAAGAAAAATATACTTCACCGAAACATCTTTATGCACAAGGCGGAAGCGCAGGAGGTCTTTTAATGGGAGCAGTTGTGAATATGAGCCCCAATTTATGGAACGGAGCAATTGCACAGGTTCCTTTTGTAGATGTTGTCAACACAATGCTGGATGAAAATATTCCATTGACAACCAATGAGTATGATGAATGGGGAAATCCGAATAATAAAGATGCTTATCTTTATATGAAATCTTATTCTCCCTACGAAAATATTGAGAAGAAAAATTATCCGAATATTTTGGCAACAACAGGGTTACATGATTCTCAGGTACAATATTTTGAACCCGCAAAATGGGTGGCAAAATTGAGAGATATGAAGACTGATAAAAATGTAATATTATTAAAAACGGACATGGATTATGGTCACGGTGGTGCTTCAGGAAGATTTGATTACCTGAAAGATACAGCTTTGGTGTATACGTTTATGTTTAAATTAGAAGGAATTAATAAATAAAAATATCACGCAGATTTTGCAGATTTCAAATGACCGAAAATTAAAAGTAATTTATATAATCAGATAAAACTATGAGAAGAAAAATAGTTGCAGGAAACTGGAAAATGAACAAAAATGTAATTGATGCTCAGCAATTAATGATTCAATTACTAAGCTATAAAAACAATAATGCGACAAACTGCGAAGTTTGGATTGCTCCTCCGTCTTTATACCTGATGATGGCGAAAGATATCTTTGAAAAAGACGAAATCGGTGTATTTTCACAGGATATGAGCGAACACGAAAGTGGAGCTTATACAGGAGAACTTTCTGCGGATATGTTGGAATCAATTGATGTAACAGGCTCATTAATTGGGCACTCTGAAAGAAGGCAATATCATGGTGAAACAGATTCTCACTGCAACAGAAAAATCAAATTAGCTTTAGATAAAGGTTTAATTCCTATTTACTGTAATGGTGAAACTCTCGAACAAAGAAAAGCAGGGCAGCATTTTGAAGTCGTAAAAAATCAAACTGAAGTAGCCCTTTTCACGCTTTCTGCTGAAGAAATCAAGAAAGTGGTAATTGCTTACGAACCGGTTTGGGCAATCGGGACTGGGGAAACCGCTACTCCGGAACAGGCTCAGGAAATCCACGCTCATATCAGAAGTATTATCGCAGCAAAATATGGTCAGGAAGTAGCGGATGAAGTTTCTATCCTGTATGGAGGTTCTGTAAAGCCGGACAATGCAAAAGAAATTTTTTCTCAACCTGATATTGACGGCGGACTGATTGGCGGAGCTGCATTGAAACTGGAAGATTTCTCTAAAATCATTGAAGGTTTTAACTAATTTAGTTCAAAATAATTTTCATAAACGGACTAAAGCCTCGTTCCTATTAATAAATGAAAGCGGCGACATCTACGATGTCGCCGCTTCTTTACAAAATCTAATTATTGAATATTAACTATATACATCATCCTTTTATATCGTCTGCTACACCAAATCACTATCATTGAAATAATCCAATTACATAAAACTCTCCAGGTAATAGAATCTTTTCATATTTACTTTTATTGGCAGCGAAAGTAGGTATTGATTGTAAACTGATCTTGAATAGAATAATAAATGTGTTTTAAATTTTTATAATTTAATTAAAAAACAAAAAAACGCACCAAAATCAATTGATGCGCTTTTATTATTTTTCTTAAAAGGAAAATTAATTCTTTTCCTTTGATCGCTGTAAAACTTCATCTACCATTCCAAAATCTTTAGCTTCAGTAGATGTCATCCAGTAATCTCTGTCAGAGGCTTTTTCTACCCATTCATAAGTTTGTCCTGAATGTTCAGAAATAATGTCATAAAGCTCTTTTTTAAGCTTCAACATCTCTCTCAGGTTGATTTCCATATCAGAAGCAACTCCTTGCGCTCCTCCTGAAGGCTGGTGAATCATTACTCTTGAGTGTTTAAGTGCAGAGCGCTTGCCTTTCTCACCTGCAACAAGCAATACAGCACCCATTGAAGCTGCAATACCTGTACAGATGGTAGCTACATCAGGTTTAATGATCTGCATGGTGTCATAAATTCCCAAACCTGCATAAACGCTTCCACCAGGAGAGTTGATATAAATTTGAATATCTTTTGAAGGATCTGCACTTTCTAAGAATAAAAGCTGTGCAGTCACAATATTGGCAACCTGATCATCGATTCCTGTACCCAGGAAAATAATCCTGTCCATCATCAAACGAGAGAAAACATCCATCTGAGCTACGTTTAATCTTCTTTCTTCCATGATGTACGGTGTAAGATTCGTTGGACCATACATTCCCATATACTGATCGGTTACCAAACCGCTGTTCCCTAAATGTTTTACAGAGAAATCTCTGAATTCTTTTTTAATGTCCATATTTCTATTGGTATTATTTTAATTTTTCTAAAGTTTAAATTACAACTTTTATTCCTAAAATTTTATAGGACTTTTTGTCACAGAAGATAATTAATTATTATCAGTTTGTCTGCAAACTATCTCTTTCTGTCGACATAAATTCCTTTAATAGGTGAATATTCAATAATATCGCTCAGCCTCATCGAAGCTTGTTTTAATAAAGTAATTTTCTGTATCAACTCATAATACTTTACTTCATCTGTACTACTGTATTTATCAAGTTCGCGTGCTGTTTCTTTTATTAAATAATCAATATATCTGTATTTGTGCAGTAAAACATCACCTTTTACCTGCTCCGCCACTTTATCTCCATAATTTGGTGGATTTATATTTCTGGAAGCCCAATTCTCCAGTTCATCTAAAGGGATCAATGCATCAACAACTTTTGTTGTAATTGCTTCATCCATAAAAGTTACAAAAAAATTTCCGCTTCTCAGCTCGTCATTCTGAATTCCCTCTTTTACCTGATTAATGATAATTTCATTTTCCTTTACCAAAAACTCGTAATTTTCTTCATTAAAATGATGCAGAATTTCTTCAATTACAGTGATTTGGTATTCGGTATTCTTGTCATCTGTTCTCTTTAAAACAATATCCCCGAACATAAGCATGTGATCGATAAGTTTATTTTCCATAAACAGCACTTCGTATAAAAATGGATCTCCTTTTTCGTTATCCAGCGGAACAATCTCCATTTTCACAGGAGGACTTTCCTTCTGCTGCTGAATATGCTGGGTTTTATTTTGAGTTATCTGTTTCTGAACATCAAGCTCATTAAACAAACTCTGCTCTGATAATCCAAATTTATTTGAAACTTCCTTAAGATAAACCTCTCGTTTTAAAGCATTCTGAACATAACCTACAGATTTTACGATATCTCTGATGGCTTCTGCTTTTTTAATCGGGTCATTACCCACTTCTTTAAGAAGAATTTCAGCCTTAAAATCAATAAAATCCATCGCTTCATTTTCGATGAATTTTTCCACATATTCCTGTGGATGTTTTCTGGCAAAAGAGTCCGGGTCGTCACCATCCGGAAACAACATGACACGAATGTTCATGCCTTCTGTCAATAACATATCAATACTTCGGAAACTGGCTTTAATACCTGCATTATCACCATCAAAAAGAATGGTTACATTTTCTGTAAGTCTTTTAATAAGCTTGATTTGCTCAGTCGTTAAGGAAGTTCCGGAACTCGCCACAACGTTTTCAATTCCAGACATGTGAAGTGAAATCACATCCATGTATCCTTCTACCAAAAGGCAGATATTTTTTCTCGAAATTGCCTGTTTGCTTTGATTTAAACCATAAAGAACATTGGATTTATGATAAATTTCCGTTTCAGGCGAATTAAGATATTTGGCTGTTTTGATATTATTTTTTAAAATTCTGGCCCCAAATCCTAAAACCCTTCCTGAAAAACTGTGGATCGGGAAAATTACCCTTTCTCGGAAACGATCAATACCGTTAGGAGCATTTTCAGGGAAAATTGACAGTCCTGATTTTTCTAAAATTTCTTTTGAATATCCTTTTTGAATCGCAAATTCCGTAAAAGCATTTTTCTTTTCAGGAGAATATCCAAGCTGGAATTTTTTAATAATATCATCTCTTAATTCACGCTCTTTAAAATATGATAAACCAATAGACTTCCCTTCTTCAGCCTCCCAAAGAAAATTTTGAAAAAAATCATTGGCTACCTCATGAATTTTATATAATAAATCCTTTTCAGACTGTGCATTTTTTGCTTCTTCGGAAAATTCACGCTGATCTTCTTCTACTTCGATTCCGTATTTTTTCGCAGCATGCCGGAGCGCTTCCGGATAGGTAAAATTCTCAATTTCCATTAAAAAAGAAATCGCCGTTCCTCCTTTTCCCGTAGAGAAATCTTTCCAAATCTGTTTGCTTGGTGACACTACAAAACTGGGAGATTTTTCATCATGAAACGGACTGAGACCTTTAAAATTAGACCCTGCTCTCTTCAGCTGCACATATTCGCCCACAATCTCTTCTACACGGATAGTGGAAAATATTTTATCAATGGTCTGTTTAGAAATCATGCTGTAAAAATAGCTAAAATTATAGATAAGTCGGATATCAGAAGTCAGATGCAGATAGATAAATATGCTAAAATTTTGACTTAGAAATCACTTTCATTATATATTTTTGCAAGAAATTACTCTTATGCAGTTTAATATAAAAAATATCGAAGACTGGCAGGAAGTAGTTACCCAAATTACTCCTGAATTAAAACATAATATTCTCCTTTTAAAAGGAAATTTAGGTGCCGGGAAAACTACTTTCACTCAATTTTTACTTAAAAACCTGGGAAGCGAAGATGAAGTTAACTCCCCTACCTATTCAATTGTAAATGAATATAATACACCAAATGGGAAAGTTTATCATTTTGATTTATACCGTTTAAAAAATATTGAAGAAGTGTATGATATTGGAATAGAAGAGTATTTAGACAATGCTTTTCTTTGTATCATTGAATGGCCGGAAGTATATGAAGACGAACTTTATGGATTTGACTACCACACGATGAGCATCATTAATACGGGAGAAAATCGGGAAATTTTATTCGACTAAATATTATGTATCTTTGCTATAGAATTCAATTGTAAAATAATTATCTGTAAGACATAATTTAATTAAGGATGAGTACTACTAATATTTTTACTCCTTTTACTGAAGAGGAACTGATGCCGAAGGAAGAGAAGTTGGAGGTTATCAAAAAAGGCAAACAATTCAGTATAGGAATTCCAAAAGAAACCTGTCTCAATGAAAGAAGAACCTGTATCACACCAGATGCAGTACAGGTTTTGGTAGAGCATGGGCATGAAATCATTATTGAATCAGGAGCAGGGCAAGGTTCATTTTTTACAGATTTACAATATTCTGAATCAGGAGCGAAGATTACAAACGATCCGAAAGAAGCATTCGGGCAAGATTTAATTCTTAAAGTAAATCCTCCTACAGAAGAGGAAATTGACTATATGAAACCGAATACGTATTTGGTTTCGGCACTTCAGATTAATTTAAGAGATAAAGATTACTTTTTAAAACTGGCAGAGAAAAAAGTCAATGCCATTGCTTTCGAATTTATCGTTGATGAATATAAGCAACTTGCTTTAGTAAGATTAATTGGTGAAATTGCAGGAACAGTTTCTGTTTTATATGCTTCCGAGTTACTTGCTTTATCAAACGGTTTAATGCTTGGAGGAATCACGGGAGTAAGGCCTGCAGAAGTAGTCATTTTGGGCGCAGGAATCGTTGGGGAATTTGCTACAAAAGCAGCCATCGGCTTAGGAGCAAGTGTAAGGGTTTTTGACAATTCACTTTCAAAATTGAGAAGACTTCATACGCTTGTTGACAGCAGGGTTCCTACCTCAATCATAGATCCTAAAGAATTAAGCAAAGCTTTGAGACGTGCCGACGTTGTTATCGGAGCACTTCCAAGACTGAATATGACACCGATTGTAACCGAAGAAATGGTTGCAAAAATGAAAAAAGGCAGTGTAATCATCGATATCACCATCGATAACGGAAAAGTAATCGAAACTTCTGAATTGACGACTATGGAAGATCCTTATATCATCAAACATGGCGTAATCCATTGCGGACTTCCGAATCTTACCTCAAGAATGCCGAGAACAACGACAAAAGCTATCTCTAATTTCTTTCTTTCCTATATTTTAAATTACGACGAAGAGGGAGGTTTCGAAAACATGCTGGTTCGCAAAAATGAAATGAAACAAAGCCTCTATATGTATAAAGGCAGACATACGAAAAAAATTATTTGTGACCGTTTTGGGCTTACTTATCACGATATCAATCTTTTAATTTTCTAATGAAAAAACTGAAATTCTACTTAATTGGTCTCATTCCGGGGCTTGCCATTGTATTTTTTGTCTTAAATAAAAAAGGTGCAAGCTGCAGCGGTTATCTTCCAAACAGCCGTGTTATTGCAGAAACACTTTCTAAGGATTTTAAGTATTCTGAAACTTTCAAAGCAGAAATGAATACATTGAAAATAGATGAAAAATTTTTGAAAGACAGTATTATTACCAACGGAAAAGTAGATTTTGACAGGAGTCATGCACAAAAGAAACCTTGTCCTGACTACCTTTTAGTATATCCAAAAGAAAATCCGACGTACGAAATTACATTTGATAAATGTGAGGAAACTGCAACTTTAAATACCTTAAAAAAGCTTAAATAAGCATCTCATGGAAGGCAATTACTACATGATTCATGACTATCTGATATTCATTGGAGTATTTGCTATTTTCTTTTTCCTGACAGTAGGTATATATTTATTCAGCCAAAATCAAAAGTTTAAGATAAAAAATGCTAAGCTTTCTGAAGCCAACAAAATTATCGAACAGAGATTAAATGAAGTTCAGTTAGAACATATTGGAACCAAGCTGAATCCGCATTTATTTAAAAATATTTTAAACTCTGTTCAGTCGCACGCTTATCAGACCTATATGTCTTTGGATAAACTGGCAAATGTTCTGGATTATATTTTATATGAAAGCAACAATAAATTTGTAAGCCCGAAAGAAGAATTAAATTTTGCCTTGAGCCTAATTGAAATTAATAAAATTAAGATAAATCCACTTTTTGATTTTAGAATTAAATCAAAAATCAATAAATCTGATGCAGTTTATGAGGAAAAAGTTTTTGCACCGTTAATTTCTGTTGACTTGATTGAAAACGCTTTTAAACACACAGATTTTTTGGCACAAGATTCTTTTATTTCAATCCAAATGGAGCTTGAAAACGGAGTATTCACCATGAAAGTAAGCAATAAATCATCCCTGAAAAACATTCTTGAAAAAGAGAAAAGTGGATTTGGAAGCCAATCACTTGACCAAAGGCTGAAAATGATTTATAACAATTATTACTCTCTTCAAAAAAGCTCAAAAAATGGTATCTTCACGGCGGAATTAAAAATCAATTTAGGAGAATTCTATGATAAAATGCGTTATTCTTGATGACGAATTATTAGCAATCAGCTATTTAAAGCTTCTATGCGAACAAATTGACAACGTGGAAGTTGTAAAAGCATTCAACGACCCTAAAATATTTTTAAGTGAAATCGAGGCTATTGATTGTAATCTCTGTATTTTGGATATAGAAATGCCAGGAATGAACGGGCTGCAAGTTGCAGAGCTAATTTCAGGATCAAAAAAAATCATTTTTACTACCGCTTACAAAGAATATGCAGCCGAAGCTTTTGATTTGAATGTTATTGATTACGTAAGAAAACCTATCAAAAAAGAAAGACTAATCCAGGCTTTTGAAAAAGCAAAAGAATTGGTACAATCTCCCCAGAAAAAAGAATTTATCGAATGGAATACAAACATTGGTAAAACGGTTATTTTTACAGAACAAATTGCTTATATCAAAACTTCGGAAATCGACAGCCGTGACAAAGATATTATATTAAATGACGGAACGACCATCGTCTTAAAAAACCTCAGCTTCAAATCCCTTCTGGAAATGCTTCCTGCAAAAGATTTTGCACAGGTCAATAAAAAAGAAATTATCGCTTTATCTTCCATTAAAGTTTTCTCAACCAATGAAATTATTTCAACCATTTCAATAGATGGCGAGAATTTTTTAAAACTACAAATCGGAGAAGCATATAAACATTCATTAATGGAAATGTTTGGAAAATAGATTCTTCAAAAATTTTCTATTTCACTACAGAATATCGCCGTTTCATTACAACTCCCCGGTTAAAATATTTAGTCTACGTAATTTCGCGCTTGATTAAATGATTTATAATGAAAAAACTTCTGTATGCCGCTGGAATCCTCATATCCGGCCTTTGCTTTTCTCAGGAAACAGATTCCAAAATCACAGCATCTTTTTTTGACGGAATCGCAGTGGCTGGCTATGTGGATCATGGAGCTTTTATCAATTTTACAGGACCAAATGTAAGTTTAAGACATAAAGATTTTAAATTTATTTTAGGTATGCTTCCTTCCCTCAGGATAAAGGAAGATAAGTCGGAAGGAACTAAAAACAGTGCTGTCACACCAAACCTTGGAGCAGGCTTTACAGTAGTTTATAAAAAGATTGCATTGCAGGTCCCTATGTATTATAATCCTAAAACTTCATCCCAGGATGGAAAATGGAAAACGGGAATAGGTTTAGGATATTCATTCAAATAGATTTTTCATTACATTATTTATGACATTTATTACATTTAAAAAAGAATATTGGTTATTATAATTATATTCTCATCAACTTTGCATTAAAATATTGGAATTATGAATTTGGGGAAATACAGAAATATTATTTTTTACACCGTTACCATAGCTTTTTTTTCGTGTCTGATGTATTTTTTCATCATAGAAGGGCAAACATTGGAGGTAAAGGAAAATATTATTGTAAAAACAAATAATGGTTCGACATGGGAAAATTTTCTTGAGTCGTTTAAAACAAATCTGCATCATCCATTAGCATTATTACTCGCACAAATCGTAACTATCATTTTGGTAGCAAGATTTTTCGGATGGATTTGTATGAAAATAAAACAGCCAACGGTAATCGGAGAAATGATTGCAGGTATCGTTTTGGGGCCATCACTTTTGGGAATGTACTTTCCGGATTTTTCCGGATTCCTGTTTCCTAAGGAATCGTTGGGTAACTTACAATTTTTGAGCCAGATAGGTCTTATCTTATTCATGTACATTGTAGGTATGGAGCTGGATTTAAGTGTTTTAAGAAAAAAAGCTCATGATGCAGTGGTAATCAGCCACGCAAGTATTATTATCCCTTTTGCTCTGGGAATCGGGCTTTCATATTATATTTACCAGGAATTTTCACCTGATGGAATTCAGTTTACTTCCTTCGCATTATTTATTGCTATCTCAATGAGTATCACAGCATTCCCGGTGTTGGCAAGAATTGTTCAGGAGAGAAATCTTCAGAAAACTAAACTTGGAACAATTGTGATTACTTGTGCAGCAGCAGATGACATTACAGCCTGGTGTATCTTAGCAGCCGTAATTGCTATTGTAAAAGCGGGTTCTTTTGCAAGTTCTATTTACGTGATTATCATGGCGATAGCTTACGTATTTTTAATGATTAAAATAGTAAGGCCATTTTTAAAAAGAATCGGAGATTTACAGGCCGGAAAAAATACAATCAATAAACCGATGGTTGCTATTTTCTTCTTAACATTAATTCTTTCAGCTTATGCAACGGAAGTTATCGGTATTCACGCTTTATTCGGAGCATTCATGGCAGGAGCTATCATGCCGGAAAATGCAAAATTCCGTACCCTTTTCATTGATAAGGTAGAAGATGTCGCTTTGGTCCTTTTACTGCCATTATTCTTTGTATTTACAGGACTTCGTACACAAATCGGGCTATTAAATGACGGACATTTGTGGATGACCGCCGGATTCATCATTTTAACAGCTGTTTTAGGTAAGTTTGCAGGAAGTGCATTAGCGGCTAAATTTTTAGGAATAAACTGGAAAGACAGTTTAACAATTGGAGCTTTAATGAATACGAGAGGCCTGATGGAACTTATCGTTTTAAATATTGGATATGATTTAGGAGTCTTGGGTCCGGAAATCTTCGCTATGCTCGTAATTATGGCACTTTTCACCACTTTCATGACAGGACCGGCTTTAGATTTCATCAATTATATTTTTAAATCTAAAAAAAGCGATCTCGAACAGCCTCATGAGGATAATGATTCTAAATACAGGGTTTTACTTTCATTTGATAATCCTGAATCAGGAAGCACGTTGCTGAGACTTGCCCATGATTTCACCAATAAAATGAACGGAAATAAAAGCATTACAGCAATGAACATTGCTCCTGTTGATGAAATGCACGCGTATGAAATTAATGAGTATGAAAACGAACAGTTTAAAAACGTCATAGAAACTTCACATGATTTAAAATTGGAAGTGACAACTCTTTTCAAAGCATCAACAGATATTGAAAACGATCTGACAAGCATCTCAAATAAAGGCAATTACGATTTACTTCTAATTATGCTTGGAAAATCTATGTATGAAGGAAGTTTATTGGGAAGATTACTCGGATTTACTACAAAAATTATTAATCCTGAAAAACTTTTAAATACAGTAAAAGGCAAAAGCTATATTTTCAACAACTCCCCTTTTGACGATTTTACATTGCAGATTTTAGACAAGACGCATATTCCGGTCGGAGTACTGGTGGAAAAAGAATTTAAATCTGCCGATAAAGTTTTTGTTCCAATTTTTAATTTAGGTGATTTTTATTTATTGGAATATGCTAAAAGATTAATAAATAACAACAATTCTCAAATCATTATTCTTGATGTTGCAGGACAAATCAGAAATAATATCGAGGTGAAAGAATTGATCAGAAGCATCGAACAGGTTGCACCCAATCATATCACTTTATATAACGAGAAAAAGATTGAAAAGGAATTCCTGCAATCACAAGACTTAATGTTAATCAGCAGCAAAAGCTGGAAAGGATTGATTGATACAAAAAGTCTTTGGTTATCGGATATTCCGTCAACTTTAATCATCAGTAATCCATAAATTTATTTGTAGAATGTGAAAAGGTGAATTTTGTTAATACAAGTGAATGATAATTTCTGTAAAGAAATAATTGAATTTCATCAACAAAATTCACCCTTCACTTTTTAACTTTCAATTAAAAAAAATTTCTTACCTTCGCTTTGTGATTACAAATAACAGAACATATTATTACGGAATTTTTTACTCAAATTTGGGATAAGGATTCTTATATATAAATTAAAACCTCGTCCTGGGACGGGGTTTTTTATTTTTAAAAATGAAAAAATGAAAATAAGTATTATTGGAGTAGGGTTAATCG
Source organism: Chryseobacterium sp. FH2 (assembly GCF_001045455.1). GTDB lineage: Bacteria > Bacteroidota > Bacteroidia > Flavobacteriales > Weeksellaceae > Chryseobacterium. The sequence continues at coordinate 340,877 of NZ_LFNE01000002.1, read as the reverse complement.
GAGGTTCAATTGCTTTAAAATTAAGAGAAAAAGGAATTGCTGACTTCATCTATGGTATTGATAACAATAATGAACATCTTAATGAAGCTTTGGATTTAAAAATCATCGATGCTAAAGTAGATTTGGAATACGGAATTAAAAATTCTGATTTGGTGATTATTGCTATTCCGGTAGATTCTGCAAGGAAAATTTTACCAAATGTTTTGAATTTAGTTGCTGAAAATCAAACTGTGATGGATGCCGGTTCTACAAAATCCGGAATTGTAGATTCAGTAAAAAACCATCCGAAACGCTCAAGATTTGTTGCTTTCCACCCGATGTGGGGAACGGAAAATAACGGTCCGAAATCTGCTATTTCAGAAAGTTTTTCAGGAAAAGCAGGTGTAATTTGCAATAAAGAAGAATCTGCGGAAGACGCCTTGGAATTAGTTGAAAAAATTGTGAAAAGCCTTGATATGCACCTGATATATATGAATGCGGAAGCTCATGATATTCATACTGCTTATATTTCACATATTTCGCACATTACGTCTTATGCTTTGGCCAATACTGTTTTGGAAAAAGAACGCGAAGAAGAAACCATTTTTCAGTTGGCAAGTTCAGGTTTTTCGAGTACCGTTCGTCTGGCGAAATCCCATCCTGAAATGTGGGTTCCAATCTTTAAACAAAACAAAGAAAACGTCCTTGATGTTCTGAATGAGCATATTACTCAGCTAAGAAAATTCAAATCTGCTTTAGAGAAGGAGAATTTTGAATATTTAGGAGAATTAATTTCCAATGCCAATAAGATTAGAGGAATTCTTGATAAGTAAATACTTTCCTTTGTCCTAACACGAAGAAAAAGTCAAGGTTGGAAGTGTCGGCTAACAATTAAAATTTAACCTGTTAAATCCTCTGTTTGGACACAGGACAAATACTAATTAGAAAACTAGATATTTTTAGGGGATTTAACAGGTTGAATTTTAATTCTTTAATATCTTCGCTTATAGTATTTAGAATTTCATTATCATCCCTACTCCATTTCCGTCATTGACAACGTAATAGTTTGGATTGAATTTTCCAGTATCAGCATTTTGATAATTGTTGATTGAATTTTTCATTTGAGAATGACCTGCAATCTTCATTACAACTCCGGCTCCGGCTGCAACCAAACCAATAATCAAAGGAGTTGATGAACCTTTTTTTGATTCTCCTCCATTATTTATTTCATTGGTCTTGGATAAATTTGATATTCCGCCAATCATAAAAGCAGCACCACCGCCAATTACAAAAACTGTTCCTACATCATTAAGGCTTTTTCCTCTTTTATATTTAACATCATTTTCTTTAAGATGGTTTTTAATATCTTTTATAGAAATAAGTTTATCAGGCTGTTGAGTGTTCAAAACTGAAGCTGAATTCTGAACAACTGTGGCATTTTCATTTTCTTCAATGCTTTTAACTGAATTATCATACAAAAACTCCTCTGCTTCTGTCTGAACATTTTTATATGTTACTTTTCCCTTCTCGTATCTCAGATCTTTATAAACGATTGTGTCGTTATTTTGAGTAACAATAACTCCTTTTGATGAAGTTGCAGGAATTGAAATCTGAGAATATGCAGCTATAGAAACTACTGTCAAAAACAATGTAAGGTTTTTTTTCATGTTTATTAAAAAGTTTGCGGCAAATTATTTATTTTTTATCAATACCACAAAATTATTTTTTTTAACATTCGGGAACGTTTACAGCAATTGCCAATCCCCCTTCAGAAGTTTCCTTGAACCTGTCATTCATAGAAAGGGCTGTTTCCCACATCGTTTGAATAACTTCATCTAAAGTTACCTTTGCTTTTGTAGGGTCACTTTCTAAAGCAATATTTGCAGCCGTGATAGCTTTTATGGCTCCCATCGTATTTCTTTCAATACACGGAATCTGTACTAAACCTTTAATGGGATCACAGGTAAGCCCCAGATGGTGTTCCATCGCTATTTCGGCAGCCATTAAAACCTGCCCAACACTTCCTCCAAGAATTTCCGTAAGACCCGCAGCAGCCATTGCGGATGAAACTCCAACCTCTGCTTGACAGCCTCCCATTGCAGCAGAAATTGTAGCATTTTTCTTAAATAAAGTTCCGATTTCACCTGCAACCAACAGGAATCTCACAATATCATCTTCACTTATAAAAGGGGTAAACGCCTGAGAATACATTAATACTGCCGGAATTACACCACTCGCTCCGTTTGTAGGAGCTGTAATAATTCTCCCGAAACTGGCGTTTTCTTCATTTACAGCTAACGCAAAACAAGCAATCCACTTATTGATATTGGTAAAGTTTTCTTCAGCATCTACAACTTGCTGAAACCATTCATCTTTATTTTTATAAATCTTATCACCCAACAGCTTTCTATTGATTCCCGCTGCTCTACGGGAAACATTCAGACCACCCGGAAGAATCCCTTCCTTATTGACTCCTTTATAAATACATTCTTTGATTTGCTGCCAGATATAAAGCGCTTCCGCTTTAGTTTCCTCTTGGCTTCTCCAGCTTTCTTCATTAATTAAAATTAAATCCGACATTTTGCTGAAACCAAGTTTCTGACAATATTTAGCAATATCTGAAGCTTTGTGACAAGGATACAGCGTACGAACACACTGCTTCTCAATAGAATTTTTTTCCTGGCTTTTGATAAAACCACCTCCTACAGAATAAAAATCCTGAACGAGCTCGGTCCCGTCTTCAAAAATGGCCTTGAAAATCATTCCGTTTGGATGAAAATCAAGAGATTTTTGCCTATTCAGAACCAAATGATAGCCATAAATAAAAGGAATTTCTTTCTCTCCACCCAGATTAAGGATCTGGGTATTTTTTATTTTATCTATTTTCTCATCAATTTTTGATGTATTAATAGTTTTAAAATCTTCGCCATTCAATCCAAGCATCCCGGCAATATCTGTTCCGTGCCCGATCCCCGTTTTGGCTAAAGAACCGAAGAATTCAAGAAAAACTTCCTTAACTTCTTCAATTGATCTTTCTCTTTTTATAATTCTGATAAATGCGGATGCCGCATTCCAAGGTCCCATTGTATGTGAACTGGACGGACCTATTCCTACTTTAATAATCTCAAAAACCGATATTGATTCCATATAAATGATTCACCTTTCCTCAAACACAAAGATACACGATAAATCGGATAAACAAATCCTCATCTCAAAAAGCCGGAGATGAAAAAATCACCTCCGGCTTTGAATTAAAACTATATGAACGAAATATGATAAATTAATAATTGTTACCTAACAAAGACTCTCTTCATGCTGAGAAATATCCAATCCTACTTCTTCAGATTCTTCCGAAACCCTTAATGTAATAATACTGTTTGTGATTTTATATAAAAGCAATGATCCAAAAAAAGCAAAAAGGGAAACCAAAATCAACGCTATCATGTGATGAGCAAAAACTTCAAAACCTCCATGAAGAAGACTTGCATTTTCACCATGTGCAAAAATTGCCGTTAAAATCATTCCCATAATCCCGCCAACACCATGACAGGCGAAAACATCCAAGGTATCATCGATTTTCTTTAAAGCTTTCCAATTCATCATTAAATTAGAAACAATTGCAGAAATAAACCCTATAAAAAGACTCTCCGAAATAGAAACGAAACCACATCCGGGAGTAATTGCCACCAAACCGACAACTGCACCAATACATGCTCCTAATGCCGAAACTTTTCTTCCGTTAATCCTATCAAAAAATATCCAGGTTATCATTGCAGAAGCAGAAGCAATTGTCGTGGTTCCGAAAGCTGTTGCAGCAGTTGCATTTGCACTCAAGGCTGAACCTGCATTAAAACCAAACCACCCAAACCAAAGCATTCCCGTTCCTAAAAGTACAAAAGGAATATTGGAAGGCTCGTGATGCGGATTTTTTCTGTTCCCGACTACCAATGCTCCGGCTAAAGCAGCGAAACCTGCACTCATGTGCACAACGGTACCGCCCGCAAAATCTTTCACTCCGAAATACTTATTTAAAAGCCCGTCCGGATGCCAAACCATGTGACAAAGAGGACTATAAATGAAGATACTGAAAAGCACCATGAATAAAAGATAAGAAATAAAACGCACCCGTTCAGCAAAAGACCCTGTGATCAAAGCGGGAGTAATGACAGCAAATTTCATCTGAAACAATGCAAAAAGTATAAAAGGAATGGTAGAAGCCATCATTTTATGAGGTAAAACCCCTACCCTACTGAAAAAAGGATAGCTTAATGGATTTCCGATAATTCCGTAATGTTCGCCATTCATAGTAATGCCTAGAGAGTCTCCGAATGACAAGGAAAAACCAATAACTACCCACAAAATAGAAATTACTCCCAGCGCAATAAAACTCTGAAGCATGGTGGAAATTATGTTTTTTTTACCCACCATTCCGCCATAGAAAAAAGACAGACCGGGAGTCATTAAAAGCACAAGTCCTGCTGCTGCCAAAATCCAGGCTACATCTGCCCCTACGATTTTATCTTCACTTAAAAATTCTCCGGTATTCGGGAAATCAGCAAGAGGACTCCAGAATAATCCTCCTACCGAAATAAGCGTGATGATTGTAAAAGAAACAATCCATTTTAATCCTACTGTCATGAAATTTAAGTTTAACCCCCTCAAAATTAAACATAAATTTTATAAAATCATATATTTTCATAAAATAACCCCTAATATTTTTATAAAATATTTTCAAAAACTATATTTATTCAAATATATCCCCCAAAATTTTAGATACTTCATTGTATTTTGTAGCAGGAAAAAGATGAGTTCCCCCTTTTACAATAAAATCAGGTTTTGAGTTTTTAATCGGAAAAACAATATCCCGATCACCTAAAACCTGAATAACATTTGGATTTTCATCAAATTTCCATTCAGAGATTTTTTCTATAGACCATTTTAGATAATAAGGATCTTTCACTCTGAAATATTGTAGAACTTTAGGGTTTTGGGTGTCAAACATCTTTCTCACCACTCCATAAACACGGGTAGTTTTATCATTGAAAAAGGTTACCGGTAAAAATTTAGGAATTTTTGTTATTTCTCCTGCTCTTATTAATTTAGATTTTTCCTTATCGGATTTTATACTTCCTAAAATCACAACTTTTTCGGCAGGTTTTATTTTATTGATTTCCTGAACCATTATTCCGCCAAAAGAATACCCTAATAAGCAAAAAGACTCATTACCATTAATTTTTGAAGCCATTCTTGACACATAAGACGAAAATTCTTCATTCTGCTCAGGGATTAACCAGTCTATAAATACAATTTCATATTTTTCAGGGAACTTTAATCTTTCTAACACCTTAAAATCTGCTCCCAACCCGCTTACTATATAGATTTTCATATTACTAAGATAAAAAATTAACGCCGATTTCTTTTTAAACAAATATTATACCTCAATGTTTGAAACAATGCATTGAATTTAAAACAAAAAAAATGAGCAATTTTTAATTGCTCATCTTAATATTTTTAATGAAAATAATTTATTTCTTTTTTACAGGAACTCTGTTTTCGTTATCCAGTTTTTCTGTGGAAATTTTAAACTGAATATCCATTTCATTCTTGATGAAATAATCTTTTAATGAAGACTGATAAAATACTTTGAAATCTCTCCTGTTTAATGAGAATTTAGCAGATTCTATTACTACCGTAAACTGAGTAATATAAACATTTGCAGGGAAAGAAATCGTTTTCCTTACCCCTTTGATTGTCACATCACCATAAACCGTAGAATTATACTCACTGTTTGCCAACGGTAAAATTTTAGTCAGGTGAAATATCGCAATTGGGAATTTTTTTACTTCAAAGAAATTTGTACTCTTAAGATCTTCAGTAAGTTTTACCTGATCTTCGTCTGAAACATCCCCGGCCATTAAACTTCTCATATCTATAATAAATTCACCATCAATCATAACCGTTTTATCAAAATTGAATTTACCACTTTTCAGTTTCACTGTTCCTGAATGGGATGAAGCCTGAGTTTTCACCACTTTATACCCCCACCATCTGATTTCTGATGAAGTAACTTTTACCACCTTATCTCCTTTCTTTTGAGCAAAAACAAATGACATGCATACACACATCATAGCAAACAATAGTAATCTTTTCATTCTTTTTTATTTACAATTCAACAAAAATAAAAAAAAGTGTAGAACTTCTACACTTTTAACAATCTTTTTTTGATTAAATTATTTAGCAGTTACTTTTACAAGCATATCAATATCATCTTTCACAAAAACATCTTGCATGGTAGATTTATAAGCAATATCAAATTTTTGTCTGTCAAAAGAGAATTTGTTTGAAACCAAACTTACCACTCCTTTACTATAAGAAATTTTAGCAGGGAAGGAAATAGGATTTGTTTTTCCTTTTACCGTCAGGTTTCCAGTTACTAAAGAATTATAGATTTTATCATTGTTTTTCTTTACCCCAGTAATTTTGAAAGTTGCAGTCGGGAATTTTTCAACTTCGAAAAAGTCTCCGTTTTTAAGGTGACCGTTTAGTTTACCTTGATATTCCCCAGTAAGATCAGTTGCGTTGATAGAAGTCATATCTAAAACGAAAGTACCACCTATTAATTGATCTCCTTTCATTACTAAATCACCGGATTTCACTTTCACAGTTCCCTCATGAGAGCTCGCCTCAGATTTTGCTACTTTGTATCCCCACCAGTGAACGTCAGATGCAACAACTTTTTTTGACTGACCGAAAGCTAGACCGCTAGCTAAAACTGCTAATAATAATATTTTTTTCATTTGAATAAAGTTATTTACCTTGTTAACGACGCAAATGTAACATACTTATTCGATAGATTTCGTTGATGTACATCAATAAAAGCAATTATTTTTATGAATAATATCATCCAATAAAAAACTCCGAATTTCTTCGGAGCTTATGTTTATTCTTGGTAATAAGCAGTATAAAGAGCTATCCCATTTAATCCTGTGTGATCCGTCTTGATAAGATAAATCGGGATGTTTCTCAACATATCTTCCATCTTATCACTTATCTTGAACTTCTCGTAAAATTTATCCTTATTAATATAATCTCTTATTAACTGGGGAATATCTCCGGCAATAAGCAATCCTCCCGTTGCTTTCAGCTTCAGCGTAAGGTTATTTGCTTCTCTTGCTAAAAATTCCAAGAAAGTATCAATAGCTATTTTACAGATTAAAATATCGTCTTCTACAGCCGCCTTGTATAGCTCCTGAGCAAAATTTCCATTTGAGAAACGCTCAGCCAGCCATTCCGGTTCCGGATGTCTTTTTACATCTCTCAGGAATCTGTAAATATTAAACAAACCTGTTTTGGATAAAACATTCTCCCAACTTACAATCCCGTAGATATTGTTTAAGAACTGGTAAAATTCAACTTCAACGTTTGTTCTTGGTGAAAATTCTGAATGACCTCCTTCCGTAGCGAAGGGTCTTAGGTATTTACCATCAAAGAAATATCCCGCTTCACCAAGACCATTTCCAGGTGCTAATATGGCTACATTTCCTTTTTCAAGGTGGCCGCTCGTGTAGACAGGCTCTAAATCACTATCTTCAATAAGGCCCATCCCGTAAGCAGAAGCCTCAAGGTCATTAAGCATTTCTACTCTTTCAAACCCGAAATCTTTTTTAATCTCTTCTACATCAAGATTCCAGCCAAGTCTTGCGGGAGCACTTCTTCCATCAAGCACAGGTCCTGGAACTGCCACTCCTAAACGCTGTACGTTTTCCAGATTATTTTCCTGAATAAACTTTCTCAAAATATCTGAAAAGGAAGAAAATTCTTTGGTAGGATAAGTGTTCTGGATTTTAACTTCAATCCCACCATTAGTAGAAAAGAAATAACCTAAAGTGGTAATATCTTCACGCAGGTTTGCTCCGACAATAGAAACATTATCATTATTACCGTTCTGTACTCCCGGTAAGTAAAGTGGAAATTTTGGATTCAAATTCATAACCTCAAATTTTATCAAATATAATAATACTTTTTGTAAATTCTTCAGGGAAAGAAAAAACCTTTTCAAAAAAACGAAAAGGTTTGGCTAATAATTGCTTATATTTAAATCTAACTACTTTCCTAAAGGAATATTATACGAAAATCCTACACCGATGTTTCCCACATTGTAGTCTTGACCGGCAAGATCTCCTTTACTTCCTGTAAATACCTTCTGATATTGTACAAAGAAATTCCAATCTTGGTTGTGGTAACCGATTTCCGGCTTAATATAAAAACCTCCGTCCGGTCTGTCAACGGTAGAATTAGAAGCTACTTTGTCATCACCGACAAGAAAACCATATCCTAAATCAGTCCCGAAATAGAAACCCGTTTGTTTCGGATAAATTCTGATTAAAGCACCTACAGGCACTAAACCGACATTATTATTGTTGTATCCGTTGTTGTCTTTACCAAAATACTGTGTATAACCCGTTGCAATACCCAATCCAAATCCAGGTGTGATCAAGTTCTGATAAGCCACGTCTACCCCTACAGCCATAGAAGTATTGTCTGCAGGAACTGCTAAACCAACATTCGCACCTACCTTAATCATATTGTTCATCTGTGCACTTTGAGCGCTTACTGCACCTGCTGTCAAAATTCCAGCCAGCAAGATTGCTTGTTTAAACATTTTCATAACTCTGATAATTAAATTTTACTAAGCTGTAAGATGTAAAAATCATGCCAAGGAAATAACTCTTTTCAACTTTAACACTCCTAAAACTCACAAAATAATGAATATCAACCAATTAAATTTTCTTCAAAACTAAATGCCTGTTTAATTTAAATTTCAAAAAAAACAACCTAAATTCTTACAATGTTTTCGGCTGAAAACGGAACTTATGACTTTATCTACAATAAAAAGAGACTGTTGTAAAATAAACAGTCTCTTTTTTATAATTCTAATTTTAACTACTTTTAATTTGATAAAGGAAGTTGTTTTTTTTCATCTTCCTGTTTGTCAAGTTTTTCTGATATTTTTTTAACGATAAATTCAATCACCAAAGGAGCTACAATGGCAAGTACAGCTTTTAATATTCTTGATTTCATACTATTTATTTTATAATTTGATTAATACAATTTCTAAGCCAGAAATCTTTACGAAAAATTTCAATTTTCATCAGAAATAATCAAATTATCATAGTTACGACTTCCTGATTTAAATTTTTCTTCCATTTTTAAACGTAATTTTCGGGGCTTACGAACAATTAAACAATCACCAAACCCCAATAAAAGACGCTCTAATTCAAAATTTATCTGAACACAAATTTTAAACATTGTCCCTTGCTTCGTCTCACTTACAATTTCCTGACTTTTATGCAAAGGTTTTGTTTTCACATAAGGTGCATTAGAAGAATCAACAAAAAATACAACATTTCTGGGGGCTATCGTTTCTGAAACTGTTACCCCTATAATATCTTTAAAATACTCGTCTCCGTCAAGATTTTTGTCAATATATTCAATCTTCTCTTCAGCTTCAATACTTTCCATTCTATCCAGCGCCAGGTTATACATTTTCCTTTTATAGAGACAGATCAGAAACCAGCGATTATTAAATTCTTTCAGTAATTGCGGATGGACTACATAATTACTTGATTCTCTTGCAGTAAAACTTTTATACAAAATATGTAAAACCTTTTTATGTAAAATTGCATCATAAAGAATATCAATATGCTCCAAACCTTTTAATTGTTCATTTTTATCCAAATGAATGATAGATTTTTGATTTGTTGACTGAATAGAATCTTCCAGTTTCTGAATAACTCCGTTCATTTCTTTAAACATAGAAAAATCCTTAAACTGCTTTAAAATCTGCACTGCATTGTTCATCGCCTTCAAATCACTTTCATTCACCGAAATATTATGAATACTGTAATCAGGATCGCTGTATCGGTAATATTTTCTTTCATAAACTTCAATCGGAGCTTCATACCCAAACTTTTCGCTGCGCATATTCTGCAAGTCTAGCTGTACTGTCCGTTTACTTACAAACGATTCTTTGCCCTCAAATTCAAATAATGCCTCGGAACATTCATTGATCAGATCTTCCAGGGTGTATTTCCTGTATTTGTTTTTAAGACATTTATCTAAGGTTTTGTAACGGATAAGAGCATTTTTATTAGACGACATTGTGTTTTTGTATTTATTCTATATCATTGCAAAGAGCAAAATAACAAAGCATCAGATAAGATTATTTTAATTTAGGTTCGCAATGACAAATTGAAATTAAGTTTAAAAATTATTTTTTCGTCAAAGCTTCACCTTCAAAAGAAATTCCGTCCCATCCAAACTCCATAAAGTTCCTGATATTCTGATGATCAGTTCCGTCAGGATTTTTCAACACGTCTTCTCTATAAAAGTTTCCAAAAAGGCTCAATACCTCATCTTTTGACAAATTATTCAGCTTTCCAAAACTGAAAACTTTACATGAACCGTTATTTTGATCTGCTTCATTTACTGTATTTCCATTAGTAAATTTTGTTGGTGTAAAGTTGTAATTTTCATCAATGTGAGCAATTACATCTTTAAATTGAATCGTATCCGGTGAATTTTTTACTTGTTCTAGCATATTATTTTTTTATTTATTTTTTGTAATTCTGATTCCAGATTTTGCCAACAGTTTTGGCTCCATATTCTTACATATTCAAATCCTGCATTTCGCACAACTTTTTCTTTATGCAAATCTTCCAGATAACCAAGATTACCGGAATATTTTTCTTTACTCATAGCTTCTACGACAATTGATCGTCCATCATTTTTTTCGATAAGAATATCAAATTCATAGCCGCCAAAATGATGATTTTTTAAAATATTTAGATTGGGTAGATTTTGCAGTAATTGATTATAAATTATGTCAATGAAGACATTCGAACTTCTATTTTTTTCAGAGTGATTTGCATACCCGGATTGATCTAAAACATTCAAAATTTCAATCCTTTGACTGTCATTTTTATCACTTACGGCTTTGCAGTAGGCCAGATAAGCATACAAAACCGCTTTTCTGTTATTAGAGCCTTCCTGTTGCAAAGCATCTTTATAGTTTGAAAAAATCTCTTCAGGAATAGAGTTACAAACGTAGATTTTTTCCTTCGCCCTGGTAATAATCACATTCAAAAGCTTATATCCTTTTGTATGATTTATCGGGCCGAAACTTTGGATAAATTTTCCGCCGGACTTCCTTCCGTATGTTGTTGAAATGATAATAATATCCCTTTCATCTCCTTGAATATTTTCAAGGTTTTTAATGAAAAGCCCCGCCGCTTCCAAACCTTGAATTTTATCTTTGAATTTTTCGTTTCCGGGAAGGCTGATTTGTTCGATAATTTTTCTTTTAATATAATTTCGTTGTGAAATATTAAAAGTCGCAATTCCTATAGACGGATAATGTCCATCTTTTAAGGGGTCAATATTTTGTAAAATTTCTAAAACTTTCTCCGCTTCTTCTTTATTGATATGCTCATTAAAACTTCCATCAACCTGAAAAAATTCGATAGGTTTATTTTTAGATTTTGTAGGAAGAGGTTTTAAACGTGAATTATAGAAAGCATGGTTCGAAAAATCAATCAGATAAGGATGTTTTGAACGGTAATGAAAATCCAAATGATTCTTTTCGAATTGACTTTCTGTTGCAAAATCCAATAGAGATTCAATATTAAGCATTGCATTTTTATAGGTAATGGCTTCATTTTCAGATTCCATATCGTCTTCATCTTCAATAATTCCGTCAAAAACTTTACTGAAATAACTTGAAGGCGGCATTTGATGCTCATCTCCCGCAATGATAACATTTTTTCCTTTCAGCATTGCCGGAAGATTATCTTCCAGCTTCAACTGGCTGGCTTCATCAAAAACCACATTATCAAAGTAGAAATTTTTGCCCTGAAAAAGATTGCTGCATGCATCAGGTGTTGTAAGAATGATCGGGAAAAAACTGGTGAATAAATCTATATCCTTCTGAACAATCCGTCTTAAAGTCAGCCTTTTATGATTCACACTGCTTCTTTTATTATAAAGATTGGCAACGGTAATATCTTTATTTGTTTGCTCAAATTGTTTTACTGAATCCTGCTGAGAGCTGTCCCAAAAATATTGAATAAAATTCTTTTGAGATGATTCGTACTGTTTTATCTGCTTAATGATTTCCTCGTAATTTTTTTCGTTAAAATTCAGCCCCGGATCAGAATAACGATTTAGCAATAGCGGAAAATATGCAGAATAAAAAGTAGCTTCCCAGTTTTTAACCGACAGAAGCTTTTCCACCAATTTTTTCTGAAAAACACTTAATGGCTGATAAAAAGAGAACCAATTATATTCAGCCAACAAAGGATTTTCAGGATTATTTCTATAAGTACGGTATTGATGTAAAATTGAAATTAAATACTGATCAAAATTCTGGTACGTATTCCCAAAATTAAGATCTTTGAGCCACTCATCGTTTGAAATACTTTTCTTTAACTGCTGAATACGTTGAACAATAGTCTCTGTTTCTTTTCCCGAAACAACAGGATCGAATACATTCAGGAAATCAATCATATTAAACTGCTCCTCCAGCTTAGAAGAAAATTCGGATTGAGTGTTTTGTATTTTCCTGCGGTAATTCAGAATTTCATTTTTATTATTCCAAAGATTATCAGAAAGCCCTATTGAAGGAAAAAAATTAGTAAGACTTATCTGTTTTATAGATGAACTTATCTCCAACAATCTTTTTTGATTGTTTATTTTCTTTTTCTTTGAAGATGAAAATATTGCAGTCAATTTATAAAAAAAGCTGTTGGTAATTTCAGGATGAAATTCATCAGAATTTTGGTTTAACACAGAAGTTATCACTTCTGTTTCATCAATTAGCGAAGATAATTTTTGAATATTTTGACTAAATTTTTGTTTTATTTTTTCTTCATAAACAGGTTTAAAATCAATAATTAGGGTTTGAATTCCATCCCACATTTTCTCATAATTCTGAAAAGAAAAGTCTAAATCCTGCAGACTATTATGAAAATTTTCACGGATTAGGGTTTTAGGGTTGATAAATGATGTATTTTGAAAAGGCTGATATTCCTGATATAAATCCTTCCCTTTTTCCAAAACTTTTCCAATTTCCTTATACTCATTTTCTGAAAAAGAAAACTGAATGTCCTGAATATTAATATTATCTTTTAAATTATTAAATACTAACAGCTTACCCACAATTTCCGTCCAGCTTTTTCCAGGAATTAATTGTGAATTTAAAATTTCGTGAACATTATTAATATTCGATTTGTGTTGTAAAATTTCCGATAACTGATTTTGCAGCGACTGAACAGAATAAGGCTGAACCTGCTTTTTGAAGTCTGCCTGATCAATTGTATTCCTCACAGAATCCACCACCAGTTTTCTATCGGAAGCACTGTCTTTAATCATGATGCAATAGCGTTCCAGCCCTAATTTATGAAGAGCATTGTAAAGAACTTCCAATGCAGTTTGTTTTTCGCAAACTACGATGGTTTTTTGTTTATTTTCTAACGCGTTGACCAAAACAGCAGTTAACGTTTGACTTTTTCCGGTCCCGGGAGGCCCTTGAATCAGAATTTTGGTTTGTGATTTTAATGATTCCAAAATTCCCTGTTGGGAAGGATCTGTTTCAATTGACGTTATAGATTGAAAATCTTCTTTAATATAGCTTTTTTCAAGAGGCTTAAATTCTCTTTTCAATGATTCATAATCGTTGATGATGTTTTGTTTCTGAACTTCAAAAATTGAGAAAACTCCGGATTTAATGATTATTGCATCTCCTTTATGGTGAAGCTGATCTTCATAGAATGCTTTAGATTTTATCAAAGGGATTTCCTCATAATTATTAAGGATAAAATCCAGGTTTTGCGAAATTTTAAGTTGATCCAATAAAGTTTGACAAATCTGCAAAAGTTCCGGTTTATCTATTTTACCATCTGCAAGCATTTCTTCAGAAATCTGTTCCAAAGTAATTCCCGAATCACTTTGCAAATGATTGATAAGAACTTCATTCACATAAACAGGATCATCTTCTGTCCTGCTGATTTCCCAGGTATTCAGTTCGTTTACGGATTTTATGCTGACAGACCAGATCAGAATTGGTGAGGCAGAAATCTGACCATCCATATCTTTTCTGATAAGAATAGGAAAACCGAATCCTAAAGAATTGATGCCTTTTTCAGATTGTATCACTTCATTTTGAAAGATCAAATTTTCCAGACTTGTGGAAAGTTTTTCCAGTCCAATTTCCCTCGTTTTATCTTTAGTAATAGCTATATCAACTGTATTTTCCCCAGATTCTTGCACGTCCTCGAGCAAATAAATAGTGTCTTTTACCGGTTTTTCAGAAATTCTGTCTAAGATTTTATCGTGAATGGAAAATTTAAAATTAACATTCTTCTGAGTCAAAAGGTTGACAATAAAATGCTCCGGAAGACTTTTATTAATCTCAGAAAGTCTGGCAAGATCGAATTTATATCTTGAGCTTCCGGGAATAGCATTTAAATGAACACCTCTCCTGTTACCTGTTTTCAGTTTGTTCTGAAATGCCTGAAATATTTCCGGATTTAAATTTTCCATCATGCCTAAAAAATAATTTTGAATAAAAATATAAAATTTTTATACAACGCAAAAACATTGCACACTTTAGTTATTATTTTGCATCAACAAAATGAGAGAACACATGAAATTTAATGGAAACAATTTAATAGAACTAGGATACAGACCATCAAAATGGTTCAAAGATGCTATCTCCTATATCAATGAAAATAATTTGGATGAAAATCAAATCAAAGAATATTTGGAACAATTCACGCAGCCGGATTTGATTCCGCTTCATGAAAACCCAAAAGATTTTATCATTAACATCAGAGTTGAACACGAAAGTGAGAATGATAACGTAGAAAAAGTAATCAATACAATGAAAGTTTTAATGAAAACTCCAACTTTGATTAATGGTGCGATTATGCCGGATGCCTGTCCGACAGGTCCGGAAGGGCAAATTCCCGTTGGCGGAGTTGTTGTGGCAAAAAATGCAATCCATCCAGGATTTCATAGCGCAGATATTTGCTGTTCGGTAATGTTGACAGACTTGGGAAAAGCTGATCCTAAAGAGGTTTTGGATACGGCTCATTCAGTGACACATTTCGGATATGGAGGGAGACCAAGAGGTGAGCAAATGAAAATGTCTCAGGAATTAATGGATTCTTTCAGAAAAAATAAGTTTTTGAATGATGAAAAATTGATCAGTATTGCCCGTTCACATATGGGGACCCAAGGCGATGGAAACCATTTTTTATTTGTAGGGATTTCAAAAAATACAGGAAATACCATGTTGGTGACTCATCACGGTTCAAGAGCTCCGGGAGCAGCCTTGTATGATAAAGGAATGAAAGTAGCCAATAAATACAGAATGGAAATTTCCCCTGAAACGTTGAGGGAAAATGCATGGATTCCTTATGAAACAGAAGAAGGAAAATCTTATTGGGAAGCTTTACAATTGATAAGAACATGGACAAAAGAAAATCATACTTCCATTCATGATGCGACTTTAAATAAGTTAGGAATCGAAAAAGAAGACAGATATTGGAACGAACATAATTTCGTTTTCAAAGACGGAGATTTATTTTATCATGCAAAGGGAGCAACCCCTTTAGATGATAAATTTATGCCTGATATCACGGGACCACGATTGATTCCGTTGAATATGGCAGAGCCCGTTTTGATTGTTCAGGGAAAAACGAATGAGAGAAATCTAGGTTTTGCGCCACATGGAGCAGGAAGAAATTTCAGCAGAAGTCAGCATAAAAAATCTTTGGCTCATAAAACAATTGAGGAAGTTTTTGAAGAAGAAACAAAAGGATTAGATATCCGCTTCTTCTCGAATGATATTGATATTTCTGAACTTCCGACAGCCTATAAAAGTGCTAAAAACGTGAGAGCGCAAATTGAAGAATATGGGCTTTGCGAGGTTTTGGATGAAGTGATGCCTTATGGATGTATTATGGCAGGCGATGTTCAGAAGAATGCGCCCTGGAAGAAAAAGAAGAAGTTTAGAAAAGCTTAATTATTGATCAACCGCAAAGGCGTAAAGCTTTTTCAGAAACTTCAAACTATAAGACTCAAGGGTTTTAACTTTGATTTTCTTGCGCCTTAAAACAGTTTATAATTTAAAAAAATTGTGCCTTTGCGTTTAACCAAAATAAAAAAACAATGACACCAAAAATATTAGAAAAACTAAAAGAAATCGAGGAAAGACGGGGTGTAGAAATACTTCTTGCCGTAGAATCAGGAAGCCGGGCTTGGGGGTTTGCTTCACCCGACAGCGATTACGACATACGTTTTATATACCGACACGAAAAAGACTGGTATCTTTCGCCGTGGGACAAGGATGAAACGATAGAATTTATGACCGAAGATGACTTGGACGGTTCCGGATGGGATTTGAGGAAAACTTTTCATTTACTTTTGAAGTCGAATGCTGCTTTATTGAGCTGGTTCTACTCTCCTATCGTTTATGTAAAAAATGAAAAATTTTATGAATTGTTCAAATCTTTGGCTGACGAATGCTTTTCTCCGATAGCGGTTTCTTACCATTATCTGAGCATGAGCAAAAAATATTTGGAAGCCTGCAGAGCTGACGAAGTAAAATTGAAATCTTATTTCTACTGCCTTCGAACAACTTTGACAGGAAAATGGATATTGGAAAAAGGAGCTGTTCCGCCAGTTTTATTTAGTGAATTGCTGGTTTTAGTGGATGATTTTACGAAAACTAAAATAGTAAATTTAATAGCTTTAAAAGCCACAAAAGGTGAATCTTACTATCATCCGAATGACTGGGAACTGTTTGGATTTTTGGAGAACATGATATTGGATAACGAGGAAAAAGCGAAGAGCTTGAAAGGAGGAAATTCAGATAAGAATGAGATGGAGAGGGTTTTTAGGGAGATATTAAATTATTAAATATAAATTTGAAAATATTATTCTTTATTATTTTTTTTCCATTCCGTTTTATATTCTGTAAAAATTTCAATCAATTTATCATCTGTAACTTTTAATTTGAAATATGACAAATTTATAGATTCAGCATTTGATTTGGTAGATAAAATCAGTTTAGATGTAAATACTGTACCATTTTCTGAAGATTCGTAAGAGTCATGAGATATAGACATTTTCATTGATTTTTCCCACGAATGAAACTTTCCTTTAAATTTAATTCCTTTGTCGTCAAAAACAATAGGTATATAAAGAGTATTGATTAAAGGAATAAAAAATAAAGTTTGTATAAAAAATCCTAAAAATGGAATTATTATTAAATCTTTATCATTTTTGACAAAACATATATAAGCAAAAATGAAATAAATTATATAAAATATTGAGTGAAAAACTGTATAAATAATTATAGAATCTTTCTCCATGCGGATAACTGTTTTCCCCATTTGTGTTTTGAATTAATTAATGTCAACCTTAAATCAACAAATAACCATAAGTATCTTATTACCAAATATAAAAAAATATTCTGACAATTGAATTTATTTAATTTTGGTAATAAGCGTAATGATTTATAAAAAATAAAATGAAAAATATAATCGCCCTGTCTCCCATGTACACGGAAGACAGCAACAATCTGAAAAAAGCATCAATCAATTCACCTTACGAATTGAATCGTTTCAATGCAAAATGGAATGTTCCTGAAGAATTTCGGGATGATGTAATTGCAGTTTATGGCGAAGATATTTATGCAGAAATCGTAGCTGACCAATGCAATCTTATATTGACAAAACCTGATGATAATTGGCTTTCAAAAATTTCGGAAGAATTTACAAAACGAAAAATTGCTTATGGTCAATTGAAAGAATTCGTTGATAAAGAAAATATTTTCATTAAATGTTCGGATTTTAAAAGTTTTAAAGCCGGAGTTTTCGATAAAGTAACGAATATCAAAGGCTTTGATACTTTGGATTTAGACATTACAGTTTTTACGTCAGAAGTTGTGGAATGGGAACTTGAGACGAGATGTTTTGTATTGAATAATGAAATAAAAACTCATTCTTCTTATTGGCGGAACAATACATTCGACACTAATTTGCTTTCTGAAATTGAGCAAAAAGATTTATTAGAATTTTTTAATAATTTTATTCAAAAATACTCGGAAACGCTTCCAAAAGCCATTGTTCTCGATTTTGGAATTATCAAAGGAAAAGGCTGGGCTTTGATTGAGGCAAATCCGGCCTGGTGTTCAGGGTTATATGCTTGTGATGGGGAAAAAGCTTTGGAGGTTATTGTGAAAAGTTGTATTAAAAACTAAATTATCTAAATTCTTTTTACAAGCAGCTTTTTTTAATTCGCACATCAGAATCAGTATAGATTTATTGAAAGATGTTGGCAGTATAAGTAAAGTTAGAATGAGTAAGCCACCAAATAAGTCAGAATTCCGAGTGGAAACCTATGAAGACGCACTTGAAATTATCGAACGATTAAAAAAATGCAAAAACGGTGATATTATTTATACTTAAATTATGACAATTAAAAATATAAAAGACAGAAACCTCATCCTCTTCGAAGCTATTTCCGGAAGCCGGGCTTTTGGGCTCGCTACAGAAAATTCCGACACAGATATTCGTGGAGTTTATTATTTACCTAAAGAAGATTTTTTTGGCTTAAACTATCTTCCGCAAATTTCTAATGAGACAAATGATATTACATATTACGAAATCGGGAGATTTGTAGAATTATTACAGAAAAATAACCCAAATATTCTGGAAATTCTGGCAAGCCCCGAAGAATGTGTTCAGCATAAAAATAGGCTAATGGATATATTAAAACCCGACGACTTTCTTTCCAAATTATGTAAAGATACCTTTGCAGGGTACGCTATTTCACAGATTAAAAAAGCAAGAGGACTCAATAAAAAAATCCTGAATCCGATTGATAAAGAAAGAAAATCTATCCTTGACTTCTGTTATATTTTAAAAAATCAAAGTTCGGTTCCATTAAAGAAATGGCTTTCAGAAAACGAAAAAGTTCAGGAAAAATGCGGATTGGTAAATATGAATAATACAAAGGGGATATTTGCTCTTTTTTACAATGAAACAGGAGATTTACACTATAAAGGAATTATTCAGAATGAAGATGCTAATCAGGTTTCTGTTTCGTCTGTTCCCAAAGAAGAAAAATCTATTGCGTTTTTGTTTTGCAATCTTGATGCTTATTCTGCTTACTGCAAAGATTACAGAGAATATTGGAAATGGGGTTCTGAGCGAAATGAAGACCGTTACAATGTCAATCAAACTCACGGACAAAACTATGACAGCAAAAACATGATGCATACCATTCGTCTGCTGCAGTCTTGCGAGCAGATTTTTAAAACAAATTCATTGCAGATTTGTGTAGAAAACAGAGACGAATTACTGGATATCAAAACAGGAAACTGATCTTATGAGAATGTTATGAAAAAAGCAGAAGACTTAATACAATCTATCGAGTACTATTATTCTGTTTCTACTCTTCCTGATTATCCTGATGTAGAAAAAACTACGAAAATTTTAATAGAAATACGAGAAAATCTTTATATGAATTAAACTAATAAAATTTTACCCGGAATAAAAAACAAAAGAGCTTCAAATGAAGCTCTTTTTTATCTAAATATTGATATATTATTTGACAACTTTGATATCTATCGCAGAAAAACCTTTTGGAGATCTTTCTTTTTCGAATGATACTTTGTTTCCTTTTTTTACAAGTTCTGTGCAGTTATTACTGTGGAAGAAAATATTCTCCTTAGACTTATCTTCAGTAATAAATCCATATCCTTTTTCGCTAAAGAATGTTACAATTCCTGTTTTTCTTACTTCCTCCTCTTCAATAGGAGCAGCACCCAACTGAATGTTGTTGATATCGATTTCAGCTTTCATATCACTATCAGGTGGTGTGGATGTCAATTGACCGTTTGCGTCTACATACATAAACATCTCGTCAAGACTTTTTCCTTTATTATTGCTCGTTTTACGTTCTTCACGTTTTTGAGCTTTTTCTTTTGCCTTTTGAACTTTTTTCTTGAAATTTTCTTTTTTAGAGAAAGAATCCGCCATATATTTTTATAAAATTTAATTGTTATTCTGAATGACACAACTTTCCGTTTTTCCCGGAAAGAAATAAAAAGTTATTTAATCCTTCTCGAAGTTACTCATAAAAATGATACAAAAACGAAAATTGTATTAAAAATTTGTCAGCTGTAAAGCAAAAACTGATAGAGAAAAATAGAAATTCTAAACTGTTACAGAGAAAGCAAAGGCAGAGACCTTTTTATTATTATTCCACAAATATACGAAAAATATTCGAATTTTACATTTTAAATAATTGAATCCCAATTGCTTTTTTAATTAAAAAAATAGATGATTCCTATGAATACATAAAACCAAGAGATATAGATAACAGCTATAAATAGGTTTTGGAACTCAAGCCTTCAACTATTTTAATCATATTGTACTCCGTAAAACTACTTCCGTATATTATTTTTCCCATAAAGCAGAAATACTGATAATTAATTTTAGTGTTTTATACGCTATAAATTTCCATTATTCTAAGGTTACTTTGCAGTGTTCATCAACAGAAGCTTCAATACCTAATGAACTATGGCGGATTCCGAAAAGCCTGATATTAAAAAGAGTAGGAAACAAAAAAACTAATACTATGTCACAAGTACAAGCAGCAATGCAAACTCTAACTCAACAATGGTATAATGCTTTAATTACAGGATTATCTTTAAGTCCTGATAATTTCCAGCTTTACCAGGGAACACAACCTGTAGGATCAACTTCAGATTGGCTTTGGAAAATTTTGGATGCAATTCCTCCAAAATCTGTAAACAACAGCTATGATCCTAGCCAGTCTAATAATTTTTCACAGGATTACCAGGCAGTAATAGCCAATTTAAAACCACTCTCTGACAATAGTTTCCAAAACTGTATGGGAGATTATTATACAAATTGGTTAAATTACATTCAATCAAGCAAATGTCCACCTAATATTTTCGATAGCCCGGACGCTATGCAAAGTGCATTCAAAAAATGGGCAATGATTTATGCTCCTTCTCAAATGGGTTGCAGCGCATCACTCATTCAGTCATTTTACAATGATATTGTAACCATTGCCAATACAATGTTTGCTTCCGCCCAGGTGGCAGGAAAAGGATATGCTTACAATACCACTATTGCAGATCTGAATAATGCTATTCAGTCTGCACCGGCAAAAAGTTTCACGATGGATAGCAAAACGCAATCTTCTGATGTATCTCATACCTGGGCAAATGGAAGTGCTTCTGTTTTCTTTGATTTATTTGATTTTGGAGGTGGTGCGAGCTATGACAATCTCACAGAAGAAGCAACTTCAGCAGGCATAAATATTAGTGCAAGTTTCAAACATGTATTAACATTGCCAGGGGCTCCTTTAGCAAAAACATCTACAGATCCTATTCTTAGTCAGTATACGCCTTGGTATAACAGTGCTGCATTATCACGTGCTTTCGGTACGCAAGACAATACCGTATGGAAAAACGGATTGCCATCTTGGGATACTACTTTTGGACCAAACGGTAATATGCAGCGTGCAGCCACTTCTTTAATCATTGTAGACGGAATTGATATCACAATGACTTCTGCTACAAGTTACTCTTCTAGTGATCAACAAGTTATTACAGCAAGAGCAAGTACAGGTTTTTGGCCATTCTTCAGTGCAAATGGATCTGGCGGTTCTGAAACTACAGTCACTTTTTCAGACAGTGGTCAAATGACCGTGAGAATTACTTCTCCTGCAGGAAATCCTCAATTATTAGGTTTGTTGGTATCAAATATGAAAGATCTTTTAGGATAAGATTTAGACACGCTTACATATTAAACCTCACTGAAATTCTGTGGGGTTTATTTATTTTTCTTTAAAATATAATAAATAGCCCTGTCCTTCTCATCATTTGTCGTGTAGGCAAATTGAAAATAATATCCATTGGCAGACATAAAATTAAGTGCATCCATCATGGAATTAAACTTCATATTCCTTCCTCTTTCATCTTTAATGCTTGTTCCGTTTTTGAATGAAATAGATTTTGTCTCCTGTCCGAAATCAATTTCTACATTTACTTTTGTGCTTAGCGATCTTCCTGTTCCGATAATCTGTACGTAGTCAACATCAATATCCTTGATAGGAACATCATTTACAGTTTGAGCAAATACAAAAGATGCAAAAGTAATAAGTGAAAATGTAAACAATTTCTTCATTCAATTTTTGTTTTAAAGATAAATAAAATTTTGAATTAGCATGAAATAAAAAAATCCCTCAAATTGAGGGATTTTTTTATCTAAGCTTCCGTTAGGGATTTTTAGTTTTCCTTCGGAGCCTGATCAGCCGGCCTTTTTTCGCCTTCCGGTCTATCTTGTCTTGGTTTAGATTCTGGTCTTGGAGGTCTTGGTAAAAGAACTTTACGAGAAAGTTTCATTTTCTTACGATCATCGTAACCCATGAATTTCACTTCTACCTCATCTCCTTCTGCGTAAGGAACTTTGTCTAAACGTGCCCATTCGATTTCAGAAATGTGAAGAAGCCCTTCCGTACCTTTAGCAATCGCTACGAAAGCACCAAAATCCATTACTTTCACTACTCTGCCTTTGTAAACTTCACCTACAACAGGTACGAAAGTAATTTCGTTGATCTTAGCAACAGCAGCGTTTATTTTCTCTCTGTCTGTTCCTGCAATCTCTATACGTCCGATTTCTCCAACTTCTTCGATTGCGATAACTGTATCTGTATCTTTTTGTAACTGCTGAATGATTTTTCCACCAGGTCCGATTACAGCACCGATGAAGTCTTTAGCAATCTCCATTACCACCATTTTCGGAGCGTGAGGTTTCACATCTGGTCTTGGTGCAGCAATAGTTTCTGTGATTTTATTAAGAATGTGTAACCTTCCGTCTTTAGCCTGCATCAAAGCTTTTTCCATGATATCCATAGAAAGTCCCTGAATTTTGATATCCATCTGACAAGCAGTGATACCGTCTGCAGTTCCTGTTACTTTAAAGTCCATATCACCAAGATGATCTTCATCTCCTAAGATATCAGAAAGTACTGTAAATTTACCTGATTTAGCATCAGTAATCAATCCCATTGCAATACCTGAAACCGGTTTTGTAATTTGTACTCCGGCATCCATTAATGCTAATGTTCCTGCACAAACTGTCGCCATTGAAGACGAACCGTTTGATTCCAAAATATCCGAAACAATTCTGATTGTATATGGATTTTCTTCCGGAATTACCGCCTGTAAAGCTCTTTGAGCCAAATTTCCGTGTCCCACTTCTCTTCTTGAGGTACCTCTTAAAGGTCTCGCTTCACCGGTTGAGAACGGAGGGAAGTTATAATGTAGGAAGAATTTTTCGTCATGTTGAGAAATAACGCTGTCTACCATGTTCGCATCCTTTACAGAGCCTAAAGTTACAGCCGTTAAAGACTGGGTCTCACCTCTTGTAAATACTGCAGAACCATGAGCTCCGGGAAGATAATCAATCTCTGACCAGATAGGACGGATCGTTTGAGGATCACGCCCATCAAGACGAATATTGTCTTCTAAAATCATCTGACGCATTGCTTCTTTCTCTACATCATGATAATATACTTTTACGAAAGGAGTTACTCTTTCTAACTCTTCTGCATTATCAACATATTGAGCAAGGAATTCTTCAAGAACAGCCTTGAATTTTTCTCCTCTTTCTTCTTTTCCTGAAGGTTGCTTTGCAACTTCATATACTTTATCGTAAGTTTCTTTCCAAACTTTTTCACGAATTGCTTCGTCGTGAATTTCGTGAGAATATTCTCTTTTAGGAAAAGCCTTACCCACCTTTTCAGCCAATCTTTCCTGAGCCTCAATCTGTTTTTTAATCTCTGCATGGCCGAAATTAATAGCTTCCAGCATTTCCTGCTCAGAAATCTCTTTCATCTCTCCTTCTACCATTACGATTGAATCTTTGGTAGCTCCAACCATAATATCCAATTCTGAATCTTTTAATGCTTCATAGCTTGGATTAATCGCAAGTTGTCCGTCAAATCTTACAACTCTTACTTCAGACATAGGTCCGTTGAAAGGAATATCTGTAATAGCAATTGCAGCAGAAGCCGCTAAACCAGCTAAATCATCAGGAATAGTTTTTCCGTCATAAGAAATTAAGGAAATCATTACCTGTACTTCAGCATGGAAATCCTCAGGGAAAAGCGGACGTAAAACTCTGTCTACCAAACGCATTGTTAAAATTTCCTGATCTGAAGGCCTTGCTTCTCTACGGAAAAAGTTTCCGGGAATTCTACCACCTGCATAGAATTTCTCTCTGTAATCTACTGTTAATGGTAAAAAATCTACACCAGGGTTAGCTTCTTTATTAGCTACAACTGTTGCTAAAAGCATTGTTCCGCCCATTTTTACTACCACAGATCCATCAGCCTGCTTTGCCAATTTTCCTGTTTCAATTGTGATTTCTCTGCCGTCTGCAAGAGTAATCGTTTCTGTAAACGCTTGAGGTATACTCATAAATTTTCGTCTCTTGTACTCCGTATTGAGTACGAATTAATATTTAAACTCTTTAAATTTCGTTCGCAAAGGTAATATATTATAATGATTTTTTAAATTTTTAGCACCAAAATATCAAGATTAGTCTCTAAATTTTATTAAAAATTATACTTTTTACAATTACTCATATTTTTTATTTTCTCATTTTGAGAAAAACAAACTATAGACAATTTAATTATTAAATTATATCTATAATTCAAATATTGAATATAATTTAGATAAATTAAAATAAAAAAAATTACGATATTAAAAAAACACTCAAATAAAATTTAACATTAAAAACGCTGCTAAGTTTGCATAAAAAGACGAGGTTCCACTATATTTGCCTGATTTCTTTTAAAGACCCTGTTTTTTATTGAAACTTTCAGATCAAAAAATTTTAAAGAGAAATTTTCATTGTGATAATTTGAATTAAAAAAGAGGCTTCACTCTTTTGCTAAATATATGTGTATATGACTAATAATGAAGTAAAATCGCAAGGCAGGAACTATACTGTTCCGCTTATTACCATTACTCTTTTATTTTTTATGTGGGGATTCATCACCTGTATGAACGATATTTTGATTCCTTACCTAAAACAGCTTTTTAAACTGACTTTCTTCGAATCGATGTTGGTACAGTTTTGTTTCTTTGGAGCTTATTTCATCGGTTCCCTAATTTATTTTTTGATTTCGATTTCCAAAGGTGATCCCATCAACAAAGTCGGATATAAAAAAGGAATTTTATTTGGGATTGGTCTTGCAGCTTTAGGCTGTATTTTATTTTATCCTGCTGCAACTTTCTCTTATTACCCATTATTTTTGGGAGCTTTATTCATTTTAGGCTTAGGGTTTACCGTTTTACAAATTACTGCAAATGCGTATGTTTCATTGCTGGGTTCAGAAGAATCAGCATCAAGCCGATTGAATATGACACAGGCATTCAATGCTTTCGGGACTACAATTGCACCGGTTTTGGGAGGACATTTGATATTTGAGTTTTTCTCCGCACCTGACGGTTCCTTTAGTGCGGTAGCCACCAGGATCCCTTATTTAATTTTTGCAGGAATCCTTCTGATGGTCGGGTTATTGATTTCCAGAGTAAAACTTCCTTCTTTTCAAATGAATGATGAAGAAGAAGTTGTGAAAGGTTGGGGAGCTTTAAAATACAACCACCTAAAATTCGGAGTTTTCTCGATGTTTTGCTATGTTGGAGGTGAAGTTGCAGTCGGAAGTTTCATTATCAGTTTTCTTGAACAGCCACAAATTATGGGTTTTGACGAAATTATCAGTAAAAATTACCTTTCATTATATTGGGGAGGTGCGATGATTGGGCGTTTCTTAGGAGCAATTTCATTAAATCAATCTATCAGTCAGGCTAAAAAGGCAGTTTTCATGTTAGGTGCTGCAAGTTTAGTTTTCTTGGTCATTTTCAGCATTGTAAATCTTAATTTTGCTCAAATCAGCTTCTTTTTAGTATTTATTTTATTAAATTTTATAGCATTTTTCATTGGAAAGGCGGCTCCGGCAAGAACACTTTCAATTTTCGCTGCAGTAAATGTTATTTTATTAATTTCAACAATGGTAAATCACGGCGAGATGGCCATGTACAGTGTTTTAGGAATAGGAATTTTCAACTCAATTATGTTCTCAAACATATATACGCTGGCAATTTCAGGATTAGGAAAATATACGAGCCAGGGCTCTTCTTTAGTTGTAATGGCAATCTTGGGAGGGGCAATTGTGCCGATTTTCCAGGGTTATCTGGCAGATCAAATCGGGGTTCAGCATTCGTTTATCATCCCTGTTTTCTGCTATTTAGTTATTTTGATTTTTGGAGCATATTGCACAAAATATCTTAATCATGTACAAAGTGCAGAAGCTAAGTCCGGACATTAATCTTGAATTAAATATAAATCAATGAGACGCTTTAAAAGCGTCTCATTTTTGTTTAAAGTATTCGATTATAGTTTTTCGTCTGCAATAGAAACGAATCATGCCTTAAATAATTAAGAAAGTACATATGAAAACCCAGTTAAAATTTGAATATATTGCCTTTCTGATTTTAGGAATTCTGGCTTTTGGAAACACCGGATATTCCTGGTGGTGGTTTGCAGGGTTATTCTTCGTGCCGGATATATCTATGTTGGGATATATTTTCAACAATAAAACCGGAGCTTTTTGTTACAATCTTCTACATCATTTCGGAATTGCTATCCTACTTTATATAATCGGAATTTCACTTTCACTCCCTTATTTAAATATAATCGGGACAATACTTTTTGCCCACTCCGCCTTTGACAGGATTTTAGGATACGGCTTAAAATATCCTGACAGTTTCCAGAATACGCATTTAGGAAAAATCGGGAAAAATAAAAACTAAGAACTTACTAAAACAAAAAGCAACCTCTTTCGAGATTGCTTTTATTTTGAAAATCTTTATAGATTATTTTCTTAAACCTAATTCAGCAATGATTGCTCTATATCTCGCGATATCTTTGTTTTTAAGGTAATCTAGTAAACTTTTTCTCTTACCTACTAGCTTTACCAACGATCTTTCTGTATTAAAATCGTGACGATTAGCTTTTAAGTGCTGAGATAAGTGGTTGATTCTGAAAGTAAAAAGTGCAATTTGTCCTTCAGCACTTCCTGTGTCTTGTGCAGATTTTCCGTGTTTTGAGAAAATTTCCTGCTTTTTTTCTGTTGTTAAGTACATTCCAATATTGTTTAATGATTATTATGTAACGGGTGCAAAATTACGACTATTTTTTGATTCCACAAACATTATTGATTTCATAAATCAAATTTAATAGAAAAAAATGTTAAAAATTTCTTAAAAAAATTATGCTATACCATTAAAAGGCAGTAATTTTGCATACGAATTACTGATGAAAAAAATTATCACTTTTGTTACGTTTGCCACTTTTTTATTTGTTGGAATAACTTCTGTAAAAGCTCAGAAAAGCACCGGCGACAAAATAAAAAAAATCCTATACTTCAATCCGGAAGTAGAGCCTGACATCGATGAAATAAAAGAACCGACCAACACCGCATTTTTCAGCGCAGTTTCTGATAACCTGAGCGAAAGAAAAAATAAAATGCTAAAAACTGAAACTCAGATTTCGTTTGACAGTATTGATAAAAAAACGATTACGGATTATTGTATTAACAACGATGCAGATTTTGCCGTGGTTCCTAAAGTAAAATATTTTAAAGTAGGACTGGGTAAATATGTTTTTTCTAATCAAGTTGTTGTAAGCATGAAACTTTTTGATGCTGAAGGCAACCTTTTAACAGAAACAGACTATGACACTTATCGTAAAAATATGCGTCTGCTAGGTTCCACCGTAAATTCTGTAAAAATCGGCACTAATGGTGCTATTAAAGATATCCTCAAAAAATTAAGAAAAATTAAACCCTCCACAGAGGAAGGATTTTAATTTACGATTCCATATAATAAATTCTTTTTATTCAAATTTCACCTTCAAAATTATTCATCGAAGGTTATAATCCAATCTTAAATTTCACATTCACCTGAATTTCATTAATTTAAATTCACTTAATATTGAATAATTTAAAATTTTTCGTTAATTTAGTCTTAACATTAAACTAAACAATATGAAAAATCTAAGAAAACTTACCCGAAAAGAACAGCAACAAATCAATGGAGGCACAATTTCTAAAAGATGCCAAACAAATAATGACTGTCTTGGGTTGTGGTGTTGTGATATGAGGTGTGTAAACATTGCCTGCGTACAATTTTAACGTAAAGACTAAATCCTATGAAAAAATCAAATCTAAAAAAACTAAGCAGGGAACAACAAAAACAAATTAACGGAAGCGGTAAAATCGTAAAATGTACTGCAGATTCACAATGCGGACCTTTTCAGTGTTGCAGTTTTGGAGTATGTATTTACTCAGATATCCCGATCTGTACTCTCCTCGAATAAATTTAGATGGAACTTTATTTTAAATTTAATTTTTTTCGAAAGCATCTGTATTATTACAGGTGCTTTTTCATGAATTTACATCTTTATGCTTTAATTAAATCTTAATTTTATGTCATTATTACTTAGTTTTAAAAATTTGGGCTATTTTTGCATATCCAAAAAATTGACGTTTTGAATTCTAAAGACGAACTTATATTCAACCCTGCTGATATTGCCGAAACTCTTAGCGAACTTCACGCTGATGAGAGGCTTTTGGCATTTCTGAAAGTTCCGAAAGAATATAAAGCAGAAGTTTTCTCTCATTTAGATCCGGATTTTCAGGAAGAAACTATCAGAAGTATTGGAAGCGATGAAGTTTCCGAGATTTTGAATGCCATGACACCGGATGACAGAACTTCCCTGTTTGAGGATTTTCCGGATGAGCTTATTAAATATTCTATCAATCATCTTAATCCGCAGGAAAGAAGAATTGCTCTGAAGCTTTTGGGTTACAATTCAGATTCTATTGCGCGTTTGATGACACCTTATTACATTCAAATCCGTAAGGAATGGACAGTAAAAAGATGCCTTCAGCAGATTAAAAAAGTCGGAAAAAGAGTGGAAACGATGAACCATCTTTACGTGGTAGATGAAAGAAACAGATTGATTGACGATATTGCGCTGGGAAGCTTATTGTTAGCTGAAGAAGATACATTAATATCAGAAATAACTGATAATCACTTCGTTGCAATTACAACAACAACTTCTAAAGAAGATGCCGTTACTTATTTCGAAAAATACGACAGAACCGCCCTTCCTATCATTACGGAAGCCGGTGTTTTGGTAGGAATTGTAACTATTGACGATATCCTAGACCAAATCGAACAACAAAACACGGAAGATATTCAGAAATTCGGTGGTTTGGAAGCGTTAGATCTGCCTTATACTCAGACTTCATTGATTGAGATGGTCAAAAAAAGAGGAACCTGGCTGGTTATCCTATTCTTTTCTGAAATGCTGACTGCTTCCGCGATGGGTTATTTTGAGGATGAAATTCAAAAAGCAGTTGTTCTTGCCTTATTTGTTCCGTTAATCATTTCCAGCGGGGGAAATTCAGGTTCACAGGCAGCAACGCTTATTATTAGAGCAATGGCACTTCAGGAGATTGGCTTGAAAGACTGGTGGTATGTCATGAAAAAAGAAATCTTCACAGGATTACTTCTCGGAGGAATTTTGGGAATCATCGGTTTTTTGAGAATTATGATTTGGCATGAAACAGGATTCTTTAATTATGGGGTTTATTGGCCGTTTGTAGGATTAAGTGTTGGAGTTTCTTTAGTAATGATAGTACTTTGGGGGACACTTTCCGGCTCGATGGTTCCGTTTATATTGAAGAAATTAAATCTTGACCCTGCAACTTCTTCTGCTCCATTCGTTGCAACATTGGTAGATGTTACAGGGCTTATCATTTATTTTTCCGTTGCCGGGCTTTTCCTAACAGGAAAGCTTTTGTAATCCCTTTGTATTATGACTGATTTGAATTTGCCCCATGATAAAAATATTTTGTGGAAGAGAATATTAATCGCTTTTTTTGGTTTAGCATTTATTATTTTACTGATTGTAAAACATGATTTGGTCATTGATGATTCATTTATAACATTTCAATATTCCAAAAATTTTGCAGAACATTTTAAACCTTGGTATAATCTCGATCCTGAATATCAGGGAAATGGCCAGACAAGTTTATTATGGATGTGGATTTTAGCTTTTTTTGCTTTTATACACATAAAACCGGAAGATTCATTTATCATTATTAACTCGTTATTAGGACTTTTCCTAATTTATAAACTTGTCAGTAATTTTGATTTTAAAGGAAATATCTTTTCAAAGATCTTTAATATTTCATTTGGCATTTTCTTTACATTCTGGCTTTATTTAAATTCTACTCATGGGCTTGAATCAGTTTTAGCGCTTGTTATCTTATATCAGTTCTTAACCAATTTTGATTCTGACAAAAACTATTACAGCATGCTTTTACCTTTGGTAAGACCTGAATTTGCGTTATTTCAAGTTTTTTATATTTTAAATTCAAAATTATTCAGTAGAGACTTCTTTAAAAAACTGGCAATTTCATCTCTCGGAATTATAGTTTTTGCCGGATTCTATTTAGCTTTTTTTGATTTTTATATTCCTTTACCCTTTTTATTAAAATCTCGTCTAAGCAATTATTCTTTTGCTGTCACAAAGGTTTTCATCGGATATTTAGTTTTATTTTCACCTGTCCTTATTCAATTTTTTGAGGAAAAAAAATATCTTAAACTTCTACCTTTAATCATTCTGCTTTATTATTATACTTTTCATGTAAACAGCTATTCTTCAGGAATTTATATCAGATATTTATTCCCGTTGATTGTTTATTTTTTATTCTTCAATTCGATTACATTTCAAAAGAGATGGACAGTAATAAAGAAAATACTTCTTATTGCTTCAGCCTTGAGAATGTTTGATTTAAGCACAAACTTTTATCAAAACATGAAACTGGATGTAAGAATGATAAAAGACGGATTTGACACAAGCTATAAAGAGTGGATGAAACACCTTACAAAATCTGATAAAGTCTCCATCATGGATGCCGGTTATATTGCTTATTATTCACCATCAATGACTTATGACGGGTATGGCTTAAACGATGCCAAATTTTTACTTGCTGTAAAAAACAGAGACCGTATTTCCTATAAAAGTTATTTCGACAAGAAAAATATCAATCAGATAGCTCTGGCTTCGACATCTCCGAAAAAATTCGTGGCGAGGAGTTCCGCCGAAGAATTTATTTATAAAACATTAACTTTAGAAAAACGCGAGATTTTGTATATTTATCCCATGGACCCCGGATATTATCTTTTTGTATATAAAACCCGCTAATGAAAGTTGTTTCCCTGGTTCCTTCCATCACAGAAGCTTTATTTGATTTGGGATTAACAGAAAATGAAGTCATTGGAAGGACAAAATTCTGCATTCACCCAAGAGAAAAGGTAAAAAATGTTGCCATAATTGGTGGCACAAAAAACATTAATATTGAAAAAATTAAAGCATTAAAACCAGATTTGATCCTTTCCAATAAAGAAGAAAACATCAAAGAGCAGGTGGAAGCCTTAATGAGTGATTATAAAGTAATGGTCACCAATGTAGAGAATATTGAAGATAATTATTATTTACTTAAAAACTTAGGAAAGCTTTTTAACCAGGAGGAAAGAGCACAATTATTCAATCTTAAAATATATGATATTTTAGATCAGGTAAAAATTAATTCTGAAATAAAAACTGCCTACCTCATCTGGAAAAACCCGTATATGACGGTAGGTTCAGACACTTTTATTCATAAAATTTTAACGGAAATTGGTTTTGAAAATATATTTAAAGATAAAACCCGTTATCCTGAAATTCAAACTGGAGATTTAGCCAAAGCTGATGTGATCATGCTTTCTTCTGAACCTTTTCCTTTTAAGGAAAAGCATATCGACGAATTGAAAGAATTTTATCCTGACAAAAAAATTATGATTGTGGATGGAGAAGCATTTTCATGGTACGGAACACATCTTGCAAAATGCGAAAATTATTTTAAAGAATTTTTATCTGAAATACATTCTTATAAATAAAAAACTCCGAAAAAATCTCGGAGTTTTTTATTTATAATTACAAAAGCCCAAAAAATTTGAAAAAGTTATTCAATCTTCAAGAACAGTCTATAATTACTTTCTAAATTTTTGGAGTTAGAAATTACAAAATCTTGGAAACTTCATTACAAAGCCATTCCAATAATTCCCTGTCTTCATCCGTAAAAGGATCAACTGTATGAGAATCGATATCAATCTGGCCGATATTTTGTCCATCTTTGAAAATAGGAACTACAATTTCAGCTTTTGTATCAATTGAACAGCTTAGATAATTGCTTTCTTCATTTACATCCGGAACTACAAAAGTTTCATTAGAAACTGCAACCTGACCACAAATCCCTTTTCCGTAGGGAATAATTGTATGATCCGTAGGAGCTCCAACGTAAGGACCTAATTTTAATTCATCTTTGTCTCCATTTTTAAAATAGAAGCCCGTCCAGTTGAAATAAGAAATTTCCTGATCCAATAAATGGCAAACTTTCTCAAGTTTTTCCTCCGTATTATGTTTAGGACTTTCAAGAATTGATGAAAGTCTTTTCTTTAATTCTGACATTTTTTTATTGTTTTTAAGAGAATTGTTTTAAAGAAAGTTCTTCTTTATATCCGAACATTCCGCGCTCTTTTATCATTTCTGCAACACCTTCCGGAACCTGGCTTTCCCATCCTTTGATATTGCATGCAATTTTTTTCAATATATCTCTTGAATAAATTTCCAAAAACTCGGGATTGTAGCTGGTAATATCTACAATACGATTGTTGTGTTTGAAATATTTATATAATTCCTTTAGATTTTCTTCAACTTTTAAAGTATCAGAATTCAATAATTCATGGGTTTCAGGATCTTTGTAAGGATAAAGATAAACCCTCATCCCATTTCTGAAGAATTTACCGAAAGCTTCCAGAATTCCGCCTGATAAGTTTTGGTAATATTTTTCATCAAATACCATCAAAAGATTATTTACTCCCATCGCAACGCCAATATTCCCATTAGTGTATGAAGCAAAATAATCTATCAAACGGTAATATTCCGAGAAATTTGAAATAATAACCGTGTATCCTAATTTTCCAAGAACATCTACCCTGTCAAGAAAATCTCTTTCATCAATATCACCATCTGCCCGCAGATTTGAGATTGTAATTTCAATCAAGATTTCAGTCTCTTCATGAGTACAAAGAGCATCTTTCAGGAACATATCCATACCATTTTTAAGCATATCAATATTCACTTTTGTTACAGGTCTGAAACTTCCCCTTACTGCAAAAATGTTTTTCTTATAAAGACTATCCGCAGGAAGCATATTATTTCCTTCGGAATTGAAAATAACAGCGTCAGTCATTCCGTTCTTTACCAATTGCAAAGACATCAATCTGTTATCAACATATGCAAAAGCCGGCCCGCTAAAATCGATCATATCAATTTCAAGGTTATCCGTTGCAACATCATCATAAAGAGATTCAATTAATCTTCTGGGATTATCGTAGTAAGTAAAAGCTCCAAAAATAAGGTTTACACCCAGGTTTCCTAAAGTTTCCTGTTGTAAAGTAGCATCATTTTCCTTGAATTTTACGTGAATTACAACTTCGTTGTAATCTTCATTTTCTTTTACCTGAAAGCGAATTCCCACCCATCCGTGACCTCTTACCGTTTTATCAAAATTAATCGTGGTAACTGTATTGGCGTAAGAAAAAAACTTTCTGTTAGGGTTATTCTCTCTTGAAATTCTTTCTTCGATTAATGCAACCTCATAACGAAGCATTTTACGAAGTCTGTTTTGGGTAACATACCTGTTCTTTACTTCTTTTCCATAAATGGCATCACTAAAATCTTTATCATAAGCAGACATTGCCTTAGCGATTGTACCCGAAGCCCCTCCTGCTCTAAAAAAATGTCGAACAGTCTCCTGCCCTGCTCCAATTTCCGCGAAAGTACCATAAATAGTAGGATCTAGATTAATTGTTAATGCTTTTTGTTTAGGAGTTAGTTTCTGATACATTAGGACATTAAATTTTTCGTAAATTTACCAAAATTAAACCAACCTCAAAAGAAAATGAAGTTGAAATTTTTAGGAACCGGAACTTCCCAAGGTGTACCCGTTATTGGCTGTACTTGTGAAGTGTGTACATCTGATAATCCCAAAGACAATCGTTTCCGCTCTTCAGTGATGGTGACGACGGATGAAAACAAAAAAATACTTATAGACTGTGGTCCAGACTTCAGGCAGCAAATGCTTATAAATCACGAAAGTAATGTAGATATCGCACTACTTACCCACGAACATAATGACCATGTAATTGGCCTTGATGACATGCGCCCGTTAATTTTCAAAAGCGGGAAAGATATGCCTATTTATTGCTATCAGAGAGTGGGGCATGAAATTAAAAACCGCTTTGCTTACGCATTTACAGATGTAAGATATCCCGGAGCACCTGCTTTTGATTTACATGAAATTGAAAATAAACCATTCACCATTTTAGATACTGAAATCACCCCGGTTGAAGTAATTCATTATAAAATTACGGTTTTTGGATATAAGTTTAAAAACCTGGCTTATATTACTGATGCCAGTTTTATTTCTGACACGGAAAAAGAAAAATTAAGAAATTTAGATGTTTTAATTTTAAACTGTATCAGAAAATTTGACCCTCATCCTGCACACTTTATCCTTCCGGATGTAATTCAATTGTTTGAAGAATTAAAACCCAAAAAATTATTTTTAACCCATATCAGCCATCATTTGGGGCTGCATGATATTGAAGATAAAGAACTTCCGCCCGGAATGCACCTTGCCTACGACGGTTTGGAAATAATTTTTTAAAAAAAATTCTTCAAAAAGCTTTTGAACATTTAAAAAAGTTACTATATTTGCACACCAATTTAAAACAAGCACAAGCCCAGTTGGCGGAATTGGTAGACGCGCTAGACTCAAACTCTAGTATCGAAAGATGTGCCGGTTCGATTCCGGCACTGGGTACTAAAAATCCTTGAAAATCAATTGATTTTCAAGGATTTTTTTATTATTATATTGTTTTTTTTATGTTAAAAATCTATTAGTCCATCAGCAAGGCATTTCCACTGGATTTTAGCAATTCCCAGCATTCCTCCAACGGCAGTGAAAATATTTCTTATAATATCCAAAAAATTAGCATTAAAGTTTGGTGTTTCATTCCTCCCGTAAATTGCCATTCTTATAAAATTCGCTTCTCTTAAAATCATAAAAGTAGATGATGCCTGTTTGGAATAAAAATGAGCAATATGCCTGTTTTTTTTATTTCCGGGTTCTTCCGAAGGATTACATATAAAAAATATTTTCTCCCAATCATCTCCCTTTTCATTAAAAAAACTATTGATTTTTACCCAATCATATCCTTTTGCTTCAGTTTCTCCGGGTCCGGGAATATCAATTCTTATAAAATCTCCAGTTTGTGGCTCTCGCTCAAGATAATTTCCGTAGTGATCGTACAATTTAAAATCGGCAGATTGCTCACCACAATAGTCTTTCCAGCTGTTTGTAGAAAGAAATCTCTTCTTTAAAACATCAAAATGTTCTGATGCAACCAATGAATTTTCAAACACTCTCTCACTTTCGGTATCATGAAAACCTCCTGTTTTTTGTGACGGAATACCGGTAACTTTTTTAGCTTTCATTTTCTGATTTTAGATAGTAAAGGTAAATTATAAATTTCAAAACGAAAGGTTTATGAGTGAAGTCATAAGATTCAATTAAAATGATTTAATATTGTTCATCAAATCCTTTTTATTTTCATTAAAACCTTTCTTCCAGAATTTTGAATCTATAGTTAAAAATATGTTCCAACTTCTTTTTCACAAAAAGACTGTGAGCGATTTCACCTAAAAATCCAAACGGCAATTCATAATCAACAGTATCTTTCATTAAAACTCCGTTTTCATTTTCGATAAATTCATGATGATGCTGCCACAATTGGTAAGGACCTTTTTGCTGAAAATCTATAAAGCTCTTTTGAAAATCTACATGAATAATTTGTGTCTGCCACTTCATTTTGACCCCAAACAAAGGTGAAACATAATAATCAATAAGCATGCCTTCATAAATAGTATCATCTTCAAGTTTTGTTAAAACAACAAAATCCATATCTTCCGGAGTAATTTCAGAGAGATTATCTGCTGAAGAAAAAAATTTCCATGCCGTTTCTATATCACAATTTAATTGCTGTTCACGAAAGAGCTTATGCTTCATGTTTTTGATTTTTCTAAATATTAATCTTAAATATTTGAGGCAAATAATTAAGATTTAAAATGTCCTGCTTGTTCAAAATATAAAACTCAGCCGCCTTATTTTCAACCGAAAGATTAAACAATCTGTAAATGAATGTATTTTCGTTGTTAAAAAGAAAATTCTTTTCATTAATACTAATATAAAAAGCGGTATCAAAATCGGCCGTTGTTGTTTTTACTTCTATATATTTTACATTCCCATCTGCATCAAATGAATGAATATCATATCCCATACCATCGCCAACCTCTTTGGCTATATTTTTTATTCTATCAAGCTTATCCTGATTATAAGAATGA
Organism: Chryseobacterium sp. FH2; assembly: GCF_001045455.1. Classification (GTDB taxonomy): domain Bacteria; phylum Bacteroidota; class Bacteroidia; order Flavobacteriales; family Weeksellaceae; genus Chryseobacterium. Next base: position 304,140 of record NZ_LFNE01000002.1, on the reverse strand, counting down.
GACTTTTCATGCTTGAGTACAATTTCTTCACCAATATCACCAATCAGTTTTTGTAAATTATAATTTCCTTCAAAATCAAAATTTTTAACAATACTGCCAGCACCTGCATTTGTGGATAGAGAAGGTCTTTGAATACTTTCCGGCTTATCAACTTCTAAAAGTCGGGTTTCATCACTATTCCGAACCGCATTAATTTGTTTAATTATACCAATAGCAGCTTCAAACCCCTTTTTAAATGCGCAGTTACAACATTTATGCCTTCCCGTGCCTCCTTGATTACCCCCTGTTGCCTCCAGATATTCTGTGGGGACACCTACTCCAGACGGACATGATTCAATATGGGAATCTACAGTATGTAAGAATTCGGCATAATTACCGTATTTTCCTAAAATTCCAATATTAAAACCCAGCTGATAAGCACAGTTTGGACACCTATGTCTGCCTGTTCCGCCTTGATTATGATGTAGGCCTGCTAAAATAGCAGTGCTGATAATAGAGCCATGGCTACAACTTTCTGTTTGCATACTTTCCCTATTTATTTGTAATGTAAAAATATTCCATAATCAGAAGGTGTCCAAAATGCAGCTTTCTGCCCTGCAGATTTCAGAGCATCATTTGCCCAAGTATTGCAGGTATTTAAGAAGCTGTATTTACCTTTTGCGTCGTAAAAAGCATCATTATTGCCATATACCGCGCTGGTAGGGATCAAAATAAAATCCCCGTTTTCATCTTTATCAAATTTTTCATCAACAAACTGCACAAGTTTTTGATACTGATTTCTGCTAATCATAATTTTTTTGCAATCAGCTCCTTCTTTCATTACTTTATAATAACTACAGTGCATGGCAGATTCACTTAACCAAAACGTAGCTTTGAAAGCGGTTGAAAATTTCAGATCCGCCCAAGTTGGGGTGTCAAGATAAAAACCTTTATCACCCCAACCAATTCCTATATAATTATAATCTGTTTTTTTTGAAAGTGTATTTGCAAAAGGGATCTTCGCACTCCAATCCTGTACATCATTTTTCACAGGCATCACAATATCCGTATGAACACCGTTTGTATAAATATAAATCGGGATTTCTTTCTTTTGTCCGTCATCTTTCGCAGAAACCTCAATAAAAGGCAATGCATATCCTAAAGCAACATACAAAAGGATAACTCCCAGAATAACACCTATTGCTTTTAATAAGAGGATGATCATTTTTTTCACGGTTATGTTTAATTTAGATTAATAAAATTTAATTGATATTTTTTCGTAAAAGTATCTGTTTTTATCGAAAAATTAACTATATTTAGTTACGAAATACTCACAAATATGCGTAAAAACATCAAATCTCAAAAAAGATTTAAAGTAAGAGTAAAAGTAGCTCCAAAAAGAGTACAAAAAAGACGTTGATTTTCGGCGAGAAATTTTTCTCCTGAAGGTCAATTTTTCTTTTTAGGAAAGGCTTTTACAGGTATTTTACTTAAACAAATTTTCACCTCCTTAAAACAAAAATTTAAGGAATGGCCGATTAACCGCTTTAGTTTTGGAATATAAAAATTTCCAACCGGGGATTTGTCTCCAAAAATCTGACTTATTTTTTACCCGCAGACTTATCTAAAAACTCAATATTTCGCTTCAGGCCTGCAAATTTGGTTCTTTTCACAGGTGATTTTCTAAAGATTTCGGAAAATAATTCCTGAGTAAGTTCTTTCCACTCTCCTTTTTTGAAATTTTTCAATGCTTCATTAGGCCTGAATCTGCTTTGTTTATTAGGTACAGAAAAGCGGTTCCATGGGCAAACGTCCTGACAAACGTCGCAGCCAAACATCCAGTCATCCATCTTATCCTGAAAATAATCAGGAATTTCATTTTTCAATTCAATTGTTGCATAAGAGATGCATTTACTTCCGTCTATAATTTTCTCTGAAATAATAGCATTGGTAGGACAGGCATCGATACATTTTCTGCAGGTTCCGCAATGGTCAGTCGTTTCATGGTCAGGAACCAACTCTAAATCACAGATAATTTCAGCCAAAAAATAAAATGACCCATTTTGTTTTGTAATCAAATTTGCATTTTTACCTACCCAGCCAATTCCTGATTTTCTAGCCCAGCTTCTTTCCAAAACCGGTGCGGAATCTACAAATACACGAAAGCCAAATTCTCCGATTTCCTGTTGTAATTCCAATATCATCTCCCTGAGAATCTCTTTAATTACTTCATGATAATCTTCTGCATAAGCATATTTTGAGATTTTAAAATTCTCCAAAGTCGAAATTTTTTCTTCCGGAAAATAATTATAAGAAAGTGAAATGACAGATTTTGAACCCTCAACCAGTAACCGGGGATCTAATCTTTTATCAAAATAATTTTCCATGTACTTCATTTCTCCATGAAAATTATTCTTGAGCCATTTTTCAAGATTCGGAGCGTCTTCTTCCAAAAAATCTGCTTTCGAAATACCACAATCCTGAAACCCAAAACTTTTTGCTTTGGTTTTAATAAGCTGTGAATATTTTTCGGCACTTGAATTCATACATTTCGCATTGCAAAACTAAGATTATTTTATAAATTTGTTTAGACTTTGGATTTATTGAGCAAAGGTATGTATCTTTCTAAAAAATCCATTTTATATTTTTAACTCTAAATCATAACAATTATGTCTTTATCAGAAGTAATAAAATCAGGAAATTATGAATTAATCGACGTTCGCGAACCTATGGAATTGGAAATGGACGGAAATATAGAAGGTGCTAAAAATATTCCGCTAGGTGAAGTAGAAGACAGAAAAGACGAAATTTTGTCTATCGAAAAACCCGTAATTTTATTCTGCAGAAGTGGAAACAGAAGTGGGAAAGCTTTAGAATACCTTAATTCACAAGGTTTGGAAGATGGCTACAACGGTGGTGGCTGGTCCGAATTGAAAGCAAATCTAGAAGCAAATCAAGGAACTTTTTAAAGTTCCTTTTTTTATCTAAAATATGTAATGATGAATTTGAAAGAAAGATTTCAACAAAACTGTTTACAATATATTCAAGATCAAAATCTTATTAAAAGTTTATGGCTTGAAATTGAAAACAAATACTCAGAAAAAAGCAGGCATTACCATAGTCTTGATCATCTTGAAAATATGTTTTCAGAACTTGATGAGGTAAAAGATCAAATTTTAAATTTTACAAATATTTCATTTTCTGTTTTTTATCATGATATAATTTATAATGCTTCTTCAAAATCTAATGAAGAAAAAAGTGCCCATTTTGTAAAAGAAATACTCCAAAAATTAAATTTCAATAGATCGGATATTGAAGAAATTTATACTCAAATTCTAGCAACAAAAACTCATCAGAAATCAGAAAACAATGATATCAATTATCTTTTAGATGCTGATTTATCTATTTTAGGAAAAGATAATCAAACGTACTTAGATTACACTAAAAAAATACGAAAGGAATATTCCATTTATCCTGATTTTCTTTACAAACCGGGGAGACGAAAAGTTCTCCAACATTTTCTAGAACTTGAAAGCATTTTTAAGACGGATTCTTTTAAAGAAAAATACGAAAAGCAGGCGAAGGAAAATATTAAATCAGAAATGTTACTGCTTTTATAAGAATAATTATAATTTCATATTTTCATCTAAAAATTTCTCTAATTCTTCAGGGGATATATCTTTTTTAATAATCCTGCCTTCCTTATCTAAAAGAAAGGTTGTCGGAAATTTATTAATATTATATTTTTGGGCTTCAACACTATTTTCATCTAAGAGATTCAACCACGGTAAGTCTTTTTCATTTATTACTTTCTTCCAATCATCAATATAATTGGTTCTGTCGGTAGATATTCCAATAATCTCAAAGTCATTATTTTTATATTTTTTGTATATAGATTTATACTTTGGCATTTCCTCAAGACAAGCTTTGCAATGAGAGAACCAAAAATCAATTAGTGTAAATTTTTTAGAAACCGTAATGTTTGTGTTGTTTATTTTAAATTTGAAAAGGTTTCCCTCGATATTTTCTTGTAATATTGTAAATTGATTATATAATATCTTTCCCGGAAAAGATTGTTTTATTTCTTTAGACAAATTATTAAAAATCAGCTCATATTTCTTATCATATCCATCCTTTTCTATGCGGTCAACAATTTCCCAAAATAATATTATTGAATTAGGATTTAATTTTGAGTAATTATATAATAAATCTTGTTCTTTTAGCTTTAGAATTTCATATTTACCTTTTAAGCTGTCTTTAATTTTTTCAAAACTATTATTTTTGTATGAAGCATATTTTACACTATCCAATTGTTTTTTTTGCATGATAGTGTTCTTCATATACTTTTCGTAAGAAAAAATTTGTTTCTTCAATTCTGTATTTTCATTATCATCAATAATTTTTCCATTTTCAGAATCAAAAATTATATTTTTAGATTTATTATCAAAATAAAAAGATTCTGTATACCTATAGATCTGTTTTCTTTGTAATTCTAAAATAAATTTATACGGCCTTGGGAAATTATCTGCTTGTTTTGACATACTGAACTCAAATTTACCATTGTTTAAAAACGCTGAATCCTCTTCTGTATTTTTATTATAGTACTTTTTATCAAATTTAGGAGAAAGGAAAAGTATTTTTTTATCGTATGCATTTTTTCTATCCAGAGTGGCAATTTTTATATTTTTATTTTGACAGAAAATAGAATTGCAAGAAATTGATAAAAGGATAAAAAATTTTATTGTAATGTGAAATTTGTTTCTCATAATAATATAAAGAATAATGTGAATATTTCAAAATTCACACATAAAATGATAATTTTAATCTATTTCTATCGGATTATTTGTTCTCCTTAGACGTTTTGCTAGCTCTTCATTAATGTTTTTATTTTTATTTAATTCATTAAAGTCAAAATGCCCCACATAACCATCTTTTAATTGAACTCCTAGTGTTCCAGCTTTTGGATTAGCATGAATGCTTTCTACATCTTCTGCTGAATTAAAAATTGAATTCTTCAATAATTTTTTATATTCATTAGCCTTTACTTGTTTAGTAACTTTAGGTAAAAGTTGAAATATTAAGTTTATCTTTTTTATTTGTACTAATTCAAACATATGATTATTCTCTGTATCCTTTAATCTAACAATAAGCCCAGGAAGCCCTAAGAATTTATATGGTCCGTCACTGATTGGATAATCTTTACTAAACCAAGCCTCCCAATTTCTGCCTTTATAATTTGTTGTTGCTTTTTGACAATTATTATTATTGATTTTCAAAAATTCATCTTCAATTTTCCATCTGGGAAATTCATTTTCAGATATTATTAGATTTACGCTTTTAAACTTATCATACAGATCAACTGTTTTTTTTTGATAATCTTTTTCAATGATATAATTTAAATTCCTATCATATTTTTTATATCTAATAAGAGCATTAAAATTTTTATCTACACTATAGGCCGAATCTCTTTCATATTTAGTAGCATTATAAAAATAAGATTTTTTACCATCTACGTCAAGATTCATATAATCTGTAATTAATGAATCTTTTATAATAAAATCAGGTTTCATTTTGTATTCATAAACAAAACGATAATTTTGCGCTGAAACAAAATTCATTATTAATAAAAAGAATATTCTAAACATCTGAAAATTTTAATCCTTACTGTTACTTACTAATAACAGTAAGGAATGTTAATTATTATATTTCAACATTTATTTTGGTTGACTGTCAAGACTTTTCGTACAAGCATAATAACAACCATCATAAGTCATATAACCCAAAAATGTTGATCCTTGTTCAGTTGTGCAATAACAAGGTTGTGCCTCACTAACAGGTACTTCCATGTACTTAGCTCCGCCTTCAATCTTTTTCAATTGATTTCTCGAAAGTTTTTTTAATTTTTTCATAAATAATTTTTTTTCTGTTTTTTGTCACTATTGACATTTCAAAACTAAAAATTTATACCTCACCTAAGTAAGAAATAACTTGCAATTTTTTGGTAATTTTTGTGCAGGTTTTGCGCAAAATTTGTACAAAATTTGCATACATTTGTAAAAACAGATGCACAATGATTCAAGAAAAATTAAGAAATGTAAGAAAACAAAAGGGCATATCTCAGGAAAAAATGGCAAAAATACTATCTACTGACACTTCCAATTACTCACGTAAAGAGCGTGGGGAAACGAGAATACATGATGAAGAATGGGAGAAACTGGCAAAAGCCTTAAATGTTCCCGTTGAAGAATTAAAAGAAGAAAACGGCTTAGGAATAGTGCATAATGACAATTCCACTTTTAATGATAATTCTGGAAATTATTATCATCAATACTTTAATATTCCAAATTCTATTATTGAAAATTTACAAGATTACATTCACCTATTAAAAGAAGAAAACAAAACATTAAAGTCAGAAATTCAGGAATTGAAATCAAAAAAGTAAAAAATTTAAAACTTCTATAACAATCAAGTGTGCCACAGCTTATTTTTCTGCCATAGAAATATATTCAATTATTTTCTAATTGCCGTTTAATAAATTCAACTGATTTATCTAAAACAATGTCAGGAATTTCTTTATGCGGAGTATGCCCAACATTCGGGATAATAAATTTTTCTGCACAGCCACTTACCTGACTGATTGTTTTTTCCACTTGATCTAAAGTTCCATACTCATCAGATTCTCCCTGAATAAATAATAACGGTGAAGTAATATTCTTTAACAAATATTCAATGTTCCAGGTTTTGAATCTTTCGCTTAACCAAATTTCTGTCCAGGCTTTTACAATCATTTTAACTTTATCACCGTGATACTTTTTCAAACGCTCAGGTAAATCTGTAGCTTGATAAGCTTCAAAAGCATCTTTTACGCCATTAACTGTAATATTTTCCACGAAAATATGTCCTGCTTCACAAATCAAAGCTTTTACCTTTTCGGGATATTTCGAAGCGATAATCAAAGCGATAGTTCCTCCATCAGAGTGACCAAATAAAATTGTTTCATTAATATTTAATTTCGTCAGCAAATCATTTAGTACATCCCCTTCCTGCTCCATATAATCATTCTCCCTTTCATGTGTAGGCATTGGATGAGATTTTCCATATCCTAAACGGTCGTATACCAAAAAGTTACATTCCGTCACTTCTGCTAATTTTAAAGGAAAGTCTCTCCAAAGCTGAACAGAACCTAAAGAATCGTGTAAAAAAACGATTGTTGGTTTATTTTTAAACGAATTGCTGTGTTCTATATAAAGTTTTTTACCATTTACATCTATTATCCTTCCCTCCATTACTCTAAACTTTAATTATAAAACAGGATTATTAGCTTCGTTAAATTCTTTCAATAAATTTTTAAAAACAGTTTCTACGGGAAGAACTTCATCAATCAAAGCAGAAACCTGACCGATTTCCAGTTCACCGTCTTCCATATCTCCTTCAAACATTCCGCGTTTGGCTCTTGCACGGCCTAAAGATGCTACCAAAGCCTCTTTATTTCGTCCAACATTATAAATATCTTCCAGCTCATTAAAGAACTTATTTTTAACCATTCTTACAGGCGCCAGCTCTTTCAATGTGAGATGAGTGTCGCCTTCCTGAAGCTCTGTGATCTTATTTTTCCAATTTTCATGGGCACTTGCTTCAACAGTTGCTGCGAAACGGGAGCCAATCTGAACTCCGTCGGCTCCTAAAATCATCGCGGCTTTTATTTGTGAGCCTAAAGCAATTCCACCAGCTGCAATTAATGGTTTTGAAATATGCTTTTTTACATTCGGAATCAGACAAAAAGTTGTTGTTTCATCTCTTCCGTTATGACCTCCGGCTTCAAAACCTTCAGCTACAACAGCATCTACACCTGCATCTTCACATTTCACTGCAAATTTTGTAGAGGAAACCACGTGAGCAACTTTTAAACCCTCTTTTTGTAAAGTTTCTGTATATGTTTTCGGATTTCCGGCTGATGTGAAAACAATTTTCACTCCTTCTTCCAAAATGATTTGAATAACTTCATCAAGGTTGGGATATAACATGGGTACATTCACTCCAAAAGGTTTATCCGTAGCGTGTTTACACTTTTGAATATTTTCCCTTAAAACGTCAGGATACATACTTCCTGCGCCGATTAAACCCAATCCTCCACAATTGGAAACCGCTGAAGCCAATCTCCAGCCGGAATGCCAAATCATCCCCGCCTGAATGATTGGATACTGAATATTAAAAAGTTGTGTAATTTTATTTTGATTGTGTTGCATCTCATGAAGTTTTTTAGCCGAATTGAAATCTATAAAGTTGCTCATGTCGTAAAAATACTAAAAACAGGTGTTTTGGAGAAGTATCTTTATGTCAAATTTCATGAATGTTTTCAACAAAAATCATTATTTATATTTAAAATTATTCAAAGCAGAATCAATAATAGGACTTACTTTTAAAAAGTTTTCAGACAATTTAATGATATCACTTTTTATGGTTTCTTTATTTAAATTAATCCAGCCTTCCATTAATGTTAATGGCCCAAGAGCAGTGTCTATATTTTCCCACTCTGTTTGAAAATTTGAAAATTTACTTCTAAATAGATCTGCAAAGTTTCTGCTTTGTATTTTATAACCTTTTAATTCTCTTAGCTTTAATGCATGAATATTGTAATACACACGGTTTTCAGTGATTGTTTTTTTATTAATCCAAATGGAGAAAAAAATTCTGCTTTTTGCATTCAATGGAGATTCTGGTTCACTCGTCCAGTTCGGATTATAAATTTTAAGTGCAATAGAATTCAATACAAATTCTACCGAAATTTCCAATCCCTGATTATGAAAATTCTGTTTCGGAATTTCTTTTAATGCTTCATTAAATTCTTTATTGTAAAAACTTAAATCCATTTTTTTGAATATGATTGAATATACAAAATGAATCTACATAAAAATAAAAAAACCTCCAGAAAATCTGAAGGCTCTTATTTATTTTTTGATTGAATCTTTCTTCCAGCTTCCTTTGAGCTGACAATCATCATAACGTCCGTCAATTGAAATAAAAGTAGTCGGTAATTTTGAGTTTACAAATTTTTCAACCATTTCGCCTTTCTTTTTATTGAGCGCCATTTGTTTGATTCTGTCATAATCAGTTTCAAGTTTAATCTGGTGTGCAGGAATCACATCTTCAATTTTAATGATTTTCACCACTTTTCTCTGCCTGTCATCTACATCGTCAAAAGCTGTTGTAATATCATTTTTATTTAAACCTGCCAATTCGTAGCTGATAGTTCCCGGAACACTTTCTCTTTCAATTTTGTTTGAACCGTCAGAACCAGGAATTACACCTCCATTGAATTTTGTTCTTTTATCATCTGAAAACTTAAATGCAGCATCTTTAAATGTCATTTTGCCATCAATGATAAGCCCTCTGATGCTGTCAAGTTTTGCTTTAGCGGTCTTAATCTCATCATCCGTAGGTGTTGCTTTCAACAGAATATGTCTTGCATCATATTGCTTACCCGATTTCTTAACCAGCTGGATAAGGTGATATCCGAATTCGGATTCTACAGGTTCAGACAATTCTCCTTCCTGAAGGTTCAGTGCAGTCGCTTCAAACGACTTTACCATCTGCCCTTTATTGATGTTTTTATATAAACCACCATTTGCTGTAGATCCCTCATCTTCAGAATAAATTCTTGCCTGGCTTTCAAAAGTTTCTCCCCCCTGAATATCTGCTTTAATTTTTTTTAGCCTATTGATAAGGTCCTGCTTGTGAGCTTCTGTAAGCTTAGGAGTCATCTCAATTTGTGCCAGAGAAATTTCATCCTTTATTTCAGGAAGCTGGCTTTTATACTGGTTATAAAAATCGGTAACCTCGTTTGGCGTAACGTCAGCTTTTTCAGTAACTCTCTGATACTTAGCCTGTCCGTAATACGTATCTGTATCGATTTTCTCGATAGCATTTTTCATTTCGTAACCATTTCTGAACTTATACGCTGTCAACATTGTTTTTTCATCAGGAAACTGAGAAAGCAACTGCTGATATTTGGCATTAGCCTGATCTTTAATGGCTGCAGAACGGTTTTCAATCAGTGTATCTTTTTTAGCTTCGTAAACAAGAAGTTTATTGTTAAGAAGATTTTCCAGAAAATCACACTTACTGACATTATTGGCAGCGCCCTGCTGTTTTGCATAATTCATCTGTTCATTTACATCAGACTCCAAAACAATTTCATCACCAATTACAGCAGCGATACCATCCACTAATTCTCCTTGTTTTAGCTGAGCCTTCATCATGTTTGAAGAGAAAATCATCATGAAAACTCCAAAAAGAAAAGTGATTTTTAGTTTATTTATCATTATACTATTTTAAACAAGTTGCAAATTTAGAATTCTTAACGAATTACACTAAATTTTTTATTATAAATATTTCTTAAAAAGACTTATTTATTGTAGTTCGACATCAAATGTCGTTAATTCTTTGAATTGTCTCAATCTCTGGAACATATCGGATTCGGTTACTTCCTGAATTCTTTCAGTACCAAATTTTTCAACAGTGAAAGATGCCATTGCAGAACCCACAATTAATGCCGATTTCATTGTTTCAAAGTCAATTTTACCTTTTTTAGCAAGATAGGCCGCAAAACCACCTGCAAAGGTATCACCTGCTCCGGTAGGGTCAAAGACCTCTTCCAAAGGAAGCGCAGGAATCGCAAATACTTTATTATCATGGAAAAGTAAAGCTCCGTGCTCACCTTTCTTAATGATAACATATTCCGGGCCCATTGTATGAATTTTTTTAGCTGCTTTTACCAAAGAATATTCTCCGGAAAGTTGTCTTGCTTCTTCGTCGTTGATAGTAATCACATCGGTTTTGGCGATCATATCCATCAGAATATCCCAGGCAGAATCCATCCAGAAATTCATTGTATCGAGAATAACCAGTTTAGGACGTTCGTTCATTTTTTCAAGAACAGACAGCTGTACACCAGGATGAAGGTTTCCCAACAATAAAATCTCCGCATCCTGCATAGAATCAGGAATTTTAGGATCGAAGTTTTCCAGGACGTTAACTTCTGTAGCCAAAGTATCTCTTGTATTTAAATCATTGTGATATTTCCCAGACCAGAAGAAAGTTTTTCCTTCTTTTACGATTTCGATTCCTTCGATATTTACATCCCTGTCTGTAAACATATCAAGATGTTCTTGCGGAAAATCTCCTCCTACTACAGAAACGATTCCAGATTTTACGCCCAAAACGGATGAAGTAATACCAATATAAGTAGCAGCACCTCCCAAGATTTTATCTGTTTTACCAAATGGCGTTTCGATTGCATCAAATGCAACACTTCCTACAACTAAAAGTTTCATATTTTTTTCAAAGTATATTAAAAGTAAATTAATTTTTCCATTCAAAAGTGTCTAGCAGATGCTTCATATCTTTTTTGATATAATCCACTGCCGGTGCCAAAGAATCAGGCTTTGGTCTTGAATTAAAGTATAAATATGCAGTCACAAAATGTTTTGTACTGTCTGTAATGTAAAATTGAAGGTTTGAAGCGCTCTGCCCTTTTAATTCATAAAAGTTTCCGTAAACCTTCTTTTCAGGATATTCGAAAGATTTTGTATCAATTGAGCTTGCTTTAATAGTGTGCTCATAAACCATTTTTTCGGCTTCTTTGATATGATCCGCAAAGTCATTCTGTATCGGATAATAGGTCACGAAGATCTTCGCTTTCATTTTAGGATAGTTCAGATAATACCAGCAAGGCTTTTTAGCATCTGTGATTTTAGCCATATCAGAAAATTCAAAAGTATAAGCACAATTGTTCTCAAACTTCTGATATTTAGGAGCCGGATATTCCAGACGAAGTTCTCCGTAAGGCTTGGGAACAGGATCTTTTCCACAAGACAACAAAAGTAACGACACGAAAATAAAAATGACTTTTTTAATCATTTTGCAAAAGTACAAATTAGATTTCAGATTTCAGAAGACAAATTTCAGCAATTCAATGAGTTTTGAACTCGAATCTTATTTAAAAAAATTTAGCCCTTGAAGTTTTATTTTCACATATAGCTGTCGTTTGAACGGAACAAGCTGTGATGACAGAACCTCAACTTAATTTTTAGAGATTGCTTCGTAGCTCTGTTTCCCGCAATGACATCACAGCATCCTGTAAGCCGTATTATAATTTTGGATATAATTCTCCAAAGGTTTTGGGAAAGATCTTCCATGAGAATCTTCAAAATCAGTAATAATAAAATGATTATCAGCAACAAATCCAGTCCAAACCTCTTCCGAATCTACCTCAACATTAAAAACTTCTATGCTTAAATTTTTATGCGTCAGTTTATGATTCATTGTTTTTACACTTTTAATAAAAGGAATTAATTCATCCGAAATCTCAGGCGGGAATTCAAATAATTTTTTCCAGATAAAATCATCTTTTCTTTGCTGAATTAAAAAACGCCCGTTTCTGTGAACAAAGTAATATTTTAAATGCAAATCCTCTGACTTTACTTTTTTAGTCTTAACAGGAAATTCAGATACTTTTCCTAATGAAAAAGCTAAACAATCATCATTGACAGGACATTTTTCACAAAGAGGATTCTTCGGCCTGCAGATTTCGGAGCCCAAATCCATCATCGCCTGATTAAAATCGCCCACATTTTCAGGTAAAATCAAATGTGCCAATTCTGAGAAATAATTGAAAGCTTTTGAATGTGAGATATCAAAATCATCGGCGAAAAGCCGGCTCAAAACACGATAAAAATTACCGTCAACAGCCGGGATTTTTCCGTTAAAACAAATACTGGAAACTGCAGCTGCCGTATATTTTCCGACTCCTTTTAATTTTAAAATTTCATCATATTCATGCGGAAAAGTTCCTCGATAATCATTCATGATTTGCTGAGCAGCTTTATGAATATTTATTGCCCTTGAATAATACCCCAACCCTTTCCAATACAGCAAAACTTCGTTTTCCTCAGCTTCGGCCAACGTTTTTACATCCGGAAATCTTCTAATGAAATTATTATAATGATTCAGTCCCTGATTGATTCTAGTCTGCTGAAAAACAATTTCACAAATCCATATTTTATAAGGATCTTTTGTTTGTCTGAAAGGTAAATCACGTGCGTTTTTGTTGTACCAAAGCAGGAGTTTATTTCCTACATGTTGAAAACTTGAATCTATTTTAATCTTTTCCAAAAGTTTATATCTTCTTCATTTATTTAGTAATTGCAAAGATAAACTATTTACTTTCTTTTTTTACAGGATAAACAGGCGCTGCACTTACCCATTGATATTTTATTTTCTTCTCTTCTGCAATAAAACGGAAACCTTTTAGCTTTTCAAGGAAAATATAGGATGAATCTTGTTTTAATTTTAATTTCTGAGTTGAAAGTATCTCAATCGGAAAGGCAACAACCGAATCACGAGTTGTTTTTCTGACGCTTCCTGAAGTAATTTTATATATAAAAAATGATTTTCCCCGACCTGAAGAGCTGTCAATCAGCTTTATATCTGAGCTTGAAAGCACCATATCACTCTTATCATAAGCTTCAGCTTCACTCATCACATAAGCTGTATTTTCCTGTCTTTCGTCTTTGAAAAGATCGACATTGTATTCATCAGGCCGTTGGTATTTTTTTTCACAACTGCATAAAAAAGCAACAAAAAATACAGTCAGAAAATATTTAAGCCTAATTTTCACATTCATTTTCATAAGATTTGGTAGAAAAAAACCGATGTAAAAATGCATCGGTTTTATAGTTAAAATTACTGGTTTATTATTCCTGAGTATATTGAGCATCCCATTCATTACCATCATCTCCTTTATGCCCGTCCAGTTTGATAACAAAACTTTTTGTAGGGAAATAAGGCGTCAAACGAATATCAAGCCATACTCTGTCCTTATTTACTTTATCCTGTTCGAAACGAACAATTTTGAATTTTTCAATCAATTTATCAGGACCTTTGATATCATCCAGAAAAGTGACGATTTGTCTTCTCAAATCATCTTCATTTCTTGCATTCCAGTTTTCGAAAGCTCTTCTGTTTAGGAAATCAAGTAAAACTTTAGTCACGTAGTCAAATACACGGACAACCGAATACGTCTGAAGTCCTATATTGTCTCCCGTAAACAGTGTTTTTGCGGAGAAAGCCATGATTTTTCCGTACTCATTTACCATAGGAACCAACCCCATTTTTTCCAACTGAGAAATTTCGCTCTTCTTCAATTCGAATTTTACGGCATCTACTTCATTAATATTCCCATGTTTTTTACCTGCGGCAACCTGGGACATCAACGTTTTATGAATTTTCCCGGCTAATGAAGTAGAGGGCGGAAGTTCTACGTTTTCTTCTTCACCTACTTCTTCAGCTTTTCCACGCCCCACAAGCCAGTTACACGTCATAATCACGTTACTTCTGTGAAGCTCGCCACCTGTAAGGTTTGCTGAATGGAATAAATCTACAACATCATCCGGCTTATCAAGATTGGCAAAATCCGTAACCATCATTACTTTATTTTCGTTACAGATTTTAGCCCATTTTTCAATCACTTTATTAGAGCCTAAATATCCCGGAATGGCAAGAATCGAATAATTATCCCTAAGATCTAATCTGTCATAATAATTTTTGAATTCTTCTGCAATTGCATCAATAAAAATTGGGTTATCTAGGTCCGAGACCTGATCAAGACTTGCATTCACAATACTTACATTGTCAACTTTGTCAAGCTCGGTGTTTTTATAGAACTGAGCTACCGTTCTGTAGTTGGTCTCTAATTGACGAACTGCATCCAGCGTATTTTTTAAATTTGTTTTTAAGCTTTGATCTGCCTGCTGTGCTTTCGTTTTGCAGGTTTCTGCCATTTTATCAGCAGTATCATTCTGCCCTAAAAGATCCACCCAAAGATTAATCTTTTGAAGCAGCTCTTTTCTTTCATCTGCTTTATTTGCATCATTAAGGAAAATTTCTTTCCTTGCTTTTCTTGTCGGGTTCATATTGGCAATGCCATCCACTACGGATTCTACAAAACCAAAACCTCCTATTTTATTAAGTTCGGCAAGCGGATTACCCTTCGGCTGTCCTGCATGTTGCTGCTGCCCTTGTTGTTGGCTTTCAGCTGCCTGTAATTTGCTATCCATGATTTAATGTAAAGTCTTTTAGATTATTTTTCAAGTTCTTGTGCCACTTCTTTCAATACTTCAACGAAAGCAGCTCTTGTCTGCTCGTTTTCCAGCATATTACGCAGAATTTTATTTGTTTTTAGCTGGCGGACAATCTTATTGTATTGATCTTGTTCCATGCTAAGTTTTTGTAAATAATTTGAATTCTGAGTAAGATTTTTAGGAGTGAAGTCCGCAAGATTTTGAAAACGGAATTCCTCTTCTACCACACTACCGTCTTCTGTCTCGTGCTGTACAGCCACAGAAGGTTGGAAATGTCTGAAGACGTCGTCCACATTCTTTAATCCTGTTACAATTTCAGGTACATAAGATTCGTCTGTTGTAAGCTGGCTTACAATCAGTGACTTATTTTCCTGTATGTCCTGAATAGCTTCATTAGCGTCTACTTTTACCTCGTTACCGCCAACGCCATAATTAAACATTGCCATATTATTATTATTTTGAAATTTGCTGTTTTGGTGTGAATTGGTTTTGTCTGAATCAAATAACTGACCAATCCAATGTTTAAATTTAAAAAAAAACTGTAACATACAAAATTTTGTTAAGATTTTTCTTGAAATATTTAATTTGTTCACTAAAATATCAACCAAAAATCAACATTTAATGATGTCACTAAACTAGGAAAAATAAATAAAAAAACGCATCATTTCTGATGCGTTTTTCTTTTCTAACAATTTTTGGCTGTTATTACCAAATTTTTATCCTGTCCTGAGGAGCTTTATACATTTTGTCTCCAGGCTTGATATCGAATGCTTTGATGAATGAGTCCTGGTTTACTAAAGGACCAAATGCTCTGAAAATTCCCGGAGAATGCGGGTCTGTTTTCACCTGATTGGTCATATACTGTTCCGTAGATTTGGTTCTCCAGACTGTTGCCCAACTCATGAAGAATCTCTGATCTTGTGTAAACCCACTGATTAATCCCGGATTTCCTTTATCTTTAAGATACATTTGCAGCGCATCGTAAGCAACAGCTACTCCGCCAAGATCACCAATATTTTCACCGCTTGTAAATTTACCGTTTACAAAGCTTCCTTTTACAGGTTCGTAAGCGCTGTACTGGGCTGCCAGCTGCCCCACTTTAGCATCGAAGTTTTTACGATCAGCATCTGTCCACCAGTTATTTAAGTTACCATCACCATCAAATCTTGAACCGCTATCATCGAATCCGTGAGAAATTTCGTGACCAATAACGGCTCCAATCCCACCAAAGTTAACTGCAGCATCAGCTTTTGGGTTGTAAAAAGGAGGCTGAAGAATGGCAGCAGGGAAAACAATTTCGTTGTTTGAACCGCTATAATAAGCATTTACCGTCTGCGGGGTCATTCCCCATTCAGTTTTGTCCACCGGTTTTCCTACTTTGTCTAAATTTTTCTGATATTGCCAAGCTGAGACATTCTGAAGATTTGAATATAAAGTTGCTCCTGCTTTTGGAGATTCTACTTTCAACTGAGTATAATCCTTCCACTTGTCCGGATAAGCGATTTTCACTGTGAATTTTGATAATTTTTCCTGAGCTTTTACTTTTGTTTCAGGAGACATCCAGTCTATATCATTGATATGAGTTTTGAATGATTTTAAAATATAATCAATATAAGTCTCCATCTGGGCTTTTGCTTCCGGAGTGAAGTATTTTTCAACATATAATTTACCAAAAGCTTCACCAAGAACACTGTTTACAAGAGAAAGGCCTCTTTTGTTCATCGGTCGCTGTTCTTTTTGTCCTTGAAGATATTTAGAATAAAAATCAAACCTGATTTGCTCTAAATTTTCATCTAAATTGCTTGCATTACTGTTAATTAAATGATATTTCAAATAATCTTTTAGCAATGGAAGGTTTTTCTGAGTCAGGAACTGATCCATATTCTGGTAATATTTTAATTCACCTACGATAACTTTATCAGTTTTTACCCCTGCATCACTCAAATATTTTGCAAGGTTGATATTTTTAACCAAACCAGATAATTCAGATACATTTTTAGGATTGTATCTCAAATTTGCATCTCTGTTTTGCTCAAGAGTCAAT
This sequence comes from Chryseobacterium sp. FH2, assembly GCF_001045455.1. Classification (GTDB taxonomy): domain Bacteria; phylum Bacteroidota; class Bacteroidia; order Flavobacteriales; family Weeksellaceae; genus Chryseobacterium. The sequence continues at coordinate 286,977 of NZ_LFNE01000002.1, read as the reverse complement.
AGATAATTCGCTAATTGCTTTTCAAAATCAACAACATTTTTTGCAGCTGCATCAGAATTTTTATACCCCAAAACTCCGAATAATTTCCCAACATAAGATTGGTATTCAGCTAAAGTTTTGGTATTTGCTTCATTTACTTTTTGATAATAATCTCTTCCTAAACCAAGATCAGGACCACCAAGATATACGGCATTCATCGTAGAATTTTTCATATCTGCGCCTACTCTCCATCCGTAGAAAGAGTTGTCGCCCAATTTTGTGGCTTCTAAAAGATACTTTTGAAGATCTGCAAGGTTTTTGATAGCATCAATTTTTGCTAAATCTCCTTTGATTGGCGTTAGGCCTTCTGCATTTCTTTTTGATATATCCATGAAAGATGCATACAGATTCTGAATTTTCTGTCCTTCAGAACCTTCAGAATAACTTTCAGATAAAATTTTGTTTAAAATATCCAAAGAAGCATCATCTACATTTTCTCTTAATGCATTAAAAGATCCCCAGCTCGCTTTATCGGAAGGAATTTGAGTGGTTTTTACCCAGTTTCCGTTTACGTAGCTAAAAAAATCATCTTGCGGACGAACACTTTTATCCATATAAGATAAGTTGATCCCCTCCTCTTTTACTTCCTCTTTTTTCGGTTCTACAATTTCAACTCCTTTCATTGTCTCAGGCTTTTGAGTATCCGCAGTTTTTGTTGTTCCACACGAATTTAAAAATACCAATCCGGAAAGGGCAAGTATTCCAATATTTAGCTTTTTCATTAAAGATTGTTTTAGATTTTACACAAACTTACCAAATATACAAAATTATGTTAAATAAGTTATGTTAATTGAATAGAGTTTAAGAGAACAATAATATTTCCTCATCAGTATGGCTAAGTTATTATTCTTATATTCATACTCATTTAATCTTTCGTATAAAATAATCTCTTTTTTCATTTATTTACATTTTAAAAATTCACTTATATAAAAAATTACAACTTGTAAGATCTTATTTTTTAGCCATATAACAAATATGCTTTTACATTAATAAACTTTTGACATACAGCAAATCATTCATAAATACATTTGAAGTAATCGTAAATATTATAAAAAAACCGCTCATTTCTGAACGGTTTTACTATTTTTTGTAGTTATTACCAGATTTTGATCCTGTCCTGAGGAGCTTTATAAAGTTTATCCCCTTCTTTTACATCAAATGCTTTGTAGAATGCATCAACATTGATAATCGGACCGAAACTTCTGAAATATCCAGGAGAGTGCGGGTCTGTTTTCACTTGGTTTACCATGTATTTTTCACTTGATAATGTTCTCCAAACTGTTGCCCAGCTTAAAAAGAATCTTTGGTCTTGTGTAAATCCACTGATTGTACCAGGATTTCCTTTATCTTTTAAATACATTTGAAGTGCATCGTAAGCAATATTTACACCACCTAAGTCAGCGATATTTTCACCGTTTGTGAAAGTTCCGTTTACAAATGTTCCTTTTACAGGCTCATATTTATCGTATTGAGCAGCAAGAGCTTTTGTAGCTTTTTCAAAGTTTGCTTTATCTTCCGGAGTCCACCAGTCCACTAAGTTTCCGTCTGCATCAAACTGTGCTCCCGAATCATCAAATCCGTGGCTCATTTCGTGACCGATAACCGCACCGATTCCACCAAAATTCACGGCAGCATCTGCTTGCGGATTAAAGAAAGGCGGCTGAAGAATTGCTGCAGGAAATACGATTTCATTGTTTACCGGGTTATAATAAGCATTTACTGTCTGCGGAGTCATTCCCCATTCAGATTTATCAACCGGTTTTCCTATTTTAGCCAAATCTTTATTATATTGCCATTCTGTAATGCTTTGAAGGTTTGAATATAAATTTCCACCTTTAGCTTCAGAAGTAATATTCAGCTTAGAATAATCTTTCCATTTATCCGGATAAGCAACTTTTACAGTAAATTTGTTTAATTTCTGCATTGCTTTATCCTTTGTTGTAGCAGACATCCAAGACAAACCATTGATGTGAACTGCGAAACTTTTCTTTAAATAATCAATTAACTCAACCATTTGGGCTTTAGCCTCTGCCGGGAAATATTTTTCAACATATAATTTTCCGAAAGCTTCCCCCAGCGTTCCGTTGATAAGCTCATAACCTCTCTTGTTAAGTGCTCTTTGCTCTTGTTGACCTCTAAGATATTTACCGTAGAAAGCAAATTTCATATCACCCAATTTTTCGCTTAGGTAAGAAGCGCTTCCGTGAATCATATGGAATTTCAAATAATCCTTGATTACAGGAAGGTTTTGAGTATTAATAAATGTATCTAAATTTTTAAAATATCCAATTTCCCCGATAATTACCTTATCTGTATTTACTCCAGCTTTTTTAAGGTAAGCAGGAAGATCTACATTTTTCACTAAGGCAGAAAGCTCAGCCATTGTTTTTGGGTTGTACTGAAGCGTATTATCACGGCTCTGCTCATTTGTCAAATAGGTCTGAGCAATACTTTTTTCGTAGTCTACAATTCCTTTTGCAGCTGCATCAGCATTTTTGTACCCCAATTCTTTCAGCATTGAAGCTACATATTTTGTATACTCAGCAATAGCTTCCGTATTTTTTTCGTTTACTTTTTGATAATAATCTCTTCCTAAACCCAGAGATGCATCACCTAAATAAACAGCATTCATTTTAGAATCTTTCAAATCTGCATCAACACCCCATCCGTAAAAATTATTTTCTCCTTCTTTCGTTACAGAAGTTAAATAATTCTGAAGATCTGCAAGGTTTTTGATAGCATCAATTTTGTTAATATTTTCCTGAATTGGCTTAATTCCATCTGCATTTCTTTTCTGCATATTCATATAGGTAGCATACAGGTCCTGGATTTTTTTACCCTCTGTCCCATCAGCAAATTTGTCTTTCAAAAGAGAGTTCAGAATCGTCATAGAATTATTGTCTGTATCATCAGCCAATTTATTGAAACTTCCCCAAGTAGGTTTGTCAGAAGGGATTTTGGCAGTCTTCATCCAAGTTCCACTCACATAGTTATAAAAATCATCTTGCGGACGTACAGATTTGTCCATCAAGCTAAGGTCAAGGCCTTTATCCGTTCCGGCTACAACCGTTTTAGCAGCATTAGCCTGTGCGTTCACCATATTTTGGGAACACATTCCTGCTAATAAAAATAAGGAAAGCGTTAATTTTTTCATTATAATAACAATTTATACAATATGTATGTTCTTTTAATTATTTGTTACTTTTTACTGAAACAAATTTACATAAATATTACATTGTAGCTATCTCTTTTATATTTCCGGTTCTTTTTAAGAATCCCCAAAAAGACGTTTTCACTTTTAATACTAAATAAAGTTTACGTTTAATTATTTATAAGAATCCCTACTAAGTCCTGAATAATCTTCTGTGAAACAAAATTCATAAAATCAAGCCTGTCTAAATGTGGCATGTATAATTTTGAAGTTATTACTTTTTCATCCACTCTTATGGTATAAAAAACAGTACCTACTTCTTTGCCGTCCTCCCCTTTCCCTGGGCCGGCAACTCCCGTTGTTGACATAGAAATACGGGTATCAAATAATTTCTGACAACCTTCTGCCATTTCAGAGGCAACCTGCTCACTTACAACAGTAAACTTATCAACGGTTTCTTTTTTAACTTTTAAAATTTCTATTTTCTTTTCTGTTGCATACGCTACTATCCCTCCTAAAAAGTATTTTGAGCTTCCGGAATTTGAGGTTATCATTTTCGCCAATTCACCACCGGTACAGCTTTCTGCGGTGGAAATTGTTAATTTTCTTTCCGTTAAGATTTCAGCAAGAATTTTTTCGATTTTATCTTCCGAAGTTGCAATCACATTGTCTTTAATTAAAGGAAGCAATTTTTGAATTTCCTCTTCTAATTGCTGCTGTAAAAATGCTTCATTATCACCATTGGCTGTCAATCTCAGCTTTACCCGTGTTCCGACAGGAAGATAGGATAATGCTATGTTTTGAGGTAAAGCAAGCTCCCAATCTTCAATCGTATCTGCCAAAATACTTTCAGGAATGCCAACAACGGAAACTATTCTCGTAGAAATATAATGCAAATTAAATTTTTCCTGTAAATAAGGAACAATCTGGTCTTTTATCAATGGTTTTACTTCGTAAGGAACACCCGGAAGACTGAATAACAACTTCCCTTCCTGCTCCATCATCATACAGGGTGCAGTTCCGTAATGATTTTGAAAAACTTTAGATTTTGTAGGAACGAAAGCCTGTTCACGATTTCTTTCAAGAATTTCCAGACGCCCGCGTTTTTCCATATATGTTTTCAGATGATTAAAAGTAACCTCATCCAAAGCAATTTTATCGTTAAAAAATTCGGCAATCGCTTTCTTAGTCTTGTCATCTCTTGTTGGTCCTAATCCGCCTGTTGTAATAATTAAATCTCCAATTTCAAAAGCAGATTGCAGGGCAATTTTGATGGTTTCAATTTCATCTGAAATGGTTAAGATTTGAGAAACTCTTATTCCTATATTTTTAAGTTCAGTAGCAATGAAGTTAGAATTGGTATCAACCGTATTTCCAGAAAGGATTTCGTCACCAATAGTAATCAGAACAGCATTTTCCATATTTTGTTTTCGAAAAAAATCTTATACAAATGACGTAAAATTCTCCCTGACGGACAATATAAATTGATTTTTTCTATTTTTGATGAGAATTGTTTAAAACTATAATTAAAAAATATGGCAAAATATGATGATGCATCTTGGCATTGTGGAGGAGATTTTCCGGAAGGGCTTCCTGAGAAAAATGGGGTAACACACACAGGTATGTTTCTGAACTGGTGTATTCAAAATGATTTGATTTCAGATGAATTGAAAGAAGATGAAGAAGAAATACAAAAATTAATGCGGAGAGAAATCACCGGAGCAGAATTTATTATGGATTCAATGGACGGAAAATTTTCTGAATACGATTTGAATGACTTGGGAAATGCTTTTGCGCAGGATTATTATAAAGACGATACCGATTTTGGAAACAGATTCAGTTCATTTGCCGATGATTATGTGAATATTTTTGATGCTAAAGCTGAAGAAAACGATTACGAATATGAAACTTTTTACCACATCGAAGATACGTATGAGAATTATGACCTGATGAAGCTTGTGATAGACCATCGTTTTCAGGAATGGAAAGAATATAAGAGCTTGGGCTAAAATTCCCCTTTCTCATAAGATAAAAAATCAAGACTTGGAAATTTCCGCTAAAAATAAAAACTTAATTCTAAAATTCCAAAACTTGCGTGAATTCAATTTTTGATTTCAGTTAAATATTATATTACGCTTCAGGCAGTAGAAATTTTTTAACAGATTAAGTTTTTATTCTTAACGTTCAGAACTGGTTTTTAAAGCAACATTATGTGCCTCCTCAGCTTTCTTACCCTAAAGTTATTGATTATGCTTCACCCAGATAAGTTCGTCCGTATTATAACCAATTTTTTTCGCCTTTTCTAAAAAACGCTGTCTGATGCTTTCAGGTATTTTTGTGGTTCTGGATAAAATCCAAAGGTATTTTAAACTGTTCCCTGCAACCAAGGCATATTGATAGTCATCATCAATATCAATCACATTATAACCGGCCCAAATAGGTTTAAAAAATGAAACTTTTAAACGTGCTTCTGTTTTTTTATCAACAAATTTTGCTTCTCCAATGGACTCTTTCCACTCTTTTTTGACGTAATGATATCCTTTATTATCCACCCGGATTATTCCGTTTGGGCTTTGGGAATAAGTGGCAGTAACGTTATCCATATCTTTCTCAAATTTGTAATCGAAGCGTGCAATTTCATACCACTTTCCAAGATATTTATCCACATTAAAATTCTTTACAGCTGTTGCTCCTTTAGGAATCCCGACCGAACAGGAACTGAAAACAATCAGACCCAAAACGCCCAGCGAAACCGGAATTGCTATTTTTTGAAAAGTCTTCATAATACTATTAAGTTTGTGATTATGATGAAAACTTCAAAAATAATGCCTTAAGGATATTAATTCAGCCTTAAAGACTAAGAAAAAACTTTCAGAAAATTATCTTTAAAGCTCCCTGAAATTTCAATTTCCGTATCATCAGAAAGTGTTGCCGTCCCACTTTTATGATAAGATTTCACAAAAATGGTGTTGATAATATGTGAACGGTGGACTCTTACAAAAGGATTTTCCAATAAATCATCAAAATGTTTTAAAAATCTGCAAACCATTTTTTTAGACCCATCCGTAAGATACACCTGAGTGAAATTTCCATCTGCCTGAAGCCTTACGATATCTTCTGTTTTTACCACGTCAAAACCCTGTAATGTTGGAAGAATAAGCTGTTGCTTTTCAGGTTTTAATTTTAAATTTTCAAGGAGAATTTTATTACGGTTAAGTTCTTCTTTATTTTCGAGACTTTCTGCCACTTTATTTACCGCTACAATAAGCTCCTGAATATCAATAGGTTTTAAAATATAATAACTTGCCGATTTATTCAGAGCCTGTAAGGAATATTGTGAAAAAGCTGTGATAAAAATTGTCTCGTAAGAAAATTCCTTCGTCGCTTCCAAGACATCAAAAGCATTTCCGAAAGGCATTTCTACATCTAAAAATACCAGTTGAGGTCGTTTTTCAGCAATCAAAGGAATAGCTTCTTTTATATTTTCAGCTTCACCCAAAATTTCCACCTGCGGACAGTATTTTGTAAGATAATTTCTCAAAACATCTCTTGCAATGACTTCGTCATCTACGATTACAGCTTTTATTTTCATATTTTTTCAGGTTATAAGGTGATAGATTTAGGTTATAATACTCAGAAAATTCACTTTGTCAGTCATTTATTCACCATTTTATAACTGATTTTAACCAAAACTCCCTGTGCTCCTTTTTTATCGGTGATTTTACATTGGATATCTTGATTGTACAAATCATTCAAGAGTGTTATTCTTTCCAGTGTATTTTTCATTCCGCGGCCTTCCCTGCTTTTTTGGTGAATTGTTTTCTGTTGTCTGCTTTCCTTTATTCCGATTCCGTCGTCTTCAATAATAATTTTTAAATGCTGATTGTTTTTTTCAAAACTTAATTTTAAAAATCCTTTCTCCGTTCTATATCTTAACCCGTGCCAGATTGCATTTTCCAAAAAGGGCTGAACAAGCATTCCGGGAACCTTCAGATTTTGTGTGCTTACATTTTCATCAATTTTAATTTCATAATCAAACTTGTCTGCAAAACGTGTTTTTTCCAGGGCCAGATAATTTTGAAGCAGGTCTAATTCCTGCTGGAACGGAATAAAATCTTCAGTAGAATTTTCCATCACACCACGCATTAATTTTGAAAACCTGGTTAGATACTGATTAGCTTCCAGTTCGTTATTTGTTGCAATAAAATGATTGACACTATTTAAGCTATTAAAAATAAAATGCGGATTCATCTCCCGGCGAAGCGACTGCAAAGCGATTTTCTTATTCTTAATCTGGACTTTTTTTAAGGTTCTGAAGATGAAAACCATTAACCCCATTAGGAGAATCAAAGCACCAATCAGGCTGTAATTAAAAATATTTTTCTTTCGGATGAGCTCGTCTTTCAGTTCTCTTTCTTTTTCCAGCTGACTGATTCTCTGTTCTGTATCCTCCAAAATCTTATTATCAACCAAACTTCTGTCCTTTGAAACCAGATCCGGCAATTTTCCAAGAAAATCTCTGTACAACTGCACAGAAGCTTCTTTATTGTCAGAAATGTTATAAAGGCTATCTAATCTTTTTACACTTTTTTGGGCTTCTAAAGTATGGCCTTTCTGCAAAGCAATTCCATAAGCACTTTTTAATAAACTAATTGCTTCTTCAGTATCATTTTTCTTAATGTAAATATCTGCTAATTCCTGAATCTGATTGACTTTTTCCTGAGAATTATCTTTTACAAAATCTTCCTTTAAAACCTTTTTCTGAGCTTCGATTGCTTTATCAAAGTTTTTGTTTTCAACATAAAAATTTGTAAGCTTTTTATTAATTTCCAACGCATGTTGAGGAGTTTCTTTTTTAGAAAGTTTATAAGCATTATTCAGATTTTCTTCTGCTTTGGGAATATCTTTCTGCTGAATGTTTACATCTGCCATTTGGCTGTAACTCGCTGCCAAATCACCTTTATCATTTTCTTTTTCGGTGATCTGGATATTACTTTGAATCGCTTCCGCTTTCATTTCCGGAGAATTGGCAGAAAGCCTTGTGACATCATTAGAATTTACTGTACGGTTTTCACTGGAGTATCCTACTTTTGCAGCTTTACTGTAATTATGTATTGCAGGGGTTATTTTATTTTGTTTTTCCTGTGATTGAGCCAGTCTTCGCGTAGTTTTTTCAATATTGGGCCTATCATTCAGTTTTTCGTAAATAGTTTTGGCTCTGGTATAATACTCTTCGCTTTTAGGAAAATTTCCGTCGTTGAAAAATGTTTCTCCAATATTGTAATAGGATTCTGCCTGAGCTGATTCGTCTTTAGAATCAACAGCCTTTTTCAGCTTTTTACTTTGTGTCTGAACTTCCTGTGCAACATTAGTTACCTGAGAATATATTGTATTCCCAAAAAGCATCATAAAAAGGATAATAAAAAGCCGAATCATTTTCATAAAACAAAGATATACATATATACAGTTTGCCAAAAACTATTCACCAAGTGAAACCCTCATTTCACCAAGTCTTTAAAATTTCGGTTCTGAATCCTGATAATTTTACATTAGAATTTAAAATTAAAACAAGAAATTATGAAATTGAGACATTTTTTATTAATCGGATTATTTATTCTTGGAAACTTTACAAACGCACAGGAAATCAAGAAAAATGCAATTGAAGTAACGGGAGCAGCCGAAATGGAAGTAGAACCGGATGAAATTATCTTCAACATCGGAATAAAAGCTGACAACAAAAATGATTTGGCGGATAATGAAAAAAAATTATTTGAAGCACTCAAGAATGACGGAGTGAAAAATGAAGATATTAAATTTAAATCCATGTATCAGAATTTATATTCAAAAACGATAAAATTCACAAAAAGTTTTCAGTTTAAAGTCAATGCTAAAACCAACGTGAGTAAGCTTTTTGAAGACTTAAACCAAAAATGGATAACAACCTTAAACATTTCTGAGGTTAAAAACACAAAAATCGCTGATTTTAGAAAAACCGTTAAAATCAATGCATTAAAGGCCGCCAGAGAAAAAGCAGATTATTTATTGGAAAGTATTGGCAAAAAGACAGGAAATCCAATCGAAATCATAGAAATCGAAGATTATATGAGTGATACGATTGTTCCAATGGCCTATAAGTCTGCAAAAATGAGCAATGTACAGCTGGAATCTGCAGATACAGGAGTGGATTATTCTTTTGATAATATAGAAAGTATCAAGCTGAAATACAGCATCAAAACAAAATACGAAATCCTTTAAAATATAAAATCATGACTACTATTAAAATTTTAGCATTAACATTAGGGGTTACAGCTTTTTTACACGCCCAAAACGGATCGCCTGCCCAAAGAAAACCTTTAAGAAGAAATATCGTTCCAAACGAAATTTCTTCATCTGTAAGCAAAGAAAATAAAATTCAGGTGGCTTTGCTTTTAGATACATCAAACAGTATGGACGGCTTGATTGATCAGGCAAAATCCAGACTTTGGAGTATTGTAAACACATTGACAACATTGAAATATAACGGAAAAGCTCCACAAGTAGAAATTGCCCTTTATGAATATGGCAATGACGGAATTAAGGATGAAAATTACATTCGGCAGGTCACCGCACTTACTCAGGATCTGGATTTGGTTTCTGAAAAATTATTTGCCTTAAAAACAAATGGCGGAAGTGAATATTGTGGTGCTGTAATCCGTGATGCCTCTATGAACCTTAATTGGGACAGTAATGAAAAAAGTATGAAATTGATTTATATCGCAGGAAATGAGCCGTTTAATCAAGGGAAAGTAAATTATAAAGACGTCATTTCCAAAGCGAAAAATAAAAATATCTACACCAATACTATTTTTTGTGGTGACAGAAATGAAGGAATACAAAGTTTCTGGCAAAACGGAGCTGTATTGGGAGACGGAAAATATTTCAATATCGACAGCGACAGAAAAGTAATGTATATTGAAACACCTTATGATATTAGAATTTCTGAATGCAACACAAAATTGAATGACACGTATATTTATTATGGAAGCCGGGGTTCGGAATATAAAACGAAACAGGTGATTCAGGATAGGAATGCAGAAGCCCAGTCTGCAGCCAATGCAGTTGAAAGAACCGTTGCAAAGTCTAAAAAAAATGCTTATAAAAATGACCATTGGGATTTGGTTGATAAAGCTGAAAAAGACAAAGATTATATTTCCAATATCAGGCAGGAAGAGCTTCCTTCTGAATTAAAAGGAAAAAGCAGTACGGAAATTCAAAAGGTTGTCATACAAAAATCTGCCGAGCGCGAAAAGATTCAAAAAGAAATTAATGAACTATCAAAAAAGCGCCAGGATTATATTGACACTGAAATGAAAAAGCGTGGAAATTCAGATTCTGATGACCTTGGAAAAGCGATTGAAAAATCGGTTCTTGAATTAGCCAAGAAAAATGGCTACAGTTCGTAATTGTTAGAAAACCGCGCTTCAAATTGAAGCGCGGTTTTTATTTTATCTAATAAATTGTAAATAATGATGAAACTGAAAAGTGTTTTTTTACTTGTAAATAATAAAAAAATTACCTTCCGAATTTAAAATACCTCGATAACGGATGCTTTTTTCCCTGCATAAAAAGAGAAGCCATTTCCATCCCGGTAACTGAAAAAGTTATTCCATTTCCACCAAAACCTAACACAAAATAAGAATTTTTAAATTTTTCATGTTCACTAATGTATGGAAGCCCATCTTTTGTTTCGCCAAAAGTTCCTGCCCAGACAAAATCTGTATAAAAATGATAATCAGGTTTTATTTTCTTTAACCCTTTTAAAATTTCCTTTTCTTTTTTATCAAGAAGCTTATCCCGTTTTTCTGCGTCATAAAAATCTTCGTCTCCTCCTCCAATAAGCATTCTTCCGTCATCTGTTGTACGCATATACATATAAGGCTCATCAGTATTCCAGACTAAAGTACTCGTGATATTTTTAAATTTATCATCATCTATTTCAGAAACCACAGCATAGGTACTTTTTAAATTGACAAAGTTTTCTTTAATTAAATTTTTACTTTCATACCCAATACAGTAAATAATTTTCTTTGCTTTAATTTGAAATCCGGAATCAACTGTAACTATATTAAAACCTTTAAAATATTCAACTTTTATCATTTCGGTCTTGTCGAAAATTTTCAAGCCTTTTTTGGTATTCAATTCAAATAATTCATGAGAAAATTTGAATGCGTCAATACTTGCTCCCTGATTTGAAACAATTCCTCCAAATGTTTTTTCAAGCCCAAAGTTTTCCAGAATTTTATCTGCGTCCAACCATTTTACCTCAAAACCCGCTTTTTTTCTGGCTTCAAATTCCTTTTTCAACCAATCGACATCTTCCTTTTTAGAAGCGAAATACAGGGATTTTTTTCTTTTAAAACCTGCTTTAGATTTTATTTTTTCCGAAAGTCTTTCTAAAATGTCAATAGAATCTGAACACGCTTTATAACTTTCTATAGCGCCCTTTTCACCTATTTTTTCCTTTAACTCAAAAAGAGGAACGTCTATTTCGTACTGCAGCATGGATGTTGTCGCTGAAGTGCTTCCATTACAAATTTCACGCTTATCAATAAGAATTGTTTTGTAACTATCTTCTATCATTTGATGAGCAATCAAACTTCCTGTGATTCCGCCACCGATAATTAAAACATCACATTCTTCATCTGATTTCAAGGATGGATATGATTTGATCAATCCGTTTTTTAAAAGCCAAAACGGTTCGTTAGATTTAAGATCCATATTAATATTTTACACTAAAATAGTAATATTTATGAGTATTTTAACGATTTGTGGTTTAATTATTGTTCTTTGACCTAAAATCAAACCACATTAAAAATAATAGATATGATAACGATTATTCCAGAAGCTCCGGAAAATGTTGCGGCATTTAGTGCAACAGGAGATGTGACGAAAGAAGATTTTGAAAGCTTGGTAGTTCCACATGTAAAAGAAAAAGTAGAACAGTTTGGTGAACTGAATTACTTATTGTATTTGGACACTGATCTGGAGAATTTTACAATGGGAGCCTGGCTTCAGGATGCACTTTTAGGATTAAAAAATTTGACAAATTGGAACAGAGCTGCCATTGTCACAGACAAAGAAGGTGTGCAGAACTTCACTGATATATTCAGTGTTTTAATGCCTGGAGAATTTAAATCTTTTCCAAAAGAAAATTTATACAATGCTCTTTATTGGTGTAAAAATGGTAATGAAGTAGAAGCGTAAGGAGTATTTTTAAACAAAAGGAGAAGCAAATTTGCTTCTCTTTTTTATTTATCACAGGAAACACATTCCACTGCCAGTTTATCTTCATCCTGTGCTTGCGAGCTGTATAAATATTTGTATCGTAAACTGATAATCAGACCTATTAAAGTCATTCCGACTCCCACTAAAGAAGGATATTTGAAGGAATAACCGTGTTCTAAAGGAATTCCTCCCAGAAAAGCGCCCATTGCATTGGCAATATTAAAAGCCGCCTGCATAAATGCTGCTGCCATCATTTCACTTTTTGGTGCTGCTTTCATCATCATTATATTAATCGGCGCTGCAACGGACATGGATAAAGCTCCACAAATAAAGGTTAATGTTAACGCAATATTTTGATATTCGGAAAGGAAAAATACTCCTGCCAAAGAAGCCATCATTAAGAAAAGCAATAAAGAACAGGTTTTTTCGGGACCTAATTTATCCGATAAAATACCTCCTGCCAAATTCCCTACAACCATTCCTGCTCCTGCAAGTATCATTACGTAAGCCATCTGGCTCTCTTTAATTCCGGCAATTACAGTCATCAAAGGCGTAATATAACTAAACCAGGTAAAAAGTCCGCCAAAACCAATTGCTGTAATCAGCAATACTAACCATGACTGCCTTTTTTTCAGGAATTTCAATTCTTCCAAAAAATGACTATCTTGATTCGTTTCCATCGTTGGAAGCCAAAGTTTTAAGAATAATAATGCAACTAAGCCAATTGCTCCAACAATGGCAAAATACCATCTCCAATGGAAGGCATGGCCGATATACGTTACTAAAGGAACCATCGCAAGATTCGCAACCGTAAGACCGGTAAACATTAAAGAAATATAAAGTGCCTCCTTCCCTTTCCCGGCCATTCTTGATGCTACAACAGTACCCACCCCGAAAAATGCTCCGTGAGGCAATCCGGAGAGAAATCTGATAATCAGCATACTTGTATAATCCGGTGCCACTGCGGATAATGCATTGAATAGTGTAAAGATCATCATCAATACGATCAGAACTTTTTTAGGGGGAAACTTCACAGAATATCCAATCAAAATTGGAGCTCCAATTACCACTCCCAAAGCATAAGCGGAAATCAAGTGTCCCGCTTCAGGAATTGTAATCTGTAATGTTTTTGCAATGTCGGGAAGCAATCCCATCACTGTAAATTCCGTAGTTCCGATCCCCAAACCACCGATGGCCAACGGTATTATTCTTTTATCAATCGTCATTTTTTATAACCCTTTTTTATGAATCATTTTTAGGAAGAATCAACCAGAACAATTAATTCCTGTTAGAAAGTGCAAAAATCGGGAGAAATAACCATTTTCGCTTCCGTCTGAATGATAAAAAATTGCTCTGTATTAACATTTTTATTTAATTTTATATTATTAAATAATCAAATCAGAACCCCACAATGAAAATCCAGAAGGAAATCATTGAATTTGAAAAAGAAAAATCATTTAAGCTTTTTTCACCATCCCTTAAAAATTGTTTTTTTTGGCATTACCATCCTGAAATAGAACTAGTTTATGTAGAAGCTTCAAACGGGATACGGCATGTGGGAAAAGATATTTCGGGTTTCACAGACAGTGATTTATTGCTCATTGGCTCCAATGTCCCTCATCTCAATTTTGATTACGGGATTCAGACTGAATGCAAACAACTCGTTCTGCAAATGAGGGAGAATTTTCTACAGGATTTGATTCTCAACATTCCTGAATTTGATCAAATTAAAAAACTTTTAGATCGTTCTTATCTTGGATTGTCATTTTTTGGAGAAACGAAAAAAACTGTTGTTGAAAAGCTTAACATTATCAAGGATAAAAATTCTTTCGAATCTTTGATAGGTTTGATTGAAATTTTACAGATTCTTGCCAACTCTGCTGAAGTAAAAGAATTAAACAATGAAGATACCAGAATAAAATGGTTTTTGAATGATAAAATCAGAATGGGAACGATTTATGATTACATTCATGAAAATTATGATAAAAAAACAAATGTCAATGAAATTGCAAAAACGGTGAGTTTAAGTACCCCCGCTTTTTGTCGTTATTTTAAAAAACAAACCAATATGACCTTCACAGATTTTGTGAATAATTACAGGATTAATCAGGCACAAATCTTTTTGCTGAAAGATTATTCTGTGACGGAAGTTTGTTTTCAGGTGGGTTTTGAAAGTCTCTCCTATTTTAATAAATTGTTTAAACAACACGTGGGGCAAACACCTTCTGAATTTAAGAAGAAACATTTGAGAAAAATAGAAATCAGGTAAAGAAAACTGCAAAAATCAAATGAATTATTCTATACATTTCAAATAGACTGCTTCGTCGCTTCGCTTCCCGCAATGACCTAAAAAAATCGCTCCAAAATTGAAGCGATTTATATTTTTAGTGGATATGTTTTTCTGCATGGTAAGAACTTCTCACAAGAGGCGAACTCTCAACATGCCTGAAACCTAAGCTTCTTGCAAAATCTCCAAATTCATCAAACTCTTCCGGTGTAATAAATTTTTTCACAGGAAGATGTTTTTTTGTCGGCTGTAAATATTGTCCTAAAGTAATTACGTCTACATTTGCATTTCTGATGTCTTCGATCGTTTGGAAAACCTCATCTTTAGTTTCCCCTAAACCCAGCATTACTCCTGTTTTCGTTCTTCTTTGTCCGGCTTCTTTCAGATATCTTAAAACGTCAAGGCTTCTTTCATATTTTGCCTGAATTCTCACTTCCCTTGTCAGGCGTTTTACCGTTTCCATGTTATGAGAAATTACTTCCGGAGCTACATCAACCAATCTGTCAAGATGTTTTGTTAAACCTTGAAAATCAGGAATTAAAGTTTCCATTGTAGTTCCCGGAGAAATTCTTCTTACAGCATTTACAGTTTCACCCCAAAGAATTGAACCCATATCTTTCAAATCATCACGGTCAACAGAAGTCAACACCGCATGCTTGATTTTCATTAATTTGATTGATCGGGCTACTTTTTCAGGCTCATCCCAGTTCACGTCGAGCGGTTTTCCGGTTTTTACTCCACAAAATCCGCAGCTTCTCGTACAGATATTTCCTAAAATCATGAAAGTTGCTGTTCCTTCTCCCCAGCATTCACCCATATTCGGGCAGCTTCCACTCTGGCAAATCGTATTTAATTTATATTTATCAACCAAAGTTCTCAATTCTCTGTAATTCTTTCCGGTAGGCAGTTTTACACGAATCCATTTTGGTTTTTGAACGGTAGTATCTTGAACTAAATTTTCCATTTATTTCTCAAATTGAGGTTCAAAGTTAAGGATTTTTTTATCGAAACAATCAAAGACAGGCATTGATGAAACATATAATTTCGTAATTTTAAAGCTTAATATTTTCTATGAAGACGACATTTTGCTTTCTATCCATCATTTTCAGCACACTTTGTTTTGCCCAAAAAGAATTTCAGCCTAAAGATTCAGAAATCATTGAAACCGTTGATGGTGATTTAGATGGTGATAAAATTCCTGAAAAAGTGATTGTTTACAATACAAAAGATACAACTGATATGGGAAATATACGCGAAATTCAGATTCTGAAAAAAATTAACGGAAAGTGGATAATCCTAGAAAAATCCCGAAATGCCATCCTTGAAAGTAAAGGCGGTGGAATGATGGGTGATCCTTATCAAACCACTGAAATACAAAAAGGGATTTTACTCATTACCCAAGCCGGAGGAAGTAGTTGGAAATGGGGATATACCGATAAATACAGATTTCAAAATGGTCATTTTGAGCTGATTGGCTATGATTCTACTTATGGAAAACCGGAAGAATATTTTACAAATGTAGAGTTTAATCTTTCAACAGGCCAGCTTAATTTTGAAAAAGAAGTTGAAAATGCTCCGGAGTATGGTAAATCTAAAAAGGAAATTTTCATTAAAAAAGGATTGAAAATAAATCTCCAAAACAGAAATCAAGAAAAACAAAGAAAAATTACACTTCCCAAAACGAAGGAAGATGTTTATTTTTAATTATCCTCAAACTCATTATTTTTCAATAATTCCGCTAAAACTTTTTTAGCTCGCATTACTCTTACTTTGGTGTTAGCAACGGAAATTCCCAGCTCTTCGGCTATTTCTTTGATGCTTTTTTCCTCAAAAAATCTTAGTTTGATAATATCCTGATAATTTGCGTCTAAAGATTCGATAGTTTTAATGATTTTCTTTTGTTCTTCGTCAGAAATCATCAACTCTTCAGGTGATTTTGCATATTGGTTTTTAACTTCGTCCAAATTCTCTGTGGGATCCTGATTTTCACGGGCCCTTTTTCTCCAAAAATCAATGATTGTATTTTGAGCAATCGTCAAAATCCATGTTTTAAACTGAAAATGAGGATCGTACATATCCAATTTCGACAAAATTTTTGAAAAAACATTCACCGTAATTTCATCTGCATCATTTTCATCCCTCACTTTTTTCATCACAAAAGAAAAAACATCAATCCAAAAGATATTGATGAGCTTGGTCTGAGCTTTCTGGTCTTTTTCCTTTGCTTTTCCGATGAGCAGGAATAATTGTTCGTCGTTCATGGCTAACAAATATAATTGATTTTATGTGAATTTGCAATAATCGGAGATAGCTAATTAATCTATTTCTTTCTTTCAGCCTTCTTTGCTTTTTGACATCTATTTAAGTTCGAATTTCTTATCTTTGCACCTTAAATTTTAAAGCAGAAAATAATGAACTCTTTTATTGAAGAACTGAAATGGCGCGGGCTTTTTGCCGACATGATGCCCGGAACGGACGAACAGCTGAATAAGGAAATGACAACTGCCTATATCGGGTTCGATCCAACCGCAGATTCTTTACATATCGGAAGTCTTATTCAGATAAAAATTTTGGCTCACTTTCAGCAACATGGCCACAAACCAATCGCTTTAGTAGGAGGAGCCACGGGAATGATCGGTGATCCTTCCGGAAAATCTGCAGAGAGAAATCTGTTAGATGAAGCAACCCTTTTACATTATGTTGATTGTTTGAAAAACCAACTTTCAAGATTTTTGAATTTTGAAGGAAACGAGACTAATAAAGCAGAACTGGTAAACAATTACGACTGGATGAAAAATATTTCATTCCTTGATTTTGCCAAAAACGTTGGGAAAAACATCACCGTAAATTATATGATGGCAAAAGATTCTGTGAAAAAAAGATTTTCGGGAGAATCCGGAGCAGACGGAATGAGTTTTACGGAATTCACTTACCAGTTAATCCAAGGATATGATTTTTTACATTTGTACCAAAACAATAATGTAAAACTTCAAATGGGTGGCTCTGATCAATGGGGAAATATCACTACAGGAACAGAACTTATCCGTAGAAAAGCTCATGGAGAAGCATTTGCATTAACGGTTCCTTTGATTACAAAAGCAGACGGATCAAAATTCGGAAAGTCTGAAAGCGGGGAAAATTACTGGCTTGATAAAAAGAAAACTTCACCTTATAAATTCTACCAATTCTGGCTAAATGCAACAGATGAAGATGCCGAGAGATTCATTAAGTTTTATACATTCTTAGGAAAAGAAGAAATTGAAGCTTTAATTGAAGAACATAAAACAGCTGAACACGAGAGAAAACTTCAAAAGAGATTAGCTGAAGAAGTTACGATTTGGGTTCATGGAAAAGAAGAATACGAAAAGGCTTTAAAAGCTTCCGAAATTCTTTTCGGACGTTCAACTGCGGAAGACTTGGCAGATCTTGATGAGGAAACTTTCCTTGAGGTTTTTGACGGAGTTCCTCAAAAAGAAGTGGCAAAAACCGATGTTTTGGGAATCAATATTGTTGATGTACTTTCTGAGAAAACAGGTTTTTTAAAATCTAAAAGTGAAGCAACAAGAGAACTGAAAGGAAATGCCATCTCTGTAAATAAACAAAAGGTAAACGATGTTTACACAGCTAATGAAAATGATCTTATTGGCGGGAAATTTCTTCTGTTACAAAAAGGCAAGAAGAGTTATTTCCTTGTAAAAGTGATTTAATTTTAATACAATATAAAACAAACGGTCGGCGAGATTTTATCTCGCCAACCGTTTCAATTATTTCGAAAGTTATTAATTTTAGAATGCGTAATTGGCAGAGGCTGACAGGACCTGACCGCTAGAAGTTCCTTCTTTTTTCAGTTCTCCGTCTACCCAGATTTGAACTTTTAAAGTTGATGAAGCATTTGCTCCTGTTGCACTTACCGCTACATTTGCGCTATAAGCTCCTGATTCAGAGGTAACTTCAGGGCTCGTCCACGTTGTTCCGCTAAGACTTGATGCAGATGTAGCATCTCCATCGATTCCGTAAACAGCTACGCTGATATTACTTCCTGCAGACGCTTCTGCTTTGAAGACAACTTTGTGAGCTTTTCCGGCTCCTGGTGTATTGTCGTCGTCATCGTCATTACTGCAAGATGATACAAACCCAATCAGCATTGCCGTCAATAATACTACAAATGTTCCTCTCAACAATTTGTTTAGTGTCATTTTTTTCATAAATTTTTCTTTTGGTTTAAACATTTTACTACTACTTAAATCTATAATTAGTGATTTGGTTTTGCAAAGTTAGGGGCACTTCACATGGCCTACAATCCTCAAAAATCAGTAATTTTTTCTACCTGATTTTAGGTATATTTTATAAAAGAAAATTTTACTATATTGTAAATTATTATGTTAAACAAATGAAATTGATAACAGTGAGGCGATTAATATTGGTATTCTTTATTTTATTTTCTTCCCATTTACAATCACAACAGATAGTTCCCCTCAACGAAAAAAAATATATTGATAGTTTACAGACTATCATCGAAACTAAAAGTGACACTAATTCTAAAGCCACTGCTTATTTTCTTCTTTCCAATCACTATCGAAATATTGATTCTGTCGCAAGTAAAAGATATCTGCTGGCAGGAAAGACCTCAATAAAAAATTCTTCCTTACTTTCTGCAAAATATTTTTATTATGAAGGACAATATTACCTTGAGAGAAATAAAGATAAAGCTGCAACGGCTTATCAAAAAGCTATAAAGGAATTATCAAAATTAAAAACTGAAGAAGCTGACTATTTCCAGGCTTTATCATGGTATAATTACGGAGTGAGTCAAAAAAATAAAGAAGGATATCCTTTTTTGGTTAAAATTATGCTTGAAAAAAGCATTCCCTTGGTTGAAAAATATAAGGAAAGTAAGAATTTAGGCTTTCTTTACTCTCAGCTAGCCATCATACTTACTTACAACGCAGAATTTCAGAAAGCCGAAAATTACAATAATAAAGCGCTTACAATTCTTGAAAAAGTTGCTCCCAGTACTTCGGAATTATTTTTTGCCTATCTCAATATGGCAAGTAATTTTTGTTATCAGGCAAAAGGTGATGAGGCAGGAAAATTTATACAGAAGGCCGAAAAATTAATCCAGCCATTTCCTAGCTCTTCCTTAAATTCTTCGTTCTATTATGGTAAAACATTGCATTTCATTACGAAACAAAGAAATGATGAAGCTTTAATTGCTATCAACAAAGGATTAATTTATGCTAAGAAATTTAATCAGAATCTTTTGGCTCAAATGTTTTTATTCAACAAATATGACATTTTAAAAAAACAGAAAAAATTCGTTGAAGCAAAAAATGTTCTTGAAAATATTCTTACCGAAAAAACATTAATAATTGATGCTAATAATAAAAAGGCAGTTTACAAACAATTGTCCGGCTTAGCAGAAGAAATGGGAAATCCTCAAGAAGCATTAAAGTGGGAAAAAAATTATTCCAGCCTCAACGACAGCTTAAATTCCGAAAATATAAAGCTTGAAATTAATAAACTTGAAACAAAATTCAACACGGCTGAAAAAGAACGAAAAATCGCCCATTTAGATGCTGAAAAAGCTCAAAAAGAACTTGAAATCAATAAAAAGAATCAATATTTATGGATTTTAGGACTCGCATCTGTGTTTTTAATTATGTTAATTATTTCCATTTACCTTTATAATAAAAAACTTGAAAAACAAAGAAAAATCAATATTGAGCAAAAATTAAAAGAAATTCAGCAGAAAGAACAATTAAAAATAACAAAAGCTATTCTTGAAAGTGAAGAGAAAGAAAGAGAACGTATTGCAAAAGACCTCCACGACGGACTTGGCGGTATGTTGACCGGAATAAAAATAAATCTTTCTGTTTGGTCTGTCAACTATCTTCAAGAAAATAATCAGGAAGATTTCAAGAAAATTTTAAACCAGCTCGATGATTCTGTGAATGAGCTGAGACATGTTGCAAGAAATTTAATGCCCGAATCTTTATTAAATTTTGGTTTAGAAACTGCTATTAATGACCTTTGCGAATTTTATACTAGAAATGATTTAGAAATAGATTTTCAACCCATTAACATTAATAAAAACCTGTCTTTATCTGTTCAGATAAATATTTACAGGATTCTTCAGGAGCTACTCGCCAACGCTGTAAAACATGCTCAGGCAGCAAATATTTTACTTCAATGTTCTCAGTCTGATGAAAATTTTATGATTACAATTGAAGATGACGGCAAAGGCTTTGATAAAAATATTGAAAAAACAACAAAAAGTATGGGGCTTCGCAATCTCAGAAACCGTGTTGATTACCTGAACGGAAAAATGGAAATTAATTCTGACAGCGACGGAACTTCAATCAATATAGAATTATACACACATGCCATCTCATAAAATAAATATCTCAATTGTAGACGATCACCCTATCGTCATTGAAGGATTGAAAACGATGCTTGCACATCATCAGATTTTTAATGTCATAGAAGCTTTTACATGCGGATCACAAATCATTAGTTTTATTCAAAAAAATAAAGTTGATATTATTTTATTAGACATTACTTTACCAGATGATAACGGAATAGAACTTTGCAAAAAGATTAAATTGATATCTCCCCATACATCTGTAATAATGTTCAGCAACCGGTCTGAAAGAAGTATTATCATGCGGTGTATTCAAAATGGGGCAAGCGGTTATTTATTAAAAAACACACCCATCGCCGAGCTTATAGAAAGTATTAATAATGTACTTTCAGGAAATATCGTTTTTTGTAGTGAAACAAAACAAATCATCAACAAGCCTTCTCCAAATGAATTAATTATTCCAAGATTAACAAAAAGAGAAAAGCAGATTTTGCAACTGATAGCAAAAGGAAAAACAAGCATAATAATTGCCGAAGAACTTTTTCTAAGCCCGCTTACAGTTGATACTCACCGGAAAAATTTACTTCAGAAATTCCAGGCTAAAAATTCTACGGAGCTTATCACATTAGCAATACAGCAAAACTTGATTGAAGAATAAACAAATAAAAAACCGCCTTTTCGGCGGTTTTTTAATATTATAATATAGAATTTTATAGTTCTAAGAAACTGTGAGTAACACTTGCAACTATGTTCGTACCTTTTCCTACAACCGTGTCAGACTCTGCGATTTCGCCGTCAATCCACATTGTCACAATTAGCTTTGAATCTGTGTAAGGAAGATTTGCACTTGCAGCTACACGTAGTTGAGCCTGGCTTTCATTCACAAAGAACTCATCACTTTTCCAAGCAATTCCCATAGCAGTATAATTTGTTTCAGCTGCAGTACCTACTTGTGTGGCAATAGCGTTAAAACTACCAATAACAGGAGGTGTAGGAGCAGGTGTAGGACCGTTGGTAATTATTTTTGATTCAAATTGTACAAGGTGTTGTGCATCATCATCATCATCATCTTTTTTACAAGACTGAACAGCTGATGTTATCGAAAGTAATACGACAAATAAAAAGGAAAGTCTAAGTAAACTTTTTAAGTTGTAAAATTGCTTCATTTTTTCCAAATAGATTTTTAATGTTTCAAATATAGGTTTTTTATCAATATAAAAATACCTTTTTTGAAAATTTTCCAACAAAAATTTCTAAACAATATCAAATCAACAAAAAGTAAAAACGCCCGTAATCTCCATTTCCAATTCAGATTTTACATTAATTTATTAATTATCTTTGCTCTATGAATTTAGATTACATCGTTCGCGAACCTGAAAATATTATACCAAGCACTCCTATTCTTTTTATGCTCCACGGATACGGAAGTAATGAACAGGATCTTTTCAGTTTTAGAGAAACACTTCCTCAGGACTGGATTATTGTAAGTTTTAGAGCTCCTGGAAACACTCAGTTTGAAGGGTTTTCCTGGTATGAAATTGATTTTAACAACCCTGATAATTTCATAGATGTTTCACAAGCAAAAGAATCTCTGAATGCTGTCTTGGAAAATATTTTAAAAATTGTCAATCATTATGGTCTGACAGAAGGAAAAACACATCTTTGCGGTTTCAGCCAAGGGGGAATCTTATGTTATGCGCTAGCCTTAAAATATCCTGAAATGTTTAACCATGTAGCATGTTTAAGTGCTTATCCTGAAGAAAAAATATTAGATGGTATCATAAAAGATAAAAAGAAACTTGAACATCTTAGATTTTTTGTCTCACATGGGACTGAAGATGCAGTAATCCCATCTGAGTGGGGGCGTAAGGCAGCGGATCTGTTATATGATTTGGGCTGTTATTTCACTTTTAGAGAGTACATGAGCGGTCATGGCGTCAATCAGAAGAATTATATTGATTTGATGGATTTCTTTTCAAAATAATTTAACAATAATCTATTATTTAATACAATTTGCTGAAATTTATATAAACATTCTCAACATTGAGGATGTTTTTTTATTTTTCGTAAAGATAATTTGAGTAAATTCAGTAAATGAAACGCAGATACTTTATCTCATTAATCACATTATTTTTAAGCATTTTTATTGGTGCTCAAAATTCTTTTGAGATAAAAGATACCAAAAAAGCCACAATTCCCTTCAAACTTATTAATAACCTGATTTTTATTCCTGTTAACATTAATGGGGTTGAGCTTACTTTTTTATTGGACACAGGTGTTTCAGAAACATTACTTTTCAGCTTAGAAAACAAGGAAATAAAGCTTGATAATGTTGAAAAGATAAAATTTTCAGGCTTAGGTGGGGATTTAAGTATTGACGGATACAAATCAGACAATAATATTGGGAAAATCGGAAATAACTTCACTAATTATTCAATGACAATATTTATTATTACGGATCAGGAGTTTAATATTTCTTCCCACGTAGGAATCCCTGTAAACGGGGTAATTGGCTATCATTTCTTCAAAAACCATCCTATTGCCATTGATTATGTATCTAAAAGAATTACAGTTTATAATGATTTGGATTTTTTTAAAAAGAAAATTAAAAAATTTGATGAATTCCCCATTACTATTGAAAAAAATAAACCCTATATTGTTGGGGATGTTGAAATGACTAATGAGAAAAAAAGTTCAAAATTGCTGATCGATTTAGGAAACAGTGATCCAATATGGCTTTTCCCTGCTTTAATTAAGGATTTTGTCTACAATCGTCCGAATATTGATGATTTTCTGGGCAGAGGTTTTAATGGTGATATTTTTGGCAAGAGAAGTAGAATTCACAATTTTTATTTAGGCAATTTTAAATTTGAAAAACCACTTACAGCAATGCCTGATGAATTTTCTATTCAGCATGTACATTTAGTTGAAAACAGGAAAGGTTCCGTTGGTGGAGAAATCACACGTCGTTTTACCACTATTTTTGATTATCCGAACCAGAAACTTTATTTAAAAAAGAATAGGAATTTTGACGATCCTTTTCATTTTAATATGAGCGGTCTTGATTTTAAACAAGAAGGTTTAGAATGGACGACAGACAAGGTAAGTGTAGGAACAAAACCTGCCAACGGCATTGAAGCCTATAGCAGTACTCTGCAGTATAAATTTGTCTTAAAACCGATTTTTTCAATTGCCGGGGTAAGAAAAGATTCGCCGGCTTTCGAAGCGGGATTAAAAAAAGATGATAAATTACTAACTATCAATGGGAGTAATACAGCAGACATGACTTTAGAAAAAATCATAGAAATGATGAAATCCTCGGAAGGCAGAACCATAACTATGGTTGTTCAGAGAAAAAATGACAAATTAAAATTCAGTTTTACGTTAGAAGATCCAATCCCTTATCAAGAATAATATGAATACCGAAGAAACGACTTTAGATAAAATAAGAACCCGGCCGAGATTTAAGATGTTTACCCATCTTACCAAAGAAGAATATGCCGAAAATCTAAAAAAATACCTTGCAGAGCATGGAGATGAATTTTCCGGAAATGTAAATAAAGAAGTTGCTACCATCTCTGTAAAAACCGTATATGACAATTATTGGAAACCAAGACTGGCATTAAGAATAGAAATTGAAGATGACCAAACTGCAATACGAGGAGTTTTCGGTCCCAGTTCTGCAGTCTGGACATTTTTTATGTTTTTATATTTCTTTTTTTCAATCCTGTGGATGACTTTTTTTACCATGTATTATGTGGAAAAACAAATCAACAGTCACGAATTTCCCTGGGCAATACACGCTTCTTTTGTAATGCTTTTTTGTATTTTATTAACTTATGTTGCAGCAAGGTTCGGACAGCATAAAGGCAAAGAAGAGATGCTGAAATTGAGGAGATTTGCTGAAGAATCTACTTTACAATTTGAGAAGAAAAATTAATTACGGAGTCTGGGTTTTAGGATTTTCAGGCATTTGTTCCAATACGGCTTTGGCTGCTCTGATAGAATCCACCACTTTGTCTCTGTTTTCTTGCTCTTTCAATATTTTCCCGATATTCGGCTCGATCATTTTTGTCATTTCTTCCACAGAGATATTATTCGCATTAGGATCATCCAATAATTTTCTCCAAGGTTTTTTTCCGCCCCACTTATAATCTCCATAAACCAATACAGCCGTTCCTTTTGCTTTTGTTGTTGCTCCACCAGGATTCAATACCCAAGTGTCCGCATAATCATACAACCATTTCGCATCTTTCAACAATAATCTTAAACATGAATGTGATGCGGGATAACCCGGAAGATCATATTGGTGCCATCCAATTCCATCTAAATTGAAAATATTGAAATTATATGGTAATTTCCATTCACTGCTTACCGTAGAAATTGCTAATTGCTTTTTCCAGTTGGCAAAAGTCAAGCCTGTTTTTGTTTTGGCTGTTTTTTTACCCATACTCGTAGGACCCCATTTCACCAAACTACCATTTGTATATACTCCATACGCCTGAATCGGGTATGAAAATACCACAAACTTTTTCACACCGCTCAACACATCAATCTGCATAGGAAAGGGTGAATATTCCATCAAAGTAGTATCAATTTTTGCAGGAACTACCAGTGTATCGGCATTCCATTTATTTTTAGAATCTAACCTATTCAAAGCTAAAATTGCATAACGCTCTTTTTCAGAATATTTTTTGCTAAATGCAGCATACACAGAATCTCTAAGCTTTTTATCCTTTGGCAGTACGAATGCATTATAAAAACCGGTTTCCTGCATTGCAGGAGGTAAAGATTCTTTCTGTACAACAGAATCTTTTTTAATGGTGTCTTTTTTAGCTTCTTCAGGAGTATCAGAGACAGATGCAGCTGTATCGTTTACCGTATCGCTTATTTTTTCAATCTCTTTTTTACAAGAAACTAAAAATAAAGCAGCTAAAAGTACATATAAGAATGATTTTTTCACAAAAACTTTTTTCATAAATAACTGGTCAATTAGTTTTTCTACTCAGTACAAATATCAGACCTAATTTTTAATAATGAAAATTATCATGTAAAATACCGTAAAAATACGGGAACATTCAGTTTTAATGCAATCTGATTTACAGCAACTTATTATTTTTAGCATATGCCAGAGCTTCTGCAATATTATTAACTCCTATTTTTTCGAATAGTTTTTTTCTGTGAAATTTAACGGTATCGGCAGTTACAAATATTTTATCCGCAATCTCGCTAATTTTTAATCCACCGGCAGAAAGACTTAATATTTCATGTTCTCTCTGAGACAGTTTTTTCTTTGCCTCAACAATCCATTTATTTCTCGGAACGTCATATCTCCAAATATCATCACAATCGTCTTTGCTGATTACTACATTTCCTGAAATTTGTGCGCTTGAAAGTGAAACCATACAGATTGCTTTCCATATTTTTCCATCATCAGTTAAAAAAAATGGTGTCAGTTTATGATTCACGAGAATTTCTTTTTTCTTTTCGGTGATTAAACAGAAATCATAAGAAATTGTATACATTTTCCTCTCCTCTACTTTAAGCTTTTCATAAAAATCAAATCCGGCTTCATTGATTTTAATCAATAGTTCTAAATCTACAGGCTTAACATTTTTAAAATAAAATTCATAACCCAAGTCTTTCACCTTTTCAGAAGTCATTCCACACAAGAATAACGGATTATCAGAAACATATTCGAACGATTTTTCAAAATAGTCAATAATATATAAACTTTGATAAGACATTCTTGAAAAAGCTTTTACAATTTCCAGATAATTTCTGGTTTGTGTAAAATCAATCGATATATTAGATTCTATTTCATTTTTTTCGTTAAAAAACCTATTTACACCTTCCATTTTAATTAAATCTTAGAACCTACCTAAAAGTATAGTTCTCATGGTTATCACACAAATCTACACAAAAGTGTAGTTGCTAACAATAACAGCAATTGTATTTTTGGCAATATTTTAATATTCCTTGAAATTTTAGGTAAAATAAATAAGAGGTTGAATAATGTATTAGTAAACCTCAAAAGGAAGTTCGTTCAAAAAACACAAAACCATGAAGCTTTATAAAAGTCAGATCGCAATACCGTCAATTTTATGGCGGTATTTTTATAATAATAGCCTTAAGCTAAAAAGTAATTTATTGACGTTCCAGATTTTCCAGCCTTTGCAAAATATCTGAAAGAATATTTTTTTGCCCCTGAGAAATGTAACCTATTATTTTATATAATGTCTTAGCTGACTTTTCTTCTCCGGAGATTTCTGAAAAATAGTTTAAATTCCCATCAATATTTACTAAAAGTGTTGATGAGGAATCTTTATTCTCATCAGCTTTATTTAAAAATAAGATATCACCATATTGGTATTTTGAAAGAAGGTTGTTTTTAGGTGTAAATTCATAGACCAAATCTACACTTGCTAATATTTTTTGCAAAACAATTGCATTTGGATCATTAATATTAGTATCGACTATTGTATTCTGCACATTATGATCATTAGCAAACATCAAACGATCAATATCTGAACCACTAGCCAATTGATTAACCTGCAACGTTTCCGTCAATAATTTATCTAAATTAAGATTAAAATAGTTAGCAACCTTTAATAATGTATCAATTTTGGGTTCTGCCCTTCCTTCTTCATAAGAGCTGATAACCCCTCTATTGAGTTCAAAAAGGTCAGCAAAAGCCTTTTGGCTTAATCCTCTCACCTGTCTTATCTTCTTAATATTAGTCCCGAAAAAGCTCATTAGTCTAATCTTTTTTGCAAATATAAGACAATTTGCACAGAAAAATTGCTAAAAATATTTGCAATTTGAAAATATTATTTTATATTTGTGTAAGAAAATTGTGAAACACAAAGTAACCAATCATGAGAAATCAAATATTTAAGACCGTTAAAGAGTGGCTGTTGGACTACGAGTTTACCATCACACTGGATGATGAAACTCAGAGAATTCTCATTATAGAAAAAGAATCACACGGAATAAAGAATATGATTCTTATAATTTCAGATTCGATCCTTATTATGGAGCAATTTCTCTTTGAAATTAAAAATCCAACTGAAAAAATCTATAAAATTCTTCTCCAGAAAAACAGAGACATTGTACATGGTGCGTTTGCTTTGGATAATACCGGGAAACGTGTAATTTTCCGGGATACGCTCCCTACAGACAACATGGCACAGAATGAGGTGATGGCCTCTATTAATTCATTAGGAATTCTTGTTGGAGAATTTACCAATGAAATGATCGAAATGAGTAAATAATTTCACGAAAAAAAATATTAAAATGAACATTTTTAAAAGATTATTAAATATAGGTAAAGCGGAAGTACATTCTGTAATAGAAGACTTCGAAGATCCTATAAAACTGACAGAACAAGGCATCAGAGACATGAAAGAACAGCTTGCAAAGAGTATTGAGGCTCTTGCACAGTTGAAAGCACTTTCTATTCGTAAGAAAAATGAAGCATCTCTGGAGGAAACAACTGCAAAAGATTATTATAAAAAAGCAGTTTTATTAGTTCAAAAAGCTGAAAAAGAAGAAATTGACAGCAATGAAGCAGATCGTTTAGCTAAAGAAGCATTAAAAAAACAATCTGCTTCCAATGAAAATGCCATTTCTCTAAAAACTGAATATGAAAAACTTCAGGGAGAATGTGAAAAAATGCAGGGGAATATTAATCACTTAAAATCCAGTATTTTTAAATGGGAAACTGAATTAAAAACCCTGAAAGCAAGAGTTCAGGTAAGTGAAGCAACAAGGGATATTAATAAGAAAATGACCAATATAGATACCAGCAGCACAGTAAGCATGCTTGAAAAGCTGAAAGACAGGGTAATGCAGCAGGAAGCTGAGGCAGAAGCTTATCTGGATATTTCCAAAGCAGGAAAATCTATTGATGAAGAAATAGATGCCATCGTAAAAAATGATGATACAGAAGCAGGAGATGCTTTACAAAAACTAAAAGAATCATTAAAAAAAGGGTAAAGAATGACCTTTCAGGAATTTTTACATATTGCGTTTTCTCCGGTAAATACGGTTTTGAGCGTGCTTTTAGCACTATCAGTAATTTATTGGATTTTTACCATGCTCACAGGATTGGATATTGATGTTGGGATAGATTCTGATATTGATGCAGATATAGACGTGGACGCTCCGGACGGCCACTTTCATGTATCAGACGATCCTTCGGCCTGGGCGCATTTTTTGAAATTCCTTAATCTGGACATTGTTCCGATGACTTATTTTCTTACGCTCGTACTTTTACTGACATGGCTGGGTTCTATTTATCTTAATGCATTTATTCCATTGCCGATTTGGGCGGGAGCTTTAATGGTATTTCCGTTGCTTTTTGTGAGTTTAATTTTAACGAAAATAATTTTAAAACCACTGAATCCTTTTTTCAGGGAAATCAACCATAAAGGTGAAAAATCCCACGATTTCCTCGGAAGAGAAGGTAAAATGAAATCAAGCATTCACGGTGATAAAATCGGGATGATGGAAGTTTTTATAGGAAGCGACCCAATGATACTGATGGTAAAAAGCAGAGACGGAAAAGAACTGAAACACGGAACTCGTGTAATGGTAGTGGACGAAGAGCCAAACAGAAAATTTTATTTTGTAGAACCGGTGTTTCAACTCTAAAAAACTAACTGATGCTTCTCTTTATTATCATACTTAATTATATTTTATCTCTCATTTAAAACAAAAAAACACATTAATATATAAACTATTAGAATTATGAATATACCTTTAATCGTAGGAATTATTGTTGTAGTAATAGCATCTCTCGGGCTTATTTTCTGGGTGTTGTCTATGTATAAAAAAACCGTTCAGGGAATCGTTATTTTAAGAACGGGATACGGCGGAACAAAAGTATTTTTCAATGCCGGAATTGTAATTCCCATCATACATCGTATGGAATCTATGGATATTTCGGTAAAAAAGCTCGAGATATCACGAGAAGGAAAAGCCGGGCTTATCTGTAAAGATAATATGAGAGCAGATATTCAGGTTGCCTTCTTTATCCGGGTAAACAAATCGGTAGATGACATCGTGAATGTTGGTCAGACAATCGGCTGCCAAAGAGCATCTGATACCAATACTTTAAGAGAACTTTTTGAGGCCAAATTTTCAGAAGCATTAAAAACTGTAGGTAAAAAGTTTGATTTTACTGAACTGTATGAAGCAAGAAGTGAATTTCGCCAGGAAATTTTAGATATTATCGGAACAGACCTGAACGGATATGTTTTGGATGACTGCGCAATTGACTATCTTGAGCAAACTTCAATTGATAAATTAGACAAAGACAATATCTTGGACTCAGAAGGTATTAAAAAAATAACAGAACTTACTGCAACTCAAAATATTAAAGCTAATCAGGTACGCAGAGACGAGGAAAAAACAATCACTAAACAAAATGTTGAAGCTCGTGAAGCCATCCTTGAACTTGAAAAACAATTAGCCGAAAAACAGGAATCTCAAAAAAGAGAAGTTGCCAATATCAAAGCGCGTGAAAATGCTGAAATTTTAAAAGTAGAAGAAGAAGAACGTCTGAAATACGAAACAGTACGAATTGCAACAGAAGAAAAACTCCAGATTGCAGAGGAAAACAAACTTCGCCAGGTTGTAATTGCTGCTAAAAATAAAGAACGTGCAGATCTTGTAGAAACAGAAAGAGTATTGAAAGACAAAGCTCTTGAAGCTACGGAAAGAGAAAGAATTGTTTCCTTAGCTCAAATTGAAAAAGATAAGGCAATAGAATTAGAAAAGAAAAGTATCCAGGATGCAATCCGTGAGAGATTGACAATGGAAAAAACCGTTGTGGAAGAACAACAGGGAATCAAAGATTTAGAAGCTTTCAAAACGGCAGACAGAAACAAGCAGGTGGAAATTACAATGGCGACTCAGGAAGCAGAAAAAAAGTTAATTCAGGAAACAAGAGCTGCAGAATCGCGCAGATTGGCAGCAGAGAAAGATGCTCAGAAATATGTAATTGAAGCTCAGGCAAAAAGAGACGCTGCTGAAAAAGAAGCAGAAGCCCGTAAAATTATCGCTGATGCGAAAGCTAAGGAAGAAGCAACAGTAGGCTTATCTGAAGCTCAGGTAATGCAGGCGAAAGCGGATGTTGCAGAAAGACAAGGTATTGTAGAAGCTATTGTTATTGAGAAAAAGGCAGACGCAATCAAAAAAGAAGGTTTTGCTCAGGCAGAAGTTATTAAAGAAAAAGCATTGGCAGAAGCTGCCGGTATTACAGAGAAAGCAGAAGCAATGAAAAAACTGAACGAAGCCGGAAAAGACCACGAGGAATTCCGTCTTACATTAGCGAAAGAAAAAGAAGTGGAACTGGCTCAGATTTCTATACAGAAGGATATCGCTCAGGCTCAGGCAGGCGTATTGGCAGAAGCGTTCAAATCTGCAAATATTGATATCGTAGGTGGAGACAACACATTCTTTGACAATGTTGTACGTCAGGTTTCTGCAGGTAAAGGCCTTGATAAATTCATCAGCCATAGTGAGAATGCACAGTTGGTAAAAGAAAATTTACTGAGCGGTGACGAAAATATCATCAGCAAAGTAATGGGAATGGTAGATAAATACAACATCTCATCCGAAGATATCAAAAACATGAGTATCGCTTCATTGATTTTCAAACTAAACAGTGTAGCAGACCAAAATGACAAAGGTATCTTAGGAAGAGCTTTAGATATGGCAAAACACTTAGGTGTTGAAAACAAGCCATTGAAATAATCAGGCTTTGAAACCAGAAAACTCAAGATAAACATTAATAAGGCTCCCATTGTTTTCAGCGTACTTTCCGTGGGAACTTTGGGAGTTTTTCAACACAATTTTACTGATTTTAAGAATTAAAATCGGAAGAATTATTAAACCATAATTATGTCAGAAAAACTTAATTCCGGTATATATGAAATTATTCAGAGCCGTCTGAATGAGCAAAAAAATGTTCTTGTAGATAAGCTTCATAAGCTTAATGAAAACCGTAAAAGTATTTTTGGAGGTATTGATTTCTCACTTATTGCCAACGAAAGAATTTCTACAGATCACAGCTGTGTGGCAAAGGATATTTTCTCTTTCAACAGTCTGCTGATTTTCGGTTCTAATGCACATTTGGGTTTACAGACGGAAGTCAATATTACAGATGTCTTTTCGGTTTATAAAATCAATAATAACCGGTTTGAACCCCAGGATGCATCATTGATTAACGATGAAGTTTTCATTGAAGAGTTTAAAAATCTTTATAAATATTACAGAAATACCTTTTTTGCGCGTTTTTATTTCACCGACAACTATCTTTATATGGTTTTCCAGCTTTCCGAAAGTACTTCGGATGTAAAGGCGTTCAAATGGTTAATTAAAGAAAATCAGCTGATTTATGTAGATTCCAGAAGTGCTTCGGAAGTCTCCTACCCTCCTCAGCATGGCTTTACATGGACGAAGGCAACCAGAGATATGCAGAGAAACGGAAAATATCCACATGTTTCCCTGGCCGATAAAGTTTTTGTGGAATCCATCGGCGGAGATATTACCATAAAAATTGAAGATAATACAGAAACTGGTAAAGGTATCTACTCTGAAGATGTTACGCATAAAGATCAAAATCTTGATGATGCAGAAATTCACTTCTGCGATTTAGGGAATCTGGTTTTATTTAAAATCAGACCTTACCAGGAAACGGAACGTTATTTTATTTATAATCATAAAGAAAAAACAGTCTCACGCGTTGATACATTAAAACATGCCGGAGTTTTACTTCCTGAAAGTCAAGGAGTTTTATTCTCAAATGGTTATGCACTGCAGACTGGAGGCTTAAAAGTAATTTCTCAGGATCAAAACCGTCTCCATTACCTTAAAACTATACCGGAACCAAACGGCGAAAATTTTCTCTATATTTTTTATGATGATAAAACCAATAATTATCAGTTAATTTCCTATAACATCATCACGCAAACTATTGAAACACCTATTCGATGCAGCGGTTTTACGATTTTAAACGATGGAAGGTTAATTTACCTTCGGGAAAGTGTGGAAACAACAAAACATCATCTTGCGCAAATCTGGCAGTCGCCTTATTCTAAAGAGCTTAAGGTAAATCCTGAAAAGTCTGATAATTTACTATATAAAATCGGCAATAAAGATATTGTAAGAGTGATGGCAGAAAGCCAGGAACTTATTACTTTATTAAACAAAAAAGACTCATACAGCGGGCTTTATGATGATATTGTAAAACTTTCCACAACGATTTTAGATGCTTATTACTTTTTGGGGGAAGAGGGAGTACAGCATCTTGATCAGCCTTTAAAGGAAATCAGAAAAATTGCACATTCTGCTATCAACGAATATGAAAAAGTAATAGAGCAGAAAAAAAATACTGCCGAAGCCATTGAAAAAATCAAGGAATCTTGTGAAAAAATTCTGGACGATACGAAGAGAATTCATTATTCCGAATTGACGGAATATATTGATATGCTTTCCAAAATTCGAGCGTTGAGAGGTGAAATCACTGGTGCAAGAGAACTGAAATATGCTGATCCCGAGGTTCTTGATTCTTTAGAAAAATCTTTGGCAACCCGTTCAGAAGAACTTTCAAATGCATGTGTAAGTTTTTTACTTCAGGAAAATTCACTTTTACCTTATCAGGAAAGAGCTCAGAATGTTACCGAACAGATTGTGAATCTTCAAAAGGCAATTGATGCCAAAACGATTGATGAGGAAATCAATAATTTATCCGGTCAGTTGGAGCTTTTGGTTGATATTGTTAATAATCTTAAAATTGAAGACACTTCCCAGTCAACACAGATTATTGAAAATATTTCTTTGATTTTCGCACGATTAAATCAGGAAAGACTGGAGCTTTCAAAAAGGAAAAGAGAGATCTCAGGGAAAGAATTATCCGCTGATTTCCAGGCTCAAATGACGTTATTTGACCAATCAGTTATTAATTTCTTAGAGCTTTCCCAGACTCCGGAAAAATGTGACGAATATCTTACCAAACTTTCTATCCAATTGGAAGATATGGAAACCAAATTCGTTGATTTTGAAGAATTTATTCAGAAAATCGGCGAAAAGAGAGAAGAAGTTTACGGTCATTTCCAAAATAAAAGAGTACAGCTAACCGAATCACGAAATAAGCGTACACAGAATTTATTGGGTTCTGCTCAAAGGATTTTAAAATCGGTTCAGACAAAAGCCAGTACTTTTGACAGCGAAAACGAAATCAATGGTTATTTCGCAAGTGATTTGATGATAGAAAAAGTAAGGGACATGGTAAGAAAGCTTATGGAAATGGAAGATTCCGCAAAAGCGGAAGAAATCCAGACCTTACTAAAAACATCGCAGCAGGAAGCCGTAAGAAAACTGAAAGACAAAAAGGAAATCTACACAGACGGAGACAATGTTATCGCTTTGGGTGATTATAAATTTGCGGTGAATCAACAGAAGCTTGATCTTACGATGGTTCTGAAAAATGCGCAGTATTATTATCATTTGACCGGAACAAGTTTTTATGAGCCTTTAAATTTCGAAACACTTTCAGATTATAAAGATGTCTGGAATCAGGAATATATTTCTGAAAGCCAAAAAGTAAAACGTTTTGAATATTTAGCTTGGAATATTTTTTCTTTACATCAAAACATTGCCACCGAAGAGCAAAACCGAGCTATTATTCAACAATTTATGACTGAGCATTTTGGAGAAGGTTTGGTAAAAGGCATTCATGATGAAGATGCATTGATTATTACAACTAAGCTTCAGCAGATGCACAACGAGTTGGGATTAATGCAGTTTACCCCACAAGAACGCTCCGTGGCTCATCTTTTCTGGGATTTTTTGGATAGTGAACGAAAAGAATATTATAGAAAACAGTTTGAAGCCGCTTCTTTAATTTCGCAATCGTTTACCACGAAAAAAGGGTTTAAACATCTTACCCAGGAATTATCTTCGGAAATTAAAACTTTTGCTGAAAACGGGAATTTTTTCTCTGAAATTAATTATCAAAATGCTGCTATTTACCTGAAAAGAGAAAACAAAGAAAATTTTATCATTTCCGAAAAAGCAGGAGCTTTATATCTGTCTTTCATTGAAGATCTTAAGGAAAAAGGGAAAGATTTAGAATTTATGGATCAGCTGGAAGCCTTGTATCAATATCCCTCCGCGTGCTATTCTATCGCTGAAAGTGCGCTTCATGCATTTATTTTCAGTAAAGAATTATCGATTGAAGAAAATACCAGACAAGAGGTTGCTGTGTTTTTGGTCACTCAGAATTTTAATGAAAAAAATATTCAGCATATTTCTTATGAAACCATTCTTAAAGATTTAAAATCGCTAGAAAAAGATACGGAATATACCCTTAATTATTATGAGTTTGCTTCTCGTTTAGGATATTTCAATGAAGTTATTGTTCCGAAGTACAAACAATTGCAAGAGCTGAAATCAAAATGGGTAACTGATAAGAAAAAAGCTTTAAAGACAGACACTTTCCAGTCTCAGGTATTAAGTTCATTTGTAAGAAATAAATTGATTAGTGATGTTTATTTCCCTCTGATTGGCGCCAATCTTGCCAAACAGTTAGGAACTGTAGGAACAGACAAAAGAACCGACAGAATGGGTATGTTACTTCTTATTTCGCCACCAGGTTATGGTAAAACGACCTTAATGGAATATATGGCTGACAGGATGGGTTTAGTATTCATGAAAATCAACGGGCCGTCAATTGGCTATGATATTTTATCAACCGATCCCAGTGAGGCGAAAAATACAGGCGCAAGACAGGAACTTGAAAAACTGAATCTTGCTTTAGAAATGGGTGACAATGTAATGCTTTATCTTGATGACATCCAACACTGCAATCCTGAGTTTTTACAGAAATTTATTTCTCTTGCAGATGGGCAAAGAAAAATCGAAGGAATATATAATGGTGAAAGCAAAACTTATGATTTAAGATCTAAGCGTTTTTGTCTTGTAATGGCAGGAAACCCTTACACAGAGAATGGAGAAAAGTTCAAAATTCCCGATATGCTTGCAAACCGTGCAGATACATATAACTTGGGAGAAATTTCGGGTACAAAAACGGAATTATTTGATTTAAGTTTAATTGAAAATGCATTAACATCCAACGATTATCTCAGCAGATTGACACAGCCGGGAATGGAAAATCTTTACAGATTGTATGATGCTGTCCTGACGGACAATCCAAATATTGATTTACTTGGTAATTTCAGCTCAAACGAAATTGCAGATTTTAAAAAAGTTCTTGAAAACACCATGAAAGTCCGTGATATTGTTTTGAAAGTAAATAAGCAATATATCACTTCTGCAGCAATGTCAGACGAATATCGAAATGAGCCGCCATTTAAGCTTCAGGGATCTTATAGAAACATGAATAAGCTAATCACACAGATTCAGCCTATATTGAAGGATGAAGAGGTTATTCAGCTTATTTTAAATCATTATCAAAACGAATCTCAGACGCTTACTACCGGAGCAGAAGCAAATATGCTAAAACTAAAGGAATTGATGCGAATCATCACTCCTGCTGAGTTGGAACGCTGGGACGAAATTAAAAAGACTTTTATAAAAAATAAAATGATAAAAGGCCTAGGTGAAAATGACCGTATGGCACAGGTTATTTCTCTCCTTACACAGTTCAGCGAAGGATTGGAAGGAATAAAAGATGTCTTGAAAAACAGCCCTAATTAATAATTTAATCTATTTTTAATATAGCCGGTTTGTTTTAAGCCGGTTTTTTTATTTAAAACAGATTTTTCTTTGTTTAAATAATATATCCATAAAAAGAAGAATTAGGTGGAGAAGTATTAATTCCTACTCAGAAAAAAATAACATTGACGATAAGATCAAGCCTGTGGTAAATAGAAATTTTATATTTATCTGTTTATTTGGTAGTGTCTTATTAACTTATTGTTTTTTTCCTTTGAGGATAATTTATAGAATTCATATAATTGAAATCCTTCTGTTAAATGGGTGATTGAATCCAAAATTTAACTTTTTCATATCTTATTTAACTAAACTTAACAAACAATTTGGTTAACAAATGTTAATTTTTTGTGAGTGTTTTTTGAAAATATAATAATTCTTAGTTGGATTTTTATGATTGGAATATTACCATAAAATTGACTTTAATAAAATAGCTAATAAAAAACAACAGCATCAAAATATTGATGCTGTCTAAGTTTTGTAATGTTGTTTAATTAATTTGGTATTAACTAGTATATTATTATCTTATTTTATTATCTTCTCCCCAAAGTTCGGAACAAATTTCTACAACTTTCTTCCTAAA
The DNA here is from genome assembly GCF_001045455.1 of Chryseobacterium sp. FH2. Taxonomy (GTDB): domain Bacteria; phylum Bacteroidota; class Bacteroidia; order Flavobacteriales; family Weeksellaceae; genus Chryseobacterium. The sequence goes on along the minus strand of NZ_LFNE01000002.1, from coordinate 249,551 downwards.
CTCGTAGCTTACTTTATCTCCCCAAATCAAATCATATTTTTTACAATCACAAACTTTTTCCTCCTTCTTTTCCGGCGGTTCACCTACAACACTCACACTTCTCTCTGTTTTAGGAATAGGGTCAAAGCCCATTTGTTTTTTATATTTCCCTTTTATGATGACTTCTTCAATTACTCCTCCATCGTATATTCTATCCGTTTTGTGGTCTGTTACTTTTCCATTCTCATAGGTTTGGTGTACGAGATAATCAGGATTTTCTACCTCCACATTTTTACTGGCTTTCTTGCCGTATTTTGCACTCTCCACCAAAACGTAAATTCGTGCAGCTTGTCGTGGCTGCCGTCTATCATTGCATTGGCTATCTTGGAAAATTTGGCGTTCAGCTTAAACTTTTTCTCACTGCTTTTCAATCGGCATTTCAACAACTCCATTGTGCGGCGGAGAAGTTATTAAGCTATATACAAAATAGCTTTCATTTTTTTTGATCAATGTTAATAATGGCGACAAAGAGTTATTTTCGCCAATTACAACTTTTCTTGTATAAAACTCTATTGAATCTTTGCTCGAAGTTGCAAGTATTCCTCCTATAAATTCTTGATAATTATCATCTTTTACATATCTTTTTCCTTTTGAATCTGCAAGCCAACTTTTGAAAATGCAACTATCTGGTTTTATTAAAGTCAGTTCAGAAAATGAAGTTGATTCTCTTCCCCAAGCATCTGTTAAATCTTCTTGTTTCAAAACATATTTTCCTTTCCATTTTTCAAATAAAGAATTAGAAATGAATTCATCATTTTTCTTTTTTTAATAAATATTTATCATTTGGTGGATTTAAAAGATAAATAGTATTTCCTGCTAAATAATAATCATTATTTTCGTTAATAATCATGTATTCTAATGTTGAATCTAATTTTGATTTTATAATTAATTTGTTTTTTGAATCTGATTCTATATACAAATTTTTAATTTCCTCAATCTCATTATTAATTTTTTGGATAATAAAAATATTCTCTTTACTTAATATTTTTACTGTGTAGTTGAATTTAAAATCTTCTTCAATTCTTGATATTTCAAAACTAGCTGTATAATTGCCCTTCCATTGGGAAAAATCATCTTTATTCGATTTTGGTATATTGACTATTTTTGTTTTATTCGGTTGTATACCATAATGATAATACTCTTCAATTCCAACATTTTCTTCTGACAAAAATTCAATTGGTAATGGACAATCGATAATTTTTGTATTGAGAGATAATGGTTGCAATTTTAAATTATTATTTAATTCTAAATTTTTATCAATCTTAAAATAAGATATTGGTTTTTCAAAAACTCCTAAAGCAATTCCATTTTTGTTATTTTCAAATTTTACATTTAAAGAATAAACTCTATTTTTAGGAATTTTCAGCGTATCTCTTAAAATGTCTTTGTTGTCGAAAATAAGAATATAATGTGTTTTTATTTTTGATGTATTTTGTATAACAATATTTTTTACATAATAATTATCAAATGAGGTTCCTACATAATCCGGCTCAAAATAGATGCAATTTTTTACATTAAATAATTGATCCAGATTTTTGGACTTATAAAAGTTATTTCCGACACTTTCTTTATCAATAACAAGTTTTGAATTGATAATATTTTGTGATTGATATTTACATGCATTGAATAGTAATAATATTATTTGAAATAATATTATTTTTTTTGTGGTTATTATCATATTATTTATTTTTATAAATGTGAATTTTTTTTGCTTCTTCGTCTTGGTCTTTGGTATCATAAGAATTAAGTTTAACAAATCTTGCAGGATTTGTTCTTACGCTTTCGCCGTGACCATAAGCATCCAAAACTGTGGCTATTTCTAAATGCAAATGTGGTGCTCTTCCACCACTTGCGATTGAACCCGACACTCCTGCAAATCCTAAAGCAGTTCCTGCATCCACTTCCTTTTTATTTTTTGCATCCTCTTCTGTAACTATTGTGCTATCTAAGTGCATATATATGAAATAGACACTATCAGTTTTGTGCCTTTTTTATATAGAGGGTAATCATCCCTTTTTCCAACTCCTGTTGGTGCAAAAACAGCCAAATAAATATCTTCGGGAGTTTTTATTTTGTTCTTTTGAGGTTCAAAATATTGTTTGACTTTATCAGACTGGGCTATTTCGCTTTAACCAACTTAACATCTGTATTATAATTCCAATTTTTATCCGCAACAATAGAACTTTTTAAATAATACTCATTATTTTTATACTCTATTATTCCTAAAGCACCTATATTTGAGTGGTCTGATAAACCATCTCCATCAATGGTTTTTATATATTTCAAAATTAACCTATTGTTCTTCTCTTCTATTTCACACAAGTCGGTAAAATAGGTTTTATATCCCATCCCTGAAAAAGTACATTTTTTATCATTAATTTCTATATCATAATCTATTGACATTTCAGAAAAATCATCCAATTTTCCATAATCTATTTTTAAGTTGTATGTACCGTTCCATATATTAATATTTGCGTTATTAGCAGTGAATTTCCATTGTTTTAATTCTTTACCATCATAAACTAATTTAATTTTATTATTATCTTTTCCAATATATAATTTTCTAATATTCAAACCATTTCTGATATTGACAGTATCTAAAATTTTATATTTTTCCACATCGTTATTAGATAATAATTTTTCTAATGAAAAGACATATTTTTGAGTATTAATATTTTTATAAATACTGTAAAAAAGGCTGTCTATCTGCGTTTTTTCAGTTTTGATAAAATCATAATTATTTAGTTCATCACCTGAAAAAAAAATTTTTCCTATATATATATCTCCAGATATATTTATCTTGTTTTCTGATGTTGAACTATTTTCTGTTTTCTTTATATTATTATTTTTTGATTGTCCATCACAAGAACATAATATAATCATACAGAATATTACTATTATTTTTTTTATTGTTATTCCCAATTTTTTTGTGATATTTTGATATTTTTTTGTGTTACTCGTTTTTTTCTAATTCTTGCCAATCTTGATTGATAAAGCGTTTACTTTTTATGTAATATTTTTCATTCTCGGATTTTATATAAAAATCGTCTACATCATCTTGGTCGCATTTTCCACGAGCGTGCAAAATATTATTTTCTTTGGTTAATTTATATTCTCCTTCACAGCCATAATCTTCCGAATGGTCTGCCCCGATACTTAATATTGCTTTTTTTGATGATTCAAATGATAAAAAATAGTCTAATAAAATTTCTTCACCATTATAATTACTGATTGCTTTAGATGATATTTTATAGGAACCTTTCAATTTTTCTAAAGAGGAATTAGAAACAGGGGGTTTATTACTATTATTTTTATTTTCTGTAGTTGTAATAAAGTATTTTGAAAAATTCGTGACAAAGAATTTATTATCATAGTAAGGAGGTAGCATTTCTGCTTTAATAGTCTTTAAAAGTTTCCAATTTTGGCTTTTTTCATTATAGAGATAAATGTTTATATAACTATTATCTATAAAATAAGTGCTTTCTACGCTACAAGCATTATTTGAACTTAAGAATTTTTTTTCTATATGTATGGAAAAAATATTGTATTTATCATAGTTGTTTTTAATTTTATTTCTAATATAAATGTTGTCTCTTTCTATATTAAAATTATTAAAATCATAATTTTTAAAGAAAATATTTTCCCAAAATTGTCTAAGTGAGTCTGTTTTGGGGATAAAATGAATTGAAAAATAACCTTCTTTTTTACAGTTCAAATAAGATTTTATTGGATGATTAGAAATATTTGATTCATCAATTACCATATAGTATTTATTATCGGTATCATATTTTTTGTCAAAAAAATTAATCTGTTCTTTTTCTACTTTATTATTCTGAGCATCTCCTTTGCAAGATGTTAATAATAGTAAAATCAAAAATAATAGTGTTTTATTTGAATGTGATAACGTTCGGAAACAAATTTTACTTAATCTCATTTTCATTATTCATTAGAAGCCATTGATTATTAGTTCTTTCTCCTCCAACTCCTTTTATTAGATATTTGTCTTTTTCCATTTTGATGCTGAATTTGGGTTCTATAGATATACAATTCATATCATCTCCGACATAGAATAATTTTAAAATATTATTCTGTATGTTTCCAACATATTCTCCTTCACAATTTATCGTTTCATGATATGTATTTTTTGTTAATTTCACATTGTCTGCCGAGCCATTAAAATAATAAGATATACTTCCCATTCCTGTAGTTGTTGCCTCTGTTTCGGTATATGCAAAAAATTTTCGCTGAAATTCTTTAGGAATAATACTTTTTTTGTGACATTGAATAATTTTTATATAATACTGAAACACCCTTTCAGGGATTTTTTTTGTTTCAGCTTCTCCAATTTTAATCCATGTGCCATTCTCGTATAAATAAAAAAATGTCCTTGCATTGTCTTTAATATCAAATTCCTCATCTTGTCCTCCTAAAAATTCAATATACTTTGCGGGAATAAAATCTGCAATAATATAATAATCATCATCTTTTATTGCTTGTTTTATAAGCAATGAATTTTGAGCATCGCTACCATCAATATTATATTTTGAAAAAAAGCCTGTTGGATTATCAATATTCCATAAATACTGAGTGTCGTAATTTTTTCCAATATAATTGACACTAAATGAACCTATTGATTTGTCAAAATAACCATAAGACGGGTATAAATCTCCATTCAAATCATCAGGTACGGAAAATCCATTTTGCTGATATTTTTTGTCTGAAAAGTCAATAGGAATTTCTAACACCTTTTTATTATTTAGAGATGTTGATTTTTTGTTTTCAATCTGAATTTCTTCTTTTTTTTGTCCGTTACAACTGTTTAAAACCAATAGTAGTATACATATAATTATCTGTTTCATTTTATTGGTTTTCCTTTTGTTGTTTCGTCAAATTTTGTTTTCTATAGTCTTCTTTGATTGAAAGTTGAAAATAGAGTTTTTTCATTTTCAACCGTTTTTTTTCAACTCCTGCCAATCCTGATTAATAAATCTTTTGCTTCTTATATAATATTTTCCATTCTCAAATTTTACATAAAAATCATCTACATCATCTTGGTCGCATTTTCCACGAGCGTGCAGGATATTATTTTCTTTGGTTAATTTGTATTCTCCTTCACATCCATAATCTTCCGAATAATCTGCTCCAATACTTAATATTGCTTTTTTTGATGATTCAAATGATAAAAAATAGTCTAATAAAATTTCTTCACCATTATAATTACTGATTGCTTTAGATGATATTTTATAGGAACCTTTCAATTTTTCTAAAGAGGAATTAGAAACAGATACTTTATTATTTTCTGTGATAAAGTAGTTCAGAAATTCTTTTTCAATATTGATAGGAAATATGTTTAATGGCTCTTTTCCTTTTTGATAAAGGAGCAAAGTCCACGGTTTGTATTTTGATAAAGGAAACATTCTTTTTCCTATCTTTACAAAATTATTCTTCCCAAGATTAATGGTATCTATATTATTTTTGATAATAAACTCTCCAGCCTCTGCAACATAAAAATGGGCGTCATCTGCCATAGTATAAAAATCATCTACATTTTTGTATAATTTTTTTAAGCTATCTATTTGGGATAATGTAGGATTAATAAAAATTACCTGGCTTTTATCTTCGAGCTTTATTGTATCTGCTTTAGTTGTATTGTCTGTTATATTATTGACGGAAAGATTAGACTCTTTTTTACAACTTATAAAAACAATAAAGCAAAATATAATTATTGCAAAATATTTCATATTATTATTTTTGTTTTATTTGAATGTGATAGCAGTTATTTTCTTTTAACATATCATCTAATTCTGACCTTTTTTTCATCTCATTCCAAAATGTAGTTTTATTAGCTAAAGCACCGTATGCAACATCAAAAGTATTTAGAAATTCGGGGTTTGCTAAGTGCTTGGAAACCGTAGACGGACCTAATTCATTTATTTTTTGCTCCATTAGCTTTATTATTATTCAATTTAGTAAATCCTGAACCCCTTGTAAACTCTCCCATTCCTTCTAAAGCATCTTGTGTAAATTATATCAAACCAACCGCTCTTGATGAGTTTTCTTTTTCTTTTTGAAAATCTTTAGTTGTCAAAGTATTAGGGGCTTCATTGGCGGTTTTATAGCCTTCTCTGTGATGAGCTTTAAAACTACCCCAAGTTTCCACTTTCATGACTGCCATTAAGCCATTTGCTATTTTTATTTTATTATCTTCTCCCCAAAGTTCGGAACAAATTTCTACAACTTTCTTTCTAAACACACAGCTTACTTTATCTCCCCAAATCAAATCATATTTTTTACATTCACAAACTTTTTCCTCCTTCTTTTCTCTTTTTTAGATATGTATATATCTTCATAATACTCATCTATATTTAGTGGTGTTTCCACGCTAAGAATGATGTTTTTACTATTATATAAAACTTGGGAATAAATTTCTTCATTAATCAATTTATCTTTAATTGGTTGAAAAAAATTTATTTTCTCTGATGAATGACTATTTCTAATTATATCCAAATCATAATTATCCGTGATTTTAATAAGGATGGTGTCATTATTAAATTTCCTTTGAGTTATTTCTTTAGATGTATTTATGAAATTATTTTTATGTTCTTTTTTACAACATAAAAACAATAAAAGCAATATTAAAAAAGGCAATGCTTTTTTTAATATTATAGTTTCTCATATTCATTTTTCATTTTTGTGTGATACTTATTTATTGCATAATCAGGTCCATTATATAATTCAGCTATCTTATTCCAATTTTTTTCTTTCATAGCTTTTATCATTGCTGCTCCTGTAACATCTTTTAAATAAACTTTAAAATAAGCAAAATGCTGAACTTCACACATATTCATTGCTTCTTCCATTTCGTTAGGAGAACCATATAAATATCAACACTTCTGAATACGCACGTGTTCTTAATTTTTATTCAATTCTCGCTGTTCTGATGAAACTTCCCAACTCCCATTAGGTTTAAGACTATATGTATTAAGGTTATAATGACAACATCCTATGACACTTTGAGTTGTAATTCTCTTATTTACAATATTTATATCTTCTGCTAACATTCCGTGTTGTAATGGAAATGAATCTGTAAAAGAAAATATTCCATTTTTACCTTGAAAATAATATTCATACAACTCTCCTCCATTGCCTCCATTATCCCAAATAATTGCAAAGTCCTCTAATCCATCAAAATTAAAATCTTTAATAATAAATTTGTCACATGGTAAATCACGATATGTTGCCCACGAATTTGGCTCAAAATAAATCTCTTGTGACTTTTTGTTTTTCTTATCCGCTATTATAATCCATGCTGAAATTGGATATTTTTGTTTCTTGTCATCCACATATTCTTCTGTTTCTAAGGTAAATTTGTATCTCCCAGTAGCATCATTAAAAGCACAAGATTTATTTTTTGGTTGACAAGGTTTGTTATCAATGGTCTTTATTTTTTTTTCAGATATGAATATATCTGTATTATAGTCATTTAATTTAATTGAAATAATTCCTTTTTCCTCATTTATCCAACTTAAAATGTAATATGAAGATTCTTGCTTATCTACATATAAATAAGTTTGATTTCCCTTATTTTTAATGTGGTCAATAGTGAAATTGGAATCTTCAATAGGAGTGTGATTATATATTTTATTTTTACCTATCTCAATAAATTTATCAATATCTGTGCAATAATAAAATTTATTATTCTCTTTGCTTATAGGTAACCATTTTCCATAATATGAATTGTAATTAGCAACTTTTAGATTATTACTATTGATTATATTATTATCTTCCTTTTTCTGACAAGATATTAATATAGAAAAAAATAGCCATAAATATGATGTTATATTTAACTTCTTCATTGTTTTTAGTTTTTTCTTACTTGAGTTACTGTATAAAAATGCCCATTATAAACTGTTTTTCCTTTTAAGGAGTAATCTGTTTTATCAAAATATAATCTATTGTTATCATTTGCTCCTTTTTCTTTATGGCTTGTACCAACATCATAAAAAAGATAATAACATTTATTACCATCACATTTACGACCTATTATTACAACAAAGTGATCTGTAGAATGATCTGCATTGTTATTAATTTTATAGCCTATTCCATGATCAACACCAACTTGAACCGGATGACCTTTTTCTAACTCACTATCCAAATAAATAATGGCTTCTTTTGAAACCGGAGTGTTGATTATTAATTTAGTATGTTTATCGTCTTCAATGGCTGTTTGGTATACTCTTAATAAAGATGTGGCTTTAAGTCCACTATTTATTAATATATCATCACATGTTTTTTTACAAGCAACCAGTTGCTTATCACGTCCTCCCCATTTTGGGTCAAACTGTGTTTGCCATGTTATTTTATCTCTCAAATCAATTTCTGATTTTCCACATGATGAATTTGTTGAATTGTCGATTGAAATAGCTTTTCCACAACAATCATATCCAAATTCCTTTAAAAATCCTTTTTTCAAATGTAATGGACTTTTACCTGCTAATTCTTCTTGATAAAATTGCTCATATAATTCTAAGACTTTTTCCATCGTTTCAATTGGCTGTCCGTATCTGCCGGGAGGTAAACTTGCCCATTCATAACTTCCATATTTTTCTGTTGCTCCTTTTATATCCCCTTTTATTATTAAATCAAGCATACCTTCCCTTTTATGTTTAAACAAAACTACACAAAATTTATCTTGACCTTCTGGAGAAAAATCTTTAACATTATAAGTTTTTCTTTTATTAATCATATCATTATCACTCCATGTATATCCCATAACTTGATATGCACCGGCTGCAGAACTATAAACTTTTTCTCCATTTTTCTTTGTATACCAAAGAATTTTTATTTGAGGATGTGTGCTCGTATTTTTATTATGAGGGGATTTTGTAAAATTACCGCCTCCAAATAATTTAGTATACCCCGCTTCAAAATCATGAGAAATATAAACAATCTCATTCTTTTTGGTTTCTTTATTATATTTTGATGATTTAATTAATTCTCCCGTCCCTTCTCCTACACGTAACATTCTCATATAAGCTCTCACCCTTGCTTCACATTCACAAACTTTTTCCTCCTTCTTTTCCGGCGGTTCACCTACAACACTCACACTTCTCTCTGTTTTAGGAATAGGGTCAAAGCCCATTTGTTTTTTATATTTCCCTTTTATGATCACTTCTTCAATTACTCCTCCATCATATATTCTATCCGTTTTGTGGTCTGTTACTTTTCCATTCTCATAGGTTTGGTGTACGAGATAATCAGGATTTTCTACCTCCACATTTTTACTGGCTTTCTTGCCGTATTTTGCACTCTCCACCAAAACGTAATATTCGTGCAGCTTGTCGTGGCTGCCGTCCATCATTGCATTGGCAATCTTTGAAAACTCGGCACTCAGCTTGAACTCGTGCCACAAAAAACCGTTGCCGTTGGTGGATTTTGTTACTTCCGCCACTTTGTTTTTTTCGTTCTTCGGGCTGTGTCCGTCGCCCTCTGCATCGTCCTCGTAAAGTGTAAGTTTTAAAAGTTCTCCCGGCATATTCTGCGTGTAAACTTTTACTTTTATGGTCTGGTTGTATTTTAGGATCATATCTTCCTTTATCGGCGTATCGTCCACCATAAAAAGCTCTACTCTGTGGATTTTCTTTTCCGTTCCGGGAATAACTTTTATTTTCAGTCCGGGAGGAGCTGTTTTTTCGGGTTCATAAATATAGGCTTCCACCAAAAGTTCTTTTCCTACGAGAGATTGATTTGTAATGGTGTATGAAACTTCATCTCCTTTTTTCTGTGTGGCAGAAGGACTTGGTTTTAGTTCTCTCCAGGTTCCTTTTTCTTTTACATAGATTTTCCACAAAGCGTTTTTCACCTTGTCGTGGTCTTCCATCCGGTGTATTCTGCTGACTTTATAATACACCTTTTCACCGAGCTTTATTTCGGTTTTTCCCGTGATCTGGGAAATTCCTCTTTTTTGTGTTTCCATCTTTGTGTTTTTGTGTTTTATTCGAAATCAAAGGAACTTTCTTCCTCTTCCAATTCATCAATAAAATTGCTGAAATCAAAGAAAGGATTGATTTCATTCATTATGAAAGGATCAGCATTTTTGAGATTTTGTTTGCTGATTTCTACGGTTTGCCCATGATTCATTACAGTGATCTTTCCGCCGATGGCACACTGCAGTTCGGAAATTTCCGTAAGGCAACTTTTACCCATCACTTTTACTTTGTCGTAAGCTTTTGTCCATTTTCCAAGAGGAGAGAAACTGCAAGGCTGCCCGTTTTTTACGGAACAGCTTCCGAATGGAACGGCAAGAGGATTGAATTGTAAATCGTCTTCGGTTACAGCCAGACAATCGGCTTTTCCGTCTGCATCATTCCAATAGTGTTTTTGGTGGGTTGTTACTTTGAAGTTCGGAAATCTTGTTCCTTTGTCGCAGATTGCTTTGCCTTTTTGGATGACAAAATGTTTTCCATTGTGTTCTGAATTTGACATCATTTATAGTTTTGTGTTTTCTTAAAATTTCTGTATATCTTAATTTTTAACAAAACCAAATATGGAAAATATACTCATTCAAATATAAAAAAAATTTTAAATAACAAAATGAATAATGAATTACTTACCAATCCCCACGCTACTGGAAAAGCACATTTGTAAGCCTAAAGCCAACGCTGGCTTGCAAAAGAGCTTCTCCTTCCAAACTATTTTTTTTAATCTCCCACCCTTTCGGGAATACTACATTTTTCCAATGCTAAGTAATATAACGCAATCACATTATGGAAAGACGATGTTGGTTTGCTAGTAACGAAGCAGAAGACAATGGTTTTGCCTTAGCAGTTTGACCATAATTTCGATTATGTTATTCGCTTGGAAAAGGCAATGGTCAAAATATTATTTTACATCATTACTGAATTTTGTTGCCATAAATTCTTCTACTTCTTCTTCAAAATATTGTTTAACGAACTTACCGTTTTCATCTTCACCAAATTCCTGTTTGATAACTCTGGCTTTGCCTGTATTTCTAGTTTGTTTATAATTTTGAATTGTTTTCGGTGTATGATAATTGACGTAAAATTTCACTGTGTTTACAATTTTCCTTAAATCAAGATTCAGGATTTTATTATTGACTTCTTCATAAGCTACAAATCCGACAATTCTATTTTCTTTAAGATGAACCAAATCATCACGCAACTTTTTAATATTGATAATTACTTTGGCTTTCCTTGGATGATCTTCAATAAAATTGTTGGAAGTAACAGCAGGAACTAATGAAAGCCTGCGTTGAATAGTATTTTTATCAATCTTTTTCCTTCAAATTCCACTTTTGCAAAATCGGGTAAACATTGATTCATAAAAGATTCTAAAGCTAAAAATGAAAAATGACACCTAACGAGCCTACTTTGAAATATAACTAAAAGCAGTGGCACTATTCCATCTAAATTCACTTTGTCTTCCTGTAAAGCTATCCAACAGAAACATTCCAGCTTCATCAATTTGCGGCAGAACATCATACTGCAAAATACCATTATTAGTTATCTTCATATAATGATTAAGAGGGTCTTTTAATGCTTTTTAACATCTTTTTCCGATGTAGCTTTATATACTCTTCCTTTAATGCTTTACGAACTGATTTTAATTCTTCTTTAGGCTGCTGTGTAAGGTTTGAGTAAGTATTTTTTGTTCCCATAATTGGCCCCCTTATATTTTTGATTTGAAACACAACAAAAACAAAAAATCCTCCAAATCATAAGATTTAAAGGATTTTGTAATAATTTGCATTTTTGCTTGCGATCCGGACGGGACTCGAACCCGCGACCTCCGCCGTGACAGGGCGGCATTCTAACCAGCTGAACTACCGGATCAATTTTTTTAAAGTAAATTGATAAACTTTCTGCGATCCGGACGGGACTCGAACCCGCGACCTCCGCCGTGACAGGGCGGCATTCTAACCAGCTGAACTACCGGATCAATTTTTTTTTAAAAGAAATTGAAAAAACTTCTGCGATCCGGACGGGACTCGAACCCGCGACCTCCGCCGTGACAGGGCGGCATTCTAACCAGCTGAACTACCGGATCTAATTTTGTTTTAAAAGTAAATTGATAAACTTTCTGCGATCCGGACGGGACTCGAACCCGCGACCTCCGCCGTGACAGGGCGGCATTCTAACCAGCTGAACTACCGGATCTAATTTGTTTTGTATAAAGAACGTCGTTTCTTTTTTGTGATTGCAAAAGTACAACTTTTTTCGAGACGTGCAAATTATTTTGTAAAAAAAAGCCCTCCAAAAAGCGGAAGGCATTCATTATCAAAATTATTATTTTTATAAGTGTGCGCTTAATTTTTCAGCGATCACTTCTTTTGGAGCTACTCCAACAATTTTATCAACAACTTCTCCATTCTTGAAAATCAAAACTGTAGGAATATTTCTGATACCATACTGCATAGAAATTTCCTGATTGTTGTCTACATCTACTTTTCCTACTACAGCTTTTCCTTCAAAATCTGTTGCCACATCTTCGATGATTGGTCCCAGCGTTCTGCAAGGTCCACACCATACTGCCCAAAAATCTACTAATACCGGCTTATCTGATTTTAAAACCGTTTCCTGAAATGAGCTATCTGTAATTTCTAAAGCCATTTTGTTTCTTTTATTTAAATTAATATTATATTTTTATTCTTAATCCTTAATTGAATGTTCAAAATTACACTTTTTGAGCAATAGAGTTATCTATGCTCAACATTTGTATTTTCTATAACGAAATCTTTAGAAATTTCTTTCAGGGCATTAACGAAAACATCAATTTCAGCCCTGGTGGTCAAATGGCTAAATGAGATACGTAATGGTGTACAATGGTCCATTTCATCTTCGGATAAAACCATCATCATAACCATCGAAGGTTTAGATGCCCCCGAAGAACACGCACTTCCTTGAGAAATTGCAATACCTTTCATGTCTAGCTGAAGACCAATCAAAGGATTTTTATAAGGCAATAGAGCGCTTAAAACCGTGTAAAGACTATTTCCCCTCTCTGCGCTTCTTCCATTGAACTTAATCCCCGGAATCTCTGCTAAAAGCCTTTCTGCCGTATAATCTTTAATTTCCTGCATGTGGTTTGTATAGGCTTCCATATTATTAAGAGAAATTTCTAATGCTTTTCCTAAGCCTACAATTCCCGCAACGTTTTCAGTCCCTGCTCTTAAACTTCTTTCCTGAGGTCCTCCCGTGATAATTCCTTTCAAGCCGCTGGATTTTCTAATAAAAGCAAAACCAACACCTTTTGGCCCGTGGAATTTATGGGCGCTGCAAGATGCAAAATCAACCTGAATATCAGAGAAATCCAAGTTCATATGAGCCATTGTCTGCACCGTATCAGAATGGAAAAGAGCATTGTTGGCTTTACATAATTCTGCAATTTTTTTAATGTCTGCAATATTTCCAATCTCATTATTGGCGTGCATTAAGCTTACCAACGTCTTTTTATCTGAAGCCTTTAAAAGTTCTTCTAATTTATCAAGATCAATATCTCCTTTTTCGTTCGGACGGATATAGTTTACTTCTACTCCTTTCCTGGTTTTCATATCCAAAATGCTTTCAGAAACACATTTGTGTTCCATAGGAGAACTGATGATTCTTTCTACTCCAAGATGTTCAACGCTGGATTTGATAATCATGTTGTTTGACTCTGTACCGCAAGACGTAAAAATAATTTCTGCAGGAGTCACATGAAGATAATCGGCAACCTGCCTTCTTACGTTTTCGATAAGAATCTTTGCTTCCTGCCCAAAACTGTGCGTGGAAGAAGGGTTCCCGAAGCTCATCTTCATGGTACCAACCATTGCATCGATAACTTCTTCAGAAAGAGGCGTAGTTGCAGCGTTATCTAAATATATTTTATTCATTTTTAGTTTGAAGATTTTAATTCTACAGAGGTGAAATTGTAATTTGAGGGAACTGTAAAAATTATATAAGGGTTTGAAATCATCTGTATTTCCATCCCGCCATGTTCCACATAAGGAACCTCAACATACAAAACATTATCTTTTACAGAAATGCTCTTAATTTCAGTAATTTTGTGATCACCAGACCTGAACATTCCCAAATTGTATAAAACAACTTTTTTATCCTTTGGAAATTTAGGAGTTTCTGTAGCCGGGGCTTCAGCTCCAAACTCTACAAGGGAGTTTCCTTTCAACGCTTTCTGGAAATCCTGCTCATTTTTAATGATGGTAAAACCAGCCTGATCTGCTCCACCTTGTGATTCAGTAGCAATTATTTCTGTTTTTGTCTGCATTTCAGATGATTTTTGAGATGGCGCGCTTGTGCAACTCATAATAATGGCAGAGCACAATATAAGCAGTCTTTTCATTTTACATTTTTACTATTCCAAAATTAATGAAAAAATTGATAATGACCTTCATTTGCCCAACCAAGCATATCTTTATCTCCGGAAGTATCTCCGAAAGCAATGATTTTATCATACTTAGAGCCGTTTATTTCTGCTTTTATACGAAGTAATTTTTCCTTACCATTGCAATTTTTTCCAATAAAATTTCCTGTAAAAATACCATTTTTAAACTCTGCTTTCGTAGAAACCAACTGCATTTTCAATGCATCGGCAAAAGGTTTAGCCCAAATATCCAGTGAGGCCGTTACAAGCAGGCTTTGTGTATTATTTCTATCAATATTATTAATAAAATCTAATGCGTTCTCTCTTACAATCTGAGGATAATGTTCTTCAAAAAACTGTTGAGATTTTTTTTCGATTTTTTCTTGTGTCTGTCCTTTTAAAATAGAGCCAATAAAACTTTTCTTTACCTTTTCGGTTTCAGCAAGCTTTAATTTCAGTAATATGAAAAGCGGAACATGTTTTAAAAACTGTATGTGAAACTTCGTGGAATCATAAAACTTCAGATACATAAACATTGTATCTTTATAAGTAATAGTGCCATCAAAATCGAAACAATACAATTTTTTCATTAGTATACTAAAGCTTTAATTTTTTAAATATAAATTCAGGAATATTCCTTATAATCATCATTATAACAGCCCAAACCGGCAAAACATATGCTACGTTCTTTTGTTTTTTGTATGCTTTGAAAATACACGCTGCTGCCTGCTTTGGTGAAGCTGTCAATTTCGGATTCAAAGGCAGCCCTTCCGTCATTTTGGTTGCCATAAATCCCGGTTTTATGGTAAGA
Organism: Chryseobacterium sp. FH2; assembly: GCF_001045455.1. Lineage (GTDB taxonomy): Bacteria > Bacteroidota > Bacteroidia > Flavobacteriales > Weeksellaceae > Chryseobacterium. Next base: position 234,322 of record NZ_LFNE01000002.1, on the reverse strand, counting down.
ACATGAACTTTTTTGTCGAAAAGGTAATTTCTTAAACCACTCAAGTAAGCCGTAAAAGCTGCTTTTGCACTACCGTAAATAAAATTACTCTGCCTTCCTCTGTCTCCTGCTACCGATGACAACCCGATAATTGTCCCCGATCTTCTGCTTTCAAATTTTTGGGCAAAATAATTCATCACAGGAACCAGTTTTGAATAATTAATATCAATTATCTTTTCTGTATTTTTATTGTCATACAAGCCTTCTTCTGTCCCATCACCCAAATATCCTGTTGCACAAAATAACAGATTTGAATTGATATTTTCAAAATTATTGTAATCAATTTCTTTCATCAAATCGAGCTCAATAACCTGAGACTGCTGAAGAAATTTCACATCAATATGTCTTGCAAACCTTTCAGCAGTCTCTTTATTAGAGGTAAAAAGATAGATTCTTTCAAATTTTTCTCCTTCCTGCAAAGCTTTTTCTACAAAAGCCTGTGCCACTTCAGATGTACTTCCTAAAACGATCATTTCCTCTAGTTATTATTTATGATTCTTTTGTGCTGCATAGACACAAATTTCGGATTTTGAATATTCTTAAGATAATTCGTCAAAGAAGATTTACTCATGCTGTCTTTCGTGAGGTAAATTCTGCCACCAAATTCCTGGACAATATTATCTAATTTCTCAACCAGTTTTTTCAGTTTTGAATTTACTTTAAAATCAAGTGCCAAAGTATATCCTTCAATCGGAAACGAGTTATAAGCTTCCGGATTATTTTTTCCAAATAATTTTAAAACCGCCAAGAAAGAGCCATTTCCACTGTTTGCAATGGTTTCAAGAATTTTTTTCATTCCTTCCTTTCCTGTTTCTTTGGGGATTACCATCTGATATTGAATAAATCCTGATTTTCCATAGATTTTGTTCCATTCATTGATAACATCCAAAGGATAGAAAAAAGTTTCGTAATCGATAAAATTTTTGACTTCTTTTTTAGACTGTTTTTTATAATACAAAAAATTAAAAATCTTAACAGTAAGCGAATTTAAAACAAATCCCGGAAAGTAAAAAGGAATTGTAGGCTGTGGTTTTTTCTTTAATCTTAAAGGTTTTTGTGCCAATGTTTGAGGTAATTCATGTTGGAAGGCATGTTCTCCCCTCATCAGAATACTTCGCCCGATATCTTTCCCCTTTTGAAGACAGTCAATCCATGCAACAGTATAAGTCCAGCTTTCACTTTCGTCAAATAATCTGAAAATCTCATCAAGATTTTCAGCTTTAATGCTCTCCTGACGAATATATGCAGATTCTATATTTTTAAGCTTAAATTTTGCTGAAAGAATGATTCCCGTAAGCCCCATCCCCCCGATACTGGCCCAAAACCTATCTGAGTTTTCCTCTCTTGAGCAGGTAATAATCTCACCGTTTTCGATCATTAATTTAAAATCAATCACGTATTCAGAAAAACAGCCTTCAGCATGATGGTTTTTACCATGGACATCTGAAGCAATTGCTCCCCCAACCGAAATATACTTCGTACCCGGGGTCACATATAAAAAATATCCCTGAGGAACTGAAACCTCCAAAACATCTGAAAGCAGAACACCTGATTCACATTCAATAACTCCGTTTAACCGATCAAAACTGATGAATTTATTTAATCTCTTAGTTGAAAATATATGTTCGCCCAATGAGGCATCTCCGTAACATCTGCCATTTCCCCTTGCGATAACTTCATTATGATTTAAAACAAATTCTTTTATTTTTTTGAAACTGTCTTCAGACTTCATTTCTTTTTCCACTATGGGAAAATTGCCCCAGTTTGTAACTTTTTGTATAAAATTCGGCTTCATTTTTTAAAATAGATTTGGATTAAAAATGCAGCAACCCATAAAAGTAAGGTAATCTGGATATACCTGTCTCTGTAAACAATTTTGGTTGGCGATTCTGTTCTGTTGTACACTAAAGTCTGCTGTAAATATCTTAAAAAAGCAAATACCACAAAAATAACGGTATAGAAAACCCTTTCATGAAATCTCGCCTGAACTTCCGGTGATAAGGTAAACATTAAATAACAAACAATTGCCAAAGTCACCGAAATTGACAAAGCAATATCTGCAAACTGAACGTTATACCCATCTAAAGCTTTTCTTGTTTTCCCAGAAACCTGAGCATTAATAAGTTCCCCTCTTCTCTTTCCAATTGCTAAAACCAAAGCCAGAACGAAAGTCAATAAAATTGCCCATTGAGAAATATTGATGCCTGTAATATAACCTCCGGCTAAAACTCTTAGCACAAAACCAATTGCTATTATACAAATATCAATAATCGGAACATGTTTTAGTTTGAAAGTATAGGCTAAATTCATCACAAAATAAGTAGCAATAATGGTTGCAAACTTCCAAAGGTTCTGATTAAAACACATGTGAGCAATAAATACCAAAGCAATATCAATGATAATTATTGATATGAGAACTCCTACCGCCTTTGATTTTGAAATTACCCCGCTTGCAAGTGGCCTTCTTCTCTTTTCCGGATGTTTTCTATCTTCTTCAATGTCGTTATAATCATTTAAAATATAAACAACGCTGGCAGCCAAAGAAAATATAATAAAAGCAAAAATACTTTTACTGAGTAGATCTATGTTTTTGATACTGCCTGAAAAGAATAGAGGAACAAATACAAATAGGTTTTTCACCCATTGCTCTACACGAAGCAGCTTGAAATATTTTTTCATTTATGTGAATTCAAATGCAAAAGTAGTAAATTCAAAATTATTGTATAAAAATACAAAAAAAACCGCCTGGGCGGTTCTTTACGAAAATATTTATATATTAAATTAATTATTGCCCTTGCTGAGCTTCATTAATCATTTTTTCGTTTGCCGTAATGGCAAATTCTACTCTTCTGTTTTTAGCTCTGCCTTCATCAGTATCGTTTGTAGCGATTGGCATACTCTCGCCTTCTCCTTTTGTAATCATTCTGCTAGATGCAATTCCTTTTCCAGACAAATACGCCTTTACAGCGTCTGCTCTTCTCTGAGAAAGCGACAGATTATAAGAGTCTGAGCCTTTACTATCCGTATGACCATAGATATTAATATCCGTATCCGGATTGTCAGCAAGAACTTTAGCCAGTTTATCAAGGTTTGCCTGGGCAGGAGAAGTAAGATTTGAAGAGTCAAAAGCAAAGTTCACAATGCTTTCGTTTAAGGTAATCTTAATACCATCTCCTACTCTTTCTACTTGGGCTCCAGGTAAAGTTTCTTTAATTTCTTTAGCCTGTTTGTCCATTTTGTTACCGATAACGTTACCGGCAACACCGCCGATAATCCCTCCCAGTACTGCTCCTAAAGCAGAATTCTTTCCATTTCCAACGTTATTTCCTAAGATCCCCCCAATAACTGCCCCTGATGCGGCGCCTACTGCTGTACCTCTTTGCTGGTGATTTGAATTTTGAACAGCCTCACAACTCGTAAGTAAAAGTGCTGATGATAAGAATAGTGCTCCGATATATGTTTTAGTAAATTTCATTTTTTTTATCTTTTGTGGTTAATTATTTCATTCCTGTTCTTTCAAAGTTGTAGACAACTCTTACATTTTCTCCGTCAAAAGGAACGTTTTGCTCAAGCGAAAACTGATCCGTAGACTGATTTATCAAGGTCAACACATATCCCGCTGTATTTTGTTTTGCTTTTGTACCGTCAGCTATTTTCTTAAACTCAAAGGTATTTCCGCTTTTTACATCAATTTTAATTGGCTGTGTAAATCCTGCCCCACAGTTTCCTCCTCCGCTTAGAGTATAAGCTCCTGTCCAATTATTTGGGATTAATCTCCAATGGCTTCCTACAAAACATTGCGCATCAATTCCTTCGTCGAAAGGCTTAATTTTAAATTTCTTATCGTAATCAATGCTTACGACCTGCCAATCTCCTTTCATTTTCAGGAATTCTGATCTCTGGTTTTGAGCTGTTTTTGCATTATTAACTGTGGAACAAGACACCGCAAAAAGTGAAGTTCCCAACATTCCTGCAAGTAGTAACTTTTTCATATTGTTGTTTATTATTATAGATATATTAAAGTTACAAAAAAGTGTGCCAAAATTAAAAAATAGAAATAAAAAAGTCCGAAAAATTCGGACTTTCTATGCTTTCGCCTTAAATACAGACAGATATATTATTTTTTAACAGGCTTTTTTACGGATTTTGCACGTTTTGCAGAAGATACAGATTTTCCATTATAGAAATTTGTGTAGGCATACTCTGCTGCTCTTTTCACATCAATCACCCCTCCGGCCTGAGAAAAATCATTAAACTGATTTTCTGTATTCGGATTACTTGATTTTACTAAGGCTTCAATAATCTGATAAGGCTTCAAATTCGGCATATAAGCCAGTAAAACAGCCGCTGCTCCAGCTACTACCGGAGACGCCATAGAAGTGCCCTGTAAATATTCATACTCGTTATGAGGAACTGTAGAATAAATCTCTTCACCCGGGGCAAATACGTTTACCATATTCTTATTGAAGTTTGAAAAGCTGGCTCTTAATTCATTATTTTTATTGGTACTTGCTCCTACAACGAGTACGTTGTTCACAAATGGTTTTTCGTCCGTAATATTTTTAAAGTTTGTAGGATAAGCAAGATGCTCTGCAACGTCTTCGTTTTCATTTCCGGCCGCTTTTACTAAAAGTACTCCTTTATCTTCAGCATATTTAAATGCATCCCAAACAACGTCTTTACCAGGGGAAACCGGTTTACCAAAACTCATGTTTAAAACTTTAGCACCATTATCTACAGCATATCTGATAGCGTTTGCAACATCTTTATCTCTTTCATCTCCGTTCGGAACCGTTCTTACAGACATAATCTTAGCTACTTTAGAAGCTACACCATACTGAACTTCTTTTCCTTGCGGAAGCCCCGCAATAATACCGGCAACATGGGTTCCGTGTCTTGCATCAGGACCTTCATAGTGGTTATTTCCATAATCTTTCTGAGAATAATCATCATAATTGTCACCTACAATTTCAGCTCTCGGATCAAAATTCAAATCATATTGTTGAGCTTTAGGAGTATATTCTTCTAAAGCTTCTTTCATTTCTTTTGTAATTTGTTTTTCAAAATCTGCACTTGATTTTCCCTGAAATTCAGGATTTTGAGAAAGCTGATTTAAAACCTGTAGAGCAAAAGCATCCTTTTGATCTGTCACTGACTTTATTGCACTGACATTTTCAGGTGTTAATGACTTACCTCCCAATAATCTGATCATATTAGGAATAGATTCTTTTATCATTGTAAAAGTTTGCAAACCCTGTCTTCCTTCAATACTTTTTTTAGTAAACATTTCTTTAGACTTCATATACATTGCAAACTCTTCAGGCATTTTAGCTTGATTAGCTTTATTTTTTGTAGAATCGTCACCTTCAAAAACAGGCTTATATTTTTTCACAACACGAGTTACCTCCATGTTATCTACATCAATATCGCCGTTTTTCCCGCCAATGAAATTCCATCCATGAATATCATCGACATATCCGTTTCCATCATCATCTTTCCCATTATCTGGAACTTCATTTGGATTTGACCAAATGTTTTTAATCAAACCCGGGTGATCTACCTGAACACCGCTATCTAAAACACCTACAACAACCGTAGTTGGTTTAAGACCTTTGGATTCCAAATATTTATAGGCATTTACAGTGTTTACACCATATACTTTAGAAGTTGCAAAATCTTTGTGATACCACGTCATCAAATCTTTATCTTCTTTCGGGTCAACGGTTTTTCCTTTAGCATCCTGCGCAAAAGCCAGGTTTAAGCCTGTCAAAAAAACGGCAGCTAACAATACCTTTTTCATATGAGTATAATTATTTAATATTTTTAATATAAGTCAAAGATTCCGGTCCCTTGTTACAAATTAGATCCAAAACCGATAAATCTTTTAAAAATCCCAATTTATCTGTGAAAGTCTGATAGTAATCTTCCATTTGAAATTCTGAAGGTAACTTTGCGGAAAATTTTTCACGAAAGTTTATTTCGACAGGATCTTTGATGTATTCTATATTCAAAGAGTGTGCCTTTTCTGTTTTTAATATCTGCTGAATAATTTCTAATCCTTTAAGGTTAAAATCTAAAAGATTTTTTTCTTTCAAATCAAATATTTTTCTGAGTTTATCTTCATAATATTCAAAATACGGAGAACTTTGATAAGCTGTCTTGATTGATTTCCAATGAAGATTTCTCCAATCCTCCCTGTACGAAATTTCAATATCTTTCATTTCTCTTTTCCCATTATGATTGATTGGGATGATTAATGAAAGTTTTCCGTTTGCTCCATAAATATTAGCTCTGTTTCTGTATGTCTGCTTTGGAAAATTTTCAAATTGTTCGAAAAGCACTTCATTTTCAGTATCTAAAAACACTGAAAACCAAGAAATCGGTGGTAAATAAAACACCGGCAATAATACATTTTGCATAATTATTTTTAATTATTTGGATAAATAATTCTTCCCGTAATTTTATCTTCATCTACAAATCCTATGTATCGCGAATCCAAACTTGCATTACGATTGTCTCCCAAAAAGAATACTTTATTAATAGGAATAATTACAGGGCCAAAATTATCTGCGGTCCAATTTTTATTATAAATTCTAAAAATATCATTATCCACATTTGGATTTATGAATCTTTCGTAAAAAAAATTTTTATTTAATTCGTTTTTGCTTAGTTGAGTAATAAAATAATCTTTATCAATTTGAAAAAAATCATTTTCAGAAAAACCCTCCATCATTAAATAATTAACAAAAGCCCTGTCTATTTTATAAGAATGTTTCAGATTAAATTTAGAATCCACTAAAATATTATTAACAAATAGATCACCGTTTCTCATATAAATTTTATCCCCAGCCACTCCTACAAGGCGTTGTACAAAAACACCTTTACCAAATTCATTATCCTGATTATAAGTTAGTAATTTATTCTTGTCATAAGGTAAAATATTGGTAAGGACAACAAATGATTTTCTTTTAATTGTAGGTTCACCTCCGGCCTGTGGTACAAAAGCATATTGCAAAACCCCTGAGAGTTTTGCAATAATAAAAAGAGTTACAATAAAGCTTCCGGTAAGAAGAACTTTATTAAATATTTTATTTTTAAACACTATTCTTCAGTTTTTTTCTTTCTGAAAAGTTTTGCAAAATAATCCCATCCAAAGAATAAGATAAGAATCATTACAGCAATCCACCAATACGAAGCTTTATTGGCTTCACCCGTATTTGTTGCTTTAAACATTCTTTCCCAACGGATTTTTTTAGGAGCCTGATATGTTGAGCTCGCATCTGAGAAAACACCTTGTACGCTCATCCATGTAAACATTGGTTTTCCAACGATGTTCTCTTCAGGAACAAAACCAAAGAATCTTGCATCCAAAGAAGCGTCTCTGTTATCTCCCACCATCATATAGTAATCCTGTTTGATAGTATATTGATTTGTTTCTTTTCCGTTAATGAAAATTTTTCCGTTTTTATTTTCTAATTTATTGTTTTCGTATTTAGAAATAATCCATTGATATTCCGGTAATGTTTCCTGATTAATAGTAACAACATCCCCTTTTTTAGGTATTGTAAGCGGACCGTACCAATCCTGGTTCCAAGGTTTGTTGATTGGGAAAATAGATTGAGTAGTATCAATGCTTTTGGTATAAGCCGTTTTATCAGCATTTAATTTATAAGAAATTGTTGCAGAACCTTTTGGAAAGATATTTTCTTCCATACTGATAACACTAGGCAAAGCTTTAATTTCTTTAGCAGTCTTATCAGTAAGTCCTTGAAATATATAAACAAATCCCTTATCTTGTTGTTCTTCTCTAACAGGTAAGAAACCGTAAGTATCATATAAACTAGGTATATCAATTTGCTCACCGCTCAGTACCGTATATCCATGCTGAACCTCCTGATCTCCCAAAACAGTTTCTGGTTTTCCGTTTACGAAAAGTCTTCCTGCTCTCATTTCGAAAGTATCACCGGCAACTGCAACACATCTTTTTACGTAAGGATCTTTTCTGTCAATTGCTGTATGCACAGAATCCTGTGGATAGTTAAAAACTACAACATCATTCTTCTGTGGTTTATTGAATTGGAGAATTCTTTCGTAAGGAAGTTTTACTCCATCAACATAAGATTTTGGATCATCTTTAGGATTTCCCTTTTCACCTGAATCGAAAATCGTTCCCTGTAAGAAAGGAATTGCAAGAGGACGCATCGGCAATCTGTAACCATAGCTCCATTTATTTACAAAAAGGAAATCACCTACTAATAATGTTCTTTCCATTGAACCTGTAGGAATCCCGAAAGGCTGCGTTACAAAAACATGGATAATCGTTGCAAAAACTACTGCGAATGTGATAGAGCCTGCAAAAGTATCTTTCTTTTTTGTACTTTTTTCTTCGTCTGTTAAGAATAATTCATCAGCATTTTCATCTTCTAACTCTACATCTTTAGAATAATTTACCGTTGCCATATAAATAAACGGAAGAATTACCGTAAGAAGCTGATTCTGGAAAAGGGTTTTTCCGAATTTTTTCATTAAATAAATATGAAAAACAGACATCATGATAGGACCTACGATTGGTAAATACGATAAAATTGCCCACCATTTCGGATGTTTTGTTTCTTTTAAAATAATGAAATAGTTGTAAAAAGGGATAAATGCAAATAATGGGCTATACCCCATTTTTTTGAATAGCTTCCAAGTTGATATCCCCATCAATACAGATAAAATGAGAACGTATACTGTATAAGTTAAAAAATAATTCATAAATTTTTGTGCCTAATCTATAATTATGAGTAATTGGTAATGAGCAATGAGTAATTTTTACCTCCCATTATTTCTTACTATTAGTTTGCAATTTAAGAGATTTGTTACAAATTAAAGTCCCAAAACATCTTTCATAGCGAAATTTCCTTTTTTTCCTTTAATCCATTCTGCAGCGACTACTGCTCCCAGCGCAAAACCATTTCTATTAAAAGCAGTGTGCTTAATTTCAATTTCGTCAACCTCGCTTCTGTAGAAAACACTATGAGTACCAGGAACTTCATCTTCACGGATTGCAAAAATACCCAACTGATTCCCTTGTGTCTCTTCCAGCTTCCATGCTTCAAATTTTGGATTATGTTTAAAGATACCCTCTGCAATGGAAATTGCCGTCCCACTTGGGGCATCAAGCTTATGAATGTGGTGAATTTCTTCTAACTGACAAGAATATTCATCGACATTTTTCATTAAGTCTGCCAATTTTTCGTTTAAAGCAAAAAATAAATTCACTCCTAAACTAAAATTTGAACCATATAAAAATGCTGTTCCGTTATCAACTGCAATTTGTTCTATTTCAGGCTTCTTTTCAAGCCACCCTGTTGTCCCACAGATTACAGGAATTTTATTTTCCAGGCAGACTTTGATATTTTCAAATGCTACTTCCGGTAAAGAAAATTCAATCGCCACATCTGGATTATTAAGATTTTCAGCAGTAGGAGTCTCTTTCAGACGGGCCACTACTTCATGACCCCTTTTTGTGGCAATTTCATCAATGATTTTACCCATTTTCCCATATCCTACTAATGCTATTTTCATAAAATTTTATATTGATTAAAATCTATAACTTAAACTTAACCCTGTTTTCGGAGGAGCAATCCCAAAATCATCCTGAATAACAGCAGGACTGAATGATAAGTCCGGATCATGACGACCTTCGTAAAGATGGGCATCTACTACAGCATCCATAATATTTAAAATATAAATAAGGCCTGTGATGGCAATGGCATAATCTCTCTGCCTTTTAGCCCTGTCTTGTGCATTTCCTAGTGCAACTTTATCCAGCCACGGATGACTGTCAACAAATTCATCGGGAGTTCCGTTCAGTTTTGCAATATAGTATCCTCTGTATTTTTTATATTGATTGTCATTCCAGATAGCAATTCCGGCTCCCACACCTACAGCTCCCCAAACGATTGGGATTTTCCAGTATTTTTTGTTGTAATACTGCCCTAATCCCGGCAAAACTGCAGAATACAAACCTGCTTTTGTAGGATTAAGTTTTGTGATTTGAGCTTTTTTCAAGGTTTTTGCATTTACCTTTTCAATATCCTGAACTATAGAAGCCTCAGATTTTGCAGGTTTTGCCGCAGAAATACTGTCCTTCGGGTAGTGTTCTACCCGAATAGTATCATTTGGATTAACTTGTGAATATGCCAATGCAAAAAGACACAAGAAAAAAGTGAAAAGTAATTTTTTCATTTATTTAATATGAGATAAAATATATTCCAGCTCATCTTCATTTTTGAAGTCCAGAACAATTTTCCCTTTTTTACCGTTTGCAGAAGCTTTAATCTCAACTTTTACATCAAGAATATCGGCGATTGTCTTCTGTGCTCTTTTATAATTATTTGAAAGCTCCGCATTTACTTTTTTTGCAGTCGGTGACTTTGGATTTTTTAGTGCAGTAGCAGCCTGTTCAGACTGACGGACATTCAATTTTTCTTTAATAATTAAATCAAATAAAATCTGCTGATGCTCCTCACTTTCAAGGCTGATAATTGCCCTGCCATGTCCTGCAGAAATTTCGCCACTACGAATAGCATTCTGAATATCAGGGCTTAACCTCAACAACCTGATTGAGTTGGTAATTGTGCTTCTATCCTTTCCGACTCTTTGGCTAAGATTTTCCTGAGTAAGACCTACTTCATCCATCAACCTCTGATATGTTAATGCAATTTCGATCGCATCCAGATCTTCTCTTTGGATATTCTCAACAAGGGCCATTTCAAGAAGCTCCTGATCATTCACCAAACGGATATAAGCCGGAATAGAAGTTAAACCAGCAATTTTAGATGCTCTGAAACGTCTTTCTCCAGATATAATTTCGAACCTTTCACCATCTTTTCGTAAAGTAATAGGCTGAATTACCCCTAAGCTCCCGATAGATTTGGCAAGTTCGTTTAACGCTTTCTCGTCAAAATAAGTTCTTGGCTGAGTGGGATTCGGGTAAATATCTTCAAGTGCGACTTCTACGATATTTCCTACAAACTTGTCTGCACCTTCATCTGTTGCAGAATTGATTGTCGCTTTGGATTCGGCACTTAAAATAGCACCCAAACCACGTCCCATTGCTCTTTTCTTGTCCTTCATATTATGCTTTAAGCTTATGGCTTTACACTCTTTTTAATTTTTTACTAACTTTTCATTTTTCAACAGAACTTCTTCTGCCAGTTGGATATACTGAATGGCTCCTTTGCTTTCAGCATCATAATTTAAGATACTTTCCCCAAAACTCGGAGCTTCACTTAACCTTACGTTTCTGCTGATAATCGTTTCGAAAACCATTTCAGGAAAGTGAGCGTGCACTTCTTCAACTACCTGGTTAGATAATCTCAATCTGCTGTCATACATGGTAAGAAGCAGCCCTTCAATGTCCAAATCTTTATTGTGAATTTTCTGAACGTTTTTAATCGTGTTCAAAAGTTTTCCTAATCCTTCTAAGGCAAAATACTCACATTGAATAGGAATAATTACCGAATCAGCTGCTGTTAAAGCATTTACTGTAATCAATCCTAAGCTAGGCGCGCAGTCAATAATAATATAATCGTAGTCAGCTCTTACGCTTTGTAATGCTTTTTTTAGCATATACTCACGCTCTTCTTTGTCTACTAATTCTATTTCCGCTGCTACCAAGTCGATGTGAGAAGGAACAATATCCAAATTGGGCGTAGTTGTCTGTTTGATGCAGCTTCTCGTATCTGCACTGTGTTCTAGCAAATTATAAGTGGAATACTGAACATAATCAACCCCCAATCCGGACGTTGCATTTGCCTGTGGATCAGCATCGATGATTAATATTTTCTTCTCCAATACTCCTAACGCAGCTGCAAGGTTTACAGCCGTAGTAGTTTTACCTACCCCGCCTTTTTGATTAGCGATTCCTATGATTTTTGCCATTATTAGAACTTTAAGCCTCAAAAATACACATTTTTCCTTGCTCTCAATGAATCGATAAAACCAAAATTGAGTTAAAATATTGTTAATAAGCAATTTAGCAATAAAAAAAATTATCCACAAAAAAAATTCTTTGTGGATAACTATTCAATATTTATTTTTATCACTTATTCAAACTTCATTGATATAGGGAATTTGAAATAACTTCTGACAGATTCGCCTTGTTTATTTTTTCCTGGTTTCCATTTTCCTTTGTTGGAAATAGATTTGATTGTTCTAATCGCTTCGCTGTTAAAATCAGCATCCGACCCATTGGCTTTAATTCCCGAAATACTACCGTCAATTTCAACGATAAAAGTAACGGTAGTTTTCATCACATCTCCATTTGATTCAATTCCTGAACCATCAAAATTGCTCATTACTTTATTTCTGAATGAATTGATACCCCCTTCAAAAACCGCTTCTACAGCCAAATCACCGGCATCAACAATTTTGTTTTTATCAACCTTTGGAGTTTCCGGTAAAGTTGGAGGTGAATAATTAATTGCAGGGCCCGGAGCCGGAGCTATCGGTACATACTTATTCGGAGGCGCTACTTCACCTTCCGGATTATTCTTAACTCCTGCAATTGCACCTTCAATCTTCTCTACAACTTTTTCATTTGTTACATGAGCTTTAGGTTCCGGCAATCTTTCATCAACCGTTTTTACGTCAGGAGCTGTAGCAGGTTTTACAGGATTATCTTTTGGGGGTGCTACCAATTGCTCAGGAACTACAGGATCTCGCAATACAATCTCCACTCCTTCGGGTATTTTTGTTGGCACTTCAGATTCAAAAGCCGAAACCACAAACGGGCTTATAGAAATCGCGGCTAGCAAGCTCACACCTATAAAAAGCGCTTTTGTTAAAATTTTGTCAGATTCATTTCTAAGAACATACGCCCCATATTCTTTGTTTCTGTGTTCGAAAAGGATTTCATTAAAACGAAATTCCTGGTTTGATTGTAATTGTTTCATCACTATACATATTTAAATTGTTACAATTATCAATTTTCATCATTTTATTGATAACTGCTTTTATAAATTCAAAATTATTGCCAAAAAAACGATAAAACCTCAATTATTAGCAAGTACATTCCTGAATTTATAAATCCAACAGCAGCTAAAAACGGTCATATTAAAAAAAAAATACCTCGATTTATAAATTCATAGGTCTTTTGGGGTAATATCAGGGGTTTGGCAACATTTAATTATTCATGATTTACTACAATAACCTTCTTATTAATTAATAAAATACAACATAAAACGTAAAAACAGTAAAAACCCCATTATAAAATCGGAAAATTACTGAGAATTAATTTCTAAACCTGCCAGATATTTGTATCATAGAAAATCGGGGATGCTGAAAACCGAAAAGAGTAAGCAAGAAAAAATTTAAAACTTATAATTATGCCAACTTTAACTCAAGAAGCAAAATCAAATTCACTGATGAGCATGCTTTTAAAACAAGTTTATGACACTGTAACCAACGGAGGAAACCCTGATTCTTTAGGACCAAATGACTTCATTGCATTCGATCCGGTAGGCGTTACACTTTCCGAGGACACTTTTGATTATGCATTAAACGGACTTTTCGGAGACGCACCTTCTCCAAAGCCATTATTAGACGGAACAGGAAAACCAATTCTTGATGCCAACGGAAATCCGAAAATCGACATGGAAGCTTATCAAAATGCTTTATCAAACAGCAAATTCAGAAAATACCTTCAAATGGAACAGTTTGCAGCAATGGTAGACGTAATTCCTTCTCAAATGCCACCTCTTACAAAGACAGGAAATGGACGAGAAATGTCTATCATGAGTATTATGAATGATTCTCAAAAGAGAGTTTCTAAAGTTTACGAAGATCTTTTACAATGGTCTGTCGTAGTTGATACACAATTTGACGAAAAGGTAGAAAAGAAACTGAATACTTTAAGAGATAAATTATTCAAAATCAAAAAAGTAAAAAATTCCGATTTTGACGAAAGCGCACCGATTGATGATATGAACAAACCTGAAATTTTCCATACTTTCGTGTCACCTACTTACGCAAAATACATTGAATACCAGATGAAATACTACGATATTGTAGATGCAAACAACGAAATCAGAACCTCCGCTGACAACGGAGATGCTGAAGCTATGGCTAAACTTTCCATCGACGGAAAAAACATGAAAAAACGTGAAGATGCAGCTTTAAAAGCATGGCAATCCTTAGGTTACAAAGAAGCCGTTGAAAATATCCAGAACTATTTAAGTGAAGTGGAGCAGAAAAATATGCTAGTCATCAAAAAGAGAATGGAATCTGAATTCAGAAACAGCCAGAGAACGAGAGTTTTAGATTATACAAACTACTCACCTTCTATCCCAGTGGCTGCCAATGCCTTAAAAGAATCTAAAGGATGGCCGACTGTAACCATCGTGGAAGGAGAATCAAATTATGATTATTCTAAAACAGTCCACAACTGGGGCGCTGCAGCAGGATTCAGCCTTGGAATTTTCTCAATAGGGGCAAAAGGTGGTGGAAAACATGAAAAAACTAAAATCAACACCGACTATACTAATATGAAAATCTCTTTCAAATTAGGAAAAGTAAGAGTGGAAAGAGGCTGGTTTAATCAACAATTTATTGAATCCAAATACTGGAAACTTCACGAGCAATCTCCTCAAACATTAAACGGAGATATCATCAGCGACGGAAAAGGTAAAGGTCTGATGCCATCAATTATTACAGAATTAATCATTGCAAAAGACGTAAACCTGGATTTCTCAAACAACAGCACCGCATTTACTGATGTTAAAAATTCTGTAAGCTCAGGAGCTGCGGTAGGAATAGGGCCATTTGTATTTGGAGGAACATACAGCTATGATAATCAGGATGTAAAATCAAACGCAAAATGGAACGGTAAAAAATTAACTTCTGACGGAATTTATATCATAGGTTACAAATGCCACGTCGTTCCACAATCTCCAAACCCAAATCCTGAAATCAAAAAATGGACTGACGGGAAATCATAATATCCTTCTCATAAAGAATAACCGGCAGAATTTCTTTTTCTGTCGGTTATTTCCCAAACTAATAATCAAAACTAATAGCCATGAAATACTTTATTGCCGTTTACCAAAAGCTGAAAGACACTTATATGTCTCAAAGCTCGATGGAAAATGATTTACCAATGATTTGTCCGTCCCTGAGAGTCTATGAAAACGAAGAACTTGAGCTTTTAAAACCTCAAAGCCTATTAAATGATGATCAGAAAAAAGCGCTTTCTATCATCAAAAAGCAAAATGTGGCTTATGAGCTCAACTCTGTGCCGATTTCTCCAAACTTCTGGGATTTGAACCCCAATAATTCGTTATTTGATATTTACCGGGATATTTTAGATAAGAATAATTTAAAAAACCTTGAGGAAAATTTAGATAAAGTAGTCAACAACCAAAGTACAATTCTTTATGATTCAAAAAATGCAGAAACCAAAGAATTTAAAAATTATAAAAAATACAGAACAGCTTATGAAGAAACGATAAATAATATCGCCTCTCATCTTGAATTATTTGACGGATTAGACAATGACGAAGAAAAAAATAATTGGAACGACAAACTGGTAAGCCTTAATAATCTAAAAGAATTGGCATTTTCTGAATGGAAAATAAAAGGAAGTAAAGATTTGATCGAAAAAGAACTTGGAAGGATCAATAAAACTTCAGACGCAGATTTATATCTCGCGATGGCTCAAAATGCAAAAAATATCTTTGATGCTGCTGAAAAAACAGATGTAATTAACAATTCTTCCATTCATGATATTAATTTCATTCCATACGATTTTATGGAAAATGAATCCGGGTGGAACAGCATGAGAATTGAAAAAACTGAACTCGACAAATTATTTCAGGAAGCCAAAACCGCGAATGAAAATTTACCCGCAGAGATTCTTTCCATTGATTACGATGAGAGCATTATTGAAGCCGTAGAACTCGACTATTCATTTGTACATTTAAAAAGAAACTGGTTTAATAAGAACTTCATGATGTCTGATTGGTTTGAATGGAATGAAACTAAAAAAATATCTGACGGACAAACGATTTCAAACGATTTTAAGTTGCCTGCATTTCCTAAAACCATGATTTTAATTAAAAATTTAAAAATAGTTTTAAATTCTTCCATCACCAACGATACGGTAAACAATCCTAATCAACTGATATATTTCGGTCCGCTAATCATGAAACAACAGCTTTTTGTAAATAAAAATAACAATCAGAAATTCCTGAAAGCAGTCACGAACGTGAGAACCATAAAATCTGATCAATTAAATACCTTAACCCGAAAAACAGCTATTGCCGAGAATACAAAAAGTTCCGTACAAAATGATTTCATCGAAAAATCAGCTGTACAACCCGAAGCCGAATCTTTAAAAGCAACCCCGAATGTTGCTTTCAACAATACAATAAATATGAACGTCTTAAACAGTGCTCGAAATTTACGACCTGTTACTACCATTATCACACCTCAGCCTCAACCCATAAAACCGGTTCAGCCCAATCCAGTCGCTCCAATAAAAATCCCGGGAATCTTTATCCCTATCACCTATCCGGTTCAGCCAACAGGAGCAAATGTGCAATTTAAAGTTTTTGACAAAATAAATAATGACCCGGTTTATAAATGCTCGATTTCCATCAAAGGAACGAACAACAGCAGAATTTTTGAAATAGAAACCAATGAAATCGGAATTATCAGCCAGGTTATTCCTATCGGGGAATACAGCATAGAATTAAGAATTGATGATTATGCCGTTTTAAACCAAAATTTCAGCGTAGCAAATACAACCCCTCTGAATCTGGAGTACAGACTTCAAAGAGAGGAAGTGAAATTTAAGTCATTTTTTTTGATCGGAATGATTTGTGAGAGGATGCCGAAAATACCTATTTACTAATTCTTTGATTTTAAACAAAAGAATCAAAATTCAAGATCTGGAAACTTTCGGGAAGCGAATTAAAAATTTATAACTAAAAAATTAACAGTGATGAAGCTTTTAAAATATTATACAAAAGCACCGGAAGTTCTCACGCTTTGTGAGATACTTTACAAATTAGGATACAACATCAACATTTCAGATTCGTTTAATCTGAAAGTGGATGCAGCTGTAAAAGATTTCCAAAGAAAAAACTCTTTAGTCGTTGACGGAATTGTCGGAATAAAAACATGGACTGTTTTGCTTCAAAAAAATACAATTCCCGTAAATTCATCTGACAAATTTTTAAAAGAAAGTGATTTGGTAAATTTTGCTAATCAATACAAATTGGAACTTGCTTCGGTAAAAGCAGTGAATGAAATTGAAAGCAGCGGAAAAGGTTTTTTAATTAATAATAAACCTAAAATTTTGTTTGAGGGACACATCTTCTGGAGTGAATTACAGGAAAGAGGAATCAATCCTAATATTTATTATAATTCCAGCCACAAAGACATTCTTTATCCAAAATGGACAAAAATTTATTATCAAGGCGGTGTAAAAGAATATGACAGATTGAATAAAGCCATGACTTTAGGCACTGACCCCAAATTTAAAGATGCAGCGCTGTCTTCTGCTTCCTGGGGAAGTTTCCAGATTATGGGATTTCATGCAAAAGGGCTTGGTTATGCTGACATTACAGATTTCGTTTCAAAAATGGAGATTAATGAAGGTGAGCATTTAAAAGCTTTTGGAAAATTTCTTGAGAAAAATGGTCTTTTAACTCATTTGAGAACTAAAAACTGGGCAGCTTTCGCCAAAGGATATAATGGAGAAAGTTACAGACTCAATAAATACGATGAGAAGCTCGCAAAAGCGTATGCAAAATACTCAAGAAACTAATCAACAATTATTTTAACGTATTATTTTCTCAAAATTTTCTTTACGTCAACATATATTATCCTAAGTTATTATAAAAAAGAGACTATCAATTTGACAGTCTCTTTTAAATTATATTTAGAATAATTCTTTTCTGATAATGTTTTGGCTTCTTTCAGGGCCTACGGAAACCAAGTAAACGTTAATTCCTAAATACTTCTCGATAAATTCGATATATTTCTGAGCGTTATCAGGAAGTTCATCATAACTTCTGGCTTTTGTGATATCTTCTTTCCAACCCGGTAAATCCTGATAAATAGGTTCGTAATTGTATAATTTTTCTGTTGATGATGTGAAATAATCGATGATTTTTCCGTCTTCAGTTTTATAATGTGTTACGATTTTAAGGTTTTCAATTCCTGTAAGAACGTCTAATTTGGTAATTACCAAGTTATTGATACCGTTAATCATACAAGCATGTTTCAAAGAAACAAGATCTAACCATCCTGTTCTTCTCGGTCTTCCTGTGGTAGCTCCAAATTCACCACCGATTTGTCTGATTTTTTCACCCAATTCGTTATCCAGTTCAGAAGGGAAAGGTCCGTTTCCTACTCTTGTACAGTATGCTTTCGCAACACCAATAAGATTTTGAAGCGAAGTTGGCGGCACCCCTGCTCCTGTACAAACACCTCCTGTAGATGGAGAAGATGAAGTTACGTATGGATACGTACCAAAATCAATATCCAACATCAACGCCTGAGCTCCTTCGAATAAAACGTTTTTACCTTCCTGGATAGCCTCGTTTAATTCTAATTCTGTATCAACGATTCTGTACTGAAGCTGTTTTCCAATCTCTAAAAATTCGTTGTAAATTTCTTCTACGTCCAATGTTGGTTTTCCGAAATATTTTTCAAAAAGAGAATTCTTAATTTTTAGGTTTTTCTCGATTTTATCTCTTAAAATTTCAGGATTCAGAAGATCAATCATTCTGATACCTACTCTTGCAATTTTATCTTCATAGCAAGGACCAATACCTTTTTTAGTCGTTCCGATTTGAGTTCCTCCGTGTTCTTCTTCACGATAAGTGTCCAAAAGAATGTGATAAGGCATGATAACATGCGCTCTTCTGCTGATAAAAATGTGGTCAGTCCTCATTCCTTTGCTTTCAATTTGGTTTACTTCCTTGATGAAAGATTTAGGGTTTACCACTACCCCATTCGCAATGATACACTTCCCTTTGCACTGAAGAACTCCCGATGGAAGAAGGTGCAAAACGAATTTTTCATCCCCTACATAAACCGTGTGACCTGCGTTGTCCCCGCCTTGGAAACGTACAACGTAATCTGATTTTGCCGATAAAACATCCGTGATTTTTCCTTTACCTTCATCTCCATACTGAAGACCTACAACTACGTAAGTTGACATATTTTACTTTTATTTTAGATTCATGCAAAATTACTTTTAAAAAATTGGGTGAGCAAATTTGTGGTGGTTTTTATTTTTAAGCAGGATGGAAATCATACTTATATACTTATAATAGTATCTTATTACTTTATCATCGTTATATTTGATTTATTTACAAAGATGAGTCAATCTCAAAAACATCATTTCTTACCGGTCTTTTATCTATATGAAGGTGATTATATATTTCCTCTTCCCAAAAATAGAATTTTTGGGAAAAAATTTTAACTTAAAAATTCAATCATCAATTACATTAAATATCAAGAATCGGTATCTTTTGTTAAAATTGAAGTGATGGCAAAAAACACATTTATTATTAGGCAATTATTTTGATAATTTTATTAATCAACAAATTAAATCGGGTAAATATTCTTTTCTGCAAGTGAAGTCATAAGAACAGCTGTACGAATGTTTGAACATGAAGAATCTCACCTAGATTGGATAAAGAATATCTCTACTCCAGAACAATTTCATCACTCACCCCCATTTCCTCCAAAAACACCTCATCATGCGAAATCACCACCAAAGTTCCCTGATAATCTCTAATAGAATTCGTCAGAATTTCAACATTTTGAAGGTCTAAATTATTTGTCGGTTCATCGAGAATCATCATATCGGGAGCTTTATTGCTGATGGAAAGTCCGCACAGAAGAAGTCGCAGCCTTTCTCCGCCACTCAGGACATCACATTTTTTGTCCCAGGTTTCCTTTCCAAATAAAAATCTTGACAATAAGGTTTTTACTTCTGATTCCTGCAGTGCATTGTCATTGAATTGTTGGGCGAAATCATAGACCATTGCCTTTTTATTAATTAAAGAATATTCCTGATCAATGTAAATCGTCTGAAAATCCGACTTAGAAATTGTTCCCACACAAGGTTGTAAATCTCCTAACAAAAGCTTAATCAAAGTTGTTTTTCCTGAACCGTTCGAACCTTTAATCGAAATCCTGTCACCACTTCGAATTTCAAGATTAAGGTTTTCTTTCCAAAGATTTTCTTCATTATATTTAAAATTAATTCCCTCCGCCGAAATCAGAATTTTCCCCGAATGCAGATTCGAATCATTAAAATTCACTTTCATCTGATCCGAATTTCTCACTGACGAACGCAAATCCCGTAAATCACCGGAAATATCATTGATTTTTTCGGCATGAACAGATTTCAATTTCGATGAATTTTTCTCCGCGTTATTCCGCAGCGTATTCATCATAATTCTCGCTACACCCGATTTTTCCTGTTTTCCTTTTCCACGCGCATCGAGTTTTTGCTTTCGTTCCAATGTTTCTCTTTCCTTTTCTTTCGCCTTTTTTAGCGCCCGTTCTTTGGAATGAATATCGTTTTGCAACGCCTCATTTTCAATTTCTTTTTGTTCGGCATAAAAATCATAATTTCCGCCATACGTTGAAATTCCCTGATTGCTCAGTTCAAAAATAGTATCAACCAAATTCAGCAAAGTACGATCATGACTAACGATCACAACCGTAGAATTCGTTTTCTCAATAAAATCATACAATAGATTTCTTCCTTCCAAATCGAGATGATTCGTCGGTTCGTCCAATAAAATAATTTCAGGCTGATTGATTTGAATTCCGGCAAGAAAAGCCTTTGTTTTCTGTCCGCCACTCAGGTTTTCAAGTTTTTCGTTTAAGTCTAAATTTTCAAGCTTCCAATATTGTAAAGCACTTTGACAACGTTCTTCAATGTCCCAATCGTCATTCAAAGTTTCAAAATAGATTTCATCCACTTCCCCACTCGTAATTTTTTGAAGCGCCTCTAATTTTTCATTGATTTTCAAACATTCCGCAACCGTCAAATGGTTAAAATTTCCAAACATCTGCGGAACGTAAAAAATATCTCCCTGAACATTGACACTTCCACCTAAAGGTTCAGTTTCGTTGGCAATAATTTTCAGCAAGGTCGATTTTCCCATGCCGTTACTTCCGACCAAAGCAGATTTTGTATGAGTTTGTACTGTTAAATTAATAGAATTAAAAAGCAGATTTCCTGCAGGAAACCCAAAAGATATATTTTGTAGAAAAAGCATGATTTCTTTCTTAATTAAGGTTAAACTTCAATAACATTTTGTTATTGTTCAATTAAATCTGAAAGAAATTGTATCCTACATCCTGTTGTTTTTGGGTTTTGTGAACTGCAAAGATAATAATTTTTGAATATTTCAAAAACTTCGTTACATATGTGTCATTGCGAGGAGCGAAGCGACGAAGCAATCTCATATAGCATCTTGTGAGTATCGCATCAAAACAGATTCCTCATTCCATTCCGTTTCATTCAAAACGACAGAACTTCCGGTATTCTTTGCTGATTGAAACGCCCCAGCAAACGAAAAATGTATAAAATCACTTTAAACAAAAGCTTGCGAACATTTAGACCCTTTTACCCTAAAACTCTAAAACACTTCTTGCCATCAAACCTTAAAAAACTTTCATCAAAAATCCGTAACTTTGCCGCCTACTAAAAATTTTATGGAAAGTATTAAAGTTCACGACAAAACTTTTGTTCCTTATCTTAAGGATGCCGAAATTCAGGAAATTGTAAAAGCAACAGCACTGAAAATTTATGAAGATTACAAGGATGAAGTCCCTGTTTTCATTGGTGTTTTGAACGGAGTTATCATGTTCTTCTCAGATCTTTTAAAGCATTATCCGGGAAATTGTGAGATTGCTTTTATCCAAATGAGTTCTTATGCAGGAACTGAATCCACAGGAATTGTTTACCAGAAAATGGAACTGACGAAGGACGTAAAAGACCGTCACATCATTCTTGTAGAAGATATCGTTGACACAGGAAATACCGTTGAAAGTCTTTTCAAATATTTTAAAGAAACCCAACGTCCGAAATCTGTAAAGCTGGCTTCTTTCTTATTAAAACCTGAGGTTTATAAAAAAGATTTCAAGCTGGATTATATCGGAAAAGAAATTCCAAATAAATTTGTTCTTGGTTATGGTTTAGATTATGATGAATTAGGTAGAAATTTACCGAATTTGTACCAATTAGAAGAAGGACAAATCAACCATTAACAATTTTGCTATCGGCTTTTAGCAGTTAGCTATTAGCTTTTAACAGTACATCGAAATAAAAAGTAAATATTAACTAAAAAAAGCTAACGGCTTGCAACTTATTGTATATGCCAAAAGCAAATCAACATTATGATAAACATTGTTCTGTTCGGTCCT
Source organism: Chryseobacterium sp. FH2 (assembly GCF_001045455.1). Taxonomy (GTDB): domain Bacteria; phylum Bacteroidota; class Bacteroidia; order Flavobacteriales; family Weeksellaceae; genus Chryseobacterium. The sequence goes on along the minus strand of NZ_LFNE01000002.1, from coordinate 211,834 downwards.
CCAGGAAGTGGAAAAGGAACTCAAGCCCAGAATCTAATCGAGAAATTTAATCTAAAACAAATCTCAACAGGCGATCTTTTCAGGTTTAACATGAAAAATAATACTGAACTTGGGAAATTAGCAAAATCTTACATCGATAAGGGAGAATTGGTTCCGGATCAGGTAACAATCGATATGCTGATTGACGAATTGAGAAAGCCGACTGATGCGGCAGGATTTATTTTTGACGGATATCCAAGAACTGCAGTTCAGACAGAAGCTTTGGAAAAAATCGTAAAAGATGAATTGAATGACAATATTGATATTTGCCTTTCATTAATCGTAGAAGATAAAGTATTGATTGAAAGATTGCTAAAAAGAGGTGAAACAAGCGGAAGAACCGATGACAGCAATGTGGAAATCATCGAAAACAGGATTAAAGAATATTACGCTAAAACAGCTGAAGTTGCCGAGCTTTATAAACAGCAAGGCAAATATGTAGAAGTAAACGGTGTAGGAGAAATCAACGAAATCTCCGAAAAACTTTTTGCTGAAGTAGAAAAAATAAAATAATTAATAGTTATGAGTAATGGGTCATAGGTTCATTTTAAATTCATAGCTCATAATTCATAACTCATAACATTTATTGAATGTCAAATTTTGTAGATTACGTAAAGATTCATTGTAAGAGCGGACATGGTGGTGCAGGTTCTGCGCATCTTCGCCGTGAAAAATATATTCCTAAAGGTGGCCCTGACGGCGGAGACGGTGGTCGAGGCGGTCACGTTATCATGAAAGGAAATGCCAATGAATGGACTTTACTACCTCTTCGTTATACACGTCACGTAAAAGCCGAACGTGGTGAAAACGGAGGAAAAAACCAGTTAACGGGAGCTTACGGAGCTGATGTTTATATTGAAGTTCCAATTGGGACTATTGCTAAAAATGAAGAAGGAGAAATCATCGGCGAAATCCTAGAAGATGGCCAGGAAATCATCCTGATGGAAGGAGGAATGGGAGGAAAAGGAAATGAACATTTCAAGTCTTCTACCAACCAGACTCCCAGATTTGCACAACCGGGAATGGATGGTCAGGAAGGTTATGTGGTTTTCGAGCTCAAAATTTTAGCGGATGTAGGCCTTGTCGGTTTCCCGAATGCAGGCAAATCTACTCTTTTAGCTTCGGTTTCTGCCGCCAAACCTAAAATTGCCAACTACGCATTTACTACTTTGACACCGAACTTAGGAATTGTTGATTACAGAAATTACAAATCTTTTGTAATGGCAGATATTCCGGGAATTATTGAAGGAGCTGCTGAAGGTAAAGGTTTAGGACATCGGTTTTTAAGGCATATTGAAAGAAATTCAATCTTATTATTCTTAATTCCGGCTGATTCTGAAGATCATTTCCAGGAATTTAAAATTCTGGAAAATGAATTAAAGGAATACAATCCTGAATTATTAGATAAAGATTTCATTATTTCCGTATCAAAATCTGACTTGCTGGATGATGAACTGAAAAAAGAAATAGCAGCCGAATTTCCTGAAAACAGACAGCCTATATTCTTCTCCGGTGTTACGGGAGAAAATCTTACGGAACTGAAAGATGCAATCTGGAAAAAACTTCACGGGTAAAACTATTTATGAATAAAATTTAAAGGAGAAACAATTTAGTTTCTCCTTTTTTATTGCTCTTTGGAACAATTCTTGAGAGAATCCCAATAGATTTAAAAATTATGAAATATTTACTTTCCCTCTTCACCTTTATCTTTTTATTTTCATGCAGTTCTCAGAATATAAACTCAAAATATTCTGAAATTGAATATGAAGCGACCCCTTGTTTCGGATTTTGTCCGGTTTTCAAAATAACTATTAACCCGGACAGGACAGCTGTTTTTGAAGCAGAACATTTTAATTTTAATGATAAGCCTTCAAAAGATGAATTTTCCAAACCCCGTGAAGGATCATTTAAAGGGACAATCAAGGAAGCTGATTATAATAGATTAATTACATTACTGAATGACTTAGATATAAGAAATGCAAAGGATAAATATGGTGAAAAAAACATCACAGATTTACCGACATCTTATTTAAGGGTAAAATTTGCTGACGGAAGTTCAAAAAATATAGAAGATTACGGTAAACGCGGAAGCGAAAAACTTTCTGAAATTTATAAATTTTTCGAAGATTTAAGACATAATCAACAATGGACAAAAGTAAATTAATCATTTAAAATATTTAGACTACCTTTGCAATATATAATTCCTTCATTTTGAAGGAATTTTCATTTTAATAAAAAAAACAATTCATTTGAATTTTACAGACTTAAACTTAATAGAACCTATTGCAAAAGCAATTCAGGAACAAGGATATACAAACCCCACTCCCATTCAGGAAAGATCAATTCCTGAAATTTTAGACGGAAGAGATTTTTTGGGTTGCGCACAGACAGGAACAGGAAAAACAGCAGCTTTTTCAATTCCCATTTTACAGAATCTTTCTAAAAATAAAACGCCAAACAGACATATTAAAGCTTTAATATTAACTCCTACAAGAGAATTGGCGATTCAAATTGAACAAAATATTAACGATTACGGTAAATATTTGCCATTAAAGCAATTGGTTATTTTTGGCGGAGTAAAGCAAGGAAACCAGGAAGCAGCTTTGAAAAAAGGAGTTGACATTTTGGTCGCCACTCCGGGAAGATTATTAGATTTTATCGCTCAGGGCATAATCAGCTTAAAAAATATCGAGATTTTTGTTCTTGATGAGGCAGACAGGATGCTTGATATGGGTTTTGTACATGATGTAAAAAGAGTTATCAAGCTTTTACCACAAAAAAGGCAGACTTTATTTTTCTCAGCAACTATGCCTGCGGAAATTCAGAAATTAGCTAATTCTATTTTAAACAATCCCGTAAAAGTAGAAGTTACCCCTGTTTCTTCCACAGCAGAAACTATCCAACAGTCAGTTTATTTTGTTGAAAAGGAAAATAAACTGAACCTTCTTACCCATATTCTGAAGAATGATATTTCTGATTCTGTTTTAGTATTTGCGAGAACAAAACACGGCGCTGATAAAATTGCCAGAAAGCTTCAATCTGATGGAGTTTCTACGGAAGCCATCCATGGTAATAAGTCCCAAAACGCAAGACAAAATGCTTTAACCAACTTCAAATCAGGTAGAACCAGAGTTTTGGTGGCTACCGATATTGCGGCCAGAGGAATTGATATTGATGAATTGAAATTTGTTATCAATTTTGAACTTTCCGACGTTTCAGAAACGTATGTTCACAGAATCGGAAGAACGGGAAGAGCCGGTGCGGAAGGAAATTCTATCTCATTTGTTGACGGTTTAGATTTATTAAACCTTAAAAACACTGAAAAACTTATCGGTATGAAAATTCCCGTGATAAAAAATCATCCTTTCCATACAGATGATTTGGTGGCCCAGAAAAGAGATTCTAATAACAAACCTTTTAATGCAGGAAGTGAAAGACCAAAACCATCTGGTAATAATTCTTCAAGACCTCAGAAAAACAAGAAGAAGCCCACTTCTGCAGTGGGATATAAAAAGCCAAACAATAAGAGCTTTACACGAAAAAAATAAAGAAAAAGCCTTCCAATATTTGGAAGGCTTTTTCTTTAGATTTGAACAAATAATTTCTTGGCATTCTCAGTTGTAATTCTGTCAATTTCCAAGAAATCTGTTTTATAAATATCAACTAATTTCCCAGCCACCAAATCAAGATAAGAACTTTCATTTCTTTTTCCTCTGTGCGGAACCGGTGCCAAATATGGGGAATCCGTTTCCAGAACAATTTTATCTAACGGGATTTCATTTAAAAACTGATCAATTTTTCCATTTTTAAAAGTTACTACCCCACCTATTCCCAAAATAAAATTTAAATCTATTGCATGTTTTGCCTGCTCAAGATTTCCGGAAAAACAGTGAAAAATACCGCGAAGCTTTAGATGTTTTTTTCTTTCCAGCACTTCGAAAGTTTCGTCAAAGCTTTCCCTTGTATGAATCACAATTGGCAAATCTTTTTCAATTGCCCAATCAATCTGCTGCTCAAAAGCTTTAATTTGAATATCTAAAGTCGTTTTATCCCAGTACAGATCAATCCCGATTTCACCTATCGCCGGAAAATCTCTTTGATCAAGGTATCCTTTTACAATTTTTAATTCTTTCTCCCATATTTCAGGTTTTACATAACACGGATGCAAACCCATCATTGCGAAAATCTGCTTTGGATATGCTGCTTCCAACTGAAGCATCTTTTCATGAGATTCAGAATCAATAGCGGGAAGATAAAATTCTGTAATACCTTTAGATAAAGCTCTTTGAATAGCTTCTGTTCTATCTTCGTCAAATTCTTCCGCGTATAAATGCGTATGTGTATCAATCATTTTTTTCTAAATTTTAATAGATCTTCATAAGGATTTTCCCATCCTAACAATACTCCAAATGCAGGTTCTGTTTTTATTCCCTCCTTTTTTAGTTCTATTATTTTTTGTTTAAAATCATCACCTTTTTCCCGTAATATTTTGTATTCTGCAATCATATGACGGTAGGCATTTTGCTCAAACGCAGGTTTATTTTGTCCGAAAATTTCGATTGAAAATTCGTCTAAAATACCATTTAAAATAACACATTCCTCACCATGAATATTATTTCTTGTAATTTGAAAATCAATATTTTCCGGCAAAATTTGTTTTAATTTTTTTTCAAACCCAGCCATATCCTTGACTTCACAAATAATATCCAAATCACTTTTGTCAGTATCAATCTCAATAGGAATTGTCCCTGCCAAAATTGGAAAATATTCTTTCAGTTTTTCGAAAATTTGGTATTTTATAAGAACATTATATGCTCTTTTTTGCTTTTCATTCCCCTCCTTCAAATAATCAATGGTTGTAAAATCAAGCATTTGAAAATATTTTATGTTTTACTTTTTGTTGTTGCTTTTCAATCCTTTGATTTAATTTTTCTTTAAATTCTATATACTTCGGATCTTTTTTGTCTTCCGTTCTATGCTCTAAAGCTTTATTAATATTAAAATTTTCTTTAATAAAATCTTTTGTTTCTTCCGAAAAATAAGCACTCCCGAATTTGTCAAAAATATAATTAACGGCCTGAGAATTAGGATGTATCATATCATCTTTATAAAAACGGTAATCGCGTAAATCATCCATTAAAATTTCATAAATGGGTAAATAATGGCAATTTTCAAATGGCAGAACTGCCTCGTGAACCGCAGTGATTAATTTGGCTTTGCTCAATTGATTTTCAATCATTCCATCCTTTGTATGACGAACAGGAGAAACCGTAAATAACAGTTGAACACTGTCCTGGCAGATATCTTTTAAGTTTAAAATCGTATTATAAATGGCATCCGTCAGCTCACAATGTGTTAATAATCTTTTTTGGAAAAATTTCTGTGGAATTTTATGACAATTTCCGACTAACTTCTGCTTCGGAATAAATTCATAAATAAATGAAGTGCCGTAGGTTATAATAACCCACTTAGTTTCCTGAAGAAATTGATTTCCTTCAACAATTTTAGAGTTAATTTTTTCTAAGGTTTTATGAATAAACCGTGTGTCAAAGCTCGTATGATGATCTAAGGAGATAAATTCATCATTAAATGTGATTAAATCATCCTCTTCATAAAATGCTGAATCATGAAGCCTTTTAATAGAATTATTGATAGAAAAGGGATTAAAAATCGTTCCAAAAGGGTTATTTACCGTTTGTAACTGCCCCTGTTGAAATAAATCTGACATTTCAGCAGCAAAGCATGACCCTATTGAAAATATTTTATCTTCAACATCAATCTTCTTCTGTGATTCTTTAATATCAACTTCTGTCCTGAATTTCATTTTGGGTAAAAATCAACCTAAAATCTGTTAGCTAACTTTTAACTTTCTCTTCTCAATAAATAATTTGCCAATTCAGTAAATGGCTTTTTCTTATCTTCCGGAATATTAATTTTCTTAAGATAACTCTGTCCTATTTCGTTGTGTTTTTCAATTAAACGTAAAGCTTTTTCGTCAACTTTTGTTCTTCTGAAAATCTTTTCAACATTATAAACTTTATCTATATTATCCGTTTTTTTAGAATACCAGTAATCCAGCTCTTTTCTTTCTTCTTCTGTTGCATGCTCTCTCGCCATCAGATAAAGAACTGTTTTTTTATTTTCATAGATATCTCCGGCATGTTTTTTACCAAACTGGGCCTGATCTCCGAATACATCCAGATAATCATCCATAATCTGGAAAGCGATTCCGATATGTTTTCCGAAATTAAAAATAGCCTTTGCATCCTTAAAGTTAGCTTTTGCAATCAAGGCCCCGATTTCAAATGAAGAAGCGCTTAAAACTCCTGTTTTATAGGTAATCATTCTGATATAATCATCAAAAGTTACATTTTCCTGAGTCTCAAAATTGATATCATATTGCTGTCCCTCGCATAAAAGCAAACCTGTATGAGTAAAAATTCTGATACAAGCTTTAAAAATTTCAGGCTCAAGATCTTCGAAAAATTTATAGGCTTTCAGCATTAATCCGTCACCTGAAAGAATACCGACATTAATTCCGTGTAAAGTATGGATAGTAGGTTTGTTTCTTCTCAACGGAGCTTCATCCATAATATCATCATGGATAAGGGTAAAGTTATGGAAAAATTCGATGGCTAATGCGGGTTTAATAGCCTCTTTCAAATCACCTCCAAATAAATCACAAGCCATTAAAACCATAATCGGACGAAGACGTTTCCCTCCGTGGGAGATGATATAATTCATCGGTTCGTATAACTCCGTAGGTTTATCTTTAAAAGTGTATTTAGTAATGGCATCAGCAACAATCTGTTGGTATCTGTCTAAAAATTCCATAAATTCTAATAGTTTAAGCAAAAATACGATTTTTTAAGGGGTTAATAAAAACATTTTTTGCTTAGACAATAATAAAAATAAAACACTTGGCTGCAGTTTTTCTAATCTAAAAATAAGTTATAATTTTTAAAATTATTGTTAACCACTTGTGGATCAATCTTTATTCTATCTCCCATGTAAACCTTAGTTACACCGGCGGGATTATTCAAAAACTCCTGTCTTTTACTTTTAAAATTTTCTATTGTTGTCGGGATAAAGTTTTTTGGCAATTCAGTTGAAAGGGTTTGTTTTTTAATTCCGTTTAAAATAAAGTAAAAAAATTTCTTATCATCGTATACTTCTACAATCAGGCCTGGCAGACCTTTAAATCGGTAAGGCCCCTCATTCACAGGAACCGATTTTGTAAACCATGCTTCAAATTTCCTTCCGTTCAATATACAATAAGCATTTTGGCAATCAAATTCACCAATTTTCTTATGTTCTTTTCCCAATGTCCACTCTAATTGAGATACAGGGAAACCGAATGTGACATTAATAACTTTATCATAAGTAATGATATTCTCCTTTTCTTTATTTACAAAAACTATTTGATTTACTTTGCTTTTTGGCAAAACACTATAATCAATAACCATGTTACCTTTTTGTATGTTACTTAAAATCGTTGAGTCATTCTTCATTTTTGTATAGCTGCAAAATAATGATTCCTTAGAATTTGTAAGCAATACAGTATCTTCTGTATTTATTTTATCAATGTTTGTAGAATCTGTATGATAACTATATTTATAAAAATAAGCTATTTCAGAATTAACCTTTTGGGCAATTAAAATATTATTAAATAAGGCTAAAATTAGAACTAATAAAATTTGTTTTTTCATACTTTGATATTATAAAAATTACCCATCAAAATGTGATGGGTAATGTATTTTCATTAAGGGGCACAAGTTAAATAATCAGCGGCAGCAGCATCACTCATTAAGCATTCAATTCCCCAATCGGTATCCCAAGTTATGTATGCAGGTAAGCCACACGATGTCATTACTTTGATATTACTGATTATTTTTTTTGTAGGTTTAATACAGAATTCTGTTTTTTTAAGATTTTCTGATTGTGCTTTTTTGCCAAATTCATTTTTTACAGCATCTTTAGCACTTACTATCCCAGCAACTCCAAAAGCTGCTGCTAATAAAATTTTTTTCATCTTGATTTGAAATTTAAAGTTAATAATAATTTTTTACACCAAAAGTATTTCGCGAAAACTTTACTCAAAAATGTAAAACATTTCCCTAGTTGACAATTCCAAAAAGAATAAAATACTATTCCGTTTGGAATAAAAAAATTCTTATAAAAAGATTATCTTTACCTTTCAATTTCAAAAATCATGAATAACAGTATAGGTTTCAAAATCAAAAAATTAAGAGAACAAAAAGATATCTCTCAAGAAAATTTGGCATATCAATTAGATATTTCTCAAAGCTATCTCAGCAAAATAGAAAATGGTGTAATAGAAAAACTGGATTTTCTCTTCATGCAAAAGATTGCAGATTTTTTTAAGGTAGAGCCTCAATATTTTTTGGATGATCAAATTATACAAAACAATGCAGATTCCTCTGTTGGAAACATTTATAGTACAGTCACAATACATAGCAACGTTTCTGAAAATATTTTAAAAAATTTACTTAATAATCAACAACAGATTACAAAACAACAAGAACAAATAAGTCAGCTTATGGAAATGCAAAATAAGCTCATGGAAAAGCTTTTAAGTAAATAGATAAAACTCACTTTATACATAAAAAAAAACTTTGCCCGTTGGACAAAGTTTTTTTTTATGATTTAAATTTTTTCTGCTTTTAAGAGAAAAATGTTACGACAAGATAAGTAATTCCTGCAACAATTGCTGAGATAGGAATTGTCAGTACCCAAGCCCATAGTAAGCTTACTGTAATACCCCATCTTACGGCAGAAACTCTTTTTGTCAAACCTACTCCAATGATAGAACCTGTAATCGTATGTGTTGTAGAAACAGGAATACCAAAGTGGTCTGTGATGAATAAAGTAATCGCACCTGCAGTTTCAGCACTCACCCCCTCCAATGAAGTTACTTTTGTAATTTTAGTACCCATTGTTTTGATGATTTTCCATCCACCGCTCATTGTTCCTAAACCGATTGCCAAGAACGAAACCAGAGGAACCCAAAGATAATGCTCAGCGAAATAATCGAAACGCCCAGCTGAAGGAATATTCAAATAAACAGGATCCTGTAGCATATTTACGTGATAATAAATCAATGCAGCTCCAATGATACCCATTACCTTTTGTGCATCATTCAGACCGTGTCCTAAACTGAACAACGCCGAAGAAACCAACTGCAGTCTCTTGAATGACTGATCCGCTTTGTGAGGGTTTGATCTTTTATAAAGATGAACAATAATTAAAGTGATGATAATTGAGATTACCATCCCGATTATCGGAGCCATAAAAATGAACAGGAAAATTGGGATTACTTTATCAAATTTCACAACACTCTGTGTCGTTACCTGATGAATCGCTTCCTTGAACGTTTCCCAAGTACCCAAAGCCGGCTGAGCGGCGGCTACATCATGATAATCCATCATAAAGGCATGCATCAAGGCGGCTCCTAAAAACCCTCCAATCAAGGTATGAGATGATGATGAAGGAATCCCAAACCACCATGTCAAAAGGTTCCAGGCAATGGCCGCAACCAGACCTGAAAGTATGACTTCCAGATTGATAAAATTCTCATTAACCGTTTTGGCAATTGTATTACCAATTTTAAATTCTCCAATAATATAAGCAGCGATAAAGAAAGCCGCAAAATTCCAAAGTGCCGCCCACAGTACAGCCTGGAAAGGAGTTAAAACTTTTGTAGAAACGATAGTCGCAATTGAATTGGCAGCATCATGGAAACCATTGATGTAATCAAAAATCAAAGCCAAAACAATAATAACTATCAGTAAAACCGGAAATTCCATTTTCGTTAATTATTGTTTAAGCGTATTTAATCATGATGTTCTCAATAGTATTGGCAACATCTTCTGCTTTGTCAGTTACTACTTCAAGATAATTAAGTACAGATGAAACTTTGATAATATTAATAGCGTCGTTTGTTTCAAATAATTCTACCATTGAGTTTGAAAGTAAGTCATCAGCAATGTTCTCAATAGAATTTACCTTAATACAAGCCTCTTTTACCTGCTCCATATTTTTGAAACCTTTAAGGTTTTTCATTGCATTCTGAATTTCAAGACATGCTTTGTGGATAAGTAAAGAGAAATCTGAATATGCTTTTAATTCAGGAGATTTATATAAGAAAATATATTTTGTAGAAGCGTAGATATAATCAGCAATATCGTCAAGACCAGTTGCCAAAGTGTGAATATCTTCTCTGTCAAAAGGAGTAATGAAATTTTTACCCAATTCTACAAAGATTTCATGAGTAAGCTCATCATTTTTATGTTCATAGTCGCTCATTTTCTTCAACATTGTGTCATCATTCAAATCAAAATCTTTGATTCCATGGTTGAATTCCTCAGACATTGCAACTAGATTTTCTGTTACTTTCTCGAAAAGCACGAAGAAGATTTTATCCTTTGGTTGAAAAGCGTGGAAAATATTACCAATCCCCATTTTTAAGTATTTATAATTTGAATGCAAATTTCTTAAAAAAGAGCCTTACCCGGAAGGATATAACATTAAGTTTTGTTAACATTACGTTATTCCCTGATTTTCAAATAAAAAAAACCGGCTTTACAGCCGGTTTATATAGTTTAGGATGAGTTTAGTTAGCTTCTTCAGCCCTCATATCTTTACCTCTGAATTTCATGGTGGAAATATTGCTCAAAAGATCACCTTTAAACGATTTTTCAACCTCAAAGAAAGAGAATTTCTCTAAAATTTCAATATCGCCGATTTCCGCTCTTTTTTTGCTCTTCCCAGATGTAGCTTTGTTGATAATATCCAAAACATCTAGTTTTTTCAATTGATCTTTTTTACCGAGATTAAAGAAGAATCTTACCATATCTTCATTCTTTCTTCTAGGTTTTCCGCTACGTTCTCTTCTTTCTCCACTTCTTTCGTTTCTGTCACGATCTCTGCCTCTATCGCGATCCCTGCCTCTGTCACGATCTCTTCTAGAGTAATCATCGTCACGGCTGCTTAGCTTCTGCTCAATAAGATCATGTCTGTCTTTGTAATAAAGGGCAAGATCTTTAAGCTGGAACTGAAGTAATTTGTGAACCAGTTCTTCTTTTGTAAATGCTGATAAATCAGGAATCAAAGAGTCATCAAATTCAAAGAAATCTTCGTGCACCTCAAAAAGACTTTCAAAAACACCACCTACCTGAGCTTTAATGATATCTTCTCCCGTAGGAATTGTACTTTCTACAATATCAATTTTGGTAGCTGATTTTATTTGTTTTAATTTCCGGCTTTCTTCAGGCTTAATCAACGCCATTGAAATACCGTCTTTTCCTGCCCTACCCGTTCTTCCGCTTCTGTGAACAAAAACTTCGGGATCATCAGGTAAAGAGTAATGGATAACGTGAGTCAAAGAATTTACATCCAGACCTCTTGCTGCCACGTCTGTCGCTACAAGGATATCGATGTTTTTTAATCTGAATTTCTTCATCACCGTATCTCTCTGGGCCTGAGACAAATCTCCGTGTAAAGCATCTGCCGCATATCCATTCTGCATCAAGAAATCAGCGATTTCCTGAGTCTCCATTCTTGTTCTACAGAAAATGATAGAATATTGATTAGGATTTGAGTCAATAAGACGCTTCAGCGCTTCTTTCTTCTGACGGTATCCTACCACATAATATTCATGTTTAATGTTCTTTTTAACCTCGTTAATAGAACCTACAGAAATTCTGTGTGGCTTTGTCAAATAATTTTTAGAAATTCTTTCCACTTCTTTGTTCATCGTTGCAGAGAACAAGAAAGTTTGTTTTGTTTCAGGAGTTTCGCTCAAAATTGTTTCCAATTCGTCTTTGAAACCCATTGAAAGCATTTCATCAGCTTCATCTAAAACCAGCCAATGAATAGCAGAAAAATCAAGTGCTTTTCTGTTGATAAGGTCGATTACTCTTCCCGGAGTACCTACAATGATTTGTGGTTTATCCTTCAGAGATCTCATTTGTTCCATAATACTGCTTCCACCGTAAACTGCTGTAGTTTTGATGTCTTTCATGTATTTAGAATAATTTTTTATGTCTTTTGTAATCTGAAGACATAATTCTCGTGTCGGACAAAGCACCAAAAATTGGATTTTGCGACTCGTATCGTCAATCATATCCAAAATCGGAAGCGAAAACGCTGCTGTTTTGCCTGTCCCTGTCTGCGCAAGAGCGATCAAATCGCGAATATCTGAAAGAATGAAAGGGATAGTCTGTTTTTGGATTTCTGTCGGGCTTTCGTAACCCAGTTCGCCAACTGCCTTAAGAATATCAGGACTTAAATTGGTCTCCGTAAATAAATTCATTAAATATTATAAAATTTTTGCAAAGATACAATAAATATTTGATTTTGAATAAAGTTTTAAATAACTAAACTTAAATTCAGAATCCTTTAATATTTTTTTATCTTTTTAAAAATTAATTACAAAAAAACAACGTTCACGTTAAAAACCTGTTAAACATTATTTTTTTTTATTAAATTGGATTGATTTTTTCAGTGGTATTTATGAATTTTCAAAAATAAACCTATGGAACGCAAATTTTTCTTTTTGATATTGCTTTTCAAATCGCTTCAGATACTCGCCCAAACAAAAAATTATCCATCCAATTGGACATTACAAAACTGTATCGAATATGCAAAAGAAAATAATATTTCTATAAATTCTTTAAGACTATCAAAAAATTCCGCAAACCAAGACCTTTTACAGGCAAAAGAAGCAAAATACCCTAATCTTAACGGAAATATTTCACAAGGACTATTTGCTGTAAACGGAAGCAACGGACTTCATGTAAATAGTGCACAGACACAGAGTATCGGAGCAAGCTCCTCTATGACACTGTATCATGCAGGTTATATTCAAAACAATGAAATTTCAAAAAATCTACAGGTTCAGATGGCAGATTTATCCGTTCAGGAAGCAGAAAACAACATCACGTTAAATATCACTCAAGCATACCTGAATATTTTAATGGCCCAAGAAAATATCATCTCTATGGAAGGTGTTTTAATGACTACCAAAACACAATTAAAACAAGGCGATCAGTTTTACAGAGCCGGAAATATTTCAAAATTAAATTATCTCCAGATTCAGGCGCAGGTCGCTCAGGATGAATACAATCTGGTGGCAGCACAAAATAATTTAAGAACCAATATTGTTAATCTTAAACAAATTTTACAATTACCCACCAATTACGATTTCCAGATTGAAAAACCTGACCGTATTATTGTTGATAACAATTTAAAAACTTTACAGGAGGTTCAGGATTTAGCACAACACCATCGTCCGGAAGTGAAATATGGTGAATTAAATGTAGAAAATTCCAATACCAGCTTAAAAATGGCTCAGGCCTCCATTCTGCCCACCTTGAGTGTGGTAGGAAATATTTCGACCAATTACGCTTATAATAACGGAAATTATTTTAATCAATTGGGAAACAGTTTTTATTTGCCTATTGGTTTAAGCTTAGGAATCCCTATTTATAACAACAGGATTTATAAAACGGAAGTAGAAAAATCAAAAATTGCCATTGAACAGGCAAATTTGGATTTACAAAACACGAAAATAATTCTTAATCAGCAAATTGAACAGTCATATATCAATCTTCAAAATTCACTTTCACAATACGATTCGGCTTCAAAACAAATGGATCTCAATAAACAAAGCTATGATATTGTAAATGCTCAGATGAAAATCGGAAGCATTGATTATGTACAGCTTCAGCAGCAGAGACTCTCTTATATTCAATCCATACAAAACTATCTGCAGGCAAAATATTCTGCAGTCCTCAATAAACAGATTTACGAATTCTACGCAGGCAACTCTATAAATCTAAAGTAAACTATGAAAGCAAAAAATAAAAAATGGCTGTATTGGATCGCCGGTGGCATTATTGCTTTAGGAGCGATTTGGTATTTTTTCATCAGACAGGAAGAAGTAAAAATCAAACTGGAAACGGTGAAGCCGGTAATGGGTGATATTTCAAACTCAATTACAGCAACAGGGACAGTTCAGCCTGTTGATACCGTTGCAGTCGGCACACAGGTTTCAGGGATTATTAAAAATCTGTATGTTGATTTTAACTCTACCGTAAAAAAAGGACAACTTTTAGCAACTTTGGATCCTGATTTATTACAATACCAATCAGAACAGATTAATGCCAATTTGCAAAATGCCAGAAGCAACCTGGCGTATAATGAAATTAATATCAACCGTCAAACCCAATTATATAAAGTCGGAGCTATCAGCAAAGCCGATTATGATGTTGCCCAAAACCAGTATAACGCAGCTAAAGCTCAGGTAAATTCTGTAAATGCACAGCTTTCTACGGCAAAGAAAAATTTATCTTTAACCAACATCTATTCTCCTATCGACGGAACTGTCCTTAACCGAAATGTAAGTGAAGGCCAGACTGTGGCATCAAGTTTCAGTACGCCTACCCTTTTCAGTATTGCAAAAGATTTAACGAAAATGCAGGTTCGTGCTTCTGTGGATGAAGCCGATATCGGAAATGTGAAAGTAGGTCAAAAAGCTACTTTTTCCGTTGATGCTTTTCCGGATGAAATTTTTAACGGAGAAGTTTCGGAAGTCCGCCTTCATCCGACTGTTTCCTCAAATGTTGTGAACTATACTACAATTATCAATGCAGATAATTCAAGTTTAAAATTAAAACCGGGGATGACCGCAAATATTAATATTTATACTGAAGTTTTAAACAATATTATGAAAATTCCTGTTGCTGCAACAAGTTTCAGACCGGATAGTATAGTTGTAAAAAAATATAAAATCAATTCACCTTTTTCCAATGGTAAAAAAGGAAAAGGATCGAAAAAAGAAAAATCAGCTATTGAAGGCAAAAACGAAGCAGGAGTTTGGATTATTGGAAAAGACAGCTTAATCACCCGTAAAAAAATAAAAACAGGAATGGATAATGACACGGAAATACAAGTGATTTCGGGTTTAAATAATAATGACAACATTATTACCGGTTACAAAAACCTTTCTAAAAAATCTTCCGGAGGTACAGCAAAAAGCCCATTTATGCCACAAAGAAGAGGTGGCGGAAATAGCGGAGGAAACAGAGGCGGTGGCGGCGGAGCCGGAGGTGGCGGTCCGAGATAATAAAACTTTAAAATCATATAAGAAAAACCATCAACTAATCAAATAGTCATGGCAGAAAAGATTCTTGAAATAAATGAGCTGAAAAGAGAGTTCAAAATGGGTGACGAAATCGTGCATGCTTTGAAAGGTGTTACATTTACTGTAGAAAAAGGTGAGTTTGTAACAATAATGGGAAGCAGCGGCTCAGGAAAATCTACTTTGCTGAATATTGTAGGATGTCTTGATAAACCAACAAGCGGAGATTACATTTTGGATGGAGTGAATATTAAAAATCTTGACAGAGATGAACTGGCAATTTTGAGAAATCAAAAAATAGGGTTTGTTTTTCAATCTTACAATCTCTTACCTAGAACAACTGCCAAAGAAAACGTGGAACTTCCGCTTCTATACAATTCGAAAATTTCTTCGGAAGAAAGAAATGAACGTTCCTTAAAAGCATTAGCTGCCGTAAAATTAGAAAGCAGAGTAGATCATCTACCGAATCAAATGTCGGGAGGTCAACAGCAAAGAGTTGCTATTGCAAGAGCTTTAGTGAATGAACCCGTAATGATTTTAGCCGACGAAGCAACAGGAAATCTTGATACAAGAACCTCATACGAAATCATGGCCTTGATGCAGGAATTAAACAAGCAGGGAAGCACCATTGTTTTCGTAACCCATGAACCGGATATTGCCACTTTCAGTAGCAGAACGGTAACTTTAAGGGACGGAAAAGTTATTAAAGACGTTCAAAATGAAGATATAAAATCAGCAAAGGAAGCTTTGGAAAACCTTCCCGTAAATGACGATTATAAATAAGTTCCAGAATAAAAACGGAAACGAATGAATCTTTCAAACCTATTCAGAATTGCCTGGAAAGCACTTTTACGAAATAAGCTTCGTGCATTTCTTACCATGCTCGGAATCATTATCGGCGTTGCCTCCGTTATTGCCATGACCGCTATCGGAGAAGGTTCCAAAAAAAGTATCAGCGATCAACTCTCTTCAATGGGTTCGAATATGATTACGATTCGTCCCTCAAGTAACGTGAATGTTTCCGGTGGAGCAAGAATCGGTGCCTCAGGATTACAAACTTTAAAACCCCAGGATGCAGATGCCATTGCAAAAAGCGCTCCTGATGTCTCCTATGTCTCACCGGCAGTTCAGACAAACGGACAAGCCATTAACGGCCCTAATAACTGGCCTACCCAGCTTCAGGGAGTGGGTGAAGATTATTTTAAAATCAGGGATTGGGGAATTTCTGATGGTACGGTTTTTACGAAAAAAGATGTAACTTCTTCCAATAAAGTCTGCCTGTTGGGTCAGACCGTTGTTGCTAATTTATTCCCCAATGGTGAAGATCCCGTTGGAAGCACCATTAGGTTTAATAAAGTTCCGATGAAAGTAATTGGTGTATTAGCTTCAAAAGGTTCCAATGCTTTCGGACAAGATCAGGATGATGTTATCATTGCGCCTTTTAACACGGTTCAAAGAAGATTTTTAGGGATTATTTATGCTCAGACCATTTACGCCTCGTCAACCGATGAAAATACTTCTCAACAAGCAACAGATCAGGTTTCCGAAATTTTGAGAAAACAACATAAACTTCCTGCAGATGGCAGCAATGATGATTTTTCGGTAAGAACTCAGGCAGAGCTTATTTCTACAATGAGCTCAACAAGCCAGCTTTTAACCGTACTCTTATCCGCAATTGCAGGAATTTCCCTGATTGTCGGAGGAATCGGAATTATGAACATTATGTACGTTTCCGTAACAGAAAGAACAAAAGAAATCGGGCTAAGAATGTCAATAGGGGCCAGAGGCAGAGATATCCTGTATCAGTTTCTTATTGAGGCAATTATGATAAGCATTACCGGCGGAATCATCGGGGTGATTTTAGGAATTTTGACCACAAAACTCGTTACCTATTTCCTTTCCTGGCCTACTTTTATTACAGAATCATCAATCGTTGTTTCCTTCATTGTCTGCGCCATCACAGGGGTGTTTTTCGGATATTACCCCGCTTTGAAAGCTTCAAAACTTGATCCGATTGAAGCATTGAGATATGAATAGTTTTAATTATTTTTGATCAAAATAAAAAACATGCCTGCCACTATTTCCAAAAATACTTTTGACTTCCTAAAGAAACTTGCTAAAAATAATAACCGCGAATGGTTTAATGAAAATAAAACCCTTTATACAGAATCTCAGGAAAATATAATTGGCTTTCTTGAAGACTTGATTAAAGAAATGTCCGAATTTGATGAAGATTTAGGAAAAATTGATGCTAAAAAATCATTGTTCAGAATTTATCGTGATACTAGATTTTCAAAAGATAAAATTCCTTACAAAACCAATTTCGGGGCTTCTTTAGGAATGGGAAAAGGCAGTCAGAAAGGTGGTTATTATTTACATCTGGAACCTGGAAAATCTTTCATTGCAGGAGGGGTTTACATGCCTGAATCCTCTGTTTTGAAAGAAGTAAGAAAAGAAATTTCCTTGTATGGAAAGGATTTTCTTAAAATTTTAAATAATAAGGATTTCAAAAAACATTTCCCTGAATTAGACCAAGATGACAAACTGAAAAAAATCCCTCAGGGTTTTGAAAAAGAAGATCCCATGGCAGAATATCTGAAATTAAAAAGCTTCATTGTTGTTTATTATTTAAAAGATGAAGAAATTTCAGATAAAAATGCAGCAAAAAACCTGACTGCAATCTTCAAGCTCATGAAGCCTTTTAACGATTTTCTAAACACTCCTTTTTTATAATCTTTTAACCGTAAGGCGGATTGTATATATTTTCAATTTTTACGAAAATCAGTAAGAAAAGTTACATTTTGTAAATCAATCACTTACAAATCGTCTCTTTTAACATTGGTTTAACATTTTTATGTATCTTTGTCGGTCGTCAAAAAAATCTAAGGATGTCTTTATACCAAAGAATTGCAGAAAAACTACAATATATCAGTCCGAGTTTTTATAAAAAAAGATATTTTAAGAATTTAAATAATCTTACACCAAATAATTTCTCAGAACGTAATGTAGAGCCAGAATTGGTATGGATAAAAGAATACCTGTCTAAAAATGCTGTGATTCTGGATATTGGCGCCAATGTAGGAACATTTTTATATCAACTTGAAAATAAGCTCATTAACGACAATATTTACGCTTTTGAGCCTAATAAAAAATTGTACCGCCGTCTAAAAAGACTGTTTCCTTTGATGAGAGTTTTGCCGCTTGCCCTTTCCGATGAAAATACGACAGCAGAATTCAAAGTTCCCGTTATCAATGGAAAACCGGTTGCTTCCAGAGGTACTTTGAATATATCTTACAAAGAAAAAGGGGAAGAGAAAAGCTATACTGAAAAAGTAAAAGTTTTAAAATTAGACGATTGGGCTGCAATTGAGCATTTTACAAGACTTGACTTTATAAAAATAGATGTTGAAGGTAATGAAATGAAAACGCTGAATGGCGCAAAAGAAATTATCCGGCAATTTCAGCCTACTTTAATGGTAGAAATGGAGCAAAGACATCACATCACACCAATATGGAACGAAATTTCCGAAGTTGAATCTTGGGGATATGACGCAAAATATTTAAACAGACATACTTTCGGGCTTGAAAAGCTGACGGAAGAAATTTTAATAAAAAACACAAACGACGAAAAAAATAAAACAGAATATATAAATAACATTATTTTCATACCTAAAACCTTTTAAAACAAAAATATGAGTGTAGTTGCAAGACAAGGATTTAAATATTCCATTATCGGCTATATTGGTTTTTTGTTGGGAACTGTTTCGGCGATTTTTATTTTCCCGAATGACTTCGAATTTTATGGTAAGCTACGCTACATTCTTCCAACAGCTGAAATGTTGGTTCCATTTGTAGTGTTAGGAATTTCATATTCGAATGTGAAATTTTTTCACACAGTAGACAAAGATGGTAAAAAGCAGAATATGCTTTCGCTTTCACTACTTGCTATTTTAGTTAATTTTGTTGTTTTTACATTAATATTTTTCATTATTCCTTTTTTCTATCCAAAATTTAAACAATTAGAAGCATGGAAAATTAAAGAACTGATTTTGCCGTTAATTCTAATCCTCTCATTTTGTGCAGTTTTCAATAAATACACTTCCAATTATAAAAGAATTGTAGTGTCTAATATTTTTGATAATCTTTTCCCTAAGATTGCAAATCTGGGAGCATTTTGCTTATTCTTTTATTTTGTTTCGTCTCAAAAAATTGCATTTGCTTTCTTTTTTGGAATGTTTTCGCTAATGCTTTTCGGATATATTTATTACACCAATAAGCTTGAAAAAATTCAATTGGATTTCAGTACAGATTATTTCAAAAAAGAAGGCTTTTGGAAAGAATTTTTTAATTACAGCTTCTTTGGATTTTTAGGAACTTTCGGAAATTATTTAGCGATTAACAGCTTTATGATTGGGGAATTTATGGGAATGGAAGAAAACGGGATTTATGCTGTTTTATATGCTTTAATTTCCCTTATTTCAATTCCACAATTAGGATTATTTAATATTTCTGCGCCTATTATCAGTAAAACTCTAGCTGACGGTGATATGGAAGAACTTGACAGATTCCATAAAAAAACGTCTTTAACTTTATATTTTTTAGGAGCTGTCCTTTTTTCATGTATCATGGTAGGGTTTCCTTACCTTACGCAATTCATGCCTAAAAACGGTGTCATGTTGAGAGAATATGAACCCGTGATATGGATTTGGGGCTCAGCAGTTTTGGTCGACTTGGCAACAGGATTTAACGGTAATATTATTTCGTTATCCAAATATTACAGATTCAACATTCTAGTAATGCTTTTATTGGCAGGATTAACGATCGGACTAAATTATTATTTCATCAAAAATACAGAACTTAAGTTAGTTGGAATTGCTTTATCCACGGCTATTTCTTTGACAACTTACAATGTTATTAAAATTATTTTTAATTATATTGTATTTAGAGTCTCCCCTCTTACGATTGAGATGATTTTTGTGTCGATTATTTGCACTTTAGCAATTACTGTAGCAATTGTTTTACCGAATTTCAATAACAATTTTATTAATTTAATCTACAAACCGGCAGTTGTTTTAGCATTAATTTATATCGGAAATTACTTCACAAAAATCTTCCCGATTGAAGATTATCTGAATGTAAGATTTATTAAAAGTATTTTAAAGTTTAAATAGAAATTAATTGATTGAGAACACTTTCCAGACTTCTTTGAACAGATTTTTTGTTATATTTTGTATGAAAGTCAAAGCTGATTTTTTTCAATTCATGAAATTGTTCAATAATATTTTCCTTTTCAGGAACGATAAAATCTAAATTTGAAGAATAGTTTTGAGGAAAAACAGCCAATTTTCCGTACTTAATAGCATCTCCCAAATTTCCTGTCATCTTTGTAATTCCGTAAGTTTCCTGTTGGCTGAAAAAAGCAGTGTTCTGCTGAATCGGACACCACAAGACATCTGCTTTCTGCATCCAGCTTTCAAATTCTTCAGAAGAGACCCTCTCAGAAAAATATTTAACTGTAATGTTTTCAGGTAAACCTGATGATATTTCTTCAAGCATTTTCAGCTCA
This sequence comes from Chryseobacterium sp. FH2, assembly GCF_001045455.1. Lineage (GTDB taxonomy): Bacteria > Bacteroidota > Bacteroidia > Flavobacteriales > Weeksellaceae > Chryseobacterium. Next base: position 191,066 of record NZ_LFNE01000002.1, on the reverse strand, counting down.
TTATCCAGAGCTTTTCCAAGAAAAATAAATGTAATATTTTCAGAAGTATTTAAGTCTTTAATAGTTTTGAAAATATGCCTGTAATCTCTCCTTTTTTGTGAAACACCTCCTGGAATAATAATGGTAAGTGATTTATTATCGGATGTAATAAAATCTTTGGTATAAAATATCGGCAAGAATTTATATGTATCCGAGCATAATTTTTCATCTAAAACTAAAAGATTTTTTGCCTTATCGTAAGTTTTTGAAGCATAAAAAAGCCCTTCCTTCCACCATAGTTTTAATCTGTAAATAAAATCTTCTTTAAAAATATTTTTTATTAAACTCAATTTTGAAACTTTGGTAAAATTGATATTATGAACAATAAAAGCAGTATTATATTTTTCTGCAATAGTCAGAAAAGTATTAAAATAGCGATGAACAGTTCCGACAATTATTAAGTCGTATTTTTTGAATTTAAGTTGCTCTAAAACCATTGAACTGTCCGAAAAAAAAACAGATTCACCATCATATTTTATCTGGTCTTTAATCTTTTTTGAAAAATAATAATCTACGACAAAATCTTCTAAATCCTGCATAACTTCAATAAAATTTTGTGCAATTTCAGCATGGGTATCAATTTCTATGTAGGCTATTTTTCTCAATTTATTTCTTTTAATACAAGGTTTTAAACTATTTAACTCCGCAATCAGCAATTTTATAATTCAACGATTTTACCATTTTACAAAATTACATCCTCAACCATTTTTTCTTTAAAGCATTCCAGCGTTGATTGTTGATTATTTTTCGCTCTGCTTCGGTTATTTTTAATTCCGGTTTATTTGACCTGCATTTCTCGTATGATTTGACAATCTGAAAGAAAAATGAAACCGACTTACTTTTGATTGCCTCTTTTGAAGACGCAACGTAAGCTAAGAACCTTTTTAAACCTAAAAAATAGAAATATCTTCCGTAATAATCGGAAGCTTTCACTGTATAATCTGTGCCTTTTACTTTAATTAATTTCACATGTAATTCAGGTAAAACAACTTCTTTCCAGCCTAAATTTTCAAGTAAAATCGAATCAATATTATCCCAGCCCAAAGTTTCTCTCAATCCTCCAATTGCCTGAAAACACTCTTTTCGATAAGCTTTCATTGGGCCTCTCACATGATTTTTGTTTGAATTACCTTCATAAACCCACTCTTCCCCTTTTTCTACATATAACAAACCTCCTACCAAACCATATTCCGGATTATCTTGAAAGGCATTCCCTACTGTTTGAAGATAATTCCCGGGAAGAATAATATCAGCATCAAATTTACAGATGATATCAAATTCATCCAGATTTTGAGTACGCAAACCATTTTTAAAAGCATTTACCACTTTTGAGCCCGGTTGATGCGCCGATTTATGAAGGTTAACGGTTTCGAAACGGAAATCTCTATCGGTAAAACCCTTGATAATTTCAGAGGTTTCATCTGTGGAACCGTCATTGACTACCACCACTTTAAAATCCTCAAAATTTTGATTTTCCAAAGACTCTAAAGTAAACAACAGGTTGTCTTCTTCGTTGTGAGCGGGAATAATTATTAAAAATCTCACTTTTTTATTTTCAAATTTACTTCAAATAAAAATTCAGGTTCGTTCAGGTTCTGAAATTTTTCTGTTTTAAAATCACCTTTCATGAAAACCGCACAAAGACTGTTTTGAATATGATAAAGATTTTTATGAAAATCCTCAGGCATTCCATCTAAAATCCCTTTAAAAACCTCATATCTCACTTTTTCCGGATTGTATGCATAATCATGCCATACCACCACCGAATTTTCGTGAACTAAATTTTGAAAAACTTTTTGTGTATCATTCCTTACCATTTCATAAGAGTGATCACCATCTATAAAAATAAGATCATACTTTTTCTTTAAGCCTCCAAAATCAAATGTTTTTGAATTTCCTTCCAAATGTAAGATAGAGGGATTTTTTTTAGAAATAATTCCATGCAGTTCCGCGTATTTTTTATCGATTCCTAAAGCTATTATTTCTTCTTTTGAAAGATTAAGTGTTGTACAGTCGTCTATAACTTTAGCCACATTCCAAACACTTTCCCCTCTCCATGTTCCGATTTCAAAATAACTCTTCTTTCCTTTTGCCAACGTTTTCAGCAGTCCCAAATCTGTCGGAAGCGAAGCCCCGTCCAGGAAACAAATATCAACTGTTTCATCGAAGCCTCCACTCAGATCAAGCAGGTTGATCTGAGGAAGAGTTTCTAAATGAGAATATTTTTTAAGGAAATCTTTTTTCCTTACATCTTTGTCATTCAGCACCAAATTAAGCAAACTCGGTTCCTGTACAATATTTTGAAGCGCCTGAAAAGTTTTTTTTATTTTACTCACAGAATATTATTTATTGTGTGGTTTCAACATGTTTTTCGGATCAAGGATTTCGTCTAATCTTTCCTGGGAAAGAATTCCTTTTTCCAATACTAAATTGTACACACTTTTCCCTGTTTCAAGGGCTTCTTTTGCAATCGCAGTTGATTGTTTGTAACCGATGTAAGGATTAAGCGCCGTAACAATTCCGATACTGTGTTTTACCATGTTTAAACAAACTTCTTTATTAGCCGTAATTCCAACTACACATTTATCGCGAAGCGTGTCTAAAGCATTGCAAAGGAAGTTAATATTTTCCATAATAGCATGGGAAAGTACCGGTTCCATTACGTTTAACTGTAATTGTCCTGCTTCTGCAGCAAAAGTTACTGTCAAATCATTTCCGATTACTTTAAAGCAAACCTGATTAACCACTTCCGGAATTACCGGGTTTACTTTTCCGGGCATAATGGATGAACCAGGCTGCATAGGAGGCAAATTAATTTCAAAAAGTCCGGCTCTTGGCCCTGATGAAAGTAATCTTAAATCGTTACAGATTTTAGATAATTTCAATGCAAGACGTTTCATTGCCGAAGAGTAAATTACATAAGAACCTGTATCAGGCGTTGCTTCCACCAGATTTGGTGCAGAGATCACAGGAAAACCTGTAAGCTGGGCTAAATTTTTAGCACAAAGACTCGCATAACCTACCGGAGCATTTAATCCTGTTCCGATAGCTGTTGCTCCCATATTTACTTCCACGAAAAGGTTTGCATTGTTATTCAACTTAGAAATATCTTCTTCCAAAGTAGCTGCAAAGGCCTCGAATTCCTGGCCTAAAGTCATTGGAACCGCATCCTGAAGCTGCGTCCTACCCATTTTGATAACATCCTGAAACTCTTCTCCTTTTGCACGGAAAACATCAACAATTTTTTCAAGTTTTTCAACCAAACCGACATTCATATGCAGTAAACCTATCTTAATAGCAGTAGGATAAGCATCGTTTGTTGATTGAGAAAGATTAATATGATCATTTGGCGAACAAAATTCATATTCACCCTTATTTTTACCTAATTTTTCTAAAACCCTGTTGGCAATTACCTCATTCGCATTCATATTGATTGAAGTTCCTGCTCCTCCCTGAATCATATCCACAGGAAATTGTTCGTGTAACTGGCCATCAATAATTTCATCACAGGTTTCAGCAATTTTGAAGTATAAATTCTCATTAAGCAGACCTAATTCATAGTTTGTCTTAGCCGCCGCTTTCTTTACAAAAGCCAAACCTTTGATAAAATCAGGATACGAAGACAAAAGCTGTCCCGAAATTTTAAAATTATTAATTGCTCTTTGAGTCTGCACTCCATAATAAGCATTTACGGGAACTTCCAGCTCACCAAGTAAATCGCTCTCTTTTCTGAAATTTTCCATTACAGATTTTTTAACGTGTTTGTATATTTAAAATATATTAAAAACGCATCCTTCCGAATGCGCTTTAAAATTACTTATTTTACAGGATATTTTTGAATTAAAGCTTGCAAAATTGACCATGTTTCGGCATCCATGATTCCATCATAGTTTTGAGGGCGGAAATGATACTGAAAAGCTTCAATTGTTTTCTTGGTTGCGTCATCCCATTTTCCGCTTACATCTATTCCGTATCCGAATTTTTGCAATTGGGTCTGAACACTGACAATAAATGTGGGATCATTGTATTTTGCTATAAAATCTGTCGAAACAGCCATATCATAATAACTTTGTTTCATAGCCGCATCGTACCACATTCCTATCTGATATTCGTCGTAAAGTTTTTTCCAAGGGAAAAATGGGCCGGGATCCTGTTTTCTGGTCGGTGCAATATCTGAATGCGCTAAAACATTGGTTGCTGGAATTTGATATCTTGTAATAATATCTTTTGCCAAAGCTGCCACTTTTTTAATTTGCTCATCACTAAAGGGTACAAATAATTTTTTCCCTGAAGGATCAGCCGTGTAGCCGGCGTTCACTATTTCAATCCCGATTGATGTATCATTTAGATTTTTGTCATTTCTCCAAGCACTTACTCCGGCGTGATAAGAACGTTTGTTTTCATCTACTAATTGATAAATCTCATTATCCCCTGTATTGTTTACAAGATAATGTGCACTCACAGTCTGTTGTGTAAGCACAGTGATAGATTTATCATCAGGCAATGCCGTATAATGTAATATCAGATATCTTTGTCTGAAGTTTTGGGCAATCGCAGGAAAATATGTTTTTACCACTTTGTATCCCGACGGTTTTGCAGAGACAATAGAACCGTAGCTTGCAGTATTATCATTCTTTGTAGGATCAGCAATATTAGTAGTAAAAAATTCTACTCCGTGATCATTTGTAATTTGTGGTTTTGGACTCTCCGGAGTTTGCTGTTTTACCGCAGTTTTTGGCTGTGCCACGGGAGTTTTCGGCTTATACGTATTTTTTTTCACGTTTTGCTGTGGAGTACATGAAAAAACAAAAGCGCTTAATCCGATGATATATAATGTTTTACGCATTAGTTCCGTTTTTTAATCATTTATTTAGCTCAAAAATACGCAAAATTTTCTTGAAAAATATTTGGTAAATAAAGAAATCTGCTCTATATTTGCACTCGCAATAACGGAACAAAGTTCATTAAAAAACAAAGATAAAAGGAGGGTTGCCAGAGTGGTTAATGGAGCAGTTTGCTAAACTGTCGACGCGAAAGTGTCGCAAGGGTTCGAATCCCTTACCCTCCGCTTAATATATCTTTCGGGGCGTAGCGTAGTCCGGTCATCGCGCCTGGTTTGGGACCAGGAGGTCGCAGGTTCGAATCCTGCCGCCCCGACACAAAAGCTTTTATAAATACGAAGCGAGAATCAAAACCTTAATGGGTGCGTAGCTCAGCTGGATAGAGCATCTGCCTTCTAAGCAGACGGTCAAAGGTTCGAATCCTTTCGCGCTCACTTAATTATCAAAGAGTTACAGATGAAAATTCTGCAACTCTTTTTTATTTGCACATAATTTGCAAGGAAAATTTTGGGTTACCACGGGCTTTAATAAGCTATCCTAGTTTCTTTGGAATTCTCTGAAAACTATTTTGGTAATGATATACTTGAATGTACCACAATTTTTTGTTTGTAATTATTTCAGAAATGTGGTCTGGTAAAATAAAATATTTGAAAGCTAAATTTATATATTTTTTATATTAGTGCTTTTAAGTATATCGTTAACAAAAAGAATTTTCGGCTATTGAGAATTTTATTTCAATTCTCAATGCAGAAAGTCAATCAGTCATTTGAAAAGCAACGAATAAGACGGTAAGTGAACAATTTTATAAAGCATTACATATAGATCTGTTGCGAAGGATTGATACTTTTATCAATGATATTCATTCATACCCGCATCACGCCAACATAAAAAAAGAGTTTATCCCCAATACTCTTGAGCAGTTTATGAGCCTGAAGAACAGCCTTCAACTTATAATCAATTCGGGAGGCAGCTTGATCAATTACCGTCCGCAGCATACGGCTTTTAAAAACATTCATTCTTATCGTCATCAAGCTATAAAAATTATAATGATCCTGAGATTTTTTCAACAAGATCATATCTCAGGTCTATTACGAACATCGCATTAACGCTTTACCTCCTGTGATATTTACTACAAGTAACCATCATTTATATTATTGGACAATTCCCCAATATGATATTATTTTTCTTCCTGTAGGAGAAGAACAAATTTTGCTGAATCTGCCCGATATGTATCATGAAATCGGGCATCTGCTCTATGCGATGTTTGGAGGTAAAAGCTGCGAAATTTCTGCGGTGGAAATTGACCGATATTTTATGGGAATCAAGCATAAAAATAAAGAGATTGAAATAAAAAAAATAAATTTTCTCTGGTGTAAAAAATGGATTGAAGAATTCACCTGTGATTTGACAGCCACTTATATGATAGGTCCCGCTTATGCATGGACTCATCTGAAACTACTTTCTAATGAGTTTGGAAAGACAGATATATATAAACCTTCGTCTTCTCACCCTTCCGATAAGGCAAGAATGAGGATCATTATTTTAATGATGGATAAATTAGGGTTAACGGAAGAAAAAAACAATTCGAATCAATATGGAATTCTTTTTTAGAAAACTCAGTAAAACCAAAGAACCATGATTTCATATATCCTCAATATATCTTTCAAATGATGGTTGATGAATTTTTTGAATTTTATCAAAATGCTGATCTAGCTTCATATTGTGAATTAAAAAATAGTTCAAACTCCATCAGCGAACTCTTAAATAATGCATGGAATACGGCCAGAAATAATTCAACTGAGTACCTGGATTTTGAAAAATCACGTATAAGTAATTTGAAGTTAAAATATAATTTATAAAAATAAGAGAGCCTGTAAAAAACAGCCTCTCTGGATTATTTGAATCACAATTGGTTTTGTGGGCTCATTATTATTTGAACATCTCCTTCCTGTAGAAGTGTTCCGTTACCTACCCGCATGGCATCTATCCTAAACGTGGTATAATAAGTGTCAGGTACTTTAAACCACAAATAAATATGTGAATCTGATCCTACATATTGTCCTGCAGTAATTGCTGTACTACTTAAAACACTTGTTTTTGTATTCATCAATGCGGAGCTGGGCTGATAACAATATCCTACCCAGGTAACGTCAATAATATCAGATCCTCCATAATTGTATCCTATAGCTTTAATATGAAACATTGCAGAGTTTGTATTTACTTTATAGGGTAATTTTACATGAAAAATATTAGAGGAACTGAAGTCAGGGGTGAAAAACTTAGCAATTCCTTCTCTGGCACTTCCCACATCTGTGGGACCCTGAAGGTTTAAAGTAACATTTCCTGTCTGCCCGTTAATACTCTGTACCAGATTCGCAGGAATGTTCATGTTATTACGGATATCCTGAAAAGAGATCTGGGCAATCAAGTTTCCATTTTGTGAGGTAAACTGCAGGTATCCATTATGAGAGTTTACGTTCTCTATAATTTTCTCTAACTCCGGACCATCCAGATGAGCAAAGCTGTCCATTAAATCCTCAAACTGCCCTTCAGTTGGGCGCTTTCCCACTTTGAAATATTCTTTTAATATTTGTATCGGTTTTTTAGACATTTTAATTGGTTGTTAATTGTTCTATTTCTTTTTTTAAAGAGATAACATATAATGTCAACTCTTCTATTTTTTGCAACAATTTTATTTGAAAATCTCCTACAGCTAATCCATTCTTTTCCATTTCTTTTGCAGAAGGTATTTCAGGAAGGTGCTTATTTTTTGCAATAAATTGTTCCAGATCATCGATAGTTTTAAGATTATATCCTGAATCAAATACAAAGTCAGCTGTCGGTGTTGGAGCTATGACAACATCTTTCGCTTCAAGTTTTCCATACAAAGCCATATTTCCGTTATCGCCTAACCAAAGCTTAGCTCCATAATTACCATCATTAGAATATCCCCAAAATTGCAACCCATTACCATAACCTCCTGTCATATTATAAATTCTCCATTTGCTAAATTGGGAGCCACCTTTGCCGGAGTTCTCTAATTCAATGTATCCACCTTCATTGCCATTCATTGATGATTTTATACCTCCGGTTACATCAAGCCTTTCTGTGGGATTGACAGTTCCAATTCCGACATTCCCCCCTCTGGGATTGAGAGATAGATTATATGTTTCATTCGGACTATTTAAATCTTGTGGTTGTACCCATGCATAAGAAGGCCCAATATTCATTCCAAAATCAAACACTTCTCCATATCCGGCATTACTTGATTGAAGTCTTAAAATTGCCGTTGAATCTTGTCCATTTGTAGGACCTCCTTGATTTAATTGTTGAGTAGCAGAAACAGTTAACTTTTGTTTTGAATTCTGAAGTCCTATCCCAACATTCCCCTCTTTATTTACTTTTAATGCAACTTTTGCAGACTCCGGTGAAAATGCGCTTCCTACTAATAACTCCCATTCATCTGTCATTGGTTGTAATGGGATACTTGAACTGTCATTTCCTCTGTTATCTAATCCATTCCATGAATCGTTTTTATTAATAGACCTTACTTTGATTACAACTGACATAGTACCGGTTGTAACTCCCAGTATTTTTGTTGCTCTTATACGAAACCTACATATAGCACCATTAACATCAATCGTAAAACAATTATTATTTTGTCCATCAGTATAGTTATTTCTGTTAATTTTACCACATTCTCTCCAAAGATTTGGATTTGCATGCGAGATGGCTGCAAGGTGTGTTGCTGCAGAAGCGATATTACCTCTTGTGTAAGCCACTGAAATTTCATAAAACCCACCCGAATGTGCCATTGCAGGAGAAAAATTTACAAATTCAATATAATCACCAACTTGGTAATCAGCAGGATATTCTAAAGTTGTAAAATATTCAGATGATTCATCCATATGAACGTAACTATCTATTAAATTCCCAAACTGACCTTCAGTAGGTCTTTTACCTGCCTGAAAATATTCTTTTAATTCTGATATTGATTTTTTTGCCATGATTTTTAATTTTAATAATTAAGGTCTAATGATGAATGTTCCCTGCAGTATCATTCCATCGATGCCGTCTGATGAAATCCCGGAAATATCTGCCCATGTATCTTTTTTATAGATCGTAAGGATATTTTCCTGAATACTGAACATATTAGATGTATTTTCTGCCACTACTTTGAAATGGTGATATAATACATTTTCGTTACTATCTTTTATTGGCATTGGATTCATGTTTATATCATCCAAAGGCAGAAATAATCTGTTATTTACTATATTGTATGTATTTACCATCTCCCAATAAGGATCTATAGGCGGAATAGTGACAGGTTCTGCAAATAAATACAAATGTGCTTTTTCAATATCTTTTTCGTCAATATTTATCCTCGCTATCTCTTTCCAGCTCCCTTCATTGCTTAATTTGTACAAATGGTACTTTCCTTTGTAACAAGTCTGTTCCCAGTTCAGGATTACCGAAGTAATAGTATCACCTGTCACAGGTTCAGAGTTATAATTCAATTCCGGAGCTTCAGGATTATAATTTTCTACCAGAACCGTAACGATTGTTTTAGAAGATAAGGAAGGCGCCTGTTCTACAATAACCTGAGAGGTAGGAGTTCCTGTATCATAATCAGTCATAGTATATTCAACCGTTCTGGATACTACAACTTTATAGAAAAGGGCATCGCCATAAGGTTTGTAATCCAAATCTTCAAAATCATCATAAACAACCCATGCTCCTGAAACCTGCTCAGTTTCTACGTCCGCTATATTAGCCATTTTTATCAGTTTCATGCTCAATACAGATTCTGCATCCAGCTTATTGGTTGCTCTATAAACAGAAATCTGACTAATTTTCTGTACATTCGGATATGGATTGATTTCTATCTTTATTTTTGAAGATATTCCCAGAGTTTTATTTTCTACTATAGGAAGTAAGCTTTTGATTTTTGGGGGTTCCGCCGGATTAGAATTGACCAGACGGATAGGGCCTAAAAATGGACTGAATCCGCTCAGCTTCATTTGTGTTCCCATTTCCCTGACTCCATAAAAATAAAAATTATCTGAAGAACCGTCAAGGGTGAAATCTGTAAACAGGGTTTCATGTTGAGGTGTTTCTTTATAAATAGCAGCCATTGGAGCCATATCGAAAGTCGGATCTATTGGGTTTAATAAGTACCCGTTAGAATCTCTAAGGTTTTGCTTCAGATTCTTAGGGCGATATCCCGAGTTTAGTTTCTTTATATATTTGTAAATAACCGGAACTTCAGTAAGCGGAATAAAACAGTTCTGAATAGCCTCCATCACAAAATCAACAAACAACAGTTCTTCAGATTGATTAGGAATTGCTTTAATAATTACTTTTTTAAAGTTCGTAAATCCAAATTGAGTGTTTGGAATCTGCTCGCAATAATAAGTACTTCCTACCTGCAAATCAAAATAATCATTATGCTCTGTAATAAATTGATTAATCGCTTTAAAAAATGTAATACTATCCGGTAAAGGAAACTTATAAGGAATACTGGATGTAAGTGGATAACCTGTATAATCTCCAAGTGCTTCTAAATTTTCAAAATCTAAGAAGTTTTTCCACCGGTCATTAAAATATTCTTCATTCTGCCCGCCTAAACTCTCCAAAGCTGCTTTAATCTCCCCTATCGTATTAAATTCATAAAGAGCATTTAAAAAAGCCGTTTCATCACTTCTGAAAAATTGAACAGAATGAGGCTTATGTGTGTATTTTGTCAGGAAGCTGTAGGTAGCTTTTCCATATTTATCCGGACGGGTAGCAAAAACCGAACCTGTAGGTAGCTCAGGTTGCATAGGTTCTATAATTGCACTGCCAAACATCAGACTTGGGGTACTGAATTTTGATTTATACAGATTACCTTGCATATCTGTCGTGTTATTATCCACACTCCTGAAGCCGAAAACCGAATAGTGAGTGTCTTCATCTCCTTGTGGCAGCACAGAATCTGAAATAAGATTATTAGTTGTGTTTTTATACAGATAAACTTTATACGACGGGTAATAATTTACTTTAACCGAATTTCCTGTAACCGGATCAGTTGGCTTAGAAATATAATTTCCTGCCTGATTTTGGTGCAGCAGTATAGGAGTGTTCGCACCTGTGTCTTCTTCAATAGCAAAGTTTTCATCATAAATATATAGCACCAAATCATTGTTCGTTCCTATATTTTCAGTTCTTACTACTTTGAATATGCTTCGGCTGTCTTTTGGCCATCCTCCCGGATTAAAGTTTTCCACATTGAACAGTCTTATATATCCTTTGTTCCACTCTACTGAATGAGAATTTTGAGAATATTGGCTATGCTGCGCAAGAGAAAAGCCTGTAAAGGTAATTTTGTAAACTCCCTGATGTACTTTAGGAAGATTATTTGGATCATAAGTAATTACCGGAAGATTTGAATTTAACGGCTGATAGCTGTGCAAATCTTCAAAAAGCATTTCTACTTTTGCATCTTTCCATATTCCTCTGGACTTTTCCAAATATTTTTGTGGAGTACCATTTGCCTGTTGGTTTTCTATAATTTCCCGATGGAGTGTCCAGTTACTATCTCCTATTTTTACTTTCAGTGAATTCGGATTCTGGAATCCCCAGCTTGCAGCATTCTGCATGTTTTCAGTTGCATTGAAAATACCTTCTGTAGAAGAATCATAAGACGGAAGAACTGCTAATTGAGTTGCTGTAAATGTTGAATTGGTATTTCCGGACATCATGGCATCACTTACTACTTTCTTGAATACTGTGAATTGAAGTCCTGTACCTGTTAGTGTAATTTCATGGATTACATAGCTTTCATTATCCAACAAGAATATTCCGCCTAAAAAATCATTAGCGGTAGATCCTGCAGGTATTTCAGATCTCCAGATTTCATTGTAAATCAAATTATTCGGATTGTTCGGGTCAACCGTAAAACCTGAACTTGCCACAGGATAATCAACAGTTTCAATGATCGCTAACAATTGATTGCCTGAATGATGCATAATTACCGGAAGCTGATTCTGCTCCTTTACTCTAGCCGTAATCGTTCTCGGTACAAATTTTCTGAAATAAATTTCTATATCATCGGCAAAAATTTCTTCATTATCCGGAAACAAACTGTTTGGGTCCGAAAGATACACCGAATCTTGTATCACACTATCAAATGGAATAGGATAGGTTACCCCCTCCTGATAAATATGATAATCAAACGTATGACGTACCAAAGTTTTGTCTGTCAGAGCAGGAATTGCTATTAAACGGTTTTGTTCTTCCTGCGAAGTAAACATCAACGGAAATTCTTTCTGAATCAGAAAGCTGCTGCACAATGAAGGAGGAAGCAAACCGTTAAACGGTTTAATGTCGGTAACAATCGAAAGTTCCGGCTGACCGTACTGAGCTCTTGAAAACCAGTTGATTCCGTAACTCATGTAAAAATAGGTTCCATTCTTCTTCTGCTTATGAAGATAAAGAGGCGTATTCGCATCAGGAATCTGAATAGGTATAACCTCAAAGGAGTCCGAAGCACTGTCAATATTAAGATATGCGGTATCATGTGACAGCTCTGGTTTTGCCCAAATATGGAAATCAGTTTCGCCTGGTTTTACCATACGATATTCTAATCCTGCATATACTGGGTTGGTAAATTTAGAGGCATCGTAAAGATTGTCTGTTGAAAAAAATACTGGATTTATCTGGTCAGTATCCAAAGATTCATTGTAAAGACTGATGTATCTTGTCTTACCGTCCGGAGAATAGCCGTTACTATCGTATAAATTTGAGTTGGGTGTACCCATTCCCGTAACAATCTGTGAAAGCTTTACTGGTAGAGATAAACGCTCACTAAAAATATTGGTTGGTAACGACATAGATAATAGCTGCATATTTTTTTCTGTAGCCTTAATATCCAAATTGGCATTGGTGTAATATTCTGCCAGATAAATAAACCCTTCATTGATTCCAATTACGCCTAAAGCATCACTGCCTATATCCAAATGCCCCAATCCCAACATTCTGGCAGTATGGTAATCCAAAGCGGCAACATTCAAAATATCCAGATTAGATATTTGTGTATCTCCCTGACCAGGATCACCATTTGAAATAGTTGCAGAAGTATTAATGCTGCTGTTTGCAAGGTTAATATTAAGTGTTTCAAAAGCTTTAGGATTAGGTTGCAGATCACTTAATTTAATATACTGCTCCACTACCGTTTTAATATCCCTGTCTAATGGGTTTTGAGATGGGTGTTCCCATTTTGTCTTGTAATTATTCGTATTTACATACGCAGCATCATTATAACGAAGCCAAGCTCCATTAACAGGATTGGATTGTGGTATTGGATCTAGTCTGCTAAAAGCTTCATTCCCATCTGTGGTCAAGGAAAATTGTCCCAGAAGTGTCCATCCTTGTCCATTGTTGGTGCTGACAATGAAATCGGAATAAAATTCAAACTGTAGGGCTTTTACAATACAGCCATCAGGACGATAACGTATCGTTTTCCCGTGTTCAGCGTTAAAATAGTTGGAATTAAGGTCCCAGAAACTGAGTCTTTTTCTGTAACTGAGATATTGCGAAAGTGTATTATTATTCTCCGGTAGAGAAAGTGTCTCTAATTGTAATGAACTTGTCGGACTCTGATTGTTAATAACCAAACTACAGGCAAAAAACAAATCTGATCTGCATTGTATTTCAATAAGTTCATTACCATATTGGATGATAAATCCTAAAGGATTGGTAAGTGGGTTAATCCCAGCCCTAACCTGAGCGTATTTATTTTGATTCTTAAAATAGATGTAAAAAATACGGGTATTGTTATTGAATTTGTACACCCAAAGTTTTTGGCTGTCGTCTATCAACTGAGGAGCTACAGATAAGTCTAATGTAAATATAGATTTTACATAGGGTGCCCGGTAGATTTTCACAAAATCTTCGGGTTTATTAAAGTTTACATTGGTGGAAGCAAGATTACCTTTTGGTAAATGGTTTTCTCCCAGTTCTCCACCAAAACTCCAGCGAAGATGCATTCCCTGGGTACTATCACTACCGGTAGAACCTACAGCCTGCAAATAAAAATTAGGAGTCTGAAGTGAGGAAAATTGATTAAATGTTACCGTTATTCCGCCTCCGTCACAGACCTCACTAAATCCGTTTTCCAGATCCTGTTTCTCAATACCTTCACCATAATAATTCTCTACGCGGGTCTCCTTAATGTTGATTTCTGTTCTTTCAGTTACAAATTCAATAAAGCTGAAAGAAATAAGCTCAATAGGGGTGGTTTTACAGGACTCAAAATCAGGATTAAGGATTCCTGCAAAATCTATATTTTTATCTTCTCCATGTAAAAGCATGAGGTCTTCGGAAACATCATTAATATTAAAGTCTTCCATTTGAAAAACACCACTCCACTCTGTCCCTGCACCATATTGAATCCTGGATATTTCATCACTTTCCGTATATATAACAAAATAATCATCTCCAAAAACAAAATTTGTTTTTACCCCAGCATAATTATCAAATAGATATCCTAATCCATGATTATATTCAAAAACCAGAGGTATTTGTGGTGTATCCCAAGTTAATCCTGTTAAAATAATTTCTCTTTCAGTGTATTGAATTGACGTAAGAATGATAAAATCCTCTTTATAAATTATATATTCGGCATTGATATCCTTAAAACCCAGATCGGCAATAATACGGATTCCCTTAGGAAGCTTCTTCTCATTTTTAGGATCACTTTCATTTCCGCATATCAATATCTCTTCATTATGAAAGTTCAGACCGGATATTATGAAAGTATATCTTTCATCAATACTGTTAATATCATTCTGAAGAAAAATTTCTCCTCTTTCATCAAAAAGAAACACTTTGCTTTTTTGTTCTCCAAGATCGAAAAAACCAAGTCCAAATTGGAAATTATTAATTTCTTCGAGAAAAATTTCTTCATTATTTACAATAATTTCAGGAAACTTTTTGTACCAAATAATATCTCCTTCAAAATTGACCTTTAATAAGAACGGAATGTTCTCTTCTTTTCCTGTTTTTTCTAGCCCTAAGAGGATCAGCCCTTCTGTATTTCGAATGATTTTCCTAAAAGAAACTTGCGAGATCGTATCTGAAAAATTATATGCTTTCTGAAAGATAGGATTTCCGGTAAAATCAAGACGGGTGAATACTCCCGAAGATCCTTTGAAATATCCAGCTAAAAAGATATCCTCTTTTATTCTTTTGGAATGGTATATCTTAGCTTCTTCTGATTCGTAAGGATAATATCTTAAAAAATTCATTTTGTGTATTCTTAGTCGTTTATATTTATTATTTTTGTAATCAGTTCCTGCATAATTTGATAAGCAGTACCATTCCAAGTTTTATATCTAAATTTGAAACTCAGCTCCTTGTTCTCTATCTTTTTATCTTTATGCATAATCAGGATTTGTGATGCATCTTTCGAGAATAGCACCTTGAATTCCAGATTCTCCTGACCTGAAAGGCTTAACACTTTTAAAGTATCTTTCAGTTCATCCGTTGGGATTTTTGGATCATTGAAAGGCTCAGGATTTCTTACAATAAGGGCTATAACGTTCTCTGTCTCATCAATGATTTTTACAAATTCTGTGGTTTTTGCAACATCTAAAGGTTGTATTCCCATAATTCCTTCGATTACCCTGTCAAAAGGATCGGAATAGATATCACTCATTTGTTCAAGTAATGCGTTGCTTCCATTCCCTGATACCTGTAGATACATATCATCTATCTGCTGCGGTTTAAGATTCACTTTGACATTATACACTGCATCTTTTTCATCCACAAGAACGTTCTGATCATCATATTCTTTCAGCATGAAACTTTCTACCTGCTCTTTAAAATCAGCATATCTTGATGTCTGGAATACAAAATCGTGTACTTTTTGATTTTCTTCATAAAGAATTTTATTATTGCTGTCTTTCTGTGCTTCATACATACCGTTTTCATCTTCATCAAATGCATTATACATAATTGCTGTGTAGAGTTTCTCAGGTTTTAGATTGGTCAACGTTACCGTGTAACTGTAGGCTAAAGGCTTGATAGGATCTCCCAAATCTATGCTGCAATGAATAGAACTGTTATTGGCATTAACCTGTTGAATATAGCTATTCAAAATCTGGATGTTAACCGGTAAATTAGGACCATTATCATCTACCCAGGTGCTTCCATTAGCATCCGGAGTCGGAACAGTTTCATTTTGTGCCCAGTTTGAAGGTAGCGGATAAGGGATAATAACATCGGTAACAGGATCTTTAATGGCTATATTGATTGCTCCCAATAATTTCGGTGCTCCCTGATAGGGTTTCCATTCCTTAAACATATTAAAGATATATGGGGTGATAAAGAAAATGTTGATATTACACTGATTATGTCCATAAAATAATGGTTTTGCCCTGTTCAGATTCCCATCAGCATTCGGATAAGATCTCCTCATATCAATATAGGATTTCAGTGTGGTGATAGGATACTGCTCAGATGTTGTATCAGGCTTAATATAATCCAGTCTTCTTTTCTCAAAATGTCCTAAAGGTCCTGCTGTTCTGAAACCATAGTAATAGTCAAAGATCCCGTCGTTGGCATCATTCACCTGATCTTTGAGCTTCATGTGCAGACAGAATACAGTATTCGGTCTCCAGATAGGTTGCACCACATGAGTTATTGCATCTGTCATCAACTGAACATCCTGCTGCACTGCCGGCTGACTTGGGATAGTTTGTTGATATTCATAATCTATTGCTGTTAACCAAGATACCTGCTGCAAAGAGGTAACACACTCTTTGATACCATTATCGTCTCCTTTACAGTCACAATCCCCTATTTGAGAAATATGGTTAAATATAATCTGAGCTTCCTGGAGTGCACCGCCCAACACAGGAGGTCTTACCCTTTCAGGATAGGTTAAAAGACTCTGAATTTCTGTCTCTAACTGATGATAAAGATTGTATTGAGGGTAAGCCTGGTCGAATTCTATGATCATATCTACCATGCCCAAAAAACATTTCCAGTTATCCTGGAAAGATGCCTGATAATTGATACAGTTATTCAATGTGGATATTAAGTTTTCCAAAAATTCACACAGTATGGGATCTTTCTGACAGTCTGACCCGCTACAGGAATTCATCGTCAGTTCATTCAATTGTGCTAAAAGATAATCATAGGTTTGCTGTTGTTGGGGAGTCAAAATAATGATGCTAACCTCGCCATTATTCTGCGCAGCTGCATCGGCCCAAAGTTGTGCGATCTGTATATTAACTGCATCAATTGCGGACTGGTTCACCTGGTTCGGAATGATCTCTATTTTGGATACATACTGATCCGAAAAATCACTCGCCAGATACTCTACTACACCAGCCAACTCAATCTTGGTCTTATATATTTCGGTGATTAGCTGGTAATTCTGCATAATCGAATTACTGTACACATTTTTGTACAACCTGATTGTTACTCCGCTACCTAATGTAGTAAGCCACAGTCTCACTTTTCCTGACTCTTCAGGCAAGGTAATAACCAATGTATTGCTATTGGAAAATTTCAATGACTGAGAATATCCATGAGGATTAGCAGCATTGCTTACCTCCATTGTACCAGTTCCCGGAATAAAAATAAGCGTTCCATTTGGCCCCGGAATATAAGATCCTGCTCCCCCTCCCATAAGAAGATAATAAGCTCCGTCAATTAATTGACTTGGATATTGCGTTGGAGGATAGAATAATGTGCCCAAAGCCTCGTTTTCCACATTGGAAGTATGCCATGTTTCTATATGTTCGGTACAGAACATTTCAGACGGGGTGATACCATACTGTTCCGGGATAAACCAGCCCGGCAGTCCCTGTTCCAAAAATGAAAACGGAGACATCCCTAAAATACGGATGGTGTCATACTGGTCGTTATTCTTTTGCCAAAACCCGATTTTAAACTGTCCTGCATTTTGTAGTGGGCTGTTAGGTGGTAATACTTCCGGAATTATGGCCTCAAAAGGATGGTAATCTTTCCATTGCCCATTTTTATAAAACTTAATAGTAACGTCTTCTATAGAATATTTATGTTTTACCTGTCTTAATACATGACCTCCCGGCTGTACTTTCTGAGGCGGGATAAGATCCAGATAATTGCTTGCTCCGCTACTGTGTCCACCAATTTTCAAATCCGTTGCGGAACTTGGAATCAACCCTTTTTCAGCTTTGATGTCAATATAGGTATCCAAAGGAATAATCGGCATTTTTTCCAATTCCAATTGGTTATCCGGATTGGGAATATAGTCAAAATATGTGACAATAAATTCTTCTGCGGTAAGCATATGAATTCCTTTCACTGCATTTTCCGTCTGGTCGTATTTAGGGTATTCCTCATCGTTTGCCTGAGCATTATTATTAGTAATCGGTGCAATCGGTGTAGTATCCAAGTCACCGTTCTTTTCCCATTTAAGAACAAGATGTACTTTGATTTTTATTTTGATAAATAATATCTTGAACTTAAATTCAAAGAAGAGTTCTGCAAGGATCAGGAATGGTTTTTCCAGTTCCACACGGAAATAGGTAGAGAGAACTACAGAAACTTTAATAATGAAAAGATTAAGCTCTGCTCCGCCCTCAAAATACATATAACCTCCTAATTGTCGTTTTTCAAAGCTGATATATCCTCCGGTATCTATAATGATCCATGCTTTGAGAATGAATAAATTCAGGTTAATATCTATCCTCATTCCCGCTTCAATCCCTTTGGCCGAAATCATCAGGAAGCCTTGCATTTTCAGACTTAGTATATTTTTGAAAACCGTAATGGTAATTGGTTTCTGCTTAGTTCCGAAATTGATATACCAAGGTTTTTGGTTCTTGAAGAAGAAGCCCATCTGGATTTCTGCTTTAATATCAACGATATAACCGTTTTTCTTATTCAATTGATAATTGGCTCCTGCTCCTAATTCAAGTGAATCATCTCCGATAATGACAAAGGCATAGAATGGAGGTTCTTTAGGATCATCTTCAGCTAAGCCTAAACGACTGCTCAAAATGGTTAATCCTGCATCGATACAAAACATACTAGGAATGGAAAGAAGCATCATCGCTCTCAATGAAGCAATACTTCCAGAGCCATCCATCGTTCCTAACGATGCTCCAAATCCTATGGAGAATGCATTGCTGTAGCCTTGGGTATATTTCGGTCCAATGAATTTATCCATATTGATCCCCCGCTTAGGAGCAATATAGTAATCGTACCAGGAGTCATTATCTGTCATTCCTGGAACGGCTCTTTTCTCTGCTACATAACGGTAACCAATGAGCCCCCTAAACCCAAATATTCCAAAGGTTCCCAAAGGAATGGCGGAAGGAAATTCTACACTCGCATCCACAAAAAAGCCAGGGTATTTCGGGTCAAATGCCATTTCTGCGGAACCGTAGATTTTTGCCTTTGGAAGCTTAATAGAAACTTTTCCTCTGTATTCTGTAGAGACTCCCGGTTCGGGAATAGTTAATGCTCCTTTGATAATCGCTACGGCGCTGTCTGCACTTGCACTTCCCGGTATGATAAGATCTACTTCAAGTGTCGAGATGTGGAAGTATGAGTCTCCGTCTCCTCCGTGCTCGTCGTTATCATTGGTATAATAATATTTCACTCCGTTGCCTTTAACATCCAATCCTAAAGGACTTACACTGATGCCTCCATCAAAGCCGACATAATTATAGCTTCGTATCACTCCATTTCGCTCACGCTGGATTGTTCCGAAATGCAATCCTGTTACAGCCATCTTTACAGGACCAATATCAAGATGGAGATTGGTTGGAATTATGGCTGCTCCACCTATAATCTCAAATTTCCCACTAGCATAATAACGGATTGCCGGCAGATCTAACGGTTTGTTATTAAGAAGCTTTGCTCCGAAAGATCCTTCAGGAAATTCTATTTTTGTATCGGCGGTAATAAAGAAATTATCATTCTGCTTACCAATCTCAATATTCTGAAGATAAAAATCCAAAATATTAAACAAATTCATTTTCAGCCCAGGTGTAAATGCAGCTGATAATTTAAAATTTGCACTGCTCTCCCATTCCCCTAAAATATCTATGTATAAAATTTCAGGATTCCCATTGCTGTCTATTTTTTTGAATTTTTTGATCTCTAACCTTCCTTCTAAATGAGAAGAGGTAACCTGACCATGGAAGAAAGATATATCAAATTTCTTAAAGCCTAATCTCCATGATTTACTTGGCTCTTTCCCAAGACGAAGCCACATATAATCATAATTCCCTGTATAAAAAGAATTAATATATGCACGGAACTGGTCCTGAGTACTAAATTCTTCTATTGTATTTGTCCCTGCTTCTGTTACTGAAAGAGGATATTTAAAGGTGTATCGGCTTTCATCCGGAAGAGAATTGATATAATTTAACAGATCTACATCATCAAGTATCTCAACAGGTACTATTGTTTGATTGGCATCTGTTTTATATGCAGTTACAGGATAATTAAAGGTAAATTTATCTCCATAAAAAGAGGTTACGTTTCCTAAACTATCTGAAACAGCAACCGCTTCCAAGGCAAAAGTCCCCGTAACTCCTCCTGATCCTATGATAAGATTATAACCAGCTATCCGTAAAGTCGACTGAATATCCTGATCTTTACTGAACCATTTTGGAGGAAGTGTTACAGATAGGGCATCTGCATATACTCCGGTAAAATCAGCAGGATAACCAAATGCATCAGCTTCGGGAATATTTTTGGTTTTACTTAAATCTATTTTCAGTCTTTCTATCTGGATAAGAAGCCCTGTGCTGGCGATCTCAGAATAGGCAGTAGGGCCAAGCGTTCCGGCTAAATCCAGATTATATCCTATTCCCGCTTCAGTATCGGCATAAAAGATTGCTTTTGCAAAATCGAAACTCGTCTTATGGCTTTCGTCAGGATCAGGTGTTAATACCAGTGAGCCATTTACATTCTGTGCGATCCATGGCCTTAAAACATTTCTAGGAAATTCTATGGATGCAGAACTTTCCAAGGTAACTAAAGCATGAGGTTTTATGATGCTCTTAATATAGTCTTCTACATCTTGAGGAAGTATTCTCTTAAAAAACAGTTTTAGGTTATTCTTTGTATTGGACAAATTTGAACTATCCAGAATGTACGTAGCAAAAGCAGCACCCTCTCCATAACTTGCATTAATGGACTGTGTGAGCTCCTCTATTCTGTTTTCTGATGTAGGATAAGGGATAGGTGTAGATAATGATGAGCCTAATTCTGCATTAAGATCATCCACAAATTTGTGTATAGGATCTCCAGTTGTATCAGTAAATACATTTATAGCTTCATTAATAACAGTTTCTTCTGAAATATTCAGGCTGACTAAAGCTATATTATAAATTTCTTCCGGAGAGAAAGAAAAACTGTCTAAATTAAATTGCGACAGGTAGGCAATTACAGGCCAGTTGTATTGAACGGTTACAGGAAAAGAAGAAATGCTATTATCCTGATGGTCTCGGTTGAGAACAAATTTTAATCCATAAACCAAATTAAATTCCAATCTGGTTTTGGAAACTATACTCAGGCTGTAAAAGGCACTATTTCCCAATGGGCTTATACTTCCCTGATAGTTTTTATAATATATTTTTGAAAATATGCTTTGGGCAATATTTTTTACAAAATCTAATGAAGATGGCAGACTATCCAGAGTTATTAAATTAGATAACCGGGGATAATAATTGTATGGTGGTGTTGGTGTATTATTTGGCATAGTTATACTATTTTTTCATAGTTTTTTCAATGATATAATTCCCATTTTTAGTTTATATTATATCCTTAGTTTCATATAAAATTTCTATTGTATGTATTTTTTATATTCCGCAGAGTAACAAATTCTAAAAAAGTATATAATCAAATAAATTATTCTTCTAATACTCCCAACTCTACACTATAAATATCTCCTGTTTTCGGACTGATTTTCAGAAGCCAATGTTTTCTATAACTACCAACAATTATTACTTCGTAAAAAGGAACATTATTTTCATTATAAAGTTTATCCAGTCTTACTCCATTTTTACGTATTAGGAGTTTAAATTCTTCGCTTTCCAGTTTAGCATTTTTCTCTGTCAGTTCTTTGCTCCAATCTTTTTGATCATAACTGTATTTTTTTTCCTTTCATCAGTTTGGGAGTCTGCTTAAAAAATTTTTCGGGAAGTTGCTTTAATATTTCTTCTTTGGAGATTGGAAAATCTTTTTCATAATTATGTACTAAAACTCTACCATCTTGATCTACTGTTTTAATATACAAAGGATCATCGAAATTATTATTTTCATTAATACTTTTATATTTTGAAAAAGTATAGGATAAATTATCCAGATTACTACTATCATTAGAATAAGTAAATGACGTTCTATTAATGTAATCGTCTATCCTTATAGTTCTGTCTTTATATATAAGTTATAATTTCCAATAATTTATTGTTTTTGTTATATTTATTTAATTTATATACTTCATGAAAAAGGTCAGGCTGATATTTCACATATATATGATCTCTATATTCCAATTTTAGTATGCTGTTTGCTAAAATAATAGAATTATTTTGTTTAGTATTCCTTAAAATCGAATCATACTTCGCTCTTATATAAAGACCGTATGCCTCTCTATAACTCTTTCTATAAATAAAAATATCTTTACTAATTTGTAGCCGATCATATTCTCTCATAATCTTTTCAACTTCTTCATAATTTTTTCTTCCGTATAATTGTAATGTATCACTGTTCCTGTCCGAAGAGAGCAACAGAGAAAAATAAAAGCAGAGTTTTAATTAACTTCATATATCTTTTATAAGCTTATTATTAGATGTTTTCTTCACTTTTAAGTTTTGCCAATACCATATTAAAGTTCTGGTACTAGAATAATCTATTACATTATCTGTGTCATTATTCCCATCAAAGTCTTCACTACTTTGTTTAAAAGTGTAATCCCCATCTATATCAAAACTGTGATAAAGTTCTAAAGAATGCAATGCCTCGTGAGCAATTGTATTCTTATCTTTTCCTCCTTTTTCGCGTAAGTTTTTTTAATATGCTCCATTTTCATAAATAGGGTCTTGCTTTTTTCTACAGAAGTATCATATCTGGCTTTTATATCATGGTATTTTTGAAATATTATTTCCATATCCATATATTTTTTATTGGTTATTTTTTGCTGACCGTTGCAATTAATAAAGAATAATAACAACCAAATGCTTAGGGTTTTCATTATGTTATTTTGAAACCGAATATTTCTTAGTAGTTTTTTAGTCTCTAGGGATAGATAATCGTATATCAATTACCTCATTTGTCTTTCCATCAATTTTCATTTCCCAAATACCTACATGGCTATCAGGGAAAGATAAATCGTAAAGGGGATAACTGTTCTCATTGTAAGTTTTATAAATTTCTATCTTCTTATAAAAATCGTTCTTTGTTTCTATTGTGGTTTTTAGTTTTTCTTTAAGTTCCTGTACTCTATCTTTTATTATTTTTTCTATTTCATTAGGTGATGCTTTCCTTTTGTATTCTTCTTCTATATATTTTTCATATTCATCTTTGTATTTTCTCATCATGTAATCTAATGCACTATTATAAAAATTATCCGGTAAAGCGCTTAACATTTGTTCTTTACTGACTTTGAAATCTTTTTTGTAATTTCTTTCCAAAACCAATTCATTGTTAATGAATTCTTGGTCAAGCATAATATCTCTTTTACCAGGATCCTGCTCATCTTGTATATATTGTGATAAATACACTTTGTTTTTATTAAAATCATATCGTACGGCTGTCCCTTCAGCTAAATTATCGATTAAATAAACCGTATTATTTTTTTTCTCTACTGTAGCTTTCTCTATCAGTCGGTCTTTTTGATAAGTATATATAGTTTCAGATTGCCCCTCATCTTTTACAAAAATCTCCTTATCACCTTCTTGCAAAAGAAATTTAGATTCTGATTGTAGAGGGTCAATCCATTTATCATTCTTCTCTTGTTTTTCTCTTTCATATAAAGTTTTTTTTAAATATGCTCCATTTTCATATATAAGACTCTGCTTGTTCTTTTTTACGAAGGAATCGTATCTGGCTTTTATGTCACGATATTTTTGAAATGTTGTTTCCATATCCATATATTTTTTATAGGTTATTTTTCTTATATATTTTTTCTGCCCAAAACAAAATGAAACAACCAGTACAAAAATTACATATATGAATTTTCTAAAGAGCATTTCTTTAAGTTATTTAATGTTAAATGGCCTATACATATTTTCTACATATTCATTAGATTTTTCATAATCTATTGATTTTAATACTTTCAAAGTCTCATTGTCTAAATCAACTTTATATTTTTCCAATTTATCAAATTCATGAGTTCCATAATATTGTCTCCCTGTTTCATCCAAATTATAAATTATCTTTCCTGTTTTATCATTTATAATTAGCCATTCCCTCCTTTGCGGTTGCTCTTCGGGAAATCCCTTAAAATCAACTATCCAATAAGAAAAATTATACGGTAAATAAACACCTCTAAAAATAGTTATAGAAGGATAGTCATATGTATCTGCTATTTGAGCCACTTCATAATAGCTCATTTTGAAATGTTTTTCATGGTCTATATGCTGTAGCAAATTTCCCGCTTCATCATATGCGTACCAATTTCCTATAGGAAAATAGCCTTGAGGTGTATAACTAAATTGTCTAATCATTCGTATTTTTTCGTTGGAATAAAAACTTATATCTGTATTTAACCGTTGTTCAAATAATTCTTCACGAGATTTTATTTGAGGGGGGGGAATAGTTCCTATTGCTTTACCCATTCCAACTAGTTTTCCATTTTCATAAAAATAATCAAACCCATTCTTATTAAATTGCAATTTTTTTGTACTCTCACTTATTAGCTTTGAAGAATCATTTGTTTTTTCAAGTACTTTTTTATTTTCTTGGTTTACAAGATCACTTAGTTTAGGGATTTCTAAATTGTCTTTAGTAATATTCGGTATTTCCATTTTATATTTCTTTCTATGGTTTATTTTCTTTACGGGTTTCCTCTGGGCATTACAGTTAATAAACATTAACGATGCTAATAATGCAAATACTATTTTTTTCATCTTTTTATGTTTTTTTGGGCAACTATCCATTGCCAATTATCACCTTCTTGCAAAAGAAATTTAGATTCTGACTGTAGAGGGGCAATCCATTTATCATTCTTCTCTTGTTTTTCTCTTTCATATAAAGTTTTTTTTAAATATGCTCCATTTTCATATATAAGACTCTGCTTATTCTTTTTTACGAAGGAATCGTATCTGGCTTTTATGTCACGATATTTTTGAAATGTTGTCTCCATATCCATATATTTTTTATCTATTATTTTTTGTTGGCTGTTGCAATTAATAAAAAGCAAGAGTAACCAAATACTTAGGATTTTCATTACTTTATTTTGAAACCAGATATTTCTTTGTAAATTTTTTTTAGTCTTTGGGGTTAGATAATCGTATATCAATCACCTAATTCGTCATTCCATCAATTTTCTTTTGGCTTATTTAGAACTTTGGCTTTGCTTTCTGCCACCTCTCTTGTCTGAAAAGATTTTTGAAGCAGCGAAGTCGTTAACTTTTCGTATTCAGAATTCATCTCTGGAAATACCAGTTCTTTATTAAATATTTTTATTTTTTTTAGGCTTTTTAAAATTGAATACATTGTGTGAATTGAGCAAGTAGAAGCAATAAAAAGTCTTTCTCATTTTGTTTTCAATTTTTTGATAATTCTCTCACAAAATCTCTCTGTTCTTATTACATATATCTACATTTCTGATTTAAACTTAGTCCATTACTCTATTACCGTACTTAACTCGATGTGATTAATATCTCCTGTTTTTGGGTTGATTTTCAGAAGCCAGTGTTTTCTATGACTACCAACAATTATTACTTCGTAAAAAGGAACATTATTTTCACTATAAAGTTTATCCAGCCTTACTTCTTCTTTACGTATTAGGAGTTTAAATTCTTCACTTTCCAGCTTGGCATTTTTTGCTGTCAATTCTTGGCTCCAGTCTTTTTGATCATAACTATACTTCTTTCCTTTCATTAATTTGGGAGCCTCCTCATAAAATTTCTCAGGAAGATGTTTTAATATTTCGTCTTTGGAGATTGGAAAATCTTTTTCATAATTACGTACTAAAACTCTACCATCTTGGTTTACTGTTTTAATATATAAAGGATCATCGAAATTATTATTTTCATTAATACTTTTATATTTTGAAAAAGTATAGGATAAATTATCCAGCTTACTACTATCATTAGAATAAGTAAATGACGTTATATTAATGTAATCGTCTATCCTTATAGTTCTGTTTTTATACATGTAAGTTATAATTTCCAATAATTTATTGTTTTTATTATATTTATTTAATTTATATACTTCATGAAAAAGGTCAGGCTGATATTTCACATATATATGATCTCTATATTTCAATTTTAGTATGCTGTTTGCTAAAATAATAGAATCCTTTTGTTTAGTATTCCTTAAAAGCGAATCATACTTCGCTCTTATATAAAGACCGTATGCTTCTCTATAACTCTTTCTATAGATAAAAATATCCTTATGAATTTGCAGCTGATAATATTCTTCCATAATCTTTTCAACTTCTTCATAATTTTTTCTTCCGTATAATTGTAATGTATCACTGTTTCCCTGTCCGAAGAGAGTAACAGAGAAAAATAAAAGCAGAGTTTTAATTAATTTCATATATCTTTTATAAGCTTATTATTATTAGATGTTTTCTTCACTTTTAAGTCTTGCCAATACCATATTAAAGTTCTGGGACTGGAATAATCCATTATATTATTGGTTTTAACATATTCAAAAGT
Organism: Chryseobacterium sp. FH2; assembly: GCF_001045455.1. GTDB lineage: Bacteria > Bacteroidota > Bacteroidia > Flavobacteriales > Weeksellaceae > Chryseobacterium. The sequence continues at coordinate 164,311 of NZ_LFNE01000002.1, read as the reverse complement.
ATAGTCTCCATCATTATCAAAAGAATGATATAGACCTATAGAATGTAATGCCTCATGAGCAATGGTAGTATCCGTAATTCCTAACGCAAAAATTCTTGCTCCCAATGCACCTCCAATATAATCATTAACAATGGTTGCTTGTCCGCCTAAGGTTGGGTTTGTAGCACTCTCATTAAAAAATAAAAGCACCATTTGTTTTTGCTGATCAGAGGTTAACAAATTTTTTACAAAATTAAACATGTTTTCATTTGATTCTATTTTTCCGGTAGGAGCATAATTATTTTTAAAATCAGTTACTGTCAGATCTACATCTGTTAAATCAAATTTTGGATCAATTAAAATCTGTCTTAAAAAGTTTTGTAAAATTTCTTTTACTTTTGTTACATTGGAGGGAGGTAATCCTTCCTTTACAGTTCCGTTCAAATCAGTTTTACAATTAACGAGAACAATTTTAATATTATATCTTTCGCTATTTTTTCTTATCCAGCATTTACCTGCTAACTTTTCATCCTTTCCTTGTACAGCAATTACTTCAATAGGTATATCTTGATTGCATTCCCTCAATGCCATAATTTTTATTGAATAATTATTATTGGTACTGGTTATAGGATTTTTGTATTTGTCGCTTGGAATTATAAATTTTCCATACTCATCATTTGCTGTTGCGGTAGCAGTACTATTATTAATGGCAATATATTTTTTATTGTACTTAATGTAAAGCTGATCAGGATTTTTATTTTTACTGAACTTTAAATTTACTGTTACTTCTTTTGCCAAAGAATGAGGTTTCGGGTAAAGCGTTAAATAAGAATCAGCATGTAAGGCTGAATCTCCGTTTGTGAAGCGCCAACGGGTGGGTTTAGAATTATATTTTAAGGCAATTAAATTAAAAAAAGTTTTTCTGTTAACTTTAAATGTATAGTCACTTAAATGTTTGACATCTAAATTTTCAAGATTCCCTGTAGCATTCTTGTAATATTTTCCCAGCAAATTTTCATAAAGTCTACCCCCATCAGATGGGGAAGTATAATAATCATGCCAGAAATAATCGAATCCACACTCATATCCGTTAAGATATGATGACAAATTATACGGTACAAAATCTACTGCTATATTTGCAAACTCTTTTCCATGTTTAAAAGCTGAAGAATAGTCTTTAGTAAAAAAGAAATAACCGTCTACAGTATAAAGGGGAATAGAATTTGCAGTATTTCCTACTGTCCCGTCTTTCTTATCAAACTGCATTTTCATTCTGTATTTTATGAAAGCTGGAGAGGTAGAACCCGTATCTTCTTCTATATTGAAAAAGAAATTGGCAGCATTGATATCTATAGTTTTAGCATCGTTTTCTAACAACAGATATTCTTTTTGGGACATACCTAACTGATATAAAGGCATATTATCATCATTATCTTTTCTGCGATATAGTAAACTGGAAAAATTTGACCCATCTGTAATAATTCCTTTCCAAATTTCCCCTCCTCTGTATATATTGTTTATATATTCCTCCATATCTTTTGCGGAGTAATAGCCGGAAGTAAGAGAGAAGGGATTATCGTCTTTTTTTTGTAATGTAGAATACTGAGGGGATAAAATATAGGTTCTTAGGTTTTTAGATAAAGCCAAATCTACATCTGCGGGATTGCCGGGTAATGCGGGAGGATTCGTATCTGCAATATAATTTCCTTCCAGGATAAGTTTGGTTTGATACATACCTATATCTCTCCCATCTTTTATCAGGATAGGTCGTAGATGGTTTACAAAAGATCCTTGTCCTGTACTGAAGTCTTCTCTTTCGAAAATAGATTTAAGATTTACATTACCGAAAAGGTTACAAAATTCATTTGGATTTGGGAAAGGCAAATCATCTTCATTCAAAAATGTAATATTAAAAAACGATGATACATTTAAATTGTTAAAAGTAAGTATGTTTAACTTAAAATTAATAAGATTAGATATTAAGTTACCTTTACGTGGAATTCTTTTATCTGAATTACTAATTTTTACTTCTTCAAAGAATAATGAATGTATGTAAGCTATATTTTTATCTGAAGAACCTAATGAAATTCCATATTTTTCATCAATTGCAGATTTTATGATCAGGGGCCATTTATTTGTCAAAAAAGATGTTGGTGTCCATGAACTGGAAGGTGTTTGATTAACATCTGTACATTGGTAATAAATTCTTTCATTTTCATTTTTATAAAATTTAAAAGATCTTCCTCTATTACTTTTTATATAAATATAAGTTTTATTCTTATTGTAAAATTTATTTACAACATTTGTATAAATCTCCTCAGGAGTTTTATAAGGTGTAGTGGGTGTTCCATTATTTATTATGCTTCCTCTTTTATTGTCTGTGCTTATGTCTGTAAGATGTGCTCCGTAATAAGCAACCGGATCTAAAAATAAATATACACTCTCTCTAAATACCTTCTCAAAATCAGGATCATTAGGTAAATTTCCGTAATCTTTAGCATCATTATTTTTATCCAGATTTAAAACACATTTTCTGGCCGTAAAATAATCCTGCTTAAAGTCAAAACCTGTATCAGTATGGTCTTGGGAAAAATCTCCTTCATCTACGACTACTTCAAAGCCAAACTCTGCCTCAAAATCCCCTATATGATCTCCTATTTTTACTTTTGGTAAGGTGTATTGGTTCTTAGTAAAAAAAGCTTGATAATTTGCCGGAATAGCAGGGGAAAAACCGATTTTATTTGCCTCAAAAGGAACTGTATTGGCATTAGCAGCTGGTATTTGGTTAAACTCTAAAAACTCATCCCAAATTTTAGTTAGGAAAGGAAGTATATTGGAGTCTTCTTTCTTTAATAATTCATCCACAGAACTTCCTCCTGCTTGAAAATAGTTTCCTTTTTTTATCCCTCTATATACATAGTATTTAATCTTAATCCCTATCTCTACAGGATTAGTCGGTTTCAGAAAAATATTGACTAAGTCCGCACTGTCTTTTTGAGGTACGATAAACAAAATTCCATCAGTGACAGCAAAAGCTTTTGGGATTTCGTTAGGTAGTGTTTTAAAAATATTTGTAAGATTAAATTGTTTTTCAGAAGCAGTACCTGTTCCTACCGGACCAAAGGCTTCACCAGGAAGCTGTGCCTGTATTTTGTTTAATTCTGTAAAAATATATGATATTGGTGTCATAAATGTTAAAATTGTTCTAAGTGATATTACAATAATTAGGAATTCAATTTCTTTTTCTCTTTAGAAAAAATTCTAAAGTGATTTCTTGGCGTACACCAAGGCCACAGAACATGATGCGGCATGTAGCAACCTGATGATGCATTCTGAGTTATTAGGTATTGTGTTTAGTGATTAAACGTGCTGTATTAGATATTCCTGAAATCAGAAATCTAAAAGGGAATTAATGTTGGAATTTTTATATTTCATATTGGCTATTTGTGTTTTGTTATTTCAAATGTATTAAATTATTTCATTCAAAAATGACTGCTAAATAGAAAAATTAAAATTTAACAGTTTTTTAACATTTCGAAATAATTTCAGGCAAAATTTATACATTTATAAGCTGTATGAATATTAATTAATACATCATTATTATATCGTTTTAATTTTAAGTCAAAGATATTTTGTAGAGCGACAAAACTTGACGCATTATACTTTATTTATCTAAATATTTTAATAAAATGCTGATATCCTTCACAGCATTGGCATCATAGAAATTTTGAAGGAAATCTCCTACCGTTTTCAGGCATTAAAAGTCCGCTAAGCCTGCTTTTAGATGTCTTCAAAACCATCCATGGCTGGTAATACTGTACTCCTATTTCTTTATATTTCTTTTTCCTTTCATCCAGTATTTCCAATCCTGCATCCAATGCCTCACCAATTGGAGATTCTCCCTCGGCCTTAAGCAACATTCTCTTAAACTGTTCTTTCTGACGCTTTAAAGAAGCAAACTGAATGATCTGCTTAACCCCGTTTCCAAAAGCAATCACACATATTTCTACGGTATTGCTCGCCAAATCATCTTTCCTGACCGCTTCATAAAAACTTTTAATTCCATCTATCAATTATTAGAACGAAAAATTTCCGTCAACAAGAATGGGTTTATGAAAACGGCTTTTAAAAGAGTGAAGTAAATTAGCGCCGCAAAGTTTCCCACTTTACAGGATAATATAAAACTCCCTTATCTTTTAAATGTGATAATGGAAACAACACAAAATACACCCCTGAAAATCAGGGCTTCTCTTTCGTGTTCCTGTTCTGCTTCGTAAAACTAAAAAAACAAGATCACTTTTGATTACAACAAAAGTCATTTTGGCTAAATTTGTTTTCTGAAGTCGTTGCGACAGATCTTTTATCAACTTTTGTGTGGACATCCGCTTAGTTTTAGAAAATTACCATGGACAGACAAACATCTAATGCGACTGTAACAATTGAGGAAATGACAACAAACAAATAAATCAGAATATGGACAAAATAAAAATTACCCGAGAAAATGTTGTTGAAGCGGAAAACAAACTTTTTTCGGCCCAACTTGTAAGTGATGTGGACATACTTAACCAACTATTGCATGATGATTTGGTTGCACTTGCACCGACAGGACAAATTCTAACTAAAGAAATGGATTTGTATGCACATAAAGCAAAAACAATGATCATTGAAGACGCTTCAACAGAAATTGACAACATTGAAATAATGGGCGACACAGCACTTTCAATCGTTACAATGACAGCGAAAGGAAAAATGATGGGAACACCAATAGAAGGAAAATTCAGATATCTAAGGGTTTGGAAACGCTTTGACGACACATTGAAAGTTATTGGAGCAAGTTTTATGCAGTTACTTGATTAAAAGTATACAAAAAAACTGCCTATGAAAGCACGTCAAGTCTGTTAAGGATTTATTTTTTTTACTTATTACAAGTAATAACCTCCGTTAGCTTAGCACAGAAATCATATCTGTATCTGTAAATTTAACGACTAGAATCAAAGAATGGTTTAGCTTGATACACAAAGATTGCTTTGAAAATCTGTGCATTTTTTGCCGCTGAATGTGTTTCCTTCACCTTTTTTTCTAAATTATTTCTTTGGTTGCTATTAATAGCTTTACCAGAAATGATTTTTTCTCAATCAACTGGCTTTACGATTCAAGATGTAAAGTTTGAAAGTCAGGGTGTCACACTTGCAGGCTCAATTTTAAAGCCAGTCGCACAGCCACTTTTATTTCCTTAAATTTTTTGACAATAACCTCTGATTTATAAGATCTTCCAAATTGTTTTTCTACTATATCACTGTAGTCTACCTCAACAGAATTTTGCGCATCAACCAAAACCTGTCTGGCTTCCTGTGGAGTTATGTTTCTAGTGGTTTGCCACCGCTATTATTCAACCCCTTCAAAAATTCCCTGATACTGAAAGGATCTGCAGATCATTTTCAGCTTTAATATTGTTTACCATAATTAAAATTCTAATGATTAATAGTATGAGTGATAACCCTATTCAGGTCATCAAAGTTTATATTTTTTCAAGTTCCTCAACAACTACTTTTGCCATTTCCTTTGAACTGAACGGGTTTTGCCCTGTTATCAAATTACCGTCAACAACTACATTGGAGGTCATCGGAATAAAAGCTTTTTTTAAGTTAGCACCCCGTTCTTTAATGGCAGCTTCAAGATTGAATGGTACCTCCTGCTTTCTTCTGGCAATTGTTTCTTCAAACCAGTCAAAGCCAGTAATTGATTTTCCTTTGATCAGATATTCAACGTTATTAAGCTTAACATTTAATAACCCACCTACCCCATGACAGATTGCTGCGACCATTTTCCTACTTTCATATTGTTTGCGGATGATTTTTTGAATATTCTCATCATCCGGAAAATCATACATGGTAGCATGACCACCAGCAAGATATACACAATCAAAAGAATCATTAATTACCTCATAGAGATTTTTTGAGTGATTCAGCTCATCCATAAATATTGGATCTTTATAATAATCTTTTGATATTTTGTCAAGAACAAGCGGTTTCAGGCTCTCAGGATCAATAGGTACATGACCGCCCTTCGGACTTGCTATCGTTATGTTCCAATTTTTATCCTTGGCCTTATGATAAATATGTGTCAGCTCACTGAGCCACAGCCCGGTTGGCAGACCACTTGCGTACTTATCGACATTGGTAACTATTAATAAAAGCTTTCTCATGGATCGTTATATTTGACTACTCTAAAATTCGCAATATAGAATGATTTAACAGTAGCTTAATTATGGAAATTTGTAACCGAATCTCTGTATTTCAAATTTCTTTTAAATCGATCTGAATTAATTTAATGATGATCTGAATTCTAATGGAGAAAGAGAAGTACGGCTTTTAAAAAGACGGTGAAAAGACTGCGGATGTTCAAATCCAAGCTGATAGGCAATTTCAGATACCGACATTGAGGTAGTCGAGAGTAATTCTTTTGCTTTTTCGATTAACCTGTTCTGGATATGCTGCTGTGTGGTTTGCCCTGTTTGAACCCTTAGCATATCGCTCAGGTAGTTGGCACTCAGGTGCAGCTGCTCAGCAACGGAGTGAACTGAGGGTATACCGCTAATGATTAATGTATCATTTTTGAAATAATCATCCAATAACATCTCTAATTTTGAAAGAAGATCACTATTCACTTTCTTTCTGGTCAGAAACTGGCGGTTATAATACCGGTCACAATATTTCAACAACAGATCAAGATTTGATATCAGTAAATCCTGTGAAAAGGTATCCATATTACCATCTATTTCTCCACCTACATTATCTATTATATCAAAAATTATTTTCTCCTCCTTTTCAGAGAGATGCAGTGCTTCATTGGCCGTATAGGAAAAATAACCGTATTCTTTAATATCGGCTGCCAGCCCATATCCATGTAGGAAATCCGGCTGTACCACCAGCGCAAACCCTTTTACTCCATTCAGGAGTACATCATCAAACTGAAGAACCTGATGCGGGGCAATAAAATACATAATACCTTCATCAAAATCATAATATTGCTGGCCATATCTGCATTTTCCTCCGGCGCAGTCTTTTTTTAAAGCAATGACATAGAAGTCAGTGGTTATGGCGCTGAGAATGGTTTCCGGTTCCAGTTTGACATCATCAAAATTAAATACACTGATCAACGGGTTCGCAGGCCTTTTTAGCCCTAAAAATTGATGAAGCGTACTTATTGATGATACTTTCTCCGGAGTTTTCATATGCTGATTTTCAGATTTATACATGACTAATTTACTTAATTATTTTATTCCCTGAAAACTGTTCGTCTTTTATGATTCCGATTCCCTGTCTATACGTTGTAACCTGAAAATCCGGAAATTTCTTTCTGAATTTTGAATCATCAAATATATTGTCATGTTCATACCTTGGAAGAAGCTCCAGCAATTCCTTTACACTTTTGTTGAAAAGTGATCCTATTTTGAACATCAATTTTGGAACAACAGAATATTTCAGATCTCTGCTGTAAATTCCTGAAGCAATTCTGATAAACTCTTTATAGGTGGGATGGCTTTTATCCACCGGGAGATGCCATGTCTGACCAAATGCGTCAGGAGTATTTCCGATCAAAGCAGTGGCACGACTCGCATCAGGAGTCCATATCAGGCTTCTTTTCTTATTTGCGCTCAAAGGTATTTTTAGCTTTTTACCATCTTTAATATTGTTAAAAATCAAGGTATTGGTAATACTCTGCGTTTTGCCGGGGCCATAAAATTCGGGAGCACGACAGATCACGGCTTCAAGCTCACCAGAATCAATTTCCTTCAACACCATTTCGGCCATTTTTCTTCTGACTCTTCCTTTTCTTCCCACAGGTGCAAAAGCTGTTTCTTCTGTCAATACATGATCATCCTGGGGATACATATACGTATTGTCAAAGAATACAAGTTTTGTATTGTTGATCTTACAGGCATCAATTACATTACGAAGGATAAGCGGAAACTGTTTCTCCCAGAGGTCGGAGCTGATTGGAAGGCCTAATGTGAAATAAGCAATTTCACTGCCTTTTACTGCTTCAATTGCTTTATCGCGAATGGATAAATCTGCAGAGAAGACTTCGTCCGTATCATTTACCTTTTTTGCATCCCTGCTGACAATTCGTATAGATGAAGTAAAATTTCTTTTAAGCTCTCTTGCGAGCTCTTCGCCAATCTGACCGTTGGCTCCTAATATTGTTTGCATATTGTTATATTTTTTGAAACCAGCTGCATAAAGTTACATCACCTTTTTTAGCCAGTGCATTTTTTTATCTGTATAAGGGGGATATTTCCAATCCGGTTCACCCCAGTTTGTTTTGTCAATCACTGATTTCTGATGGGAGAATGTAAGGAAACCGAATTCGCCATGATAATTTCCTATACCCGAGTTTCCTATACCTCCGAAAGGCAGATAATCGCTAGTAATGTGCATCAGTGTATCGTTGATACATCCACCACCGAAAGAAACCAATGTTAAAAGCTTATCTTTTTCTTCTTCACTATTACTAAACAAATAAGCGGCCAAGGGTTTTTCCCTTTCAATTATTTTATGAAGAATATCATCATAATTGTTGTATGATACGACAGGTAAAACAGGACCAAATATTTCCTCCTGCATTACCGGACCTTCCCAATTTACATTATCCATTATGGTAGGTTCAATATAAAGCGAATCTGCATTATACTTTCCTCCGAATACAATTTTTGAATCATCAACAAGGCCAAGGATACGATCAAAATTCCGTTTATTAATTATACTCGTATAATACTCCGCGCCATCTGAATAATTGGTTTCCTGAAGTTTTTCTTTAATCAATTGCAGAAGTTGGGGTTTTACTGATTCCTCTACCAGCAGATAATCGGGTGCAATACAGGTTTGTCCGCCATTCAGGAATTTTCCCCAGACCAGTCTTTTTGCAGCAACATTAAGATCTGCAGTTTCCGTGACTATGGCTGGTGATTTTCCTCCAAGCTCCAACGTAACAGGAACCAGGTTTTTTGCGGCAGCCTCATAAACGATCTTCCCAACTTTTGGACTCCCTGTGAAAAATATTTTATCAAACCGAAGTTTCAATAGTTCTGTTGTTTCCGGAATGCCTCCCTGCACGACATAGAGATAGTTTGATGGAAAATTATTGTTAATAAGATCTGCTAAAAGATGCATCGTATTTTCGGGAAGTTCACTGGGTTTGATGATACAGGTATTTCCAGCTGCAATGGCACTCACCATAGGGCTCAATGTCAATTGATAAGGGTAGTTCCATGCGCCAATGACAAGTGTAACTCCTAAAGGGTCATAATGAATATAACTCTTACCGGGTTGCAAACTTAGTACTGTTTTGACCTTTTTGGGCCTGCTCAGCTTGTCCAAATTTTTTAGAAAAAAATCTATTTCATTATACACCAGATTGAGCTCTGTAAGAAAGGTGTCAAATTTTCCTTTGCGAAAATCGTTATAAATGGCTTCATAAAGCTGCTCTTCATTTGATTTCAGGAGATTCTTTAGCTTTAACAGAGTTTCCTTTCGAAAAGCAACCCTTTTTGTTTGATGCGAATTAAAAAACTCTTTTTGTGACTGAAATATGCTTGCAAAATCCATTATTATAGTCTTTATCTTTAAAGTTTAAACCTGTTATTTCTTTGTTTTATCGAACGGTTCAGGAGTGTACAATGCGGCCTGAAATTCCGGCTGATAATCATATCTCATCAATTTTCCCAGATCCAATGATTTAATGAATTTCGATAACGGACCCTCAGTAAGATTGAGTTTCACATCTTCTTTCTTTTTACTGGTCGCTTTTTTCAGTGCCCGTACATCTGTGTATCCGTGGGTTAGTTGCCCATTTTTATCCAGGTTGATAAAGTTGGACCGGACGATTTCAGGCTCTGTGCTCTCAATATCTAATTTTTTTCCTCCTATCGAAAAATCCGGCTTACCCGATTCATCATAAAAAGTAAAGTTCATAGCGTCTCCTTTGTCACTATAATCCATCGGGATCAACCATTTCGGCAAGTTATACCCTACTACCCCCCGCACTCTGGCAAGCTCTGTATCTACGGGAAGCTTTACAACGTACCCCCAGAGACTTTTATTTTTTACTTCTCCCAGCAAAGAAAATACACCCCAGTTTCCTGTGTCAGGCTTGGTCGTAACAATAGAAATCGATAACTCGTTATAGGAATCATTATCACAATAATGATACGCATAGGCTGTTATAGCAATTAGCCCTCGTCCCGGTGTTATGGAAATTGGTTTTACAATATCACGTACTTCTTCGGGAATCAGTTTTTTCAGGGTTTTCATATCAGCCGTATAAATTGCTGTGATACTGCTGTTGCTGTAATAAAAATTAGGAGAATAAGTTGTAAATCCAACGTATTTTTTCTCTTTCCGGATGGTTTTGAACCAGCTAAGATCAATATCCGGTCTTTCTTTTTCAATGACAGGTAATGGCGGATTTGAGCGGAATCGGTCATAAAGTCCATCTTTTAACACAGAAACTTTATGACCTGCAAGATCAATAATTGCCTGTTCGGATTTGATAGTGTCCATTGTGATATGATTTTTTGGGGTTACAATTACAGTATTTAAATCAAAAGATTTTTGATATCCAGCCTCATCAAAACTGCCTGCTATTGCTTGTGAGTACATGCCTACAAGTCCTGCGGTTGTCAATATTTTAAAAATATTCATGCTCTTTTATTTTCTATGACAAAGTTCAGAACTACGAACACAACAGGAGTAGCTGGATTAAGGGAAGTTGTAACAGAATCTCTGTTTTTTTAAACAGTTACCAACTCAAATTGGAAAGGTAGAAACAAGAAAGGAAATAAAAAGAAACATTCTACTGTACATTCCTTTTATAAGCTAGATTGAGTTGATAATAAACCAACTCCAATCTAAAAAATGCGTATTTTGACAATCCGAAAAGTCCGAAAACTTAGTAAAATTAACATGATAAAAGGATTCGAGCTGTCTAAATAAAAATACAATACAAATCAACAATATATTCATAAAATCCACTCAAGATAGCGAAGTAAGGTGTTCGATGACAGTCCTTCCAAGTTCACAAAAAACTCACAATAAAAATTGTGAGTTTTTTGTGTTTTTAGACTGTCAATTCTCCTTATTTCTAATCTAAAATACATCAATGATATTTAGTTACGTCTATTGATATTAATCTTCGAAATTCATTTGATATAAAACTTTCCTAACCCTCAATATTATATTAACCAAAGTTTTTTTCAGTAAAAACAATTCAAGCTAACATCATGGTTATTAATCATGTAAAGTTGACAAACCCTAACATCGAAATATTAATGAAAATTTATTTCGTATTTTATTTTTATAATTCAAAAAAACATTCTATATTTGCACCCACAAAAAACAAGGTAATTCTTGTTAAAAAGATGACCCAATCGGGGCGTAGCGTAGTCCGGTCATCGCGCCTGGTTTGGGACCAGGAGGTCGCAGGTTCGAATCCTGCCGCCCCGACAACAATGTATTTTTAGGGTGCGTAGCTCAGCTGGATAGAGCATCTGCCTTCTAAGCAGACGGTCAAAGGTTCGAATCCTTTCGCGCTCACTTATTGATAATTAAGTCTTTACAATAATGTAGAGACTTTTTTATTTTTACTCAGGTCTGGTTTAGGGTCAGGTATTATAGTAAACAGTAGTAAAAGGAATCTAAAATTATCTTAACAAAATTCAAACTCTTCTACTTTTTTAACAAATTTCATCAACATTTTACTTTTACAAAAAACTTTAAAATTAGTTTTCTGCCACAGACCATAGAAAAAAACTAAATTTCTGAGAGGGAGCATCACCAAAATCAAAGGTAGTTAAGCCATATATAAAAGCTGTTTCAACTGTTAAAACGGGGTTTCACATTCTGGATAAAGCCACAGTTCTATTATTGCTATTTGATTTATCTAAATTGGCTATTCTTAAAATCAATTCCAAAACTGAATTTAAGTACTAATATTTCATGTGAAAATGAAATAATGCATGATGCTCAAGCTATCATAAGTTATTAATTATAAATCACTTAACATAATAAAATATTTCTTTTTTTATTGACTTATATTCATATATTTGATCTTCAATTTTTAAATTTATTACAATCATGAAAAAATTATTATTTATTGCTATGGTTGGTATAGCGGGTTTTGCAAGTGCCAAAGGAAACGTGGAGAAAGTAGATTCTAAAGCAAAAGAAGTTACAACGGTTACTAAAAAAGCTGCCTTGTCAAAAAAAAATACTAAGACTAAAGCTAAAGCAGTATTCTTTGCTGAGTGTAGAACAGTAGTAGTATCTTGCATATCTGCATATACTTGCCAAGATTGGTCTGAAGGTCAATGGAATACTTGGGGGTCAAATATTCAAAGTAATTACTGTATGTATGACAGTCCATATACTCCTTAACTATTTCACCACAATGGATATAAAGAATAAAACTTGATTAATTAGATGAATCTAAAAAAGAAATCGTTCCAAAAATAATTTGTATTTACTTTTGAAAAGTTACTTGTTTAATTACAATTAAAACAGAGTGTATACAAAGTTTTTTTGAACGTTTCTTGTAAATGATAAATTATGAATTTTATAAAAAAACAAACTTTAACAATTATATTTTTATTCATTTTCTCTATTTCGTTTTCTCAGACAGCTATGAGTGATTCTTTAAGGGGTGAATTTACCTATTTACTTCAGTACAAGCCTAATACTCTAAATCGAGATTACATTATCAAAGAACTATATTCATTACAAATAACCGATAAACGTTCTTTTTTCAGTAGTGAAAATAAACTGAAATTTGATTCTGCTTTTTCAGCAGCATATAATAAAAAAAGTAATGTTATTGATTTAAGTGGTATTCCTGCCTCGAGGTCTAACTTTTTAATTATTCAAACAAATGAAAATTCAGAATTTTACGAATCAGTAGGGATGACCCTGCTATCATACAATAGTCCAGTAATTCGTAATTGGAAGCTAATTAATGAGACAAAAGTAATTAACTCTATTAACTGTAAAAAAGCAGAAGTAAATTATAAAGGTAGAGACTGGATAGCTTGGTATTCAACCGAAATTCCTTTTCTTTATGGTCCATACAAATTCAGTGGTCTGCCTGGATTAATCGTAAAAATAACTGACAAAACCGGAGATTATGATTATGAATTAGTAAAATCAGTATCTAGTTCTAAATTAAAAGGTAAAACCATTACAATAAAAAAAGTACGATACCAAGGGGCTAAGTTAGTCACACAAAAAGAATTATCAGAAGCAAGAGCAAATTTTAGAGCAAATGCCAAACGTGAGTTAGAAAGTATGGGTACTGTATTTTCACAAGACCAGACCAGACCAAAAATAAGTGAAACAGAGAAAAAAGGACATAACCCTATTGAACTAGAGTGATGAAAAAACGTATTTATTAATACTTTTGAGGTAGCAGAATTTTACACATAAATTAAAGCATATTTTAAGCATTGAAAACAGCTACTAACTGATTAAAATTCAATCCGCCATTTGCAACAATAAAAATATTGATTATCAATAAGTTAATATAAAATATACCTTATGTGTCATTACGAATATATAGATACTAAAATTCCCTCTGAAATTTGGAGGGAATTACTTGTTCTAAACACTGTATAAGGTCTATGCCTGTCTTTTGATTTATAAAGAATTTTTATCTGTAATAATAGCTTTATAATTTGGGTGTGTTCTGGAAAATCTCAACAACTCCTCAAAATACCTGTCATATCTCCTGTTTAGTGGAACTATTTTTACCAAGTCTTTAAATCCACCAACAGTTAACTAATCAAACCATGTTTCCAAAGTTACAGCCAAAGATTCTCCTATGAGTTCCCGTAGATGAGAGTTTATAAAATATTTAAGCATTTTTAAGGATTTACATTTTTTTTATGTTTGCACCATTAATCTAAAATGTAAAAATGACAGGAGTCTGCCTTCTAAGCAGACGGTCAAAGGTTCGAATCCTTTCGCGCTCACATAAAGAGACAACTATTTGATAGTTGTCTCTTTTTTTTATATTATACAAATACATGCCCCAAACTTTTACTATTGGGACATGTATAGTTTGATTTTAAAGCAGAATATTCCCTTTTTGTAAAAATACCACTTGGATCTTGAAAATTTTTTCTTATCTTTTTTCATACTCTTAAAGATAAAGAGTATAAAAAATCTGTACTAACAAAGGCAGCAACTCTATGATCCTTATTATAATAACTAAATAGAATTGTTAATTTGTGTAACTCTACTATTTAAAAAGTTTGAATTTTTATACTTTCGTTAATTGGCTTTCGCTTCTTTGCCAAATTTTTTCAGCGTTAGAAAATGCGAGCGCAGCGCAGATAAAAAGCTCTTATTTTCATTGTAAGGCAAATTAAACTCCATCGCTGTCTTCTTCACAATAACAGAGATCTCTCCATAATGTATATGACAGACTTTAGGAAACAGGTGATGCTCGATCTGCCTGTTCAATCCACCAAGGAAAAATGCCGCGAGCTTATTGTGCGTTGCAAAATTCGCTGTTGTACGCATCTGGTGCTCCGCCCAGGCTTCCTCCATCTGCCCGGCTTCGTTAGGCACCGGGAAATTGGTACCTTCAACAACGTGGGCCAGCTGAAATACCAGTCCCATCGTCAAGCCTTCGGCAATATGCAAAAGCAGAAAGCCGATCAAAAACTGCCACCAGCTTACATCCAGCACCAATAGCGGTAATACAATAAAAAGGAAGTAATAGAGCGTTTTATAAAAAAATAAATTGAAATACTCCAGCTTAGGATGTTTGCTCTGATGTGTGCCAATTTTTTTCTGGAAAAATTTCGCATAATCCTTACGGAACACCCATGACAGAGAGGCCAGACTGTAAAGCGGAAAAGCATACCAATGCTGGTATCGCTGAATGCGATTCACTTGGTCTTCTTCAGCAATCCGGATTAATCCCGGCGCTACCTCAATATCCTCATCATGCCCGGGAATATTTGTATAAGTGTGGTGAACCACATTGTGGGTGATGCTCCAAACATAAGGATTGGCTCCAATCAGATTAAAAATAAACCCAAACAGTTTATTCACTTTTTTATTACCGGAAAGGGCGCCATGTATAGCGTCGTGACATATATTGAAGCCTACAAAGGCACTGAACATACCCAGAACTGCTGCAAGTGGTAAAAGCATCCAGATAGGCAACGGGCCCAAAATAATTATAAGGTAAATTCCGGTGAAACCTGCAAGGAAAAATACACTTTTACCCCACATGTGGGCATTGGCATGTTGACTTAATTGATGCTGACTGAAAAACTGATCTACTCTGCTCCTGAGAGTTGCATAAAAACGAGAACCAGAAGCTGATGAGAATTTTACTTTTTGTGACATAAGATATCTTGTTTGATCTACCTGACGCGAACAAACAGATGTGCTAAAATCGGGTGTTGGAATAAGGAGGGTATTAAGTTTTCCGGCACATTACCGGATTCTATATCTATATAACGCATTAATTGTTAATTTATTATATCTTCATTAAACGCACAGCTGTAAGATTATGTCATTATCTGAATTGATTGCGTTTTATATCTTATTATCTAAATAAAGACGGACAGAACATTAATATATCTCGTTCGTCAGAATGACCCAGAAAGGATTCTACTTTAAAACATAATGTTATATTATTATAAATCAATAAAATACACTCCAATCATTTGAATGTATCGAGTTTAATATCCTTTCTTTTTTTAATATCCACCTTACTCAATAGTAAGAGCCTATGTTATATTATATATTTTTTTCCATTTTGCTATAGTATTTCGGCTCAATTTGAAATGATTTGCCAATTGAGTATTATTTAATTTTTGTTTTTTTTGATAATCTAAAATCTCGAGTATCGTTTTCCTGTCGTATGAACGATGCTGCTGATTAAAATTCAGAATTTCTTTATCTTTTTTATTGAAAAGTCTTTGATTTAGTTTAATAACATCTAACATTGTAAAGTTTTCCTTACATAATATCGGAAGATATTCTTGTTTCTTTTCAGGAAATTTTTCATTAATCAAATCTGTATAAATACTTCTGTAATCCGGTTTTATTTTTTCCATAGTGTTTTCTAGCCATAGTTCAGTTCTCTTTTCTTTCAAAAAATCAAAATACCAAGAGCGCTATTATGTAATTTCCTGTTTCCATTATTACATTTGATTCTCAATATTTTTTCATCCATTTATAAAGGGTAGTTTTGGGTATCTTATATTTATCCATAACCTGCCGCATTGTCATTTCCCTTTTTCTGATTTTTTCTAACATAAATTCTATAATTTCTTTTGTATAAAGGTTCTTTCGAAATTGAGGAAGTGTGGATTTCTTTTTATTCTCTTCCGTGGTTTTATTGTAATCTACAGACGAAGGAGGAGCATACAGAATTAAATGCTGGGAATAGAGTCTGAAAAAATCATATTCCAGGAGCCTGCTCCATTTCAGCAAAACATCCGTCGGCAGATCTTTCTGTGAAAACATATGTTCTGCTTCCTGTACTGTGCACGCAAGGAGATTGCAGATACGGGATATTTCTATTTCTGATTCCGCGACACGCTTTTTAATCAGTGTACCTATATGTATATCTCTAAAGTGATGATCCATTTTTCTACAATTGTTTATTATTATGTATTTGTGTTGATTGCCCAGGGATTTTCCGGATGTGCTTAGCATTTACCCTATCATTTTCACATTCAGGAAACAGAACGGCTCCCAATCCCTATCAGGTTTTGTTTATTTCATAATACCAAACATCTGCGGGATAAAAATTAAAGCCTTCTTGCAATATTTCCAGAACTTCTTTTGGGGAAATGCGGTACTACTTTTTATATGTCGACAACATCCTTTATAAAAATCCCCAACCTGAAGCAATTTTAGAGTAAAAAATTATGAAAGAAAATTACCGGATTGGGGACTTAGTGTGTACTTCCAAAGAAAATCCTTTGACTTTTTTTATATCCTTTTTCATCTTCACCTGCTGATATGGCAATAGCTTTCACTCCTTTTGCCTTCACGGTTTCATAATTCCCGGGGAGCTGCTGCAATAGGTTTTCACATGTATACCTGTCAGGCTTTTTTGGAAACCTGACAGGTATTCTGTGTATAAATTAAAATGCTCTCCAGCCGGCATCACCCTGCGTGCCGTCACCGTTTGCATCGTTCACATACATCTCGCCACGCCCTGTTGTCGTGTTATAGCGCAATGTGCCGAATGCTGCTGTTGCCGGTCTTTGGGCCGTTGTACCCACCGGCACTTTCATACCGTCTGTCCCTTCTACTTCTAGGGTTAAATCGGGTTTGGTCGTGTGTCTGCCGCCTATTTTCGTTTTACCGCTTTTAAGGATGGTAAGGGCGTTGCTATTAGAAGTCGTCATACTATTTCCTATCTGGAATAAAGCATCTGTCGGTTCAAAATCAGATTCAGCGGAGGCAGTAGTGCGTATTGCATTGCCAACCCCTATTACAATTTCATAATGGGACGCCGCCACCAGATTAGTACCCATAGCGAATGAAAGTCTTCCATTGGCGTGTGTGTAATAACCCATAGCAGTTGAATTCCACCCGTTGGCTTCTGTAGCAAAACCCATTGCGGTTGAAGAATATCCGTTAGCTTTTGTTTGTAAACCTGCAGCAAATGAGTAATCTCCGGTTGCCACTCCCCCTCTATTCACTGCAAATGAAGAGAGGCCGCTGGCGATTGTGTTTTCACCCATAGCGACTGAACCATTTCCGATGGCCTCTGTATTATGACCCGTAGCAATTGCACTTTGTCCGGAGGCAGTGCTGACAACACCCAGAGCTACTGAACCAAATCCAGTGGCATGTGTTTGATACCCCATAGCAAATGTATTTCTTGCGCTGGCGTTTGTGTATTCGCCCATAGCGACTGCACCTTGTCCGGTAGCGGTTGTATTAAAGCCCATTGCTACAGCACCGGCGCTGCCATCTTCGGGAATGCTGCCCAAGCCAGCAGTTGTTTCATAACCCATTGCAATTGAGCCTAATCCGTTAGATTTAGTACGAGTACCAAAAGCTACCGAATTCACGCCTATTGGTGATGTACCGTTTAGTTCTTCTGCGTGTGGCACTCCCCCGCGAACAGCACCACGCACATCTAATTTTGCGATTGGGTTGGCAGTTGAGAAATCTCCCAGACCTAAATTACCGTTCTGGTAGATGTTTTGGTTGTTGGCCGTGGCAGGGGTGGTGGTAGATTCCACATTCCACGGTTCCAAACCAGCTGCGGCACCTTTGAAGGCCTGCCATATTTCGCCATCAAAATAATAATAGCCCAAAGCGGTCACGTTTGCGGTTTTGGTTGTGGTATCTGCTGCTGCCAAAGCCTCGGTAACATACACGATGGTTCCGGACTGCGGCGTCTCATACAGCCCGTCTTTGGCTTTCAGATCAGAGCCTTTTAATCTCGGGGCGATTAAGCCGTCCACTTTGGTAAGGTCTGCCGGTTTTGCTGTAATGTCCAGCGTTGCCTTAGGTGTTTCAGTATTGATGCCCACCTGAGCGTAGGCGACAGCTGAGCTTATTAAAGCTCCTAAAAGAATGATGTTTTTTTTCATTGTTTGTATATTGATTTTTTTATCCTAAAAAGTGTTCTTCGGGTTATCTCAGTAGCAGTATATTATTATTTCTGCTTCCTGTACGGTAAAAAAACGGTTTGATTTTTAGCTTGGTGTGAAACATGTGCTACCCAAGCCATTACGGCATATCTGCATATTGCTTATACGTATGGCCGCATTTCCCAGTCGGGAAAATGGAAATTTTCAAAAATTAAAAAGGGCATTGTGTTTTTTTGCGTTGTTAATAAGTTACAAATTGTTCATTCTATTTTTTCAAATCTTTCAGCATCAATGCTGATAATAATTTGCTGGTACCTATAAAAAGCAGTCTCGTGACAGACTACTTATTATTTAATACATTTAATCGTTGAAAGCTCATCATTTGTCTTCTAGAATCTTTGCCTGGCAGGAACTAAACTAAACCGCTTCCGGAATCCTTAAATGCGACTGCAATATTATAAGACTTACATATAAGGTACAATATATTGATGCGGGAATTATTGAAATACTCTCTTTTTTCCGGCAACTTTAACGGGTGATAAGAAAAACAAACAAAACACTGTTTATCAATTATTTAAACAATTAAAAACATGATAAATACAGTATTTATCGTAACAAATTACCAGTTGGAAGATGACCTGTGAAAAATGTCTCAAAAAAAATCATCTTTCCGTAAAAGTTTGACAATATACCCAAAATCCTCAAACAGCTTATAACAATATCAGATGGTTTCCAATCCTGATAATTTTAAGGGACGGATATAAGGTGTATTTTTCAGCGGAGATAAAAACTCCCCTCAAGCCTGAAATGGTAAAGTGCCTTATTTCCAAGAAATCAATTATGCAGGAAACCAGCATAGAAAGACAGACACGGAATGCTATGCCATTATCATGCTTCACATCTTCCTGCAAGTGCTGGCTCCAAGTAACCGGAGGATAAACATTTCCGGGAGTACATTCTGAAAAAGCATATCTCAGGAGCATTGCCCATTCCTGAAATACTGTCTCATTATATTTTTATAAAATTGCAGAAGGCGGGATATTTCTATCCCGCCTTTGCAACCCCTTTCCACTCATTGTCCTGGGTGGATATTTTTGTAATCCATCATTGTTATTACTTTCACCGGAACAATTCCGATGCTACTTATCTGCAATGAATCTCCTGTTGAGGCTTTTTGACTGCCCTGCGAAGGTTTGTCCAGTCGTTTACAGAATGGTGCATTTCAGCTATCAGTCACAGACCATTGCCTTACTTCACGTAAAGCTGAAGAATCCGTCCTTCATAATTGCCGCTTCTCAGGTTGAAGTTATGAGGTCTCCAGTTTGACCATCCCTGCGTACAGTCTGATGCTCCTCCAAAATCGTCTGAACTGTTGCCGCAGGTACCAATATGATGGTTCAGCTGCCGCTCACTATTAATATACAAACCAAACAAGTCGTTGATATCGTATTTTTTAAACGTGAACGTTTTGGATGGATCAGAAGTATAGGTATACGTCACATTGTTCGCAGGAATGTCTGTGGCAACATAGCTTCGGGCTCCATAAAAACCGGTAAAGAAACCTGTAGAATTATAATATCCCGGAACACTTACCCGGAAAGCAGTTCCGTTGAAAAAATAATTAGAATTCGATGCAGATGGTTTCGTCAAAGGTATATTGAAAATTTTACCTTCTTCTACATTATTCTGGCTTACATAATTACCTGTATACGGGTTTCCTCCGCCAATACTGTTGACATTCAGGTAATTTTCTTTTGCCCAGCCATCATTGACAGGTGCCGTCGTACTGTTTTCAACATCCGTAAGTGCAGTCCCTGTATGCCCCTGCTGTTTTATAATCATTCTTACCTCTTTTGCAGGGTTATTATTGCTTATGTTATTCGTTACCGAAGCAGGAAGGGAGAAATTATACTCGTTGAAAACACCCGTTTGCGTGGTAACAGTATTTACTGCCGTCTGAGCTCCTAAAGCAAAATTCTGTGTCTTATCTATGACAAGCATTTGTCTTTCAGAACGGGAGTTAATCAGCGTCCATCCTCCGTTGCTCATATCACAGTAGGTTTTGAATTTATTGTTGGAAGTATCTTTTATCCAGTAGTATCCGTCGGCTGTGCTTCCTGCATTCATAATTTCAAGGCATCTGTTGGCCGGATTTGCAAAAGTACCCACCGAAGATGCTACCGCGACAGATATGGAACAGGCCGATGACCCCGGAGCCGTAAAGCTGTAGGAATTGGTTCCTGTACTAACCGGTGTTCCTGAACCGTACAGTCTGACGGACGTAGTAGAGGCATCTACTATAATACTTCCTGAAGAGAATTTAATACCATTGATAACAGCTGTTTCTACCGTTGCTGCTCCCGGAGTTGTAACAGCGGTAACCGGAACATCTATATAATCTGACCCGTCTAAAGCTATTCCCTGGAGATAAGTTCCGTGTAGAGTGGCTCCGGCACAATTCACGGTAAACTCTGTCGTGCTGCCTTCCACATTGATACCCGGAAGCGTACAGGGTGGCGATACGTTTATTCCGTTGAACACAACAGAAGATACGGCATCTGTCTGTGGCCCGTTCGTAGGCGCTCCCTGCCCTTCCAGAACGATATTCACCGTTCCTGTTTCAGTAAAAGTCCCTGATTTGCTAAAAGAATATCCGTTGTTGGTTTTTACCAGAATGGTATAAGTTCCCGGGGAAGTAACATTCAGTTTAAGCGTATATGTATTGGCCGCGTTTAGTGAGGTTCCTTTTTTGTAAGTCCCGGCAGGCCCGCTCGGCTCAGTACAGTCTACAAGATTAAATGTTGCAGGGTCGAGCGTACCGCAAAGGCTCAGCCATTTTGAAGCTGTGCTGTCATAGTAGTTGAAACAGTTGGTAGATACGTTATAAATAAGCAATCCGTTGGCAAGTGTTGCCGGGATAGCATCTCTTTGCTCCGTCGTTAATCTCGGAAGCAAAACGCCTTTTGTACTGGAAGCAACATCCAGTTGCGCATTGGTGTCTATGGTAGAAGAGCCTACGCCTATCTGCCCTGTCTGGTAGATGTTTTCTGAATTGGTGGTAGCTCCGGTGCCGGTGGTTTTGCTGTACCAAGGCTCTTCATTTCCTCTTCCGAAGATTTGCCATACTCCCGCTACAGCATCATAATAAAAGTACCCCGACCGGGTTAAATTTATGGTTTTGTCTGTAGGGTCTGTCACTGCTGAAGTTACATACACCAGCGTGCCGTTTTGATCATTTCCGTAAGCAGTGTCTTTCGCTGCAAGTTCATCGCCTGTCAGTTTTGGAGCGATAATGCCGTCGGGCGATGTTATTTCACTGTTTTTCCCTACAACCTGTAAAGTTGCCTTAGGCGTTTCAGTATTGATACCAATCTGCCCGGAAGCGTTGATGCCCGCTATAAGAAGCATTAATAAAAATTGGATTCTTCTCATGTGTTTAATATTAAATTATCTTTATTTTCATGTGGATTTCAGGTTGTATTAGTTAGATTATCAATTACTGAATAGACCTACCCCAATAGGCTCTGCCAAATTTTCAGCTTGGCGATTGCAATATGATGTGCAAAACATCAACTCTTAACATATTATATACACCTGCAATATTATAATACTGATAATCTAAGCGCAACACAATAATGCGGTAATTATTGAAATGGTCTCTATTTTTTTTGTAACTTTAATACATTGTAAAAAAGCATACAAAATATTGTTTTTCAATAATTTACACCACTAAAAAACACGATAAATACGGTATTTTACGCAACATATTCACAAGTAGAAATAGGGATTTTTTATCTTTACCGGAAAAATACACAACAGGCTTACCATAGTCTGAAATAATGAAAAAAATAATTATGAAAAATTTTTTATTATCTCTTTTATTTCTGACCTTCTTTTTTCAGATATGCGGTGCACAGCATAAACCGCTGAATGAAAACGAAATTCAAAAACAGTATGATTATCTTGCCCAGCAAGAACATAATGAGAAATACTTTAAAGCAGTACTCCTGCTATATAAAGCCTCACAAAAAATAAATTATCAAGAAGGAATAATAAGAGGAGCCGATAAGCTAACAGACTATTATTTTACGGTAGGTGACTATCAAAAAGCAATAACCTTTAATGAAGAAGCCAAAAAACTTGCAGAAAAACTTGGGGATGCCAAAGCTCTTTCTAATGTCCATAATAATAGAAGCGTATTCTATTCTATGCAAGGTTTTGAGACAGAATCCTTCAAGGAAAATAGGCTGTCTCTAAAGTTTGCCGGGCAAATCAAAGATCCCGATCAGCGGCATTTTTCTCTTTCTATGGCATATAATAATATGGCTGCACGATATACAACCTTTAAAAAACCCAAAGATTCTATATTATTATATCTAAAAAAAAGCCTGAATGAAGCCGAACAAATAAATGATGCTAAAAAATGGTATGTAATAAAATATGACAGGCTTATATTTCAGAACAGCAATATAGGAAATTTTTATACCGGTGTACATACACCTCCCAGACTGGATCTGGCAGAGCCCTATTACTTAAAGGCATTAGAATATCAAAAGGCACATCCTGAAATTTCCAAAAAAACAAAGATGCAGGGACTGAATTTTGCCGGAAGATTTTATGTGGAAAAAGGGAATTACAAAAAAGCCACAGAACTTTCGCAGGAAGTCCTCGAGCTGGAAAAAAATAACAAGAATCCAAGGGAAAGAATGATTGCTTATATGAATCTTGCCAATTCCTATGAAGAACTGAAAGACACGGCTCTTCAGGCTAAATATACAAGTTTGTTTTCTTATCTGAATGACAGCCTCAATATGACCGCCAAATTAAGCGTGAATAAAGGCTCCCAACAGATCATGTCAGTTGAAAAAAATAAATTCTCTCAAACCACCCGGAATATCATCTGGGTGGTAGCAGGAGCATTACTGCTTATCGCAACAGCAACATATATATCATGGAAAAATACCAATAAAAAGCTTTATACAAAATATGAAGCCCTGATAAAAAAAATCAGCTTTGAAAAAGAAAAGAAAGTAACTACTTCCTCTGAAATGAAAAGGAATTCTTCCTTCAATATTCCTGATGAAACGGTATCTGCACTGCTCGCCAAGCTGGAAAAATTTGAAAATACGGAGAAATACCTGAAAAAAGGAACTGATCTTTCTTCACTTGCCCATCAGCTGAATACCAACCCCAAGTATCTTTCCGAGGTGATAAAACAACATAAAGGAAAAAACTTTAACAGCTATATCAACGGTCTCAAAATAAACTATATTACAAAAAAACTGTACGAAGATTCGCAATACAGGCAGTATAAAATAAGTCATCTTGCCGAATTGTGCGGGTTTTCTTCACGGGATGTTTTTACTTCTACCTTTAAGAAAGAGACAGGTATGAGCCCGTCCTATATCATATCCCAGCTGAATAATGAAAAAAATGAAACGAAAGAATAAATGCGGTTGCATTACCATTTCCTAACATTCTAAAAGATGTATTAGCTTTCATCTTTACTAAAGATACACCTAAAGTAGACCAGCCGTCAATAAAAACATATCATGAAAAATATTCTATTCTCTTTTTTATTTTTTGCCTTCTTTTTTCAGCTATGTAGTGCACAAAGCACTCCTGTGACTGAAAAGGAAATCCAAAAACAGTATGACCACCTTGATCAACAAGAAACCAGTGACGAAAACTTCAAAGTAATACAACAGTTATATACAACCTCACAAAAATTACATTATAAGGAAGGAATAACAAGAGGAGCCTATACATTAGCAAATTATTATATTAATAAAAGTGACTATCAAAAAGCAACAGACTTCAACGAAGAAGCCAAAAAACTTGCAGAAAAACTTGGGGACACTGGAGCTCTATTTGCCGTTCACAACAATAAAAGCAGAATCTATGCTGCACAGGGACTGGAAGCAGAATCCTTCAAAGAAAACCATTTATCAATAACATCCGCACGACAGATCAAAGATCCCGATCTGCGGCATTATACTATTTCCATAGCCTATCAGAACATAGCCGGTAATTATGAAAGTTTTAAAAAACCGCAAGACTCGGTATTATTATACCTAAAAAAAAGTCTCGGGGAAACTGAGCAGATGGGTGACGGCAAAAAATGGTACCTTAAAAAATACGATATGATTATATTCCTGAACATCAGTATAGGAAATTTTTATACCGGTATACATACTCCTCCCAGACTGGACCTTGCAGAGCCCTATTATCTAAAAGCATTAGGATATCAAAAAACACATCCTGAAGTTTTCAAAATTTCGGACATACAGGTACTAAGCTCTGCAGGAAGATTTTATGTGGAAAAAGGAGATTACAAAAAAGCCATAGAACTTTCACAGGGAGCCCTTGAGCTGGAGAAAAAGAAAAAAAATCCAAGGGAAAGAATGATTGCTTATGCAAATCTTGCCAACGCCTATGAAAAGCTGAAAGATGTAGCCCAGCAGGCTAAATATACAGGCTTGTATGCTGGATTGAGCGACAGTCTCAGTGTAGTGGCCAAAAAAAGTTTAGATAATAGCTCACAGCAGCTTGTTTCAGTAGAAAAAAACACCTATTCCCAAACCACTAGCAATATCATTTGGGCTGCAGCAGGATTATTGCTGCTTACTGCAATAGCAGCCTATATATTCCAGAGAAGGAGTAGTAAAAAGCTTCATAAAAATTATGAAGCCCTGATAAAAAAAATCCACTCCGAAAAGGATAAAAAAGTATACACAAATAATTCGTCCGAAATAAAAAGACCTTCTTTTTCCAACATTCCGGACGAAACCGTATCTGTACTGCTCTCCAAGCTGGAAAAATTTGAAAATACGGAGAAATACCTGAAAAAAGGAATTGATCTTTCTTCACTTGCCCATCAAATGGATACTAACCCTAAATATCTTTCTGAAGTGATAAAACAACACAAAGGAAAAAACTTTAACAGCTATATCAACGGTCTCAAAATAGATTATATCACAAGAAAACTGTACGAAAATCCACAATACAGGCTATATAAAATAAGCCATCTTGCTGAGCTGTGCGGGTTTTCTTCGCGGGATGTTTTTGCCTCCACATTTAAGAAAGAAACAGGCGTTAGCCCATCCTATACTATATCACAGCTTAATAACGAAAAAATGAACTGAAAAACATCATATAATTCCTTTGAAAGATAATATCGAATCTTTAGTCTGAAAACAGCAGAAATAATATGACAATCATCTTCATTATTATAAAAAAACCACCGTAAATATACAGTGGCCCTTATTCTATCATTAAAACCTTATTTCAATTTATAAGAATTTCCGTCCCAAAGATAAGTTTTCGAAGAACGTTTTTTCTTTTGCCTGTCTTTATCATCTTTTTCCATTTCTTCCATTTTAAAAATAAAAGCATTTGAAATTCCGCCTTTATCATTGGGAAAAATAAATTCTTCGGAATGATAGTAAATATCAGCATCACCCACATTCATCAATTGAGGTAAAACAATCAATTTCCTGTCCTTAAAAAGAATGTACTGGTCATAACCGGCTATTCCGCAAGCCTCCCCGGAAACCATTGCTTTTAAGGTTAACTCTACATTTTGAAGCCGATGATTACTTTCAATATTAAATGTTCCGTAACTTAGACTTTCACCGGAACCGGTATCAAAGGAAATCTCATCAACCAAAGTATTTCCTTCAATCACTTTTACAGAAGCAATATTTTGCTTAATGATAACATCAGGATACTCTTTATCTTTTTTATTTACGGTTTTTGTCAATCCAAAAAGAAAGTCGAATCCGTTTTTATTCCTGTAACCGACGCAAAGATTTCCACCCCAAAGATAACCTTCAGAAGACTTATCTCCTTTCTGATAGGATATTTTGTACCAATTTGAGCTTCTTTCTCCTAATTTGAGAATAGTTTCGTCTTGTTTAAGAATTAAAACCTGCTGATTTTCCTGTAAAGAATCCAGAATTTGTGAGTCAACATTTGGTGACTGTCTCACTCTGGCCCAATCTGTAAATATTTTTTGTGTTGTATGTTCTTCAAAATTGAAAATCCCGTTAGCATAAACAATTTCCTGTTCCTGCGCTACAACAACCTGAATTAAGCAGAAAAATAAAACGGTAAATAAAGATTTCATATACTATTCCGTTTCATTATTTTTCAAGCAACAAACTTACCCATTCTTCCCTTTGAAGCTGTTTTTCAAGCTCTAGGCCGTTCTCTTTACAAACTTCCAGAATATCATCAACATCGAAGAAGCACAATCCGGAAAGCAATAGTTTCCCACCCTCATTCAAAACGGAAACATAAGCCGGAATATCAGAAATCAGAATATTTCTATTAATGTTTGCCAAAATAATATCATAATTTTCTTTTCCTAAATTTTCAGCAGTTCCCTGCTCGATATCCAATTCAACGCTGTTTCTTACAGCATTTTCTTTTGAATTTTCAACTGACCATTCATCGATATCAATCGCCTTGGTATCTCCGGCTCCCTGTTGCTTTGCATAAATTGCCAAAACCGAGGTTCCACAGCCCATATCCAGGACTTTTTTGCCATTGAAATCAATATCCATCATTTGCTGAATCATCAGATGGGTTGTCGGATGATGTCCAGTTCCGAAAGACATTTTCGGCTGAATAACAATCTCGTGCATTCCCGGAACAGATTCATGGAATTCTGCCCTGATTAATACTTTGTCATCTATGTTAATAGGCTCGAAATTCTTTTCCCACTCTTCATTCCAATTGATATTTGGCATTTCTTTAAAAGTATATTCTATTTTCACGTTTTCATTTTCAAAAAGCGGAATTGCTTTCAGCTGATCTTCATTAAATATATCTTTCTGAATATATCCTAAAATACCTTCCAATTCTTCCGTGAAACTGTCAAAACCTATTTCGATAAGTTCTGCCATTAATATTTCGTTCCAGGGTTGAAGCGGTGAAATTTTGAAATCGAATTCTAAATAATTTTGCATGCGAATAATTTGTTGCAAAAATAAAATTACTTTTTTGATTTATTGTTTTTAAACGCAAAGAACACAAGGATTTTTTAGCTCCCTTTATGTTTTTAAGTACGTAAAGGTTGAATTGCGTTTGCAAACCTCCGGTCTGTACTGAGCAAAAAAATATTTTCACCACTCTGACAAAGGAAAAATCTATTTTAACAAAAAGCGAAAATACTCCTGAAAATTTTAGCCCCGATTGTAGTGGAAATCCTTTTTTGAAAAAAAAGATTGAAGCGAAAAGCGGGAAACAGCTTCAAAAAACCATAAATGATAAGTGTATGAATAAAAATTTATGAAATAAAAAAAAGCGGACTAAAAGCCCGCTCCTATTGATATTTTTTACAATTAAGGATTTGTAGAGAAAATAGAGCCATTCGCAATCAATGCTCTCCTGTTCATTTTCAGGATATCCCTCACCCATTCTGCGAAATCTTCAGGCTGAAGAACCGTTTCAGGGTTTCCGTCCGTCAAACCACCCTGAATAGACATATCCGAAGCAATTGTACTTGGAGTAAGGGTTATAACACGAATATTTTGCTTTCTCCATTCCGCCATCATTGACTGTGACAAAGAAACTACCGCTGCCTTTGAAGCTGCATAAGCCGACATATTCGGGCCACCTTTCAAGCCTGCTGTTGATGCTACATTTACAATATCACCTTCTCCTTTTGCCTTCATAAAGGGATGAACAGCTTTCGCTGTGTAATAAACACCGAAAAGATTTGTTTTAATTACCTGTTCCCAGGTTTCAGAAGGCATTTCTTCGATGGTTCCGAAATCACCGATACCGGCATTATTGATAAGAATATCTACTCCGCCGAGTTGGTCTGCTAAAGATTCTATCCCTGCCTTTACCTGGATTTCATTATCCACAGTAAAAACCGCATACCCGGCATTTACACCAAGATTTTTAATTTCTTCCACTGTCATTTTGAGGTTTTCCTCGTTTCTCCCCGTGATACCAACATTCACTCCTTCATGTGCCAATGCTAAAGCAACCGCTTTTCCAAGACCTCTTCCACCACCCGTTATAATGGCATTTTTCCCACTTATATTCATATTAATAATACTTTTTTCTTAATGCAAATTTACGAAAGAACATTTTTATAAAGCTGATGAATGCTCATTTTAATTACAACTTAATGATTGATAAAACAGATAATCCTATTTTATTCAACATTCCTAAACCCAGACAAAACCGACTTCACCTGAAGTCGGTTTCTATTGAAAGTATAGTAAAAAAATGAAAAAACTAAGGAATCAGAATCGCATTTTGAACGTCGAATTCTTCTGATGAAGAGAACTGGTTTCCGTACATATCCGTCGCTCTAACTTCAACTTTATGTTTTCCTAGTGTTAATTTATTTCCAAATGCTCCTTCCCAAATATGTTTTGATATTTCAGGGTTTGAAGGTCTTCTGCCCGGGAAAATATTTTGCGTTGTATCCCATTTGAATACTGACATTGCAAAATTTGGATCTATTGTTTCGTTATAATCCATTTCTTCCCATTTTCCGTTGTCAATTCTGTATTCTACTTTGTCTTTCCTGCTTCCCATGAAGAAATTAGCCAAAACTTTAGCCGAAGTTTTCGACGGAAAAGGAATTACTTTCGGAACATATAGTTTGATTTGATAATCCTCCGGTTTTCCGGCCGTTTTGTATTTAACTTTATACTGATTATCATTAAAACTGATAAAAGAATATCCTTTTGCCGTCCCGTCTCTCATAGTAGAAGTCGGTAACCCTATTTCATCTGATGTTCCTGACCACCAGTCACCGCAAGTGGTTCCTACATTATATTCATGCAAATCTTTCGCACCATTCCAGCCCGCTTGTTTTCCATAGAAAATTTGCTGCTGAATGTGAGTGTGAGCCGACAAAAGCAATACATTTGCAAACGGACTTAAAAAATCAAATAACTTCTGGCGATCAGCATTTCTAAAGTTATCTTCATTATTATGCTCCAGCGGAATGTGGAAAGAAACAACAATCAGTTTATTTTTGTCTACCAGTTTCAAGTCATTTTCGATGAACTGCAACTGATCTTCACGGAAACCTCCCCAATATCCTTTCCCATCTCTCGGATCCGGATACAAAATATCATCCAAAACGATAAAGTGAACGTTCCCATAGTTGAAAGAATAATTGGCAGGACCAAAATTCGATTCGAAAGTTTCATCCGAAAACAGATCTTCCTTCGCATCATAATTCATATCATGGTTACCCATTACGTTGTACCAAGGCAAACCGACTTCTTTCATCACATCTGCATAAGGTTTTTGTAAACTCAAATTATCACCCACCAAATCTCCTAAACTGATTCCGAAAACTGCATTTTTCTTGGTTGTTTTCACCTCATTTACAATTGCTCTTTTGAAATAATCCAATTGCTTTTCTGTATAAGGCTGGGGATCTCCGAAAACTAAAATATCGAAATTTTTGTTTTCGTTTTGTTTGTAAAGCCCAAAATTCAATTCTTTCGGAAGTTCACCCGTCGGTGCTGTACCTTTGTATTTAAAATCCGCCGGAGAACCTTTTGGCTTATACTGATAGTAATACTGAGGTAAGTTATTGCTATTTAAAGCTACCTGATAACCGGAGGGTTTAATAACAAAAACCGTTTGGTTTTCCTGAATTGGAAGACTATATCTGCCGTTTTTATCTGTCAGGACAACTTGAGCTCCGTTTGAAACAGCAACGCCTTCAATACCTTTTTCACGACTTTCTTTCTTCTGATTTTTATTGCTGTCTTCAAAAACATACCCCGAAACAGAAGCCTGAGAAAATGCCATTGCCGAAATCAATAAACAAGGCATTAAAAATTTTATTTTCATTTTACTTTTTGATTGTTTAGTTATAAAAATTATTTATTCCACCACATTTTTACATTAATGTTATCACCTCCCATTTGCTGTACAGCTTTAACATAATTATCATAATTCTGAATTTTTGTAGTGGTAGGATATAGCATTCTTTGGGGCATATTTCCATCATTCAGAAGTCCCCCGTTATTGGGAAGCACAGGAAATCCTGTTCTTCTCTGCTCATACCATTGCTGATGATCAACAAAAAACAGCGCTACATACTTTTGAAGCATTATTTTCTCTATACTTCCATCGTAAGCAACTTTTTGATTGGCGAAATAATCGGCAGGAACCGTATTCCCCCATTGCTCAATTGCCGCTTTCACTCCGTTTTCATAGAACGTTTGTGCATTTCCTGAAATCACGCCTCTATTGGCAAGCTCAGCCAGAATAAACTGAAGTTCTGTGTATGGCAGAATCAATATTTTTAATGGAGCTTTTGCTAAATTTTGATTTAAATTCGAAGGTGTATAATTGAACGTAGTTCCTAAAGCATACCCCGAAGGAGCTCCTTTATAACCAATATTTGCATTGGCAGGAATACTTTTTGCCTGTGTGAAAAATTTACTTAATCTCGGATCGTTATTATCTACTAAAGTTTGTGTAAAAAATTCTCCCGATGCTCTGTATGCCGTAAAATCCTGAGGTCTTGCCACCGGTGGTAAATAAGGAGCTACTCCTGAAATATCCAACGTTGCTCCTTCCGTATTATTCTGGAAGATAGGATATGTTGCAGGATCATTTACGATTTCGTTAATTCTTTGATACACATTCACTTCTCCATTTCTTTTCAAAATTCGCGTTAATAATCTTAATGAAAGTGAATTACAGAATTTTTTCCATTTTAAAATTCCATCCGTATTTGTTTCCGCGTGATAAAATAAATCCCCTTCAGGTAAAGTTTTAGTTACATCAAACATTGAGTTTGCGGCTTTCAAATCATCCAAAAGAGCCAAATAGATATCCTTCTGACTGTCATATTTGGGTCTTAAAAAATTTTCTTCCGTTCTTAAAGCTTCAGAAAAAGGTACATCTCCAAACGCGTCGGTAAGATTGGCATAAATCCAGGCATTTAACACTTTTGAAATGGCTACATAATTGTCGTTTTGTTCTTTTACGGCCGCTTCGTTAAGCTCTTTTACCTGTTTAAGCCATTTGTAGCTCGTATTCCAGAAACCATTTCCTGTACTTTCTGTAAAATAGTACCTGCTTATTGTATTTCCTTCATTGGGAAAGGCAAGGGCAACCTGCATAATATCGAAAGTAAAATCATTCGCCCTGTTATATCCGTAAGTTCCCATTTCGTACTGTATCGGCATGAGGAAACTTCCTGCGGAAGGATTTTTTATCTTACTGGTATCTGTATTTATTTCTTCAAAAGATCTTTCGCAAGAATTAAGGGTAAAAAGCGAAAGAGCAAAAGCTGTTGCTAATATTATTTTTTTCATGAGAATCTTAGAATTTTAAGTTAACTTGAAAACCTACTGTTCTGGCAGTCGGCAATTGCCCCATTTCAACACCTGGTGTAATTGTAGAATCATTTAAGGCTGCTACTTCGGGATCAAACATTGGAAATTTTGTCCACATCCAAAGGTTTTTCCCGAAAACTGCCAGTGTAAGCTCTGTCAATTTCAAAGGAGCAATAACATCTTTAGAAAAAGAATAGGCAATTCTCGCATCTCTTAGTTTTATAAAAGAAGTGTCAAAAGTATTTGTTTCGACATTTGCTCTTCTGTAATAATCACCATAATACGATGATACACTCACCGGAGTTGTGTTTGGACTGAAGGATCCATCCGTATTTTGCACTACACCCTGCCCGATGATCATCCCGTTAGGATTGTCTCTTCCCGGTAAAGTGTTAGTCAGCTTTCCTTGTTCAGACATTTTATGATGTGACTGAGAATAGGCCATACCTCCATATTGACCATCAAATGAGAAGCTTATTGTAAAATTTTTGATTTTGAAATCATTCTGGAAGCCAGCTCTCCATTTCGGGAAGGCATTTCCCACTTTTTCGATTCTGTCTGGTCTTGAAGGTAATCCGTTTTTATCATAAATAACGTCTCCATTGGCATTTCTTAATAATTTGAAGCCCCACAAATCACCAAGAGAACCTCCCACAACTCCGTTATAATACACAACACCCCCTACAGTTGCCATCGTATAGTAGCTTTCTCCCTGAAATTCATCCGGAAGGCTTAAAATTTTATTTCTGTTTAATGACCAGTTGGCACTTACATTCCATGAGAAATTTTTAGATTTTACAGGTATTGCATTCAAACTCATCTCTACTCCTCTGTTTCTTACCTTACCCGCGTTAATCACCCTGCTTGAGTATCCGGATTCGTAAAGAGTAGGAACTGTAATAATCTGATCTTCTGTATCGTTTTGATATAAGGTAAAATTGTAGCTTAATCTGTTTTTTAAGATTGAGACATCCATCCCAGCTTCAATATTTGTATTATTTTCAGGTTTAAGATTGGGATTCGGATATGTTCCGGGAGTTTCTACAGAACCAGGGAAATCGCTGATATTATAGTATTTCTCCAGCTGGTAATTTAATCCGGAAATACCTACTTTAGCCCAGGAAGCTCTTAATTTCCAATAATTGAATGTATTGCTTGACAGCTTAAAGATATCCGACAATATAAAACTTGTACTCACGGAAGGATAAAAGAATGATCTGTTTGCTTTTGGTAAACTGCTGCTCCAGTCATTTCTTCCCGTAACGTCTACAAAAACCAAATTATCATAGCTCATACTTACCAAACCGTACACACTGTTTGTTTGATAATCATTTGGTTTCGGGACTTTTGTAATTAATGAAATCGCATTATTTAAGCTGTAATCACCCGCAACTTTAAGCCCTTCCGCCCGATAGTCATTCATTATGTACTCATTGTAACGGATACTCCCTCCTGCATTGGCACTGATGCTGAATTTGCTGATATCTTTTTTGTAAGTAAACAGGATATCATTATTGTATTCGTGATTTTTGATATATTGTTCTCTGTAAAAGCCTTTCAGGTAATTTGCAGAACTGTAAGGTCTTTTTGTTGTTCTTTCTTCATTTAATATTTCAATTCCTGATCTTAACATTACATTAAAATCTTTCGTGAACTGATAATTCATCGTGATATTTCCCGTAATCAATTTTTTATCAACCCCATTCGTCATTTCATAAGCGATAAGGTATGGATTATCTATAAAACTACTGAAAGGATGAATTTGATCAAGCTGCTCCTGTCCCGGCTTCCAAATCGGTTTGTACCAAGATAAATCTACATTCGGATTTTGGAAAATCATAAAATAAGAAATCGATTGATTATTATACCCCGTTGCAGGAAGGTTGTCACTCTTTGTATTGCTATAATTAAATTTTGTTGAGATCTTAAATCTTGAGGTCAATTTATGATCCATCGACAAAGCCACATTGAACCTGTCAAAACCTGTATTTGGCATCATCCATTCATTATTTAGATAGGTAAGAGAGGCTCTGTAATTGGTTTTTTCATTAGAATTTTCAATGGAAACGGTGTTTGAAGATGTTGTTCCCGTTTGCCAAAACCCTTTAATATTATCTTCATAAGGTCTCCATAGTTGTCTTGTTAAACTTTGCCCTCCAACTGTAGGATCATATTGAAAATAAGACTGACCATTGAATTTCGGCCCGAAAGCACTACTTGTTCCGCCCGTACTTACTCCGTCTGCCGAAGCCCCGTAAGAATAATAAAATTCTCCTGCCGTATTTTTTGTTAATGTTCCCTGACCATATTCATACTGATAATCCGGCCATTTCAAAACAGAATCATAGCTTAAGGAGGAATTAAAAGAAACCTGAATTTTCCCGTTTTTGCTCTTTCCTGATTTTGTTGTAATCATTAACGCTCCGTTTGCAGCTCTCGAACCGTATAATGCTGCTGCGGAAGCACCTTTTAGAACTGTTACAGATTCAATGTCATCAGGGTTGATGCTATTCAGTCCATTCCCTAAATCAATAGGAACATCTCCTCCGGAACCCGCTCCATAAGCCGGAGTTCCGCTTCCTGTAGTAGAATTACTCAACGGAACACCATCTACAACAATCAATGCATAATTATTGTCCATATTCATTGATTTTTCACCTCTCAACGTTATTCTTGAAGTTCCAAGCGGGCCGGCTCCTGTTGTTTGTACTTTTAACCCCGCTACTCTTCCCTCTAAACCCTGAGCCCAGTTGTTATTCTGAATATCTTCAAACACTTCAGAATTTACTTTTTCTGCAACATACCCAAGGGATTTATCTTGCCTTTTAATCCCCAAAGCTGTTACCACAACCTCATCAATGTTTTTAATAGTGTCTTTTTTTACTTTTTGCTGAGCTGCAAGATTAACGCTTATCAATCCTAACAGCGATAAAACCAGCAACTTTTGTGTCTCTTTACGCATATCCAATTTGTTTGCGCAAAATTAAAACGACATTATGATTATGATTTTAATAACATTTTAACATTTATTAAATAAATATTAAACACTATATTAATTTATCATTAATCAAAATTTATAAAAATCTAGTTAGCAACAGGTTAAACTCATTAAGCATTTTTAATACAAATAGTTATCATTATTTATATACCTTTACCTTCGCTCTCTTATAAAACAGTATTGTTTAGATTAAAAACGTGAATTTCAAAAGGTTAAATTTTTAACCATAAAAAAAGTTTGTCCCAAAATGAGACAAACTTTGAAAAATAATATAAAAGACTTGTTTATTTTCCCTTCAACTGGTCAGGAATGTTGGTTGTTACAAATCCTATTCCCTGGGCTTTTAATTGCTCATAAACTCCAAGTTCGTTTACTGTCCATGAGTTTGTAATCAACCCTAAAGCTTTTGCCTCAGAAATCCAGGTCGGGTTTTTGGCAAAAATACTATAATGATAATCTAACCCATCCAACCCTTCACTTTTAATCTCTGCCGGAGACAATTCTCCATTCAGATATTGAACTTTAAATTTCGGCTCGATTTTTTTGATTTCCTTACAGATATTTAAACTAAAAGAAATAAACTCACTTTGAGAATCCAGCTTCATGTCTTTAACCATTTTGATGGTTTTTTTCACGATCTCATTTTCTAATTCGGGTGTTTTTGCAGGTTTGATTTCGATGATTAATTTTAAAGCTGCATCTTTTTTACCTTGCTTTAAATAATCTTTCAATGTCGGGAAATTTTCACCGTTCGATAATTTTTCTTTTTCCAGCTCTTTAAATGTAAAATCAGAGATTTCCATTTTTGCATGATGCTCATCATGATTGATCACCAAAACACCGTCTTTTGTCATTCTTACATCAAATTCTGACCCATAAATTTTTAATTTCTGGGCATTTTCTAATGATTTAATCGAATTTTCCGTTGTAGGAGGCTGGGTTTGGAAATAACCTCTGTGGGCGATAATCTGGGTTTGTGCCTTCATTGCAACTGTACTTAAAACTGCTAACCCTAAGATAAAATTTTTCATAATATAATTAGATAATTAATATATAAAAGTCTTGAAACTTTTAGATAAAGGTAATGTTTAATTGTTAAAAAGTATACTTTGCTCCTATCTGAATTTGATAAGGGTTCCCCGATAACGGCTCCAGACCATTGGTATTTTTTACATATTCAAACTGTCTGGTTGCAGTATTGAATTTCGTAGCCCTATACAACGCCATATTTCCATAGGATTTATTGACACCCCATTCTTTATTCAGCAAATTCGCCACGTTGAAAATATCAACAGAAAGCTCGAATGCACCAATTTTTTCAAACTTGATTTTCTTTGCCACACGAACATCCCAAACTCCGAAGAACCCGTTTTTACCCCCGTTTCTTTCCGCAATTTTATTATTGTAATCGCTTATATAATTTTTTAAGGCTTTCCCAACTTCAGGATCATCAATCAATGATTGAGTTAATTCAGGGAAGATATACGCCAAATCATTAGAATCAACAAAATCTCCATTAATATTTCCTCCCGCAGTTACCGAGAAGCGCGTTCCACCGATGCCTGAATACCTGATACCTAAAGTAAATCCTGCAATTGTAGGTGAATTCCCGTAAATAACCACTTTATTTCTGAATTGGTTATCAGAATAGGTCATTCTCAAATCTCTCGGATCACTCTGAACAAGAGTAGACAAAGTAGCTGAATTGGCAACGTTTCCATTGTAGGAAGTATTATCTTTAATATCTGACCATGTGTAACTCGCCGTGATTTCTCCATCTTTCCAGTAACGGTAACTTGTATCAGCTACAAAAGAAAACTGATTAACCTTACCATCGCTCACAAGCTCCAGAACCCTTCCGAAATTTTTGTTGATTCTTCCCTCTTTCCAGTTAAGCGTAACGGTATTGTTTGCATTGTTAGTAATTCCGCTTTCAGGAACAAAAACTCCTCTTCCTCCTTCGTTATCCAAAGTAATAAAAGGGTTTGACACCATGTTTCTATCGTAATAGAAGTAATTATTTCTGCCTAAAGCCATATAACCCGCAATTCCCGCTCTGAATCTTTCATTAAAGAAATGTGTATAAGAGAAATTAGCCTTGTAAACAATAGGAATTTTAGCATCTTTTCCTGTATAATTGATGGTCGGAAGCTGATATTGCGCTAAAGACGGAACTGTTCCGTAATCATTTCTATAACTGATAAAATCCGGAGTAAGACCGATTTGTGAAGGATTGATATCTACTGTTGCCAAATGTTTTCCATCAAACACCAAATTATTGATAATCATATAATTGTTAATATCTGAAGAGAAAATTCCTGCTCCGAATTTCAAGAAATCTTTATTTCCTTCATTGATATTCCAATCAAACTGGAATCTTGGCTGAATCACGAAAGATTTAATTTTATAATCTGTCCGGATTCCCATTTCGTCATACAGTTTCTGATTAAATTCCGCTTTCGGGTATCCTCCGTAATCCAATCTCACACCTCCCATAAAATCAAGACCTTTTGCTATTTTAGTTTGGAATTGTCCGTAAACACCAATATTCCAAATACTTGATTTTACCGAAGGATCATCCATCAAAGGAACCTCTCTGTAATATCTGTTTGAAATCAGATTATTAAAAGCATCCATTCCCTGGTAGTGGAATCTACCGTTGACCTCACTTCCGTAAACTGATTTTGCTTTTGTATACATTAAATCCGCTCCAAAAGTATATTTTACCTTATCTGTATTGTAATATAAATTATCTACAACTTGAATCACATTATTTCTAAAGCTTTCCTGCCCAAAGCGGTGCCCTCCAATCTGAATGCTCGTCGTTTTTGTACTTCCATCATAAATTTGTGAAGCAACTCCTTCTACAATCGCTCTCGGAACAGGATGTCCCAGCTCGTCATTCTGATAACTGTCCTGAAAAGTATATAGATATTGAGCTTTTAATTCGTTGGTTAAATTAGACTTCAAATTGGTTCTTAAAGTCAATAATAAGCTGTTGTCTAAGTTTTTATCATTTCCGTAAGATTCAAAAAAATTGATTGCCGTATTATCCCCTAAACCGTTTTTATTTAAATCATACGTAAAATTGTTTCTTAATGTTAATAAGTTTTTATCATTAATCTGCCAGTCTAAACGTAAAAATCCGGCATCAGAATTTCTTACCTTGTCAAAAGTTCCGAACTGTGGTGTATTTCCCACTCCATATTTCGCTCTTGCGATGTCTAAAAACTGATTCAGTGTCTGATTGGTGATATTAAATCTTGCTTCATCCTCATTCGACTTTACATCCGCAATAATCAACGGTCTTGAGTCTAGCTGATGATCCCAGGCCATGAAGAAGTGCAATTTATTTTTAATAACCGGACCCCCTAATGAAAACCCAAACTGAGAAGTTGAGAAATCATTTTGTCTTTTATTTCCACGAATATCATACGGACTCGAAAGCCAATTCGTCCTCAAATATTCCCATGCGCTTCCTGAAAATTTATTTGTACCGGATTTCGTAACTGCACTTACCGTACCACCCCCACTCCTTCCAAGTGTCACGTCGTATTGATTAGTTGTAATTTTAAATTCACGGACTGCTTCAATCGAGATAGAAAAAGGTGCTCCGCTTCGGCTCGTTGTGGCCCCAGCAGAGGTAGGATTTTTCGCAGTCATCCCGTCAATCGTAAAGTTGGTAGAAGAGCCAAGCTGTCCCGACAAATTCCCTCCCTTTCCGCTCAAAGGAGAAAGCTCGGTAAGATTAGCAAAATTCCTTCCGTTTACAGGTAAAATCCCGATATTCTTAGCAGTAATTGCCGTTGCAGCACCAAGATTTCCGATTTTATTCTTCAGGTTTCCCGTCACCACTACTTCTTCAATCATTTTTTCCTTACTTTCACCCAAATTTAAGTTTACAGTCACCTGATCACCGAAGTTGACGTTATAACCTTCTCTTTTTTCATCGTTTACAATTACCGTGTAAGGCCCGCCAAGAGGAATTTCTTTAAAAATATACTCTCCTTTTGAGTTGGTTTCAGTTTCAGTTTTGAAACCCGTCGACTCATTGATAATCGTCACTTTTACTTTTTCCTGAGCCATACTTCCGGCAGCAGTTACCTTTCCTACAATCGAAGCCTGTGTTGTCTGCGCATAAGCCAGCGTTCCAAAGCTTAAAAACAATAAACCTAATACAATCTTTACTTTTCTCATGTCTTCAAATTAGCTGTGCAAAGCTAACCAGACTTTTCATCGTTCCCCTTTAAGTGAATTTTAACATTTTTTTAATTATATTAAAACATTATGTTAAATAAATCTAAACAGGAAATTTATTTTATTGAAAATCAACTCGCTAGAAAACATTACGTGTTTTTAATATTCTTACAATATTTAATTCTCATATTTTTTAAATGAAATTAGTTTAGTTATTTTTGCTCAAAAGATAGAAAGACAATGTCCGAAAACATTCAACAAAAGATAGAACAGCTTCGTAAAGAACTTCATCAGCATAATGAAAACTATTATCTCCTGGATACCCCTACCATCCCGGATTACGATTTTGATATGCTATTGGAAGAACTTCGTGATTTGGAGGCAAAATACCCGGAGTTTTTTGATGAAAACTCTCCTACTGTACGCGTCGGAGGCGGTATTACAAAGGTCTTTCCAACAGTTCAGCACAAGTTCAGGATGTATTCTTTGGACAATTCTTATGATTTTAACGATCTTGAAGACTGGGAAAAAAGGATTATCAAAACCATTGATGACCCTGTAGAATTTGTAGCAGAATTGAAGTATGACGGCGCATCAATCTCCATTCTTTATGAAAAGGGAAAATTGGCTCAGGCTGTAACTCGCGGAGACGGTTTTCAGGGAGACGAAATTACCGGAAATGTTCGTACCATTTCAGATATTCCGTTAAAATTGAAAGGCGATTTTCCCGAGCATTTTTTCATGCGCGGTGAGATTTATTTAACAAGAAAAAACTTTGATAAAATTAATAAACTGCGCGAAGAAGAAGGTTTAGATCCATTCATGAATCCCAGAAATACAGCAAGCGGAAGTCTGAAAATGCAGGATAGCAGTGAGGTAAGAAAACGTGGGCTTTCATCAGTTCTGTATCAGTTTATTTCTGAAGAAAGCCCCGCAGAAAGCCATTGGGAACTACTTCAAAAAGCTCAAAGCTGGGGTTTTAAAACTTCTCAGCAGGCGAGATTATGCACCACTTTAGATGAGGTAAAAGAATTTATTAATTTTTGGGATGTTGAGCGTCATCATCTGCCCTTCGAAATCGATGGTATTGTTTTAAAAGTTAACTCATTAAAACAGCAAAGACAGCTTGGATACACGGCAAAGTCTCCACGTTGGGCGATGGCTTATAAATTTAAAGCTGAAAAAGTGGAAACAGAATTGCAAAGTGTTTCTTACCAGGTCGGAAGAACTGGAGCAATTACTCCTGTTGCGAATTTAAAACCTATATTATTAGCCGGAACTACTGTAAAAAGAGCGTCTTTACATAATGAAGATATTATCAAAAAACTTGATTTACACGAAAATGATTTCGTTTATGTAGAAAAAGGAGGTGAAATTATTCCAAAAATCGTTGGGGTAAACATCGAAAAAAGAAGTGAAAAAAGCAGAGAAATCGAATACATAAAAAATTGTCCTGAATGTGGAACTGAACTGGTGAAAATTATAGATCAGGCGATTCATTTCTGCCCGA
The DNA here is from genome assembly GCF_001045455.1 of Chryseobacterium sp. FH2. Lineage (GTDB taxonomy): Bacteria > Bacteroidota > Bacteroidia > Flavobacteriales > Weeksellaceae > Chryseobacterium. The sequence continues at coordinate 123,659 of NZ_LFNE01000002.1, read as the reverse complement.
ATGACCTGCATTGCCCGCCCCAAGTCGTAGGAAGAATGATCCACTATGTATCCAGAAAAGCTTTGAATATAGAAAACCTGGGAAGTGAAACGATTGAGCAGCTTTACAGAGAAAGATTAATAGAAAATCCTGCTGATTTTTATGCTTTAACGAAAGAACAGCTGCTTCCACTGGAAAGAATGGCAGAAAAGTCTGCTCAAAACATTATCACAGGAATTGAAAAATCGAAAGAAATTGCTTTTGAAAAAGTTTTATACGGAATTGGAATAAAGCACGTTGGAGAAACAGTTGCCAAAAAACTGGTTAAGAATTTCCCAACTATTGATGATTTGAAAGCTGCTACGGTAGAAGAACTTTGCCAAGTTGAAGATATCGGAACAAAAATCGCGGTAAGTATCGTTGATTTCTTTGCTAATTCCGAAAATATTTTAATGATAGAACGATTAAAATCCTATGGGGTTCAGCTTGAAAAAGGCGAAAGCACGAATGAAGTATTATCAAATGTTTTGGAAGGGAAAACTTTCCTTTTTACCGGGAAACTGTCTTTATTTACAAGAGAATCGGCTGAGGAAATGGTAGAAAAACACGGCGGAAAAAACATTTCTGCTGTATCTAAAAACCTAAATTTCTTAGTGGTAGGAGAGAAAGCAGGAAGTAAGCTGAAAAAAGCGCAAGACATCGGAACGATCGAAATTCTGGATGAACAGCAGTTTTTAGACCTGATCAACAAGTAATAGAAATTCAATATTAAATTTATTAGATGAGCCATTAAGATTACCCTTTAATGGCTTATTTTTGTATGTTTTCACTCATAAAATAATTAAAAAAAACAATAATAACCTAAGCTCATCTCATCCATGAAAAAAATCTATTTAATCATATGCATGATTACATTTTCTGTGTTTCAGGCGCAGATTATTAATATTCCTGACACTTATCTTAAGTCTAAACTCTTTATTTACGGTGCAACAAGCGATTCCAGTGGAGCTTATATAAATGTAGATACCAACGGAGATGGCGAAATCCAAGTGTCAGAAGCTGCAGTGGTGTATAAAATGACTCTTTATAATCTTACAGATGCCATTACCAGTTTGGCAGGTCTTAATGAATTTCCAAACCTGCGTGAGCTCACATTAAATGGCCCTACTATATCATCGTATCATTTGATTTTCAGCAACTATCCTAATCTTCAGAAAATTATTTTTTCAGGCGGCAGCGTAGGTAATGTAACCATTGAAAATTGTAATGCCCTAAACTTAGCACAGCTTGGAGCTTCAGGAAATATTATCAATATACAAAACACTTCTGTACAGGAAGTTTCACTTTCCAACATCAATGAAATTAATATTTCTTCAGTTCCCAATCTTAAAAAGTTCTCATTAGGCACTTCAACTATGACTTCTTTAGATTTAAGTAATCTCCCTGCGCTGGAAGAAGTAAACGTCAGCCAAAACCAATTCCTGACAAATATCAATTTTGCAGGAGACATGGCTATAAAAAAATTAGAATTATATCGTAATACATTAAGCAGCCTTAGTATTCCTAACCCTTCTCTTGTAAATTATCTAAGCCTGTCTTTTAATCTTTTCCAGTCTTTTGATGTTACTCCTTACACCGGATTAGTATATTTTCTTTGCAATGATAACCAGATTACGAGCTTAGATTTCAGCTCAAGCCCTTTGGTTTATATGCTTTATATTTATAATAATTTGCTTTCTACTTTAACGTTTAATAATAACACTCACTTAGAGTATCTATATTCAAATAATAATCATATAACAAATAATATCGCATTTAATCAGACACCTTTCATTAAGGTTATTGAGCTTAATGGCAACTCACTTACAAATGTTGATTTATCCCATAATTTTGTTTTGACGAGTGCTGTACTTCATGATAATCTCAACCTACAGACTTTAAATCTTAAAAATGGAAAACTTGACCAAAGCATTGGCTTTTCAAATACACCACAACTGCAATATGTTTGTACTGATCCTATAGAAAATGGTTGGTATACGTCATTGGTATCAAATTATAATCAGCCCAATGTGGTAGTCAATTCTTATTGCTCCCTGACTCCCGGCGGGACTTATTATACCCTTCAGGGAACAACAAAATATGACATGAACGGAAATGGATGTGATAGTAATGATTTGGCAAAACCATTTCAAAAATTCAATATTTTAGGGCAGTCTGCCGCAATATCAGATGCTTCCGGAACTCATGTTTTACCACTAACATCGGGAACCAATTATATTGTACCTGTTTTAGAAAACCCTTCATATTTTAATATCACACCACCATCCATTACAACAAATTTTCCGACGCAGATAAGTCCTTTTACTCAAAATTTCTGTCTGACGGCAAATGGAACCCACAATGACCTTGAAACAGTGATTTTACCCGTAACAATTGCTCGTCCGGGTTTTGATGCTAAATATAAAATCATTTATAAAAACAAAGGAAACACTGCACAATCGGGAACATTGGTATTCAGTTATAATGATAATGTGGTGGATTATTTAAGTTCAACATTAGCTCCAAATTCACAATCCCCGGGAGTTTTGAGCTGGAATTTCACGAATCTTCTTCCATTTGAAACTAAAGAAATTACAGTAACTGTTCATTTGAATTCTCCAACACAAACACCCGCTTTGAATAGTGGAGATATTCTAAATTATATCGCGCAAATGAACGGAGCAACTGATGATACGCCTTTAGACAATACATTTGCTCTGAATCAAACGGTTGTCAATTCTTTTGATCCGAATGATAAAACCTGTCTGGAAGGAACTACCATCTCTCAGACTAAAGTTGGAGATTATGTTCATTATTTAATCCGATTTGAAAATACAGGAACTGCAAATGCACAGCATGTTATCATTACAGACGAAATTGATACTTCAAAATATGATTTATCAAGCTTGGTTGCGCTTCACGGAAGTCACAATTTTATCACAAGGATTACCGGAAATACTGTAGAGTTTATCTTTGAAAATATTCAATTACCTTTTGATGGTGCAAATAATGACGGATATGTTTCATTTAAAATTAAGACAAAATCCACGTTAGTTTCGGGTGACAGCTTCAGCAATACAGCGAAAATTTATTTTGATTACAATCATCCGATTATCACCAATACTTTCACTACAACGGTTCAGAATGTACTGGCGACATCAGAAACCAACAGAAAAAACGAAACTTTTACCCTCTATCCCAATCCGGTAAAAGACGTTTTATATATTACATCTAAAACCGAAATTATAAAAGCGGAAATCTATGATTTAAACGGCAGAATTATTATTTCAACAAGTGTAAACGGAAATTCAATGAACGTTTCTGAACTTGTAAAAGGAAATTATATCATCAAATTATTTGCAAAAGATAAAGTGGTAAGCCAAAAGTTTATCAAGAACTAATTGCAATTTCATATCAGGATAGATATACGGGATTCAGTGTTTGAGTCCCGTTTTTTTTTATCTATTTTTAAGCAAATAATCTCTCTAAAACCATATTTCCTATTAAGATTTTATCGTAATTTTATTCAAAGAAGTTTTAAAATTTAAAAAAAATGGATTTTCTAAAGGATCATTATGTTGTTCAGAATGAGCTGTTACTCATATTTATTTCCGTTATTCTCGGCATCTTTATCGGTGCAGAAAGGGAATACCGTAATAAATCTGCGGGCTTGAGAACTTTCATCCTCGTATGTTTTGGTTCTTGTCTTTTTACGATTCTTTCCATCAAAATCGGAGTTGAAAACCCTGATCGCTTAGCTGCAAATATCATCACGGGCATTGGCTTTTTGGGAGCGGGGGTTATTTTTAAAGGTGACAATAAAATCGACGGAATCACTACGGCGACAACCATTTGGGCAACCGCTTCTATTGGTATGGCTGTCGGTTCGGGCTACGTCTACCTATCACTTTTAGGAACGGCTTTAGTCTTGTTAATTTTAAATTCGCTTGTTTATTTACAGAATTTTATAGATAATTTTCACAAAATCAGAGAATATAAAATTGCGGTCAGAGAAGCGCAATATTTCAGACATTGTGAAGATATATTTGAACAGCACCATTTAAAATATTTGATGATGACACAACAATATACTCAGGGAAATTTAGCAACCACATGGCAACTTACAGGCAATAATAAAAATCACGAAGCTTTAATCAAACACCTGATGGCAGACGAAAAAATTATCGCTTACCAATTTTAAACAAAAAATAGAGGTTTTTAACCTCTATCTGTATCTTATTATTTTTTTTTGAAAACATATAAATCTTTGTTGGGACCATCGATCGGCTGGCCGCTCAAATCCAGCTGGGTGATTTTATTCTCACCTACTTTATATTTATATTTAGCGCTTTTCCCGTGTAATGTAACCACACTTCCTGTAGCATCCCATTCAAAAGTTCCCTTATCTTCACTCTTTGACTTTCTTTCCAGATACTCTTCAGAAATAGTGAAAGTTTTGTCTTTGTTTAAAGTTAAAACCGTTTTGATTCCCGGGCAGTCTGCACAAGGAACTACCGCTTCATAAGTTCCATACCAGTCTAAAGAATTTTCAGCGCTATGAGATGCTTCCATATTATTTGCAGAGGTGCTATCTATCGGCGCCTGAATAGCCATAGGATCTGTCTTCGGATTGATTTCAGGATTTTTATCCTTTTGAGTACAAGAAACCATAAAAGTAACTGCTGCCATTCCTAATATTTGTGATTTTTTCATGATAAGTAAATTTAAATATATTAATAATAAGTATTATGTGTGTGTGTTTAAGGAAACAAAAATTAAGCCGACGGTAAATTATAAAGTCATGAACTATAAGTTTTGATTTCCATGTATAATCTTAAAAACATAATTATTGAATAAAAAAAATCCTAATGCTTTATTTTTATTTCGGTGAATTTTTAAGCATAAATCATTTAATCGAATCGAAATTCAACTTATTTCAACTCAGAACTTATAACTCATAATTCATAACTGTAGTCTCCTTTTTTCTTCGTAAATTGGGGCAAAAATTTGATTATGACAAAAAAGATACTTTTATCTGTATTTCTTTTGCCGGCTGCAATGGCCTTTGCACAACAATACGGAGGAATGTGGATTCCGACAGAGCTTAATGAAAAGGAAATGAAGGATTTGGGAATGAAAATCTCTGCGAAAGACATCTTCAATCCTCAAAAAGCAAGTATAAAAGATGCTGTAGTGCAGTTCAACGGAGGCTGTACCGCTGAAATCATCTCTCCAAAAGGGTTGTTATTAACCAATCATCACTGTGGTTACGGTCAGATTCAGGCTCATTCAACTGTTGAAAATGATCTTCTCTCCAATGGGTTTTGGGCAAAAAATATGACCGGAGAACTTGCAAACCCGGGTGTAACCGTAGATTTCATTGTAGACATCAAAGAAGTTACTAATCAAATTTTAGAAGGGACAGACAAGCTTACAGAGCCTGAACTGTCAAAACAGATTGCCAAAAACATTGAGGTTTACAAAAACTCTCAAAAAACCGACCCTTACCAGTCAATTTCTGTAAAATCAATGTATTACGGGAATAAATATTATGCTTATACCATCGAAACTTTCAAGGACATCCGTTTGGTAGGAGCACCTCCGCAAAGTATTGGTAAATTCGGGTCTGACACAGATAACTGGGTTTGGCCAAGACATACGGGAGACTTCTCGATGTTCAGAATTTATGCGGATAAAAACAATAAGCCTGCAGAATATTCAAAAGACAATGTTCCTTACGTTCCGAAGCATTATCTTCCGGTTTCCATCAAGGATAAAAATGAGAACGACTTTACTTTCGTATTTGGGTTTCCGGGAAGAACGACAGAATACCTTCCTGCTATCGCTGTTGAAAAAATCATGACAGAGATTGATCCCGCAAGAATTGCCGTAAGAGATGTCGCTTTAAAAACTTTAGACGAAAAAATGCGTGCCGATAATGCAACACGTATTAAATATGCTTCAAAATATGCTTCCGTAGCCAATTACTGGAAAAAATGGATTGGCGAGGTAGAAGGTTTGAAAAAATCAAACGCTGTTCAGAAAAAAGTAATGTATGAAGGTTCTTTAATTGCTAAAAATCACGAGATTAAACCTACAATTAATCAGCTAAACAAATTGTACAACGACCAGGCTCCTTATGCTTTGAATAACGCTTATTACACTGAAGTTATCAGAAATGCCGAAACGTTGAAGCTTGCGGGAGATTATTACTACTACATTTCTGCTGTAGAAGCAGGTAGAATGGATGAAAAAGAACTTGCAAAAGTTAAAAACAGACTATCTTCATTCTACAAAGATTACAGTGCAGAGCTGGATGCAAAAGTTACAGCAAAATTGCTGGCGCTTTATGCAAATAAAACAGCACCTCAATTCTTACCCGCAGGATTTGACAAGTTTAAAAACGAGGCTCAGAACATTCAAACTATAGAAGAGGCTTCCAAAAATTCAATTATTACAGGCAGAACTGCCGTAAACGGAGCTTCTTTAACAGCTGATATCGATAAGGCTTTTTCAAATCAGGATAAATTGATTAAAACATTGAAAAAAGATCCTGTTTATCAGCTTTATGTTGCGATGAGAGACACCTATATGAAGGCAGCAGATCCTCAGTTTACTTCTCTTCAGACAAAAATTGATGCGTTACAGAAAACATTTATGGCGCAGCAAATCGCTACTGATAAAGACAGAAAATTTTTCCCGGATGCCAATTCCACGCTTCGCGTGACGTACGGTAAAGTAAAAGGCTCTTCTCCAAGAGATGCCGTTTCCTACGATTATCAGACACATTTAGCCGGCGTAATTGAGAAATACATTCCCGGAGATTATGAATTTGATGTTCCTAAAAAGCTGATCGATCTTTACAACAAAAAAGATTACGGAAATTATAAAGATAAAACCGGTGATGTCCCTGTAGGATTCACTGCAACCAACCATACAACCGGAGGAAACTCAGGAAGCCCGGCTCTGGATGCAAACGGAAATCTTGTAGGCCTGAATTTCGACAGACAGTGGGAAGGAACAATGAGCGACATCAACTATGACCCTCGTTTCAGCCGGAATATCATGGTTGATACAAAATATATTCTTTTCATCATCGATAAATTTGCCGATTCCAAATGGCTGATCGATGAAATGAAAATCGTAAAGTAATTTTTTAATGATAAAAACTTAGAATCTATTTAAATTTTCTCCTGAATTTAAATAGATTCTTTTTTATTTTTGAAGCATTATGATGAAGGAAAAACTGATTAATTTTTTAGCACGATTTGAAAGGGAAAATATTGAAAAAACATTTCCCTTAACCTACTGTTTGCCGGTTTATCATTGTGTTTCTGATGAAAATTTACCACATATCAAAAACATTATTGCCTATAAAAACGTAAAACAGTTTGAAGAAGATTTAGATTATTTTTCAAAATATTTCCAGTTTGTAAATTGGGGTGAATTCAAAGATTTTGTTAACGGTAATTTTAAGCCCAAAAAGAAGATTGCCTTATTAACTTTTGATGATGGATTTCGTGAGTTTTACGATATTGTTGCTCCTGTTTTAGAACGAAAAGGTATTTATTCCATTAATTTTATTAATCCGTGCTTTATTGATAACCAGGAATTAATGTTTCGCTGTAAAGCCAGTTTAATCGTTGATAAGCTTGAAAAAAATAAAAATATAAATCCTGAAATTTATAAAATTCTTGGATCGAAACAAGATATAAATCAACACATTCTTCAGATTCATTATTCCCAAAAAGAAATTTTAGACAGACTGGCAAAAGTTCTTGAAATTGATTTTAATATATTCCTGAAAAAACAAAAACCTTATTTAAATTTTGAGCAATTAAATACTCTGACACGAAAAGGATTCGGGATTTCTTCTCACAGCTGGGATCATCCTTTATACAATGAACTAGCATTAGATCAGCAACTTGAAACAACCCGTAAAACATTTCAATATTTAAAAGAGAATAATTTCCTGTATGAAAGTTTTGCTTTTCCGTTTACAGATTTTGGGGTGAATAAAGATTTTTTTGATGTATTATTTAAAAATAAAGAGCTTTTTTGTACGTTCGGAAGCGCAGGCATAAAGCTTGACAGTATTGAAAAAAATTTCCAAAGAATTCCTATGGAAACAAACGAAAATGCCGGATTACTCATAAAAAAAGAAATAGCCTACTTTAGAGTAAAGAAAATTGCAAATAAAAATAAAATTGTGAGAAAATGATACACCTTACAACATTAAACAGAAAAGAACTGGAGGAATTTGTATCATCAGGAGATTTTAAAAAGTATGATTTCCTTCCTATAACTACACACAGGGCACAATCTCATAGTAAAAATCCAAAGGCAAATGATGGGCAAACATTATTGATTCTTGCTTTTGATGATGACGAACTAGCCGGATATTTAGGATGTTTTCCTGATAATTTTACAATTGACGGAAAAATTTTCAATTACGCCTGGCTGAGCACATTATATATCAGCAATAAATTTAGAGGAAAAAGGATCGCCCAAAATCTTTTAAATAGAGCTTTTGAGGAATATAACGGAAATATTGCCATCACAGAATTTACAAAAGAAGCCGAATCTTTATATAATAAAATAGGGCTGTTTCAGTACATCGCTCCAAAGAATGGAAAAAGGTACTATTTCCGGACAGATTTTAGGAATATTATTCCGGCCAAAAAACCTGGAACAAAAGCTCTAAAACCAATTTTTAATATCGGAGATACTATTTTAAATTCCTTACTATCTGTAAAAAACAGCCTGATCAAAAAGCCCGGTTTTAAATTTGAAATTTTAGGTAAGCCAGACAGCCAAAGCGCTGATTTTGTTTCACAATTTCCCGCCAATCGTACTACTGACGATATCAATTGGTTTATCGAAAACCCGTGGGTCTTAGAAGGAAAACAGAAAGAAGAAAATTACCTGTTTTCAAGCTATTCAAGGTTTTTTAAATATTTTTGGATTAAAATTTTTGATCATCAAAATAATCTTATTACCTGTGCTCTTCTACTTTTAAGAGATGGTCATTTGAAAATTCCTTATTTATTCACAAAGTCAGATTTGGGTACATTTGTTGATTTTTTAAATTATTTTATGGTGAAGAATAAAGTTATTACTTTTACAAGCTATCAGAATGAGCTTAATCATGAAATAAAAATTTCTAAAAATTTTTCAAATATACACGAACGAAATATTGAAAGAAGGTATATGTTCCACAAACAGTTTATAGAGAATCTTCCGGCAAATTTTAGCCCGAACTTTCAGGATGGTGACGGGGATTGTGTGATGACATGATACTGCCCTCGAAAAACGGATGCTTATCTTCTGTAATTAAAACCGTTGCTTATTCACCCTTTTCTGCAATTATTGCTTTCAGGCTTTCGATTTCGGCTTCCAGCTTTTCTATATATTTTTTCTGGGATTCCCAAATGGAAAGTGGTATATTGTAATTATTTACAACACCTACTCCATAACCTGTTCCCGTAGAATTATCATTAAAAATAATAACCATACCTTCATCATTTTCGTATATATCTTCTATAGGTGTTTCTAATATTTCAGCTATTTTCTGCCACTCCTGCAAAGATATTTTTGCCGTTCCCTTTTCCCTTCTGTTATAGTTAGAAACATCTATGCAAAGGATATCTGCCATCTTTTCCTGGCTTATATTCTTTCTTTTACGAACATCAATAAGTTTTGTTTTCTGCATTTTTTATAAAGTTTGATGTAAAGATAATTTTTTTGCGAAAAATCGCAATGAAATCGCAAAAAGAAAATTATATTTGAATTGAATAAAATTTTTAGTTTTGGATTGTTAAACAAATATAAAAATTCAAAACAATGAAAAAAATTTTATTCGCAACAGCCTTCGGAGTTGCAGGATTAGTGAGTGCAAAAAGTACAGAAAACGTAAAGACTGACATACGAAAAGACAAAATTGAGTATGCCGGTTCTGAATTGAAGGAATCAAAATCCATTGTAAAGCCAATGTGTTATTCGTATGGTATTATAATCGGTTGTACCAATGATGTGGTTGTAGATACGGCTTGTGGAGCAACTTTTGCTATAGCTCAACAATGTATGATAGAAAATGGTGCTTTAATGAATGAATATTTCTGTAAATAATTAAATTGTAACAAACTTTTACAGCCTTAATGGCTGTAAATTTATTAAAAAAAAACACACAATGAAATCAACCTGTTTAGTATTTTTATTATTCTTTGGATTATTCCATGCACAAAAAGCTGACAGTTCTAGAATAGAATGTAAATACTTTACTTCCTTTCTTATTGATACGACGGATATAAGTACAAGAAAGGAAGAAATAGTTTCTCTTTTAATCGGGGACAGCATTTCCCTTTTCAGAAGTGATGCAAAAGCAAGATTTGACAGTCTCGCTTCTGATAACGTAGCACAAAGTGTAAAAAAAGCGGGCCTTATTATCATTGATTTTTCCAATATACCTAAAGCTTATTTTATCCAGGAAGTTTTATACCGCAGAGATAAGGCTGTTGTTTATGATAAAATATTACAAAATGTCTTTGCTTTTGAACCTGAAAATAAAATCACCTGGAAATTAGTTAACGAAACGAAGACGATTTCTACCTATACATGTAAAAAGGCTATCGGCAGATATGGGAAGAGGCTTATTACAGCTTGGTATACACAAGAAATACCCTTTCAGGAAGGACCTTATAATTTCAAAGGTCTGCCGGGCTTAATTGTAGAAGCCTATGATGATAATGATTTTTACCATTTTACATTAAAAAGTTTAAAAAAAGTAAAAAAACCTATTGTGACTATGAAATATAGTATGAAAACCGAATATGCCAAATTTGCAAAAAAGCGACATGATTTCCAGGAAGATCCAATAGGGGCTTTTTTTGTAGCTACAGGAAGAAACGTGACGAAAGAACAGCAGGCTAGAATTATTAAGCTTCACAGAAGTAAAAATAATTATCTGGATTAAAAATGATACTAAAAAAAGAGGTTGAACAAACTGAAAGAGAAATTAAGTCACAGCAACATTGCAAGTCTTATACAATGGTAGCTTGGTGCAAGTGCAGTGGATACAGTATGCTTATGCCTGTATGAGTGCAAATGGAGCATTATATAACGGATTTATGTGTGGCAGTGCAGATTATGGTGGATAATACTTTTTTTAAACTTTGTGTTTTCTCTTCATTATTTTATACTTCTTGCTTTTCTGTCAAAAAATAGATAGTACTTATTTAAAATGTAATCATTTGGCTACATTTTTAATAGATACGGCAAATGTTGAAACTCAAAAAAAGAAATTACTACTTTATTAATAGGAAAAAAACATCTCTTTTTAAAAGCGGCTACAAAGCTACAGCTGATTCTTTGGCTATTTTAGCTGTGAAAAAAAGTGTAGAAAATCCTGTTAATGGGCAAATTATAATAAATGGGGGATTGCTTCCAAGAGCAAAATTTAAACCTGAGGTATATTATTCAAATGAAAAATTAATAATTTACAATCAAATTTTACGGGATAAATACAATTTTGAAGCTCCCAATAAGATAATTTGGAAAATTGAAGAACAAACCAAAACTATACAAGGATATACTTGCAGAAAAGCAACTACAAAGTATGGAAGTAGGCTAATAACTGCTTGGTATACTGAAAAGACTCCTATTCAGGAAGGGCCTTATACCTTTAAAGGTTTGCCCGGTTTAATTTTGGAAGCATACGATTCTAAAGGTTATTTTAATTTTTCGTTAGTTGGTTTAAAATATGTAAAAACAATTCCTTCCATTCCTTACAGTATTACTACAACGTATGAAAAATTTCATAAAAAGCGAAAAGATATGATGGAGATCCATTGAGTTCTTTTTTTAGTACTTTTGGTAAAAGTCCTTCTAAGGAAAGTGAAGAAACAATAATAAGAAGGATAAATAATTTTTTAGACTAATAATTAAAAAAGAGGCTTAAAGCCTCTTTTTTAATATCCGAAAATCTCCTCCAGGGTTACTTCTTTAAAAGTACCCATTTTACTGACGGCCTCCATATTCAGGTTTTCTTTTTTACCAATGATAGCCGTGTTGAAATGTAACGGTTTTATTTCCGTCTGATAAAACTTTTTGATTTCATCAAAGTTTAAGCGTTGAATCTGCTCATAAATATCTTTCCTAAAATCATGGGAAATACCTATTTTTTTCAACTTTAAAGTATTGAAGAAAATGTTCGTTCTTGTAATTCTTGTAGATGCAATCTGTTTCAAAGCTGCATTTTTAGCATTTTCAAATTGAGTTGTCACTTCGGGAAGTTCATCCATCAAATCATTCATGGTATCAACTGCAACCTGAAGTTTATCCGGCTGGGTTCCGATATAGGTTGTCACATAATCGGGCTGACCCAATTCTGCGTTTGCAGCATAAGAAACGTAGGCAGAATATGCTAAGCTTTTACTCTCCCGGATTTCCTGAAAGACAATTGACGACAGGCCTCTCCCGAAATATTCGTTAAATACATTGATTTTTCCGAAGTTTTCAGTGTTTACATTATGCCCCTTTCCTACTTTTGTCATTTCCATCTGCACCATATCATAATTGATAAAATAAACCTTTCCTCCGGTTTCAGGTTGAGAATACAATTTTGGTTCGGGGATTTCAAGACTTTCCGGCTCAATATATTTCCTTATGTAATTTTTAAAAGCATCAAAATTTTTCCCGTAAAAAAATACCTGATAAGAAAATTTAAACAATTTTTTCATCCTGTCTGTAAACTCTTCCACCTTGCTGTTTTGAAGCTCTTCTTTTGAGATCACATCTTTAAAACGAGAATAATTTTCAAGTTTAGCATACGTAGACAAAGCCGTCATGATACGGTTCTTATCTTTTTTAGCTGCCTCTCTGTTTTCTAAGATAGTTTCTACAAACTGACTGTAAATTTCCTGATTAGGCAGCACATCGGAAAGCCAATGTTGAAGTAATTCTATACCTTTTTCAATATTTTCTTCCAGGCCGCTCAAAGAAATTAAAAGCTGATCCTGAGTGGTTTTAAAATCATTACTTACGCCAATTTTGAAAAACTCTTTTTTCAAATCTTCAGGGGAAAATTTTCCGGTCCCCAAATATTGAAGGACCTGAGTAGACATTCCTAATTCCCTGTCATTATCACTTCCGAAAGGGAAAATAAAATATACCTGAGCAATATCATTATATTTATTCTTTACAAAACTTATCTTCTTCCCATTAATAAAATCTGTTGATATTTCTTTCTGATAATCAATGAATTCAGGTTTGATATTTTCTGTTTTTTCGGCTAAAATCTCCTTTAAAAACTCAGATTGGGCATCACGATTGATTTTGATAGGCGTGATTCCCGGGTTATCAACTCTTAAAAGCTTATCGTTTACGCCTTTTTCCTTATAAATAATGACATAATTATCCTTGAAAAATTCATTAGCAAAATCTACAACCTTTTGTTTTGTAAATTGAGAATACACTTCCATTTCGTTCAGCTCCTCTTCCCAAGTCCTGTCCTTAATATAGGTATCATAAAGATTAGTTGCCAATCCGTCAGCAGTTTCCAAAGCTTTCATCCTCTGAAGCTTAAAATCATTGATAATTGCCGGAAGCATCCAATCCGGAAACTCTCCTTTTTTCACCAATTCAATCTGTTCCAAGACCATATCTCTGGCTTCATCCAAAGTCTGTGTTTCTTTAGGAACAGCAAGAAGTGAAAAATATCCGTATTGTTTTAAACCAACCGAAAAAGCCTGTGCCCAAAGCATTTTTTGAGTTTGATTAATGTTTAAATCCAATAACCCGGCTTCTCCTCTATTACTCAGAATATTCGCTATAACGTCCGCCAGCATCGCTTCTTTTGTTCCGTAGCTGTCAGTTCTCCAAGCCAATTGTACCCTTCCAACTGTGGGACTTTTAACTGTTCTTTTTACAATTTCCGTTATTGGCTTTTCAATAACAGGAGTTTTCTTTGGTAATCCTTTGTAAGGAATCGTTCCGAAATATTGATCAACAAGCTGAATGGTTTTTTCAAAATCCAAATCACCTACCAAAACCATCGCATAATTATTAGGAACGTAATACTCATCAAAATATTTATGAATGGCCTTCATAGAAGGATTTTTCAAGTGTTCCGGCTTACCTAAAGTTGTTTGCTGCCCATTCGGATGCGTGGGGAAAAGAGCGTCCATCAGTTCATAATTTACCAATCTGGAGTCATTATCCTGAGCCCTGTTAAATTCCTCATAAACCGATTCCAGCTCTGTGTGAAAAAGACGTAAAACCATCTCTGAAAATCTTTCTTTTTCAACTTTCAGCCATTTTTCAAGTTCGTTGTTCGGAATATTATTTTTGTAAACTGTTTCATCAAACCAGGTGTGAGCATTAGTATTGGTTGCTCCCAGGGAAGAAATTACTTTATCATATTCGTTAGCAATTGCGTATTGGCTTGCTTCTTGGGAAATTTCATCTATTTTTTTATAGATTTCCTTCTTTTTTTTTACATCTTGCTCAGCTTTATGCTGTTCGTATAAATCTGAAATTTGATTTAATAACTTACTTTCTTTTTCCCAGTTTTGAGTACCTAATTTTGAAGTCCCTTTAAACATCATATGTTCAAGATAATGTGCCAACCCTGTATTATCAGAAGGATCATTATTACTTCCCGTTCTCACCGGAATGTACGTCTGAATTCTCGGTGCATCAAAATTTTGAGCAAGAAAAACCTTCAACCCGTTTTTCAGGGTATAGATTCTTACTTTATTTTCGTCCTGAGCTATTGTGATGTATTCGTAGTTATTTTCATCTGTATGAATCGTCTCCCTATATCTTTTGTCAATCATATGTAAATTCGTTTCCATTCTTTTTTTTAAAATCAGAATGCCTTACAAATGTAAGGAATCAAAAAGGAATCTATTTGATTTATAAATAGTAAAATCTAATAATTGGTATTCGCTTTTTATATTTAAGTTTGTATAGTTTCCAAAAATTACACACATTTACGGAAACACTATTATCAGATCGCTCCTGAAATTATCCGGAATGGTTCTTTCAGAGAAAATTTTAACTCGTAGAGAAGATTAAAACGCAAAATTGAGAGTTATGGAAGAGAAATCCTATAAGCCGGCAATATTTTTTTCAACTCAGGAAAAGTTCAGAGAATGGCTGGAGAAAAACCATAAAAAAGAAACCGAGCTTTTAGTGGGGTTCTATAAAGTCGGAAGCGGAAAACCTTCGATGAACTGGTCTGAATCTGTTGATCACGCTTTATGTTTCGGCTGGATTGACGGGGTAAGAAAATCCATTGATAAAGAAAGCTACAGCATCAGATTTACTCCCAGAAAACCTACGAGTATCTGGAGTGCCATCAATATAAAAAAAATCGAAGAGCTTACCCAATCCGGACTTATGACTCACGAAGGGCTGAAAGCTTTTGAATTGAGAAAAGAAGAGAAATCAAGAATTTATTCTCATGAAAAAGAGGCCGTAGAACTATCTTCTGAATATCAAAAACAATTTAAAGCCAATAAAAAAGCCTGGGAGTTTTTCATCAGCCAGGCTCCATCTTACAAAAAAGTAATGATTCACTGGATAATGAGTGCGAAACAGGAAAAAACAAGATTGTCGAGATTGGAAAAGACTATTAAGGAAAGTGAGCAAAACAAAAGGGTTCTGTAAGATTTAAATAACTAAATTTGCTTTTTTAAAGTCCCAATCGTATAAAAATAGAGACAGAAGACAATTAAGAATTATGAATATAGAAACATTAGATTTTTGGGTAGGAAATTTCAACAGTGAGGATGATTTTTATGAATTTGTGGAAGAAGATGAAAGCTATTACACAGAAGAAGAGTCTGACGATATACATATCTCAAAATTTGCAGCATCACAAAGCACAATCTGGTTTGATCATGATCTTGTAGAATATGGTTTTGAAGGCGGAGACAGGGGTATTTATGAAAAATTTGCAGAATATTCATTTGCAGAACAATGGCTTCCAATCCTGATCAACCGAATCAATGAACTTGATCTAAATTTTGATATCAATTCTTTAATTTTTGTCAAAAGAGGACAAATTGCTAAACCTGCTTCTGTGGAAAATGATTTATTTACAATGGTTTATGTTGGCGGGATTGAATATGAGTTTTAAAAATTTTTAATAGATAACTATTTAGTTACAAAAGCAAGCTCTCATATGTGAAATTCATCTTTAAGAAGATACCTTCTAATCTGAATATTAAAAATAAAAAACTTCCGCCTTTCGGCGGAAGTTTTCGTATCAAACCAATAATATGTGCCTTACGGCACATGCTCAACTGTCAATTTTTATTTATAATTAAATGGAGATTACTTATTAGTGCACACAATAATAATTGCGGCTAATGCAGAAAGCAGTAATGTTAAAAAAAATGCAATTTTTAATAATCTCATTTGTGTTGTTTGTGTTTCGTTTTACAAACATAAGATTTTTATCAGAAAAAACAAACAGTAATAACCAGCTGAAAAACAATTCAATAAGTAATATTTAAATTCATATTTCAAATACGAAAAATAATTTTAACCTTTTATAAAATTTAACCTCATAAACAAAAAAACTTTCACTAAAAAAGTGAAAGTTTTTTTTGTTTATATTTTGCTGAAAATATTTTTCTTACCAGGCTGAATAGAACTTCATCTTTTTAATGTGCCTCAAGCCAGTTATTCCCTACTCCAACTTCAACCAACAATGGAACCTCTGTTTCAATCGCACTTTCCATTTCAATTTTAATAATATTTGAAGCTACTTCTACCTCATCAATGGGGGCTTCAAAAACCAATTCGTCATGCACCTGAAGTAACATTTTTGTCTCCAGCTTTTCTTTCTCCAATTCTTTTTGAATTTTAATCATCGCTACTTTCACAACATCTGCTGCACTTCCCTGGACAGGCGCATTCACCGCATTTCTTTCCGCATGACCTCTTACTACAAAATTGTTGGAATTAATATCCTTCAAATGACGTTTTCTGCCCAAAAGTGTTTCCACATAACCCATTTCACGTGCTTTTCTTACCTGCTCGGCCATGTATTCCTTTAATTTCGGATAAGTTTCAAAATAGGCTTCAATCATGTGTTTTGCCTCCGTTCTTGATAAACCTGTCTGCTCTGCCAAAGCAAAAGCACCCTGACCGTAAATAATCCCGAAGTTTACTGTTTTTGCCTGGCTTCTCTGTATTTTAGAAACTTCTTCCAAAGGGATTTTGAATAATTTTGCGGCCGTGGAAGCATGAATATCTTCCCCATTCTGGAAGGCCTTAATCATATTATCTTCTCCGGAAATTTCTGCAATCAAACGAAGCTCAATCTGTGAATAATCGGCTGAAATAATCTTCTTCCCTTCTGCGGAAACGAACGCCCCACGAATTTGCTGGCCTCTCAGCGTTCTGATCGGGATATTCTGCAGATTCGGGTTTACACTCGCCAAACGACCCGTTGCAGCCGTAGTTTGTGAGAAATTGGTATGAACCCGGTTATCTGATTTTTCGATTTGTGAAGGCAGCGCATCTACATAAGTTGATTTCAGCTTCTGGTACGTTCTGTATTCAAGAATATGCTTGATGATTTCATGTTTTGAAGATAACTTTTGAAGAATATCCTCCGAAGTCGCATATTGACCTGTTTTTGTTTTCTTTGCTTTTGGGTCAAGCTGCATTTTTTCAAACAAAATATCCCCTAATTGCCTTGGCGAATTCATATTAAATTCTTCTCCGGAAATTTCAAATATTTTTGATTCTAACTGTCTTAAATCATTCTCTAAATCAATACTTTCCTGCGCCAGCCATTTTTCGTCCAAAGAAATCCCCGAAAGTTCCATTTTGGCTAAAACTTCCATCAACGGCATCTCTATATTAAAGAACAAATCTTCTAAATTTTCTTTCTTTAATTGAGGAGCAAATAATTCGTATAACTGAAAAGTGATGTCTGCATCTTCTGCGGCATAATCTGTCTGCGTCCTCAAATCGGCATCTCTGAAATTGCCCTGGTTCTTGCCCTTTTTACCAATAATTGTTTCAATGGAAACAGGTTTGTAATTCAGATAAATTTCTGAAAGGTAATCCATTCCGTGGCGTCCGTCAGGATTTAGAAGATAATGAGCAATCATTGTATCAAACATTGCTCCTTTTACGGTAACGTTATACTGCTTCAGAATTTTATAATCGAATTTCAGATTGTGAGCAACTTTAAGCAAATCTTCTTTCTCAAAAAACGGTCTGAAAATTTCCAAAGTCTGTAAAACTTCTCCTTGGTCCTCAGATAAAGGCACATAATAAGCTAACCCTTTTTTATAGGAGAAGCTCATTCCCACCAGCTCGGCTTCCAGTTCGTTCAAAGAAGTGGTTTCTGTATCAAAACACACAACTCTTTGCTTTAATAAATTTTGAACTAAAACTTTCTGAGCTTTTGGGTTATCAACAAACTGATATAAATGATCATTGTGCTCAATGGTTGATTTTGTGGAAGTTGCCTGATCCAATTCTTCATAGGTTGCAAAAAGATCAAGCTGACCAACCGCCTGCGCAACTTTTTGCTGTGCAGTTTCAGCTGATATTGTTACCTCAACTTCTGTAATAACAGCCGTTGCTGTAGTTGCAGGCGCAAATGCACGGTAAAGATTTTCATATAATCTTCTGAATTCAATTTCGTCAAAAACTTCTTTTACCTTTTCAAAATCAGGGGTTTCAAGATCGTATTGTTCCTGGTGGAATTCAATAGGGGCGTCACAAATAATGGTTGCTAATTTTTTAGACAAAATTCCACGTTCAGCAGATGCTTCCACCTTTTCTTTAAGCTTGCCTTTTAGTTTATCCGTATTAGCCAAAAGATTTTCAATACTTCCGAATTCTTTAAGGAATTTCATCGCTGTTTTTTCACCGACACCTTCCAGTCCCGGAATATTGTCAACCGCATCTCCCATCATCGCCAGAAAATCGATCACCTGTTTAGGATCTTCAATTTCGTACTTAGCTTTGACTTCTTCAACACCTAAAATTTCTATATCGCCGCCTTTTAAACCCGGTTTATAAATTTTAATTTTATCTGTGACCAACTGGGCGAAATCCTTGTCCGGTGTTACCATAAAGGTTGTGTACCCTTCTTTTTCCGCTTTGCATGCAATAGTCCCGATAACGTCATCCGCTTCATAACCTTCTACTCCCAAATAAGGAATATGCATAGCTTCCAAAATTTTGTGAATGTATGGAACGGCAATTTTAATAGCCTCCGGAGTTTCGCTCCTGTTTGCTTTATAAGCAGCAAAGTCATCTGTTCTTACACTCGCCTGTCCTACATCAAACACCACTGCCAAATGAGTGGGTTTTTCTCTCCTGATCAATTCTATCAAAGAGTTGGTAAAACCAAAAATAGCAGAGGTATCCAAACCTTTACTTGTAAGTCTTGGATTTCTTATCAATGCATAATATCCTCTGAAAATCATCGCATAAGCATCGATGAGAAATAACCTTTTATCTTGAGTTGCGTCCATATTTTCTATAATGAACAAATATATGAATTCTTATCTTTTTCTCTTGTCTTGAAATGGAAGATTCGGCGTAATCAGACAAAAGAGGGGTCAAAAATTCCTTTGGAATTTTTGACGGGGTGGTTTTCAGCAACGTGGTTTTCCTAGCCCCGATAGAAACGGTTACCCCGCAACAGGAGCTGGCTTATGGAAGGGTTTTGATGTTGGAAAGTTCAGGCGTGAGGAGTATGAGTGAATAGCGGGAAATAGCTTCAAAAAAAGACCTCAATATAGAGGCCTTTTGGTATTTTAAATGAAATTCTAATCCAATTCTGCTCTGGAAAATAAATCCTGAATAGCTAATTCATCTTCACAGGTCTTTTTAAAATCCAGAACAAACTCTTTTAATTTTTCGGGGTTTGAAGAATAGGCACAAAACATATCTGCCTCAGGATCAAACTTTATCTCTTCGGCAATGTCCGGTCTTTTTTCATTTACAAAAACTTTCGCTAAAGACACCCAGTCGTACCCGTTTCCTTCAAAACCCTCGTCTTTTCTCCAATCGAAAATATCGGGTTTATACGTTCCTGCATTTAAACATACTGAAAAAGTTTTTTCTGAAGCTACCCAGAAAAAAGGTTTAATGGTTGTTTCAAAATTGTAGGCTTCCATACTGTTTAGTTAAATTTTATTATCAATATAAAGATACTAAAATTCTCTTTTGGAAGCTTTTTTATAACATTTATTAACTTTTTAATCAATTATTTTCTCTTCTAATTTCTTTGTCAGTTCATCATGTGGAAGTGATTCTGCTTCAAAGATAAATGATAAATAAGGTTGAATTAATGGATGACTGATTCCTTCATTTGACAATCCCTGCCGCTTTCTACAGATTAAAATACTTATCATTTCCAGGGGAAAACTTTTCCAGCAATCATGGTTAAAAGTATCCAAATATGATTCTCCCGGATTATTGATATGAAACTGAGCTAGTTTTTCCAATACTTCGTTTACGACACTGATATCTTGGCTCAGGTAATTTTTAATAGCAAAATCATAGTGAGATTCGACCGGTACGTCAATCATTTCGTTGAAAGGATAATTTTCTTCTTTTGAAAGAAGTTCTTTTAACAATTGAAATACATCAGCATAGCCATAATATTTATCATACTTTCTCTTTTCAGGTAAAATCTTTTCTGATTCTTCTTTTAAAGATTGCTCGTACTCAGTTTCCAAATAATTCAATGTTTTTTGCAATGCCTGCGGATAAAAACAATACGCTAGAAACGATGCAAAAACTGTATCCTGAAAAAACTCGCCTTTTACATCCTGCTTATTTTTTAATCCTTTGATAAAAGCTAAATTGAGCCAATAGTAAGAGTTTGCTAATTTTTTAAAATTTTCAATATTAGTGTCTTTAACAAACTGAATTATTGCGCTTTCTGACTTTTCGTAAAATATTTTCTGGATTATCCCTGAAACATTATATTTATTCTCAAACTGCATTCCAAATTCGGTAAAAGCCTGAACAAACTCTTCCTTATCATCTTCGATAAACTCATGAATACAATTATAAAAAAAATCAAAATCGTTATTTTTTAATCTGCTGCTGAGATTTGATTCCGTTTTTTTAATTTGAGTATCTAAATATTTTTTATAATTCATATATGTTTAAAAAATTTAACAAATTATTGATATAATTTACCTATTTCGTCCCAATCAGACATTCTTGTTTTTTCAACAAACCATTTTCCTTTTTCACCTCGTCCTACATAAACATCCACTAAGAATTTATCGCCAATATTGGATCTTATTCTTTCTGCCATCTGAGGAGATATTCCATAGGTTCCGGTTCCTGCTTTTTGATCACTCAACACATCATTTATAAAGGCTGAAGGATTTGCCTGTCTATCGGAAAGTTTTCCTACATTTCCTGTAATATTGGTTTTAACTTCAAATACATCGAATTTCCCATCAGGTCTTAATCCAACAATATCAATACCATGGTTGGATGCATTTTGAACTTGAAATATACCTCCATCAACATATTTTCCACTCTGTTTTAGGCCATCAATTACTTTATTTTCTCCAAAATTACCCAGCCTCTGAACAAATGTATCAAGCCCGTAAAGATCATATTGAGTTAAATTATCCCAGACATAGCCATATACGGTTGGGTTTCCACCTTTTAATCCTATTGGATCCTTAGAAATATAATTTCCCTGCCCACTGTCATAATATCGAAAGCGGTTGTAATAAAGCCCGTTTAGTTCTTCATCTTCATACTGACCTAACTGTCTAAAAGGGATAAAACTTCTATCTCCTTTTAAATTTTTAAGCTGGCCCAATATATCATATCCTGTACTCCAAAACAATTCTCCGTTTTCATTATAAGACTGTATCGGTCTTCCTATATAATCTGAAATAATTGTAAATCTTTCTTTATTAATTATTTTAGCACACGGAACATGACTTCTTGCTTCGTAAACCCAGGTAATAATATTTTTAAGAGGTTCTTTTTGAGCAATTACATTTCCGTCGTCATCAACAAAAGTTTTCGATTCTTCTTCAATATCATAACTCCACTCATGCAAAAGAACATTCCCATCCCAAATATACCGAGTTATTTTTTTGTTTCCAATTTTTGAAATTCTTCTTCCAAGGGCATCATATCCAAAACTGACCTCTTTTCCGTCCGGTCTTTTTACTTTTGCCAACATTCCGTTTATATTCCATGAATAAGCCCAGTCTCCAGACTCCCATTCAGGGTTTTGAATTTCTGTTGGGGAGCTTTCATAAACGTTAGGTAGAATATTTATATCAGGTAATTTCACCTCTTTCAGCCAGTCTGCTGCAATGGATTTATAGTAAGGATGAATCTGATTTTCTTCTTCTTTGTTATCTGATTTTACATTATTTATTGGTCGTTTGCTTTTTAACAGTAAATTTCCTTCTTCGTCATAATGATAAAACCAGCTTTTATCACGCATCAGTTTTCCGCCTTTGTCATAAATACGGTCTGTTCGTTTAGCACTTTCATATAAACAACCTGCTTCATCAGGATTTTTATACTGAATTTCACCATTCGAATATTCTGTAGCAACCAAGCTTCCGAAAGCATCATAATCAAATCTGCTTCTTCCTCCTGTAACTTTATCTAAAATTTGTAATAACCTATTTCCGGCTGCCCAATGATAATCTTTATGAAAAACAGTATCAGTTTTATTAACTGTAACTTTCTGGCTTATCGGCATTCCGATGTGATCAAATTCAAAAGAACTTTCAACACCGCCTGTCATCTCGCGCGAAAGTTTTTCACCGTTTTTACCCATGCTCAGATTCATTTGCCAAGGTTCCTGAATATTTTTTGTAGCAGCATTAACTTTTTTAAGCTGTCCCAAATTATTGTAAGAATAATCAATTTCAGCTCCTAAACTGCTTCGCAAACCCATTAGATTTCCCTGCTGGTCATATTCATAATTAATGGAATGTTCGCCTTGCTTTTCGCGGGTCACCAATCCTAAACTATTCCTTTGAAACGAAACACTGCTATCTTCATTATCAGCTTTAATAAGCATTCCTGAAGAATCATACTGATAAGCCTCCCAGGTAGCATCAGGATAATGAACCTGCGTTAATCTTCCCGCCAAATCATATTCGTAGAAGATATTTTTTCCATTCGGATTCCGAGTTTGAATTACCAATCCGTCTTTATCTCTTTTAAATATTTTTTTCTGTCCGTCAAAACCTGTTTCACCGATAACGTCATTATTATTGTTTCTTTCAAAATGATAGACTTCTCCTTTTTCATTGGTAATGCTCATCAAATTTTCATAAGCATTGTAGCCAAAAACCAGAGTTTGCTCTTTTCTATAGGTTAAAGCGTTCCGGCGAACCTGACGTTTCAGGCTTCCCATCGGGGTATAGCTCATGAGCCATTCTGCTCTTCCGTCTGTAGCATACACCGGAAGATCATAAGCATCATATCGAAGTTTCAAAGGCAATTGTCCCTGTTCTTCCACTTCAACAATTCTTCCCATTTTATCTCTTTTCCAGACCGTTTTATTTAAGGGTTTTGGACTAAAAACCAACAGTCTTCCATAGTCATCATATTTCCAATATTGTTCAGCGCCAGTATTGTTAGTCAGTTTTATGATTTGTTTTCTTTGATTATATTCATAATGAGTCTCAATTTCCTGTTTTATGCTGCTTTCAGGAAGTTTATCTTCATTAAAATATTTATAGAAAATAATTTCCCCCATTGGATCTGTATAGCTTAGTAATCTTCCCTCATCATCATAATTCCAGATTTCGGAAGTTCCTGAAGGTGAAAATCTGGCGATAACCTGCCCAAACTCATTATACTGATAATAATATTCTTCTCCGTCAGGTGTATGGAAAACCGAAATATTCCCCATTTCATCATAAGTATATCCCTGAACCCTGCCTTCCGGCGTTCCAATCATTTTTAGTTCGTTGTGAGAAGTGTAATCATACCATGTTTCTCCACCTTCGCCATCTATTTGTTTGTAAACCAAAAGATCTTCATCATAATAATATCTTTCCGTTTTATCCTTTTGTCTCGGATAAATAACTTCTGTATAGCCTTCTTCCTCGTTGTAATTTAAAAGTCCTTCCATGAAACCTTCCGAACCTCTGGTATGAATCACTCTACCCTTTTTATCATACTCCCATTGATAGTTCATTCCGTTTCTGTTGGTACGTCCAACAACACGATTAAACCCGTCATATTCAAAAATGATAGCTTTTTTGTGGATATCCCAAACGTGAGTAAGATTTCCGTGGTCATCATAATCATAACGAACCTGCAGATCTCTCTGATTTTTATAACAGTAATAAACTTCTGTAATTTTTTTGAGCTCAGGATGAATCTCTGTTTCTATCCTGAAACTGCTTTTTACATCTTTAATGCTTTTCAAGACAATATTTCTGTCCTGGTAATCATATTCTCTCACTGTTCCGTCTCCGTACTCAATGAGAACAACTTTAAAAATATCTCCCTCTACAGGATGATTAAATCGTTTATAAGTATAAATATCTGTTCCTTTACGAACGATCCAGAAATTATAATCAGGACGATACTGCCATATTTTCTGACTTCTGTAATAAGTTAATGTTTCACCAATTTCAGGTACAGGAATCGGCATTGGCTGAAGCTCTTCAGGATGAATCCAGGCTGCTACATCATCTTCCGGAACAATATAAAGGTCATGAGAATTAAAGATTCCGTTTCCAAGTGCTCCTTGTGTATAAGGTCTGTCGCTTTGCCAGATATTTGTCCATTTTAAAGAGGTTCCGGCTTCAATTTCAAAATCATCCCATTCAAAAAACATAGCTCCGGAAGCAAAATTCACTGGTTCCAAACCAACTTTACACAAAGCTCTCGAAACAGGATTTGTCTGTCCGAATTTACGTTGCAGCATGTGATTAAACTTAGTGATACCTTTTCCTAAGCTTTTCGTAAGACTTCTCATCAAAAACATTCCCGCAAAACGCATCAGCATCTCTCCCGGTGTGTAAACATGCGGAACAAAAGCTCCTCCTACCAAAACAGGGCCTCCCGAATTAATCTGAATGTACATGCTGGAAAAATTATTATAAAAAGCAAAATAGGCAAGCGGGTTTTTCTTCGGTTTATCTGGCATTGCAGGAAGCATTGTCATCCCGAAAGGGATTCCCATACATGTTAAAACCTGTTGTGGCTGGTTTCCGCTCATTTTACTTCCTTGGGCCAAAACGGTTTGAGCCCCATAATACACTTCCCCTTCATGTGGGGCTTCCTGTGGAAAAGGAATCATGTAAACGGGAATCAAAGAAGTCACGTGTTTAAAAGGAATGACAACGCCCATTACAGAGGTTGTAGTGGTTGCTTTATGTCTTCCATGAACAAATATGGAACCTCCCATCGGAACACTTTCGGGAAGTGATGGAAACGCATCTCTCACAAATTTCGGAATCGTAATTGTAAACCTGATATAATCCATAACATCAAATACAATTCCTATAAAAGGATGCGGTAACGGAAGCGGAATGATATTAAATGATGGCGGTGGCGGGATAAGCGTCCAGTGAATATCAATCGCCAATACAATATCAAAATGCTTACTTGTATGCTGTATTGCGGTAGGAGTAATTGCAGGAGTCTTAACTTTGATAAGTTTTACCTTGCTTTCTGAAGATTCTTCCACAGTAACATTAGAAATTCCTGAATCTCCACTGTCTCCTGATTTTTTATCATCATTTTGAAATGATGTCACGAAAGAAACAGGGTTCAGAGACTCAGCATTATTTTTTATTCCGTTTTTCCAGCCTTGTGTGGTTTTTTCCCAACTCACAGAAGTGACGTCCGCAGAAATAGATTTTGTACGATCCGGATTCATATTGGGTTTAGAAACCTTTATTTTGTTTATCCCGTTTTTATTTTGATCTGCCATGATAGTTTTTTTGAGGATTCACCTATTTTGGTTGTTCTACTTCTACCTTCCAATCATCACCAAAATATTTTTTCATTTCATTGTCTAAAGCTGACTTTTTTTCTTGGTCACCTTCGTATTTTATCATTAATAATGAAGCTACGAACCGTAAACTGCTTTGATCCCGCTTTTCAGATTCCAGCTGTCTTCCTATTTCAATACATTTTTCAAAATATTCTATCAGTTTGTTTCTGGTAAGAACTGTATCATTCAAAGTACCTATTATTCGATAACATTCGATTGCCATTGCATATTCTCCGATTTGCTGTGCGATATTGGCTGCTTTTTCAAAGGCTTCTTCTGCTTTGCGCTTTTTAGAATGTCCCAAAACATAACTTCCATAGTTCATATACATCTGAATTTCCAATGGTGAATTGGGTTCAACTTCACTAAATATCGTTTGGAACGCTTGTTCAGCCTTACCTTTCTCTCCATCAGCAATGTAAGTTTGAGACAACATAAAATAAGCAGATATTTCTCCTTCTTTATTTTTTTGTTCTTTAGCTAATTTTATCGCTGTTTTTAATGAATTTTTGGCTTCTTTATATCTTTGTTTGCTTAAATGATTACTAGCAATCAGAATCTGCTGTTGAAAATCTGTATCAGTACTGTTTTTCTTTCGGTTTGTATTGGCTGCAGTGTTCTGCATCAACTGATGGATGTCTACTTCCACTCTGAAACTGTGAGCTAAAGAATTACTAGGCAATGTTTTATATTCGTGATGTTCTGCCCAAACTAGTTTAATATCATTAATTTCTGCTTTTTTACACAGTTTACACCATTCTTTCACCCAAAGCGACAGCTCTTCTACATTACTAATTCTTACAGGAGCGATGTATAAATAGATTTTTGAATCTTTTAAATGAGGAAATTTTTTCTTTAAATCTATTAAAGGATAAAATGCTTTATACGCATCTGTATCAAGCTTTTCGTCAATATATCTCATTTCCCATCCGGGAATATTTTCATGACTTTTTTCTAAAACATCATAAAACTCTTTCCATTCTTCCCATAATAATTGCCCGAAAGAATCACTTCCATTAAATTCCTGATAATGAATCAAATAAACATCATCCCCATCATAATCATCAGACATTCTGGATTTTATGAATCCGTCGAACAAATCCGTCTCATGTTTTTCTCCAAGACAGATAAACATGGGTTTTTCTTCATTTTTTGAAACCACGTTTTTCCATTGTCTTTTGATCTTCACCAATTCCAAATCTACGGGATTCATGTATGCTAGTTTAGTTTTACAGTTCCACTTACAATATTAGTTTCGCTTCCTCCGCCGATGTTTATTTTTTGACTGCTCAGGTTTGCTTCAGTTTCAGCTCCCATCGAAAGCGTTTTTGTTCCGACATCCAGCGTGCTCGACTGAATTGCAATTCCCGACGTAGGATCTCCATCTTCAGGACCAACACCTATGCCGACGCTTGTTTTTGCCCCAACACCAATATTTTCACCCTGAATGATGATTTCTTTCCCTTTTATCTGAATATTTCCATCTTTATCCATGAAAATTGAGCTTTGCCCACACGTCAGGGTAATGGAAATTTTACTGTCAATATTTATCTTTCCGGCTCCGTCCAGAAACATACTGTTTTGATCTTTATCCCGCACCGTGATTCCTCCGCCATCATCTAAACTTATGGTATGACCGCTTTTACTGCTGAGACTTTTAATATTATTCCCGGCTCCGCCACCGCCACCAATTCCTCCGTGAAACATTCCTCCCATGACGAAAGGTCTGTCCGGATGCTGATGAACAAAATTGACAATAACCTGATCCCCAACTTCCGGGATGGCCATAAATCCACGATTTTTGCTAACTTTTTCACTGCTTCCTCCATCCGGAGTCATGACACGGATAAATTCTGTGCTGCTCTGCCCATTTTGCCAGTCGAACTGAGCCTGAACTCTTCCCTGATTCAGAGGATCTGTATTTGAGATAACAGTTGCTAATTGAGCATCCGCCTTTGGAACATGAAATTCCGGACGAGGAATATAACCGGTATCGGAAGCAATTGCTTCAAAATTACCATTATAATAGCCCCTTGCGTCCACCTCATGAGTTACCTCCATGATCATTAATTTTGTGAAATATGATGTTTCATTGCTTTCCGTTTTACGCATATCGATATCAGCAACACAACCGGGATATAAAAACGGAACCGTTGTACTTCCAAGCGTAACAAAGACATCTGCCGCTTTACTTCCTGCAGCTCCTTTTTGAGATGAATCAATATCCATCATAGAAGAAGCTTTTATGGGAGCTATCCTCAAAGATGGTGTTGTAAAGGTTTTTTCGGATATTTCATATGCTCTTTTAGCGATATCAGAAGTATGATTTATTTTTGAATTCCCTGTTGTAAGCTTTTCATTCTTACTGCTGTTATAACCATAAAACGAAGGGTTCACGTGTTGTGCCTTCATTTTGATTTTTACATCATTTACACTGCTTCCATAGGTAAGCTTTACGGGCTTTTCCTGAGGAGGAAGCTTTCCGAAATGAAGAACTTCACCATCATAATAAAATTGCTCTCCGTATGCCTCAGCTATTCTCGCTAAATAATTATAATGAGTTTCCTCGTATTGAGAACTGTAGGAAACATTTCCGTGTTGGGCATCAACTCTGTAGTCGAATTTGTTTTGCCCCAAACCTTCTTTTATTACCTGATCTGCAATACTGTTTAAGCTAATTTCCTGTTTCCCTCCAAAACTCTGAATATGGGGAGCCGCATCTAAAAGCACAGTCGGGCTATTTCCCATTAAAACAATATTTCCCAGACTTCCTTTTTCCTGACTGAAACCCACTTCTGTAATCACTCCTACAAAACTCCTTTCAGGGCCATCTTCTACATCTTTATATCTGAAAATTACAGTAACACGTTTTCCCAAAAAATTTTGGGCTTCCTCAAGATTATGGTTTTCCGCGCTTCCCAATGTATCGTGGGAAAGCATTAAACTAAACTCATGGTGCTTTACTGTACTCTGAGTCAGTTTGAAATGTTTAAAATGATTGATGACTTTGCCTTCAACCACTATTTCAAGTTTTACCACCCTATTGATTCCCATAATCTGGCTTTCAGGAATTGCTCCCGCGTTATGGATTTTTGAGGTAGGCTGTTTTGACCAGAATTTGTCTTCTGTGATGCTTGGCGTGTTTGGTTGTAAAACCTGATTCATCAGCATATTGGATGAACTTTGGATGACGCCAGTATATGCTTGAGCCTGAGAAAATTTCCGGGTAACTTTCTGAACCTTTTCGTTCTGCTGGATTTTCTCTCCGGCTTTGTTTACCATTTCTTTCTTTACCAAATCCTCCATCTGCGCACTATTTACAGAGCTTTTTCCCATCTTGGAAGTCGGTATTTTTGATGATTTATCGTCCTGAAACATCTTGTGTTATTTTTTTAAGTTAATATAATGGAAAGGTGTTTTTTAGCATTAGAAAATTTTTGGAATTTCAAGACCAAAAACTGTCTACGATTCAACTCTAATTCATCACAAATAACTGATATACAGGTATATAAATTGATAAAATTTTAGATTATGTCATTTCAAAAAAGAAAAAAACAGAATAGCCAGCTCTTTAATGAGCACACTATTCTGTTACTAAATTTATTTTTACTAAGATGATTGTAGGTTTTAGTTACCCGGCCAGATTCCTTCGTATGCAGAATTACCATAATTGATTTTTTCTGCGCTTACGATGAAGCTGATCAACATACTGTTTTCGTCTACTGCATCGAAATCTACTTCGTGCTGAATTACATATCCGTTTTCCCAGTTCAGAGTAATCAAAGTTCCTTCTTCGTGAGATTTGTTGAATGTAATTTCACCTTGTGTAGGCTTGTATTTTCCGTTTAATAAACTTTCTAATACATCAGATTTTTCTGTAGCCTCGATAGTAAGCTTGATGATTGCGTTAGAAGGATCTGAAGCTACTCGACCTGATACGTCTGTTGATCTGGAAACACTATAATTTAGCCTCAATAATTTTTGACCTTCTCCTCCGTTGAATTTTAAGATTCCTCTTGAATTTGCTGCCATTTTTGTAAATTTTAATCGTTAATATTTTGTGATTTGGTGATTGATTGTGAAGCAAAGATAGAACGGTTAATTTTAACCCAAAAGGATTTAAATGTAAATTTCATTTTTTGTAGTATTTCTACGACTTTGTGTAGTAATTCTACTACTTTAGATTTAATTAAACCTTAAAAACCCTTTATTGATAATAGTTTTAAAAGATTTTGATTAACTTAAAACATTTAAATTTTAACACTAAAAAGGGAAATATTAAGATAATTTTAAGACACAATAAAAAGAAATTTTAATAAAAAAAATGACAATTTAGAAAAACTGTCATTTTTAATTTGTAGAAAATTGAAAACTTATTTATAAGATTCGTGGAACTCTCTTTCAGTTTGAAAAACCCTTGTGCTGTCCGCCGGTAGTGGTTCACCGTTCAAAAGAATCTGAAAACTGCTGTTATCCTGAGAAACTTTAAATTCTAAATTTCCTTTACTTCCCGCTTTTCTGAAAATTTCATTAGCTTTTTCCCAACTGAAATAAGCTCTTCCCACGAACTGCTGATTGGCACCCGTTTCCCAGGTAAAATTAATTTCTTTAGGAACTGCTCTGTCTTTTAGCGGAACATTGTCAATCCAAGGCCGCAATATAGCTTCTGCTTCGCCATTGAAATAAATAATATTCATTTCAAATCTCTTAAGATTCTTATTTTCAGATGAAATCGTAGGTTTCCAACTATATCTGATTCTGTAATCTTCCCATTCTTTAGGACTTATATCTAAAAAACGGTTTTGCTTTAACTCTGCTCTTGTAACAGATAATTTTGAGAAAAATTTCTTTTCAAGCTCTTTATCATCTTTAATAATTTCTGCCTGAAATTTCCCCAATTCTATTTGAACAATACCATATCGAAGCCAGACAACTACCATACCTTTCGGTGCAAAACCAAAAACCAGTGTCGTAAAACTATTATAGGGATTTTGAGCACTGTTAAAGCTTTCATTCCGTCCTAAGATTTTATATTCCTGAAGCGATTCTTCCGACATTGAAACCTCACTCTGGGCATAAGCACGCTGCATATATTCTTTAATTTTATCAACCGGAAAATCAACTTTCAAATGATAAAAAGTGTCTTCATATCTTGAAAAATACTTGATGTCTGCACCAATCGGAGTTCCGTACTGCTCGGTCCATCCTTTCCCCGAATTTCCCCATTCTCCCGAAGTGCTACCATAAGGTAAGCTCGCAGCAACACCTTCCAGAGTAATAATTTTATCCTCAACAGGGCTTATATCCAGCTTGTTTCTGGGGTGGCTTATTTCTACTTGAAATTCAGGTAGTTTTTCGTTTTTTTCTTCTTTCATTTTTTGGCAACTAATATTTTGGGCAAGGAGTGTAAAAAAAAATAAAAATTTCAATACTGTTTTATCCATCTTGTATATATCTTTTTCTGAATTTGGCCTCAAGCGCACCTTTTGCTTTCGGAGCATCATTATTGGGTTTTGCATCCAAACCAATTTGGTTTGCTTTTACCGACCAATGCAGATATTCATTTCTTAAAGTCTTTAAATCTTCAGGATCAATATGTCCTAAATACGATAATTTTTTAATATCATTAATATAGTCTGATTTTGAAGGTTTTTTACCTGCATTATATTCATCTACATACTTATTTCTTATATCGTTACAGGCATTCATATAAGATGATAGCTGGGAATAAACTTTTTGCAGAAAGCTTTCATTTATACTATGATCTTCTGTAATTCTGTCCTCTATATAAACAACATCATTATTTTTAGAATAATGAAACATTTGGTTTAATGGAATTTTGTCATATTTGTTATAAAGCTTTCTCGTTCCTACCAAACCGTAATACTGCGAAATTTTATTCCACCATCTGTCGTAATTTACATCTTTTTGATCGAAATATTTTATTTTCAGCTGATCTTCCCTGTACCAGCCTTCTTCTACGACAATTTTTTTGAATGCTTCACATTCTTTATGTGTTTTGTAATTTTGATAAACATCGAAAGAATCACAATATAAAACAGAAATCTCCGTATCTCCGTCACCATAAGACCCGCCAATATCAGAGTGAACGCCGGGAAGTGTAAATTCCAGACCGTAAAGTCCTGTACTGTTGATATTCGTTAAATCAAAATTATCTCTATACTCATCACCGGAAGCCAAATGTAAAACAAAATTTACCTTACCGCCGCCGATGGTGTCTAAACCTAATTGTTTGGTATCGTTATCAATTCCCCAGCCACCTCTGTGATTGAGCCCGTAAGATGCCACTGTATCATAAAGCCCTGCAAATCTGAATTTTATCTGTTTTACATCTAACTCCTGTTCCAAAAGACACGCTCCAAAATAACCATATTTACTAATAAAACTTGCTTTTGAACCATCTTTATCATTAAGCGTGAATACTCCTTTTTCAATAGATTCGGGAGGAAAAACCTGTAACACCTGCCTTCCGAAAGGATAGGTAAAAGTAGCCGGAGAATTGGCAACATGCACAAAATGTCTCGCGGCGGCGGCTCCTCTGCTGAAACCGAAAACGTTTACCGTAAGAATGCTAATCGGTTTTTTTAAACTTTTAAATCTTTGCGAAATTGCTTCCGCACCCTTTTTACAGCCTTTGGCGACTTTTGCAACGACACCTGTACTTCCAGTTCCCTGTGCAACGCCTTTTAGAATGCTGTCACTTTTTTTATCTTCAGTTCCGATACCCTCAATATACCATGAAACCTGATTTTCTGCACTGGCATCAATTGCATCATATCCTCTTGCGACATTGGTAAACTCATTATTGTAGCTGTCATCTTTATCGCTGCTGGCTTCTTTGAAACTACCTCCAAGTTGTGTGTTTGTTTTATTATTTTGAGTTCCGTCAAAAAATAAATTTAAAGTGACATTGATAGAATTTACCGGTTTATCATTCGGGTTTACCGTTTGAGCCTTATTATAACTCACTCCCGAATCTTTTCCTTTCTGTTCAACGGAAACCGCACTGTTGTGATCGATACCTTCTTTGGCATACGTCAAGTAATTACCTCCCGTTTGAGTGGTTGTTTTACCTTCTACAAAATACTCGATGCTCATTTTTAGTGATTTTTAGATTTCTCTCCACTATTGTTCTGAACTTCTTTTTCAGCGTGATGTTCTACCTTTCCCTGACTGTTTACTTCAACACCTTTAAGGCTTGTAAGTTTATGTTCCTTTTCCCCAAAAACTTCCATGTCACCTTTTACATAGCTGCTTAGTTTTCCGACAACATTTGTAGTAAAATCAGCACCTGTGGAAATATATTTTCGGGCTCCGACACTTTCTGTATGATTCAGCGTTACTGAATCTGTTTTATGCATTCCGACATTGGTATTCATATTTTCACCAACGTTGATATTCATGTTTTTACAGTTTAATGTCATGGTTTCAGGAGCAGTAATTGTAATATTGCTTCCTGTGGTATCCAAATGAATTTCGTTACCTGATTTATCCGTAATAATGATGCTTTCATCTTCTGTAAAAATGATTCTGTGCCCGCTTCTGGTTTGAATAGATTTTACCCTGTTATCAACACCTCCGCCAAGGCCAACAGCTCCGTGAAACATTCCTCCCATTACAAACGGCCTGTCCGGATGACTGTGAACAAAGTTTACCATTACCTGATCTCCCACTTCGGGAATCGCAACGTAGCCTCTGTTTTGAGAAACCTGATCTGTTCCCCCCGCATCAGGGCTCATCATCCTGATAAAATGAGTCGTATCATTTGTTTGCCAGTCAAATTTTACCTGTACTCTTCCCTGACCTTCGGGATCTGCATTGGAAACTACCGTTGCAATTTGTGGTTCGGCTTTAGGAACATTAAATTCCGGTTTCGGTAAAAATCCTGTATCTGATGCAATTCCTTCAAAACTTCCTTTGTAATGGCCGATTGT
Source organism: Chryseobacterium sp. FH2 (assembly GCF_001045455.1). Lineage (GTDB taxonomy): Bacteria > Bacteroidota > Bacteroidia > Flavobacteriales > Weeksellaceae > Chryseobacterium. The sequence goes on along the minus strand of NZ_LFNE01000002.1, from coordinate 89,681 downwards.
ATCGATTTCATGAGAAACTTCCGTTACCATAATTTTGGTGAAATAAGCACTTTCATTAGTGTCCGGTTTTCTCATCTGAACATCAACCACGCAACCCGGATGTAAAAACGGAACCGTAGTATTTCCTGATAATGTAAATACGCTTACAGCTTCACTTCCAGATGTACTTTTTTGAGAATATTCTACATCAAGATGTGTTGATGCTTTGATTGGAGCCACCTGAAGCGCAGGAGTTTTATAAATCTTATCGTTATGAGAATATGCTGTCTTTGCTAAATCTCCAACATGCTGTATCGGTGTCTCTCCAGAAATTAATTTCTCATTTTTACTGCTGTTGTAGCCATAAAACTGAGGTTTTGTATGAACAGCTTTTAATTCAACTTTTACATCATTGGCATTGCTTCCGTAGATTAATTTTATAGGTTTATTCTGAGCCGGAAGTTTCCCGAAATGCAAAACTTCACCATCATAATAAAACTGCTCTCCGTAGGCTTCCGCCATTCTTGCCAGATAATTATAATGCGTCTCATCATATTGGCTGCTGTAAATGATTTGAGAATAATCATTGGTATCAATTCTTACATCAAAACGGCTTTTATCAATTCCTTGTTTGATAACAGCCTCGGCAATGATTCCCATATTAACAGGCTGATCACCGCCAAAACTTTGAATATGAGGTGCGCCATCCAACAATATCGTAGGGCTGTAACCTGACAAGACAATATTTCCCAGACTCATTTTCTCCTGGCTGAAACCCACTCCGGTTATTATTCCCACAAAAGTTCTTTCCGGACTGCTGTCAATATCTTTGTAGGAGATAACAGCTGTTAAACGTTTTCCTAAAAACTTATTGGCTTCTTCCAAGGCATGGGTTTGTCTGTCACCCAAAGCATCATGCGCCAAGGTAAGAAAAAACTCATGGTGACGTCTTGCGCTTTGTGTAAGCTTAAAATGCTTGTAATACTTAATAACTTTACCTTCGATAACCAGAGACAATTTCACCAGCCTGTTGATTCCGGTGTGATGACTTTGAGAAACTCCGTCTGCATTTTGTGATGGACGGAACGAAGGGCTTTTTAGTATATTTTGTGATTCTGTTTTCATATTACCTGTAATTTGGATAGATTAAACATTATCGCTTAGTGTTTGCTTATTGTTTGGTGTTTATTATGTTTCCCTCTTTTATCGATCGGGAAAGTATTTTGTTTTTTCTTAATAAAAAGTCAGGCATCAAATCTGTTGGCAGATATAACATACTTTCCCCTTTATTTTCAAGTTCTTCAGTAATTCCCGGATTCCATGCGAGAATTTTGTTTACGTCAACGTCTAATTCGTCTGCAATGACATTCAAATTAAAACCTGCATTAATTTCAGTTTCAGATAAATTGGAATTATATTTTTTAGATCCTGAACCTGCAAAAAATACGGCATTCATTCTTGAAGAATTATAATTGTTTAAAACGCTTGGTAATTCCCCTGTTGCATAACAGGCATTCAAATATTTTTTAACGTGATTAATGGTTTCTTCCGGCAAATATTTATAAAAAACATGGTACTGAGAAGATCCTGCTGCTGCCATTGCTTTGGCAACATTTCCTTCTCCACAATTGTATGCTGCAACTACTGTCACCCAATTGTTATATTTTTTATAAAGATTTGTCAAAGAAACTACCGCTGTTTTTGTGCTCTTATACAAATCATTACGGTTTTGCTCTGAAAGCCCGTACTGATTCGCATGAGAAGTCATAAACTGCCAAACTCCCACCGCTCCGGCTCCGGAAGTAATATTTCTGTTAAAATGAGATTCTATCAAAGCCAGGTTTCTCAAATGTCGCGGCAAACCTTTTTCAGCAAGAGAATATTCGATAAAATCAACTATTTCTTTATTCGAACTAATGATTCGCTGATATTTTCTCACACTATTTTCCGAAGTGTCTGATGCGGAAAGAAACTGTGCGTTCACCATTTGTGAACAGCTCATTAATATTATTCCTAAAAAGATATTTTTGAGATTCATATTAATTTCTTTTGGTAAGTTTTACCGTTTGTCTTCATCTACTTTCCAACTTAATTTTTCTTCGTTTTTATTCCAGTCTACATCAATTGTTTGTCCGGATTTCACCTCTTCCCTCACAATCATTTTCGAAATCGGTCTTGCCAGCTGCGATCGAATAACCCCGGAAATCTGCCTTGCTCCATATTTACTGCTGAAACCTCCTAAGGCTAGGTTTTTCACGGCTTCGTCTGTGATTTTCAGGGTAATCCCCAATCTCGTTAATGAAGTATGGAGTGATTTTAACTGAATATTAAAAATTCTCTCGGCAATAGATTCCGTAATAGGTGCAAAAGGGATAATTTCCGTAATTCTTGCTAAAAATTCCGGCCTGAAACGTCCTGAATTTGACATAATCTGCATTAATGAAGATGATTCCGGTACTTTACCTTCTTCAAACTGCTTTACAATTTCTTCACTTCCAATGTTTGAAGTGAATAAAATTAAAGCATTACTGAAATCTCCTTCTTTCCCAAGCTTATCATGAACTTTTCCTTCGTCCATAATCTGTAAAAAGACATCAAAAACCGAGTGATGCGCTTTTTCAATTTCGTCAAATAGCACAACCGTATAAGGTTGTTGCCTGATTTTATTCACCAACATACCTCCTTCCTCGTAACCAACATATCCCGGAGGGGCACCGTATAAAAGTGCTGCTGAATGTTCTTCTTTAAATTCGGACATATCAAAACGAACCATTGCTTTTTCATCATTGAAAAGCAGTTCCGCCATAGATTTTGCCAACTCAGTTTTCCCGGTTCCGGTAGGTCCCAGAAGGAAGAATGACCCGATTGGCTGCCCTGGTTTATTCAATCCGCTTCGGTTTTCAACAATCGCATCCGAAAGGATCTTCAAAGCATGATCCTGCCCGACAACCCGATTCATTAAAAGACCTTCCATATTCAACAGTTTTTCCTTTTCCTGAGCCTGAATCTTGCCAATAGGAATGTTGGTTTTTGCTGCCATTACAGCCGCCAGTTCCAGACGATCTACTTTTTCTCTCTTTACTGACGCATGTTGAAGAAGTTCAGAATAGGTTTCTTCAATTATTTTCTGAATTTCCTCCACAGGCATAGAATTGTCGATTTGAGGCTGCTCACTCAAGGAACCCCATAAAATCGGACTAATTTTATCTCTTAATAAATTATACGTCCAAATCAATTCATCGGCTTTATCTTTTTCATCAAAAAATTCTTCTGTTAAGATTTGATCATAGCTTGTTTTCCAGCTTTCCAGTTCTTTCTCTGAAAGTTCGTCAAGCATTTTGATCGCTGCCATTGTTCTGTCTAACAAGTCAATAGCTGCATCCGGTAATTTTTTCCCTTTAGCATACCTTTTTGCCAAACGTACACATTCCGGCAATGCTGTTTTTTCCACTTCAATTCCATGGTGCTTTTTGTAACCTTCCAAAAGAACGTCAATCATTTTGACACAAGTTTTTTCATCAGGCTCATTCACCGTCAATACTTCAAAACGACGGTTAAAAGCCTGTTCCGGCTCAATAATTTTTCTGTATTCTTCCTGGGTTGTTGCCCCGATTACAGTAATTTCACCTCTTGCCAATTCGGGTTTCAAAAGATTGGCAACATTTCCAATACTCCCTTTCGGATCGAGAAGTGTGTGAATTTCATCGATGAAAAGAATTGCTTTTTCAATCTTTTTACATTCATTGATTACTTTTTTAAGACGATCTTCGATTTCACCTTTATAAGAAGTTCCTGCTAATAACGCACCTGTATCCAATTCTAAAAGAGTACCGTTTTTCAACATTTCAGGGACATTCCCTTTTGTAATTTCAATCGCAAAACCTTCTACTAAAGCTGTTTTGCCTACTCCAGGTTCCCCAATGATAATCACATTGGGTTTACTTCTCCGGCAAAGAATTTCAACCAGCATTCTGAGTTCCTTATCTCTCCCGATGATATTTTCGAGTTCCCCTTTTCTGGCTTGAGCTGTTCTGTCTACACAATAGCTCTTAATTGAAGGAAAAGAATTATCTGAATACTCTGAACCATTTGAAAAAATCGACGAAAAGTTTCCATTTTCTAAATTTTCGTAGGGAGTATCTTTTCTATATAAATTAAAAACCTCATGTTCTCTAAGTGGCAGAGATTTAAGCTGTTGCAAAGTAAAAGCAACCTGAGGTTTTACAATAGCAGTCAAAATACAAATTGGGGTAATTTCGTCCAGACCAAGTTTTAAACGAATATCATCTGCTTCTTCCACAATGTTATTCACCAATTCATCCTCTCCCACCTCATTTGGAAGATGCGTAGTTTTGGGATAATCTTCGATTCTCACATCGGCCCATTCATAAAAATAGCCGGGATCCTTATCAATGCTTTTCAGAAATTCATTGAGACCAATATCTTTATGCATTAAAGCCTGTAAAATATGAGGTCCACCGTATGTTGCATTATAATTTTCCCTTGCGATAGACTGGGCAATATGAAAAAGCTGTTTTACTGTTTCGTTGGTTACTAGTACTCCCATTGTTGTATTTTTCTCAAATTAATAATATCTTTTGGTGATGGTGTATTCTCTAATGATTATGTTTTTGTTAAATTTTAATCAAAAATCAATCCGTTATCATTAAAAATTTTAATTAAATACTAAGATATTAGTTTTTTTTGACAACATAAAATATGTCTTAAAAATGTGACATACAATATTATTCAAAGCATAGTATTTTTATTCCCAAAATGGAAAAAAAAGACCGTCTTTTTGGGACAGTCTTTTGATATCTGAATGTTAAATTTTAATTATTTAAAATTAAGCTCCCGGCCATAGACCTTCATAAGCTGCATTACCGTAGTTGATTTTCTCTGCACTTACGATAAAGCTGATCAACATACTGTTTTCGTCTACTGCATCGAAATCTACCTCGTGCTGAATTACATATCCGTTTTCCCAGTTCAGAGTAATCAAAGTTCCTTCTTCGTGAGATTTGTTGAATGTAATTTCACCTTGTGTAGGCTTGTATTTTCCGTTTAGTAAGCTTTCTAATACATCAGATTTTTCTGTAGCCTCGATAGTAAGCTTGATAATTGCGTTAGAAGGATCTGAAGCTACTCGACCTGATACGTCTGTTGATCTGGAAACACTGTAGTTTAGCTTCAATAATTTTTGACCTTCTCCTCCGTTGAATTTTAAGATTCCTCTTGAATTTGCTGCCATGATTTGTAAATTTTAATCGTTAATATTTTGTGATTCAGTGATTGATTGTTACACAAAGATAAAACCGGAAAATTAGTTTTGAAAATTTTTCACAATTAATTTGAATTTTTGTCGTAATTCTACGATTTGATGTCGTAATTCTACGACAAATGACTTAACATTAATTTAAAATGTCTTTATTAATAATAGTTTAAAACATTTCATCAATAATTATATGGGTGAAATGTTTTGCACCAAACCGGGAAACGGAATAATAAATTTCTGCTTTTTTTATGATTCCATTTTCAGGATGAAGACTATACTCTCCTTTGTATTTTACGGCGTTTTCTTCCATTCTGCCAATCTGTAGAAAATCAAATTCCTGAGAAGAATTATTTCTTACCTTTTGTTCAATATCAAGAAAAATATCATCATAAATGAGTTGTTTGAAATAAGATTTACCATTCCTAAAATCATTTCTTACAGGAGCAAAATAAGTTTTAATAAAAGTATCTTCTTTCATTCTTTTATTGAAAACTTTATCATTTAAAACTGCATATTCAAATTCATCAATATAAATCCTTGCATATTGATCAGGAAATAGATCTATCAGTCGCTCTTTTATATTTTGAAAACCATCAATAATCTCTTTTTGAAGACTGATACTCACAATAGCTCCTCTCGAATCTGTCCTGATAACAAATTCTTTTAAGGAACGGATACATTCTGTTGCCAAATCTGTCATTTTACAGTCGTTACTGCCGGAAATTTCATTTTTAAAAAAATGAAAAACATGATTTTCTTCTTCTTTCCTGATCCACTTCAGATGTACTTCAAAAAACAGAGAATTTCTAGTGATTCCATCATCTTTCTCTTTAGTTTCTATGATATCAACAGTATATTTTTTATTTAAAGTTTCAGGATTAAATATAATTTGAGGATTTTGAGCCGGACTTTTGCAGGGAGCATCATTCTTCTCGTTAAATTCTATGATTTTAATAGCATCAGGAATCAAAAGTTTTTTTCTGGGAATCAAATCTTCATGAATATAATCTTCCTTTGCACATAGTTTATTATGATAATCTTTTAAGTATTGTGGATTTTCTAATTTTATATCCTCAGAGACACTTTCTAAAGTTTCTCCGGGAAGAATAAAATGAACAATCATATTTTTGTTTTTTGGTATAAACCAAATTTATCTAAAAAATTTCTTACTCAAAACAGTTTTTAATTAATTTAATTTCACGAAAAGCTAATATTAATATATTTTAAACAAAAAAACAGTACACAAATGTATACTGCTCTTAAAAATATATTAAATATTAATCTGAACTTCTAAATCTAAACCGTCTAATTAAGAAATAATATTAAAAACAGAGGTTCTATCTTTGAATCCGGTTACAAAATTAATCATTATGTTGTGATAAATAACAAACCCCATTTAGAATGGTTAATTACAGCATATTCTTTTCAAATTTTAAAGAATAAATTATTCTAAAAGATAATTTACATTAAAATTCTATTCCTAAAAGAAAAAAGAGACTCTAAAAGCCTCTTTCATTTATTCCATTCCCGGGAGAGCAACGCCACCCATTTTTGTTTCTTCCCAAACATTTTTAAAATCAGGAAGATGGTAATAGTTATTCTTTTTAAATTCATGTTCATATTGTTTTCCGTCTATTGAATTTAAAGAGCTGAAAAACTGATACTGCATTCCCACTTTTTCTCCCATTTTTTCTCCATAATAAGCCAGCTTACCTAATATTTCTGCTTTTTTCGCAAAACTCATACTAGATTTTTTATTTAAAATTTCTTTTACAATATACTCCTGAATCGCTGCAAGATAAGATCTCTGCTCTTCAGATTTGGAATGAGAAATCACGTCCATCACTTCTTTGTTGAAAACAATCTCTCCGCTACATCTCTTATTCCAAAGAATTTTTTCAAGTTCTGGTGGGTTTTTGTAATCACTATTTAATACGAAACTTAACAGTTCAGGATCTTTTACATAACCAAAAGTTTTCACTAAAGATTTTAAAAATACCTCATCATTTGTTTTCAACCAAACAAAGTCTGCTTTGCTGTTATTAAAAAGATATTTGTTTCTAGCGACTATCGACTGAATGTTTTCGTATCTTTTTTGTTTCAAATCTTTTTCATTCATCCATTTTTTCATGACGACTTTATCACCTTCGGGACTTTTGTAATCACCGGAAAGATTTTCTTCAAAATGAATTACTTCAGGATATTTATCCTGATAATCAATCAGTTCAGGAATCGCAAACAATGGAGCAATAAAATTATTTTTTTTATAAACAAAAATACCATCATAATCAATCAGATTATTTTTATAAAAAACAACCTCATTACTACAAGGAGCTATTAAATTGACATACAAATATTCTTTATCAGACGCCGTATCAATCTGACGCTGAAAAACTTCCTTGATCCTAGCATTGAATTCATCATTTGTTAAAGGTTTGTAGCCATTTTGCTTCAAAATATCCTTTACAATTTGTCCTTCTGCTTTCACATCTTCATCATTATATTCAATTTGATAATCCACAGCATCTCCCACGGTTGCTTTTAAACCTTTTTTCAATTGATTTTTTAAAATATCTACTTCTTTATTCATAGAAATGCTGTTTTGTGATTGATAATTTTTATCATCCTTTTGAGTCTCTTTTTGACAAGAAACTAAAAATGTGATCAATAAACTTGTAAGTACTACTCCTTTTTTCATAAATCTATTATGTAGTTTTTCCACTGATTTCCTCATTAGATTTTTTAAGTAAATCACTCTTATTTAATGCTTTTGGATCTAATTTCTTTTCATCTGCTGTAAACTCGTCTGCAGCGTTATCTTCATAATCTTCGGGCAGAAAATACCCTACAATTGTCTGCCCGTAATCTCCGTCCGGGCTCCTGCTGCTGAATTTCAGGCTACTTCCCTGATTCCCTCCAATAGGAACGATATTTCCGTTAGATTCGTATCCGTAATGGAAACCAACGTGTCCTCCGCCCCCTTTTTTATTTTTCCAGACAACGATACACCCATAAGTAGGCTTTGTAATTTTTCTCATTCCCGAAGGTCTGTCTGGTTTATCAGGCCCGTCGTGCATATAGGCTGGATTAAATTCTAATGCTCGACACGAACTCGGATTGGCATATCCTGCCTTTTGTAAGCACCAACTTGCAAAAGCCGCACACCAGGAAATGGATGTAGGATCTGTTTTGTTGGTTGTAAATTCGTTTTTAATTGAAAAATATTCACCTTTAATTCTTGCATTCAAAGGATCATCACCTTCATCATAGCCTCCATAATTTTTGGCTTCTGCCATCACGGTTGTCATCCAGGGTGCTCTGGTCCCCGTTACTTTTTTCTTTTCTTCAGGCTTATCTTCACAGGTTTCCTTAAAAACGTGTCCGACACCTAAATTATAATGTTCTTTCGTTAAAACATCCGTCACCTCCCAGACATATGTTTTCCCATTCTCAAAACCCCTTCTGCTGATCAGTCCTTTTGAATAAGATTTAAACTGTCTTTTATTCGCAAATTCTCCTTCTTCTCTCATAAATGCGGGGTTACTGGAATATCCGTATTTTGTAACCCAGGGTTCCTTGCTCAAATTATTTACGTTGTAAGGCTCATCCGGAACGGAAACGCTTTCATCAAACAAAACATAATCCGGATTTCCGCCTTGTCCTACTGCATTCTGTTTTAAAACTAAAAGATAAAGATCCGTCATTGTATTCAGAGAATCTTTTTTCTTCTCGAAATACTTTTTGACATAATCCATCTGTTCTATAAAAGTCATTTTTCTCAGCTCCGCTCTCGTACTCCCAACAGATTTTGCAGAAGCATCGCTAAACTGTATCAATCCGGAATATCCTGCTCCATTATCTTTTGAAGGATCGAATGTTGCAGCGGTTTCCAGATGCATTACAGACATCAGTTCGCTTGCTTTTTGGGCTTTTTTATCTTCACCCCATAATGAGGCGCAAACTTCTAAGACCTTTTTACGTTGTTTACAGGTTAATTTATTACTCCAATAAAATTCGTTTTCTTTTTTCTTACAATAGCATTCGCCCGGAGCAGATTTCTGCTCTGTTTTCACAACAGTTTCCGTTTTTCCTTCAGGTTTTTGCTGAGTAGGCTTTTTTTCAGGTTTTACGGTTCCTTTGCTTTCGCCCCAATCCCATAACCAGTCTGTCATGGTATCCCAAAGACCTTTCTCTTCTTTTTTAGACTGAGGTTTCTTTTCTGCAGGAGAACCCTGAGCTTTCGGCGGAGCTGCAGGCTGTGCAGTTTTAGGTTTCTGTGCCGGAGCCTGAGGCTTTGATTGCTGAACAGGTGGTTTATAATCTGGATTTTTAACATCAACGTTGCCTGTTGCATGTTTTTTATCCTGATAATATTCCACCGTCACATAAAATTCCAGTTCCTTTGGATCGGCTTCTCCCTGCACTGCTTTTTGCATCAATGCTTTTGTCAGCATAAAATCAACCTGCGCCAATCCGTCTTTATTTACCGTTCCTTTTTTAGCATCTACAAATAAATTTCCGGTATTATGCCCTTCACCTTTTGCATCGTCTTCCCATAAAGTAAACAGTAATTCTTTATTGGATAGATTCACAGTATGTGCTTTTGCGACCAGTTTTTCAGTATAGCTAAAGACGCTTCCTTTAGAATCATCGATATAATGAAGTTCTACTTTATTGATTTTTGGAACAGCATTCGCCTGTGGATTAATTTCAATAGTCATCGGCCCTTTGCCTTCAGGATCATGAAGATAAGCTTCCAGACGATAAGTGTATTTATGAGCAACTTCCCCAAAAGTAAAAGTCCCGTCACCTTTTTTCTTAATATTGGTAGAGGTAAATTTTCCATTGGAACGTTTTTTAAACAATTCCCAAGTGACCAAAGCCGGATTTCGGCTCTCTTTTGGTGTCGCAGGATACCATTCTACAACACTGTATGTAGTTTTTTCTCCTACTTTTGGAGAAGGATTTCCTGTTATTTTTAAAACTCCCTGTTTTGCCATGATGAAAGTGTTTTAAAGATTAATAAGCGTCTATCTCACTTTCTTCTACAGTCTCTTTGAAATCATCCATTTTCACGAGAGGATTTACATGCTCTACCGTTTTGTTATCAGCATTTTTTACATTTTGCTTGCTCATTTCTCCCCGTTGCCCGTGATCTTTTACCGTAATTTTTCCTCCAATCACGCATTGTAATTCAGAAATTTCTGTAACGCAACTCTTGCCCATAATTTTTACTTTTTCATAGGTCTTCTGCCATTTTCCGGCAGGGGCAAACGAACAGGGAAGATAACCTCCGGATGTAGGTTTAAGCTTGCACTGCCCAAAACTGGGACCAGGCGGGTTGAATTGTAAATCGTCCTCGGTTACCGCAAGATAATCTGCACTGCCTTCTGAATCGTTCCAAAAATGTTTTTGATGCGCAGTTACTTTATACTGAGGAAATTGATTTCCCTGATTACATTGAGCTTTACCCTTTTGCACGACAAAATGTTTGCCGTCATGGGATGATGATGCTTGAGTTGACATATTCGTGTGATTTGGGTACTATCAAAGATAGAAATTTTTCAACAAAATATAAAAAAAGCAGAAATAAAATTCTGCTTTTTAATATTATAAATTATTAATGTTTAGTATATTCCGGCTCTTCAACGGGTAACATTGTTGGCATAAAGTATTCATTCAGCCAATAAAACTCCTGTCCGTTTTGCTTTATTTTCACGGCCGGATCGTTTCTGTGTGTCAACATTCTTTCTGCTAAATTTTTATAATTGCTAAAATATGTTTTCACAGTTTCATTGGTAACAACGCTGGATTTCCTCCAGCCTTTAAGCATATATTTATCCATCAATTCTTCTTCAGAATTATCAAAACCTGTACTTACTCCAACAGCGTAAGACATTGGCTTTTCATACAAATCACTTTTATCTAAAAATTTAACCGTAGGATTGTATTTCTTCAACAGTTTAATATATTCCTTAATCGCCCTTGACTGATTAAAATCTGCTCTTCCAGCACCGGTTTTTTCATAAACTTCAGTATAAAATGCCTTCAAATCATCATATTCTGTTTCAGAAATTAAAATACCTTTTTCCAGACCCGGTTTAAAATCTTTCAATTCTTTTGGAATATAACCTTTTACCAAGAATGGGCTTCCGTAGTTGATCAACTGCGCTGCAATACCTGCCGGAACAGGATTGGTAAGCCCGGGATAAAGATATTTGTATTTTAAATCAACATCAGTCCTTCCCGCTCCTACTGAAGAATGGAAATATTCGTTTAATGATTTATCAACTCTTGTATTATCTAATGTAACCTGAGAAATTAAACTGTCTACAGATTTTTTCAGGTATCCGGGAGCTGCAATGTCCCCTTTTTTAGGGAAAATCACAAAACCTTGAGCCATACTCTGTTTTGGATAATCCAGAGAAAAGAAACCTTCATCACCTTCCACAAGGCTGAAATTATTTTTTGTCAAAACATCACTTTGATTAATAATTTTCTGCTTTTTCAATTCAGCAATATTTTTAGCTGTATTGGTAACAACATTTTCAGCAAGCAAAACAAAATCATTATAAGTATCGGAAGCTCTTGCGCTTGTCTGGAACATAATCAATCTCGCCTGCGCCTGCGTCAATGAATTGATAACTCCATACATATTTCCGCTTTGGTTTGCCGAAGTTCCTACCGTTACCACAATATTGGTTTCGTCAGGGAAGTTTGAAAGAAGATTTCCGGCAGCCATCAAACCTTCATTTACAGGCTGATATCCATTATTGCTCGGACAATTCATTTCATTCGTTTTCTGATCGATGAAAGTTGTAATTTTACTGTAATCTGCACTCAGAGGCGAAACAGCCACGTTATCTCCACAAGAGTTATTTTTATATAAAACAACCCCATATTTAACCTGATTAAAATAAGACGGCTTCTCAAATCTAAGCTGTAAATCTTGCAATAAAGATTTTACAATCGGAGCATAAGGTGCATTCGGGCCACTGATATCTAAAGTAAAAACAATATTAATTTTCTTATTTCTCTCGGTGATCTCCCGGTAACGGTCAAAATAAATTTGCTCTCCTAAAACGTTGAAAACATAATTTTTACTGTAATCTAAAATATTCGTAAAATATTTCGTTTTAGAATCAGGTGTAGGCGTTTCGTTTAATGCTAAATTTATCGGAAAAATATTATCTAAAGGAGGTCTTTTATTAACATCCGTCAAAAGAACTGCCGTTTTATTTTCTGCATCAGGCATTCCCGGAGCGCCTTCGTGAATCCCCAGCGTGCTTTCTGTAACGCCTGTTGTGTTTTTCATTTTCACGGCAGAACGCTCCCCCCAAGCTGAAACTACGTTGGAGCTTACCCAGCCGTACAGACTTGAATTAATACTGTCTATATCAACTGTCGGTTTTTTCCCAACTAAAAATCTTTTGTTGTTTTCCGCTTGTTTGTAAACATAAACCATTTGTCCGTTCGGGATTTTCACGTTCGCCTGCTCTATCAAACTTGGCGAATTGAAAACCATGATAGAATCATTCTTGTAATATCTTTCCGCACTTCTGATAACATCACTGTTACTCGGAACTACTGCAACTCTTACAGGAAATCCTGTTTTTTCGTTTTTCAAAGAATTACTCCAAAGAAGAAGATCAGATTCCGGGATCCAGCCGTATGTTTTGATTTGTTTTGACGAAACTTTTTTCATTAAAGCATCGGGAATGTATTCCGCTACTTTTACCATTCCATCCCTGTGTTTTAAAACCATTAAAGGCTCTAAAAATTTGACTTCTTTATATGATTTTTCGTCACTTTTATCAAGATAAGCCGTATTTCTGGAACGATCTGAAATGGCAATCCACGGAACTGATTTTTTAGGATATCCGTTGATTACAGATGAGTTATCAATTTGACCATATTGTGACGGCTCGGGAGTTTTTTTCGATGGTAATTTTACCTGACAGCTCGTTAACAACACTGAAACTCCTATATAATAAGCTGCTAGAGGAAATCTATTTTTCATCCTAATTTTTCTTTTATGATTGGTTGACACCTGAAAAAGAAATTCAGGTGTTAGTTTTTATTTGCTTTGATTGATATCTACTTTGGTTACACAATTTTGTGTATCGTCGAAATTTACTTTCACAGTCTGAATGACGTTATTTTTGTCAAACTGAAGCCCCGCACAATACATGTAAAAATTGTTTGCTTTACTGTCATTTACTTTCACAACCGTATTTTCGTTGTTGCATAAATACTTTTGAAGTAAATAGTTGTAATGTACATTGAAACTGTTTCCGTTTGCTATCTGCTGTAGATGATACTTAAAATCATTATCTACTTTTTCGTAAGCATCTTCCACGGTTACTTCCTGATCATCCAAAGGATCATAAGCCGGAAGAATTTTGATATGATGCAGGATTGGCTCAGCATTTTCGTCTGTATACAGCGTAACGGTGTAATCTCCGGGTTTTTTGTAGGAATAAGTTGATAATTTTTCTTTAGAATCAATATTTCCTGTTTCCCCGAATTTCCATGTAAACTGTTTTGCATCAGAAATTGCCCGGAACTGCACGTTCTCAAACTGCATAGCCTGGGTTTGTGCATCAATGGATGTGGTAGATCTCATACTGTCTTTCGGTTTAGGAATGCCCCTTGCAGACACCAAAACCGGAAAAGATTTGGAATATTTATTATCCACAATCAAAGTGACCTGATAATATCCCGGCTTGTTATAAAAGTGAAATCCTTTACTCTTATCGGAAGTCGTACCATCTCCAAAATCCCACTTCTTGAATTTTGCGAATTTTGTTTTATCTTCAAAGGAAAGCGTATCTCCTACAGCTACCGAAGATGGGTATACAACGCCTACAATGTCATCCGCAGAATGGATAACTTTTTTCTGCAACCACAATGCTACCAGAGCGGCAACAAGCAGCGTTGCAATAACACCGATAATAATGTTCTTTTTGTTCTTTTGAAAATAATTCATAGTTAATAATTGTGATGTGTTCTGTTTGTATAATGTATTCGAAAGGTATTTTCGTAATTATTAATTTCGTGATTTTAAAGCATTTTCACGCTGGATAAGCTGATCTTTTTTCTCTTTAAAACCGATGGAACAATCCTGAAATTGTTTTTCGAATATTTTAATGTTTTCAGATTTTTTTGAAACCAATTTTTTGTCGTCGAAATACATTTTATAAAACTGCGCAACCTGAGGATATGCTTCTTTGCGCAAATCAGCAATGCTTGCATTTTCAAAAGAGTTGGCAATATCATTTATCCCGTATCTGATATTATTTTCCTCAAAAGGCTGAGGCACCTCGTCTGTCAACTTACTGATTTGAGTAAAAGTACTGTCTAACAAAGGCTGAACAATTTTTTGCTGCTGATCAAACTTTGATTTTTGCTCAAGCGTCTGAATAGCAATCATGTCTGAAGATGAAAACGGCGATTCGAATCCTTTTAAAAAGATAATTCCCAAAAATAGTAATGCCGCAAGAAGCATAAGTACCAGGTAAACAAACTGGTAATGCTTTTCTTTTTTGGATAATGTAATGTGTCCCTGCATAACTCTTGATTTTATCTTCTTTTTCTACTCCCTGTAAACTTTCTGGTAGGATCTACCCGCAATTCGCTGTTCACTCTTCCCACTTTTCCCATACATTCATTAAGATCTCTTAAAGCAGTTTGCTCTTTATTCGAAATATTAATGATTTGAGTTTTTAAGGCTAACATCGGTTCCAAATTTTTAAGCAAAATAGAATAGTGCTTAAAATTTTTCGCACTATCTGCTCCCATGATGTTTTTAGCATCTCTTACATTATCCATGATATAATTTCTCAGGAATATGTCATTCTCCACTTTATTGATATCAAGCAGAGTCATTCTATAGTATATACTATCGACCTGTATTTTCAGGAGCTCGTTTCGGCTCAAAAGATTTTTATACTCATCTACCTCCTTCTGAATGCCTTTTCTTTGCAAGTCGTAACTTTTAAAAAAGAAAAAAACAGATAAAAAGGATACCGCAGATAATACTGCAAAAGACAGAACAAACTTCCAAATGCCTATCCTGACGTCTGACTTGTTTAATTTTTTCTCCCTGTTCGAAGACATAATTTTGTGATTTGTTTGGAGCGTGAATTTATAAAAAAAATAATTTATGCACAAAATTTATCTTTTTTAGTAAAAAAATAAAGCTTTGTTAATTAATTTAAGATTAATTTTCACTTTAATAAGTTTTTCATAAATTAGACCACCAAAATTTTAATATACCACACCAAACTAAATATTAAAGTGAGCAAACTTTTAAGCAATACTGTGCGATTTTCAATAGCAGACAGTGATTTTTACTTTAAAAAAATAATGATCAAAACGCTGCAGGAAAACCCGTTTTATATGCTTCTTAATGACTGTAACAATGGCCATGAGCTTGTTAACAGAATTTACAGAAGACAGGAAGACGTGTTTATTGTCGAACTATTCATGCCGGTATTAAGTGGAATTGAAGCCATAAAATATATCAGAAAAAGTAATGCAGAGACGCCAATTATTACTTATTCCGGGACATACCAGGAAGATATGGCGGAAATTCTTTCAAAAATTCCAAACATTTATTATTGTCAGAAAAAAAGTAGTATTATCAAAGATATCGTTAAAGGAAAAATAGCCTCCGACACTTTTGATTATGAAACCTATTCAAAGGAATGGGAGCAGCAGCCACTCGCCGTTCAGGAATATATGGACAGGCAGAAAAAGAGTCAGGAAGAGCTTTCATCCACCGAAATTCAACTTATGAAATTCTGCTATGAAGGCTTTAGCAATAAGGAAATCGGGGAAAAGCTGAATCTCAGTACAAGAACCATAGATACCTATATTAACAGGCTTACAGAAAAGCTCGGGCTAAAGACAAAACTTCACCTTATCCGCTTCTGCGTGGAAAATGGCTATTACAACTCCAGCATGTAAAGGTGATTTAACTAAAAATTAATATATAGTAAACCTAAAAGTTTCAACCCTTTATCAAAAAATATTTTGTCACTAATTTGCTAATATTCAATTTTTTTAACTAAATTTGCACACCTAAAATTTAAAATTAAAAAAGGAAATGACAAAGGCAGAATTGGTAAACACCATCTCAAATAAATTGGGAACAGAAAAGAATGAAACACAGAAAGTTGTAGAAGCTTTTATGCAGGAGATCAGGACTTCTATGTATAATGGAGATAACGTTTATTTAAGAGGTTTCGGTTCTTTTATCATCAAAACAAGAGCTGCTAAAACAGGAAGAAATATTTCTAAAAACACTGCAATTGAGATTCCTGCTCATAACATTCCTGCTTTCAAACCTTCAAAATCTTTTGTAGAGAAAGTAAAAACAAAAGTTGCAGTAAAATAAGACATTAACTGAATATTAACTAGTTACTAAAAAATTAAAATTATGCCAAGCGGAAAGAAAAGAAAAAGACACAAGGTTGCAACTCACAAGAGAAAGAAAAGAAGAAGAGCAAACAGACATAAGAAAAAATAATCTCTTTTTCTCGAGATTTACAATATAATAATATAGTTGGTGATTTTATATTTTAAAAATTCACCGACTATATTTTGTTTTGCAACTATAAGATTTCATGGAAATATGCTGGATTATATTTTTCACAATATAATAGGCCGGTTTTAATATAATCCTTATATTTAAAACCTGTTTATTTAATGAAAACATCACCTATTTCTATAATCTAAAAAAAATTATTTATCTTAACAAAATGAAGAAAGAACTAATAGTTTCTCATGAGGATGAGCGTACAAAAATTGCACTGCTGGAAGACGGAAGACTATGTGAACTTCATGAAGAAGAGGACAAAAGTGATTTTATAGTTGGAGATTTGTTCATAGGAAAAGTAAAAAAACTGGCTCCAAACCTTAATGCCGCATTTGTAAACATCGGCTACGATAAAGATGCATTTTTGCATTATCAGGATTTGGGACCACAGTATCTTACCTATAGAAAGTTTTTAAGAGATACAATTTCTAAAAAACAAAGTACTTCAAGCTTAAAAAATTTCGAATTACAACCCGAAATTGACAAAAACGGAACAGTAGACAAAGTAATCACTAAAGATGATCTTGTTCTGCTACAAATTACCAAAGAACCCATTTCCACAAAAGGACCGAGAATTTCTACACAAATCTCATTAACAGGACGCTTTTTGGTACTAATACCTTTCGATAATAAAGTATCTATTTCCAAAAAAGTGAGTAACTATGAGGAAAAAGAAAGACTAAGAACCTTAATCGAGAGTATCAAACCTGAAGGATTCGGTGTTATTATAAGAACCGTTGCCGAAGGAAAGAAAGTTGCAGACCTGCATAATGATATGAATCAGCTGATTCAGAAATGGGAAAGCACTTTTAAAAATATTCAAAAAAATAAAGTACCGTCTAAAGTTTTAAGTGAAGAAGACAAAGCCTCAGCTATTTTAAGGGACAATTTTAACCAGGATTTTGTAAGTATCACTTGTGATGACGAACAAATGGTAATTGAGATGGAAAACTATCTGGAGGTAATTGCTCCTGAAAGAAAAAACATCGTTCATTTTTATGATTCCCACGTCCCTCTTCTTGAATATTACAATGTAGAAAAACAGCTTAAACAAAGCTTTGGAAAACATGTAAATATTCCCAGTTCAAAAGGTGCTTACCTTGTTATAGAACATACAGAAGCACTGCACGTAGTTGACGTAAACTCCGGAAACAACATCACAACCGGAAACTCAGCCAATAAAGAACACGCACTTAACGTGAACAAAATGGCTGCAACAGAAATCGCGAGACAATTGCGTCTTCGTGATATGGGAGGTATCATCGTTATCGATTTTATAGATATGCCAAATCCCGACCACAGGAGAGATTTGTTTGAACATCTGAAAGAAGAAATGAAACGCGACAAAGCCCGTCACAAAATTCTTCCACCGAGTAAGTTTGGACTGATACAGATTACCCGGCAGAGAAACCGGCAGGAAAAACAAATCGAAACTAAAGAAGACAACCCTAACAAAGATGGAGAAATTGTAGCTCCTATTGTTATTGTAGAAAGAATGGAGGAAACCCTGAGAACCATCATGCAAAAGGAAAAAGGAAAACTTTATCTGCATGTACACCCCTTCGTGGAAGCTTACCTTACAAAAGGCATTAAAAGCATCCAGATGAAATGGTTTATGAAGTATAAAAAATGGGTAACCATTATTCCAAGAGATTCTTTCAAGTACTTAGAATACAGAATTTACAATTCGAATAAAGAAGAATTGATAGGATATTCTAATTAGTAAAAAATTCAAACCTCCAGAAAAACTGGAGGTTTTTTTATTATAGTTTACAGTCTTAAAAAACACATCCACAATGACAAAAAATTTATTCCTTGTGCTGCCTCTTGCAGTACAGATTGTTTTTGGACAAATCATTTCTAAGGATCTTTCTGTCGCCTCAAACGGGATATACCCTGTCACAGACAACAATTCTTGGTCGAGAATGGTACAGAACCTGGATGGAAGCCTTTATTTTACTCACAGCAAATAAAATTAAACCAGATGGAATATTAGATAATTCGTTTAATTTTGATCCGCCATCTCTTCCTTTTTCTACATGGATTTTAAGTATTATTGAAAAAGATGAATATTACTATATTGGAGGAATGAACGAAAGGGATAATGTGAGATACTTTATTTCCAAACTAAATCAAAATGGTACAATAGATTCTGGTTTTAGTTATTATTCAGAAACCGATCCTGAATTAATGTTAGAAAATTTCTTTAATCTCACAAAAAGTATTTGCGTAATTTTAGCAGGTATTTTTTTATGTCTATACCTAATCTATTATAAAAATGAGCAAAGAACACCATTACAAAACCACTATTCAATGGACGGGAAATAAGGGAACGGGGACCAGCAACTACCGAAACTATGAAAGAAACCATACTATCTCTGTGGAAAATAAACCAATTATTGAGGCTTCATCAGATCCAGCCTTTCGTGGTGACAAAACCAAGTATAATCCCGAAGAAATGCTTTTATCATCTCTTTCATCTTGTCACATGCTTTGGTATCTCCATTTCTGCGCAGAAGCAGGAGTTATTGTAACTGATTATGTAGATAATGCAACCGGGACGATGATTGAAACGAAAAACGGGAGCGGTCATTTCTCTGAAGTTATATTAAATCCTTTAATAACAGTTTCTGAAATATCAATGATTGAAAAAGCAAAGGAACTTCATCATAAGGCAAACGAATTTTGTTTCATCGCGAACTCTGTAAATTTCCCCGTAAAACATATCCCTGTTGTGTTAGTTAAATAATTTAAAACTTCTTACTCAAAATGGAATTTTCAACACTTTAAATAAACTCTTGAAATCCTTTTTTTGAAAAAAGATTAAAACGAAAAGCCGGAAATAGCTCCTGAAATAATTTTAACTTATTTATTAATCTTTTTTCCCTGCTTTTTATCATTAATTAACATTCCCGCCTCTTCTTTTCTTCAAGATATATTGCTAAATTTGAAGTATGAGTTTTGGAAAAGATTTATTAAGGAAAATAAAAGACACAGAATTACCTGGGGAAAATGCTCACGGAGTATTCTCACCACCCTACCGACCGGTTTTCAGTTATGATGAGGTTTTGACTAAAAACCCGAAATTTGCGGCGGTAAATATTGTTTTGTATTTAAAAGACAATGAGTGGTATTTTCCGTTAATCCAAAGAACAGTAAACGAACACGACAGACACAGCGGGCAGATATCTTTACCCGGAGGAAAACGTGAAGAAATGGATCAAGATTTTGCCCAAACGGCAGTTCGCGAAACTTCAGAAGAAATAGGAATAGATAAGCATTATTTAAGAATTATCCGAGAAATGTCTCCGATATACATTCCGCCAAGTAATTTTTATGTCTATACTTATATTTCGTATACTAAAAAGAACCCTACTTTCGTTTTACAGCAGAGTGAAGCGGTAGAAACCATAGAATTCCCGATTACCTCATTTTTAAATCTTCCCGATCAACCCGAAATTATGGCTTTACCCAGTGCAGGAGGGAAAGAAGTTCCGGTAATAAATTTCAATGGATACATCATTTGGGGAGCTACAGCAATGATATTGAGCGAATTCAGTCAATTATTGAAAAAAATGTAACTTTGCACTATCGTGTTTAATTGAGAGATGGCGAAGAAAAATATTTTCACCGATGCATTCGGGACACCTTATTTTTTAAAAAGGTTTATTATTTTCATTTTAGGAGTTGTATCTTACAGAAGATTCAACGGATTTAATAAATTGAAAATAACCGGCACCGAACACCTTGTGGATCTTCCAGATTCAAATGTGCTCTTCGTGTCAAATCACCAAACCTATTTTGCTGATGTGGCAGCAATGTATCACGCTTTCTGCGCTGTGAACAACGGATATTTAAATACAATTAAAAACCCAATCTATCTGCTTAATCCAAAGATAGACTTCTACTATGTAGCAGCAGAAGAAACCATGAATAAAGGTATTCTTCCTAAAATTTTCAAAGTGGCAGGAGCTGTTACCGTAAAAAGAACATGGAGAGCTGAAGGCAAGAATGTCAACAGGATGGTAGATTTGAGCGAGGTTGATAATATTATGAAGGCCTTAGACAACGGCTGGGTAGCTACTTTCCCTCAAGGTACTACATCTGCTTTTGCTCAAGGAAGAAGAGGTACTGCAAAATTGATTAAAAATCAGCGCCCTATTGTAATTCCTATTAAAATTAACGGGTTCAGAAGAGCGTTTGATAAAAAAGGGCTTCGTGTAAAGGTTACAGGTGTAAAACCTACCATGGAGTTTAAAGCACCTCTGAATATTGATTATGATAATGAAAAAGCACCTGAGATTTTACTGAAAATAATGACTGCCATTGAGCAGACAGAAGATTTCAATTTACTACACAATTATGATGAAGAACTTAAAGCTAAAAAATTAGAACAAAAAGATTCAGAATAATTAAAGTAAATTAAATATGAAAAGAATAATAGGGATCTTATTCGCAATCATAGTATTAGTTTCGTGTAACAGCCAAAAGGTATATTCAGATTTTGATATAAGTTATTCTAAAAGCGGAGGGTTTGCTCCAATTTATGAAAATTTATTAATCAAAGAAAACAAAGCGTTTTACTCTTTTGAAGGGCAAGGAAAAAAGTATACACAAGATTTTAAACTTACAAATCAAGATTTAAAAAAACTGGATAACGTTCTTTCCCAAAACAGTTTTAGAAAAATACAGGAAGATCATAAAAAATTGTATGACAATGTATCGATTTCCATTAACATTAAAAAAGGCTCAAATCAAGGTAGTAAATCAGACGCCAGCGCTATAATGCCAAATTATAAAACAAACTGGGCGAATATTACTAATGCTTTTCAGGAAATTATTAATAACAACGTAAAAAACAGTAAATAAAGTTGAAAACCCACTTCATTGCTATTGGCGGAAGCGCCATGCATAATCTTGCCATTGCATTAAAAGATAAAGGATATCAGGTTACAGGTTCGGATGATGCTATCTTTGAACCTTCAAAATCAAGACTGGATAAGAAAGGAATTTTACCTGCAGAGATGGGGTGGTTCCCTGAGAAAATCACCTCTGATATTGATGCTGTAATCCTTGGAATGCATGCACATCAGGACAATCCTGAGCTGGCAAGGGCAAAAGAACTGGGCTTAAAAATTTACTCTTATCCTGAATTTCTTTACGAACAGTCGAAAAACAAAACCAGGGTTGTCATTGCCGGCTCGCACGGAAAAACTACCATTACATCAATGATCCTGCATGTTTTGAATTTTCATCAAAAAGACGTTGATTTCATGGTTGGAGCTCAGTTGGAAGGTTTTGATTGTATGGTAAAGCTGACTCAGGACAACGATTTTATGATATTGGAAGGTGACGAATATCTTTCTTCTCCTATAGATTTACGTTCAAAATTTTTATTATACCAGCCGAATATTGCTCTGATAAGCGGAATTGCCTGGGATCATATCAATGTTTTTAAAACATTTGATGATTATATCGAGCAATTCAGAAGATTTGTCGCAAGTATTACTGCCGGAGGAATTTTGGTATATAATGAAGAGGATGCAGAAGTTGTAAAAGTTGTGGAAAATGCTGAAAATTACTTCAGAAAGATTCCTTACAAAACTCCTGAATATGAAATTATTAACGGAAAAGTTCATTTAAAAACAGAAATGGGAGATGTTCCGCTTTCAGTTTTTGGGGCTCATAATGTATTGAATCTGGAAGGAGCAAGGCATATTTGCCAACATTTAGGCATAATGGATGAGGATTTCTACGAAGCCATCACGAGTTTCAAAGGGGCTTCAAAACGTCTTGAAAAAGTAGAAAGAGAAGACAATGGAATACTTTACAAAGATTTTGCCCATGCTCCGAGTAAGGTAAAAGCTGCTGTGAAAGCCTTTAAAGAACAATTTAAAAACGAACAGAAATACGGTTTTCTTGAGCTTCATACATATTCAAGTTTAAACCCTATTTTCCTTGAACAATACGACCATGCCATGGATGGTCTGGAAGAAGCAATAGTTTTCTATTCTGAAGATGCTTTGAAAATCAAAAGGATGGAACCAATTTCTCCCGAGCTGATTAAAGAAAAATTCAAAAATGAAAATTTAAAAGTTTTCACCAACGCTGAAGAACTTCATGCGTACTGGAATATGCTGGATAAAGCTCATGGAGTTTATCTTATGATGAGTTCTGGTAATTTTGGTGGTTTAGATTTAACTAAATGATACCGCTTTTCAGATAAAAATAAACTCCTTTCGATTGGAAAGGAGTTTTTTATTGTAGGTACTTCAATTATTTTGGTACATCACTAAATATCTGCCACAGAATTCAACATTTTTTCTTCCCAAGCCGGATCTTTCGGATCAAAAAACAATCTTTTTCCCGTATCTAAAGAACGGACAACATTCATTTCATCTTCTGTCAGTTCAAAATCAAAAACGTTGAAATTTTCTTCAATCCTGGAAGGTGTCACAGATTTCGGAATCACGCAGAACCCCTCCTGTAAATGCCATCTCAAAATAACCTGGGCTACAGTTTTATTATATTTTAAAGCAATATTTTTTAGTTCTTCATTATCTAAAAGTCCTGCATTACCATTCCCAAGCGGGCTCCAGGGCTGAGTAATAATATTATTCTCCCTGTCATACACCTGAAGTTCTTTTTGCTGGAAAATTGGGTGTAATTCAATTTGGTTGATAACAGGAAGAACGGTTGAATTTGCTTTTAGTTCCTCCATTTTTTCAATCGTAAAATTACAAACCCCGATTGCCTTTATTTTCCCTTCATGGTACAATTCTTCCAATGTTTTCCAAGCTCCCAGGAAATCCCCGAATGGCCAGTGAAGAAGATACATATCAAGATAATCTAACTGCAATCTGTTAAGAGTTCTCTGAAAAGCGCTTTTCGCCTTTTCATAACCGTGATCCTGAACCCAGAGTTTTGAGGTGATAAACAATTCGTCTCGGTCTGTTCCACTATTTTTCACAGCATTTCCCACAGCCGTTTCGTTTTGATAAATAGAAGCGGTATCAATCATTCTATATCCTGTTTCAATCGCTTTGATTACGGAATTTTCACACTCCTGCAAATTTTCCATCTGCCAAACTCCGAATCCTAAAGCCGGAATATCTACTCCATTATTTAATGTAATTACAGGTTGCCCCGGGTATGTTTTTTGTTGCATATTATTTTTATTTTTTGCTATAAAGTCAAACAAATTTCCGACAAAATTTTGGAATTTCAGATTACCAATTTTACTTAAAATTAAGTTTTATTTAAAACTTGTCACTTTTCAGCTGCCTGTTTTTTTTATTTTACAAATCTTCATGGAAAGAAATTTTCACAATTCTGATACTACCTTCCAAATCTTTACTTTTGTAAAAATTTAAAACCATGTCATTCCAAATAGATTAACAAGCTCCCGATATTAACCGAAAGTTATAGAAATCTTGGGATGAGCAGGGAAAAGTTTATTATTAATATGAATTTATAAATGAAAAATTACACTTTCCATACAATTAATTCCAGTTCGGAAATTCCTTATGAACTGCTTTTGCTGGCTGATGAAACGATGGAAGCCATTAATCAATATATCTTCAAATCTGATATTTATATTTTGAATGATAACTTTCAGAATATTGCCGTAATGGTATTATATAAAATCAATGATAAAGAATTGGAAATAAAAAATATTGCAGTCATTGAAGCTTACCGAAATCAAGGAATTGGAAGCATTTTAATCAATAAAGCGAAAGAAATTGCTAAGGAAAATCACTATAATTCTTTGATTGTAGGGACTTCAGATACGGGATTTCAGCAGATAAAATTCTATGAAAAGAATGGTTTTGTAAAAAAGGGTATGCGTAAAAACTTTTTTATAAAAAACTACCCTTTCCCTATTTTTGAAAACGGATTACAGATGCGCGACATGATCATTCTTAGTCATAACCTTTCGGAATAAGCCTTTAATATGATCAATTTCATCAAGATAATTAGTTTTTTTCCTGCACCCGAAATACAAGGTATTTTCTAATTTCTTCTCCCCTTCCCAGATTAATTTTACTTCACCATTTTCAATTTCATTTTTGCACAAAAAATCAGGAACGACAGCCAGTCCGGTTCCACCTTTCAGGCAACGGATAATTGAATTTAAATTCGGTACGATATAATTCGGACGAAAATTGGGCTTATGCCCGAAATTAAGAATCCAGAACTGAAAAAGATGCTCCATATCTCCGGTTGTTCCGTACCATTTCTCCTGTTTCAGCCATTCTTCAATATGCTCAATTCCTTTTGATGTTACAACCTCGTTGAAACTTTCTGTATCAACATCTTTTCCCCCAACCAAAATAATTTGTTCTGAAGAAAACGCTTCATGTTCAATATTAAGAGAAACTCCCTTTTTAGGGGTAATAATTAAATCAAGAATTCCTTTATCAAGCTGGTCTATCATTTCAGGATATTCGCCAAAACTTATGATTAAATTAAAAGGTAATGTCGAAACATATTGCTCTAACGTTGTCTGAAAAGTCTCAAAACACATCCCTACGCTTATGGTTGGCGTATGTTTTTCGGTAGATTTCTGGAAATTCTTTTCTACGTCTTCTAACTTTGTCAATGGTTCATAAATCGCATTAAATAAAACCTTCCCTCTTTCTGTAGGAATCATTTTTCTTCCCGTTCTGTCAAATAATTTGTACCCGACGTATGCTTCTAATGAACTTAAATGTAAACTCACTCCGGGTTGCGAAATAAACAGAGAATCAGCAGCTCCCGTCAATGTTCCCGTTTTATAAATTGCTTTAAAAGTTCGGTACCATTCTAAATTAACCATGATTTCAATTATTAATATTCTGATACAAAGCTATAAAATAATTACAATACTGATGCCATTTCATCCCTTAGAATGAAGCATAATCCGAAATTTCATTTTTTTTCAATTTCGTGAGTAACTTCTTCCAGAGGGTAATTAACTGGACTATTTCATATATAATTTTTCCTTCATCTAATAGCCAGAATCACATAGGAAGCCAGTCTGTTATCTTTTTTGAACGCCCCACCTAACCGCAATTAATTTGTTAAACAATTTATATGACAAAGACTGAAACGTTATTTAAATTTCCTATGATATGTAATCATGATTTCAAAATTCAAACTATTATAATTATAATAATTGGCTATGATTTATATTATTTTTATTATACAAAACTGCAACCTAACTTTGCAGAGTAAAATTTAACAATCATACAACAATGAAAAAAGTATTAATTATTAACGGTGGACAAAACTTCGGACATTCCGGAGGAAAATATAATCAGACAATCGCAGACAACACGTTGGAAGTTCTAAAAGAATTTGGAAATGTAGAAGTAAAGATCACAAATGTGGGCGAAGGTTACGATAAAAATGAAGAAGTGGAAAAATTCGTTTGGGCAGATTATATTATTTACCACACCCCAATCTGGTGGTTTCAGCTTCCGAATGGTCTGAAAAAATATATAGATGAAGTTTTCACAGCCGGTCATGCAAAAGGAATTTACATGAGTGACGGCAGAACTTCCGAAAATCCAAAAATCAACTACGGAACCGGAGGAATGCTTGGCGGAAGAAAATATATGGTAACGACAAGCTGGAATGCACCTGAAACAGCTTTTACGCTTCCGGGAGAATTTTTCAACGAAACAAGTGTAGATAATGGGCCACTATTTGGCTTTCATAAAATGAATGCTTTCGTTTCATTAGAAAAAATGGGAAGTTTTCATTTTCATGATGTAGAAAAAAATGCCAATGTAGAACGTGACATGAAAATCTATAAAGAACATCTTAAAAATGTTTTTCAACAGGAATTAAAACCACAATTGGCCTAATGAAAATATATCTCACAGCCATTATAAAAGCCAAAAAAGAATACAGAACAGAAGTTTTAGAGGTTCTTCAAAATATGGTAAAAGAAACCCAAAAAGAAGAAGCCAACGAACTGTATAGTCTTCATCAGAGTATTGAAGACAAAAATCAATTTGTTTTTTACGAAATCTGGGAAAATGAAGAAGGATTGGCTCAACATAACCAGCAACCTTATATTCAGTCCTTTGGAGCTTTGGTTGATGAAAAATTACAGCAACAGCCACAAATTTATTTAGCCAACATTATTTAAATATGAAAAAATTAGTGTTTTTACTACTTGCCATTTTTATGATAGGGCTTGCACAGTCACAAACAAAAGAATCTACATCTGTAAAAAAGAAAATTTTATTTGTCGTTACCAGTCATGACAAAAAAGGGGAAACAGAGGAAAACACAGGATATTACCTTGGTGAAGTTTCACATCCTTGGGAAGTCCTTCACAAAGCAGGTTACGAAATAGATTTTGTAAGCCCGAAGGGAGGAACTCCTCCTGTTGACGGATTTGACTTAAAAGATCCCGCAAACAAAGAGTTTTGGGAAAATAAAGAATATAAAAATAAAATTGATAATTCTTTAAATCCTTCTCAGGTGAACCCAAACAATTATTCTACCATATTGTATGCAGGAGGTCACGGTGCGATGTGGGATTTTGCTGACAATACAGAACTGGCAACAATTGCTTCAAAAATTTACGAAAACGGCGGAATTGTAGCTGCAGTCTGTCACGGCCCTGCAGGTCTGGTTAATATAAGACTGAACAATGGTAAATATTTAGTAGACGGAAAAAAAATCAATGCTTTTACTAATGAAGAAGAATCTGAAGTACAGTTGACGAATGTTGTTCCTTTTCTTTTGGAGGATAAATTAAAAGAAAGAGGTGCAAAATTTGAAAAATCAGGACTTTGGCAAAATCATGTGGTAAGTGACCAAAGAGTGATTACAGGGCAAAATCCTCAATCTGCAAGAAGTGTAGGTGAGGCTATTTTAAAGGAATTAAATAAGTAATAGTTAAAACAGTAAGAAAAAATGAAATATAGAAAATTAGGGAATACTGATTTAGAGCTTTCAGTAATTACTCACGGGGCATTCGCCATCGGTGGAAATATGTGGGGCGGAAATGAAAAGCAAGATTCTATAAACTCAATTCATGCTTCTTTAGACAATGGTGTAACTTCTATTGATACAGCTCCTTTCTACGGTTTTGGGCTGAGCGAAAAGATGATCGGAGAAGCTATTAAAGGAAAAGACCGTTCAAAAATTCAGTTGTTAACAAAATTCGGATTGGTTTGGGACGGAAGTAATAATTCAAACGGTGAATTTTTCTTCGATGCAGAAGATAGTGGCACAAAATTTCCTGTTTATAAATTAGCTTCAAAACAGAATATCATTAAGGAAATTGAAGAAAGTTTAAAAAGGCTGGGAACAGATTATATTGACCTTTTACAGCTTCATTGGCCGGATTCTACAACGCCAATCAGCGAAACGATGGAAGCGCTGGAATTGTTGATTCAACAAGGAAAAATCAGAACTGCCGGTGTTAGCAATTATTCCGTAGAGCAGATGAAAGAAGCTGATAAAACATTGAAATTAGCAAGTAATCAGGTTTCTTACAGCATGTTGAATCGTGCAATTGAAAATGATTTGGTTCCTTATTCTCTGGACAACAATTCAGGAATTATTGTTTACAGCCCGATGGAAAGAGGTCTTCTGACAGGAAAATATTTTAAAGAAATACAATTAAAAGAAAACGATCACAGAAACGGATATTTTTCTCAGTTTGATTTACATAAAGTAAAAAATTTCTTAGAGAAAATTGTACCAATTGCTCGAGAAAAAGAGGTCTCACTTTCACAGCTGGTTTTACGTTGGACGACTTTGCAGCCTGCAATTACAGTAGTTTTAGCGGGAGCAAGAAATGCCCAGCAAGCCATTGAAAATGCCCAGGCAATCTCTTTTGATTTATCACAGGAAGAATTGAATTTTATAAATTCTGCATTAAAAGAAATGTAAACAGATTGATTGCCGGTTTGACAAATTTAATTTTAAATATAATTGATTATGAGTTTATTGAAAAACATTATTTTATTATCTACAATTTTAATAATAAATATTTTTTCGGCACAGCAAAAAGAAATTTGCAGATATATAAAAACTCCTACAGGATACCTGATGGTACTGCGACAGGGTGATGATGTGATTGCAAATATTGAAAATCTGGCGAAAACAGAAAATATTCCGTCAGCAAGTTTTACAGGGATCGGTTTTGCATCTGATATAACCTTCGGATTTTATGATTTTAATACAAAAAAGTTTAATCCTAAAACTTTTTACAAAGTAGAAATGGGAAGTCTCACGGGCTCTATCGCGTGGAATGAAAAAGGTGCGTCTGTTCACATTCACGGAGTTGCAACTGATGATAAATTCAATGCTTATGGCGGCCACATTTTATCGTTGCATGTGGGAACCGGTTCTATGGAAATTTATATAGCCCTGAATGAAACAAAATTAGAACGGAAAATTGAACAGCCATTAAATGCTAATGTTCTGCAGCTGAATTGCCAGCAATAAATTACCAATTAAATTTTTAAAACAATGGAAAATATAAATAAAGGTTTTACACGTGCCAATCATGTTGGGATCACTGTTAAAAATTTAGAAAAATCAATTGACTTTTATGAGGCATTAACCGGAATAAAAGTCTCAAATATAGATGAAATCGGCGGACAGAGAATGGCCAAAACACAAGGACTGGATGATACTAAAATCAAATATGCCAATCTTCATCTTGACAATTTGAACATTGATATTTTAGAATATGTAGAGCCTGAATCTGAAAAGGTAACATATAAAAACAATCAAATCAGTGCAATGCACCTTTGTTTTGAGGTAGACAACATTGATGATGCAATTCAAAGATTAAAGAAAATTGGTGTAAATACAGAAGGTGAGCCCATTACTTTTCAGGAAGAAGACGGCCTGAAATCTGGCTTTGGGACTTCTGTTGCATATTTTCAGGATCCTGATGGAACAAATCTGGAAATTATCGCTCCGCAAGGTCCGTTTAAAAGGAAAAACTCTTAACCCAATTTTATAAACATAAAAGCTCTTCAAAATTTGAAGAGCTTTTTAATAAATAATTTTAAATATCTGAAATTTATTTTGCAATCGGCAAATGTGTGCTTATCGCAATTCTATTCCAGGAATTAATGGTAATAATTGCCATGATAATTTGTGCAATCTGATTTTCATCAAAAAACTGTTTTGCTTTGTGATAAGTTTCCTCTGTCAGTCCTCTTTGGTTGATTAAAGTAATCTCTTCAGTCATTGCCAAAATCACTTGTTCTTCTTCTGTATAAAGTTCTAAAGCTTCTCTCCAGGCATTCAAAAGATATATTCTTTGTGGAGTTTCGCCGTATTTCACTGCATCTTTTGTGTGCATATCCAGACAGAAAGCACAACCGTTGATTTGTGAAGCTCTGATTTTGATTAATTCTTTTTGAATGTGATTTAGAGAAATTGTCTGAAGGTAACCTTCCAATCCCATCATTGCTTTGTAAGCAGCAGCATCTACAGTTGCAATATTAATTCTTGCGCTCATATATTTATATTTTTTAGGTAAATTATCTATTGTCGATGAATATTTTACTTGGTTTGCTCATAAAAATGCTGAAAAAAGCACTAAGCTTTCAGGAAGAAAAAAGGACAATTATTTCGTCCATTTTTCGAAACTCTCCCAATTAACTTTTTTCAAAATTCCGAATCGGCCAGCAATTGCATAGCACACTGTCACAGACATTGCCCAACTGTGAAAATTGATAATTTTTATCTGCCATTCCCCCTTTGTTTTTATTAACAGGACAAAGTTGCGGCTTTTAAATTGTAAAAAACTTAAACTGGTTTAAGAACGTAATTTGGCTCTGATTTCACTCAAATATTCAGGGGTAAAACCTAAAAAAGAGGCTACCAGATACTGTGGAATCCTTTGAATAAACCAAGGATATAACGTACTAAAATGCAAATAATGTTCTTCCTTCGTCATCTCATAGATATAACGGATTCTTTTTTCGGCAGCTGCATAGGCGGTCTGGTACACCATTCTGAAATAACGCTCCATAATCGGGTGTTTTTCCAATAAAAGCTCCTGAGACTGATAATCAATGATCAAGAGTCTGGAATTTTCTACAGACTGGATATTGAAGCTTGACTTTATTTGTTTTTCGTAAGCAAAAGTATCAGCAATCCACCAGTTTTCTATAGCAAATTCTGTAGTTTGTTCCACTCCCTTTTCGTTGACAAAAAACTTTCTCAGGCATCCTTCCAAAACGAAATATTTGAATTTGCAGACATCACCTTCAAGCATAAGATTTTCTTTCTTTTTCGTTTTTAAAATCTGAAAAAATGAAATGATAGAAGCAAATTCTTCCTCGCTTACCACAATAAATTTATCCAAATGTGCCTTGAAAGTTTTCATTTTTGAAATTGTATTACCAAACTTAACTTTATTTTTTTAGTTTTACAATTCCAAAACAATAAATCATGGAAATCGTAGCAAAAATTTTAGTTGCAGTTGTAGCTCTCGAACATCTTTATATTCTTTGGATGGAAATGTTTGCATGGGAAACAAAAGGAAAAGAAGTTTTTAAAGCTGCCCTTCCCGCAGAAATGTTTAAACCCACAAAAGGTCTGGCTGCTAATCAAGGGCTTTACAATGGTTTTCTTGCTGCAGGATTAATCTGGTCTCTTTTAATAAAAGATGAACAATGGCAGACAAATGTTGCATTATTTTTTCTAGGATGCGTGGCTATAGCGGGAATTTATGGTGCAGTTTCAGCAACGAAAAGAATATTTTTCGTTCAGGCTTTACCCGCTATTTTGGCGATTATTGCTGTTTTATTACAATAAAACTTAATGATATTTAGTAAGTTTAAAAAAACCGGCGTTATCTACGGGAAATAAAAAATCACAAAGCAGAAATTTCCAACAGCTTCTGCTTCATTTTTTCAGGCTTTAATTGCCCTTCATGATACTCAACTAAGTTTTGATTTTTATCTAAAATAATCCACAGCGGATAAACGGGCTGATTTTTATTTTTTAACAGAGCTAAAGCCAGTTCGTGAATTCCGGAATTTCCATTCGGCAAATAATTAAATTCCTTTCCCTGAAAACTGATT
Organism: Chryseobacterium sp. FH2; assembly: GCF_001045455.1. Taxonomy (GTDB): domain Bacteria; phylum Bacteroidota; class Bacteroidia; order Flavobacteriales; family Weeksellaceae; genus Chryseobacterium. The sequence continues at coordinate 57,766 of NZ_LFNE01000002.1, read as the reverse complement.
TTTTCTTTCGTTTTCTCCGCTTCGAAATTGATAAAATAGAAATTTTCACTGAGCATTTTCACTAAATCTTTATCCTTATTCAATTGGAAAGATTCAATCCTGCAGACTACGCACCAGTCCGTATAAATATGGATAATTGTAGGCTTTTGATTTTCTTTCTGTTGAATTTCAAGGTCGGAAAAAGTGCCTGTCTTTATCTGTGAAAGACAAAAACAAGGCACTAACATTAAAAATAAAAATAGTATGAAGCTTTTCATTTCAAAGTATATTTCACCCCCAAAAAACCTCTGATTCCCTGCATAGGAGCATATCCGTAAGTAGTATCAAAAGTGTAATGATAAGGATTGTTAACAGGGTCATCAATATATTTATCAAAAGGATCAAACGCCCTCATCAACGGGTCTTTTGGTGTAAAATTGAACATATTTTTAATTCCGCCATACACTTCAAAGCCGGAGATGAAACTTTTCGAAACCTGAATATTAGCCAGCGTATAAAAAGGTGAATATTCAGATCGGTAGTCATTTGGTAATACAGGCAATCGCATTGGCCCGTAAAACTGTCCCGTAAAATCAACGGTTAGATTATTTGGAAATTTATAGGTCAAATTATATGTTCCGCTCCATTTTGGCGCATGAAGTTGCTGAACTTTTCTTTCTTTTCCATCAAATTTTTGATATACATCCAGATAGGTCATCCCCAAATTGATACTCAGCGGGAAACTAAAATTGTAATCTACATTCAATGATGCCCCTCTTGAAATTCCATAGCCATTCAGATTATCATATATGATTTTCTGAGGATCAGTATCAAAATCACCAACAATTTTATTACTGAAATAAGTATAAAATGCTGAAGCATCAAAATTGATTAATTTATCACCCACAGGAATTTTCCAGACATAGTTTAAATTTCCGTTGACGGATTTTTCAGGTTTTAAATCAGATTTAATTACCACTTCACGTGAGCCCGTCAAAGCAGCATGATCTTCTGTAAATAAGTTTACTACCCTAAAACCCGTCCCAAAATTAAATCTAAATATATGATAAGGATTTGGAGAAAATTTCCAGGCAAAACGCGGAGAATGTATAGCATGATGGATTTTATCATAATCAAACCTATATCCCAGCAACAAGGTATTTTTTTCGTTAATTCCCCATTGGTCTTGAATGAAAGCTCCAAAAATAGGAGATTTCATAGGGTCGTTTGTCAGACCATCTGCCGATAAAGTTCCCGGAGTATTATCATCATAAAAAGTTTTCTTGAAAGCTAATCCCAAAATCAAATCGTGATTTCCTAGTTTTTTATCCCAATACGTTTGGGTAAAACCAACTTTTTGAGTCGCTTCAAAAGGATTTGTTCCATAAAATGAATTTTGATCATGAAAATTATAAGAAAACTGAGTGATAATATTTTCCTTCAGCGGCCATTGATAAACTCCAAAAGCCTCTACTCTATTCGTATAAATACTTTCTCCATAGACTTCGTTGCTTCCCCGGTGCGATTTATTCCACTGCATTTCACCACCAAAACGGTCTTCATATAAATATCTCAAGGCAAAACCAGCCTGTCGGCTTCCTTTTCTTCGAAAATTCCATTTATTAAAAACTGAAATTCTGTTTTGTAAAGCTGCATCTGTAAAATTATCTTTATTTTGATCTATCCTTTTTTCATAATTGAAATAATTTAAACTTAATAATGAAGCTGCATTTTTCCCGAAATTAAATTTCGTTGACAAATCCACATTATTCTCGCTCCAGGTGCTCGTCATCACGTCAATGCTTAATTTAGGAGCTGTTAAAGCATTTTTAGTGATAATATTGATAACTCCACCCATCGCCTCAGAACCGTAAATGGATGAAGCCGGACCTTTTACCACTTCAATCCTGTCAACCAGACTATTCGGAATTCCACTTAAACCATACACTGTAGACAATGAACTTACAATCGGCATTCCGTCAATCAAAATCATCGTGTAAGGACCTTCCAGACCGTTGATATGAATATCTCCCGTGTTACAGACCGAACAATTCAATTGAGGTTTTACGCCGTTTACCATGGCAATTGCTTCGAAGATATTCGGAGTAGGATTTTTCTGGAAAAACTTTTGACTATAAATTTCTACTACAACAGGACTTTTCGATTTACTGATTGGTTTTATTGTTCCCGTAATCACTACATCATCGATATTTTTTGTTTTGATTTTATTGCTTAAAACTTTACCCGAATCCAGTTTTTTTGGTTTATTTATATTCAAAGTATCCATTTCTTGTGAAAAACAATAGCCTGAAAAAAAGATTACAGAAAATAATATTCGCTTCATGAAATTAAAATTGTTAGACAAAACTAACAATTATTTTTAGAACAACAAACTATATGATAAATGTTGTTGAAATCAATTCACGAAAAATTATTAAATTTGAGAAACTACATATAAAAGTAAAATGAGATATCATCAGTCGGGAAATATCCCACAAAAAAGGCATACGATTTTTAAATCTCCTGAAGATAAATTTTACTATGAACAGCTTTTCGGGACGGAGGGTTTTCATGGAATTTCTTCTTTGTTATACCACATTCACCGTCCTACCCAGATAAAATCGATTGGAGAACCCAAAGATGTCAGTCCGAAAATTGCCGTTGACAAAAATGTAACACCTAGGATGTTTAAGGGGATGAATGTAACTCCTGAAGACGATTTTATGGGCAGCCGAAAGTTCCTTATGGTGAATAATGACCTGAAAATGGGATTATCGAAGCCCAGAAAATCAATGGATTATTTCTATAAAAATGCTGAATGTGATGAGCTTTTATATGTTCACCAAGGAAATGGAGTTTTAAAAACTTTTGTAGGTGATTTAGAATTCTTTGTGGGTGATTACCTGATTATTCCGAGAGGAACAATTTATCAGGTAGAATTAAAATCTGATGATACCGTTTTCTTTGTTTTGGAAAGCCACTCTCCGATTTATACCCCGAAAAGATACAGAAACGAATTTGGGCAATTACTGGAACATTCTCCGTTCTGCGAAAGAGATATCATCGCACCTACTTTCGTTGAACCAAAAGACGAAAAAGGAGAGTTTTTAATTAAAGTAAAAAAAGAAAATCAAATCACTGACTTCATCTATGCAACACATCCATTTGATGTGGTAGGTTGGGACGGTTATTTTTATCCTTATAAATTTAATATCAAAAATTTCGAACCGATTACAGGCAGAATTCATCAACCGCCACCGGTTCACCAGAATTTTGAAGGACACAATTTTGTGGTTTGTTCGTTCTGTGCAAGAATGTATGATTATCACCCAATGGCAATTCCTGCACCTTATAACCATTCAAATATTGATTCTGATGAAGTTTTATTCTATACAGAAGGAGATTTCATGAGCAGAAATCATATTGATTTAATGGATTTTACGCTTCACCCGGGAGGAATCGTCCACGGTCCACATCCCGGAGCAATGGAAAGAAGTATCGGTAAAAAATTCACTGAAGAGTATGCAGTGATGGTTGATCCTTTCCGTCCTTTGAAAATCACTGAAGAAGCTCTGAAAGTTGAAGATCCTTCATACAAAACTTCATGGCTGGATGAGCAGGATAAAACAATTCAGGATCGTTCACAAGAATAAAAATTATTTCAAATAAAAAATTTCACTATGTACAATTATATCAGTGCAGAAGAAGCTATATATACCATCAAAAGCGGAAATCGTGTATTTTTCCACGGAAGTGCATGTACTCCGAATTATTTAATCGATGAATTGGCAAGACAATCTCACAGACTCGAAAATGTAGAAATGGTTTCTATTACCCAACAGGGAAATGTAGAGATTGCAAAGCCTCAATATAAAGACAAATTCTTTGTTAATTCATTATTTGTTTCGACACCTGTGCGTAATGCCGTGAATTCTGACAGAGGAGATTTTGTTCCCGTTTTTTTAAGTGAAATTCCGATTTTATTTAGAAAGAACATTTTGCCGTTAGATGTTGCATTAATAACAGTTTCCCCACCAGACAAACATGGTTTCTGTACTTTGGGGACATCGGTGGATGTGGCAAGATCTGCAGTGGATACAGCGAAAATTATTGTTGCAGTCGTTAATCCTTTGATGCCCAGAACTCACGGTGACGGAATGATTCACATCAGCAGAATTAATAAGTTGGTCTGGCATGAAGAAGAGCTTCCAACAGTAGATTACGGAGCTAAAGTTGGTCCTGAGGAAATGGAGGTCGGGAAAAATGTAGCTGAGCTTATTGAAGACAAATCTACTCTTCAAATGGGTATAGGAACTATTCCAGATGCAGTTTTAAAATGTTTAGGCAACCACAAAGACCTCGGAATTCATACCGAAATGCTGAGTGACGGAGTTATTGATTTGATTCAAAATGACGTTATCAACAACAAATACAAAGGGTACAACGATAATAAAACCATTACAAGCTTCTGTTTCGGAACCAGAAAATTGTATGATTATGTTGATGACAATACTGTTTTCTCATTTGACGATGTAGGAACGGTGAATTTTCCTATCAATATCATGAGAAATAAGAAGATGGTCGCTATTAATTCTGCCATTGAAATTGATCTAACGGGACAAGTCTGTGCCGATTCTATCGGCACCGTGCAATACAGCGGAATCGGAGGTCAGATGGACTTCATGAGAGGAGCTGCTTTGAGTGAAGACGGAAAACCAATCATTGCTATTACTTCAAGAACTAAAAAAGGGGTTTCCAGAATCGTGCCTTACCTAAAACAAGGGGCCGGAGTTGTAACGACCAGAGGTCACATTCATTACGTGGTTACAGAGTATGGGACTGCCTACCTGTATGGAAAAAACCTCCGCCAGAGAGCTCAGGAACTAATCAGCATAGCCCATCCTGATGACAGGGAAATGCTTGAAAAAGCTGCTTTTGAAAGATTTAAACATTAAAATGCCTGACATTATTTTTTTGTTAGGTTGTTTTATTTGATGAAAAAACGTATTTTTAACGTGGGAGAAAGAAATCATAAAAATGTCTTAATATTCTGGCAGTATTTTTGATAAAACCCTTTCTAAAATTTGGAAATTGAAGACTATATATAATTCAATAAGGGAAGAAGTTGTAAAGCATTCCAAAGTAAAGAATTCTGTTTTAGGGAATGTAAATGAATGGAAAAGAAGTCACTATATTATTCTTTCCGAAATCATAAAAGATGAATTATCCGAAGCCGAGCACCTAAAAGGAGGAAAAAAATTCGAGATAGGAAACACTATTTCGCATGTTACTTTACAACGTTTTTTTGAGAATGATTATCAGGATAAAACACATAACGATTTACGTTTCTTAAAAACATTAGATAAAATATGTATCTTCCTGGGTCATAAAGATCTGAATGCTTATATTCAGTTTATAAAGGAAAAAAAACAGGAAAATGAGCAGAACAATCATCAAATTTTTCTGCAAATGGTTTATGACTATTGTGCCACCGTTTTTGAATTTTACAAGAAATTTCCTAAACATGATACAGAGCTTTTCAAAGATTTAGTTTTTGATGGCTCTCCGTTCTTAGAAAGAGCCTCTCAATTTAGCAAAGAATTATGTGACAGGGATTTTCATTTGGTGACTAAAAACAACCGTTCAAACTTTGAGGTTTTTGATATTCACATTGTAACAGATGAGCCGGATAAAAAAATTCTGGAATCTCAGGAATTTTGGAATCTTTTATTCAAAGTAGGAGAATCAGGTGAAGAACATTTCGTAAATCAACTTAATACACAAATCTATTTCCTGCGAAAAATAGACAACGTATGGAAAATCTGGGATAATTATAATCCTGACGCAGGAAGGCTAAATAAAAAAGCCGATTAACAGTAAAACGGAAGCCGTAGAAATTCTACGGCTTCCGTGTTTCGAAATATTTTTTTTTCACTTGCTTTGTTAAACAAATGTATACAAGAAAATTACAATATAATAAACTTAAATATACTTAAATGAACACTTCTTTAACATTATGTTAAGTATCTTCAATGATTATTTGTTAATACTTTTGCCATTCCTAAGATTTTTGTAATTTGCATTCCCAGAAATAAAAGTAAAAATAGAAAATATGTCAACACTTACATTTGCCGAAAAAATTGCTCAAGCAGAGAATTTTTTGCCAATTAATGGTACAGATTACATTGAGTTTTATGTAGGAAATGCAAAACAGGCTGCCCATTATTACAAAACCGCTTTTGGTTTTCAGTCTGTAGCATACGCTGGTCCAGAAACAGGAGTAAGAGATCGTGCATCTTATGTCCTTCAACAAGGAAAAATAAGATTGATCTTAACAACCGGTCTTAAATCTGATTCACCAATCAACGAGCACGTAAAAAAACACGGTGATGGAGTGAAAATTTTGGCACTTTGGGTAGACGATGCTTATAAAGCTTTTGAAGAAACTACAAAAAGAGGCGGAAAGCCATATTTGGAGCCTGTAACTCTTACAGACGAGCATGGCGAGGTAAGAATGTCCGGAATTTACACATACGGAGAAACGGTACACATGTTTGTTGAAAGAAAAAATTACACAGGGCCGTTTATGCCTGGTTACGAAAAGTGGGAAAGCAATTATAAACCGGAAGAAGCTGGTTTATTGTACGTTGACCACTGTGTAGGAAACGTAGATTGGGACAGAATGCTTCCAACGGTTGAGTGGTACGAAAAAGTAATGGGATTTGTAAATATCCTTTCTTTTGACGACAAACAAATCAACACAGAATATTCCGCATTGATGTCTAAAGTAATGTCAAACGGAAACGGCTTTGCTAAATTCCCTATCAATGAGCCAGCAGAGGGCAAAAAGAAATCTCAGGTAGAAGAATACCTTGATTTCTACGAAGGTGAAGGCGTACAGCACATCGCTGTGGCTACAAAAGACATTATCCATACGGTAACAGAACTTAAGAAGCGTGGCGTAGAGTTCCTTTCTGCTCCACCGGAAGCATACTACGACATGGTTCCTGAAAGAGTTGGTCATATTGACGAAGATCTTAAAAAACTTCAGGATTTAGGTATCCTTATTGATCATGATGAAGAAGGATATTTACTGCAAATCTTCACAAAACCTGTAGAAGACCGCCCTACTCTTTTCTTTGAAATTATTGAAAGACACGGTGCTCAAAGTTTTGGTGCAGGTAACTTCAAAGCATTGTTCGAAGCTTTAGAAAGAGAACAAGAAAGAAGAGGAAATCTTTAATTTTTAAAATACAATCTCAGGTTTTGTCAGGATGAAAAATCTTGACAAAACTTTTTTATAAAAACACATTATTATGAAGAAATTTTTCGCTGGAATTTTATTTGTTGGAGCAACTTTGGGCGTAAAAGCACAATACAGCACATTAGATCAAATTCTTACCAGGCTTGAAGAAAGAAAAGGGGTAAATCAACATCTGGAAAATGTAAATATTGATAACAAAAAGTTTGTTTACATTAAAGATGAGGCAGATCATACAGAAAGGGATTTTATTGTAATCAAAGGAAATAAAGTTACTTACGTAGAAGTTTTTGATGATAAAGCAACAGGGGAAAGCAGTTCCAATGTTTTTTCAGGTGACATTGTCAGAAACAAAAAAAACATCATTTCTTTAAGAGCAGATATGCTTGAAAACAAAAAGGTTCCGATTCCTGTTACTAAAACGTTGCTGCTGACGATGCAGGATGATATTTTATATCTTATAGACATCAATACAAGAGCCAGATGGATAGATGAAGCCTCTTATTCAAAGGCAAAAAAATAACAAATATCTGGGTTTGAATGATTGTCATTCCGAAAAATGAGAAATATATTTTGATATTAAAATTAAAAATTAAGACTCATTACCTGAATGACGTTTCCTGATATTAAAAAAAGTAAATTTTTAACGGACTATCTTGATCCAAATTAAAATCTAAACTTATGAAATCATTTGTAGAATATTCCTCAAATTCGGATTTTTCAATACATAATATTCCATTCGGAGTAGCAGTTTTTAACAAAGAATATATTGGCTGCTGCACGAGAATCGGAGATCAGGTAGTTGATCTTGCAACGTTGCATGATCTTGGCTATTTTGAAGACATTGAAGGCTTAGACGATAATGTTTTTGAAGCCTATACATTAAATGAATTTATCGAACTTGGCAAACCTGTAACCAATGCGGCCCGTTTAAAAATTCAGGAATTGCTGCAGGAAGGTTCAATCTTGTCTAAAGATCAGAAAACTATTGAAGATGCATTTTACGATTTAGATAAAGTAAAAATGATGATGCCTGTACATATTCCGAATTATACGGATTTTTACAGCAGTATTGAACACGCAACTAACGTTGGAAAAATGTTCCGTGATCCTGCAAATGCTTTATTGCCAAACTGGAAACATCTACCGGTAGGCTATCACGGCAGAGCATCATCAATTGTAGTGTCAGGAACGGAAATCAACCGTCCAAAAGGCCAGACGAAACCTGCAGATGCGGATAAGCCTGTTTTTGGGCCATGCAAACAATTAGATTTTGAATTGGAAATGGCTTTTATCCTCAACAAAAATACGGAGATGGGGGAAAGTATTTCTACAAAAGAAGCGGAAGATGCTATTTTTGGAATGGTTATTTTCAACGACTGGTCTGCAAGAGATATTCAATCTTGGGAATACGTTCCGCTAGGACCATTTTTAGCTAAAAATTTCGGTTCGTCTATTTCTCCCTGGGTTGTTACCCTGGAAGCTTTAGAACCATTCAGAACAGCTTCTCCAGAACAGGATCCTGAAGTTTTAGAGTATCTGAAATTTGAAGGAGATAAAAATTATGATATTAACCTTGAAGTTTATCTGCAACCTGAAAACGGTGAAGAAAATCTGATTTCTGAAAGTAATTACAAATTCATGTATTGGAATATGACACAGCAATTGGCACATCACACAATCAATGGTTGTAACGTAGAAGTTGGTGATATGTATGCAAGCGGAACAATTTCAGGAAGCGATCCAAAATCTTTTGGCTCAATGCTTGAGTTGACATGGAGAGGTCAGAACCCAATCCAATTGAGCAACGGGCAGGAAAGAAAATTCATTGACGATAATGATACCGTAACGATGAAAGCGTGGGCTGAAAAAGATGGTATAAGAATTGGTTTTGGTGAAGTTTCCGGTAAAATTATTCCGACAGTTTAATGAAAACAGTAATCCCATCCGAAATAACTTCTGTACAATTACAGACTATCATGCAGACGGCTGTTTCACCGCGCCCGATTGCATTGGCTTCAACAGTGGATAAAGATGGTAATAATAATTTATCACCATTTAGTTTTTTCAATATGTTCAGCACAGTCCCTCCAATTCTGATTTTTTCACCATCGAGAAGAGTACGGGACAATACAACTAAACATACGTTGGAAAACGTTTCGGAAGTGCCTGAAGTGGTTATCGGAACTGTAAATTTCCCGATCGTACAGCAGATTTCATTGGCTTCCACTGAATATGAAGAAGGGATAAATGAGTTTATTAAGTCAGGTTTAACAATGAAAGACGCTGAATTAGTAAAGCCTAAATTAATCGAAGAATGCCCTGTAAATTTTGAATGTAAAGTTTTAGAAGTAAAATCTTTAGGAGATCAGGGCGGTGCAGGGAATTTGGTGATTTGTGAAGTTCAGAAAATCCATATCCGGGAAGAATATCTAAATCAAGAAGGAAATCTTGACCAAAAAAAACTGGACATGGTAGCCCGCTTAGGCGGAAACTGGTATTCCAGAAATAATGCAGATAATCTTTTTGAAGTTCCTAAACCTTTAGTAACAAAAGGAATCGGCTTTGATCTTCTTCCTGATGAGATAAAATACAGCAGGATATTCACCGGAAATGATTTAGGAATGCTTGCCAATGTGGAGGTGTTACCTGCTGAAAATTTCCATACTGATGAAAATATACATCAGAATGCACAGAAATTATTATTGGAAAGCAAGGTTGAAGAAGCCTGGAAACTATTAGTAAAACAGCGCTAATTTTTACAAATTTAAAATGCCTTCTTTTTGAAGGCATTTTAAATTTTATCAAACTTGTCAATGAGAAGTTCTTTATCTTTTATATTATCTAAATTAATATTAAACACATTTTCAAGCAAAGTAAGTAATTCTGAATGATTGTTAATTTCAATAATTTCTTTAACTCCATTGTTATACCGAACATGTAAACAGTTGTTATTCAAAACATACCGAGCTATTTCATCTACTTTTGTTACGACCAGATTTTCTTTAAATAATGATGATGGATGGGTGGCTATATACCAATTGGAAATTTCCAGATCAGACTGCTCTACAGGTTCTAAAGAAAACTCATAAATAGGTTTTTTCTCATCTGCTATTAATGATAAAGTATAAACAGGACCATCTTGTAATATCTGAAAAGTTCCGTTACGAGTTGTCTGCTCGCTTTCACAATGTAATAGCAATGGAGCTGTCAAGGTAACTGTGCCAAACCCTACATCTACAAGATATTTTTCTTTGTTAAGATTAACAATAAGCATCATGTGTGTACGTGTGCCCTTCCCTTCCTTTCTTCCCCATAAAACTCTTGCAAGGTGAGTTTCAACATCAAATCCTATTACTTCTAAAATATTTTTCAGTAAAATATTTTGTTCATAACAATACCCTCCCCTATTTTCATTCACCAGCTTATTAAAAACAGATTCTCTGTCTAAGTAAGGAACGTTATTGGTAAAACTATCAATATTTTCAAAAGTAATGTATTGAGGGTGTAGTTGATGTATATTCCTCAATACTTCCCAATCTACGATTATCCCTTCGTTTCCGGTATAATGTATTCTTTTGAAATATTTCTCTAATTCTATATTTCCCATTATTATATATGTTGTTTGTTAAAATTAATCTTATTTAAATAACCTTACCGCTGCAAAAATCCCGAAATTATTCTTCGTTATTTTATCCTGTCCATATTTATCAAAGTTAGCCCCGAAGCCAAAACTATAATCACTATAATTAAGTCCCATTCTTATCATTACGTAACTCCTCGCATGAGCACCATCCCTTACAGATTGAGCATATAATCCCTGCAATCTGGAATATACCTTCCATTTTTCATTTAGTTTAGGCCGATATTCAATCATTCCAAAGCCTTCCAGATTACTGTTATCAGACAAATCAATCCGTGGTGCAACAATTACAGTAATATTTTCAGCTATATAAGAATAAAGTATAGAAACACTAGGTCTCAAACCTGTAGAGGGCGTGTAGTGTACCCCGCCAAGTATTCGAAAACCTGTTGTAAACTCATAGGCTAAGTTGAACTGGGACATGGCATCTTTAGCATTTTTCTCATTCCATTTCGAAGAAATATTACTGACACTGAAAAAAGAAAGTTTCGGAATATCTTTAAAGGTTTTATTGATATTCAGTTGTAAAGCAGCGCCTTTGTCTCCGCTTAATACTTCAAAAATTACAGGTGAGCCCTGGTCTTCTTTAACGTCATTTTCCTGAGCTTTTACCAGAAAGACAACTATTAACAAAAATATTGACAAGCTCTTAAATTTCATTTCTCAAACAATTACACTGCAAATTTCAGCAATACGGTATAATTGTATATAGAACAAATAAAGCAATTAATAGGACAAATCAATCATTTTTCTATATTGATTGGGTGAAATACCTGTATGCTTTTTAAAGAAACGGGTAAAGTAAGAAGGGTCTTCAATTCCTAAAGAATAAGCAATATCACTGATACTTAGCCCCGTATTTGAAAGCAGGGATTTAGCTTCCATTGTCAATGTTTCACCGATAATTGAAGAAGCTGTTTTTCCAGTTGCCGTTTTTACCGATTTATTCAAATGATTAGGAGAAACATGAAGTATATCTGCATACTTTTGAATACTGTGGACGGAATTAATATACTGGGTAACGGCTTTTCTGAAGTGAAAAGCTGTTGTTTCGTTAGCAGTAAGGCTGATTGGAGGAAGTCCCTGTATAACTGATTTTATTTCAGCCAAAAAAGTTTGCAGGTATGAAGCTATTAAACTGATATTATCCTGCTGATATAATTCCTTCATCCTTTTCAGCAGATTCATAAGATTTTCTTTTGTTTCATCATTCACTGTGATACGGTGATCATTTTTTATATCCAAATAACTTAATATTTCCTGCAGGTTTTTAAAACCTTTGTCCCTTGAGAGAAGCTCATCTGGAAAATTGCAGTAATATCCATCAATGTTATCTGAAAATTTCTCAATTGTCCTTATTTTATAAGGCGGCAGAATCATCAGAGTAGATTGAGAAATAGAATAGGAATCTGAACAGACTGTTTTCACCATTTCCCCACTGTTTACAAATACGAAGTCATTTACCGTTAGCCTATGGGGTAGAAAAGGCATCTGTAACTGTTTTTTTTGGACAGAAAGCTCAACAATAAAAAAATCACCTGATTCTCTGTTTTCAACATCTGGCGAATCAGCCTGTGTGGCTGCCCTGAAATTTTCAGGATCATATTGAGGGATTAATTTCATGTATTATTGATCAGATGTATTTACATTTTCTCTTTTATAAAATCAATACATTTTTCTGTTACCAGATTTAAGCTTTCCGGTAAATCATTTTCTTCCCACGGCTCTTTTGCTCCAAAAGTGTGGTTCACATTTTCGACTAAAAACAACTCGGAATTTGGATTTAAAATATGAAGATGTTCGGCATTTTTTACACTCACACTTTCGTCATTTGTTCCATGAATGATTAAAACATGAGCTTTTGCCATTTCTGCAGCTCTTTCTACATCAAACCGGTTGGAATCTTTTTCAAAATCCTGATAAAATTGATAGTAATGCGGCATTTCTTGTTTCGTTCTCCCGTTTAAAACATAATAAACTCCTTTTTCCTTCCAATTTTCAAGTGCATCACCTGCAGGAAAGCGCTCTAAGGTATCAACACCCGCCAATGTAATCAAACCATTGATTCTTTCGTCTTCATAAGTTTTAATAATGGAAATTCCCCCTCCTCTGCTGTGACCAATCAAAATTACTTTTTGATCATCAACTTGAGTATCCTTAATAAAATAATCAATTACCGCGCCTAAATCTGAAAGTTCTTTGGAATAATTATTATTTCCGAAAGCTTCTAAATCAGCAAAATTATGAGAATCTTCAACTGTAGTTCCGTTATGGGAAAAATTAAATTTAACAAAGAAAAATCCGGCTTTTGCAAACTTTTCTGCCATTAAATTCCATGCACCCCAATCTTTATACCCTTTATAGCCATGCACAAAAATCACCAAAGGCAGTTTTCCCCCTTTTTCAGGATAAAAGGCGTCGGCAAGAAAATCTTTGGTTTCAGGATTTGAGATGATAATATTTTGTTTTTTTTTGATGTTCATATTTTACTTTTTACTTGTTGCTCTATTACAAAAGACATAATATTTCCTAGTTTCGTTCTGCTTTAGGGAGTAAGAAAATCAGCGGTTTTCAATTTATCTATAGATATTTTGCATGGTCAATTTGATTATTGCCAAAATCCTAGCATCTTAAATGTATTAAATAAATTTTGTATCTTTTGTAATATCTCAACAATCAATTTTTACTTAAAAATATTAAAAATAGAAATAAACACAAAGTAAAATCTTATTTTTGCGCTATGTTGGATTTAAGAACGGTAACCGTCATGCGTTATATTCTGCCACTTCGGGAAGGAGGTTCTCTTCCGGCTTTGGCAGAAGCTGATGATGATTTCAAATATGTTTTAAAATTCCGTGGCGCCGGACATGGAGTTAAAATGCTGATTTCTGAGTTATTAGGTGGAAAAATTACAGAAATTTTGGGATTAAAAATTCCGGAACTGGTTTTTGTCAATCTAGATGTAGATTTCGGAAGAACTGAAGCAGATGAAGAGATTCAGGATTTATTAAAATTTTCGGAAGGTCTAAACTTAGGTTTACATTATCTTTCAGGCTCAATAGCTTATGATTCAAGCATAAAAATAGATCCTTTTCTGGCTTCAAAAATCGTCTGGCTGGATGCTTTCATTACCAATATCGACCGTACTTTTAAAAATACCAACCTTTTAATGTGGCATAAAGAATTGTGGGTAATTGACAACGGAGCATCATTCTACTTCCATCATTCATGGCAACATTTTGATGCGGCTGCAAAAACTCCGTTCAAATATGTGAAAGATCATGTCCTGCTTCCACAGGCAAAAATGCTGGACGAAGCAGATAAATTTGCAAAAGAAGTTTTAAACGAAAATATTTTCAGAGAAATTGTTAATCTGATTCCCGAAGACTGGCTGCATTGGAATGATGCTGAGGAAACTCCTGAAGAAATCCGTGAGATATATTTCAGCTTCTTGAAAACACGATTAGAAAATTCTGAAATCTTTTTAAACGAAGCCAAAAATGCAAGAGGATAAAATATACGAATATGCTGTAATACGCTTGGTTCCAAAAGTTGAGAGAGAAGAGTTTTTCAATATAGGATTGGTGATGTTTTCTAAAAAGGAAAAATTTATTAAGGTAGAATTTTATTTATGTCCTGATAAATTCAAACTAATGCACAGCAAACTGGATTATGATGACATTATTCAAAACCTTGAAAGTTTCAAAAAAATAGCAGAAGGAAATAAAGAGGGAGGGCCAATTGCACAATTTGAAATTCCTGAACGTTTTCGTTGGTTAACGGCTGTGAGAAGTTCTGTCGTGCAAACTTCAAGACCTCATCCCGGAAAGTCTAAAGATCTGGAAAAGACTTTTGGTAAACTTTTTGAGGAGTTAGTAAAATAACATCGCTTAAAAAATAATCTATGAAATCATTTAATAATAAAATAATTTACGGGTTTTCTATAAACCTGTTTTTTTTATTTTTTCTGGGCTTATTTAATCTAGGTTATTCTCAAGATCAAATTGAATCAAAATCTCCGAAAAGTACAGTTCTTCCTGAAAAAACACTTTTTTCTGAAAATATAACCTATAAAACCAGTGAAAAAGGAGATGCAATTCTTCTGGACATTTACAAACCAAAAAATAATTTGACAGAAAAATTGCCTGTTGTCATTTATATTCATGGCGGCGGCTGGGTTGGCGGTAATAAAATCATTCATGCAGATACGTATATTGAAAATACCATTCTAAAATTAGTAGAAAAACAATATGCTGTCATCAGCATCGATTATACCCTGGTAAGTAAAGACATTCATTTTCCGGCTCCGATAAATGATACTAAAGATGCTATAAGATGGGTAAGAAAAAATGCTGACAAGTATAATTTTGACAGCAATAATATTGGGCTTTTCGGTGTTTCAGCAGGATCTCATCTTTCTTTATTGGCTGCTTATACACAAGATGACGAATTTGTAGGCGATCCTGAATTAGCAACATATTCCGCGAAAGTAAATTACGTTGTTGATAATTTTGGTCCAACGGATTTAAACAAACTTCTGCTTACCAGAATTGGAAAAGTTCCTGTATTTTTTGTGGGATTATTCTCTAAAAGAATTGTGGAACTGAGAGAAAATCTGATCCGTGGAATTTCAGGATATGAAATAAAAACAGACAAAAGAAAAGTGGTAGATTATTTCAAAACAATTTCTCCGATGACGTATGCTGGCCACGGAATTCCTACTTTAATTCTGCAGGGAAATAAAGACAAAATCGTCCCGATGAGCCAGTCTAAAAAGCTTGAAAGAAAGCTTAAAAAAGAAAATATCCAAAGTTCTCTGACAATTGTGGAAGATGGAAATCACGGTTTCAGAACCACAAATAAAGCATATTTAGACGAACTTGCAGATGAAATGGTGAACTTTATTATTGCTCAGAAAAAATAACTAATTGACAGGCTCTTCATACAACTGACTTCCCCAAAACTGAATATCCCTTTCTGCCAGATTTGAGTTGTAAAAAACCTCTTTTACTTCTTCTATGATTTTGGCAACAGCATTCGGATCGGAAGTCCTGATTCTTGTTTCATGGTTTTCCTTTACACCACTTCCCGTAAAATTAAGGGAGCCCATATAAGCAATTTCATCATCAATAATATAAATTTTACTATGAATGAAAGTTGTATTGAAAGAATTCCCGCTATTGGGAGAAACAAACACCTTAAAAGGAAATAGCTGTTTATAGGTATAATGATAAACTTTCGTTTTTTTAATTTTTTTAACGATAAAATCTCTCACAAAAAACATCACAGCAATGATGATAAAACCATATACCAATGTAAAGTTGTTGAAAAGATAAATTAAAGGAATCAAAACCACACCAAGCCCTATCATTGCAAAAAGCAGTGTTCCTGATAAGCTGACAAGATTATCCCGTGTTTCTTTCGCCTTTTCATCAATATGCTTATTTTGAATAATCAGCTTGTGAATATTCTTGTCATATCCATAAAAATCTTCGATTTCATCGCTTGTAACTAATCTGATATTAATACCTTTTGAGTGAAGATAAATCAATTCTTTAATTAAAAAAGGAGAAAGATAAGGCGAGACAATTTTTACATTTCTCTTTGCATTCCTTATATCCTGCATCAGCTTTGCACCCGCACCTTTTCCTATATAAATATCACAGACTGCATTGTTGTAGAACGTTCCCATATCACGAAATAAATTTTAAATCACATTTGTAAGAATAAAAAACTCTGCAAAAGTAAATTTTGCAAAGCTAATATTTTAATAATTATGAAACTTTTATTTCTTTAGTTTCTCAATTCTTTTAATTTCATTCAAAAGCAAAGGAAATGCAGGCTCAGCCATTCCGACATGATCAAAACCGTCTAATTCGTAAAGCGTTGTTTCTTTATGCCCTTTCAATTTCATCATTCTCATCATGTAGGCATTTTCCTCATACCTCCCCAACAATTCCTTTTCGCGATCTCCCGTTATCAAAAGCAAGGGCGGAGCATCTTTCCTGATAAAATGGAGGGGAGCCATCTCATCAATTCTGGCATCCAACTCATCAATTCCCTGCTCTTTTCTGATTGTAAAATGAGAAATCATTTGTCCGCTGAACGGAATGATACTTGCAAATTTATTGGCGTCAATCCCATATTTTTCGAGATAAGATTTATTCAGACCAACCATTGTGGCAAGATAGCCTCCCGCAGAATGTCCCGAAATAAAGATTAAATCTTCACTTCCTCCGTACTTTTTGATATTATTAAAAACCCAGGCCGAAGCAGCAGCTGCATCTTCAATATATTTTGGTGCACTTACTTTTGGTGAAAGCCTGTAGTTTACTCCAACCACAGCAATTCCTTTATTTTTCAGTGCTTCCGGAATTTCTTTCTGCCCGCCCGTTAATCCTCCACCGTGAAACCAAATGACAGTAGGAAAGTTTTTCACATTTTTTGGGACATACATATCTAAAACACATCTTTCATTAATATAGACATCAGATCTGCTTGTCCTTTCATCATAATAGTGAATATTATTTGCCGTAATATATTCCTGAGAAAAAAGAGGTGTTGAAAATAAAGCTACAACTAAAAAAATCAGAATTTTTTGCATATCGGAAAACTTTTTAAAGTTTTAAATATACGAAATTCATATTGTCCCAATTTGAGCAATAATTAAAATCTCTTATTGTATTATAAACAAAACGGACTCAAAAAAATTTGAGTCCGTTCCGAAGAAATTTTTAAAACACTTTAAAAATTGACGTTGAGTCTTGAAAACACATATCTCCCGTTTTGCCCAAACTGCGATGTAGAACGCGAATAGATAAACTGGTCATTATTAGAAGATGCCGGGAGATTTTCCGTAGGATAAATATCAAAAAGATTGTTTACTCCAAGCGTAAGACCTATATTTTTTGTAAACTGATATGCCACAGAAACATCTGTAATTATCTTAGCTGCAATTTTTTGATGCTCATTAAAACCAATGACTCCATCTCCGTTCGCATCGATAATATCAGCTCCGGTTACTTTTCCGAAATAAGTATTTCTTAAATAAAAACTGGCGTTTTTCCAGGCTAAGCTGTGTGATAAACTGGCTTTCACGCGCGGAACCGCTTCCTCGAGATAAACTCTGGATTTTTCTGAAAAGAATGTATTTTCCAGTCCCAGACTTTCTAATTTAGGAGAAGTATGTGTTTGCCCTACTTTATGAGTCTGATTTAAATTAATTGCAAAATTATTATCTAATTTGAAATCTGAAAACCTTGCATTATGTGTGATTACAACATCTAAACCTTTCGTTTCTGTATCAATCGAATTGGCAAAAAACTGTGCCCCGTTTACTCCCAACGCAGTCACCAAAGGCCCTGTAAATTGATCCGTTAATACAATTCTGTCATCAATTCTTGTAAAATATCCATCTGCGGTAAATGTCAAATTAACAGCCGGAATTTTATAGGTAAAACCTACACTTGCAGACTTTGATGTCTCTTGTTTCAATTTTGGAATTCCGAAATCTTCTGCTATTTTAGAATCATTGCTGAAAGTCCCCACTTCTCTCAATTGCCCGTCTGTATACAAAGTAGACGTAACATTATAATAAATCTGGTGAATAGATGGCGCCCTGAAGCCTGTAGAACCTGCAAATCTGAAATTTAAATTATCCGCTAATTTAATTCTTGAAGCTAATTTATAATTAAATGTAGAACCAAAATCAGAATAATTTTCATATCTCGCTGCCGCATCTATTAAGAACCAATCTGTAAAATTTAGTTCAATATCTGCGTAACCTGCAACGGATTGTCTGTTTTTATCTACCGCGTTTTCCGGTCTGAAACCTGCAAAAACCTGTGATCCCCCGGCTAAAGCATTTCCAAAGAAATCTGTCGGACGTTGAGTTGTATTATTCCAGACATTTCCGTTGACGTCGTAAGTTGCATAAGAAGCTTCTTCACCTGCTGTAATTTTGAAATTTTCATAACGGTGTTCTGCTCCGAAAGCTATGTTGATTCCACTCCAGACATCATATTTTTTAGCAATATCCAAATTGATTGTATTCTGAGAAAATCGTAATCCCCCTGCATTGAATTCCTTTGGAGAAGCAAATCTTAAGGAAGTATTTCCTGTATTCTGAATATTATAATCGAAAGAGTTTTGCCCGAAGGTATTACTGAAATCTACATTCCAGCCGTCCCAATTTCCTTTAATTCCTGCGGAAAGCGATAAATCCTGAATATCAGTCCCGATTTGCGGTAAATATCCGTCAATATACAATCCTGTAAAAGTTCTGCTCTGATTGGGCTTTCTGTAAAAACCTCCCGAAGTTCCGCTTCTGTAGCTGTATCCACCGAACGTATAGACTTTCCAGTTGTCATTTATCGGAACTTCAATATTGGCGAAAAGCTGATGATTATTCAGTTTTGACTGACCAACCTGCATATTGTAATCTTTTCTGGAAAGACCTCTGTAATCTAATTCCTGATTGGTAACATCTTGATTTAAAATCCCCTGTAAAGCCGAAATTGTATTAGCGCCCTGAATTTGATTTTGAAAAACTTGTGAAAAATAATTTACACCTTGAGCGTATTGATGAATATAATCAACTAACTGCTGAGAATTTGGAGTTGAATTAATATTTGTAAAAAGAGAAGAAAGGTTTACTCCATCATTCAAAGCCCGTTTTTCAATGGCGTTGTAAGCATTAAAAATTGTTCCGCTTTCCGTTCCTGCTCTATAAGTAGGATTTCTAAATTGCGAAGTCCATGTAATGTTATAAAAGCCCCCTTTTTTACCAATTTTATTACCATAATTCAAATCAACCTGAATATTTTGTCCATCAAAATCTCCTGTATGATCGTTAGCCGTTGGTGTTAAATTTCCTCCATAAGTAAATTGGCCTGCCAGTTTTCCGGTGTCTCTTTTTAATCCTAAATTGATGACTCCTGCAATCGCATCAGAACCATATTGGGCCGAAGCTCCGTCTCTCAACACCTCAATCCTATTGATAGCAAAAGAAGGAATGGCATTCAAATCTGTTCCTACCGTTCCTCTTCCCGGACTTCCGTTTACGTTTACTAAAGCTGAAGTGTGTCTTCTTTTACCATTTACCAGAACCAAAACCTGATCCGGACCAAGGCCTCTCAGCTGAGCGGGATCTAAATGATCTGTTCCATCTGCATTAGTCTGAATTGTTGATGTAAATGAAGGTGCCACTGCATTTAAAATCTGTGAAATATTGGTTTGAGGTAAAACTATAGAAGATTCTTTTATATTAAAAACATCTACCGGAACCGGACTGTCTGTTTTTGATCTTGCACCGCTTCTTGACCCTAAAATTACTACTTCTTCTACATTTGCCGTCTTCACTGTATCTTTTTTCTCCTGTGCAAAGGCATAAGTTCCTAAGAAAAATAAAACTGAAGCCGAAAAAATTGTCTTTCTATTTCCCATACATTCTCCGTTATATTATTTGATTTATGTTTTTTGTGGCGACAAAAGTAAATCATATTTATTAGTCTACAAAATTAATAGACTAATAAATTACAAAAAATGTTATGCTGTTTATTCTATTTTTAGAAATCTGACTTTAAATTTTGGTTAGTTTAGCAAACTTTAGGATAAGATTTTTCTCGCCTTCATGCATAAAAACAACCTTTGCTTTGATATTCTGAGGATCTGTCCCGTCAAGGAAAGTAACCTCCCCAATACCGAATCTATCGTGACGTACTTTATCACCTACTTCAATATCCTGCGAAGAAGCCCCACTTGGATTAATAATTTTCGCTGTAGCTACAGGTTTCAGTTTACGAGGTTCAGCTATTGGTTTAGAATTATCACTTCTTTCAATTGTTTTCTTTTCCACTCTTTTGAAGCTTCTCATTTCAGAAGGATGTTCGTCAAAAATATTTGATTTTATACCTGCATTGTTAATAAATCTTTTTTCAATGGCAGGATTTACAAATTCAATGTATTCTTCGTCTATTTCATTTAAAAATCTTGAGGGTTCTGCATCCGTAATTTTCCCCCACTGGAAACGCGAAACTGCATAAGAAAAAAAGGCCTGTTTTTCAGCTCTTGTCAAAGCAACATAGAATAACCGTCTTTCTTCCTCCAGATCCTCTCTGGTTGCCGAACTCATAAAACTTGGGAAAAGATTTTCTTCCAAACCAACCAAATGAACCACAGGGAACTCAAGACCTTTTGAAAGGTGAATAGTCATTAACGAAACCATCTCTTCCTCATCATCTTTATTCTGTGTATCTGCGGAAAGCGCAATATTTTCAAGGAAATTCGGCAAACTCGGATCTCCGTCTTCCAGCTGCATCTGTTCTTCGATAAACCCCTGCATTGAGTTCATTAATTCCTGAACGTTTTCTACACGGGAAATTCCTTCCGGAGTCTGGTCATCTTTTAAGAATTTGATTAAACCACTTCGTTTTGCCACCTCCATCGCAACATTGTAAGCCGTTTCGGTTTTTAATAATACCTGAAAGGCTTTAATCATTGACCAGAAGTCGTTCAATTTGTTTAAAACTCCGTTGTTTAATCCCAATTGAGGCGCATACATCGGAAGATTCGCCAATATTGCTGAAACGGGTACATTTTGATTATCTGCAAAAACAATCAACTTGTTTTGAGTCGTTTCACCAATTCCTCTTGCCGGATAATTGATGATTCTCATTAGGGCTTCGGAATCATTCTCATTTACCAAAAGACGAAGATAAGCGATTAAATCTTTCACTTCTTTTCTTTGGTAAAAAGACAAACCTCCATACACTTTGTAAGGAATATTTTTGCGTCTCAAAGCATCTTCAAAAGCACGCGTCTGAGAATTTGTTCTATATAGAATTGCGAAATCGCTATATTTTCTTTGTTCTCTGTTCCGGGTTTCCCAGATATTTCCGGCCACGAAGTTTGCCTCATCAGCATCAGAAAGTGAGCGATACACTTTTATCTTATCACCTTCTTCATTTTCACTGAAAACATTTTTTTTGAACTGCTGAAGATTTTTCGCTATTACGGCATTCGCTGCATTTACGATATTTTGTGTCGAACGATAATTTTGTTCCAGCGAAACAGTAACTGCGTCAGGATAATCCTTTTTAAAGTTTAAGATATTATAAATATTTGCACCACGGAAAGAGTAAATCGACTGAGCATCATCCCCTACCACGCAAATATTTTCAAACTTTGAAGCCAAAGCTTTAACGATAAGATACTGAGAATGGTTAGTATCCTGGTACTCATCTACCAAAATATATCTGAACCTGTCTTGATATTTAGCTAAAACTTCCGGAAAGCGAGTCAATAATTCGTTAGTTTTTAACAGCAAATCATCAAAATCCATTGCCCCGTTTTTGAAACATTGCTCTACATATTTCTGATAAATCTGCCCGATGAATTTCATATTAGCTTTTTCATCAGCTTCCATGAGTTCAGGATTATTGTAATAAGCTTTTACGGTAATCAGATTATTTTTGTACGTTGAAATTCTCGACTGGACTTTTTTAGGTTTATATAAATCAGCATCAATATTCATGTCTTTGATGACTTTTCTGATAACGTTAAGTGCATCCTGCTGATCATAAATCGTAAAATTGGAAGGATATCCCAAATAATGACCTTCAATCCTCAAAATCCTTGCAAAAACCGAGTGAAAAGTACCCATCCAAAGGCTTCTTGCATTGCTTTGTCCTACTACTTTTGCAATACGTTCTTTCATTTCCTTTGCCGCTTTATTGGTAAAGGTTAATGCCAGAATATTGAAAGGGTCCACTCCATTTGTGATCAGATGGGCAATACGCATTGTTAATACACGCGTTTTCCCCGAACCCGCTCCCGCAAGTACCATTAAAGGTCCTTGTAATGTGGTAACAGCTTCAAATTGTGATTCATTCAGTCCTTTCAGATAATCCTCCATACTGCAAAAAAATTTTGGAAAGACAAAATTAGTGTATTCTATGGAGAATTCAAATTTTGATTAACAATGTTAAAAATCAGGTATTGGTAAATTGGTATTAAAAGTTTATACTAAACATTTCTAAAATATGTAACAAATCATATAGTTTTTATACTAATTAGCAAACAATTTCTATTTTATGAAAAAAAGAATTCTTTCTGTTGCCGCAGCTGCCTTTTTCGGAATGGCTTTGAACGCACAACAAATTAAATTTGAAGAGTATGATCTTCCGAACGGTTTACACGTGATTCTTCATCAGGACAACTCTGCACCGGTGGTTACAACAGGTGTGATGTACCACGTAGGTGCAAAAGATGAAGTAAAAGGGAGAACCGGTTTTGCTCACTTTTTCGAGCATCTTTTATTTGAAGGCACTCCAAATATCAAGAGAGGTGAATGGATGAAAATAGTTTCTTCAAATGGTGGACAAAATAATGCCAATACAACCAACGACAGAACATATTACTATGAAACTTTCCCCTCAAACAACGAGCAATTAGGCCTTTGGATGGAGTCTGAAAGATTGCGCCACGCGGTAATCAACCAAGTTGGTGTAGATACTCAGAGAGAGGTTGTAAAAGAAGAAAAAAGATTAAGAATGGATAACCAGCCTTATGGTAATCTATTTCCAACAATACAAAAAAACCTGTTTACAAATCACCCTTACAGCTGGCCTACAATCGGGTCTATGGAAGATTTGAATTCAGCAAAGTTAGAAGAATTCCAGGCTTTCTATAAAAAATATTACGTTCCCAACAACGCTACTTTAGTGGTTGCAGGAGATATTAAACCTGAACAGACTAAAAAATGGATTCAGGAATATTATGGAGGCATTCCAAAAGGAACTATTTATCCTAAAAATTTCCCGAAAGACACCCCTATCAGTCAGGAAAAAGAGGTAACAGCTACAGATCCGAACATTCAGCTTCCTGCTTATGTTTTTGCGTACAGAACACCTGCCAACAAAGAAAAAGATGCTTATATATTAGATATGCTTTCTTCTTATCTGAGCAGTGGGAAATCTTCAGTTTTATACAAAAAACTGGTAGATCAGGAGAAAAAAGCGCTTCAGGTTCAGGCTTTCAATCAAGGTCTTGAAGATTATGGCATTTTTGCATTTTTCGCGATCCCAATGGGACAGACACCTAAACAGACATTACAGACAGATATCGACGCTGAGATCAAAAAACTTCAAACAACTTTGATTTCTCAGGAAGATTATCAAAAGCTTCAAAACCAATTTGAAAATCAGTTTGTAAATCAAAACTCAAGCATCCAAGGAATTGCCGCTTCGTTGGCAACCAACCATGTTTTGATGGGAGATACCAACCTTATCAACAAAGAAATAGACATCTACAGATCTATCACCAGAGAAGATCTTCAAAATGCGGCTAAAAAGTATCTTAATCCTAACCAAAGAGTGATCATTAATTACGTGCCTGAAAAGAAGTAATTCTTACAATTTAGGTTAAAAAAAATGATTATGACAAACAATTATTTACAAATGAAAAAGCAATTAACATATATAGCTGCAGCATTTTTCTTCTCAGGAATGATTTCTGCACAAAAAATTGATCTTAATGCAATGCCAAAACCAGGACCTACTCCTGCCATCAACATTGCAAAACCAAAAACTTTCCAACTAAGTAACGGACTTACGGTAATGGTAGTAGAAAACAATAAACTACCAAGAGTAAACGTAACGCTTACGATGGACAGAGCGCCATATAACGAAGGAAGCGTAACAGGAGTAAGCTCTATCATGGCAGAACAGTTCGAAAACGGAACTACAAACCTCAGCAAAGATGATTTCAACAAAAAAGTGGATTATCTTGGAGCTAACTTAAATTTTTCTTCAAACGGAGCTTTTGCAAATTCACTTTCAAAATATTTCCCCGAAGTATTAGGTTTAATGGCAGATGCTATTATCAATCCTAAATTCTCGGCCGAAGAAATTCAAAATTCAAAAGAAAGGGCTATCGAAGGATTGAAATCTGACGAAAAAAATGCTTCTTCTATCGCAGACAGAGTTTCAAGAGCTTTGATGTATGGAAAAAATACGTCCAGAGGGGAATTTGAAACGGTAGAATCTATCAACAAAATTCAATTAGCTGACGTACAAAATACGTATAAAAAATACTACGCTCCGGACAATGCTTATTTAGTAATCGTTGGAGATGTAAAATTTGATCAGGTAAAGCCATTAATTGAAAAATCATTCAACGGATGGAAAAAAGCAAACACGCCAGTAGCCCAATTGGAACCGGCTTCGAATGTTGCTAAAACAGAAATTAACGTAGTAGACGTTCCTACAGCTGTACAGTCTGTGGTATCTGTAAACAACATGAATACATTGAAAATGAAGGATGCAAACTACTTCCCTTCTCAAATTGCCAATTATATCTTAGGAGGTGGTGCAGATGCAAGGCTTTTCATGAATCTTCGTGAGAAAAACGGATTTACTTACGGAGCGTACTCAAGCATGACAGCGAGCAAATATTCGCCTGAATTTTCTGCTCAAGCAAGCGTAAGAAACGAAGTTACGGACAAGGCTGTAAAGGAATTTATGAATGAACTTAACGGAATTTCTACAATAAAACCCGAAGAACTGGAAAATGCTAAAGCTAAATTGAAAGGTTCTTTCATCATGTCTTTAGAAAAGCCTGAAACTATCGCAAGATTTGCCGTAAATCAAAAAATTCAGGATTTACCATCTGATTTTTACACAAATTATTTAAAGTCTATTGATAAAGTAACTACAGCAGATGTTTCAAATGCCGTAAAAGCTACAATCCTACCAAATCAAAGCAGAATTTTTATTGCCGGTAAAGCTTCTGATATTTCTGAAGGATTGGAAACATTGGGTTACCCTGTAAAATATTACGATAAAGATGCTAATCCTGTAGCAAAACCTGCTGCTCAAAAAGTTGATGCAGGTGTTACTGTTTCTTCCGTGGCTGATAAATACATCAATGCAATCGGAGGTAATGCTGCTCTTCAAAAAGTAACTTCTATTTCTACAGATGCCACTACTAAAGTGCAGGGAATGGATATGAGTATGAAAATGATCCAGGCTAAAGGCGGAAAAATGGCGATGAACATCAGTATGATGGGAAATACTATCCAGAAAATTATATTTGACGGAAAAGATGGCTACATGGAAATGCAAGGTCAGAAAAAACCTCTTGATGACAAGCAAAAAACATCAATGTCAAAAGAAACTGAACTTTTTCCGGAATTAGGTTTTGCTAAAAATACGGCTGTCAAATTAGCTGGAATCGAAAAGTATAACAACGAAGATTCTTATGTAGTAAAAGACGACAAAACAACGTATTATTACAGCGTAGCTTCAGGATTGAAGACTGGAGAAGTAAAAACAAGCGAACAAGGTTCCATCCCTACAAGCTATGCAGATTATAGAGATGTATCTGGTGTAAAACTTCCATTCACAATCATTCAGAATATGGGCGGAATGGATATCAATCTGACTGTGAAATCTTACCTCTTAAATCAGGCTAAAGATTCTGATTTCAAATAAGAACAATTTTATTTTATATAAGAAACGACAACAATTGTTGTCGTTTTTTTATTTATACAACAAATCCAACATTTGCGAACATCTTTTTTTGTCGTTCGGTAAAAAAAGATTAAATTTGCCCATTCAAAAAGATATCAGAATTAATGGATACTATATTTACACTATTGATGGTTCTTATTATGATTGCTAGCATTTTACTAGTAATTGTTGTTATGGCTCAAAACCCAAAAGGAGGAGGCCTTTCAAGTACTTTTGGAGGCGCATCTTCTGCACAGTTCGGGGTACAGAGAACCAATGATTTCATGGAAAAAGCAACATGGACTTTAGGAGCAACTATTATTGTTCTTATCCTTTTAAGTGTTGTTATTACAGGAAAACCATCACAAACAGCTCCGGCTCAGCCTATCAAAAAAGAAGCTCCGGCACAATCTTCTGCTCCGGCTTCTAAAACAGCGACTCCGGCTCAAACTCCGGTAGCTCCGGCTAAATAAGAATATAAATTTTTTATAAAAAATATATAAGCAACTCGATTTCGGGTTGCTTTTTTGTTTATTTTAATCTCATTTTTTCAATTTTATGCCTGAGCTTTAGCCCTGCTTTTAAAAACGAATACTGTACAGGTTTTGATTCTTTATAGTATTTGTTAATAAAAATCTGCATTGCCCCGTAAAACCGCTCTAAATAAAGCTTATCTTTAATAGTACTTTCTCCTTTATGATGAAGGATTGATGCTTTCCCGTAATAATAGTTTTGATATCCGTTCCTTAGCAAAGTATAACATAAATCAATATCTTCACCGTACATAAAATAAGCATCATCCAATCCCCCCACCTTTTCATACACATTTTTTTTTACGAGTAAAAAAGCTCCGGTAATCACTTCAACTTTTGAAATCTCAAACTCTCCAACATCATTTCTATAATAAGATTTTGAATTATTTTTTTTTAAATTAATAAACAGTTTTTCAAAAGAATTAAACATATCCGGAACTGAACGTTTACTTTCAGGTAAAAATTCACCTTGTACATCATGCATTCTTACCCCAAGACATCCAAAATCTGTTTTAGAATCTGCAAACTCTATAATATCTTTCATATAAAAGCCTTCAATTTCAGTATCCGGATTTAAGATTAAAAGATATTCTCCTTTTGCTGTTTTGATAGCTTTATTATTTGCTTTTGAAAAGCCTTCATTTTTTTCAGAAGAAATAAATTTAAAGCCGGGAAATTCATAAGTAAGATTTTTCCAAGATAAATCAACAGAAGCATTATCAATAACAACAACCTCATAATCAATATCTTGTATATATTTTTTAATAGACAAGAGACATTTTCTCAGTAATTGGGTTACATTATAATTAACGATAATAATAGACAGCTTCATGATTATCCCTTATTTCGAGTGTTTCTTTGATCATAATAAAATGTTCTGCATAACAAAACTAAGTATTTAACTTTATAAAAAAATCTAAGTCCGATATATTGAATAAAGCTAATGTGCTTTAAAGTATACATCTCTTTTAAATTTCGTTGAAAGCCATTTTTCATTTCATAAAGATTAGCAGACAAACCGGAAACACCAAATGTCCTTTTCCCACCTCCTGCAATCACCAGACTTTCATTAAGAATATACATCTTATTTTTTAAAGCAACTTTCATCCAGTAATTAATATCTTCCGCATATCTTTGATTATCGTTAAAATAGCCAGTATTGTCAAGCACTTTCTTTTTAAACATCACAGTTGAGGGCTGAGTTTCATTTCTTATCAAAAGTTTTTTAAAAGTAATTTCAGCAAGATTATTGAGTACTTTATAAGGCGATAAAATTTTGTTGTCGTTTCTTCTAGTCGCTAAAAAATCGATCCCCAATTTATCATTTTCCAAATAACTAAGCTGTTTTTCAATCTTTTCAGGCAACCATTCATCATCGGCATCCAATAACGCAATATAATCGCCACTTGAAGCCTTTAGTCCTGTATTTCTGGCGTTAGAAACTCCGCCATTTTTTTGATTGAGTATTTGAATGTTCATTTCAGGGTTTCTTATCATATAATCCTTAACAATAATTTCACTTTCATCAGTTGAGCCATCATTGATCACAATAACTTCAAATTCATCTATACCTATACTTTGTGCTTTAATTGAGTTTAAAGCAGTTTCAACAGTATTTTCAGCATTGTATAAAGGGACTATTACGGAAATCATTTAAATAAACATCTGGTTTTAGGAACTGCCTTCGTTATATGGAAGCCTGTTCATAATAGATCTTCCTAAAGAAATTTCGTCAGCATATTCAAGCTCATCTCCCACAGAAATTCCCCTTGCAATACTCGAGAAATTTACGTTAAAATTTTTGAACTTTTTATAAATATAGTAAGCGGTGGTATCACCTTCCATTGTAGCACTCAAGGCAAAAATAAATTCTTTTACCCTGCCGTTATTCAGTTTCTTTTCAATACTTGGAATGTTCAGCTGATGCGGGCCAACACCTTCCATCGGTGAAATTTTTCCGCCCAAAATCAAATATTTTCCTGTATATTTCCCTGTGTTTTCTATAGCAATTACATCACGAACATCTTCAACAATACAAATCAGCTCATCACTTCTTTTTTCGTTACTGCATATTTCACAAATATCAAAATCAGAAAAATTATGACATTCTTTACAGTATTTTATTTCATTTACAAGATTAATCAAAGAATTCCCAAGGCTTACCGCCCTGGAATTTGGTTGTTTCAGTAAATGTAATGCTAAACGCAAAGCCGTTTTCCTGCCAATTCCGGGCAATCCCGAAATTTCATCCACCGCTTTTGCCAAAACTTTACTTGGGTACTCCATAACTACAAAAATAAGGATTATAGTTGTAAAATATGAATAGTCAATTGCAATTATGAAGAATTCATTTTTAGCTGATGGAGTAAAACCCACAAATATTATTTTCCCTTATCATTACCCGATTATACAATTCACAATTCTTCAGTTTTCATTCATAACTCTAAAAAAACCTTTATCTTTGGGAACCTAAATATTAACTTGAAAAAATAAACTAAAAATGGTACTCAACAATCTAAATTATCCATTAGATTTTAAATTTAAAATTTCAACCTTAGCCAGCGATTTCAATATCACTGACAAAAATGGAAACTACGTGGCTTATGTTCGTCAGAAAATGTTTAAGCTAAAAGAAGACGTAATTGTTTTCAATGACGAAAGCAAATCAAAAGAACTTTTCAGAATCAGAGCCAATAAATGGATCGATTTTAATGCTTCATATTCTTTAAATGATATTGTAAACAATAAAAATTTCGGACGATTAGCAAGAAAAGGAATGCGCTCTATCTGGAAAGCCAGCTACGATATTTTAGATGCCAATGATCAGCCTAAATTCAAAATTCAGGAAGACAGCGCCTGGGTAAGATTTTTTGACGGAATGGTGGGCGAACTTCCTATCATCGGTATGTTTACAGGATATTTCTTAAATCCTACTTACACCGTAGCAGGAATTGATGGAAAAGCTTATTTTAAACTAAAAAAAATGCCCTCTTTCTTCGGAAGAAGATTTCAGCTTGACAGATTAATCGATATTGATGATGAAGAGGAAAGTTTAGTCATTCTTTCATTATTAATGATGACACTTTTGGAAAGAGCAAGAGGATAAATACAATAAAACCGCAAACAATGAAATATCTAATCATTTTCTTTTCAGCGTTCTTATTAGTCGCTTGTAAAAAAGACAAAGAAACAATTCAGGGTTCTGTAACAAAAGATTCTTTGAATATTGTTCAGGATTCTGCTAAAACGGATAATTCTTCGGGAAAAATTTTAGTTGAAAATTTTCCTTTCCCGAAAGAAATCAAAGAATGTTCATGTTATTTTGCAAAAAATAAAGCTGATTTTGAAGCTGAAAAATATATTTATGCCGATGACGCCGGAAAAATAGCTTATATGAAACTTGACGGTAAAAGATTAGCCATGAATCTTATCTCATCAAGCGATATGGAAGTTGACGAAGAACTGACTAAAGAAATAGAAAGTGATGATTATAAAATCTCCGTAAAAGGTAAAAAAATAAAAGGTGAAGAAGCTTTATTATTTGAGGGAACATTGACGATCGAAAAACCTGATGGTACCATTATGACAACACCTATTTATGGCGAATGCGGATGCTAAAAATCGAATCAAAACAATAAAAAGAATGCTTCTGAATTATCGGAAGCATTTTTTATTTCGTAATTTTGATAAAAATAAATTTCATGGAATTATCTAATATAGAGCCACAAATAATCTGGAAAAATTTTTCCAAATTAAATGCTGTTCCAAGACCATCAAAAAAAGAAGAAAAAGTAATTGCGTTCATCAAAGAATTTGGTGAAAGTTTAGGCTTACAAACTACAGTAGATGAAGTAGGAAATGTAATCATTAAAAAACCGGCAACAGCAGGAATGGAAAACCGTAAATCTGTTGTTTTACAGTCGCATTTGGATATGGTTTGCCAAAAAAACAATGACGTAAATTTTGATTTTGAAACAGAAGGAATCAAAATGGAAATCGATGGAGACTGGGTAAAAGCAAAAGGTACCACTTTAGGAGCTGATAACGGCCTGGGAGTAGCTACCATCATGTCGATTTTAGAAAGCTCAGATATACCTCACCCAGCTCTAGAAGCTCTTTTCACAATCGATGAAGAAACCGGAATGACAGGAGCTTTAGGATTAAAACCCGGTCAGTTGACGGGGCAAATCTTATTAAACCTTGATACGGAAGAAGACGATGAAATCGATATTGGCTGTGCCGGGGGAATTGACGTTACCATTACTCAAAACTATCAAACCGAAGAAGCAAAAGGGCAAATTGTAAGAATTGAAATAAAAGGCCTTCAGGGTGGCCATTCAGGAATGGATATCCACAAAGGTTTCGGAAATGCAAATGTTATCTTGGGAAGACTTCTTTACCCGGCTTTGGAAAAAGAAAATATTCAGTTAATTTCTATCGATGGTGGAGGTTTGAGAAATGCAATTCCCAGAGAAGCTGTCTCTATTATTTCTGTAAGAAATGCCCAGGAATTTATAGAAGAGGTAACTAACGGTCTTAAAAAAGAAATTTTAGAAGAATTTGCCACCATAGAACCGAATCTTCAAATCAATATCGAAAATTCTACCTCTTCCGACAAAGCACTTTCCGAGACAGATTCAAGGAAAATCATCTTAGCTTTAAAATCTCTTCATAATGGGGTTTACAGAATGAGTCCTGATGTAAAAGATCTGGTGGAATCTTCAAATAATGTGGCAAGAGTAGAATTAAAAGGCGGAGCATTGAAAATTTTAAACCTTTCCCGTTCATCTGTAGAATCTTCTAAAAACTCTGTTGCTGAACAATTAAAATCTGTTGCAGAATTAGCCGGAATGAATACTGAATTCAGTGGATCTTATCCGGGATGGAAACCAAAACCGGGTTCTGAAATTGTACAATTAATGGAGAAAATTTATACTGAAAAATTCCGCGAAAAACCTCACGTTGTAGCTTGTCACGCAGGTTTAGAGTGTGGAATTATCGGAGCCAATTATCCTGAAATGGAAATGGTAAGTTTCGGACCGACAATCAGAGGGGCTCACTCTCCTGATGAGAAGGCAAATATTTCTTCAACACAGAAATTCTGGAGTTTTACTAAAGATATTTTAGCGAATATTCCTTTAAAATAAGAATATAAAATTGCTATATTAAATATCCAAAGTCTCCTGATTTTGGATATTTTAATTTAAACTATTAAGATTAAGAATTAGTATGAAAAGTATAACCGTATTTTGTGGTTCAAGTTTGGGTTCGGATGATGTTTTTAAAGAGCAGGCAACTTTACTTGGACAGACTTTAGCAAAACAAAATATTCAACTGGTTTATGGTGGTGCAGATGTAGGGCTGATGGGGGCCGTTGCAGAAGGCGCTTTGAATTCAGGAGGAAAAGTTGTTGGAGTTCTTCCCTACTTTTTACAGTCAAAAGAAATTGCACATAAGCAGCTAACAGAATTGATTTTGGTTGAAACTATGCACGAAAGAAAAACCAAAATGAATGATTTGTGCAACGGTGTAATCGTTCTTCCCGGAGGTTACGGAACATTGGAAGAGTTTTTCGAAATGATAACCTGGGCACAACTCGGGCTTCACAGAAAGCCAATTGCTGTTCTAAATATTGACGGATTTTATGATGATTTGATTAAATTGGTTCAGACGATGGTCGATAAAGGATTTTTAAAACAAATTAATCGTGATATGCTATTGATAGGTGATAATGTTGATGAACTTTTAGAAAAAATGAGAAACTATAAAGCTCCGACAGTTGGCAAGTGGATTTATAAAGATGAAGTTTAAAAATATAAGACTATTTTCATTGTTTTCAGATTGATCAATAATAATTATGTTTTTATTAAAAAGTGTGTAAATTTAAATACTAGCTAATTAGTATGATAAATGACGACCTAAATAAAATTCTGGCAGAATATGAGGAAAAATTTTCTTTGTATTCTTCTTTTAGCTTTAAAGTTGAAAAAATATTAAAAAAACTATGTAAAAATTTTTCAATACATCAGATTACAAGCCGGGTAAAGACTAAAGAAAGTCTTGCTCAGAAAGTAATAAAAAAAAATAAATACATACATCTTGATGATGTTACCGATATTTTAGGACTAAGAATTATCACTTATTTTGAAGATGATATTTCAAAAATAGAAGAAATCCTTAACAGAGAATTTAAAATTGACTGGATAAATTCTATAGATAAAGGAAATATTGAAATTGATAAATTTGGATACAAAAGTGTTCATTACATCTTACAAATCAATGATAACAGGGCTCAAACAGCAGAATATTCAGTATATAAAGATATTAAATTCGAAATTCAAATCAGGAGTATACTTCAGCATTCCTGGGCAGAAATAGAACATGACTTAGGTTATAAATCCTTCACCGAAATACCTCAGAAAGCAAAACGGACATTTTATAGAGTGGCAGCTTTATTGGAACAGGCAGATATTGAATTTACCAAACTAAAAAAAGAAATTCATTATTTTGAAAATTCTATTAGTAAGAATTTAAAAGACAAAAAGAAACTTATAGAAATCAATGAATCAACTATCATTGCGTTTGTAAAAAAGAATCAGCTTTTGCGCGAAATTGAAAATGAAATAAAAAAAGCTTTAAAACTTACTGAAAATCCCAAGTTTGATTCAACGTACATTTCTTTAAATAATTTATCTCCAAAACTCAAAGATCTAAAAATATTTGATTTAACACAGCTCGAAGAAAACCTGGTACAGCATAAAGAAGAAATCATTACCCATCAAATAGAATACTTGAAATCTTTAAACAAAAATTTGCATGATAATAAAATAAAAATTTCTTTAATTCAGGGAGCACCAATAATTTGGTTAATTAATTATCTGGAGAGCAAAATATAAACTGATAAATAAAAAACTCCCGAAGAAAGATCTTCAGGAGTTTTTAATATAATTTAAATAAAATTTTCTAAGGATAAGGAGCAATTTCTACTTCAAGACCTTCCATTTCAGTTACAATATGCAGTTGGCAGCCTAATCTGCTGTTACCTTTCACATGGAAAGCTTCGCCTAACATTGCATCTTCCTCATCGCCCATTGGCTCAAGCCCTGGATCATTGATTACATAAACCTGACAAGACGCACACATTGCCATTCCTCCACAAACTCCGATAGTTCCTTCTTCTGCTAATTCATACGAACGGATAATTTCCATTAAATTCATGGACATATCAGTTGGCGCTACAATATCATGAGTTACACCTTCTCTATCGGTGATTTTTATATTTATATCGTTCATTTTAGTTGATGGTTGATTGTTTATAGTTGATGATAAAAGCTAGTTTTATTTACAACTAATAACCGTCAACAAATTTAATCAATTTTTTTCACAACGGCCTTCTCAGCTTCTTTTCTACTTCCGTCGAAACCGTCTACTCCACTTACAGTTGTATATTTTAATACAAATTTTTTACCCGGATTTAATCTGTTGTATACACTTTGACACATCAATGTAGCTTCGTGGAAACCACAGAGAATTAATTTCAATTTCCCGGGATACGTGTTGATATCTCCGATTGCGTAGATCCCGTCAATATTTGTCTGATAATCAAGAGCGTTATTTACAACGATTGCATTTTTCTCGATATTCAGTCCCCAATTTCCGATTTCACCCAATTTTGGAGTTAAGCCAAATAATGGAATAAAATAATCAGTTTCAATATCATAAGCTTCTTCACCATCAACCTGTACGGTGATAGCTTCTACTTTTCCGTCGCCTTTAATTGCAGTAACTTCAGCAGGTGTAATTAATTTAATCTTCCCCTGATTCTTTAAATCCTGAACTTTTTCTACAGAATCTAAAGCTCCTCTGAACTCATTTCTTCTGTGAATCAAAGTCACTTCATTGGCAACATTTGACAAGAAAACACTCCAGTCAAGCGCAGAATCTCCACCTCCGGCAATTACTACTTTCTTATTTCTGAAATGTTCCGGTTCTTTTACAAAATATTCAAGCCCCTTTTCTTCATAATCAGCAACATTATTCATCGTAGGTTTTCTGGGTTCAAAAGTTCCCAAACCACCTGCAATAGCAATAGCTTTAGCTCTGTGAACAGTTCCTTTGTTGGTAATCACTTCAAACCATTCATCATCTACTTTTGTATAAGAAACAGCTGTTTCACCCAAAGTAAATCCCGGTTGGAACTGTTTAATCTGTTCCATCAAATTATCTACCAATTCTCCGGCATTTACCGAAGGATAACCAGGAATATCGAAAATAGGTTTTTTAGGATACAATTCTGCCAATTGCCCTCCAGGTTGAGGAAGTGCATCGATGATATGGCATTTCATTTTTAGCAAACCCGCTTCAAATACGGCAAAAAGCCCCGTTGGTCCCGCTCCTATAATCAATATGTCTGTAGTTATCATATGTAAAAGATAATTTAATTATATATGTAACCGCAAATTTACTAATTTTAATGCTAAGCATATTTAATTCAGTCTAAATAAAAACCTGAGATTTATCAAATATCTTTAAAAGTCTTCAAATCTTGAATTTGGCAGCCTTTTTGTAAATGACTTACCATGAAGAAAATTGTAAACCTAATTGCAATATTTATTTTTTCTTTAGGCTTTGCCCAGATCGATAATATTGCAGATGGCGAATCATTGTCTTTCAGAATCCATTACGGTCTTCTGACTGCCGGAAACGCAACCCTAACCACCCAAAAAACCACCTATAAAGGTACTCCTCACCTTTATGCAAAAGGAGTTGGAAGAACTACGGGTGCTGTAAAAGCGTTTTTCAAAGTTGAGGATTTATATGAGAGCTTCATTAATGTTAATACCGGGCTTCCGAGTTTTTACGTTAGAGATGTAAAAGAAGGAGGCTACAGCCAGCATTTTGAAACGGTTTTCAATCACGATAACAACACATTAATTTTAACAGATAAAAAAAATCCTGCCAATGGTTCTAAGGTTTTAAAATCCGTAAAAGGCGTTCAGGATATGCTTTCATGCTTTTATTATTTAAGAAGTAAAAGCCAAAACGAGTTGAAAGTAGGAACCGTCATTAATATGAATGTCTGGATTGACGATGAAATGTTTCCCTTTCAGCTGAAAGTAACAGGGGCAGAAAATTTAAAAACAAAATTCGGAACCATCAATTGCTTAAAAATTATCCCGTCTGTAAAAAGCGGGCGGGTTTTTAAAGAAAAAGAAGGTGTGACGATGTGGGTTTCTAATGATGCCAACCATGTTCCGATGCTATTAAAGGCTGAATTGGCAGTTGGTTCTCTAAAAGCAAGTATTGATGATATAAAAAATGTGAAATATCCTTTGAAGTTTACAAAATAAACATATAGTTAGTTTTTTTTAAGAAAAATGTCTGTGAAGTTTTTACAGGCATTTTTTATTTTCAATGTAATAAATTTTAAATCTTAGTTGTCATAATTCTATAGCACGCTAAGACCATGAAAATTAAATTACTGATTACTATAATTTCTCTCTATTCTTGTTTTCTTTTTTCTCAGAAAAAGGAAAATGATAATATCACAAGAAAGAAAATTTTTATTACGAAAATAGATTCTTCACCTAAAATAGATGGTATTTTGGATGATAAAGAATGGCAAAATGCACCCCTTGCAACCAGCTTTATTGAAAGAAGCCCAAACAACGGAAAACCTCAGCATGATTCTGTAAGAACAGAAGTCAGAATTTTATATGACGATACAGGCATTTATTTTGGAGCTCAAATGTATGATCCGAATCCCAGGAAAATTGCAAAAGAATTAACCGAAAGAGACGGAATCAGTAATGATGATTTTTTTGGAGTTGCCCTGAATGGCTACAATGATAAACAGCAAAGCCTGGAATTTGTGGTAACGGCGGCCGGAGTTCAGTTTGATGCTAAGATCACAACCGATGGTGAAGACGAAACATGGAATTCCATTTGGTACAGCGGAGCAAAAATCAATGATAAAGGCTGGGCTGTGGAAATTAAAATTCCTTATTCGGAGCTGAGATTTCCAAAAAGTAGTGTTCAGGAGTGGGGAATGAATATGTTTCGGAAAATCCAGAGAACAAAAGCTTTTTATGACTGGAATTTCGTTGATAATGCTAAAAATTCTTATACATTATTTGACGGAGTTTTACAAGGTATAGAAAATATCAATCCTCCTACCCGATTATCTTTTACACCATATTTTTCAAGCTATGTCAATAGTTTTGACGGAAAAACCACTTCCAGTTTTAATGGTGGAATGGATGTAAAATACGGAATAAATGATGCTTTTACTTTTGACATGACTTTAATTCCTGATTTTGGGCAGGCAAATTTTGACAATTCTATTTTAAATTTAACCCCATTCGAGCAACAATTTTCTGAGCAGAGGACATTTTTCACAGAAGGAACAGAACTGTTCAGCAAAGGCGGAATGTTCTATTCAAGAAGAGTCGGCGGAGAGCCCAGCATCTATCCTAGAGCAAATGATAATGAGGAAATAACTGAATATCCCGGAAAGGTAAAATTATTTAATGCCTTTAAAATTTCGGGAAGAACAAAAAAAGGATTGGGAATAGGCTTCTTCAACGGAGTTACTCAAAAAATGGAAGCTACAATTTTCAATCACGAAACTGGTGAAACAAGAAAGGAAGTTGTAGAACCTTGGGCCAATTATAATGTTTTGGTTTTCGACCAAAGATTCAATGGGAATTCATCTGTCTCTTTAGTAAATACCAACGTAACCAGAGCTGGTAACTTCCGGGATGCCAATGCGACCGGGATTCTTTGGGATATCAATAATAAGAAAAACACCTATAAAACTTTCGGAAGTCTGAAAGGGAGCTGGGTGATGGATGGAGACACAAAATTCGGGACTCGGGGGGAAGCCGGACTGGAAAAAATTGCAGGGAAACACAGATTTTCTATCAATGGAAATATAACGACAAAAGATTGGGACATCAACGATGTAGGATTTTCAACCAAAACTAATTTTGCAAATTATAATGCATGGTATGGATACAGAATTTTACAGCCAACGGAAAAGCTCAATAATATGTATTTGAACTTTAACTTAAATTACTACCACCGACTCGAACCGTTTTTAAATTCAAACTTTGTATTCAACAATAATAACAGTTTTACGGATAAAAAGTTCAGGGTTTTTGGTGGCGGAATCGAGTTTACTCCTTTCGGTCAAAAAGATATTTATGAACCAAGAACCTCTGGAAGATATTTAAAAGTTCCCGGATATTTTGACACCTGGATTTGGTTTGAAAGTGACAGCAGAAAAAAACTGCAGTATAATTTCACGATTGATTATTATGCTTTTGATGAGAAAGGAAGAAATCAGGTTTTTACTAATTTTGGGCTTCGTTACAGATTTTCAGATAAGTTTAATGTGAATTGGAATTTTAATCCAGGCTTCAGCAACAACGAAACCGGTTTTGCAGGAAAAAATGACACCGATATTTTCATTGGCAGAAGACAAAGAAATACCTATGAAAATGCTTTAACCTCAAAATATACTTTCAACGAAAAAATTGCTTTATCATTAACTTTCAGACATTATTTTTCAGATGTCCATTATAAACAATTCTATACTCTGAATCAAGATGGAAGTTTGACAAACACAGATGACTTTCATAAAAATCTCGACGGAACTTACAATGCATGGAATGTAGACTTAAGATTTTCGTGGTGGTTTGCACCCGGAAGCCAATTGACTTTATTATACAGAAATGCAACTTCAAATTATCTGGAAATGTCAAGATTAAATGTCACAAAAAACTACGATATGCTTTTCAGTGAGCCAACAGTAAATAACTTTTCTTTAAAGCTTACCTACTTTTTAGATTATAACAGAATAAAAAACTGGACAAAGAAAAAAAATGCAAAAAGCTAATCTATATTGAATGTTTTTAAACGCTTCGACTCGGCTCGGCTAACAAAAGTGAACTGCAACATCATCCTTAATTAAAGTTAGTTTTATTAAAAGTTTGCTGAGCGTGTTGAAGCATTTACAAATTCTTTGTCAAAAACAAACACGTGTAAATTTTTCAATAAAATCCCGTTTTTAATTACGTTTTGTTTCTAAGGTCAGTAATTAAAAACAAAAACCTCCGAAGTTTTCGGAGGTTGTTTTTTATTATCACCTGTGTTTATTTACTCTTTGATTCTTTCTCATCATTTGTGCCTTTCGATCCAGAGTCAAAGAGTTTTTCGATACCCTTAATATCCTGGTACAAAAGTACTAACCTATCACTATATAATCACTATAAATCACATAGATATATATCGATGAGTATGCCGATATTTTTCTATAAAAAAACCTCCGAAAATTTCGGAGGTTTTTTTATAATGTTTTAAACTGTTCTAAAGTTCTGATGTCATTTTCAAAGAACATTCTGATATCGCTCATTTGGTAAAGAAGCATTACGATTCTTTCAATACCCATTCCGAAAGCATATCCTGAATATTTATCTGCATCGATATTTACATTTTTTAAAACGGCAGGATCTACCATTCCGCAACCCATAATTTCCAGCCAGCCTGTTCCCTTGGTAATTCTGTAATCAGTTTCTGAGTTTAGCCCCCAATACACATCAATTTCAGCACTTGGCTCCGTAAACGGGAAATAAGAAGGTCTCATCCTGATTTTAGACTTTCCGAAAAGCTCCGTTGTAAAAAACTGGATGGTTTGTTTTAAATCTGCAAAACTTACGTTTTCATCTATATATAAACCTTCAATCTGGTGGAAAATACAGTGCGAACGTGAAGAAACAGCTTCATTTCTGAACACTCTTCCCGGAGATAAAATTCTGATTGGCGGTTGATTTTCCTCCATATAACGAATCTGTACAGAAGAAGTGTGTGTTCTCAATAAAATATCCGGGTTTTGCTCAATGAAGAAAGTATCCTGCATATCTCTTGCCGGATGATATTCCGGAAGATTCAGGGCTGTAAAATTATGCCAGTCATCTTCAATCTCCGGTCCGTCTGCAACTGCAAACCCGATAGACTTGAAAATCTCGATAATCCTGTTTTTCACAAGGTTAATGGGATGTCTTGAACCCAAATCCAACGGAAAAGCAGGTTTTGTAAGATCTTCTTTTTCAAGGATAATAGAAGATTGCGAAGAATTTTTCAAATCCTCCAATTTTCCGTTTACAGCTTGCTTTAAAGTATTAATTTTTTGTCCGAAATCTTTCTTCTGATCGTTTGGAACTTCCTTTAATGTTTCATAGAAATCATTTAAAACTCCTTTCTTACCATTGTACTTAATTCGGAAGTTTTCAATCTCCTCTTTAGACGTAGCATTGAAGCTGTTTACCTCAACCAGTAGTTCTTCTATCTTTTCTATCATTATTTTACCCTTTCAAAATGTTTTGCAAAAATACGGTTTTTTAGTGAAATAATTTTCCTTAAACTGTTAAAAAAATCTGCCTCTTTTTCGGGAGGCAGACTTCAATCACTTATTTCACTTAAATAAAAAAATTATTTTTTTTCTAAAGCTTTTACGCTGATCTGAAGAGTTACCTCATCTTTAATCACTCCGTTTTCAGCAGGAGCCTGGAATTTCACCCCAAACTCTTCTCTTTTAACATCTTTTGGCTCAGTGGCAATACTTACTTCCCCTTCTTTTACAGAAACATTGGCTTTAAACTGAA
This sequence comes from Chryseobacterium sp. FH2, assembly GCF_001045455.1. Lineage (GTDB taxonomy): Bacteria > Bacteroidota > Bacteroidia > Flavobacteriales > Weeksellaceae > Chryseobacterium. The sequence goes on along the minus strand of NZ_LFNE01000002.1, from coordinate 17,177 downwards.
CCGGTTTTGTAATTCCTTTAATGGTAAGATTACCATCCAAAAGTGTATTATAATCACCTTCTGTAGCTGGTGTTACTTTAGTAATTTCGAAAGATGCCGTAGGAAATTTTTCTACTTCAAAGAAATCACCGCTTTTCAGATGACCGTTTAGTTTTCCTAATTGTTCTGTATCATCTTTCAAATCAACAGACGTTAAAGAATTCATATCTGCAACAAATTTTCCGCTTTCCAGCTTTCCTTCTTTTACTGTGACATCACCACTTTCAAATTTAATCGTTCCAAAATGGCTTGTGCTTTCAGATTTAAAAATTTTATATCCTTTCCATTCCACTTTACTGTTTAAAGTATCGAGAACAAACTGGCTACCGTCTTTAGTGGTTGTTATTTCATTGCTTTCACTTGTTACAGGTTTTTCTTTGTTACAAGAAACCATCGCAACAGCAATAAAAAGAGCGGGAATTGCTAACGAAAACAGCTTTCTTTTCATAATTTATAAATTTTTATTACTCCTGCTAATATAATAAAAAAAATCAATTTTTCATAGAAACAAGACATTTCATTACATTTGTATTATGCTATTAGAAATAAACAATTTATATTTTTCATATTCCAAGGAAAAACCCCTGTTTCAGAACCTTAACCTAAGGTTTGAAGAGGCTAAAATTATTGCATTGGCAGGAGAAAGCGGGTGCGGAAAATCTACTTTATTGAGCTTGATTTATGGACTTTTGGATTGGGAAAAAGGTGAAATTATTTTTGACGGGATTAAACTGTTAGGGCCAAAAGGAAATCTCGTTCCCGGTGAAACAGAAATGAAATGCGTAGCTCAAAATTTTGATCTAATGCCATATGCGACGGTTGCCGAAAACGTAGGAAAATTTATTTCAAATATTAATTTAAAACAAAAAAAAGAAACCGTTTCTGAGCTTCTTGAGGTGGTAGGCTTAGAAGAATTCGCCAATGTTTTACCTAAATATCTGAGTGGCGGTCAACAACAAAGAGTTGCTATTGCAAGGGCACTTTCTGTCCTTCCAAAACTTCTTCTTTTGGACGAACCGTTCAGTAATCTTGATTTTCCGAGAAAAATTGAGCTCCGCGAGAAGTTGTTTAAGTATGTCAAACAGCATAATATTTCTTTAATTATTTCCACCCATGAGCTTCAGGATATTATTCCTTGGCTTGACCAGATTGTTGTTCTTCAAAATGGAAGATTAATTCAAAACGATACTCCGGAAAAAACGTACAGAAACCCTTACAATTCTTATGTAGCCAAACTTTTCGGTGAAGTGAATATCTTCAGTGAAACTGAAATTGAGGGTTTTCAGCTTTCAAAATTTTCATACTATCCAAAAGAAATAAAAATCTCTGAAAACGGTATTGAAGCTAAAGTTTTAGAAAGCAGATTTGCTGGAAATCACTATTGGAATAAACTGAAACTGAAAGATAAAGAGCTTGTGGTTTATACTGATGAGAAAATTGAGAATACAGTTAAAGTTTTTTTTGTTTAAGCCAAAGAAAGCTTATTGCTGAGAAGATAAATTAAAATACATTTCTGTCATTCTGAATAGAACAAAACAGAATAAAGAGTAATAAACTTCTCTATTTCAAGGTAACCATCAGATTTACCAGCACTTATTGTTAATTTGTGGATAAAAAAATACAAACATAAGAATGGTGTTTGAAACTTTTTCTTACATTTGTATTTCCACAGCATAAGGAAATTTTTGGTTAATTCTCTTTCTGCCTTTAAGACGAAAATTAGCATCTCTGCAATCTAGTTTTTTTGAAAGATTACACTGTCCAATTCTTTCCTTTTTTTATGCTTTTTTCACAAATTCTGACTTTAATGCCATTGAACCAAAACCATCAATTTTACAATCGATATTGTGGTCGCTGTCTGGTCTTAAACGAATATTTTTCACCTTAGTTCCTGCTTTTACAGGTTTTGGAGCCCCTTTTACCGGTAAATCCTTAATAACAACCACAGAATCTCCATCCTGCAATTCATTCCCGTTGGAATCTAAAATCAGCCCTGAGTTTGATGCTTCAGAAGCTGCTTCTTCAGGATTCCATTCATAGAAACATTGTGAACACACCATCATATTATCGCTCGGATAAGTAAACTCAGAGCTACATTTCGGACAAAGTACAGTATCACTCATATTTTTAATTTTTGCAAAGGTAAGATTTTTGAGCGATGAGTTGAAAATTATAAATTGTGATTTTAATAGCAGATTAGATTATTAAGTATACTTTTTATGCATTTTAATAAGATTAACAATTCATTTAAAGCTAAAAAATAAAGATGAGAACATAATTCACAACTTATAATTTATAGCCAAATAACGTTTAAAATTTCGTATTTTTGCAGATTCAAAATAGCAGAACCCAATTTTATGGAACTTATTCACAGAAACTTAGCGATCGGAATTCACGATGCTTTACAAGAAACATTTTTTGAGAAAAATAAATATGCCGATAAAGTAATCGAAAGACTTTTAAAAGCTAATAGAAAATGGGGAAGCCAGGACAGGGCGGTAGTTTCTGAAATTTTCTATAATATCATCCGTTGGAAAAAACGTCTTGAATATTATATGGGCGAAGGCGTGAAACCTAATAATATATACAAACTTATCATTGCATATTTGCTTTGGAGCAAAACAAATTATAAAAAGTTTGAGGAATTTGATGGAATAAAAATTGCCGATATTCTTACAAAACTTAAAAAAAATACTGTTCCTACAAAAGCTATCGAGCATTCTATTCCAGAGTGGCTGGCTGAAACTTTGGAAAAAGAATTGGGTGCAAAATGGGAAAAGGAAATGTACGCTTTGAATGAGCAGGCACCAACAGTTTTGAGAGCAAACTCTTTGAGAACAACTCCAAGAGAACTCATTTCGGATCTTGCTGATGAAAATATCGTAGCCTATCCTATCAGAAATTATCCCGATGCAGTACAATTAGAAGAAAAGAAAAATGTTTTCCTTACAACTGCTTTCAAAGAAGGGTTATTTGAAGTTCAGGATGCTTCGTCACAAAAAATCGGGTATTTCCTTGATGTAAAAGAAGGACAGAGAGTGGTGGACGCCTGTGCCGGAGCCGGTGGAAAAACCCTTCATCTAGCGGCTTTGATGGGAAATAAAGGCCAGATTATCGCTTTGGATATTTTTGAATGGAAGTTGGCAGAATTGAAACGCCGTGCAAAAAGAGCCGGAGCTCATAACATTGAGACACGTATGATTTCTGACAATAAGGTTATCAAACGTCTTCATGAAAAAGCCGACAGGTTATTGATTGATGCCCCATGCTCAGGATTGGGAGTTTTAAAAAGAAACCCGGACAGTAAATGGAAAATAGACCAGGATTTCATCGACAGAATTAAAAAAGAGCAACAGCAAATTCTTCAGGATTATTCTAAAATGCTAAAAAAAGGAGGAAAAATGGTGTATGCAACATGTTCTATTCTTCCATCTGAAAACAATGGACAAGTTGAAGAATTCATCAAAAACAATCCTAATTTCAAAATGCTAAAAGACGAAAAAGTAATGCCTAGTGAAGGTTACGACGGGTTTTATATGGCCTTGATCGAAAGAATTTCCTAATTAGCAGAATACATCTTATCTAAATATAAATAAACTACCCTTTTTTTGGAGTAGTTTTTTTTATATAAAAAAAAATAAAACATTATTCATCATAATATTTTTAAACCTAAATGTAACTTTTAATAATTTAAGTAAAAAACTATCTTTGTAAAAAACCATTTATTAACCTATTAATATGTCTAAAAGAGTTTTATCAACTTTCTTTATTCTTTTATTTTGTCTGACATTTGGTCAGGCATACGAAATTCAATACACAAGTTCTTACAACGGCAAAACACTGACCGATCAATCCCCTATCCTAGTTTGGGTAAATGAAAAAGAAAATTTTATCCTGAACAATAAAATCAGAGAACAAAAAAGTGATTACCCATTTGAAATTACAAAAATTGAAAAACCATCAAATACGGTAATTTCTTATGCATTCTTAAAACAAGGGGAAACCATTTCTGCATCAGATGCTGAATCTGTGGGAAAACAAACATTTGAATTTACAAACGAAACGAAAAAAATCTTAGGATATAACTGTAAAAAAGCTGTAACAACAGTCAACTCCAATACCATTGAAATTTGGTATACCAATGATTTAGAAATCAATGGAGGCCCTTCTGTTTTAGGTCAAAATTTAGGATTGGTTTTAGAAATTGAAAGAAATAAAAATTCAGTTATAACAGCCAATTCGATTAAAAAAGTAAAGAAACCCGATATTGATATTATTTTAAAAGGCCCAATAACCTCAACCGATCAATCAGGCTATAAAGATCTTCTTTGGAAAAGCAGATTTACCACGTTAAAAGTTTTTGAAAATGAAACCATCAATTTTTCGGATGCATCAAAATCAGATGAAAATATAAAAAGATTTGCCAACGGAACCATTATACTCAAAAAAATCAAATTCCCTGCAATCTTGGAAGGAGAAAATATTTTTGTTGAATTAAAACAACAATCAAACGGTGATGCTTATGACAGAACCGGAACTGTTTTTTTTATTCCACAGGATAAATCACAATCATTTTTTGACGGATTAGAAAAGGGAGCGAAAACGCTTCCTGCTTACGACAATGGAAACGGAAAACAATATTTTGGGGTTACCGCCAATAAAAACTATAATCCTGCTATCGAAATGATGAGATTTTTTACTCCTTTCGGAATTAATACATTTAATCATATTCAACTAAAAAATAAAACTTGGCAAACGGTAAATCCTTATCGGGAGGATATTACAGAGCTAAAACCGTCTTTATCTGAAAAAGAGCTATGGATTGGTACATTTATTGGCAACTATGACAAAGGCGGACATAAAGTAAACCTGGAAATTACTATTCACAAAAGCGATCAAACCGTTAATAAAAATAATACCGTGATTCCTTTATTTAACACCTTAAATATTATGGAAATGGCAGGACAGGATTATTCAACCATGTTTAATCGGGATAAAGGATTATTGGTAGAATTTACATTAAAAAAAGATTTGAAAAATACACAACTAAGATATACAACGACTGGTCATGGCGGTTGGGAAAACGGTGACGAATTTGTTCCCAAAACCAACTCTATATTTTTAGACGGAAAAATAATCTTTTCTTTTGTGCCCTGGAGAACAGATTGCGGCTCTTACAGATTATACAACCCTGCTTCAGGAAATTTCGGAGATGGGCTTTCATCATCAGACCTAAGCAGATCAAACTGGTGTCCCGGAACAATTACCAACCCAAATTTTATTCAGCTGGGAGATCTGAAAGCCGGAAAACATATCATTCAGGTGAAAATACCTCAAGGCCCGAGTGAAGGCACAAGCTTCAGTTCGTGGAATGTTTCAGGAGTTTTGTTAGGTTCTGAATAAAAAACAAAACCTTCTTGTAATGGGATTACAAGAAGGTAAAAACACAAATGATGAAAAAAAATTATTTCGAGCCACAAAGTAACGGCTAAAATTCTAATAATAAATTATCATACATTAATTTTTATTTCATTTTTATTTCGTATACGGACTGTGCTTTCGATTGCACAACGAAAAATTTCAACTAAAATAACAGTTTTAATTAAAAATAATTAAAATTATTCTTTCAAATAAATTATTTAATTAAAAATATAAACTTATTTCATTTTTTTATTGTTAATTTTAAACTACAATTATAATTTTGTTTCAAATTAAATCATAAGAAATGTGTGGAATTGTATGTTTGTTTGATGCCAAACAAAAAACTGAAATATTAAGACCTCAGGTATTGGAAATGTCGAAGAAAATCCGTCATAGGGGTCCGGATTGGAGTGGTGTATTTCAGGATGAAAAAGTAGTTTTCTCTCACGAAAGGCTTGCTATCGTAGATCCCACTTCAGGAAAACAACCTTTATTTACAAAAGACGGGAAAATAGTTTTAGCCGTAAACGGTGAAATTTATAACCACAGAGAATTAAAAGAAGAGTTTCATGATTATGAGTTCCAAACTCAATCTGATTGTGAAGTGATTTTAGCTCTTTATCAGAAATACGGAAAAGATTTCATTGAAAAATTAAACGGGATATTTGCTTTTGCTTTATATGACATCGAAAATAATATTTATCTGATTGCAAGAGATCACATGGGAATCTGTCCGCTGTACCAGGGATGGGACAAGAACGGAAACTATTATGTAGCCTCAGAATTAAAAGCTCTGGAAGGAGTTTGTAAAACCATCGAAACATTTTTACCGGGACATCTTGTATACAGCAAAGACGGAACTGAACTTCAGCAATGGTATAAAAGAGATTGGGAAAGTTATGATCATGTAAAAGATAACGAAACCGATATTTCAAAAATAAGAAAAGGTCTGGAAGATGCTGTTCACAGACAACTGATGAGTGATGTTCCATATGGAGTTCTTCTTTCGGGAGGTTTGGATTCTTCAGTAATTTCTGCAATTACAGCAAAATTTGCAAGACAAAGAGTAGAAAGCGGTGATACACAGGAGGCCTGGTATCCGAGATTACATAGCTTTGCAGTTGGTTTGGAAGGCTCACCGGATTTGGCAGCAGCAAGAAAAGCAGCAGAACACATTGGCTCTGTTCATCATGAAGTTAATTTTACCGTTCAGGAAGGATTAGACGCTGTCCGCGATGTTATTTACCATCTGGAAACCTATGATGTGACCACCATCAGAGCTTCTACTCCGATGTATCTTTTAGCAAGAGTTATTAAATCAATGGGTATCAAAATGGTACTTTCAGGAGAAGGTTCCGACGAGTTATTCGGTGGATATTTGTATTTCCATAAAGCTCCGAATGCGAAGGAATTCCATGATGAAACGGTAAGAAAGCTGGGTAAACTTCATCTTTATGATTGTTTAAGAGCCAACAAAGCATTGATGAGCTGGGGAATTGAAGGACGTGTTCCGTTTCTTGACAAAGAATTTATGGATATTGCAATGAATGTTAATCCAAAAGATAAAATGATAAACATGGAAGAAGGAAAAATCGAAAAATGGGTTTTGAGGAAAGCTTTTGAAGATATTCTTCCTGAATCTATTGTCTGGAGACAGAAAGAACAGTTCTCAGATGGTGTTGGTTATTCATGGATTGACACCCTGAAGGATGTTGCAGAAAAAGAAGTTTCTGACGAAATGATGGCAAATGCAAAATTCAGATTTCCGTTGAATACTCCTCAAAATAAAGAAGAGTATCGCTACAGAACAATTTTTGAAGAACATTTCCCAAGTGAAACAGCAGCTGCGACAGTTCCATCCGTACCTTCCGTAGCTTGTTCTACTCCAATTGCATTAGAATGGGACGAAGCATTTAAGAAAATGAACGATCCAAGCGGAAGAGCTGTAAAAGTACATGAGACTTCCTATGAGAAATAACCTGAGTTATAAATTATGAGTTATAAGATTTGCAGCACCTTATTGTAAAACTAATTAAACTAATTTTACCCTCAAATTTCTAACTTCTATATAAAAATTTATCAATCCTGTAGCAATACAGGATTTTCTTTTGAATTAACGATAATAATATCGATATAATTTAACCGAGAATTAAAATTATTATCTAATAAATAATTATATTTGGAAAACGAAAATATCAATTATAAAGAAATGAGAAGAAACATTACTATCTTATTTGCCTTATTATCTATGACTTTTGCTTTTGGGCAAGGAAAATATGGTAAATATCTTAACTCAAAAAAGCTGGCTTTGGCTTATAAAAGTGTGAAAGATGCTGATAAAGATGATTATTATCAACAATTTTACTGGCTGGTAAAAGCTGAACAGCTAAAAACTTATCCTCACCTTAAAGATATAAAGCCTGTAGTTTTATATGAATTCGTAAAGAAAGTAAACCCTCAGAATCCTACTAAAAAATTAGATGCAAGAGGAAAAGAGTTGAGAAAAACCGCAGAATTATCTTTAAATCAATACTTTAAAAATAAAAACTACGAAAACAATTCTGTTTTGATGTATAACCTTGAAACATATGTAGATCCTTTAAAAGGTGAATACTACACAAAAGTTGACCCGGAAAAAATCAAAGAATTGGTACCGAAAGAATTATTTGCCTTTAATTCTGTTAACAGAAATACGGGAGAAGACAAAACATATTACCTTTGGATTGACAAGAAAAAAGATGATTTCAATATTGTAGATATCATTCCGAACGAAAAAGATAACAAGGAGTTTTACGCAAGAGTGAAACAATATCTTCCAAACTACAAATTCTCTAAATATGTTCCTTCCGTGAAAAAAGGTTCAAAAACGGATAAAACCGATGTAGACTATTATTACATTATGCCTTTTGAGCAGAATACTGATAATATAGAATATAAAACCAAAGATTTCAAGACTTTCTCATTAAGCCAGTACAGAAAAGCCGGCGATGAATGGAAAGGAGTAGAAAAACCTAGAAAATAAATTAAAAAGTCTTGTGAAATTTCACAAGACTTTTTAATTTTATATAGATTTCTTCATCTAAGAAAAAGACTGTTATTATATGTTATTATAACAGTCTTCTTTAAACTAAAAATAAACCTGGAAATTTTAAAAATTTTCAGTCTAAAAACAAAATGTCAGAAGTAACTTCGCAGCCCAATTCGATAAAAAAAATTCTACCACTGATTCTTGCTACCGCGATTTTCATGCAAATGCTGGATTCAACCATTTTGAATACTTCCCTGCCCTCCATCGCAAAAGATTTACAGGAATCTCCGCTCAATATGCAAAATGCCATTATCAGTTATGTGCTGACACTGGCTGTTTTTATGCCTGCAAGCGGATTTTTGGCAGATAGATTCGGAACGAAAAAAGTTTTTATTTTCTCATTAATACTTTTCAGCTTAGGCTCATTGTTTTGCGCGATGTCTCAGAATCTTACACATCTTGTTATTTCACGTGTCATTCAGGGAGTCGGAGGAAGCTTAATGACGCCAGTCGGAAAATTGGCATTAATTAAAACGTTTGACAAAAACGAGTTATTAAAGGCAATGAATTTTGCTATTATTCCGGCGCTTATTGGTCCGGTTTTAGGTCCGCTGGTTGGAGGCTATATGGTAGATTATCTTTCATGGCACTGGATTTTCCTTATCAATATTCCGATTGGAATATTAGGAATTATTTTAGGTATAAAATATATGCCTAATTACCGGTCTACAGATGTCGATTTTGATTTAAAGGGATTTTTGATATTTGCAGCTGCATCTCTTTTGCTTTCCATTTCACTGGAACTTTTTGGAGATTTGCAAAATACCACTCCGGTATTGGTAGTGTTCATTTTAGGTTTCCTTTTCATGTATTATTATTACAGACATGCAAAAAGAGATGACAGTCCTATATTTCCTTTGAATTTATTTCAGGTAAGAACTTTCAGAGTGGGAATTGTCGGGAATTTAGCAACAAGATTGGGAATCAGCTCAGTTCCATTGTTATTGCCATTAATGATTCAGATTGCATACAAACAATCAGCCGTAACATCAGGCTGGATTATTGCTCCAATGGCGATTACAGCAATGTTTGGAAAATCATATGTCATTAAAATTTTAAATAATTTCGGGTATAGGAAAACATTGATGATCAACACATTTATTATCGGAACATTAATCTGTATGCTTGCTATTCCGGATATTCATACTTCCCTGTATTGGTTCATTCCTATTATTTCCGTTTTAGGATTCTTCAATTCGATACAGTTTACCTCGATGAATACAATTTCCATTGCAGATTTACGAAATTTCCAGACCAGCAGCGGAAACTCATTATTATCAGTAAATCAGCAACTTGCTATTGGCTTCGGAATTGCTTTTGGATTGATTGTCCTAAAAATATTCGAAAACAGCCCGGAACTCATCAAGCACGAAATACACAATGCTTTCAGATGGACGTTCCTAACCATCGGAATACTTACCATTATATCAGGATTTGTATTCAGAAGACTTCATATTTCGGATGGAAAAAACCTGAAATCAGAAGAATAAGCTATGAGATAAAACCATTTAAATACTATCTCCTTCCTTAAATTACCACAGATCAATGCGCCTGATTTCTCGTTGTAATAACTTTGTATAAAATAAAAAACCACAATTGTTATGGCAACAAAAAATATAGAAATCATTATACCTCCAAAACCTGCACATTTTGTGGGAGACGGGTTCAGAGTCCATAATTTTATTCCAAGTGCTTACAAATTAGACATGAAAAGAATGGATCCCTTCATCATGCTTGATTATAATTCAAAATATCATTTTAATGGAACAGATCAGCCAAAAGGTGTCGGTGTACATCCTCACAGAGGTTTTGAAACTGTTACTATCGCTTATCAAGGTCGGGTTCAGCATCACGACAGTGCGGGCGGCGGCGGAATCATCGGCGAGGGTGATGTACAATGGATGACTGCTGCAAAAGGTATTTTACATAAAGAATATCACGAAACAGAATGGGCAAAAAAAGGCGGCGTCTTCCAGATGGTACAACTTTGGGTAAATCTGCCTTCCGTTTATAAAATGAGCTGTCCAAAATATCAGGCTATCAAAAACTCTGATATGGAAAAGGTAGATTTAGGTGAAAACGGTTTTATAGAGATTATCGCCGGTGAATATAACAATCATAAAGGTCCCGCTTTTACATTCAGTCCTGTAAACATGATGAATGCAAAATTGAAAGCCGGCGGAAAAGCTACGTTTGACTTTCCCGCAACCTATAATACTGGGGCTTTGGTTATTGAAGGAAGTATTACCGTAAATGGCGAAGAAAAAGTTCCTGCCGATAATTTTGTCCTATTTCAGAATGACGGTGAAACTTTCACTATAGAAGCCACAGAAGATTCAATTATATTAATCATAAGCGGGCTGCCACTGAACGAACCTATTTATCCTCATGGACCTTTTGTGATGAATACCCGGGAAGAAATCATGCAGGCTTTCGAAGACTTCAATTTGGGCAGATTTGGTTATTTGGCAGAGTAAGTAAGATTTAAACTTTACTTAAACCTCAATAGTTTCTTTTTTTATTAACTTTATATAAGGATGTTTCTGATTGGTAACACAGTAACATTTTATTACATTAATTCATTTAATCCTTAAAAACCATTTTATACGTCATGTCAAATATCGGACTTATTATAGAAGAAAAATCAGCAGATATAGGAAACTTTTTGGTGGGAAGACTATTGCCTTTCCGGGAAAAAAGAGCAGTCGGCCCTTTCGTTTTTATTGACCATATGGGACCATCTGAGCTTAAAGATTATCAAAATCTTGATGTTCCGCCACATCCGCATATAGGGCTTTCAACATTGACTTACCTTTTAGAGGGCTCCATTTTTCATAGAGACAGTATTGGAAGCGCTCTTGAAATAAAACCCGGAGCTGTAAACTGGATGACCGCAGGAAAAGGTGTGGTACACTCAGAAAGAACTCCGGAATATTTAAGACATTCTGATAAAAAACTTCACGGATTCCAAATCTGGGTAGGACTTCCAAAACATCTGGAGCAGTCTGAACCAACTTTTCATCATATTGAGGCAGACGATATTCCGGTTTGGGAAGAAGATGGAATTCAATATAAACTGATTGCAGGTGAAGCTTTTGGTAAAAAATCGCCGGTTCCTGTGCACAGCAAATTATTCTTCATTGAAATTAAAACTAAAGATGCAAAAAAAATCAGTATCGGAAAAGATTTATATGGTGAAGCAGCCATGTATGTCTTGGATGGAACAGTTTCTACAGACGGAAACTCTTACGGCTCAAAACAATTAATGATTGCCAAAGACACGAAACTTTGTGAATTTGATATGAGTGAAAACGGAACGGTTTATCTTTTCGGAGGTGAACCATTCGATGAAGAGCGTTTCATATTCTGGAATTTTGTAAATTCAGACAAAGAAGTGATCGATGAAGCCAAAGTAAACTGGAATGATCAAAATCACGATGCCTTTCCTTTGGTTCCGGGCGACGAGAAAGAATATGTACCACTTCCAAAGGCAATTTTAAATAGAAAGTCTTAAAAAATTTAAAAATAAACAATGAAAATATTGGCATTTGCAGGAAGTACATCCTCCACTTCCATCAACAGAGAATTGGTAAAATTTGTTTTGAAAGATTTTCAGAATGAAGAAATTAACTTGATTGATTTAAATGATTTTGATATGCCCGTTTTTTCTGTTGACCGCGAAAAGAAAGGCTTTCCGGATGAAGCTCACAATTTTTTAAAACACATTGAAGAATGTGATGTCATCATCTGTTCGCTTGCAGAGCACAATAGATCGTACAGTGCCGCTTTTAAGAATATTTTCGACTGGGCTTCAAGAATCAATGTAAAAGTTTTTCAAAATAAACCCATGTTTTTGATGTCAACTTCTCCGGGAGGCTATGGTGGGGGAAATGTGATGAATACAGCAAAAACTTTTTTCCCGCAATTCGGAGCTGATATCAAAGATACTTTTTCGCTTTCAAAGTTTTATGAAAATTTTGATTTGGAAAGTGGCGTTATCAATCCTGAAATGCTGAAAGAACTAAAGGACAAAATCAGAAACTTTAAAGATCAGGTTAAAAATTAGTGACTAAAGGAAGAAATCCAAAGGAGAAAATTCAAGGTTAAAAAGAAACAATATGTTCTAAATTTAAATAACATATTTTCACAATAATTTTATATTTGGGAAATCGCCACTTCATTTTTTTATCCTTATATTGCCATAAGTTTTTATTAGATATAACTTTGATATGGTTGATTCCTGACAGAAGAATTGAAAATCATTAAAAGAAAAATTGGTATGGAAACACATGAATACGCTAACGGAGAGATTACTGTCATCTGGCAGCCTCAGAAATGCATACATTCTGCTGTTTGTGTGAAAACACTTCCAAAAGTGTATAATCCGAAAGACAGACCTTGGATAAAAGCAGAAAATGCGACCCCGATAGAGCTGAAAAATCAAATTGATTTATGCCCTTCAGGAGCGTTAAGTTATAAATTCAATACAGAAAAATAATGGCTGTTACGGTAAAAGCAAGCTTAGGAAAAGAAAAATATTATACAGAAGTTATTGCCGGTGAAAATACCCTGATAACTGACGAACCCATAGATAAAGGTGGACAAAATAAAGGATTTAATCCATTTGAAATTCTTGCAACTTCTTTGGCAAGCTGTACTGCCGCTACTTTAAGAATGTATATCGACAGGAAAGAATGGGATATCGAAAAAATCAATGTAGAAGTGGAATTGGAAAATTTTCCTTTGACAAAAAGAGCTGTTTTTAAAAGAGACATTACTTTTGAAGGTACCAATCTTGATGAAGAACAAATGAAAAGGCTCCGCACTATTGCAGACGCCTGCCCTATCCATAAAATACTAACAAACGAAATAGAAATATTAACCAAATTCTCATAATATGATTGAAGTAAAACAAAACAACGACGAAAAACACGGAAATTTTGAAGCATTCATAGATGGAAACCGCGCAGGGCTTATGACTTATACCTGGGCTGGAGAAGAGAGATTTATCATTGACCATACTGAAGTGGAAGAAGCATACAACGGCAAGGGCGTTGGAAAGGAAATGCTGGAAGCTGCGGTAGAATTTGCAAGAAAAAACGGAAAAACTATTATTCCGCTGTGTCCTTTTGCAAAAGCTACTTTCCAGAAACACGAAGAACTTCAGGATGTTTTAGTGAATCAGACTCAGGCACAATAATCAGATCATTTAATAACCCCAAATACAAAACCTTCCGGAGCAAAATCCGGAAGGTCTTTTTCTTTTTGAGCAGAACATAAAAAAACTATATTTGTAAAATTTTAATCGAGTAAAATATGTCTCCAATTATATTGTTATCTATCATTATCATCTATTTCGCATTGTTACTTTGGGTAGCTTACCGTACAGGAAAAGGGAGCGATAATGAAAGTTTTTTCATCGGAAACCGGAAAAGTAATTGGATGCTTGTAGCCTTCGGTATGATTGGGACCTCACTTTCGGGAGTAACTTTTGTGAGTGTTCCGGGAGCAGTCGGAAATGACAAATTTGCCTACTTACAAATCACAATCGGATATCTGATTGGTTATGTGATTATTGCCTATGTTCTTCTTCCTTTATATTATCGCTTAAAATTAACCTCCATTTACGGTTATCTCCAGCAAAGGATGGGACAGCTTTCCTATAAATCAGGAGCCTGGATTTTCATTGTCTCAAGATTAGTGGGAGCAACTGCCAGATTATATCTTGTTGTGAATATTTTACAGGTTTCAATTTTAGATAGCCTGGGAGTCCCGTTTATTGTCACAACGTTAATTATTTTAGGAATGATTATTCTTTACACGTATGAAGGAGGTGTGAAAACCATCGTCTGGACAGATACTTTACAAACATCCTGCATGCTTCTGGGATTGATAATCTGCACAATTTATATGCTGAATCATTTAGGTCTAAATGTTGGAGAAAGCCTTACAGCTATGAACGACAAAGGATATACTAAAATTTTTGATTTTGATCCGAACCAAAAAAGTTTTTTTATCAAACAAGTCCTGGCAGGAGCTTTTATTACGATTACAATGACAGGAATTGATCAGGAAATGATGCAGAAAAGTTTGTCTGTAACCAGGCTGAAAGATTCCCAGAAAAATATGGTTACCCTGGGTTTTATTTTACTTGGTGTCATTTCACTTTTCCTTTATATGGGAGGGCTTCTCCACCTTTATGGTGCGCAGGAACATGTAACAAGTGCGGGAGATCAGCTCTTTCCTGATGTAGCATTGAATCATATGCCTTCTTTCATTTCTATTATCTTTATTATTGCTTTAATTTCAGCTTTATTCCCAAGTGCAGACGGAGCAATGACAGCATTGACATCTTCTTTATGCATCGATGTTTTTGGAATGAAAGAAAAAAAAGACTGGGATGAAAAGAAAAAGGAAAGATTCAGAAAAAATGTTCACCTGATTGTGGCACTGTCTTTCTTAATTATGGTAATTATTTTTAAAATAATTAATGATAATTCCATGATTGGTTTAATCCTTAAACTGGCAGGATTTACCTACGGACCACTTTTAGGGCTTTTTGCTTTCGGGATTTTTACAAAATATAAAGTCGAAGATAGATTGGTGCCTTTCGTTTGTATTGCCTCTCCTATCGCATCTTATTTTATTGATAAATATCAGGAAAATCTTTTCGGAGAATTTAAAATTGGATTAGAATTATTAATAATCAATGGTCTTCTCACTTTTATCGGACTATGGCTGATTAGAAAAAAATAGTTTTTAAAATTTTAGCTAAAGTGCAATCCTGTGGTTTAGTATTTGGTTGAAGCCCTTTTAAAACATCAAAAAATATAAACATTTCAGAATCCGGGTCTTACGCCCGGATTTTTGCATTTCCGTAAGCCAGTAAAAAATTGTAAATTTGCGTGCAAATAAATCTTATATAATGAGTAAAAGTATTGAAGAGTTAAAATCTCTTACTACGCAAATCAGAAGAGACATTTTAAGAATGGTTCATGCTGTAAATTCTGGTCACCCTGGAGGAAGTTTAGGTTGTACAGAATACTTCACAGCCCTTTATGGAAATATAATGAACTATAATCTTCCTTTCACTATGGAAGGTAAAAATGAAGATCATTTCTATCTTTCAAACGGACACATCTCTCCGGTTTACTATTCTACTTTAGCCAGATTCGACTTTTTCCCGGTAGATGAATTGAGAACTTTCAGAAAATTAAATTCCAGATTGCAGGGTCACCCAACGACTCACGAAGGTCTTCCGGGTATCAGAATTGCTTCAGGTTCTCTTGGCCAAGGACTTTCCGTTGCTTTAGGGGTAGCCGAAGGTAAAAAATTAGATGGAGACAGCTCTTTAGTTTATACTCTGCATGGAGATGGAGAATTGCAGGAAGGACAAGTGTGGGAAGCGTTTATGTATGCTGCTGCCAAAAAAGTTGACAATATTATCTCAACTATCGATTACAACGGTCGTCAGATTGACGGTGATACTGATGATGTATTGAGCTTAGGGAATCTTCATGCTAAGCTTGAAGCTTTTGGATGGACTGTTTTGGAAGAGAAAAACGGTAACGATCTTGAAGCTGTAATCGCAATTCTTGAAAAAGCAAAAACTGAAACAGGAAAAGAAAAACCAGTTGTAATTATCCTTCATACAGAAATGGGCTATGGTGTAGATTACATGATGGGATCTCACGCATGGCACGGAAAAGCTCCAAATGATGAGCAATTGGATACCGCATTCAAACAATTATATTTAGAAGCTCCGGCTGATTATTAATCATAATAATTGGTAATAAGGTAATCTTTAATTAATAATTAGAAAAAAAATGAAATATACATATACAGAAAAAAAAGATACTCGTTCAGGATTTGGAGCAGGACTAGCTGAATTGGCAGACAAAAATCCTAATGTAGTTGCACTTTGTGCTGATCTTATCGGCTCTTTGAAAATGGAAAAATTCATTGAAAAAGCTCCGGAAAGATTCTTTCAGGTAGGTATCGCAGAAGCGAATATGATTGGTCTTGCAGCAGGTCTTAGCATCACAGGGAAGATCCCTTTTACCGGGACTTTCGCTAATTTCTCTACATCAAGAGTATATGACCAAATACGTCAGTCTGTTGCCTATTCCGGTAAAAACGTTAAAATCTGTGCATCTCACGCAGGTCTTACTTTAGGGGAAGATGGTGCGACTCACCAGGTTTTGGAAGACATCGGTATGATGAAAATGCTTCCCGGAATGACGGTAATCAATCCTTGCGACTACAACCAGACAAAAGCTGCTACAATCGCTATTGCTGACCACGAAGGCCCTGTATATTTAAGGTTTGGCAGACCTGCTGTACCTGTATTTATTCCTGAAGATATGCCTTTCGAAATTGGAAAAGGTATTCTTTTACAGGAAGGAACAGATGTAACAATTGTTGCAACAGGTCATCTTGTTTGGGAATCTTTGGTTGCTGCTGATGAGCTTGAAAAAGAAGGCATTTCTTGTGAGGTGATCAATATCCACACAATTAAGCCTTTAGATGAAGAAATCATCTTAAAATCAGTTGAAAAAACAGGTGAAATTGTAACTGCAGAAGAACACAACTATTTAGGTGGTTTAGGTGAATCTGTTGCAGGAATGCT
>NZ_LFNE01000001.1 GCF_001045455.1 Chryseobacterium sp. FH2 | reverse complement strand
ATGCACTAAAGTAGAGCTTTTTCATCTATTTTGTGTATTTAAAGGTTAATATTAGTTTTTATTATCACAATGCTGCAAATTTAACGAATTTTAATAATTACTCCCTCACCTGAATGAGATTTAATGTCAAATTTGTTATAGGTTAATGGTTTATTGCAACCTTAGGCAAAGATAGAACGGTAAAGCGACAGAACTTGACGTGTGTTAAAAATAAAAGGAGATTATATCAAATTAAAAAGGCGAACCAAACAGTCCGCCTTTTTCTTTATTATTTAAAGTCAATTATTGAGCTTTAATTTTGAAGTCATCTATCTCCCAAGTTGCAGCTGCAGCAGTTGTAGAAGTATATTTAAATGCAATTCTTACGTTTTTACCTAAGAAGGCAGCTAAATCCACATTTCCTGAACTTACCCAGTCGCCAAATGCAGCATTGTTTGTATCTAAGGTTGCAGGTAATTGAACCCAGGTAGTCGTTGCAGGATTTCCTGTATAATTTTCAGTAGCATACACCTGAAGCGCATTTCCTGCATATCTTACGTCGGTCGTAAAGTTTACGACAGCTTTTGTTTTCCCTACTAAGCTAACCGCTTTAGAGATCAACCAATCTTCATTAACATTATTTCCTCCAGAGAATCCATTCATTACAGCATAGTAGTTAGAACCATTTCCCTGATTAGAAGTCGTCCAAACCTGTGCTCCTAAAACATTTGCTACAGTCCAGTCTGAAGTGAACCCTCCCGCAGCAAACTCATCACTGTAAATTGTAGGAAGTGGTGTGTATACAGAACCGTCACATCTTGGGTCATCTAAATCAACATTAGCCAATCTTGTAATCCATAATTGATATGTACCGTTGAAAGCGCTTAAAACAGCATATACATCACCCTTTCCCCCTTCGATTTCTGTTGAAGCAGGCTTCATAGGAGTTGTACTTGTTCCAAAATCAGCCAACCCGCTTGTTCTAAGGGTAATTTTATTTCCAGAACAATCTTCTAATGTTCTGTTTGTAGTAGCTGTCCCGTCAGAATAAGTTTTACCTAAATCACCATCAATGAACTGTAGATCTTTAAGTTTAATCCATCTTCCTACATCTGCATTTGTAAGCTGAGAAATAGTTCTCTCTGTAGGAACTACTGTTCTTGATGGAGTATTTGTATCAAAGAAATATTTATATACATCAACTTCCTCAATCTGCCCGAATTGGGTGTTATTATTAAATAACGCTCCTAATTGAATTTCTCCACTTACATCTCTTACATAAAGGTTTTTAAGCTTAATATAAACATCTTTACCTAATCTGAAACGGTTATCAAGGTATAAATTAAGTTTATTGATATTGACTCTCAATCCTCCTGTTGCATCTTCTATATAAAGGTACTTATATAAGTTTCCTGTTTCGTCATTCGCTACAACCTGAGCTTTTACATAGAAATCCCCTGTAATTTGAGTCCAGTTTCCACCAGTATACATCTGCTTGATCTCTGCAACTGTTTTTGCAGTTAAACCATTTGCACTGAATTCACATGGATTTGAAGTGATACCGTCTAAACGAGGGAAATTTGTCATTTTAAGGTCAGTCACCTTATTGATATACATTTGATAGGTAGTATTGTACTTGCTGTAGATACCCACAAACTCACCGTTTCCAGAAGGTAAAATTTGATTGGCAAAAGAAGCATATCCACTGTTTCTTACGATTCTGGTGGTTGTAGTACTGTTATCTCTAATCGCTCTATCTACTGTAACTCCGTTTGGAGCATAGTTTGAACACAATACCCTGCTATCAAACTCCGCATTATTCATCTTAATAAGACATCCGATATATTGGTCATTAGCAGTAACCATTTGTGCAGAAGTCATTACTTTAGGAACAATATTCGCTCTGATATTACAATCTCTGAAAATATGATTCGGAACTTCTTTTTCCAAAATTCTGGTTCCTGCAGGTGTAATCATTCCTAATTGCTTTACACCACCATAAGTAGTAATAGCAAGCCCCTTCACCTCAATATATACTTTTGAGCCCTGTGGAAATTTAGTATAGGTACTTACCATATCCACACTTACCGTCAAACCTTGTGTTGGGTTCTCTGGAGTATCTTGGATATAAATCGTTTTATATATATTTCCTGTTTCGTCAGTTGAAGATACATATCCTTCAATGTAAGCGTTGTCTCCAAAAGTTGCATTTTCAGCTTTTGCCTTTAAGTCAGCCAAAGTCCATTTTACAAAATTGTTTTCAGGCTTTGTGTAATAATCAGCGGTTCTACACTGATAATTTTCAAGATTTGGCTCGTCGTATTTATCATCGTGTACGCATCCCGTTATGAAAAGAGAAGCTATCACAATGAAAATATATTTTAATATTGAATTATATTTTTTCATAGTAGTTGTTTTAGAATCTTAGATAAACGTTTGTAAAGAATGTTCTTCCTCTGTCATACCAAAGTTTTGGCCCGAAATAAGGTGTAGCTCTCTGAGCATCTAAAAGTGCCTCATTAAAGTTAACATTTCTTCCCTGCTCGAATCCGCCTGTTACATAATCTCTGTTGTTTAGAATATTATTTACGGAAACACTGATTCCCATTCTGTATTTTCCAAATACAAATGATTTTCCAGCGTTAGCATTCAGCATAAACTGGTTGTCAAATTTCTTTTGAGCTGTAATTTGCTGGATAAGTTCAGGAGTCACACCCGGATAAGGATCATTTGTTAATGGATTAGTATACATGTATGGCGTCTTATTTAATGCTGATAAATCTAAATATTGATCCATTAAATAGTTTGCAGAAGCTCCAACCCACCAGTATTGAGCTGAGTTATATTTTAATCCGAAAGAGAATGCTTTTTGTGGAGTTCCCGCTACTTTATAATCTTTTACGTTTGCTTTTCCCCAAACATCTGTTCCTCTAAATCCGTTAAGGTCATCAAAAGTAGAAACCTCAGGATTGTTTGTGTACTTGTATTCTCCGATACTTGCAACCCCTACAGCGTTTAAAGTAGGTGTAATTTTCACATCAAAACCTAATTCTGCTCCGATATATCTTTTGTTAACACCACTCATCGCTTCGTTTACCAAAGTGCTGAATGAATTTCCTAAAGTACCGTCACTTACG
Organism: Chryseobacterium sp. FH2; assembly: GCF_001045455.1. Taxonomy (GTDB): domain Bacteria; phylum Bacteroidota; class Bacteroidia; order Flavobacteriales; family Weeksellaceae; genus Chryseobacterium. Next base: position 577,565 of record NZ_LFNE01000001.1, on the reverse strand, counting down.
TCTGCATAATATCTTGAGATTTCTGTCGCATTACTGATTGTTGTATAGTAACCTGATAATCTTAATTTTAAGATTTGCCCTCTCATGATATAGCTCAAGTCATTTGAATTAATGATTTGATTTTTAACTCCCGGAGTTACGTAATCAACCATTCTTGGGTTGATGTAAATCTCGTTAAGAGTTGGCGCTAAACTAAAAAATGCTCCGTTGTAAACGATAAAGTTTTTACCATTGACTTTATATGTAATTTTACCTTTAATACCTGCATCTACAGCATCATAAATAGCACTTTTACCTTTAGAATTATTGCTGAATCTAGCAATTCCGCTTCTGAAATCTCCTTCTCTGTAAGCTTCTGAATAAGAAGAGAAAACTGAAGCTACCAAATTCCATTTTGCGAAATCTACTTCAGAAGAAATATTCAATGAATACTGATTTCTTGAAAGCTCATAAGAATACTGGGTTCTGTCTCCTTCTTTTACCTGAACATTAGAATTATCAGCATCATATTGTACATCATTATTAAAAGCGTTAAGATTGTAAGCAAAGTTTGCTCCTAACAAATCTTTAATTCTTCTAAAGTTATCAGACTTTAAGTTCTGATAATTAAAGTTGATGTTTAGTTTCCAGTTATCTTTCAATCTTGTATCAAAGTGGGATGCCCAGTTGAAAGTTTTATCTTTATTTACATCTTCTACTATTGTATATACAGCTCCTCTTTTGTTTCCGTTCACATCAACCCTGTTGATGTAATTTGCATTATATATAGCATCCCAGTCAATTTGAGATTGAGCTTTGAATTCATCGGCCGTCAGAAGGCCATAGCTTGGTAATTTTCTGTAATAAGTAGGATTGGGATCTGCTGCATGGAACCAGTCTAACCTACTTCTTGCATCGCTACCGATTTGGTAAGAAACAGTGTTTGTCCAGTTTGAGCTTTTACCAATTTTTAAATAATCAGTCAACATAAACATAGGCTCAAAAACCTTTCTGATTCTTGAGTTTCTTTTCTCACCATCTTGCCATCCCCAATATGAGTTATAGTCTTTGCCCATAATATCATAAACCTCCTGAGTGTTTGGAGAGTTTGAAGCTCTATAGGTAGGAGATCCAAAAGCTGTCAGGTTAATTGAGTGTCTGTCACTGAATTTCTTCTCAATAGACCCAAAATATGCGTAAGCATCTTGATAAACTCCATCAATAATTGCATTATCCCCCCATCTTCTACTTGCAGAGAAAGTAAATGCCCAACCATTCTTAGTAAGACCTGAAGAATAAGTTGCCATTACTCTATGCAAATAACTTCTGTTTGTAAATGAATATGCTAATGAAGTCTGTTTTCTATAGCTTGATGCTCTTGTATTATAATAAACAACACCACCCAAATTACCAAAAGTATATTCTGAAGGAGTAATGTTGTCAACATTTTCATAAGGATATCTTGTAACATCATTAAGGCCGCCCCAATTACTAAAATCGATTCTACCGTCATCGTTTTTAGACATAGAAACCCCATTAAATACCACATCTTCAAATCTGTTGTCTACACCTCTCGGTCTGAACCAGTATGCACCAAGCTCAAACGCAGAAACATTTTGGAAAGCATCTCTTCCAGAACTTAAAAGTCCCACAGTAGGCTGCATCGCAGAACCTCCATCTTCAGTGTCATTGGCAGAATCATCAATAACAACAACTCCTGCATCTGTTCCTACACTATAACTAAGTGTAATAACACCTAAGTCTTTTCTCTTCTCATCAGCTGTTACGTCAAACTCTAAAATCTTAGATTCAAAGCTTGGTTTCGTTACAGTAATAAGATAATGGCCAGGTTTTAAATCCACAAACTGGAAGTATCCAATTTTATCCACGGTTACATCATCGCTGGATTGTGCTAGATCTACTTCTGCTTTCTCCAATGGCTTACCATCCTGGTCCTTAACATACGCATAAACAGTAGTTTGTGCAAAGTAAAAGGAAGCAGGTAATAACGTAAACAAAGAGATTAGGGATAGTTTTTTAATCATAATAAACTTATTTTTAACTCCTTCTTTATTTAAGGGGCAACAAATTTAGAACTATTTTCATTAACTCAAACATTTTTAATAATTTATTCTATTAATTTTTCTTAACCTACCACCATTTCCATAAAAAAACCAGTTGTTTATCATTAATTGCAAAAAACCAGTTTTCTGAATATTTTAAATCCAATCCATTCCATAAGGATAAATAATTATTCTTCACAAATAAGGCTTTTTTTATCATTTATTCTATTAAGCTTTGTTAACCTTATATTACTATTTAAAAAAAATGTAAATGAACTCTTCCGATCGTTAAAAAAAGTTTGTTAAAATATTTTTAACATCTTTCTTATATAAAATTAGTATTTTTAACCCCTTAATTTTTGAATATACTAAGAGAATGAAAAAATATTTAATCGCTGCAGCTGTTTTTTGTTACGGATTTGCATTTTCACAACAAAAACAGGTAAAAAGAGCTGCTGTAGGTTTTTTAAACGTTGAAAACCTTTGGGATACAGTTCCTTCTGCGGATTATATTGATGGAACACTATCCATTTCCAATCCTGCTTTCCACAGAAGTGTACCTTTAGATTCTTTAAAATTTTTAGAAACAACTGAAGATTATAAAGGAGAATGGAGCGACGAGCTTCTGATTGGGAAAAAAGTGATTCGTAAACAAATTTTAGCAGACGATTTTACTGAAAACAGCCCTAAAAGATGGGGTACAAAGTTTTACAATCAAAAATTAGCTAACGAAGCTCAGGTAATTTCTGAACTTGGAAGACAATATACCAATGACAATCCTGCAATTTGTGGACTTATTGAGGTTGAAAACAGGCAGGTAATTGAAGATTTAATCAAACAGCCACAATTAGCAAAAAGTAATTATGGAATTGTTCACTTCAATTCTTATGATGCAAGAGGTATTGATGTTGCTATTATTTATCAAAAGGGAAGATTTTCTGTTTTAAATTCATATAAAAAAGAAATCAAAATCTTTAATGAAGACGGAAGAAGAGAATATACAAGAGACATTGTGGTTGCAATTGGCTTATTAGATGGTGAGAAAGTTGCCGTTTTGATGAATCACTGGCCTTCAAGAAGAGGTGGTGAAGCCATTTCACAAGCAAAAAGAAACGCTGCTGCAACTGTTTTGAAAAATGAAATGGACAAAATCACAACAGAAAATCCGGGAATTAAAATTTTCTCAATGGGAGATTACAATGACGATCCTGTAAGCCCAAGCTTAAAAAAATACTTAACCGCCGTGGGAGATCCAAACGAATTATCTGATAAATATCCTTATTATAATTTAATGTATAAATTATTTAAAGCCGGAGTAGCTTCTTTAGCATACAGAGATGCCCCGAACTTATTTGATCAGATTATTGTTTCAAAAAATTTATATTCCCCTGAAAAATTAACTCCTACTTATAGTATCTACAAGGCTGAAATTTATGCTCCATCCTATTTAGTAAATAAAGAAGGGCAATGGAAAGGCTATCCTTTACGTTCTTGGGATGGTGACAGATTCACCGGAGGTTATAGTGACCACTTCCCTGCGGTTTCAGTCGTTCAAAAAGAATATATAAAAAAATAAAGAAAGGCACTCTTATTGGAGTGCTTTTTTAGTACAAAACAATCTGTCATGAAAAATCTAATCTTAATAATATTAATGGCTTTTATTCCATTGAATTGCCTTTCTCAAACTAAACCTAAAGCCAACAAAGAAGAACATGAAATAAAACCTGCCAAAAATGAAGACGGAGAATGGGATATCACAGTAATTGACACACAATATGATTATTTCCTGAATGCAATTGCCAAACCGATGAGCCAATATTCGGAATCTTATTTAAAATCTAAAAATGCAATTTTAGTCAACGAATGGAATGCTTATTATGCTTCCGGCAGATATAGAAATATTATAGAATCCTCAATTGATTATGATTCTAACGAAAACTACGGATTAAAATTTGAATACAAACTGTATCAGGTTTTCGCCTATGTAAACTGGAAATATGGTTTAAAAATGAATGGACTCACAGGAAGTGATGCCGTACGATATTAGCAAACAAAAAAAGGTTCAGAATTTCTTCTGAACCTTTTCTTTTATAATAGTTAAAAATTATTTGTTGAATAATTCCTCAACTTTATCCCAGTTTACCACAGAGAAAAATGCTGCAACATAATCAGGCCTTCTGTTTTGGTAGTTTAAATAATAAGCGTGCTCCCAAACGTCAAGCCCTAAAACCGGAGTTCCTTTAACATCTGCAACAGGCATTAATGGATTATCCTGATTCGGAGTCGAAGATACGGAAACAGAACCGTCAGCATTTTTTACCAACCAAGCCCATCCTGAACCAAATCTTGTTTTAGCAGCATCAGAAAAATCAGTTTTGAACTTTTCAAAACCACCGTAAGCTTCAATAGCAGCTTTTACATTTCCTACGGGCTCATTGCTTCCGCCCGGAGTCAATATTTCCCAGAACAATGAATGGTTAAAATGACCACCACCATTGTTTCTTACCGCCGGCTTATCAGTTCCTGTCTGGCAGATCTCCTCAATAGTTTTCCCTTCTAAATCAGTTCCTTTGATGGCATTATTTAAATTGTCGATATATGCTTGGTGGTGCTTTGTATGGTGGATTTCCATAGTTTTTGCATCAATAGTCGGCTCTAAAGCATCGTAAGCATATCCTAGTTTTGGTAATTCAAATGACATAATTATTATTTTTAATGTTATAATCCAAAGTTAACCATTAATTAGCCCATTTTCAAAAAATGGGGATTACTTTAATAAATCTTTAACATTGATATATTGATTTAGACTGATTAAATTTTTAGATAAAGATTAAACTGCCAACTTTCTCTATCTTCCAACAAAAAAGCACAGACTTAAAATATCTGTGCTTTATATTTAATAAAAATCAAATTTATTTATTCATAGACATGAGGAATTCTTCGTTGTTACGGGTTCCTTTCATATTTTTATTTACAAATTCCATAGCTTCTACAGGATTCATTTCAGAAAGATATTTTCTTAAAATCCACATTCTTTGAGAAGTTACCTCATCCAGAAGCAAATCATCTCTACGGGTACTGGAAGAAACTAAATCAATTGCAGGATAAATTCTTCTGTTGGCAATTTTTCTATCTAACTGAAGCTCCATGTTACCTGTTCCCTTGAATTCTTCAAAGATAACCTCATCCATTTTAGAACCTGTATCGATAAGTGCTGTCGCAATAATAGTTAATGAACCGCCGCCCTCAATTTTTCTTGCAGCTCCGAAGAATCTTTTTGGCTTGTGAAGCGCATTGGCGTCCACACCACCAGAAAGTACCTTACCGGATGCAGGAGTCACTGTATTGTAAGCTCTTGCCAATCTTGTAATAGAGTCTAATAAAATCACGACATCATGCCCACACTCTACCATTCTCTGAGCCTTTGCCAAAACAAGGTTAGCTACTTTTACGTGCTTATCTGCCGCCTCATCAAATGTAGATGCAACAACTTCTGCATTTACGCTTCTTTCCATATCAGTAACTTCTTCAGGACGCTCGTCTATCAGAAGTACAATCATATAAACTTCAGGATGGTTTGCTGCAATAGAATTAGCAATATCCTTCAAAAGCATTGTTTTACCTGTTTTAGGCTGGGCAACAATCATCGCTCTTTGCCCTTTCCCAATTGGAGCAAACAAATCAACAATCCTTGTAGACAATGTAGAATTATTACCGGCTAGATTAAATTTCTCTTCCGGGAAAAGCGGTGTTAAATATTCAAAAGCAACACGATCTTTGATGAATGCTAAATCACGTCCGTTAACTTCCGTTGGTCTTAGCAATGAAAAATATTTCTCACCTTCTTTTGGAAGCCTTACAATTCCTCTTACCGTATCTCCCGTTTTTAAACCAAAATTCCTGATTTGGGCAGTCGAAACATATACATCATCCGGAGAAGAAATATAACTGAAATCTGACGAGCGTAAAAATCCGTAGTTATCAGGTAAAATTTCTAAAACTCCTTCAATACTTACCATTCCGTCAAAATTGAACTCTTTTTTGTGGTCGTGATGATCGTCCTGTCTTTCAGAATGCTGTTGCTGTTGCCTATTTTGATTTTGGTTAGGATTTGGGTTTTGATTTCTATGTTGGTTTCCACCGTTTTGCGGATGGTTTTGTCCTTTTTGAGGTCTAGCCTGAGGGTGAGGGATATTCGGCTTTTCTTCTGCTGGAGCAGGTTCCTGAGATTCTGTGTTTTTAGGAGTTTCTGTTTTCTGCTGTGGAGTTGTTTCGGTATTACCCGTATCTGTTGCAGGAACTCTTCTCCGTTTCTTTTTATTTTGGTTTTCAGTTGGAGGCTCTGTTGTTACCGTTTCAGTTTTCACTTCTTGCGGTTGTTCAGTTTTCACCTCTTCTGAAACCACTTCTTTCTCTTCCGGTTTTTCTTCAGCTGCTGCTTTTGCAGTTGCATTTTGTCTGGGTTTTGCTGCAGTCTTCTTCGGTGCAGCCTTTTTCACAGGAGCTTTTGCCGGTTTTTCTGCTTCAGCTTCTTCAGCATTCATACTGGTTTCTGTGTTGTTGAAATAATCTTTGGCAATTTTAGGGTTAGAAGCTTGAAAGTCAAGAACTGCAAAGATTTTATCATTCTCATTGCTGTTTCTTGCAACCTTAACGCCCAAATCCTTTAAGATTTTAGTCAGTTCCGTTACGGATTTTGACCTTAACGTTTCTATGTTAAACATATTTAATGTAAAAATGTAATTAATTGTGAGTAAGAAAAGTAAGTCCGGTGACTTTTGTTTTCAAGTACATTGTATAATGCAAATCTACACTTATTTTTGAATTGTGCAAAATTTATACTACTTTTGCCTAGAATTTAATATTCAATGTTACAAAGAATACAGACTATATGGACTTTTTTAGCAGTTTTAGCTGCTGTGTTTCTGTTCGTTACAGGACAAGATGTTATCATTTTGAGCAGCATTCCTGTGATAAATATTGGCTGTGTAATGCTTGTTTTGGTTGGATTACTAAGTGTATTCAACTTTAAAAACAGAAAAAGACAAATTTTGCTGAATAACATCAGCATCATTATAAACGCTTTGTTGATTGGTGTATTGATTTACTGGTTACTAAAATTATCCGGAGGAATTCAGTTTCCTGAGAAGGGTATTGAGCCAATTTTTCCATTGATTGCGATTATCTGTTTGCTTATTGCCAACGTTTATATCAAGAAAGATGAGAGGCTCGTAAAATCTGTAGACAGACTTCGATAGCCTTACAACGATTTTTTGAGTGAGAACAGCTTCTTTTTAGGAGCTGTTTTTTTTCTTTACATGCAACATTTCCACTTAAGCTGCGACAAATTATTTATAAATTTTATTTAAAATGAAAAAACTAACTTATCTTACATTCTCACTTTTCTCCCTATTTACTTTCGCACAGGAAGTTTCAAAAGAAAGAATACAAACTGTACTCGCCACTCTGGCTTCAGATGAAATGAAAGGTCGAGAAATCGGAACTGTTGAAAACGAAAATGCAGCCCATTATATTACAAAACTTTTCAAAGAGAATAATTTAGAATACTGTACCGGAAGCTCCTATTTGGTTCCCTTTGATTATAAAGGAAAAACAGTCTATAATGTCTGTGGAATTAAAAAAGGAAAAACTGACAAATATTTAGGTTTCTCAGGGCATTTTGATCATATCGGAACAAGCAGTAACCCGAATGACAACATTTATAACGGAGCCGATGATGACGCAAGCGGAATCACAACTTTGATAGGAATTGCAGATTATTTCAAAAATAAAAACCCCGAATTTTCAATGGTTTTTATGGCCTTTAATGGTGAAGAAAAAGGAATGCTGGGATCAAAAGCAATTTCCCAGGATAAAAATTTAGATAAAATTTATAATAATATGACTGCCCTTTTTAATTTTGAAATGGTAGCAACAGAATCTCAATTCGGAAAAAATGCTTTGTTTATGACCGGTGATGAGTTTTCAGATTTGGATGAAACTTTCAATAAAAATGCAGTGAATGGTTTAAAAATCAATCCTGACCCATATGCTTCCGAACAATTATTTTACAGATCAGATAACGTGAATTTTGTAAAAAAGAAAATCATTGCACATTCTTTCTCAACCGTTGACATGACGAAAGCTACTCATTATCACCACGAAAATGATGATATTAATGTTGTTGATTTTGATAATCTAACACAAATCATCAATAATTTCGGAAAGACTTTAGATAAACTAACTCCAAAGAATTTTGCTCCGACATATAATGATAAAGTGAAATTTTAATAAAATTTTAATCCAAACAAAAAATCTCCGTTGTGACGGTTTTTTGTTCAAATGAAGGGTAAAAATTAAATTAATCCTATTTCATTTGTTAAAAGCTGTAACAAAAGCAACAGAACTAAAACATATTGATTAAAGTAAAAAGTGATGAAAAACGTCTTATCATTTAAATTACGTAATTTTGTTTTCCAATTTTTTCATTGAATGAACCAATATATCAAAATACTAAAGTTCGCAAGACCCCACCAAAAATACATCTACGGAAGCTTATTTTTCAACCTTATGTATTCTGTTTTCCAGATTGCATCCTTGGGAACTATTTTACCCGTTTTGGGAATGCTTTTCGGGACTATTGAGGCTAAAAAATACAGTACTCCGCCTGTTTATTCGGGGGAAATTTTAGATTTTTTCTCTTATGCAAAAGAATATGCCAATTATTATGTTCAGAGTTTAGTAACAGAATATGGCGCCCTTACCGTTTTGGCTTGGCTCTGCGTGATAACAGCTTTTATGTTTTTACTGAGAAACCTTTTCAGATATTTAGGTTCGTTTTTATTGATCAATTACCGTGTAGGAGTTACCAAAGATCTTCGTGGAGCGATGTACAGAAAGATACTTTCTTTACCCGTTTCCTTTTTTACGGAAAGCAGAAAGGGAGATTTGATGTCTCGTATGTCTAACGATGTAGGCGAAGTTGAAGGTAATATTTTGGGAAGCCTGGTAGAATTGATCAACGCACCATTTATGCTAATCAGTACCTTAGTAACACTTTTCTTCCTGAGTACAGAAATGACACTTTTCTCACTTTTGGTACTGCCGGTAATGGGAACTATGATTGCTTTGATAGGGAAAAGCCTGAAAAAAGATTCTCACGAAGCTCAGAATGAAATGGGAAATATTTTTTCTATTGTAGATGAAACCCTGAAATCCACAAAAGTGATTAAGATTTTCAGTGCAGAAAAAATAATGGACTACCGTTTTATGCAGTCTATGCAAAAATGGATCAACAGCTCAATAAGATTAGGCAGAAAGAAAGAATTGGCATCGCCCATGAGCGAGTTTTTAGGTTCAGTTACTTTCTTAATTATCGCTTGGTACGGTGGGAAACAAATTATTGTGGAACAAAGTATTTCTCCTGCAGATTTTCTTGTTTTCCTTGGTATTTTCTTCCAGATTTTGCCACCTGTGAAAAGTTTATCTCAATCGATTTCCAATGTTCAGAAAGGAGAAGCTTCTCTTGAAAGAGTTTTGGAAATCCTTGATGCAGACGTGAAAATCGATGAAATCGCTAACCCTGTTTCAATTTCTACGTTAAATAATTCAATTGAATTTAACAATATTGGCTTTTACTATGATAAGGATCACACGATTCTTAAAAACTTCTCACTGAATATTCCAAAAGGAAAAACGGTGGCTCTTGTGGGACAAAGTGGCAGTGGTAAAACTACAATTGCTAATCTTTTAGCAAGATTTTATGATGTTTCAGAAGGAGAAATCTTGATTGACGGAACCAACATTAAACATTTAAAATTAAAAGAATACCGTCAGCTTTTAGGTATGGTAACACAAGAATCTGTTTTATTTAATGATTCTGTTTACAATAATATTTTGATGGGTAAACCTGATGCAACCAGGGAAGAAGTAATTGCCGCAGCAAAAATTGCCAATGCAGATTCATTTATTACCGGACTTCCTGAAGGGTACGATTCAAATATCGGAGATGATGGGGGTAAACTCTCCGGAGGCCAAAAACAAAGGGTTTCTATTGCAAGAGCGGTATTGAAAAACCCTCCTATCATGATTTTGGATGAAGCCACGTCCGCATTGGATACAGAATCGGAAAGATTTGTTCAGGATGCTTTAGAAAAAATGATGGAAAACAGAACATCTTTAGTTATCGCACACAGGCTTTCAACCATCCAGAAAGCAGATTGGATAGTGGTCATGGAAAAAGGAGACATTGTAGAACAGGGAACCCACCATGACCTAATTGCTAAAAAAGGAATGTACAACAAGCTTGTCGAGCTTCAGAATTTTGATTAAAACGAAACCATTTACATAGCATTTAAAATGAATCCCATACAAGAGTATTTCTACAGAATTGAAGAGCCTGCCAGAAGTACTCTTCTTTTTTTACGCAAAAGAATACTGGAATCTGATACCGAAAATATCACAGAAACAATGAGTTTCGGATTGCCATTTTTTAAGTATAAAAGGAAAATGCTCTGTTATCTGTACTACAGCAAAAAGCACAAAAAACATTATGTAAGTTTTTATCATGGTGATAAGCTTGATTATCCTGAGCTTTTACAGGAAGACAGAAAGAAGTTTAAAATCCTTTTAATTGACATGGAGGAAGATTTGCCCGTTGATTTTATTTTAAACTTAATTCAGGAAGTTAAAACTTATATTAAATAACACCAAAGGCTGTTTACAAAAACAAAAAAGAGGAAACTTTTAAATTTCCCCTTCTTGATTTTTATATTAATTATATTTTAATTTTCTTTCATTCTGGCAATGACATCCAATCCTCCTTTTGTAATATCACCTATTTTGCAAATGATTTCAGTATCTAAAGGCAGGAAAACATCCATTCTTGAACCGAATTTAATGAAACCAAACTCATGCCCCGCTTTTGCATTATCCCCTTCATTACAATAGAAAACAATTCTTCTTGCAACATATCCTGCAATCTGTCTGAAGACCACTTTGTGATTCGTCAAACTTTCAACAGCTACCGTTGTCCTCTCGTTTTCTGTAGAAGATTTCTCATGCCAGGCCACGAGATATTTTCCCGGATGGTATTTTTTATAAATTACTTTTCCTGAAACAGGATATCTGCAAATATGAACGTTCAGAGGAGACATAAAGATAGAAACCTGAATCGCTTTTCCTTTTATGAATTCATCTTCGTCCACTTCTTTTATCATTACCACTTTCCCGTCAACCGGAGCAATTACATTTTCTCTGTGTTCAAGAATATCACGGTCCGGAACTCTGAAGAACCAAAATACCAAACTGTAAACCACTAATAATGGCATAATGATAAGCAGCGACCACATTTTAAGGAAATAAATAGCTAAAACACCAAGTATTATAAAAAGTATGGTTGCTACGGTAATCGTTCCTTTCGATTCTCTGTGTAGTTTCATGAGATTAAATGAATTTTTCTAAAATAAAGTACAAATATACGACAGGCGCACAGATTATGAAACTATCAAGCCTGTCTAATACTCCTCCATGCCCGGGAATGATGTTTCCACTGTCTTTTACACCAAAATTTCTTTTCAATTGACTTTCTACCAAATCTCCCAAAGGAGCAAATGCAGCCACTAGAAACCCAACAACCATCCAGTTTCCACGAAGGTCGTGATTATATTTTTCAATAAAAAAAGACAGTACTAAAGTTAAAACAACTCCTCCTATGTACCCTTCCCAGGTTTTTTTAGGTGAAATTTTAGGAGCCATTTTATGTTTTCCGAAAAATTTTCCTACCAAATAAGCAAAAGTATCGCTACTCCAAATCAGGACAAACAGGAAAAGAACTTCTAACGTGAATGTATTTTCAAATGTTGAATATTTTGGCAAACCTAATGCAAAGCAAAACGGTAAAGCAGCATAAATGACCGTAAAAATCAATTTTCCGCTATCAAAGTATAATTCGTTCGGATATTTAAATAAGGTAATAACAGCTATCAATATTAAAGCAAGAGCCAAAATTTCGCTTAGCCTGAAATCAAAAAAGAAATCATGATGAAAATATCTTTTTGAAAAAATATAAAATATAAATCCAATAAGCGGAAAAACCACCCATTTTTCATATCCTTTTCCAAACTTCATGATTTTCACACATTCCCAAGAACCAACAGCTAACAAAAGTAAGATTAAAGCATAATAAAGATATTGCTGCTGGATAAGATCCGGCGAGATACTGTTGATTAATTGTGCTCCGAACGGAGTTGTACAAAAAATAATAATCGCAACGTAAGCAATCCCGGAAACGGTTCTTTGAATAAGGTTTTTGTCCAAAATTTAAAATTTAGAAAGTTGATGCTTAATCCTCAAGCAACAATAAAAATAGTTTCGTATTAGAATTAGAAGAGGCATCCAATTTTGACTGACTTCCGCTGATGGAAGTAAGGTTCTTTATATTTCCATTTCTCTTTATTTTACCCATTGCATCATTCAGGTTATTCACAATCTGCGAAACATTAGCCATGATGATAATCTTATCCGGTAATCTGGATGAATGATAATGAAGAATATTATTGTGAGAAAGCATAATTCTTCCGTCATATGCGATGAGATATTCACAAGTGATGAATGCTGCATCATTTGACGGTTGCAATTCAGATGAATAAGGTGCTTTCGCGACATTTAAAAAGTTCTGCAGTTCCTTATCCCAACAAAAAACATTGTTGATTCCCTCTATTTTGATTATTTGGTGTAAAGTCTGTAGAGCTTCCGCTTCATCTGCACAATAATTAAAAAATCCCCCGGTATGCGTAAATAACTGCGCAAACTTATAGTCGAGATCCGCATTTTTCAGCGAGTCCCCTAGTTTCTCCAAACTCTGATTATCTTCTTCCTCAGGCTGGTTAGTCAGTTTGCTTACAATTCTCTTGAATAAATTCAACTTAATTTATTTTTAGTCAACTTTATACAAAAATAAAAAATTAATTACAATAGCTTCTAAAATATGTCGCTAAATATGAAAAAACCTGACAATTTTAGTATTGTCAGGTTTATATCTCTAATTTATCTAAGAATTTTAAAGTTGAGTAGGGCTTTCAGGAGCCTGAATTTCGCTTTCCTCTTCTTTATCCTTAATAATAGCTTCATCTTCCGATTCCTTTACATCAGGAATTGTATTGGTAACGGGCTTCTCTGTCAATTCAGGATCCCACGCTCTTTTTCCGAATATTTCCTCTAAATCTTCACGGAAAATAACTTCTTTTTCTAAAAGTTTATTTGCCAAAGCATCAAGCTTATCTTTATTCTCCGTAAGAATCTGAATAGCTCTGTCATATTGATTTTCGATAATAGATTTTATTTCTATATCAATTTTCTTCGCAGTTTCTTCAGAATAAGGTTTTCCGAAATTATATTCACCCTGGCCTGAGCTGTCATAATAAGAAATATTACCGATATTCGGGCTCAAACCATAAATCGTAACCATTGCCTGAGCTCTTTTTGTAACACTTTCCAAGTCGGAAAGCGCACCTGTAGAAATATTATTAAAAATAACCTGTTCTGCTGCCCTGCCTCCCAAAGTTGCACATAACTCGTCTAGCATTTGCTCAGTAGTAGTCAACTGTCTTTCTTCAGGAAGATACCAGGCTGCTCCCAAAGAACGTCCTCTCGGCACAATTGTTACCTTTAAAAGTGGCGAAGCATGTTCTACCAGCCAAGAGATAGTAGCGTGTCCTGCTTCATGATAAGCCACTCTTTTCTTTTCAGAAGGTTTGATAGCTTTATTTTTCTTTTCAAGACCTCCGATGATTCTGTCTACAGCGTCAAGAAAATCCTGTTTTGTTACCGAGGTATGATTATTTCTGGCAGCAATCAATGCCGCTTCGTTACAAACATTGGCAATGTCTGCTCCACTGAATCCAGGAGTTTGTTTTGCTAAAAATTCTCTGTCTACAGTATCATCAAGCTTGATCTTCTTTAAGTGAACATCAAAAATTTGTCTTCTTTCGTGTAATTCAGGAAGGTCTACAAAGATTGAACGGTCAAAACGCCCTGCTCTCATTAATGCTTTATCAAGAATATCAGCTCTGTTGGTAGCAGCCATCACAATTACGTTTGTATCTGTTCCAAAACCATCCATTTCTGTAAGAAGCTGATTCAATGTATTTTCTCTTTCGTCATTTCCACCGGAAAAATTGTTTTTCCCTCTTGCACGCCCGATAGCATCAATCTCATCAATAAAGATAATTGCAGGAGATTTAGCTTTTGCCTGCGCAAATAAATCCCTCACTCTCGAAGCACCTACTCCAACGAACATTTCTACGAAATCAGAACCTGACAGCGAAAAGAAAGGAACTTTAGCTTCACCCGCTACCGCTTTTGCCAATAACGTTTTACCTGTCCCCGGAGGCCCTACCAAAAGTACACCTTTAGGAATTTTACCTCCCAGTTTTGTATATTTTTCAGAATTTTTCAGGAAATCTACAACTTCCTGCACCTCTTCTTTTGCTCCTTCCAAGCCTGCCACATCTTTGAATGTTACCTGAATTTTTTCTTTTTCGTCAAACAGTTTTGCTTTAGATTTTCCGATGGAGAAAATTTGTCCTCCGGGACCTCCGCCACTTCCCATTTTTCTGAAAAGCAAGAAATAGAATAATCCTAAAATGGCAATCCAGATTAATGCTGAAACCAAAATATCCATGAATGGGCTTTTACCCGCTCCGTAGTCTTTTGTTGTTTTAATGTTTGTGTTACTTGCTTTTACCTGATCAAACTTTTGAAGGAAAAGCTGAAGATCTCCATATTTCACAGTGTAATCTGCTTTTGGAGCCATTTCGAATGCTGAAAAAGGATCATTCTCTTTGGTTTTTTTATTCACCATCGCTGTTTTCGCAGCTTGAGTTAAGAAAACATCAGCCTTTTCAGTATCCTTATATATCAATATGTTCTGAACTTTCCCGGATTGCATGACTTGGAAAAACTCGTCCTCATCTATAGATTTTGCATTGCTGTCTCCGAAGAAATTCGGAATAAAGAATAGCAAAAGAGCTATGATCGCAATCGGAAAAAACCAGTTAAATCCTTTATTGTTCATTTATACTTTTTAAAATTTAAAATTCATTTTCGATTTTTGTAATTTCTGCATCTCCCCAAAGCTCTTCAATATCATAGTACTCACGTACTTCTTTCTGGAAAATGTGAACTACCACTGTAACATAATCAACCAACACCCACATAGAATTTTCTGTACCCTCTACATGCCAAGGTCTGTCCTTTAGATCGTTTCTTACTTTTTTCTCTACACTCCCCGCTAATGCAGACACTTGTGTATTTGAGTTTCCGCTACAAATTATAAAAGTTTCCGCTACTGAATTTTCAATCTTCGAAAGATCAAAAATTAAAATATCTTCACCCTTTACATCCTGGATAGCCTCAACAATTTTATCTATTAGCGCTTGCTTTTCTGCTGTTTTATTCATTAAAATATCTATAATCTGCAAATTTATTGTTTTTTCTTTACTTTAGCCTTATTTTTAACCCTTTAAAGTCTTAAAGTTTTCTTAAATGCCTCATCTGTTCTATTTAAAAGAGTGTTCTTCTACTAATGACGAAATATCTAAGTTTTTACTTTACGAAAATTCAGATTTTATCGGTTTACACACATTCAATCAAACCAAAGGCCGCGGACAATATGGAAATACATGGTCTTCTACTGCCGAAAAAAATTTAGCTTACACTTTAGCCGTAAAAGTCGAAAATTTTACGTGCTCTGATTTTATGTTCAATTACTATACCGCAATTCTTATCAGGGATTTCATTGCCAATTTGACTGAAAACAAGGTAAAAATAAAGTGGCCAAACGATCTTATCCTTAAAAATAAAAAAATTGTCGGGATTCTGATTGAAAAAAAGAAAATAAATCAAAATAATTATTTTATCATAGGTTCCGGAATCAATATTCTTCAAGATACATTTGATGAAATATCTAATGCTGGCTCGCTTTTGACGCAGACAAATCAAGTTTTTGATCTAAATGAGACAGCCTTACATCTTCATGATTTTTTAGTTGAAAAACTGAAAATCATTCCTTCTGATGACAAAATTATTCATCAATTTAATCAAAACTTATTTCGTAAAGATGAGATTTCCGTTTTTGAATTAGACAAAAAGAGACAAAATGGCATTATAAGACATGTTGATGAAAAAGGTGAAGTCTGGATTGAGTTTGAAGATGGGTTAAGATCTTTTTATCATAAAGAGATAAAGCTTCTTTATTGATTTGCTCTTTTAAGATATAAAATCAAGGCGATCGGGAAGAAAACAATATTTGGAAACCACATTGCCAACATTGGAGTCATACTTTTATTTTCAGAAACCACCTTTAAAGCTTCAAAAGAAAAGACAAAAACAAAGGCTAAAGAAATACCTAATGCAAGGTTGACTCCCAGTCCTCCTCTTTTCTTCTGAGAAGCAAGGGAAAGCGCCAAAAACGTCAGAATAACAATAGAAACAGGCATTGAAGTTCTTTGATAAAGTTCATTTAAATATGAATTCAGGTTTCCGTTTCCTTTTTCCTTTTCTCTTTCGATGAACTTTATTAGTTCCGGGGTAGTTTTATTCTGACCTAAAAGCTCATTCGGGAAGAGTTCTTCCGGTGCATGCCCGAAGCTTTTTCTTAACTCGTAATTGTTTGCTAATTTCTCAGAATCATCTTTGTTGATGGTTTTTTCTGTATAATTATTTAAGACGAATTGCTTTTTAGCCTGATCCCAATATACCTCGGAGGCTTTTAATTCATAAAGCAGCCTTCTTTTTTTATCAAACCTTTGAAATACGAAACCACTTCCTCTTCTTTCTTTTTTATTCCAGGAATTAACAAAAATATATTCCGTTTTACTCAGCTGGGCAGAAGCTGGTGCTGTACCTAAAATTTTCTCTTTATTGGTGGAGTTATAGGTATATGCCTCCAACGCATTCTTTTTGATATTCGCCCATGGCAAAACCATATGATTTACCGTAAGAGAAATCAAAGCAATAAATACCGAAGTTACCAAATAGGGTCTGGCAAATCTGTGAAAACTTGCTCCACTACTGATAATAGCAACAATTTCAGTATTATTTGCCATTCTGGAGGTAAAATAAATCACAGAAATAAAAACTAAAATCGATAAAAAGGTAACAACCAGATTCAAAATCCAGAAAGGATAAAAATGGATTAAAAAGTACATCAAATCCATTTTAGGATCCAATGCTTTTGCATTTTCAATCCTTGGAATCTTTTGCTGCACATCGATTACGAGAACAACTATAGACAGCAATATCAGCATGAAACTGAAAGTTCCAAGATACTTTTTGATGATATATTTATCTACAATCTTCAGCATTTGTTATATTTTAAAGTCTTTGTCTGAGAACAGGCACTACAGAATTCTTCCATTCGTAGAAATCTCCTGCAATAATATGCTCTCTCGCTACTTTTACCAAATCTAAATAAAAAGCTAAGTTATGAATTGACGCAATTTGTTTGGCCAAATATTCTTTAGAAACAAATAAATGTCTCAGATACGCTTTTGAATATTCTCTATCTACGAAACTTGTTCCAAACTCATCTAAAGGCGAAAAATCTTTTTTCCACTTTTCATTTTTCATATTCATCACGCCCTGCCAGGTGAAAAGCATTGCATTTCTTGCATTTCTTGTAGGCATTACACAATCCATCATGTCAATTCCCAAACCAATTGATTCCAAAATATTCCACGGAGTACCCACTCCCATTAAATATCTAGGTTTCTCTTTTGGTAAAATATCGGTAACCTCATCGGTAATTCTGTACATTTCTTCTTCAGGCTCACCCACAGAAAGCCCCCCGATAGCATTTCCTTCAGCGCCGGCTTCCGAAATTACCTCAGCAGAAATTTTTCTTAAATCTGAATAAGTTGAGCCCTGAACAATTGGGAAAAGTCTTTGTTTGTGACCGTACAACTCAGGGTTATTTTCAGTCCAATCAATACATCTTTTTAACCAGCGGTGGGTAAGTTCCATTGATGTTTTTGCCTGGTTGTATTCGCAAGGATAAGGCGTACACTCATCAAAAGCCATGAAAATATCTGCTCCTATTTGCCTTTGTATTTCCATTGACTTCTCCGGAGAAAACATGTGATAACTCCCATCAATATGAGATTTGAATTTTGCTCCTTCTTCTGTCATTTTTCTGCTGCTTGCAAGAGAAAACACCTGAAAACCTCCTGAATCTGTAAGAATAGGAAGATCCCAGTTCATGAATTTATGCAAACCTCCTGCCTCCTGCATCGTTTCCATGCCGGGGCGAAGGTATAAATGATATGTGTTGCCCAAAATAATCTGGGCTTTTATGTCTTCTTTTAATTCTCTTTGGTGAACTGTCTTTACACTCGCCACAGTTCCTACAGGCATAAAAATTGGCGTCTGAATTTTACCGTGATCTGTAGTAATTTCTCCCGCTCTAGCCTTCCCCTCAGAGGTCTTTTCTATATTAAAAAATTTTTGCATCATATTTATCTCTCCAAATTCGGAACATTTCCGCTTTTGAGTTTATCCTGTACATATTTTTCCGCTTTCGGATCTTTTTTTAATAAAACTTCCTGCGCGTTTTCAGCAATTCCTTTCATCTGCTGTTTCATCACGTAATACTTAAAACTTTCTACAAAATCAGCTGGTTTTACGTTGTGAGCTTTAAGAACATATCTTGTTCCGGCTTCCAGATTTGTATCTTTAAAAGTAAAGGTTGCCTGATCATTAAGAGCCAAATCTGCCAAAATCTCTGCCATTGTATCTTCAGCAACCAGATTTTTAGGCTTATCAATATAATCTGTACATGAAAATACAACCATCAAAACAAAAAGTAAGATCAGTTTTTTCATAATTTATTGATTAACGATTTCCATTTTAAATTTAACACCCCAAAAACAGCTTCATGAATAATTCCGCCGTTCATTTTGCTTTCTCCCAAGATTCGGTTGGTAAAAATAATAGGCACCTCTACAATTTTGAAACCTTTTTTAAAAGCTCTGAATTTCATTTCTATCTGAAATCCGTAACCTTTAAGCCTTACATTATTCAACCCAATTTCCTCCAAAACTTTTCTTGAAAAACAAACAAAACCTGCTGTTGTATCATGAATCGGAAGCCCTAAAACAAATCTCACATACTTTGATGCAAAATAAGAAAGTAAAACCCTCCCCATAGGCCAGTTTACTACATTTACCCCTTTAGAATAACGTGAACCGATGACCATATCTGCATTTTTACAGGCTTCAAAGAGCTTTGGCAAATCATTTGGATTGTGAGAAAAATCGGCATCCATCTCGAAGATATAATCGTAATTATTTTCAATAGCCCATTTGAATCCGTGAATATATGCTTTTCCCAAACCATCTTTCACATGTCTTATTGACAAATGCAGATAATGCGGAAATTGCTTCTGTAAATTTTTCACCACTTCACCCGTTCCGTCTGGAGACGAGTCATCCACAACCAAAATATGAAAGTCATCCTCCAATGCAAAAACCGCGGAAATTATATTTTCTATATTTTCCTTTTCATTGTAAGTTGGGATGATGACGAGTTTTTTCATTTCAGTTTGCAAAGATAGTTTATTTAACCTTTTTATTTTATACAAAATAATCTATAATTTTGCAAAAAACATTCCTTTGCCGTTATCACAAAACTTTATAAATAATGTAAGAATACCTGAGAACAATGATTGGGTAATCTTTATACTACTGGGATGCGTCTTTTTGTTTATTTTCATGATGAATATTATAGAAAGAGATGCCAATCTGAGAGACTTTCTGCTTCAAAAATATTTTGATGCAAGCAACAACCTGCCGAGTTGGGTGATTACATCCTGTGTAACTGTACTTACTTTGAGTATTTTAATCTCCCAATACATTCCTGTGGTACCAAAATATATTGCTGATTTACAAATTTTAGGATTTCAGGCAAACAAATTCGGGTATACTTTAATGGCCGTCACTTTATTTTATTTAGCAAAGTCTACATTTGGTTTTTTATTTTACCAGAGTATAGGAGATGGAAAAAAATGGTTAATTTTTTATTTTACCTCTACAAAATTTTACTTTGTCTTATCATTTTTACTTATAATCCTCTGTATCACCCAGTATTATTTCCCGGTCGACAGAAATAAAATGTTTTTATATTATTTATACTTCTTTGGGTTCGTATTTATTTTTAAGATTTTTTTCTATTTATTTCACAAGAACAAGATCTTACCTGAAAAATGGTATTATAAATTTTTGTATATTTGCACCCTCCAAATCGCTCCATTATTGTTGCTTTGGAAATTGTTATTTTTTTAATAAAAGTCAATGATGAGAATAAAGTCTATATTGGTTTCTCAACCAGCGCCTAGTGAGTCGTCTCCTTATCTGGATATAGCGAAAAAGGAAAAAATAAAAATTGATTTCCGTCCTTTTATCCACGTCGAGGGAGTTGACAACAAAGAGTTAAGAACACAGAAAATTGATCTTACGCAATATACAGGGATTATCTTTACAAGCAAAAATGCAATAGATCATTACTTTAGACTTGCGGAAGAGCTGCGTTTTGCTGTTCCGGATACAATGAGATACATTTGTCAATCTGAAGCAATTGCCAATTACCTTCAGAAACATATTGTATACAGAAAAAGAAAAATCAGTTTTGGGGAGAAAAACTTCTCAGATCTGGCACCGCTTTTCAAAAAATTTCCAACTGAAAAGTATCTGCTGCCATCTTCTGATGTTCTAAGCCCTGATATCATTAAAACTTTAGATACAGCAAATATTGACTGGACAAGAGCCATCATGTACAGAACAGTCTGCAGTGATCTAACGGATATTAATATTAAAGATTACGATATGCTGATTTTCTTCAGCCCGCAAGGAATCAAATCTTTACAACAGAATTTTCCCGATTTCAAACAAGAAGATACAAAGATTGCCGTTTTCGGAAATACAACTTTAGCGATGGCAGAGGAAGCTGGCTTGGAAGTAAACCTAATGGCTCCCACAAAGGAAACGCCATCTATGACAATGGCACTTGAAAAGTATATTAAAAGCCTTCACAAATAGATTTTAATACAAAACATAAAATAACCGTCTTTTCAACAAAGGAAAGATGGTTTTTTTTTAATTAAATTTGAACAAGAATTAATATTGAAGAAATGTTCATCTAAAACTCCTTCAAAAAGAGAAAAATAATACATTTCACCGCAAAATTAAAAAATTATAAATCCGGATGAAAGCTCCACAGGCAAAAAAAATAGAAAAATCACTAGAAATACACGGAGATAAAAGAATTGACAATTATTTCTGGCTCAACGAAAGAGAAAATCCCGAAGTCACAAAATACCTTGAAGAAGAAAATGCATATGCAGATTTTGTAATGCAAGACACAGAGGAACTACAGGAAAAACTTTTCGAGGAAATGAAAGCCCGATACAAAAAAGATGATGAATCTTTACCTTATTTTTTCAATGAATATTGGTATATCGTTCGTTACGAGGAAGGAAAAGAATATCCAATTTTTTGCAGAAAACATAAAAGCTTAGACAACGAAGAAGAAATTGTTGTCGATGTCAATATTTTAGCACAAGGCGAAAACTTCTTCGAAGTTGGAAGCCTTGCTGTCAGCCCCAATAATGAATTGGTTTCTTTTTCAGCAGATAATGTAGGCAGGAGAATCTATTCCATCAATTTTAAAAACTTAAAGACTGGAGAATTTCTTTCAGATAAAATTGAAAACACAACAGGAAAAACAGTTTGGGCCAATGATAACGAACATGTTTTTTATATCAGAAAGGATGAAAGTTTACGTGCGTTTCAGGTATACAGACATAAATTAGGGACAGATGCCTCGGAAGATGTTTTAATTTTTCATGAAGAGGATGATACTTTTGATGTGAATGTTTTTAAGACAAAATCTTTAGAATATATTTTTATTGCGAGCTCGAGTACGATTTCTGATGAACACAGATTTATTCCCGCTGACAATGTCTTTGCAGATTGGACGGTTATCCAGCCTAGAATCGATGATTTGGAATATTCTGTTGAGCATTATGAAGATGAATTTTACATTATTACTAATGCAGATGATGCATTTAATTTTAAAATTGTAAAAGCAAAAATTACTAATTGCAGAAAAGAAAACTGGATAGATGTAATTCCTCACCGTCCGGAAGTTTTATTGGAAGGTTTTGAAATTTTCAGAAATTATCTGGTTCTCGAAGAAAGAGAAGAAGGCCTGTTACAGATAAAAATCATTGATGAAAAGACTCAGGAGTCCTATTATTTACCTTTCTCGGATCCTACTTATACCGCTTATATTGGTATTAACCTGGAATTTGACACTGAAGTTTTACGTTACGGATATACTTCACTGACACAACCAAGCTCTACTTATGAATATAATATGAAGGAAAAAACAACAAAACTCCTAAAACAACAGGAAGTTTTAGGCGGAAACTTTTTCCCTGAAAATTATATTTCCGAAAGAATCTGGGCAGATTCAAGGGACGGAAAAACAAAAATCCCTATTTCTTTAGTCTATCATAAAAACACGGAAAAATCTGCTGATACCCCTCTTCTTTTATATGGCTATGGAAGCTACGGACATACTGTTGATGCTAGTTTTTCAAATGTAAGATTGTCAATTCTAGACAGAGGTTTTATCTATGCAATTGCCCATATCAGGGGTGGTGAATATTTAGGAAGAGAATGGTATGAAGACGGAAAAATGTTGTTTAAGAAGAATACGTTCTTCGATTTTATTGATGCAGGAAAATATTTGATTAAAAAAAGTTACACCTCATCAAAACACCTTTATGCAATGGGCGGAAGTGCCGGAGGATTGTTAGTCGGAGCAGTTATAAATTACGAACCTGCTTTATTCAACGGAATTGTGGCACAGGTTCCTTTTGTGGATGTTGTTACAACAATGCTGGACGAAACAATTCCTTTGACAACCGGGGAGTACGACGAATGGGGAAACCCAAATGACAAAGAATATTATCATTATATGAAAGAATATTCACCCTACGATAATGTTGAGGCAAAGGACTATCCTCATATGCTTATTACCACCGGACTGCACGATTCTCAGGTTCAATATTGGGAACCTGCAAAATGGACAGCAAAATTGAGAGAATTGAAAACCGACAATAATCTGTTAGTTTTCAAAACAGATATGAGTTCGGGGCATGGAGGTGCAAGCGGGAGATTTGAGTCACTAAAAGAAGATGCATTGGAATATGCATTTTTATTAAAATTAGAAAACAAAAAAGATGATTAACGAAGCGGAATACTGGAAAAAAATAGAACAGTTTTTCATTGAAAATTTTGAGACTGAAAAAGATCCACCGATTGAAACATTACTTTTTTTAATCGGGCTTCAGGAATTGGGAAGCGGCCAACAGAAATATACAAAAGACGATAAATTAAATATTCTTCACATCGCAGTTTGCAGATTACTGGAACCCTTCGGGTACTATAAATTTTCGCATTACGAAGATGGATGGCCACATTTTGAACAGCTGGAAGAACTGCCTGAATTACGTCCGAATGAGCAGACCCTGCTTATGAAAAAAGCAATTATTCAGTATTTTCAGGATGAAGAATTGATTTAAATAAAAAACGGTAAGCAATATTGCTTACCGTTTTTTATTGTTACTATTGTTTTTTCAAAATTTGTTCTAATTGATTCAAGCCCATTTTAAAACCTTCCTCAAAACCCATATCCAGTTGCTGCTGCATTGCTTCTTTTGTCTGAAAATGAATATTTATTGTCACTTTTGTTCCCTCTTCTACACCCGTGAAACCGAATAGCCATTTCGACCGCCCAAAATTTTCATTAATTGTACCGTTTTCATCACAAAAAGCATCAACTCCGTCGAAACTTCTATGTTCCATGATTTCACCATATTTTACCCTAGCATAATGTCTCTCTTCTTCCGGGCCAACCATTGAATACAACCATATTCCGCCTTCTTTAAAGTCCTGGTTTTTTGTTTCGCATTTCCAAGGTTTTGGAGCCCACCACTCATCTAATAATTCAGACTGGGTAAAATAATTCCATACTTTTGAGACATCAGCGCTATAAATTTTCATGACATAAACACTGTTTGAATCAAAATCTTTGTTAAAAATGATATCAGATTCCATAATAATATTTTGTTTAAAACAAAGCTAACTCTTTATTCTGTAGCCATACTTTTCATATGGCAAGTAATTGAAAATTTATAAATAAATGTTAAAAAACACTGTTTTAAGAAAAATTACACAATTTTTTGGCTCGTTTTTTGTTTATCAAGTCTTAAAATAATTAATTTTAACATTCACTTTTTTAAAAAAACTTATAAAATAAAGTAAATGAATAATAAATTCATCCCAATAATTTCGGTGTTTATGACAATCTCACTGATTGTTTTCGTTACGCTCCAATTTTATTGGCTGAAACGTTATTATGGAACTCTTGAACAGGATTTTTCCAATAAAGTTTATTCTGCATTGGAAAATGTTTCAAAAAATATTGGCGAAATCGAAGTTGACAAATATCTAAATCAGGATAATAATAATTTAAGAAACAACATACTTGCCAATAGTGAGCAACCTTCTTTAACGACGATTCAACAGGTAGAAGATTCGGGGACTCAGAGACAAATCATTTATTCTAAAAATATTATTTCAAAAAACCAGCTTCCCATTTCTCAAAAGGGAGATTCTATAAAATGGACTACACTCTACAGTGATGAAGCGGCTTATAAGGTAAAACGAGATACAACAAACCGTGAACTTCTGACAGCTGAGCTTAATAGAGAAATTGAAAATGGTGATTATGCCATGAAAGAATTTGTCAAGGTAAACGGAAATAATTTACCCATTACAAAAAGAGTAGATCCCAACGTTCTAGACTCTATCATTTCTAAAGAACTGAAAATAAGAGGAATATCTGCGAAATTTGGATATGGAGTTATTGATAAAAATAACAAACTTACAAGTGTTACAAATAAAATTTACGCCGAAAAAAAAGATAATAATACCTATAGTTATCCTCTTTTCACTGACAATAAAGAACGTACACTATACACTTTAGCTTTAGTTTTTCCTAAAAAAGAATATTCTCTGGCTATGAATAATTGGCCGATGCTCTTGGGAACTTTCCTTTCCTTGTTAACTATTCTGGGGATTTATATTATTTCCATTAATTATATGATGAGGCAGAAAAAACTCGCAGAAGTGAAAACAGATTTTATCAACAACATGTCTCACGAGTTTAAGACTCCTTTGGCAACGATTTCTGTAGCAACAGATTCTTTGGCAAATGATAAAATTGCAACCAATCCTGATAAAGTAAAGTATTATTCAGAACTGATCAAGCAGGAAAATCTAAGGATGAAAAAACAAGTGGAAAACGTTCTTAATATGTCTAAACTTGAAAGAAATGAAGTAAAACTATTCTTAAAGGAGACTAATGTAAGAGAATTGATTAAGAAAACTACAGAATCATTTAATCTGATCGTTAAGCAAAGAAACGGCTCCCTGACACAGGAGTTTAATGCCACAAATTACATCTTTAAAATAGATGAATTTCACGTTTCGAATATGTTGGTAAATCTTTTGGACAATGCCAATAAATATTCACCTGATGCACCTGAAATTCATGTAAAAACAAGTAATGAAGGACATTTATATGTAATCGAAATTTCAGATAAAGGAATGGGTATGGAAACTCAAAATAAGACGAAAATTTTCGAAAAATTCTTCAGGGAAGAAACCGGAAATATTCACAATGTAAAAGGTCAGGGCTTAGGATTGTCTTATGTAAAAAAAATTGTAGAATTACATAAAGGGCAGATTATAGTAGACTCCCATAAGGACAAAGGAAGTACGTTTACCATTAAACTTCCAATGAGTTAAGGATTGATTTAAACAAACAGTAAATAAACCAAACCAAAATATTTATAGACAAGAAGGAATAACAATTCATTCTTAATTGTTAATTTTTTAATTATTAAAACTATGAGCAATAGAATATTATTAGTAGAAGACGATCAAAGTTTCGGAGCCGTGTTGAAAGATTATTTGACGATAAACAACTTTGAGGTAACTCTTGCAACAGATGGTGAGCAAGGGTTGAAAGAATTTACAGAAAACGAATTTGACATTTGCATTTTCGATGTGATGATGCCTAAAAAAGACGGGTTTTCATTAGCAGAAGACGTAAAAAAAATAGATAAAAATACTCCTATCATTTTCCTGACTGCAAGAAACATGAGAGAGGATATCCTGAAGGGGTATCAGTTAGGCGCGGATGATTATATCACAAAACCATTTGATACTGAATTACTCCTATATAAAATCAAAGCTATTCTTCAAAGAAGTTCTACATTGGAAAATGAGGAACAAGAACAATTTAAAATCAGTAATATTTTCTTTGATTCTATGTTGAGACAATTGAGAGTTGGTGATAAAGAATACAAACTTTCCCCAAAAGAAAACGAATTGTTAAAGCTTCTTTGCGTTCACAGAAATGATTTCATGCCGAGAGATTTAGCTTTAAGAAAAATCTGGAAAAAAGAAAACTATTTCACAGCAAGAAGTATGGACGTTTATATTGCCAAGCTTCGTAAACTGTTAAAAGATGATGAAGGTTTGGAAATCATCAATGTTCACGGAGAAGGATTCAGACTTTTAGTTAAGAATTAATTCTGAAATAACATTATAAATGTAAAATTAGCAAAACAATTAAAAATGTTTTGCTAATTTTGTTTCATACCAAAAGGATATGAAGAATACATTTTTAGGTTTAATCGCCATTTCTATATTGACCATTTCTTGTAAAAAAGACGAAAGGCCAACTTATATAACAGAAGAAGCAGGAGTTCAGGCTCCCGCTGTGGCTACTCCGAGAGTTTCAATTTTAGACCAGGCCGGAATTCAAAATAATACTCAGACAGTAACTCCAGTAGCTAATTCTGAGGCTACAACTACAGCTCCGGGAATGAATCCTCCTCACGGCCAACCGGGACACAGATGCGACATTCCTGTTGGACAGCCTTTAAACAGCAAACCAGCCCCTGCAGCACAGGCTACTCAAAACGCAAACGGAACTCAGACTATTCAGATTGATCCAAATGCCTTAAAACCAGGAAAATTTACCGTAGATAATAACGGAAAACCTATAAAAACAGCTCCGGGAATGAATCCTCCACACGGACAGCCCGGTCACAGGTGTGATATCCCTGTTGGACAGCCTTTAAACAGCAAACCGGATTCAGCTCCACAACCTGCTCAAACAATCGCTCAAAACACACCCACGCCGGCTCCAACACCTGAACCCACAGGTCCAAAACCAGAATTAAATCCGCCACACGGAGAACCTTGGCATAATTGTTCCATTAAAGTAGGCGACGTATTGCCATAATTTTGTAATTTTGCAGCCGTGAAATTATTTCAGATCATAACCATTATTTTCTGTTTAGGAGTTTTCTTAATTCCTAAAGACAATTTCTATTTTGACGTTTTAAAGGAAACGTGCTGCAAAAGTGACTCAAAAATGGATTGTTGCAAAAACGATCACAAAGAACATTCTAAAGAAAACAATCACAATAAGGAACAGAAATCTTCTTGCCATGATGACTGTTGTTCTACATGTATTGTTTGTTACACTTTTATAGAAACACCATTTTCTAAAAGCCTGTATTTAGAATTTTCTTATTACAAAGCAAATAAAAATTTACAATTCGAGTATTCAGATCCTCATATTTCAGACAGTTTAAAAGAAATCTGGCAACCGCCGAAAATAGGTTAATTACGTTTGAGTTCATTAAAAAGTTAATGAACCGCTTTACCATTAATCTAAATTTTAAACAAAATGAAATTATATATTTCCAGGATTATTCTTGGTGTATTCTTATTATTTGCACAATTTATTCTTGCTCAAAATCTTTCTAAAAACCAGTTTAAAGTAAAAGGAAACTGCGATATGTGTAAAGAAAGAATTGAAACCACAGCCAAAAAAGCAGGAGCGAAAACGGCTATATATTCTATTGATTTACAGACTCTAACTGTAGAAACAGACAATAACATTTCTACAGATGATATCTTAAAAAAAGTAGCTGAAGCCGGTCATGACAATGAAAAATTTAAAACAACCGATGCAACCTACGAAGCACTTCCCGGATGCTGTCATTACAATAGAGATTTACAGTCTAATGCTACTGAAAATCATGAACATTACTTAAAAAAAGAAAATGAATTTTATGTAAAAGGAAATTGTGAATCCTGCAAAGCCAGAATTGAAAAAGCAGCCAAAGATGCTGGAGCAGACTCAGCAGAGTGGAACGCAGAAAAGCAAATGGTTATTTTAAGTTTTGACTCGAAAAAGACTTCCTCAGATAAAATTTTAAAGAAAATTGCAGACGTTGGTCATGACAATGAAAAGTATAAATCTAATGACAATATTTATAAAAATCTGCCTGCATGTTGTCTTTACGACAGAGAAATTCCCTTTGGAGAAGCAAATCCAAAGGTTCATGCTGTAGAAGCAACAACTTCTGAACACGCCAATCACAACGACCATAATTCTTCAAATGAAAAACATATTGAAGGTGTTACTGTAACAGGATCAAAAGCAGCAACCTCTCTAAACAAAAAAGAAGCAGGATTGGTTTTTAATATTGACAAAAAAGAATTATTAAAAGCAGCTTGTTGTAATTTATCCGAAAGTTTTGAAACTAATGCAACTGTGGATGTTTCTTTCAGCAATGCGGTGACAGGAACGAAGCAACTGAAAATGTTAGGTTTAGACCAAAAATATACGAGCTTAACGAAAGAATTGTTACCTGAAATCAGAGGGCTGGCTTCGGCTTACGGATTGAGTTTCATTCCCGGAAGATGGATTGAAAGCATTCAGTTAACAAAAGGCGGAAGCACAGTAACAAACGGTTACGAAAGTATTACAGGTCAAATCAATACGGAGCTTCTAAAAAATGCAAAGACCCCCGAAACTTCACTGAATTTATTTTCTGATTTTAATGGAAGAGCGGAAGCCAATATAACGAGCGTTTCACCCATTAACGAAAAATGGTCACAGACTTTTCTGCTTCACGGAAACGGAACTTTCGGTAATACGGATATGAATAATGATGGCTTTTTGGACAGGCCGAAAGGAACACAAATAAATGCAGCTTATTTGTTGAATTATAATGATTTGGAGAAGTCAGGTTTTGGCTCACACTTCGGAATTAATTTCATTAAAGACAATAGAACCGCAGGACAAACTGCCTTTGACAAAAGTTTAGATCAAGACGAACAAACCGCTTACGGAGTCGGAATTGATATTTCGAGATTTCAGGTTTGGAACAAAACGGGTTATGTCTTTAAAGGAAAGCCGTATCAAAGTTTAGGCTGGATGAATCAATATGTTTATCACCAGCAGGACAGTTTCTTTGGGTTAAGAAATTATTCCGGAAAACAGCATACGTATTATTCAAACTTGATTTTTGAAAGTATTTTAGGAAATACCAATCATAAATATAAAGCCGGAGCAAGCTTCATGTATGACGGTTATGAAGAAAAATATTTAATTGATATTTTTAAACGAAACGAAATTGTTCCGGGAGCCTTTGCAGAATATACTTTGACTGGTGTGAAATATACTTTAGTTGCGGGAGCAAGAGTTGATTTCCATAATTTGGCAGGAACGCAATTCACGCCAAGATTGAATTTTAAATATGATTTTACTCCTCAAACTATTTTGAGGGTCTCTGCGGGAAGAGGTTTCAGAACAGCAAATGTTTTTGCAGAAAACCAACAGTATTTTGCATCAAACCGTTCGATTCAAATCTTACAAAATAGCGGAAATATTTACGGTTTAAAACCTGAAATTGCATGGAATTATGGAGCAAGTTTACAACAGGAATTTAATATTTTCGGAAGAAAATCTACGATTACTGCAGACTTTTTTAGAACAGATTTCCAAGATCAGGTTTTAGTGGATTTAGACCGCTCACCTCAACAACTGACTTTCTATAATTTGGACGGAAAATCTTTCGCCAACTCTTTTCAGACACAATGGGATTTTACACCTTTCAAGAATTTTGAGGTAAGACTGGCTTATAAATATTACGATGTTCAGACTGATTATCTTGGAGGGAGACGAGAAGTTCCCTTTATAGCGAAACACAGAGGTTTTGTGAATTTAGCCTATTCAACAGACAAGAATGATAAAGGCGGATTCTGGAGTTTTGATACAACCCTGAATTGGGTTGGGAAGCAAAGATTTCCCGATACCTCAACAAATCCTAAAGAATTACAGCTACCAACTTACTCAGAACCGTACGCCATTTTGAATGCCCAGATTTCAAGAAACTTCAATAAAAATCTCAGAGCGTATCTGGGTGGTGAAAACCTAAATTCTTACTATCAGAAAAACGCGATTGTAGATTTTACAAACCCTTTTGGAAATTATTTTGACGGTGGAATGGTCTACGCCCCCATTATGAAAGCCAACTTTTATATTGGTCTGGATGTGACTTTTTAATCCAATCCGAATCAAAAATACAGGCATGGTTTCAATAATTTAATTTTATGAAGCCATGCTTTTTTGTATCTTTATTGTAAAGTAAAAATATGGCGTTACAGGATTTTATCTTTGAGGACAATTACAAAAAATTCGGGTTGAATATTTTTTCTAATGACAACCTCAACACTATTGACCAGACAAAATTCCGTCCGTATATTAAAATCTTATTAGTTCCTGAAAATTACAATCTTACGGTAGATTTTAACCATTACGAAACAAAAGCTCCTACTCTATTTTTTGCCACTTATCAATATGTAAATATCAAAAACGGAAGTTCAGACAATGCTTCCATTATTTACTACAACAGAGATTTTTATTGTATCCAGATTCACGACAAAGAAGTTGCCTGTGACGGACTTCTTTTTCATAATATTTTTGAAATTCCAAAGGTAGAATTGGATGCTTCCGAAGCAATCATCATTAAAAATTTGTTTGAAAATATAAAAGAAGAGCTTGAATGGAAAGAGTCTTCTAGCGAAGAAATGATCAGAACCTATCTGAAACAAATCATCATCCGCGCGACAAGGAGATGGAAAAAACAAAATTTGAATAATGACAATATAAAAATTCCAAGTAATGAATTGGATATTTTCCGAGATTTCAGCCGATATTTAGAAATTCATTTCAGGGAAAAGCACAATGTTGCCGATTATGCAGAGCTTCTTCATATTGCTCCTAAAACCTTGACTCATAAATTCAAAAGTTTACATCTTGAATCTCCGAACCAGTTTATTATTAATAGGATTTTACTGGAAGCCAAAAGACTTTTATTTTATACAGATAAACCTGTCAAAGAAATCGCATATGATTTAGGATATGAAGATCCCGCTTATTTCAACCGGCTTTTTACCCATAAAACTGGAAGCACACCTATAAATTTCAAGAAAAATTACACTTCGGGAAAAAAGTACAATATTTAAGTCGATTTGTGTATTTATCCTGATGAATTTCCAATATACCTTTGTAACATCAAAAATCAATTAATATTAAACAAAAACAAACATTATGAAACGTAACGCAACAGCCGTTTGGAACGGTACCATCAAAGAAGGAAACGGACATATCACTACTCAAAGCACAACATTAAACCAAACTCAATATTCTTTTAACAGCCGTTTTGCGGATGGAGTCGGGACAAACCCGGAAGAATTATTAGCTGCTGCTCATGCAGGGTGTTTCACAATGAAATTAAGTGCGGAACTTTCTCAAGCAGGTTATACTCCAGAAGAATTGACTACAGAATCGGTTATCACTTTAGACCCTAATATCGGGAAAATAACAAAATCCGAATTAACTTTAACGGCAAAAGTTCCGGGAATTTCAGAAGAAGAATTTCAAAAATATGCAAAAATCGCTGAAGAAGGATGTCCTGTAAGTGCAGCTTTCAACTTCGAAATTACTTTGGAAACTACTTTGGTCAATTAATTTGAAACATTAAGATTTTAATTAGAAGCTAAGAATATTAAGTCCACTTTGTACGGTATTTACTTGAAAATCTTAATTTCAATATCAATAGAAACGGGCTAAAGCCCGTTTTTTCACTTAAAATAAAGCCTTAGTAATTAGAAGTTTTAAAGTTAGGTTCATTCAAAACCCCGGAATTTAATTTTAAATAAAATATACCGATTGGTATATTTTTGTATATTTGCGGGGTAATAAATTGGAAAATGTCAAAAGCAGAAAAGACAAAGAAATTCATTATTGAGAAGACGGCGTTTTTGTTTAATACTAAAGGCTATACTGCCACGTCACTTTCTGACATTACAGAAGCGACCGGCTTGACGAAGGGAAGCATTTATGGAAATTTTGAAAATAAAGATGAAGTAGCGCTTGAGGTTTATAAATACAATGCAGGTTTGCTTGGCAAAAGCATGTCCCATTCGCTGGGCGATGAGTTTCCGACGACCATCGAGAAATTAAATGCTTTTATTAATTTTTATCGTAAAAGTTGGAAAGCCGTGTTTGAAAACGGAGGATGCCCTTTAATGAATGCCGCAACTGAGGCAGATGATACTTTCCCAACTCTGAAAAAGCAGGTCACTAAATCTTTTGAAAGCTGGATAAAAAATATAACCGAAGTAATTACTCAGGGTCAGGAAAACGGTGAGATTCATCAAGATATCAACGCAGAAGAATTGGGTTCTTTATTTATCATGATTGTTGAAGGCGGAATTTTACTTTCCAAAACGACAGGCGACGAAAAATACCTAAACCTCGCATTAGACAGAATATTATTAATAATTGATAAGGAATTAAAAAACCTCCCATCATAAACTTCACGATATGGAAACAAAAAAAGTGGCAATTGTAGGGTACAACAGAATTCCGTTTGCCAGGATCAACACAGCCTATACAGACAAAGGAAATCAGGATCTGCTGGTTTCGGCTTTGGATGGCTTAATCAATCGTTATCATCTTAAAGGAAAACTTCTTGGTGAAGTTGCCGGAGGAGCAGTAATAAAACATATTTCTGAAAGCAACCTCATCAGAGAATCCGTAATGGAGACTTCTCTCGATCCTGCTACTCCTGCATGTGATTTGCAACAGGCGTGTGATACAGGGATTGAAGCCGCTATTTACATAGGAAATAAAATTGCTTTAGGACAAATTGAAAGCGGAATTGCATGTGGTGTGGAAGCCATGAGTAATATTCCCTTTGAATCTTCACCAAGGCTGAGAAAAGCATTATTAAAGGCCAATAAAGAAAAATCTGTTTTTGGAAAAATCAAACAATTACTAAATCCAAAACTGAAAGACTGGATGCCGATTCCCTACAAAGGTCAGGAACCAAAAACAGGCCTGGTAATGGGCGAGCATACAGAAATTACTGCAAAACATTATCAGATTTCCCGTGAAGAACAGGATGAATTAGCTTTTAAAAGTCATCAAAATATGGCAAAAGCCTACGATGAGGGATTTTTCAATGACATGATTACTCCTGCTTTTGGTTTAAATACAGATAACAATCTCCGTCGCGATACAAACCTGGAGAAATTGGCTACGCTGAAACCAGCTTTCGATAAACAAAATGGCACATTAACAGCAGGAAACTCAACCCCCTTTACCGATGGAGCTTCTGCAGTCTTATTAGCAAGCGAAGAATGGGCAAAAGCAAATAACCTTCCGGTTTTAGCATATATCACATTTTCGGAAGTAGCAGGAATTGAATATGTTGAAAATAAACAAAACTTGTTACTTGCTCCCGTTTTTGCAGCTGAGAGAATGCTAAAAAAAGCGGGAGTAAGTTTGGAAGAATTTGAGTATTATGAGATTCATGAAGCGTTTGCAGCACAGGTTTTAGCAACCTTAAAAATCTGGGAAAGTGATGATTTGGCAAAAAAATTCGGGTTGGAAAAAGCCTTGGGAAAAATCGATCGGAGCAGACTCAATGTAAAAGGCGGAAGTCTCGCTGCGGCACACCCATTCGCAGCAACAGGCGGAAGAATTATAGGAACTTTAGCAAAACTTTTAAACGAAAAAGGAAGCGGAAAAGGATTTATTTCAATTTGTGCCGCCCGTGGGCAAGGGATAACAATGATTTTAGAAAAATAAAAATTGAAAGTATGGATAGATTAGCACAATTAAAACAATTCATCGGAAAAGAATTTGATCAATCACCCTCTCCTTTTATGAAATGGCTCAATCCTATTGTTCTTGCTGTAGAAGAAGGTCAGCTGGAATTTCAATATACAGTAAGACCGGAATGGCTGAATCCCATCGGAAATCTTCACGGCGGAGTAACTGCTGCAATTATGGACGATATTATAGGGGCAACAATGTTTTCATTAAACGAAAATTCTTTCATAACAACCATCAATAATATGATTGATTATTTTTCAACTGCAAAAGAAAATGATAATATTGTAGCCGAAACTAAAATCATTAAAAGAGGAAAACAATTTGTGAATGCGCAATGCGAAATATGGAATGCAGATAAAACGCGTCTTATTGCAAGAGGAACCTCTAATTTATTTAAAATCAACCACTAAATATGAGACGAGTTGTCATTACAGGATTAGGCGCAGTGACGCCTTTAGGAAATAATGTGGACGAATTCTGGCAAAACAGTATTAATGGAATGAGTGGGGCCACTAAAATCACTCATTTCGACACAGAAAAATTTAAAGTACATTTCGCTTGTGAAGTTAAAAATTTTGACCCAAAAGTTTATTTAACTCATAATGAAATTAAAAAAAGTGATCTTTTCACACAATATGCAATGTATTCATCTGCAGAAGCTCTTAAAGATTCCGGGCTTGAGCTTGAAAACATGGATCCCTTTGATACAGGGGTAATTTGGGGAACAGGACAGGGCGGAATGTGGACTTTCGAAAGTGAAGTAACAAACTTTGCAAAAGGAGACGGAAATCCCCGTTTTAATCCTTTTTTCGTTCCAAAGTTCATTGCCAATATGGCCTCAGGAATGATTTCCATGAAATTTGGGCTTCAGGGAATCAATTATACAACAATTTCAGCGTGTGCTACCGGAAATACTGCTTTGATGGATGCTTTCAATTATATCCGTCTCGGAAAGGCTAAAGTAATTGTGAGCGGGGGTTCTGAAGCAGCAATCTCACCCGCTTCTATCGGCGGATTCTCCATTATGAAAGCGATGTCTACAAGAAATGATGATTTTACAACCGCCAGCCGTCCTTACGATGCTGACAGAGATGGTTTTGTCATGGGAGAAGGCGCAGGAGCTTTAATTCTTGAAGAATATGAGCATGCAAAAGCAAGAGGTGCAAAAATCTATGCAGAATTAGTCGGGGCAGCGATGACAGCTGATGCGTATCATATGACTGCTCCTCATCCTGATGGAGTCGGGGCTATCAAGGCAATGCAATTAGCATTGAGTGAGGCTGAAATAAATATAGATGATATTGATTATATAAATCCACACGCGACTTCTACCCCACTTGGGGATTTAGTTGAGTTAAATGGTATCAATAAATTATTTAAAGGAAATAAAAACCTTGATATCAGCGCCACAAAATCTATGACTGGTCATTTGTTGGGAGCAGCCGGAGCTGCGGAGGCCATTCTTTCCATCAAAGCGATCGAAAACGGAATTATTCCTCCGACAATTAATCTTCATAACATTGATGAAGATATTCCGAAAGATATTAATATTGTATTTGGTGAAGCTAAAGAGAAAGATATCACTTACGCGTTAAGTAATGCTTTTGGCTTCGGAGGCCATAATGCAACGTTGATTTTTAAGAAGTTTAGTTAATCTTTCCTAGCTCTAAAATAGACTTAAATTCTTTTTCGTTTGTCAGAATGATAAATAAGTCGAAAAACCTGAATAAAAATAAAATCAGTCAAAATAATTTTGACTGATTTTATTTTAGAAGTTAATTTATTTAGATTAAATTCTAAATCATCTTTTATTGCGAACCGGAATAAAAAAACTTTCAGCATTTTCGACAATAGGAATATAGAGCCTCTCCCATATGTCTCCCTCCTCTATTTCCCAACTATGTCCTTTTCCTTCAACATCTTCAGCTAAAAGAATAATTCCGGGCTCAATAAGAAATGTTGAACCATCACTTACCTTAAATCTGATTTTCCCTTTTAATGTCACAACATATTGCCTTGTCGGAGCAGGATGATCTGTCTTTTCCCATTCTTCAGTTGTATTGCTGACCCAAAAAGTAGAGGTATTCATCGATTTCAAAACAGGAATTTTTCCTATTTCAAAACTACTTGAGCCAGCGGTGCCATTAAATAATCTTACCGCAGAAATAAATTCTGAACTATCATCCATTTTAAACTGATGTTTTCAACCATTCTGACTTGGAAAGATAATTCTGATCAGGATAATAAATGAAAAGGCAATTTCTTCCTTTTATTGTATTAATGATCGGCTGTGTCAAATCTCTCGGTACAGCAGGGCATCCCCAACTTCTTCCGATTCTTTTGTGCATTGCTGCAAATTCTTCACTTACGTAGTCTGCCCCGTGCATCACGATTGCTCTTTTGTAAGCTGCATCATTAAAACCTTTATCCATTCCCAGTAATCTCAAAGAATACCCGTTATCTCCGTTATAAGTAGCATCTGTGATATAAAATCCCAGGCTGCTTTGGAGCGAACTGTTGGTATTCGAAAAGTTGGTCGCAAATTCTTCACCTGTATTTTTTCCGTGGGCAACCAGCGAATTGAATAATACTTTTCTTTCATTTGTATCAATCACCCAAAGCCTCTTCGTGTTGGAAGACATTGAAAAATCACATACAGTCAATAAATGAGCCTCCTGATTAAGCAAACCAGCTTTCTTCAAATTTTCAAAACCTGTTAAAGCTTTAAAGAAAACTTCTTCGTTAAGTTCGTGCCCTTCATCAAATGTAATAGATTTATACAATTCTTCTGCAGAAGATGTATTGGTAGAAGTCTTTTCAGATTTAGCATCAGCTAATCTTTCAATTTTTTTTGTACTGATTTCATTCTTTACAATCACCGTTCTTGGAGACAGATAAAATGAAGTAGTTACCATGTAAACA
The DNA here is from genome assembly GCF_001045455.1 of Chryseobacterium sp. FH2. GTDB lineage: Bacteria > Bacteroidota > Bacteroidia > Flavobacteriales > Weeksellaceae > Chryseobacterium. Next base: position 540,420 of record NZ_LFNE01000001.1, on the reverse strand, counting down.
ATACCTAATAAGCTATACAATCCTTTCATTCAATATTATGTTAAATCCAATTGAGTCAGCAAATGTATAAAAACATAATTATGTAAAAAGAATAACTCTAAAAAGTTTAACTCAATTTAAGAAACTTTAACTCACTGATTTCATGAGCAAATACGGTTCATTTTTGAGAATCCGGAACAAAATCCAGGCTGATAGAATTCATACAATAACGCAGTCCGGTAGGCTTAGGGCCATCATCAAAAACATGCCCTAAATGTGAATCACATCTTTTACAAAGTACCTCTACTCTTTCCATTCCGTACGTTATGTCTTTTTTATAATAAACACCTTCTTTATCAGCCTCAAAGAAACTTGGCCAGCCGCAACTGCTCGAAAATTTTGAAGTCGAGCGGAACAAATGATTTCCGCAAACCGCACAATAATATTCTCCGATTTCGTCAAAATCATTATATTTTCCTGTAAAAGCTCTTTCTGTTGCCGCTTCTCTTGAAACCGCGTACAAATCAGGAGCTAAAATTTTTTTCCATTCATCCTTAGAAATATTAAGTTTTGCAGTGTCTGTTCTTGAATAGTATGGATTGTTTTTTGCTTTATTTTCCATAAATGTAATTTTGATAGGTTGATAATTCTGCGAACCCAATGGGCAGAAAAACAATTAGTATAATTGAAATTAAAAATTTCATACCCAAATTTACTAAATTTGAGAATATGAATGATGAAGCAAAAAGAAAACAATTAAGGAAATACAAAGCATTTGCCACAGGATTATTTCTATTGATGGCCGCTGTATTTATCATTACAACGATTCTGCAGAAAACCAACGATTCTCATTGGATTGGATATGTACGCGCTTTTTCCGAAGCTGCGATGGTAGGTGCTTTAGCTGACTGGTTTGCTGTGACAGCACTTTTCCGTCATCCGCTTGGGTTACCGATTCCACATACTAACTTGATTGAAAACAGCAAACAAAAATTGGGCGACAATCTGGGGAGCTTTGTAGTTAACAATTTTCTGTCCCCTCAAAATATCCGGCCATATATTCAGAAGCTGAAGATTTCAAATTTTGTCGGAGAATGGCTTAATAAAGAAAAAAATCAAGGAATCCTGATTAAAAATATTTCTGACATTGTTTTAGATATCCTCAATAAACTAGACGATTCTACGGTAAGTCAGTTTATCAGCAAAAAGGTTTCTGAAATGACAAATGATATTAAACTAAATAAAATCGTCGGAAACGGAATCCACTATATTTTAGAAAAAAATGACCATCAGAGAATCATTACCAATCTTTCAAAACAGATTAAAGAATATATCATTGAAAATGATGAAATGATTCAGAAACGTGTGAAAGAAGGGAGCTATTCTTTTATTCCTTCTTTTGTTGACAATAAAATTGCCGATAAAATTGCGAGCGGCCTTTCCGGTTTTTTCAGGGAGGTGGAAGAAGATCCGGAACATGAAATCAGGAATCTAATTACGAAAAAAATCCATGATTTTTCAGTTGATTTAAAAGAAGATCCGAAATGGGATGATGAATTTAAAAATATTAAAAATGATCTTTTGAAAGGCGAAAAGCTCGAAGAATACTCAGCCGATATCTGGATTTCTATCAAAAAAACAGTAATGAATGAACTTCAGGAAGATGATTCTTCATTAAAAACATACCTCACCAAAAACCTGAATGAATTTTCACAAAATCTTAAAACTGACGAAAATCTTCAGAACAAAATTGACAATTGGGTTCGTGTAACCGCTTATAAATATATTTTGAAAAATACCCATCAATTTGGGCACCTTATCAGTTCCACCGTAGGAAACTGGCAAGGAAAAGAATTAAGCGAAAAACTGGAACTGGAAGTGGGAAAAGACCTTCAGTTTATCAGGGTCAACGGAACTTTAGTCGGTGGATTGGTAGGGCTGATTATTTATACTGTCTCTCATTTTTTCCTCTGAAAACTAAACTAATCATAACCAGCCATGAAAAAACTTTTAACCCTATTATTTTTTTTAAGTTTGACATTTTCCCCCTGTCAAAAAGTTGAATTAAAGAAAGTAACAGATTCATCTCAAATTTTTAAAGGAGAAATTGCGGGAATTCCTATCACCATGCAACTTTATTTTGCCGGAATCGCCGACTGTAACCTTTATCAATATTTTGTAGACGGATGGTATTATTACGATAAATACCAGAAAAAAATTCCGTTAACGGGTATTTACGATTATGGAAAGCTGTCTTTATACAACTTTGGATCTCAACAAAAGCAAAACTCTAAAATTTTCAAAGAGCAAATTACTTCACCACAGAAAGTAGAAAAAACGGCAGAAATTGCAGAAACACTAAATCCTAAGGAAAATATTGTATTTGAGCAAAATAACCTCAAAGAGAACCCAATTTTAGGAAATTTTTATTTAAATAAAAAAACTCAGCCCGCAAAATTGTTTACCGGGAATGATATGGTTTATCGCTACAATAATTATTTGATTTTGCCTAATAATAAAAAGATAAATACGTTTGATTTTATTAATAAACACGGTGGAAATCAATTGATTTCTTACGTTTCCGGAGAAAATGCAAATCGGGTTCTGTTGTACTTTGAGCATTCGTCAAATTTCAATGCTTGCGGAATGTGTGGAGCAAGTAACGGTGAAAAAGGTTATAGAATTTTATATTTTACAAAGGACTGGAATTATAAAAACTATGAAGAATTTCTTACAGAAAGTTGCCTTTTAAATATTTACGATGCAAAAGAAACAAAATCCAAAGATCGAAAAATGTTGACTTTTAAAATTCCTAAAACAACATCTTCTTCGGCTTATACTTTTACAGTTGACATCAAAAACGCAACTATTGTAAAATCAAATAAAAAATAGAGCTTAAAAACTCTTTTTTCATTTATCTTGGTAATCTGCCTGCTCTTTTCAGGAGTTCTTTATTGATTTCGTTAATCAACTCCGGTCCTTCATAGATAAATCCCGTATATAATTGAATCAAACTTGCTCCCGCATCCATCTTCTCTATCGCATCTTTTGCAGAATGAATTCCACCAACTCCGATGATTGGGAAAGCTCTGTTGCTTTTTTCGGAAAGATATTTAATCATTTTTGTACTTCTCTCACGAATAGGCTTTCCACTTAGACCGCCATTTCCTATTTGCTCTAAAACTTCCGGTGACGTTTTCAAACCTTCCCGGTTTACTGATGTATTGGAAACAATTACTCCGTCGATTTTCGTTTCTGCAATTAATTCGACAATCTCATCAAGCTGATTGTTATTCAGATCTGGAGCAATTTTTAATAAAATTGGTTTCTGCAAAGGTTTTGACCCATTGATTTTCTTTACCTCTGTAATTAATTCGCGAAGATATTCAACGTCTTCAAGTTTTGCATGGCTTCCTACATTCGGGCAGCTTACATTTAGTACAAAATAATCTACATGGGGATGAAGGCCTTCAAAGCATTTAAGATAATCCTGAGTATAATTTTCCGGATTTGTATCCGTATTTTTTCCAATATTTCCACCAATGATTACTTTTCCTTTATTTCCTTTCAATTTTTCAATGGCAGCTTCAAGACCATCGTTGTTGAAGCCCATTCTGTTGATGATTCCGCCATCTTCTATCAAACGGAATAGTCTCTTTTTAGGATTACCGGCTTGCGCTCTTGGAGTTACAGTCCCTATTTCTACAAATCCGAAACCTAAATCTCCCAATTCATTAAACAAAACAGCATTTTTATCAAAGCCTGCAGCTAAACCGACCGGATTTTTAAATTTTAGTCCGAAAACTTCTCTTTCCAGACGTTTGTCTTCAATAGGTTTTGGAAAAAATAATTTGGTAAGAAATCCAAAGTTTTTCAGCATTGAAAATGTAAAATGATGAACTTCTTCAGGATCAAATTTGAAAAGAATCGGGCGAATGAGCGATTTGTACATTGAAAAAAAGTTTTACAAAAATACTCATTTTAAAATTAATGTTTAGTTAACGTATGATATTTTATGGAAAAATGTATTATAAATATTATCTATAAAATTTGCAGATTATTTTTTGAAACAGAGATTTATTTTACTTGACTAATTTTTAAGGAGCAAGTATTAATCAACAGGTTGATTTGATGAAGCTATGTTTTACGCTTTGCGAAGCAAATTCATTTGTCTTTGCTTTTCTAAAATCAAAGCATCGAACAATTAAAACTTTGCATTTAAGTTAAGAATACGCACTCAAATCGAATTTCAAAATATCTCCTACTCTTTTGAACTCATCATCTAGAGTCGCATTTACAGTAATTCTTTCGTTAGAAATAGGGTGATTAAAAATCAATTGATGGGCGTGAAGCGTCATTTTATTGATACCAAATGTTTGAAGCCATAATTTATTCTGCTTATTACAACCGTGTTTTCGACAACCTAAAATAGGATGCAAAATATGCTTAAAATGCTTTCTCAACTGATGAAATCTTCCCGTTTCAGGAATCGCTTCTACCAAACAATATCTTGAAGTCTGATGTTTTAAAAAAGGTAAATCTATTTCCGAAGTCTGTAAACGATGATAATAGGTGATTGCATTTTGCTTGACTTCGTTTTCATTAATCAAATCATAATCGATCGTTTCTTCTTCTTTCGCCCAGCCACGAAGAATTGCAATATATTTTTTTTCTACTTCTTTGGCTGCGAAACGATCACTCATTATTCTCAATGTTTCTTTATCTAACGTGAATAACAAAACACCCGAAGTTTTTCGATCAAGTCGATGCACCGGATAAACTTTTTGTCCAATCTGATTTCTCAATTCCTGAATAGCATAAGTATCGGCTTCTCCTGTATAAAAAGATTTATGAACCAGTAAGCCACTGGGTTTATTGATGCCAATAAGATGTTCGTCGCGATAAAGAATTTCTAACATTTGGCAAAAGTAGAGATTTTCAGGCGATTTAGCCCTGATTGAACGGCATGTTTAAGCTATTTTTTGGTTTCGGCGCGGCAGCTTCGCTGCCGCGCCGAAACCAAAAAATAACGAGTGGAGAAAGCGGGTTCTCTGCTCCTAATTTTCTGTATGATAAAAACTTCCATCTTCCCGCTTCCATCTTCCTACATTTTCACTATTTTTGCACTTCAGACGTAAAAAAATTATGGCAAAGCAAGAAGATGTTTTCAAGAAAGTGATTTCTCACGCTAAAGAATATGGTTTTATTTTCCCTTCTAGTGAGATCTACGATGGTTTATCCGCTGTTTATGATTATGGACAAAACGGTGCCGAGTTAAAAAATAATATCAAACAATATTGGTGGAAAGCAATGGTACAGCTTAACGAAAATATTGTCGGCATTGATTCAGCAATTTTGATGCATCCAACAACTTGGAAGGCATCGGGCCACGTAGACGCTTTCAACGATCCACTGATTGACAATAAAGATTCTAAAAAACGTTTTAGAGCAGACGTTTTGGTAGAAGATTATTGTGCTAAAATTGAAGATAAAGAAAATAGGGAAATTGAAAAAGCGGCGAAAAGATTCGGCGAATCTTTCGATAAAGATCAGTTTGTTGCTACGAATCCGAAAGTGTTGGAATACAGAGCAAAAAGAGAAGCTATTCTTTCCAGATTGGCAAAATCATTGGAAAATGAAGACCTTGCTGATGTAAAAGCTTTAATTGAAGAGCTTGAAATCGCTGATCCTGACACAGGTTCTAAAAACTGGACTGAAGTAAGACAGTTCAATTTAATGTTCGGAACTAAATTAGGTGCTTCTGCAGATTCTGCGATGGATCTTTATTTAAGACCGGAAACAGCTCAGGGTATTTTTGTTAACTTCTTAAACGTACAAAAAACGTCACGTCATAAACTTCCTTTTGGTATTGCACAAATCGGAAAAGCATTTAGAAATGAGATTGTTGCACGACAGTTTATTTTCAGAATGCGTGAATTTGAGCAAATGGAAATGCAGTTCTTTGTGGCTCCGGGAACAGAATTGGAATTCTATGAAAATTGGAAGACAAAACGTCTAAACTGGCATTTAGCTTTAGGCTTAGGTGATGACAATTACAGATTCCATGACCATGAGAAATTGGCTCACTATGCAAATGCTGCAGCTGATATTGAATTTAATTTCCCATTCGGTTTTAAAGAACTGGAAGGTATTCACTCAAGGACAGATTTCGATTTGAAAGCTCATGAGAAGCATTCAGGAAGAAAACTTCAATTCTTTGATCCGGAAAGAAACGAAAATTATGTTCCTTATGTTGTAGAAACATCTGTAGGTTTAGACAGATTATTCTTAGCTGTATTTTCAAACTGTTTAAAAGATGAAGTATTGGAAGACGGTTCGGAAAGAACAGTTTTATCTCTTCCTCCTGCCATTGCCCCAATCAAAGCTGCTATTCTTCCTTTAATGAAGAAAGACGGTTTGGCAGAATATGCGGAAAACATTTTCAATGATTTAAAATACGATTTCAACCTGTTCTACGAAGAAAAAGATGCTATCGGAAAACGTTACAGAAGACAGGACGCGATTGGTACTCCTTACTGTATCACGATTGACCACGATTCCCTTACAGACCATACGGTAACTATCAGAGACAGAGATACAATGCAGCAGGAGAGAGTTCCTGTTTCAGAGTTGAGAAGAATTATCGACGAGAAAACAAATTTCAGAAATTTACTTTCTAAAATATAGATTAAGGCCTTGATTTTTCAAGGCTTTTTTTATACACTTTTTTTGAATAGATTTGTTTTACACTAATCATCCAAAATATGTGGTTATTCATCTTGCAAAGCTTTCTGATCTTTATCATTGTATTTGTTATTCTTATCTATGCTTTGGGATACGGATACATCTTTAATGGCATTTCTAAAACCTATCTGAAAGGAAAATCAAGCGCCCATATCGATGATGGAAAGTTTTTCTCTCACAACCTCATCGATACAGAATCCCCAAGGCTTTGGGAAGAAGATCCTGAATACAACAACACTACTCTACCGAAAAATATAGTTGATGATTTAATTAATTCAAATACGGCGTCCTTTCTTGTGGTAAAAGATGGGAAATTAATTCATGAGCAATATTGGAACGGGTATACCCAGCTTTCCAGAACAAATTCTTTTTCGATGGCGAAAGCCGTTACCGTAATGCTTTTAGGAAAAGCTGTTGAAGAAGGAAAAATCAACAGTAGTGATGAAAAATTTTCAACTTTTTTTGATGAATTTAAGAATAAGGAATTTGCAAAAGATTTAACCTTAAAAAATTTAGCTCAAATGGAATCCGGATTGGATTGGGATGAAAATTATAAGAACCCGTTTCTTCCTAATGCCAAAGCTTATTACGGTAAAAGTCTCATACAAGCTACTTTTTCAAGGAAATTTAAAGAAAATCCAGGTGAAAGATTCGAATATCAAAGCGGCTCAACTCAGCTATTGGGTTTTGCGCTAAAAAAAGCATTGAATCAAACGTTAGCAAGCTATCTTTCCGAAAAATTCTGGATTCCGATGGGAATGGAACAAAACGCAGAATGGAGCACTGATGAAAGCGGAATGGAAAAAACATATTGCTGCATTCATTCAAATTCCAGAGATTTTGCAAAACTTGGCCAATTATTTTTGGATAATGGAAAAGTAGGCGACAAACAAATATTAAATCCCGACTTCATTAATCAAATGAGAACTCCAACCGGCAAATCTGATGGAATTTACGGCATGGGATTCTGGATTAATTATGACAGTCCTATAAAACATTATTATTTTTTAGGCCTTCAAGGTCAATATATTATCATGATTCCTGAACACAATATGGTGATTGTAAGGACCGGCAGCTATAATAATTTACCTAAAAATGATCGAGGAAGACCAGATCAGGTAAAATTTCTTGTCAATGAAACCGTAAAATTATTTCAATAAAGATCATGGAAAAACACAGTCCAAAAGTAGATGAATATATTGAAAAATCTCAGGATTTTGCCAAACCCGTTTTGAATTATCTCCGCGAACTTGTTCATGAATGCTGTCCTGATGTAGAAGAAGCTATGAAATGGAGCTTCCCCAACTTTACATATAAAGGAAAAATCCTTTGCTCGATGGCTTCTTTTAAACAGCATTGTACCTTCGGCTTTTGGTTGGAAAGGGAAATGAAAACCATGCAGGAAATTACCAAAGACATAGAAAAAAATTCAATGTTCAGTTTAGGGAAAATTACCAACATTAAAGATCTTCCATTAAAACCTCAGCTTAAAAATGCCATTAAAGAAGCGATGGAACTTACTGATATGGGCATTACAGTGAAAAAAGCATCATCTTCAAAGATCGAAATAGAAATTCCTGATTATTTTCTGGAAACATTAAGCAAAAACAAAAAGGTACTGGATAATTTTAACAACGCATCATCCTCATTCAGAAAAGAATACATCAATTGGATTACCAAAACCAAAACTGAAGCAACCCGAAACAAACGGATGGAGCAATCCTTGGAATGGATCGCAGAGAATAAAGGCAGAAATTGGAAATACGAAAAAAAATAACCTAAAATAAAGATGAAGAAAAAAATACTTTTCCTTTTTTTCGTTATTTTCTTTATGCATATCCATTCTCAGACATTTGATTTTGAGAATAAGTATAAATATGCAAGGTCGCTTTCTAATAAAAATCCGGACAGCTCAGAAATAGTTCTTGATCAAATCATCGAATTTGCGAAAAAAGAAAACCAGCCAAATTACCTGGCAAAGGCTTATTATTTAAAGTCATTCAATTCTTACCTAAAATCTGACGCCAAAACTACACTGGATTTTACAGAAAAAGCGCTGCATATTTCAGAAAAAAACAATTATCCTGTCGGAAAAGCTTTAGCTTACCGAATGCAGGGAACCCAATATGCAAAACTTGGCCTTTTGAAAGAATCTTCAGAAAGCCTGAATAACGCCATCTCAGAAGTAAAAAATGACAACACGGATGAAGGACACGAATTAAAAGGAATGATTTATAATTCATTTTTAATCCTTTTAAATCAAAAAGAGTACGCAAAAAAAGAATATTATTCTAAGAATGCAATTCAGGAGTTTAAAAAAATCAAAAATTCAGCAAGAAGAAGTGAGCTTCTTGTTTCCGCCTATACCAACATGGGTTATACTTTTTCTGAGATAAAGAGGTTTGAGGAAGCGAAAGCCTGTTTTAAAAACGCGCTTGCCCTAGTGGGGATTGATAACAATTATCTCAGATGTAATATCCTTCATGATTTAGGATTCTCATTTTCAGAACAAAAGAAAATAGACAGTGCTGTTTTTTATTATCAAAGAGCGCTGCAAATTGCCAACATATATGGCTTTAATGAAAAAAAGATAGAAATCACCGAAAACCTGGAAAAAGCCTATGGAAAACTGAATGATCCTGCCAATGCAAAAAAATACAAAATAGAACACCTCGAGCTGAAAGACAGTATTGCTTACAATCAAAAAATGGCCGTTAATAAAACGCTTTCTGCAAAAGAAAAAAAATTTGATGAAAAACTTAGTGAAAGCCACTCTATTTCCAAGGGTCTTATTGCTGTCTGCATTATTTTAATCCTTATTCTCGGAATCGTTATTTTTAAAGCCATCCGGATTAGAAAAAAACATATGGAAATCATTTCCCAGGTTTACCAAAACGGGATTACTCCCATTTCCTATGAGGAAGATATACAAGAATCTTCTGAAGACCATGAAACTAATAAAAGCATTACTCAGGATATAAAAATTTCCCCTGAATTAGAGGAAAATATTTTAATAGGTCTGGAAAATTTTGAAAAGAGCCTTCATTTCAATAGTAAAAATATTTCGCGATATAATTTAGCCAATGAACTGAACGTTAATACAAAATATCTTTCATTAGTTATTAAAAAACATAAGAATTTCAACTTTAATCAATATATCAATCACTTACGTATTAATTTTATTGTGGATAAACTCAAAAATGAGCTGCAATATAGAAAGTATAAAATCAACCATCTTGCCGAAATTACAGGATATTCTTCCCACAGCGCTTTTTCTCTTGAGTTCAAAAAGATTGTGGGAATACATCCTTCTGCATTTATAAAAGCTCTCGATAAAGTTTAACCGCTTTCAGACTATTGTTCAACAATCGTTAAAACGTTATAGCCTCCGGTATTAAGAAGCGGCCGTTTATCTGTATCCCATGCAACATTTACCCACACAAACGGTCTTAATTTATCTCCTGCATTCAGATAAACACTCACCGTACAAGCTGAACCAACAATGACTGCATTTGGAGAATTTCCTGTATCCTGAGGATAACCATTATTCGTTTTAACTCTTTGCGTTACAACATTAGAGGAATTTCTTACTTCCCAAATAGCTTCTGTCTGGTTTTGTCCGGAATTTGTATTAACCTGGCTAGATGCAAGTGCGAAAGTAAAGGTAGCAAAATATACTCCGGCTCTTGGCGCAATAAATTCCCCTGTTACAGGATCGAAGTTGGCCCTGGGCTGTCCTGAATCAGAATCTAATTTTTCCGTCCATGAGGTCAAATATGTAGACGATTTACCAGGAATTCCATCCGTATAATTTCCCACACCCCAAAGTCCCGGCTCAAAAACCGTACAGTTATTATTTGTCTTTTCTGCCATTACTACAATCCTTGGTTTTCCATATGGAAGAATAGGAACCCATACAGAACCATCAGAATATTCTACGTATCCCTGAACTCCTATTGCAGGATTAGGATTATATCGCATTGCGCCCGCTCCTGCTTCTGCAGCGGTTTGATTCGTCATTCTTATTGCCATAGAGCCATTAGTTCCGTTTCTTAAATCGACACCCAATTTCGGAGCTGCAACACCGATACCTATTTTCCCTGTTTTATCAACAATAAATTTTTCAGTGGAATTTACTTCCAATGCATTAGCTGAGCTGGGATTATTTCCTCCTACGCTTATCTGCGCATGTATTTTATCTAAAGGAAAGATAGAAAGGCCTAAAGCTAAAAACAATATATTTTTATAATTTAATTTCATTTGTGTTAATTTAAAGTTCGTAAATACTGATACTGTTATTCGTTCCACTGTTCGACGTGTCTATATTCCTGCCACCGCCCAGATTATGAAATACTTTGAATTGAATTGTATCTCCTGCGGATAAATTAAAAATAGCCGTGCAATTGCCTCCTACAATATTACTGACTGTCGCAACATCCCAGGCAGGATATGAATTTACACTTCTATATATCTGAATATTATTTGTTGAAACACTGCTTTCAATAATCGTTTCTATTCTTGAATTTTGGGCAATATTAGCTTCTGCCAGTGTTACATTGAATGAAACAATATAAAACCCCGCCCGGCGTGCTTTGAAAGTACCTGATGTACTATTAAAATCAGATTGGGAATCAGTAAGTACTGCCCATCCGCCCACGGTTGTGGTTGTATTATTAGGTAATAGCAGGCTACTGCTTTTATTAGCCAAAACCAATGCTTTTGGCGGTAAAGCCATCGGAAGATTATGCCAGCCCAGCCCATCAGAGTACTGAATAATATTTCCCGTACTATATCGTATTGCTCCCGGACCTGCCTCTGCAGGGGTTTGCGTACTGGTTCCCAAGCCAATAATACCTTTCTGATCAGCAGAACGGATATCTACTTTAGTTTTTGGATCTAAAAGCCCCACACCTAATTTTCCTTCAGAGGTAACTACTACATCATTCAATATCTGTGGCGTGGTAGGCGTACTGCTATTATCTTTTCCACCATCTATATGAAGTGGGCGTAAAGGAGTGTTTGTATAAATCCCAACTTGCGCGCGCAGTATAGTGACAGAAAAAAATAGAATAAAAAAAAGTGCTTTATATAAGATTTTCATAATTTGGTTTTTAATGTTCAATAATTGTGAGGTTGTTAAACCCGGCATCAGGGTTTGTCCAGTCTGCATTCATTCTTAATGCCCGAGATGTGGAAGTTATATTTTGACGTAGTTGCGGGCGTACGGTCTGGTTAGCAAACAGCCTTAAAGTAATGGTTGCCGAACCTCCTACCTGGGCATCTTCATTAGCACGGGCAAAGGTTTTAAACGAACGTGCTAAAATAGAATTTGTACTCGGGCTGTAAAATTGACTGGTTACTTCAGAAGAATTGGCTACAGGTCCTGAAACAAAATTATAGGTCATTAAAAAAGTGTAGACTCCATCTCTCGGGGCTGTAAAAATTCCCATAACAGGATCAAAGCTGTTTGACAAGTCTCTGACTTCGTTCCAACCGGTTATATTAACGTCTGCATTAGCACTTACAGTAAACGGGCTGGTCATTCTTGCTACAACGACAGCTTTTGTAGGTAAAACTATGGCAGCCTCCCAGACACTTCCGTCCGAAACCTGAATTTTTGATGAAACCGGCTCATATCTGACCGCCCCTGCTCCTGCTGCATTAGCACTCATAGTGGTAGTACCTAATCCGATTGCATTTTGTAATCCGGCCGACCTTAAATCAAGTTTTACATTGGGGTTTAATACACCTACTCCAACAAAACCGGCATTGGTAACAACAATATCATTTGATAGCTGGCTACTGCTGGGAAAACCTGTGTTAGGATTATCCTTACCACCATCAACATGAAATTTCGCCAGAGGATTAGGGCAATTAATCCCTATTTGCGCGTTAACATTGTTAAGAAACGAAGTAGAAAATAAAATAATTAATACGCTTTTATCAATAAAAGCATTGAAATTTTTCATAACATTTTTGTTTTTTTAGAATTTAGAACTCTGTTGCAAAGATAACACCAAGGTTCCATATATCCACAATCCATTTAATAGGCAAAGGAAGAAAGACAGAGGTTAAAACATTGAAATAATGCAACTTATGCATCAAAATAGATTTTTTTCTACTACTAAAATTCGGAATTTTAATAATTTATAGAAAAACAAAAACAGGATTTTACAGGAAATTTAAATTAATATCCCAAACTAAATAAACAAATTAGTCTAAAATGATTTAATGAAACCTAAAATTAGCTTCGGGAAGTATATTGTTTTTTAAAAAAGCTTCATATTCCGGAGATAATTTTGCCCGTCCAAAAGTATTCTCTCCGCTCATACTTCCCAAACGTACTTTATCTTTTCCAAATTTTTTATTCATTGCATCCATAGCCTTCATTACAGGCAGGTGCTGATTTTGAGCGTCTTCTTCAAAAAGATTGATCAACCTTTCCCCTTCCGGAACAAAATCATTTACAATAACTCCCGCTCTTTTATAATGAAACCCTTCTTTATAAATAGATTCAAAAAGCTCATTAACAACTCTTCCGATGAGAATAGAGGAATTGGTAGGATTGGGAAGAACCTGAGTTATTGCATTCTTATATTCTGGTAAATCACTTCGAAACCGATTCGTCTGAACAAAAACCGTCACTATTTTGCAACAGGTATTTTGTTTTCTCAATCTTTCGGAGCAATACATCCCAAAAGTTTCTACCCGTTCACGAACGTCTTCTTTCTTGGTTAACATTTCCATAAAACTTCGGGTCACAGCAATTGATTTTTTTGGAGAAGGGGTTCCTAATTCCAATTGACGAATGCCCTTTAGTTCATTCATCATTCGGACTCCATGAATTCCCATCATCTTACGAACCCACATTTCAGGCTTTTGAAGTAAATCCCAGGCTTTGTGAACGCCATTATCCTGCATTTTTACGGCAAGCCGTCTTCCGATTCCCCAAACATCACCAATATTGAGCCATTTTAAAGCTTTTTCAATTTTTTCGGGTGTATCCAGTACATAAATATCCTGAAATTTTTCCGGAAAATCTTTCACGATTTTGTTAGCAACTTTACATAATGTTTTTGTAGGTGCAATACCAATGCTTACAGGAATATTTTCCTTGCTTTTTATTTCATTTTTAATCTCAGCACAGTAATCATAAATATTGATATACTTAAAACTCTTAAGATCTAAAAACAATTCATCAATACTATATACCTCAAAATCACGTTTATCCACATAGGCTGTTGAAATTTCAATAACGCGTTGGCTTTTAAAGTTGTATAACTCAAATTTTGCGGAAAAACATTTTACATCATGTTCTTTAAAAAGCTCTTTATATTTAAAAGCAGGAGCCGCCATCGGAATTCCTAAATCTTTTGCTTCCTTACTTCGGGATACAACACAGCCATCGTTATTGGAAAGCACCACAACGGGTTTGTTTTCGAGCGAAGAGTCTAAGGTCCTTTCACAGGAAACAAAAAAATTATTGCAATCTACTAAAGCATACATGACCAGATAATAAGCATTTGAAAACACAAAATTATGACTTTTAAAGTAGAATATTATGTTTAGTCACAATTTTAACACTAAGTTTAACCAAATGATTTTCAATAACATAAATAAATTAAAATGCGTCAAGTTTTGTCGTATATAATTCTTTATTATAAGGTTTTTGTTTCAAATATTTTAAACAAAAAAACCTCAATAACTGAGGTTTTTTATTTAAATTTTAACTTCGATAAAAATTCCATGTCAGGCTAGAATTTATAAACCTCTTCCAATACCGTTTTTACGGCAACAGAAGTACTATTAGTATTAAGACCTTTAAAACCTATTGACAAAGGAATATCTTCGGGAATGGTTTTTTGAACGGTCTGATAAATTTGGGTTGTATTATTATAGGCAGTACTATGATTTACACTGATACTCGCCATATTATCTCTTTTTGAAATAACAAAGTCCACACGTACCTGATTGTAATTTGGGATTTCGTAAATTCGAACAGATGATTGCTCATTAAGTGATTTTCTAACGTCTGCCCAATTATTACCTTCAATAGTAATTTTTAATGAAACCAAAGGATCAATAGCCAAATTATTGCTATTATTTGAATTAATCAGGCCTAGCAGCCCTCCCCCCAGTAAACTTATATTCCCTGTTAATATCATATATCCCTTCAAAGAAAAGTTATCTGACCCCGTAAATATTTGACTTGATTTGGCAGAAGCAACTACGCCAAAATCAGATCCTAAAGGTTTGTTATTGGCATTTGTTACAAAATCTATTGTACTTCCATTAATCTGTATTACACGATCGGCTTCAGATTGAGTATAAGCCAGTTTATCCCATGCAAGAGTACTTGTATCAACCGAGTTTGCATTGTTGGTAATGATAATATTATTAATTCCACTCGTTTGTACTGTGGCAACACCATTAAATATTTTAATGGTATATTCACCATCTGCAAAAGTATTGGGCTTGAACCAAATAGAAATCAAATTCGGATCACCATATGTAATCTGAGAATTAGGGATAATTGTCTCAGCCCCTGAGACATTATCGACCAAACTAACAGCTGCAGTACTTGGATTAATATTAAGATTAGCCCCATTAATAGTAATGAAAATACCGTAATTAACGGATTTTATAATATTAGGGAATACATTTGCGACACTCATTGTATTTGTAGTCCAACCTCCGTTCATTGCTGTTTTCCATGCTGTTTTTTCACCATCAGACAAAATTGACGGCAAATTGAGAAAAGGCTGTTTCCCATTTGTTTTTCCTACCCTTCCCACTGGATTTTGAGCTAATATTGTATTGAATGCTGAATCATTTGAGACATCATTTAATCCTGTAACGGAATATTTTTGTCCTGAAGTATTCATCGTCCAGTCTGCTCCCAAAGTAAGACCAGCTCCTGCAATAGATGTTAAAGAAGAATTTGCCACGTTTTTCCCCAAATCTCCTGCAGCTTTCGGAGTTCCGTCTGCAAGCAAAACATAGTTTGAATTAAAATATTGAGCATCTACTTTCTTATAATATTTTTCATCACTTTGTTCTTTTGTATAAGAAGTTCCGGAAATCGGATTTCCGTCATCATCTTCTCCATCATTAGTCGCAATATTTTCCGGCAAATTTCCGACTCCTAATGTTCCCCTCCATGCTTCAACATTTTCGGGAGATAATTCTGTTGCATCTTTATTAGCTTTATTGGAATCTAATAAAGTAATATCTAACTTATCTTTCCATTGTTCCGGGTTTTCAATATTGCTTCCATCTTTAACAGCCAAATATTGTAATGCGGAAGCTTCTGCTTTGTTGGCCAAAATGTTCTCTAATCCATAAATAGAATTCATGGAAAGGAGTTCGTTTTTATGATAATAGCTGTCCATCCATGCCCAAAATTGATCTTGGGTTGGCTTTGCCGCTGTGACAAACCAGCTTTTTAATATTGTTTTATCTGTGCTCATGATTTATATTTATGGATTGGAGTTAATTTTCTCCATGAAAAATTTTCATTAAAAAAATAATATTACCATCCGTTACTATATCTGAAGTAACGGACGATAAAATTTAAATCAGAAGATGATTTGGAATACGTTCAGGAACTTTAAATATATGTTCTTTTCGTCAATGCTGTTAAAGTACTAGACATTGATGCTCCATATCCGGATTTTACAAACTGAGTATAAAAGTACATCGGATCATTGTTTGTATTATTAAACAATCCTGCATATAACAAACTATCATCATCTTGTTTGTAGATGACCACTTTATATCTCTGTCCTCTTTTTTGAATGTCTATTTTAAGGCTGATTGCAAGCTGGACTGATCCGGTAGATTCGACATTATAACCAAGAGCCTGGGCCACACCAGACATAATTCTAAATGATCCTGCTCTATTAAGCCCCAATTGTCCATATATGGGAACAGCCTGTCCTCCAATATGAACTGAAGTTCCAGCTCCAAGAGATAATCCAGAGTAAAAGTACAATGATCTGCTTTGATCTGCTGCTCCCCAGTTTGCTCCGATAAACGTCCCTGATATGGAATACATTATATCGTAGTCTGAAATTGCAGGTAGAGGATTTATACTTTTCATAATAGCGTTAGCTCCAGAAGTTACTCCAGATACATTAAGAATACCATTAGAATATGTTGCTTCTGTTAATCCATTATTTATAATGTTAAACTCAGAATCAGACATTACCTGATCCGAATAACTATTATATGCCGTAATACCTATCTCTCCAAGGATGACAAGTTTTCGAATAACTTTTAAAGTATATTCTCCAGTCATAAAGATATAAGAGGGTTCGAAATGAAAACTTACGGCCAATTCACTATTATTGTTTACAGAATAAGAAATTACATCAAACATATTATCCGGAACAGGATTTCCATCCGGGCCAATTAGTTCCATTGTCACCTGATCAAGCCCCTGAAGTCTATTTATATTCAATCCGTAAATAGTAATTACAGAATCTGTAGTTCCATTAATAAAATTTCCATCAATTACGGTGATTAATTGTAAATAAGTATTCGCGATATCTACATTCATTTTTGAAATCCAGTCATTTCTTTGAGTAACAGTCATAGATTCCGGAAATTTCATAAACAATTGAGTGAGATTCCCATATCCTAATTGTCCGGATGCATTTTGAAGCATCACATTGCTATAAGAAGATTCATTTACTTTATCTGCAAGTCCGGTAATGTAAAAATATTGACCCGCCGTATTCCAAGTATAAGCAGAACCTAAGGTCATTCCTGCTCCCGCTACGGATGTAAGAGATGAATTGGCAATATTCTTACCCAAATCTCCTGCAGCTTTCGGAGTTCCGTCTGCAAGCAAAACATAGTTTGAATTAAAATATTGAGCATCTACTTTCTTATAATATTTTTCATCACTTTGTTCTTTTGTATAAGAAGTTCCGGAAATCGGATTTCCGTCATCATCTTCTCCATCATTAGTCGCAATATTTTTTTTCGGCAAATTTCCGACTCCTAATGTTCCCCTCCATGCTTCAACATTTTCGGGAGATAATTCTGTTGCATCTTTATTAGCTTTATTGGAATCTAATAAAGTAATATCTAACTTATCTTTCCATTGTTCCGGGTTTTCAATATTGCTTCCATCTTTAACAGCCAAATATTGTAGTGCAGAAGCTTCTGCTTTGTTGGCCAAAATGTTCTCTAATCCATAAATAGAATTCATGGAAAGGAGTTCGTTTTTATGATAATAGCTGTCCATCCATGCCCAAAATTGATCTTGGGTTGGCTTTGCCGCTGTGACAAACCAGCTTTTTAATATTGTTTTATCTGTGCTCATATCTTTATCCTATATATTCAATGAAACGAATGACACGGTAAGGTTGAAGGTTATTGTGAGATTCTCCATTTCCTAAGGGAGACGTCTGATAAACATCAGGTTCTTGCCAAGTCCCAGTGATAAAATAATTTTCATATCCCCCCGACCCTACACGAACAGCAGGATAGGGGCCATAATTAGAACCCCATCCATCAACTGTTACATTTCTAAAAGTTTTTAGACGAGCATTTGGAAGCTGAGGCTGTGTTAATATTACTCTTTTCTCTCCATCTGCTTTCCCAATTACACCAAAATCTATATTATCACTTGGATCCCAACCAACAGGTACACGTCCCCGAAGGTCTGTACATTCTTGCCAACCTGTTGGTATAGCAACTGTGGAAGGTTTATTCCAAATGGCAATCATTCCGATGGGAATAGGTGATGGTTTATTTTCAAGAGCAGCAAGCCTTGCTTCAAAATTATCTTTGAAGCTTTGGATTTGTATAGTAGGAAAGACCCTCTTGAAATCTGCCCAAGGATAACTTGTAACGCTTGAACCGAAAGTAACATATCTTTTCTGTAAGATAACTTTATTTTCACCGCTTTCAAAAACTCTACTTTCCGGTTCCTGTAAGATAATAACATTCGCTCCCAAAAGACCTCCTCTGAATTCCAGGATCTCACCATTAATGTATACAGTACCGTCAGAAACAGTACTTCCATTAACATTACATCCTGAAATAATGGCAAAATTACCTGCAATTTCTCCTAAAGCATTAAACAACGAATACGCTGTCTGAATGCCATCTAATATATTTGTTGAAAGAGGAAATCCTCCTATCTGATTAAAATCAAATTTATTCATCAGTATTGTTCAATTTTATAGCGTTTAGACGCCAGTTTATAAAAATCTATTGTTTTTCTCATTTTGTAGTCATCATAGATAAGCCCTTTAGGAACTTTTACAATAAAGTCTACTCCTGTATCTCCATAATCGGAATCCTGATAAAGATAGATGGTACCTAAAAATCTGGGTTGTACGTTCTCCAAATAAATATATTGGTACTTATATTGGTTCCCCTCTTCTATTTTGATTCCGTTGTCTTTCGGATCAAACTCAAAATTAAGAGCATGTCTTAGATAACAGATTTGTCCGTTATGTTTCAGCTTAAATAAATTATCGGTACGGTTTGTACTCCAAGAATCATATAATTCTTCTATCGGATAACATAATGATGTTATCCAAGCTACCATTTTGGCCTTCCTTAAAAATGTAGGAAGCAACCGTACCGGTAATTTTGTAAAATCTACATTATACCACATAATCTATTGTACTTGCGTTTAATAATTGATCTTGATAATCCGGATCATCTGGGTTTAAATCTTCTGCAAAAACAACTTTAAAATATCCTGAACTCGGAATTTTTTTCACGTCTATTCCGCTAAAACTACCATATTCACCTGTAGAAGAATCTATCCATCTTGTGGAGGCTCCTAAAATGTGAGGAATTTCCACCCCTTCAATTTTTTGAAGCTTATCTACCAAATGAGCTAAAACCAATTCTCCATTGAAAGGAAGTTCTTTCATATATTGTTGGATAGCCTCTTTTACAGGCTTATTTCCACCCGAACCACTCATAATCCTTGTTCCATTTGCATCCAAAACAAGGGGATTTCGGAAAATTTTCAATTGTAATTTTAAAATATCCGGCTCATAATTCACCACTGTAATTCTTACTCCGGCATCTTTTATTTCGTTTATGTATTTCTCAAAATTGACTTTTTTATCATTTGAGATCGGGCTGAGCTCATTGTCTTTTTCCGTGGCAATTTTGATGATCAATCTACTTTCGAGCTCAGCTTCAGTAACCGCAGAATACTTTATAATTTTAGAGTTTTGAATTTGTTCTTCCGTTGCCGGAATCCACTTATTTGTCTGTATATCATAATAATCTGATCTGAAAACATCACTGTCTTTAATAAGAGCAAAACCATCCTGAAATGCTAATGCCTTATTACGATACCATCTCGGAGAATGGGGCGTCAGCTGAGCAAGAGCATCGTTTACCTCATCTTTATGCTTATCAAAAAGAGTTTCCAGTGTCCAGATAGCAACAGAGACGATATATATCCAAAGTTGCCAGATGCCTGTTTTACTTGTTGTTGAAAGATCACTTAATGCCTGCTCGGTATTTTTGGCAAAAAGGATGCTTTGCTGTATTTCTTCTATTTTTCGTGCCATTATTTTACTATAAAATTTTTCTTGATTATCCAATATCCGATACCCTCTGGTTCGGCTTCAATCATGGAAAGATCTACGGCTGTAGCAGGAACAGAATTATTACTTTGTAAACTATACAGCACCAACCGATTAAGTTCTTTATCTGTAAAAATCTTTATCATTTTCCCAGGTGCAATATCTTCTGTAACAGACATATTATTGAGTATAGCCAAATCCATTGCATAATCGGCTTTTCCGTACAGATAAATAGAAATATCTTCCCAGATCTGTTGTTCGTATACTTTAAAATCAGCTGTATTTTCCATTAATTTCTATCCCTGTTTCTATTATTTTCAATTTTTCTATATCGAATCCGTCCGCCTGCATCTGCACCCTGATATTACGCTCCAGCAAAACATTAATACTGCCATTTTGAGCCTTTCCTATGTCGCATCCCGTTTCCGGATATTGTTTCCATTCACCCTGCTTACTCATTAGTACAAACTCTACTGTCTGAGAATCACTTTCCCCGATTACAAAATCTCCCCCTGATATGTTTAAGTCATAATCTTCTAAAATAAAATCCTTCATCTTATGTTATTTTTCCGAGAGTTAATGGACCTCCGTTTGGAGGACATGTACCTGTAACAACGGCAGCTTTCAGTTCTTCGATCACTGCATTTGCTATTGCTCCGGCTATTTTGTCGAGAGAGCCGTTAGGATCGTCTTTTTCCTCTTGGCAAGATTCCATTGCTTCTTTTATCTTCTGTTTAAGTCTTTGTTCTGAAATAGCCATTTTTTTAATCTTTTAAAAATTTTTTGAATCTATCTTCGATGAGTGAAAACTGAGGATCATTTACGAGCTGTATCGTGCTTCCTGTATTGGTAGTGAATTTCATCATTCGAATTTCTTTGATAAGATCTCCCATTAATTTTTTTAATGTCTCGGATTCTTTTTTTAGTAAAAATCCGTCCTGATCCATTTGAAATTCGACATTTTTTATTTTAATTCTAAACTGTTTAAGTTCAGAAGGATTCACTACACACGCAATTTGCTTGCTGATAAAAACAACGCAAACTAAGGAGCCCTTAGCGGGCTCCAGATACATAGATCCGTTTGCATCATCAGTTACCAGATAGGCATCCAGGATATCTGCAGTCCCATCCAAAGGTCTGAGATTTGCAGTTTTGTTTTCTCCGTCAACTTCCAGTACTTCACAAATTTTTGCGTAGATTTCATCTCCTGTAGCGGCCAAAGCCTGAATTATATCTTTCATGGTGATAAAGGTTGCCCCAATTCGATTTTCTGGCGATAGCCATTTATTCCGAATGAGATTTCATTTTTTTTAATTAAATAAACTCCGCTTTTTTCTTCACTGGGAAATATTTCAACCATATCACAGGTATTGACTTCGGGCTGACCGAAGGTTTCGAAAGATCCTTTCAAACCTCCCTGCTTATATCTATCCAGTGATTCCTGTGCATATTTTTTAAGCTCAGCTTCACTTAATCCGTCGATTCTTATTTTAATAACATCTCCATCTTTATCTCCAAGCTCTACTTCTGTCTTTTTATGCTTACTGTCAAAACTCATAGCTTCGACTTTCGCCTTTATTTCCTCTTTATCCTGATATTCAAAGTTTTCTGAAATAATATTTTTACCATAGACAAACCTGTATTTCTCACGGTTGTCTAAAGGATAGATAAGTCCTACATACAAAACGTTTTTCCCCTCGATATTTCTGAAATAGGAATTAAGCATATATTTTTCTTTCAATTCCTGCAGTTCATCAGCAATAGTAGATTTTGAAATTCTGTAATTCCCTACTTTCAGCGTATCATCAACCAGTTTGAAATCTATTCCTGTATCTTTTAAAATATGATCCATTACCTCTTTTAACAAAGCTGTCTTAAAAGCTCTCGGTTCTACTTTCTTTTGCTTTAAAAGAAACATACTGTCTTCACACTTTATGACAACCGGTGTTTTAGCATCCACTGTTTTGATAAAACCTGTAAATCTTGTTTTCAGCTCTTCGTCATATCCCAGTTCTACTGTTACTTTATCCCCTCTTTTGAGAGGTGTCTTGAAATTATCATTCACTAAACCCTGCCAAACTATTTTTTTAGGTAAGGTTAATTCACACGTATCTGTAAGGCTTGTAATATCCTGCACAATAGAGCAATTATTCACGGCATCGAAAATCCAGGTTCTTTCTCCTTCTATTGTAATCTTACTTTTTAACCTCAACATCTTTCTGTTCTTTTAGTTTGATTTCATAAGGATAATCGGATAACATTTCTATTTTAATACTTTGTCTGTTACCAAAGGTTTCCTGTTCTAAGGCATAGGATTTTACCACAGCAGATTCTATTTTAAAAATAGATAGGAACGGAGATGCTACACTAAGTGTTTCCTCAGAAGCTAAAATCTCATGAAATTCCCTGATTCTCTCAAGCGGATATTCCGCCGAGGCATAGGTAACATCCGTTCCTAGCCCTGTAATGATATTCGGGATGTAGATATCTGCATAATTAACAACCCCAAGCATAATGCTGATATTATAATCACCTTTGCTGATATATTCTTTAATGGTCCCGTCTCTACCCTGCAAAGCTGTGGTTACAATATTCTTTTCCTGATTTACCGTCATGATACAATCTACAAATTCGAAAGACTTTCCTTCTTTATTGGTAATAATCAGGCTGGAAAGAGTCGGAACTCCCATATTGTCAGCAATTTCATTGAATGAAGGCTCTAATTTGTCTTTATTAACAAGAGGTTTTGATGTCTGCATCCCAAATTTATAAGACAAATTAACTCCCGCACTTTTTACCGTTTTTTCCAATGGTGGAAACTGAAATGATGTAAACTTTTCCATATTAATAATTGTCTTTCTGAGCCAATGTAAAGTCTGCAACCGCTGTCAGTAAAGCCTCTCTTACCATCTGAATGATAGCTTCTTTGCTCATTGTATTGTTTTGGTTGTAGATATTCATATTCTCAATTAATTTTGTGATATTAAGATTTCCTACAGATTTTTGTCCGCCCATTCCGGTTCCGAAACCCATGCTTCCTTTTCCTCCAAAGGCCGAATTTCTAGACTGAACGCTATTCAAGGCTGAAGCTCCGAAGTTTCTCGTATTTAATTGTCTTTCCAGCTTAGTATTAAATATATCTCCTCCAAATGCATCTTCTTTTTTAGGCTTTCCCTCTCCCTTTCCTCCTTTTTTATCTGCAGCTTCTCTGTCATTTGCAATTTTCTCTCTCAGCTTTTCGTCATCAAATTCGGCACCTCTGTTTTTAGCTCCTGCTTTCCCGGCTTCATCCAAATTTATAGTTCCTTCAGATGAGAAAATTTCCTTTAATAATTTCTTAATTGGAGCAAATAGTCCCGTGATTTTATCGATAACCGTATTAAATAGCTTTATAATCCAAGTCCATACACTGCTAAATGTTTCAATAATAGGATTTAAAATAGAGTCGTAAATCCATGCTTTGAATTTTGAGAAAATATCTACTAATCCTGACCAAACTCCGACTACCATATTCCAGATACCCTTAAATACCGAAACAATTGTAACCCATATTGCTTTAAATACTGAAACAACACTTTTGAAAAGGGAAACAATAAACTTCCAAAATGTACTAAAGACAGAAACTACTCCTGACCAAATAGCCTCAATAAGACTTCCTATAAAAGAAAACACAGCTCTGAATGCTGATGCAATTGAAGCTACAACCGCTCTAAACGCAATCGCAATATTTTTAAAAACAGTCGTAATGCCTGACCAAAAGCCTTTGAAAATATTTGCTACAACTGAAAAGCCTTCCCTTAATCCTAAAACAGCATAATTAAAGGCTAAAACAATTCCGTTCCAGACGGCCTTTGCGAAGTTTAGAATACCTGAAAAAACAAGTTTAAACCCAGAGACCATTCCATTCCACGCGATTTTGAAACCTAAAATCATATAGTTGAAAGAAGAAACAATTCCGTTCCAGGCAGCTTTTGCTGAATTTACGACAACTGAGACAGCTATCTTAAAACCAGAAACGAACCCGTTCCACATTGTTTTTAATGTTTCAACACCTATATTAAAGGTAGTTACCATACCTGACCAGGTTAATTTAGCAGTAAGCACAATAGTACCAAAAGCTATTTTAATTCCTGTAACAAAACCATTCCACACCATTTGAATTACCTCAACAGCAAGATTAAAGGCGATTACCATTCCTTCCCATGCTCCTTTTGCAATATTTACCACAAAGGAAAAGAGTTCTGTAAAACCTGAAACAACAATTTTAATAAGAGGTTTTATAGCTAATTCCCAAAGTCTTGTAACATAAATCCCAATATTATGAAATGCTGCTTTTCCAGCTCCTTCAATGTAACCAATCATTTCCCTGAACCGTCGCGAATGTTCCCAAAGCTGCTTGATTGCAATTATTAAAGCTACAACAGCCGCTACAACCAAAAGAATTTCTCCAAGTCCTGGAATTGCCAATAATGCAGCACCAACTTCTCCAATAGAGGCCATGACGCCGGATAAACCGGCTCTCATAGCTGTAAATATTGTCCTTAGCCTCGGTAAAGCTTTTTGTATTAACCCTCCAATGCTTTCTACAATAGCAGGTATAAACTCCACTCCACCTTCAGAACCAGATGAAGAACCTTTATTTTTTCCCTTTCCAATAATCCTTTCTATAAGATCCAGAACCTTTCCTATTGATTCTGAAGCTTCTCCTAACTTATTAATAACATCTATAATCTTATCAAAAAGAGATTCTTTATCTTCCCTTTTTTCCTCAGATGTATTACCTGAATTAGAGTTAAGAATTCTTGTTTGGCTGAAAATTTCTTTATAAGATAATTCAGAAAAACCTTGAGCCATTGAACTTATTTTTGAAAATTCGTTCATCGCTCCTGAAGTGTCAAAAGAAATTGTGGCAACCTGAGGTTTGCCTATGTTTTGTGTCAGTTCTTTAAACTCTGATGATAATTCTTTTACTTTTTCAATAGAAGACTTGGTAAAAGAGGAAAAAGAATCGGATAAAGACTGAATGCCTTTTGTTGTTTTTTCAAGCGAAGTATTTACGTCCTTGATGCTATTATTCAAATCCTTGAAAATATACACACTTCGTAATGCTTCTAAATTAAATATTGTATCCATTGTTTATCATAAAATTCTTTTTGTTATTCTTTACCAAACAGGCTGCTTAAAATTTCAGCCTGATTTTCTAATCTCCATTTCTCCAGCCACATTGCCTGTGCGTAGAGTTTTGCCCAATGAGAAAGCCTAAGTTTCTCAGGATCTATCTGGAAATTAGAACGTATAAGGGCGTCCCCTTTCCAGCGTTCGTATTCACTATGCTCGCCGTCTAGCGAGCTTACAAGTTTTTTACGGAAACGCTAAAAGAATTCATATGATTGGCAACACACTCTACGGCTTTCAACTGAAGAAAATCTCTTTGTTTGATGGCATCGTCAGCAGCTACAAGACAATTATCAAAAAGGGCTTTTGTTCCTTTGATTTCATTATTTTTTGCAATAGCTCCGGTTGCTTCCAAGGTTTTAAAATCCGGCTCTTTGAAGATGGCTTTATATTCGTTGTCGCCTTGTTTCACAGTTCCTTCAATTAAAAGCCCATGTTGGGCTTTTAATTCAGTAATTTGGGTTTCGTTTAACCCACAAATTAATTTTTCAGTACTCATTTTTATAAAGATTTATCTACGATGTGAGAGATTAAAAGTTCAAGTTCCACTTCTTTGCTCATATCACCTTCTTTCCAGTCGAAGGTTGTTTTTTTGAACTCAGCATTTTTCAATACGTGTGTCACGATTGGTCCTGCTTCAGGCTGATAGCTTACAATAACGCTGAATGGCGCAATCCTGTGAAGCTGACCTTTCGGAGCTTTAGATTTTAGGGCGAAAAGGGTTCCTGAAAGCAATGTAATAGATGCTGTAGCTTTTACCCTTCCATAGCCTCTGCTTACAGGGTTTCTACCCGCTCCATAAATGTTTTCTTTTTCCTGTTCCTCTTCATACTTTACGGCTCTGATACCCGTTACCGGAACACCTCCGATATTTACCACGATATCACTCCAGCCATATTCTCTTCCGTTGATTAATGGTTCTAATTCTAATGCCATTTTTTAGTTAGTTGTTAATGTTAAACCTATTTTTACAGTAATTTCTCTTAACGTTCCCACAGGAACAATTTTTAATACCACCTCAAGTTTTGAATCTCTCAAAATCTGTTGTGCAGGGTTGATATACACTTTGTAACCGCTGATTTCTCCGTCTCTTACCATTTGGTCAAGCACATCATCGCACAATGCTTCCAAAGATGCTACAGACGAGCTCTCAAGGTATCCTGTATCCGGATCGATGTATACCGGTGAGGAAATTTTAGGTGTTAAGACTCTGTTGATTTCCCTGATTGCTTTATCAACCGTAGTATTGTTTTCGATATAAGCAAAATCATCATCCATTTCGGTTGCTGTAAAACTGTCGTTGAAATAAGAACCAGCCTGTCCTGAATATTTTACCCCGAAAATATATCCTTTGTCATTGATAGCCTGGATCTGTTGAGGTGTGTAAGAACCTAATAAAGACCCGTCACAAAATCCTAAAACATCCATTTCTCTTGCTAAATCATTATTATTAGCCAATGATTTTGAATATGCTGTTGAAACTAAGTTTTGTTTCTCTACCCAAGCGATAGATTCATATACTTTTGCTTTTGAGCTAGCTCCCAATACAGCTCCGATTGCACTTAAAGATGGATTTGCCCCTGATAAATAACGACCGAATCCTCCCATATCCTGGCCTAATACAACGCTCACATTTTCAGCATTCAGAGTGTGTACATCTGGTAAAGTCGCCATATCCTGAGCAGCAACTTTTACTGATAAGAATGTGCTTAATGGAATGTTTAATGCTCTTAGATCTTTTGCTACCTGGTTAAGATTAGCAACAGCAGTAGCAAGTGTTGATGCCTCTCTCTTGAAATCACAAACTGCAACTCTTCTCAGCTTACCTTCGGCAAAGTTTTGTAATTGTTTTACTTCTGAGTACGTTCCGTCTGAGGTTGCTACTCCTTTTACATACAATTTTGCACCAGGATTAATCCTGAAAAATTCATTGATTTGATAATACAGTACCGGTGTATCTTCCACCGTAATTCCTTTTTCAGCAAGTTCTTCAACAGAAAGTACCATCTGGCTTTCAATTGCTCCTTCGCCGATAACTACTAATCCGGAAATGTGGTCTTCACCAGATAATAATCTGTTTAAACCGCCATTTTCTCTTACAAATTTTACTCCGTTCATTTACTTTGTTTTTACAAGTTTTTTTAAATTATTTTTTACAGAATTTTACAACTTATTTATAGTTGCTTTTTGAAATTCGAGCATCTCTTTAAAATTTAAATTTTGGTAATTCTCTCTCGTTTTCTGAAGCAAAGTTGCGTCGTTAAAACTTCATATGGAAAGAGTTGTCAGATTTGCAGACACACCTGTAAGATATTCTTACTAAGCTGTACGGCTTTCTTATTCAATATTTTATCCCAAATCAAATTAGCAGAGTTTTGCATCATTCAAATTAATTATATATACATATGAAGACAATTTTAGAGAGTATTCAGACTCGCCTTTCTACCATTACAGAATTCAATTATATTGGAGAAGATTGGGGACAGTTAAATACTGATCCGTTAGTAACCATGAACTGGCCTTGCTGCATTTATAATATCTCAAGAGGATTTTATA
The DNA here is from genome assembly GCF_001045455.1 of Chryseobacterium sp. FH2. GTDB lineage: Bacteria > Bacteroidota > Bacteroidia > Flavobacteriales > Weeksellaceae > Chryseobacterium. The sequence goes on along the minus strand of NZ_LFNE01000001.1, from coordinate 512,395 downwards.
ATGATCTTGGAAAAGATCCGAGCCAAACGCCAAAAAACAGGCAAACAGGGAAATTCAGATTGAAGCTCAACATTGCAAATCCAAGAATGGATACCACAAATGAAAACTGGATAGAACATGACCTTATGGAAAAAGTACACATAGCATTGCATGGTTTTTCTCCTTTAGAAAACTGTTCTGTACTAAAAAGAAATGATTATAAGCGTTTAAAGCGCAATAATGGTATGATAATATATAAAGTCATTTATACTTTTGAAGTAATTAATATATAAACTAAGAAAAAGAATGAGGAGTATTTGTTTTTTCAAGCTCCTCTTCTATTGAAGTATTCAGAATACGGTATAGAGTATCCCTGCTGATGTGAAATTTCGGATATATAAATTCCCTCCAGATAACGGTAATGGGAGTATATCTGCAGTCATGCTTATTAAACTCATCCATCACCTGCTGATAACGAAGCAATTTATTTCTTTTAGCTCCTAATGATTGTTTTGTGCTTTTCATAAATGTTTGTTAATTTAGTTTAGAATTTATTTAGATATTCCTGAATCTGAGTCGTTAATCCCGGATGATTTTTAATATACTGAGTGGCAAGCAGCCAATTTTCTGCTTTTGGATCGTAATATTCTAGCAGATTGTTTTGATTATATCTCATTTTCGGAGGGTACCATTCTTGTTTTTTCACAAATTTTAAAAGTTTTGTTGCATTAGTTGTAACCAAACTTTTTCCCTGCATATAAGTATGTAGTGATACTCTGTCGTACCAGCTCAGGACATTGTAAATACTGTCCAGGGCCAGTGTAGAATTTTCATAATTAATAATTTCCATCTTTTTTAAAATTCAGATTAATATTTTGTTGATTGGTTTATACACGAAATTTTGATTTGGCTATTTAATGAAGATTAAGATGAGTAAGGAGCCACAGATTGTATTTTCTTCATTTCTAATGTAGATAAGTTATCGTGTTTTTCTTGAAGCAAAGATGAAAATGGAAAGCGTCAAAACCTGTCGTAATAAAATAAATTTGAATCATTTATTAGAAATCAAGATAAATTTCAAATCTAACTTTTTGAAGTTTAAAGCAATATGATAAAAAAATAATCTTTCAGCCGTTAAATTACACAACCAATTAATTATTCATTAAATAAAATCACCACTTATTGAAAAATTATTTAATTTTATAAATGTTAAACAAAATCAAAAAATAATTATGAAAAAACAAATTCTATCTTTGATAGTATTCGGATTTTGTATGTTTTCTTGTTCTACCGAAAATATGGCCGTGAACAATCCTGAAAGTATGAAATCTGATGAGATGGTAAATTTCGACAACGCATTGAAAAGTCTTGTGAAACGCGAAAATCAATCTACTCCGGAAGAAAAAGCTAAAAGCAAGAATCCTACAGAGCTCAATGAAAAGAGTAAACAAATTCTATATTTAGCCGCAAAACAGCTCATCATTTCCGATGGAATTTCAGAAAAAGAATTAGCCGCAAGAACAGCCGACAGCAGAGAAAAAACAATTTCACTGGCTACAAAATTATATTTTGAAAAATATAATAACATCCAAAAAAGAATTAAATCTGAAAACTAATCTTAATCAAATTCTCCACTTCAGATAAAAATTAAAAAAACCAATAACTTTTAACTATATTCTATGAAAAAACTTATATATCTTGTTGCCTTGTTTTTAGGCTTTGCAAGTTTTGCACAAGGGCCTTTACATATTTACAATTACTCCAGTTATGACCTTGTGGGCAGGTTATATGCCAATGGAACCAGCCCGGGTAACTGTCTTCCTGAAGTTTTTACATCATATAATGTTCCCGCCGGAGCCTTAGTAGACATCAAATCTTTTAATCTTAGTAATATGGCAACTGTTCCTATTAATAATTGGAGTGTACGAACCACTTCTACAGTTGGAGCGACTAATGTTCCTGTCCCATCAGGGTTATTAATCACGCTAGGAAATATAACCCGTTGGCATTTTTATTGGTTTCAAACAAGATATGCAGGAACAATCAATTCAACTCCGGATCCTGATTTCCCAATGGGTGAAAATATGTGTGGCTGGAGCAATTTTACAGATTATGTATATGGTGTACTTACACAGGCAAAATGGTATTACGACCCGGTTACAAATGAAACTACACTCATTGTAGAAGATATTTAATTCTTAAAAAAATAAAAAAGGTTGCTCAATTCGGGTGACCTTTTTATTTATATAAGATACGTCAAGTTTTGTCGTACGCTGTATTTAATTTTGCTTTTCAAAATCATAAAAAAAATCAGAATTATGGATAAAATTACTTTACAGAGAATAGAAAAGCTCCATCCTGTCGTAAGAAACGAGGTAATGCAAATTATTAAAGAATGTGATGAAGCCCTTACCGGAAGAGCAAAAATCCGAATTACTCAAGGATTAAGAAGTTTTGAGGAGCAGGAAAAACTATATGCCATCGGAAGAATTACGTCAGGTAAAAAAGTTACCAATGCAAAAGCCGGTCAAAGTATTCACAATTATGGTCTTGCCGTTGATATCTGTCTGATGATTGACGGCAAAACCGCAAGCTGGGATACAGCAAAAGATTGGGACAACGACAAAGTAGCCGATTGGTATGAATGTGTAAAAATTTTCGCGAAACACGGTTGGGATTGGGGCGGAAACTGGAAGACCTTTAAAGACCTTCCTCACTTTGAAAAAAAGGAAATTGATACAAAAAAAGGGCCCGTAAAAGCAACATGGAGAACACTGCTGAAAATGGCTAGGGATAAGAATGGGTATGTGATAATTTAATTCTCATTTATTTGAAATTAAATTATAATACGACACGTTCTGTCGCTTCTCCGTCCTATCTTTACTTTACAAGAAAAACACCAAAAGCAATTAATATATAAGCTAAAACCAATAGACATTTTTCGGAAATCTATTGGTTTTACTTGTCTAAGGTTGCCAAGTATTCTTAAAAAACAGGTAAAATTCACATGAAAAAAACAACCATTCTTTCTTTGGACGGCGGCGGAATCAGAGGTATCATTACCTGCATTATTTTACGCTATATTGAGGAGCAATTACAAATTCACGATAAACCGAGTGCCAAACTCGGTGATTATTTTGATTTGGTTGCGGGAAGCAGTACGGGAGCTTTGATTGCATCAATCATTTTATGCCCCGATGAACACCGGAGAGCAAAATATTCTATCCAGAAAGGGCTGGAATTATATGCTGAAAAAGGTGGCGATATATTTCAGGTTTCTTTCTGGGAAAGATTAGTCAATCCGTTCGGATTACTGAATGAAAAAATTTCTCAGGAAGCACTTGAAAAAAACTTGAATGACTTTTTTGGAAATTTAGAATTAAAAGAACTCATAAAACCATGCTTAATAACAAGTTATGATATAGAAAATCGAAGAGCAAAACTTTTCAACTCGTGTAAAGCGAGCTTAAGCACAGATAATTTTTACGTGAAAGATGTTTGCAGAGCCACCTCAGCGGCTCCAACTTATTTTACGCCTGTTCAGATAAAATCAATGTACGGACAAATATTCAGCTTGATTGATGGCGGAATGTTTGCTAATAATCCTACACTTTGTGCTTATGCCGAAGCAAGAAAAACTCCTTTTGCCGAAGTTTTAAAAAATCATCAGAAAGCCAATCATCCAACGGTAAACGACATGATTATCATCTCTATCGGAACCGGAATTGAAGCAAGATCTTATTCATTCAAAAAATTGGAAAAAGCCGGAAAAATTGGTTGGGTAAATCCCATAATTGATATTTTAATGTCTGCAAACGCTGAAACCGTAGATTATCAGCTTTGTCAAATGTTTCAAACTTTAGGATTAAGAAATCAGAAAAATTATTATCGACTAAATCCTTCGTTGAAAAGCGCTTCTCCATCAATGGATAATGTAAAACGTTCTAATATTGAAAATCTTATACAAGCAGGGTTAAGTTATATCGATGAGAACAGAGAAGTTTTGAATCAAATTGTCCAGAAATTAATCAAAAATAAAATATAAGCTTTTTTGCTTATAAACAGTTTATATAAGCTTTTAAAGTTATAATTAAAATTTTAAAAAACTTTTTTAGACACGTCAAGTTTTGTCGCTTTTGGGTAATACTTTTGAAATATAAACAAGACACAAAAAATAATCTTTAAAACTTATAATACCTTTTTGAATTCGACATTAACAAGTGCTGAACAGCTAAAAATATATTCAAACTTCAACCAACAACTTAACCTGAAAAACATGGAAACACCAAATCACAACCAAGATATAGTTTTCGATGAAGATCTTTATACCATTGAATGGATCGACATTGAAAATGCAGAAATAGATTACGAAAATTACCTTAGTGACATTGAGAATTTCTTCCGTGAAGATTTTGAAAATGAGACTATTGAAAAAGATATTTTTTAAATATATTCATAAAACACGTCAGGTTCTGTCGCTTTCCAACATTACCTTTGAGATATAAGTAAACACAAAACAACCATTTATACTTTACAAAAATCCTTTTGAATTCACCATTCACAAAATGTTGGACAGCCAGAACTGTGTTTAAAATAAATACTAAAAACATATTAAATGAAACACAAAAATTAAAATCAAATCGTGGAAATTTTCCTGAAAACCACTCAAAAAAATAAAGGAGAATCAAAAAACTCTTAAACCTTTTTAAAACAAAAAAAATTACAAAATGACAGAAAATGAAAATGTAGCTGCACAACCAGCAGAAAACACACCAACACAAACGCTTTTTAGATTTGTAAGCTTAAGAACACCACAACTGTCTGATGATAAAGATCAGGACAAAAAATTTGTTCTCATGCCACAGGAAGTAAAAACTAATGGGCATTTTTATACAAGCGTAACAACGGGGGCAGGCTCTAAAAAAAGCCTTTTGCTTACAGAAGCTGCAAGCTATGCCACTTCCTTAGAATGTATTGCAAAAGAAAATACCTCTAATAATTTAGACACTTTTAAAAGAAATTATAAAGTTGTTTACGATTTTGCCGTATGGCTTGCCCGAAATAAGGATACTTGCACCTATCAGGAACTTATTTCTCAGAGAGATTCTGTATTTGCAGGACATTATACTCTTCCTAGCATGACATTATTATGGGATAATTTTGTCTATCAAGTTATTTCTCAGAAAGACTTTTATATTAAGGAAGTTATGATGCAAATGATTTTAGCATTACATGTACTTCAGACTATCACAAATAGTGAAGAAGAAATAAAAATTTTATTAAATGCAAGAATTGTTCTTCCTAAAGAAATGATGATGGATGACGAAGCTCTTCCCGTATCTCAGGCTGTTTCTAAAATAGCTTCTGAAGAGCCTAAGCTGACATTTCCAACTGAAGAAATGCAGAAGCAGCAAAAGATTTCTTCCGCTAAAACAACGCTTGACAGATTTGAAAAATTAAAAAAGAATCTATCAATACTTGAAAAAAAATATAATAAAGATTACCAATCAGCCTACAGCTTACAAAAAGAAATTTATGATAACGAAGTAGCTCCTATCATTTCAGAATATAAGCAGGCCGTCATTGAAGCAAAAGAAAAATTCTGCGGAATAAGACCTCCGGGACAAACGTACGATCCAAAAGATCCTTGCATGCAGCCCAGAGAAGTCCCTTATCCTGACTTGCCAAAATTTAACTTTAGCTTTAAAGATCAGGTAAGCGGACAGGCTTTGGTTTCATCATTAAAACCTGATAATTTAGAAACTGTTCTTGACCTCTTAGGTTTTGATTTTTATGAAAGATTTGATATTACCAACCCAAGTCCGGAAGATATCCGCGAAATTGATTATCTATTACAAGGAAGAAATACATTTGCTGAAATTTCCGAATTAATTAATGAATCAACCGAAAAGCATAATAAAACAATTGTAGAAAATACTTCCGGAAATGAGGAAATGTATGTAAGTATCGGAGGAGTAATCATTCCAACGGCCAGAGCTACCACAGAAGCTTTTACTTATCAATTGTGCCCAAGAGTTCCGTATAGACTGGCAATTTTTGATTTAGCGTTAAACGTACCTGATGCTTCCTGGGATGTTTCTTATGCTGCCTATGTTATTAATTCAAATACAGGAGCTGGTAGTTTGGGAATGGATTATTATACAAAATCAAGAATCGGAAATACTGTTTTCCTGAATAATCTTTTCAAAGATGGCGTAGACCTGAGCCTTGCAGTTAATGCAAACATCGATTTTAAAATAACTTTTACCAATGGTAAAGTGGTCACATTTACTGCTTATAATATTAATTACAAATCTTGCGTTTCCAGTGCATTTGAAGTAGAAGTTGAAGGAGAAGAACCACCGGCGGTTATTGATGAAGATATATTTATTCCTTCCGGATTCGGATTTAAACAAATTGGCATTGCTGATTATCTGAAAGTAGAACAGTCTACACATGCTTATGTAGAAGGAGAAGTTGCTCATATCGAAAACATAATGGCAAGAGAATATCGCGAAAAGTCTACAAGAAAACTAAGAAAAAGCGAAAATGCAACAACATTATCCTCAGATACAGAAAGAGAGCAATTATCGGATACCACAACCGCCAATCGTTTTGAAATGCAAACTGAAATTGCGAAAATGATGCAGGAAGCTTCTGATACATCTGTAAGTACAAACTTCGGTGCTTCATGGGGTAACCAAAAAGGATCAGGTCTTTACAACATCGGATTAGGGGCAAATTACGCAAGTCATAAGTCCAAAGAAGAAAGTACCAGACAAGCCATGACTCAATCTCAAGATATTACAGCAAGAGCTATGGACAGAATTGTCAATAAAGTACATGAAGAAAGAATTGAGAAAATCATTGAAGAATTTGAGGAAAACAATTCTCACGGCCTTGATAACAGAAAGGGAGATAAACATGTTGTCGGAGTTTACAGATGGGTAGATAAATTGATGAAAAATCAAATCTATAATTACGGGAAACGTATAATGTTTGAATTTATGATTCCTGAGCCGGCAAAACTCCATTTGCTTGGAATGATAAATACTAAGAGCGCTGATCAGACAGAATTAATAAAGCCTATTGACCCTAGAGCTGACGGATCTATGCAAATAAAGAATTACAGCGACTTAGATTTTGAAGTAAAATTAAAATATTGGTTAAGTAAGTATAATGTAGAAATAGAAAAAAAGCCGTTACAGTCTTTTTCCCTCGGAAAATCTTTAAGCGGACAGACTTCAGGTAATATCTCAGAAATTGAATTTTATACGATGAAAGATGAAATTCAAATTCCGGAAGGATATATTGCCACACATGGATTAGCAAGTTATTCAGCCGCTTCTGATGGTGATGGAGCCAATGTAAATTTATTACTGGGAGATCTACATTATCATTATTGGGGACTTCACGGGCAGGCTGATGTCGGGCAAAGGAAACCATTTGAAAAACCTTATTCAACCGTGATTCCTGTTTCTTCAACAGGGTATAATCAGTTTTGTGGGACATCAAACTTTGTTGTTGATGTTGAATTGACTGCGGAAGCAAAAATTGCCTGGCAACAAAAAGCGTTTAAAGCTATCATTGATGCATATGAAGAAGCTCTTGTTGAATATAATAAAGCTGTCACTGAAGAGAATGACAAGGCGGTAGTAATTAAAGATTCAAATCCTAACTTCTATAGACAGATCGAGCAGACCGTTCTCCGTAAAAACTGTATTTCTTATATGGCAGACAGAACGGTAGATTCCACTCATGGATATGGTTTAGAAGGGCTTACAAGCGGTACTTCTTTTGGAGATTATGAAACCGTTCTTTCTTCTAAACTAGATAAGCACACTGCTTTTGTGAAGTTTATGGAACAAGCATTTGAATGGGAAAATCTTTCTTATTTCCTATATCCATTTTACTGGGGTAAAAAGTCAAACTGGACCAACTTATATCAAGCCGAAAATACAGATCCTTTATTCAGAAGCTTCTTACAAAGCGGAATGGCAAGAGTTGTCGCGACTGTCCGTCCAGGTTTCGAAGATGCTGTACAATTCTATTTAGCCACCGGCAAAATCTGGAATGGTGGTGAAGTTCCTGTAATTGGTGATGAGCTATATCTATCGCTAGTTGACGAAATGAAAGAGCCCAAAGGTATAAAACAAGGAAAAGCTTGGTTAACAAGACTTCCGACAACACTGAATATCCTTCAGGCAGAAAGCATCGGATTAAAGGTAGCACATGCTTTACCTTTTACAACAGAAGATCCTGATGATTTTGAGGTGCCTTCTGAGGTTATTACTGAGGATAAATTCAACTTTGAAAACAATGATAATCTTTTGGGTGTTCAACCGAGCGCTTCATCTGATAAAATTATTTCCGGAGATTGGGTTTAATCAAATTTTTATTAACGAAAAAACGAAAAAAAATGTCCAATATTGGAAAAATCATAAGAGTAAGTGTATTACCTCCTATCGAGGGAAGAGAAACGAATGTCATTTATCAAGTAGCTGCACCGGGTGCAGCTACTTATACAGACTATGCTATTGATGAAAACGGGGATTTGAAAACCCATGCTGTTGTTGATGGTACTGTTCCTTTGGAATTAGCTGACCAGCAAATCAGCATTACCGATCAGGAGTCTAAAGACAATGGTATTTTAAGCCAGGCACAATATAACGCCGATATGCGAAAAAAATTAGACCAAAAGCTGGAAATCCCTACAGTTGAAGGAAATGCTCAAAATTACCCCAAAATTATAGGATTAAATAACAATGGAGACATTGCTAAATTACCGGCAGGAGATTTAGGAAAAAATATGATGAACGCTGATTTGTCAAACTCTTCCGCAAGAAATCATACGCTGAATGCTCCATTTTCAATTAATACAAACGGAAAAGCATATACTTTATCCGGACTGCCAAATAAAAATAACGATCTTGCAAACTTCCAAAAAGTAATGGTTCAAAACTCAAATGGACTACATGCAGTTATTGATAACAAAAATATTTTGCTCGGAGCTCCCAATCAATTAACCGAAGCAGAAAAAACAGCATGGAAAACAGCCATGAATGGAGGTTGGACAACAAATACGATGAGTGTGGCTTCAATTTCGCCAGTGCTTATTAAATTGGAAAATGAAATTTCATATGTGACTTTAAAAGGAGCTAATTTAAACTTAAATCCGACTAGTTTTAAAATAGAAATCATGGATATGGCCGGTTCTACTGTATTAGCTACCATTCCAAATTCGCAGATACAATTAGATACAACAGGTGTAAGCCTGACTTTTTATCACAATTTTTATACATTAGGAGTTAATCAGTATAAAATAAGGCTTTGGAATGGAGTTGCTTATTATGTTACTCCCACCACTTTTGAAGTAATCAGTAATATAAACGAAATTGATCTTCATAATCTGAATTGGGATACAAAGGTCTACAATAACAATGTGACCACCAAAGCGTACGCAAAAAATAATATTGTTTATTTCAATCCTGATCCGTCTATTAAAAGTCCCGCATTCGAATTCGACTATGTTTTTAATGTAAAAACACAATTGCCTTTATTCAACGCGGGAGAAAATTGGTATCTGGAAATGAAAATCACATCACAAACCAGATTATCACCACTACAGTCTATCGGCCTTTCCACCTCTAATTCCGTAAATCTTATAAATGACATTTTCGGAGGCCTGGATTTTTCGGGTCTTGGTGTTGTTACGGCTTTTGGCAGAGGAGATTGGCATTATTCACAGGATTTCAGGCTTATCCTAATAAAAAAGGGACAAAGGTTAACAAAAATGTTATTTGGAATTCAGAACAGCGGGAGTAATATAACAGCTGTGGTAAATGAAAATATCAGTAATGACGACAATTTATATTTGGGAATGATTTTCAGCAATATGCATGAGAATGGAGATACTCCTTATGAATCATTTATCAATATAAATCTTATGAAGGCATATACTTTTTAATTTTCAATCTCAAACATCAAGGCAGAGTTTTCAGACTTTGCCTTGATTTTAACTAAAAAATCACAAAATGAGTTTAGAAATATTAAACAATCCATTGATTGGAAATTCTGCCAATCAAACTTCAGAAGGAAACATCCCGAATATTACAGCTCCCTCATTTCCGGTTTTGAAAACTCCAACGGAATTAAAACAAAAAACCACCCAGCAAATTGCCAATACATATTACAATGGTAAAGCGGCAGCAGAAGGAAGGGGATTTAAAATCTATTCCGATGAGCCTATATTCACTAAAGACATAGAAGAGGTAATATTCTATAAAAACCGGTTTGCAGAAACTATCGGCGGAATTGATGTTGTACTCTTTGCGAGTAAAAACGGCGCATTTCTTCTTCAGCGCTACATGGAAGCGTTACCGCAAAGTAATGAGCTTGCTCTTTTTTTAGAAATTAATGACAGATTCAATTATAATACAGTTCTGAGATGTTTTGCAGGAGCCGGGCTTACCAATAAAAAAGATATTCCTTTTGCAGATATCTTAAACTTTGCAGGAAAACATGAAGTAACCATAACTGCTGATAAATTCAAAGAATTAATACAGGATGGAATTTACAGGAATAAAGTAAGTTTTATAAGTTGGTTTTTAGGATTAAAAGATGCAAGTGTTGGAAGAATTTTCGATTTTTTCTCTCAAAAATTACTTGGGGAGGCAGAAAATTTTTTTGAAGAAATTGCCATAGGGATATCGGGACTGAAAGTTTCCGAAAACGGATGGAACCCTTATCCTAGAGAAGAAGAATACAACCCTGCTTTCATACCCGAAGCTTTGTATAAAGAGCTTAAAACATTTTATGAGCATACGGAATCTAAAAATCCGTACGAAAACCTGCAAGGGCAGAAACAGATTAATTCAAAAATTGTAAAAACACTGTTTGAAAAAATAAACGGAGCCCAAACACATTTTAAAAACCTGCTTGGCAAGACAGAAGTTTTTTTCCCGGATTTTATCTATAAAAAACTGAACAAGGCATTGAACCTGTTTTTTAACCAGATTGACAAAATGGAAAAATTCCTCATAGATCCTATGACCGGGATGCAGCATATTATCTATAAAAACTTCCAGATTGCCAACGCATTCCTATGTGGAATTTACAACAGTATTATTGATATTATTGCCGGCATTTTCTCTGTAATCGGTTTTATTTTCAAAGCGGTAGCTGCAATGGAAAATATAGAAAACCGTAAAGTTGAATACGGAGAAATGTTCCTTGAGCTGATGGAAGACCTGATAGAAGGAATTATGAAGTTTGATTACGCGGGTTTCTTTTACCAGTGCATTACTTTTCAAATGAAAACAATCGTCCGTTTGGTAAAATGGCTTGAAAATGCAACTGCCGGATTTACTTTAGAAAAAGCAGCTTATTATTACGGATATATCATAGGAGTTCTAGTAGATATTATTGTAGAAACACTTCTTACAGGGGGTGCCGCTGCTGTAGCCAAGCTGGCAAAAACCTTAGAAAGCTTTATGCTTAAACCTCTGGAAAAAATTACAAAAGCCATGTCCACAGCTGAAAATCTTTTGACACGGGTTTTGGAATTTATCCAAATGATCCTCCGCGAATTTAAAAAAGGAACTAAAGAACTTTTTGTTAAATTAGAGAAATTTTTAAACGAGGTTTTCGGTTTTGGAGAAGAGGTGGCGGATAATGCGCTTACTCCTGCGGAGAAAAGAGTAAAAGCGAAGAATAAAGCACAGGCAGAAAGGCTTGAGAGACGGAAAAACAGATCAGAGAAAAAGAAGCAGGAAAGAGAACTCGAAAGAAGGATTGATGATTTATTTGACCATTTAGGAGGGAAGTTATATAATGAAAGAGAATTAAAACTATTAAAAATTCAATTGAAGGAAAAATATGGGGTTGAATTAAAATTTGTTGATAAAGACCATTCTCTAAATAAGAAACTAAAGGATTGGAACAAAAGAGGAGTTGTAGGAAGTTTTACGGAAGGTCCGCCACCAAGTATGTTTTTACGTTCTGATAACGCCTCTGAGCTTACCGTTTTTCACGAAAAAGTTCATTTAAAGGTTTGGTTTAACAAATTAGACAAAATGCATATAATAGACGAAGAAAAATTAGTTTGGGATGCTATTTGGAAAACGAAAGACCGATGGACAAACAAAGAACTTTTAGATTCTTATGATTACGTAAATAGATTAGTTTATGAAGCAAATCAAAAGGGTAAAAATTTCCCATATTTAGATATTCCTGAAGTAAAAGCATTAAAATTATTAATAAATTTGTAAATATTATGAAACATACAGAACAAAAAATTGTAGAAATAGCAAGAAATATAATGCACGCAATAGATTGGAACTATGATAGGAATAAAAAACTTAGTGCAGGTTTTCATAGTTTAGAAGAACAAATTAAAGATCTTGATAAATTAAGAGACAGTGGATATTTACCCATAGATTATGATGTTGCAAAGGCAACTTTAAAACCTTATTGGACAGTTTGTTTCGATTTTGAACCAGAAGCCGAAGTAGGTAAAAATTTTATGTTTTTAGATATTGATGATACTAATGGAGAGCCAATGAATATTAGTCATAAACAATTTTCTGGTAAAATAAAAAAAGATTCTGATGGTAATTATATCGTACAAAAATAATTTCTTATAACCGCTTCACACCGAAGCGGTTTTTTTGTAACCCATAGATTTTATTACCTTTATCAGCAATAGATTGAAGAAGGGTTCAGAAGCCATCTTCACAGACCTTAAGAGGTTTCTAGACGAGGTTTTCGGTTTTGGAGAAGAGGTGGCGGATAATGCTTTGACGCCTCTGGAGAAAAGAGTAAAAGCGAAGAAGAAAGCACAGGCAGAAAGACTTGAAAGGAAGTACGACGTTGAAAGGAAAAAAGAAATCAAGAAAAACAAAAGACGTTTTGAAGACTTTAAAGAAAAATGGGAAGGACGATCGATTCTTGAATTAAGCAAAACAGAAATTTCCAATGCCCTAAAAGGCTACACAGAGCAAGGAAACAAAGTGGCAAAATTAATTGAGGATGATTTACTGGAATTCCAAATTTTAGATGATGCAAAGTTTGAAAAAATGTTGATGGATTCTGGAGATACGTTGGAAGAAGCAAGAGGAACTGCTGTTTTTTGTATGGATGATAAAACTTTCTATCGAGCATCTACATCCGCAGAAAAGCTTTTAAGCGAATTTGTACACGAAGGAACACATACTTTGGATTATATAGAAGATTTTATTGGAGATACTTACCAATGGGAAAAAAGAGCTTTCTTTCACGAAAGAGCTTTTCAGGAAGCTGTTGGTTTAGAAAAAGATTTTGACACAATCAGAGAAATGTTAGATTTTATTTACGTTAATTATTAAAAAAATATAAAATGAATACAACCATTAAAGAATTATTGGATGAAATGATTCAATATAGGAAAACAAGAAAACCCATTAAGTATTTGCAAAAGGCATTTGATGAAATGGGTGATAAAGAAATCGTTATGCCACTTGGTTATTTATTATCTTGGCATAAAGGCTATTTCTTTGGAGCAGAAAAACCAGATAGATATGAAATAGGCGAGGTAGGCTCTAAAAGATATGCATTACTTTTTGAAAACTGCCCAGAACTTAAAAAAGTATTTTCTGTACATAAAGACCATATCGGTTGGGCATCTAGTCTTTCTAAAGAAGAACAGGATGAAATAAGGAATTATATTCACGAAAATTTTATTGTTCAGATTAGAATAAGAAGAGATGCAAGTTTAAAGAAAAAATAATTAATTATTTTCAACCACCTTATAAGAGGTGGTTTTTTTAGCACATAGATTCTATTACCTTTATCTCATCCAGATTAAAAAAAGGAGCTGACGAACTATTCACAGACCTTAATAAATTTATTGATGAGATTTTCGGTTTTGGAGAAGAGGTTGCAGATAATGCGCTTACGCCTGCGGAGAAAAGAGTAAAAAAGAGAGATGAAAGAAGAGCAAAAAGACGAGAGAGGAGAAACAATCCTGCTTCTTTATTGGATAGAGGAAAATATCTTGGTCAATCTTTAAGCTTGGACGACTTATTTAAAATTGAAGATTATTTACAGAAAATAAAAGTAAGTTTTCAATTGGGCGAAAGTAAAGGAGCGTTTAAAGTTCACGGTTATTTTACTAAAAGTGGTAATCCTGTAATGATGGAAGCCCATAATGCAGCAATGTTTATCACAGATGGCAAGAATATGAAACTGATTTTAAGAGAAAATGCAACAGTTTACGAATTTCTCCACGAGCTGATGCATTTGAGGGACTGTCAAAATTTAGGTAAATCTGTTTATCTTGAAAAATCTTTGGTGAATAGAGAAAAATTTGTATATGACAAAATGATTGAACATTCTAAATATTTGAATAGAGAAGAATTGGAACACGCCGAAGGTTATATCAATTGGCATTATAACAACGTAGGAAAAACGGATAATATGGGGAATCCCATAAAAGAAGCTTTACCATTTAACTTAAAAGATATTCCACGAAAGAGACAAGGTGTAAATATTAATACAATAATAAATTTGAAATAATGATAACAAAAGAAAAAGCATTTGAAATTGCAGAACAGTATATCAATGAACGTAAAAGAAATTATTTAAGAATTTCTCCTATAGAAAAAGTTTACCTAGAAAAAGAAAAGAGAGTTCCCTATCCTTTTAGTAAATATTATGAACAGATAAAAAATATGTATGTAGTTGCTTATGATGTAGAAAAAGGCTATGACGAAATTCCTCATTTTGTTTCTGTTGATGCAGAAACTGGGGAAGTTTTGTTTACAATGACAGAACACGGTTATGCAGAAGATTGGGAAGATTAAATTTTAAGCCGCTTCGAGGGAAGCGGTTTTTTTAGCTGATAGATTCACAGATGGCAAGAATATGAAACTGATTTTGAGAGAAAATGCAACAGTTTACGAATTTCTCCACGAGCTGATGCACTTGAGGGATTGCCAGAATTTGGGTAAATCTGTATTTCTTGAAAAAGATTTGGTAAATAGAGAAAAATATGTTTATGATAAAATGGTGGAATATTCTAAATATCTGAATAGAGAAGAATTGGAACACGCTGAATGGTATATAAATGATAGGTATGATAAATTTGGAGTTACAGATAATGCAGGGAATCCCATTAAAGAAAAATTACCATTTGATTTAAAAGATATTCCAAAGAAAAGACAAGGTGTAAATATTAATACAATAATGAATTTAAAATAATAAAAATGATAACAAAAGAACAAGCATTAGAAAATGTGAAAAAATACCTTGAGGAAAGAAAAAGAAATTATATAAGAATTGCTAAAGTTGATGAAATAAAACTTAAAGAAAATACAAAAGTTCCTTATCCTTTTAGTAAATATTATGAAAAGGAAAAAAATATGTATAATGTTTATTATGATGTAGAAAGAGGCTATGACGAAATTCCATATTTTGTATATATAGATGCAGAAACCGGCGAGGTTTTATTTACAATGACAGAACACGGTTATGCAGAAGACTGGGAAGATTAAAATTTTAAAACCGCTTCATCACGAAGCGGTTTTTTTATAGCTGATAGATTTTATTACCTTTATCAGCAATAGATTGAAGAAGGGTTCAGAAGCCATCTTCACAGACCTTAAGAAGTTTCTAGACGAGGTTTTCGGTTTTGGAGAAGAGGTGGCGGATAATGCTTTGACAGCTCCGAAGAAAAGGGTTAAGGATAAAAATGCAGCAAGAGCAAGAAGGTTAGCTGCCAGATCAGGCTTAATCTCTAAAGAATTAAAAACACTATTGAGGGATTCTGATTTTAAAGAAATTTACTGGGATTTATCCAATGGAAAAGTAAAAAGAGCTTTTGGTAATTTATTAAAATATGAAGAAGAAGCAGTTTTGAAATTTTATACTACTAATGCAGGTTATAAGAATTTTAACAAAGCATTACGAGGCGAGATAAAAATAACAGAATTTTACAAGACACAGGAAAAGATGATGAACGAAGCTTTGGAAAAACTCCCTATTTATGAATCTGAAAATTTATTGTATAGAATTGAAAATCTTACCGATGCACAAATAAATGAATATTATAAAGTAGGAAAGGATATTGAAAATAAACATTTCACTTCTACATCTTATTCTGCGGATGCAATAGCTGAGTCAATGAAGAAAAGACCCTATTCTGTATTGATAAGGATTGAAAGCAAAAATGGACGATTGATTGAAAGCTTATCAATTAAAAGGGAAGAAAAAGAAATAATATTTAGTTCAAAAACAAAGTTTTATGTGAAAGAAATTACCAACACAAATAATCCTTTGGATTACAGCGAAATAAAAACAATTAAATTAATAGAAAAATAAAAAATTATGAATAACGAAGAACAAATACAAAAACAAATAAATGGGTTAGAACTTCAATTAAAAGACTATGATTTTATAGTAAAAAAGTTGTTTGATGATCCATTTTCTTTATCAGAAGAAGATAAAAATTCATTTATTATTGAAAATAAAGAAAAAATGAATGAAAGGAAAAAATTAATTGAAGAAATCGCAGATTTAAGATGGAGTTTAATGACACCCAAAGAGCAAAAAGATTATTTAGACAAATATTCAGATGATTAATTTGCCAACCGCTCAAATTTGAGCGGTTTTTTAGCATTACGAGGCGAGATAAAAATAACAGAATTTTACAAGACACAGGAAAAGATAATGAACGAAGCTTTGAAAAAACTCCCTATTTATGAATCTGAAAGTTTGCTTTATAAAATTGAAAATCTTACACAAGAACAAATTAATAAAATGTATAAGAAAGGAGAAGAAATTACAAATAATCATTTTACCTCAAGCAGTTATAATGATTTTGCAATTGGAAAAGCAATGGAAAGACGACCTCATACAATTCTTGTGAGAATAGAAGGAAATAGTGGGAGATTAATAGAAGGATTATCAACATTCAATAAGGAAAAAGAAGTTTTGTTTAAATCGAAAACAAAATTTTATGTTGATGATATTAGAATGTCAACTAGTCCAGAAGATTACATAACGCCGATTAAAACAATAATTTTAAAAGAAAAATAATATTTATTATGGGAAATAAAGAAAATTTAACAGAATTATATAAAAAATTAGAAGAATACGATTATATCGTCAAAAAATTAAGTGATGTAAATTTATCACAAAATGAAATGAAAACTTTTATTGAAGAAAATAAAAGTAAAATAGAAGAAATGAATGTTATTAGAAAAGAAATTTCAGATATTGAATGGAATCAAATGACGCCTAAAGAACAAAAAAATTATTTGGATAAATATTCTGAAGATTAGATTTCCAACCCCGATAGCGCGGATTTGCAATCAGTGCTTTTAATAGCAATTAAAAATAAAAGCAATAACAAAATGTGTTATTGCTTTTTTAGTATTTTAGGGAATTGATGTTAGATACAGTCACGGATTGCAAATCCGCGACATCGGGGGGGGTATCTTTCTGGTGATGATGAAGAGATTTTTAGAAAAGCACAAAAAGGAGCAGGAGGGGGACAACGATACAGAAGAAGTACTTTAAGACAAATCGCTAAAAGCATAGAAGAAAAATATGCAGATATTGGATTGAAGGTAGAAATTGTAACAAAAAGAAGCCATCCGGAGCGTTATAAAAGATGGACAAGCTATCCGAATGATATTTTGGCAAGTTGCAGAACTCACGAAATTCCTCCTATAATGTTTTTACGTGATGACGCAACAGAGCTTACCATACAACATGAGATGTGGCATATTGATGATTTCAAAAAATTAGGTTTTACAGAATATCATAACACGCCAAATTGGCAACTCGAAGAATTAGTCTGGGAAAGGGTTTGGAAGCAAAAACACCGCTGGACGCAAGAAGAGATTTTGGAATCTTATAAGTATTATCTAACAGAATGTAGAAAACAAGGTGGAATACCAAAATTAGTAGAAGAATTAGAGAAAACAATAAAATAACTTGATATGAATTTAACAGAAAAGGAAGCAATAGAATTGGGACTAAAAATAATGAAAGATATTAGTTTCTTATTTGATGAATCAGATAATATTATTGCGGTTTATACTGACAAGAGCGAAACAAAAGTAATTTCTAATAATTCTTGGTTAGTAGGGTTTCCTTATGGTAAAGAAGATTACGGACGAAATGTTGGTGCAAATTTGATAATTGATGACGAATTGAAAAAAGGGATAGATATTTCTTTTCGTAATGGCTCCATCACGTTAGGTTATGATGAAGAAAAAGATAAGTATTTTGTAGCAAAGAAATTTCCTTAATTATGAACTTAACAAAAGAAGAAGCATTAAATCTCGGTGTTAAAATTATGGAAGACATAAGTTTTGATTATGATAAAAAAGATAATATTAATGTTAAATTTGATAAGGGTGAATATTTGATTAAGAATAAGAATACTTGGTTGGTTAGTTTTCAATATGGAGCGGAAGATTATGGACGAAATGTTGGTGCTCATTTATTAATTTTAGATGAAGACAAAAACCCTATTGATATTTCTTTTCGTAATGGCTCAATAACTTTAGGTTATGATGAAGAAAAGAATAAATATTTTATACAAAGTAAAAGACCTTAATTTTAAACCGCTTCTCCCGAAGCGGTTTTTTTATAGCTAATAGATTTTATTACCTTTATCTCTGCCAGACTGAGGAAAGGAAGCGAAGCTTTGTTCACAGACCTTAATAAATTTATTGATGAGATTTTCGGTTTTGGATAAGAGGTGGCGGATAGTGCTTTAACGCTAGTGGAAAAATAAAAGTATGACGAAAATATAGATTCTAATTTTTAATGGCCCCATATTCTTTGAAAATCTCTTTCATGAAAAAATAAAATACGACACCTTTTGTCGCATTAAGCTCATATATTTGTGGTAGAAACTTTAGCAATGAAAAAAGATTTTTACCTGACAAGATATGCCTTAATTATAAAAAGATTAGAAAGTTCACCGGCTACCTATTCGCAGTTGGAGGACTATCTTTTAAACTCATTCGAATTTCAGGATGCAGGGATCAAAAGCTATTCAATACGTACGTTGCAGAGGGATATTCGTGAGATTTCCGATCTTTTTAACCTCTCCATTCACAACAAAAAGAAGGGTGACAATCGTTATTATATCGAAAGCCGTCCCATCATGGAAGTAGATGAATACAATCAAAAATTACTGGAATCTTTTCAGGTAAGCAACGCGCTGAACCTCCATCCAGATTTCTCAAATTTCATCTTTTTTGAAAGCAGAAAGCCAACAGGAATCGAAAATTATTATGATCTTTTTTTTGCCATTCGTAACAAAAGAGTGGTAAGTTTTGAGCATTACAATTATAAGAACAAGCTGATGACCTCCCGAAAAGTTCATCCATTAGCTTTAAAAGAATCTAAAGACAGATGGTACCTTATTGCGATCGATACCAAAGATAAAATACTGAAATCTTTCGGTTTAGACAGAATTAATTACCTGGATGTAAGCAACACCAAATTCAAAGAAAAATATAATTATAATTTCAGGGAACATTTTAAAAATGCTTTCGGAGTCATGAATTTAGCTGAGCAAAAACCTCAGAAAATTGTTCTAAAATGCAGCAGACATCAGGGAGAGTACATCAGAAGCTTTCCTCTTCATCAGTCACAGAAAGAGACGAAAGAAACACTGGAAGAAATTTATTTTGAATTTTTCCTGCATCCTACTTATGACTTTATGCAGGAGATTTTATCATACGGAAAAGAAGTGCAGGTTTTAGAACCGAAAATCTTAGTTGATGATATTCGGAATCATTTACAGGAATCTTTAAACAGATACTTTGAAGAATAAAGGCAATAAAGTTTTTTTGATTACATTTACATAAATATATCAAAAGTGAAGACTTTATTTCTTTGTTTGTTTGGCTTCATATCTTCTTTTTGTTTTTCGCAACAGACGGAGGAATTTAAGAATGTGAAAAACTTTTACAATCAGCATAGAGGGATGCTGAACAATGAATTCAAGAAAAAATTTGATGCCGAAACAAATACATTCAACAAAGCTCTCATTACACAGGACTTTAATCTTTTCATGAAAAAAATGGACAGCATTGAAAATGTAGCGCTGATTGGAGCTTTATTAAAAGTAAAAAACCTTGAAGATTTAAAAAAAATCCAAAATAAGAGTTTAAATCCGGAAAAAATAGGTGACTTATCTCCTGCCATAGATAAAGAAGCAAAATTTCCCGGAGGAATCGATGCCTTGAGACAGGAAGTTGTCAATGCTTTTTATACTGAAGGCGTTTATACGGAAACAAAAACTATCAAAACCAATGTTGCTTTTATCGTTGAGAAAGATGGAACCATTACTAACGTTAAGGCTCAGGGAGATAATTTCACATTCAACAGACAGGCTGAAATTGCCCTCTACTCTATTCCTGACAAATTTTCACCGGCTATTATCAACGGTGGCCCTGCAAGATTTCACTACCAGCTTCCTTTAACAATGAATATTGATTAATATAAATGTTTACCAACGAATATTACATGAAAATGGCTTTACAGGAAGCCGAGGCGGCATTGGAAAAAGACGAGGTTCCCATTGGCTGTGTAATAGTTTCAAATGATCGGGTGATTGCAAGGGCCCACAACCTTACAGAAACCCTCAATGATGTTACGGCCCATGCAGAAATGCAGGCAATAACTTCTGCCGCTAATTTTTTAGGCGGTAAATATCTTAAAAACTGTATAATGTATGTGACTTTAGAACCTTGCGTGATGTGTTCCGGAGCGCTTTCCTGGTCGCAAATCACGAAGGTTGTCATTGGAGCTAGAGACGAACAAAGAGGTTTTATTAATAAGCACCTGAATCTTCACCCCAAAACCGAAATCATAACAGGAATCATGGAATATGAGTGCTCTACAATTGTAAAAGATTTTTTTAAATCAAAGCGTTAATCTTTATTTTTAAAAATGGAATACATCGTAATATCGTAATATTTTCCGTCCTTCTTAAGATGCTGCTTCAGGACAGCTTCCTTTTCCATTCCTAGTTTTTGCATTATTTTTCCTGACGCTGGATTGTGAGGAAAGTAAGTTGCATATATTTTATTAAAACCTAATTCTTTAAAACCAAAATTAACAACCGCCTTTGCTGCTTCGGTTACATAGCCTTTACTCCAAAAAGGTTTTCCTATCCAATAACCTAATTCTGCTTTATCAGAACCTTCGTCGTGAAGTCCGATTGCACCAATAATTTTTTCTTCTTTATCTCGAATCGCAAATGTGAATCCTTTCTTCTTCCCAAATACTTCTCTTGACATTTTCAACCAAAATTCTGCATCTTCTATATGATAAGGGTAAGGAATATTGGAAGTAAGATCTGAGAAAATTTTATCCTGAAGATATTCAACCACAAAAGGTAAGTCTGATTCTTTTAATTCAGATAAAATAAGCCTTTCTGTTTCTATTCTTGGGAATTTTTCCATTATAAATCTTTCCCTAAAAAATAAAGGCCTTTCAACGTATGAAGCCTGTCCATTACATGAATTTTCTTCGTTAACGGCTTGTAAATATGGGAAACACCGCCAGTTGCGATAACAAAGCAATCATCATTTACCTCATCATTAATTCTGTCTATAAAACCCTCTACCATTCCTAAAAATCCGTAAACCATTCCGCTTTGCATACAAGTTACAGTATCCAGCCCCAGAACAGTTTTTGGCTTTTTCAATTCAATTTCCGGAAGCTGAGCGGTATGGCTGATTAATGAATTTAAAGCCGTAACGATTCCCGGTGCAATAATTACCCCCAGGGTTTCACCGGTTTCTGTCACACAACTTGCTGTAAGAGCCGTCCCAAAATCTATAATAATTTTTTTCCTGTCCGGATACAAATTGTGCGCTGCCACAAGATTAGCATAAATATCAGTTCCCATCTGTTTAGATTTTGCCTGAACTCCGGAATGAGTTGCCCTGTCTACAATCACAGGATGGATATCATGAATCTTCTTAATCGCCGAACTCATTACTTTGGTGAGCTGAGGGACTACCGAGCCGATAATGACTTTGTTGATTTGTGAAGGTTCAATTTTATATGTTTGATACAACATGAGCATCTGTACATATAGCTCGTCTGCCGTTCTGTAAGGTTTTGTATTGATCACCCATGATATATCACAATTGTCATCGTTAAAAAGACCAAATCTGATATTGCTGTTTCCTACGTTGATTACGATTGAATTCATTAATATATTTTTCAAAAGGATTTCGTCTAAGCTTATCTGAAATACGACCAAATTCCTTGATTTATTTTAAGGGGATAAATTTAATAATTTAAATAAAAACAGGCTCTAATATCTTACCAAAAAACACTTGCGCGGAAATAAATTTCCGCGCAAGTGTTTTATATTATATTTTAATTATTTCACCTCAACAAAATTATCCTCCAAATTCACATCCGCCATTCTCTGGCTCAGGTCAATTCCTAAATCAGACAATTGAGATTTTGTGTAAGGAATAGTCAACGTATATTCTTTCTGAGTCCAAGGCCAGTAAGGCATTGTTTTGAAATCTCCGTAGATGTCTTTTTCTTTCCAGGTATGAGTCATATTTACCGGGATCTGATAGGTTACTACTTTCTTGTCTGCCGTTACCACTCCGAAATCGATAGGCATCGGAACCTGGCCGTTATTTACTAAAGTAATGGTGGTAGATTTTGCATCATATTTTACGTCTTTGATTCCGTAATCGATGGTTTTGGTAGTATTAATCCAATAATTCTGGAACCATTTCAAATCCATCCCTGAAACTTTCTGGGCAATATGTAAAAAGTCTCTGTCAGAAGGATGTTTCATTGCCCACTGATCATAATATTGTTTCAATGTTTCAGCTAAATTTTGCTCACCCATAATGTACCCTAACTGAACTAAATATAATTCCCCTTTCACATAAGAAGCATAAGTATAGGCACTCCCATTATCATGATGATCACCTAGCCAGATGGCAGGCTCTTCAATTCCTTTTTTAATAAAATTTCTATAAGCATTTACAGTATTAGCGAAAGGATTCGGAAGTTGTTCCGGAAATAATTGATACATTACATACCCTTCTGCATAGCTTGTAAAACCTTCATCCATCCACGGGCGCATCGATTCGTTGGTTGCTAGCATCTGCTGATACCAAGAGTGAGCGCCTTCGTGAGCCATTAACCCCATCAATCCTTTGATATCTTTAGCTTCACCCAAAATCATGGTACACATTCCGTACTCCATTCCGCCATCACCTCCTTGAATGAAAGCGTATGTGGGATAAACATATTTTCCGAAATGAGAATTCATCAGCTGGAAATATTTCGTCACATAAGGTTGAGCTTCTTCCCAGACTTTTGTTTTATCATTTTGCTGATATACTAAAAATACTTTCGGACCTTCCGGAACATCAAAACTTTTTACAACATAATCCCTGTCTGCACTCCAAGCGAAATCCAACATATTTTTTGCGGTCCATCTCCAAGTTGATTTTTTGTCTTTTGCGGCTTTGATTTTTGCATTCGCATCATATCCTTTTACTTCACTAGGATTTTCAAGAATACCTCCGGCTCCGATTACATAATCCTTGTTGATTTTAATCGTCACATCAAAATCTGAAAACGGAGCGTGAAATTCTCTTCCGATGTAATCAAAAGTTGCCCAACCGTCATAATCGTATTCCGCAATTTTTGGATACCATTGTGTCATAGTCATATCCACTCCTTCTTTATTATTCCTCCCGCTTCTTCTGATTTGCTGAGGTATCACAGCATCCCATTCCATCGTGAAAGTTGTTGTTGAATTGGGTTTAATGGGTTCTGCCAGATAAACCTTCATAATCGTCTCCTGAATCTCAAACTTTGCATCTTTTCCGTTTTGTTTAAGCCAGTGAATATTTTGTGCTCCTTCTTCATTTTTCGGAATCGAAGCTAATCTTGAAATGCCATCTTTTTGCAATCTTGAGTCACCATTTTTTCCTTGAGCCGCCACTCTTTGATCCATCATTGAATTTGGTTTAAAAGCATTCCAATACAAATGGAAATATACCACATTCAGCTCATCCGGTGAGTTGTTGGTATATTCTAAAGTCTGATTTCCCTGGTAAGTAAATTTTTCAGCGTTCACATCAATATCCATCCTGTACTTCGCACTCTGCTGATAGTAAGCTCCTTGCTGAGCCTGAAATTGAGAAATGATAAACGCAAAAATGATTGCGACCGATTTTTTCATTTAAAATTTTATTTTTTCTAAAGGTAAGTAATTAAAATAAAAGCCTCAAACGTCGTATTGTGCTGAGGTTTTTATTTGTTTGATATGATTTTAGATTAATTTTTATAAGGTTTGTTAAGTACTCTTGTGCTGATTTTACCTGTCTGTAAAAAATCAATTCGTCAACAGTTTTTTAATCAAAGTAATCTGTCCCAAATGATAATATGCATGTTCAATCATTCCATCAATATTTCTTAAATAGGTTCCGTATTTTTCATCAACAAAAACTTCACCCATTTTCGAATTGGGCATTTGCTCTAATAGATTTGCAAACTTTTCAGAGTCGCCCCAAAGTTTATTTAATAAATCTTCCCATTGTTCCTGAGATTCAATCGGAGGAAGATTAAAACTGTACTTATCTCTGATTTCCAAATCACCGCCTTCAAAAACATTGATTAATCCAGCAATATAATAATCGATATGAAAAGTGAGCATTGCAATAGTGTTCAAAGAACCTACCTTTGTGGTTGCCTGTTTCCATGTCACGTCTTTAAGCTGATCCTTAAAATTCGTATTCGCAATCCAAAGCCCATCAAGCAATACTTCTCTGAATCTTTTGGCTAATTGTGAAGTTGAACTCATTGTTTTTTAATTTTTTTAAAGATAATTATTTTTTACTCTCGCAGATTTTTAAACTCAAACATCTGTAATTTGCTTGGGTTGCCAGAGAATAGAAAAACCTCAAATAATAACATTCGAGGTTTATATTGTATTGAAATAATCAAGTTATTTTTTAGAAGAAACTTCCTTCTTTCCGCTTTGTAAAATCTTTTCTAAGATTCTTAATGTAATAAGGTACGTTGGTTTTACACCAGTTAATCCCAAACCACCTGAAGAAAGTGTACTTCCTGTTTCCAAAGGATTATCCGAAGCATAATAAGCGTACATCACAAACAAGTCCGGTGAAATATGATGTCTTATTTTAGATGCCACCTGAATTGCTTTTTGGTAATGCGCACCTTCCATTTCCAGTCCGATTGCTTTCCATGAAGTATTCATAAAATACGAAAGAATATCTCTGTTTTGAAGCGAAGTTCCTAAAACAGTGATCATCGGCCCTTCAAAAGCTTTCAATTCATCATCTTTAAAATCTTCAAGTTTCAAAGCATTTTCAAAAGGATAATTATCGGCCGTCCCTTCGAAAATGTGAGATGTCGGAATCATAATATCCCCCTTTCCGCCGGCAAGAATGCCCGCTTTTCCCATAATAGAAACAGATTTCACTTTCATCATATAAACCTCTCCTTTATGCTCGAAAGGTCTCAACAATTCGTCCATTACCTCAAAAGCCTGTTCACCAAAAGCGTAATCGAAAACCATAATCACATCATCTCCACCATATTTTATATCGCTGAAAGGTGTATTTTTAAGATTCGTTTTGCTTAAATCAATGATTTGAACATCAATATTACTTCCACTCTTGTCATTAATATAAATCATTCCTTCCTCCAAAGCATATTTTGAAACCTTGTCTCGAAGTTCTTTTTTATCAGAAATATCTCCGTACAGTTTATAATCTACTTCTTTGGTATCTTTTTTCTTTAAAGCATCATTTCCGTACAACATATTTTTCACAGAGTGCATGTTGGCAGAAATAATATGTAATGGTCTCATGTGAAGATCGTTTTCATATAACACTTCTTTCACTTTGTTGGCCCATTTTTCACCAAAATAATGGTGCCCCACTCTTTCCTTTAATATCGCACTGAAATGAATCTCCCTCTCTCTGGTCTGCTTTGCGTCTTCCAGGCTTACTTTTCCTAAGTTGTAGATGATTTTGAATAAACGATCAGGATTGTTATCATCCCCGAAGGCATTATAAGCATTTAATGTTTCTTCAAAAGTTCTTCCTATTAAAGAAGATAAATGAATAAGAGCAACCTCTTTTTCTTTTCTGCTGAATTTCTTTTCACCTTTTACCACTTCTTCAATAATTTTGAAAGCACGGGTAGGTTTCCAGTTTTCATCCTGAATGAAAGCCAGATTTCTCACTTTGTCCGCTTCTATAAATAAGAATGTAAGGTGAGTAAGGATATCATAAATTTCAGAACGTCCCAAAAGAACTTCAATGTTCATTTGGTGTTCATCTATTCTGTAACAGTTCCTTCTTCTCTTTTTAGGAACAATTGGCTCGAAACTTCCTTTATCAAACCCCTCATCTGATGTAAGATGAATAAAAGCACATTCTTCAATTCCCTCCGGAAGCCTGTCTAAAACGTACATCAAACCATCTAATTCCATTTTATTGGGAATATTCATGGTACCATAGATCTCTGGATTGATAGTCTTTAACAAACTTCTGATACTTTCTCCAGAAACGCCGGCAGGTTTAAAAAAACCTCTGTAAAAGAGGTGTCTCATAGAAATATACAATCTTTCAATTGCTTCCGTTGTTTCTCTTGCTCTAGAATTTGTCATAAAATAAATTTCACACAAATATACAAAATCTCTGCTCAACTTATTTTAAGTATCTTTTAACAAACGATTTAACATAATATTATTTGTTGGATAAAAAGATGTTTTCATTCTCCTTTCGTCAAAAGGAGAAATCTATTATTTTTTAATCTTTGAATTACCACTTCCCTTCTTTTGTAGCTATTTCCTGCTTTCTGCTATATCCTTTTTATCCAATACTTTATTCCATGCAAAAAGGCTTTCGCTGCAATCGGGGCTAAGAAATGATTACGTTTAAAAATCAACCGACGAAAATTCAAAGAATTTTCACTACCCACCAAAAGAGGACTTCTAATAGATTGTTCATTTTATTTTGTTCAGTTCGGATGATTTTTAGATGAAATATTATACATGTAACCTACATTTCATCTTTTTTGAAACATTAAGCCTTAAATTCTGAAGTTAAAATTGCTCTTACCCCCTTTTAAAAACCAAATCGATGTTTAGAATTTAGTTAAATTTTAAAAATACCCCTCAAATTTTCAGGCAAAAACACTTTCAATTCATTTTTTTTGTAAATTTGCCCCGTAAAAATTAACCTTATTATGTCAACTTTAAGATTCAAAGCGTTAGAAACCTTACCATTTAAGGACTTTAGAAGAGACAACTCGGTTGAAGTTCCGGCAAAATTATCAGAATTATTCTGTCAAAATGTTTTCTCGGAAGAAACAATGAGAGAATATTTAACAAAAGAAGCATTCCAGTCTATTATGGATGCGGTAAGAAAAGGAACTAAAATCCAAAGACACATTGCAGACCAGGTAGCAGTAGCTATGAAAGACTGGGCAATGAGCAAAGGAGTAACTCACTACACACACTGGTTTCAGCCTTTGACAGGTACGACAGCAGAAAAGCATGATTCTTTCTTCACTCCAATCGAAGGTGGCAGAGCAATCGAAAGATTCAGCGGAAACTTATTGATTCAGCAGGAACCGGATGCGTCTTCTTTCCCGAACGGTGGAATCAGAAATACTTTCGAAGCAAGAGGTTATACTGCCTGGGATCCTACTTCGCCGGCATTTATTATGGGAACTACATTATGTATTCCTTCTATATTCATTTCTTATACAGGAGAAACTTTAGATTATAAAGCACCTCTTTTAAGAGCTTTAAACGCTGTAGACGAAGCTGCAACCAACGTAATGCAGTATTTTGATAAAAATGTAACAAAAGTAACTCCTACTTTGGGTTGGGAGCAAGAATATTTCCTGGTTGATTCAGCATTGTATCAATCTCGTCCCGATCTTGTTTTAACAGGTAAGACTTTATTGGGACACTCTCCGGCGAAAGGACAGCAACTGGATGACCACTATTTCGGTTCAATTCCTACAAGAGTAATGAATTTCATGAAAGAATTGGAAATCGAATGTATGAAATTGGGTATTCCCGTAACAACAAGACACAACGAGGTGGCTCCAAACCAATTCGAGCTTGCTCCGATGTTTGAAGAAGTGAATGTTGCGGTAGACCACAACTCATTATTGATGGACATTATGGCAAGGATTGCTCACAAACACCATTTCCACATTTTATTCCACGAAAAACCATTCGCAGGAGTAAACGGAAGCGGAAAACACAACAACTGGTCTTTGGCAACTGACACAGGTGAAAACTTATTAAGCCCAGGAAAAAACCCTAAGAAAAACTTACAGTTCTTAACGTTCTTCGTTAACACAATTAAAGCTGTTCATGAATACGCTGACCTTTTAAGAGCAAGTATCGCTTCTGCAAGCAACGACCACAGATTAGGCGCAAACGAGGCTCCGCCGGCAATTATTTCTGTATTTATAGGAAGTCAGTTGTTCAGAGTGTTGGAAGAACTTGAAAAAGTGACTGAAGGGAAACTTTCTCCTGACGAAAAAACAGATTTGAAGCTAAATGTAGTTGGAAAAATTCCTGAAATCTTGCTGGATAACACTGACAGAAACAGAACTTCTCCATTTGCATTTACAGGAAATAAATTTGAAATCAGAGCGGTAGGTTCTTCTGCAAACTGTGCAGAGTCTATGACGGTAATGAATACAATCGCTGCTAAACAATTAAACGATTTCAAAAAAGAAGTTGATACTTTAATTGAAACAGGCCTTAAGAAAGATGAAGCAATCTTCAATGTATTGAGAGAATACATCAAGCAGTGTAAGAATATTATGTTCGAAGGTGACGGATATTCTGATGATTGGGCTAAAGAAGCTAAAAAGAGAGGTTTAAATAACTTAAAAACTACTCCGGAAGCCCTTAAGCAGGAAATGGATAAAAAATTCCTGGATCTTTACGAAGAAATTGGAATTTTCACACACAGGGAGGTTGAGGCGAGAAACGAAATCAAATTAGAAAAATATTCGACAGTTATTGACATCGAAGCAAGAGTTTTAAGCGATATCGCAAGAAACCATATCATTCCTTCCGCTTTAAATTATCAGAATAGATTAATTGAAAACGTAAAAGGTCTTAAAGAAATTTTCGGAGACGAAGAATTCAGAACATTAGCGAAAGAGCAAATGAGCCTGATTACTCATATTTCTGAAAATGTTTCTAAAATCAAATTAGGCGTTGAAGATCTTATTAAAGCAAGAGAAACCGCAAAAACTGTGTCTGACAGCCAAAAGCAGGCAGAAGATTACTGCAACAAAGTAAAACCTTTATTTGATCCAATCAGAGATGCTTCTGATAATTTGGAAATGATGGTGGACGACGAGCTTTGGCCAATGACAAAATATAGAGAAATGTTATTTACAAAATAACATCTGTAAAGTTCCATATTAGTTAAGCTTCCCGGTTTTTCCGGGGAGTTTTTTTTGTTTTATTAACAACATTGAAAATTAGTGTTTTAAAATGGAAACATTGATAAATAAAGCAAAAGCCATTTATTTTGTTAAAGAATCTTAATAAAAAAAACCGCATACTTGCCTAAAATAGGCCGTTGCGGTTTGTTTTTCTTTAACATACTTAAATAATATGTTAAAATGTGTTAAATAAAGAACCTGACAATAATCATATCTGGGCTCTTTTGCTCGGAATACATACTTTTGTAATGCTTTTGAAAAATAATATTCCTTTTTAACACGGATAATCAAATATATATGAAGAAAAGAGTTTTGTTTTATTTAGTTGCTTTAGTCTCTACAGTTTCTTTGCAATCGTGCGCTACTAATTACGTAGTTTCAAAACCAGCAACTTACACAAAAGAATACAAAACAGATGCCAAACTAGTCTCTCTTGATACAAAGAAAGCAGAGCTGGATAAACAGAGATTAATTGACTCTTTCCTGGCTGAAAAAGCGGCATCTATCGCAAATGCAAAAAATACCGTTAAAAATTCGGAAATTGCAAAATCAATCAGATATAACAAAACCATTGATAATATCTTAACTGAAGCAGAAACTTATCTTGGAACACCTTACAGATACGGAGGGATGACAAGAAACGGTATCGACTGTTCGGCTTTTGTACTTTCAGTTTTCGGAGCAGCGGCCGGTCTTAGCTTACCAAGAGTAGCAGCATCTCAATCTCAGGAAGGAGAAAGAATTGAAAAAGAAAACCTTCAGAAAGGGGATTTGATTTTCTTTTCTCATGGCAGAAGAATTTCTCACGTAGGTATTGTAGAAAGTGTAACAGAAGATGGTGAGGTTAAATTTATTCATGCTGCCACGTCAAGAGGAGTGATGATTTCTTCACTGAATGACTCTTATTGGGGACCAAAATACAGATTCGGGAAAAGAGTAATCAATGAAAACGGAGAAACGTATAATAATTTAGCGACTACAACTCCAGCATCAAACGGAACAAGTTTTTAATTTTAAATAATTGATTTAAATAATGAAGCCTTCAAAAATTCTTGAAGGCTTTTTTATTTTACTCGGATTAACTATTTTCTAACTTCTAAAACTATCCGTTTTTATCAATTTCAATATCCAGTTTATACAAAAGCCCATAAATTTCAGAAAGTGAAAATTTAGCTCTTTTAAGCTTATTTGAAGAAGGATCGATTGAATAATTAACCGAAGTCCTGAAATCTGCTTTTTCAAGATTTGTCCTATCAAAAACAGCGCCTGATAAATCGCAATTATTAAAAACAGTATTGGATAAATCACATTCAGCAAAATCTACCTCTATCAATTTTGAATTTTTAAATAAAGTCTTTTTTATAGTCGTCTGATAAAATATAGAATTATTCAAAAAACATCCGTCAAATTTAAATGACAAGCCAAACTCATTACAGTCATTAAACTGGAGCCCAAACATTTTACATTCTTTAAAAATTACATCCCGAAAAGCCGTTCCGACCAATTTTGCCATACTCAAATTGCATCCGGTAAGCTCACAATTATTAAAGCTGAAAAAAGAAAGGTCTGCATATTCAAAATTACAATTTAAGAATGTACAATTTTCATATTCTCCTTTTTGAAACTGTGAAAAGTCTGAGTTCTCGAAAGTTTGATCTAGAATGTATGCTTCTTTCATAATGTTTTATGATTTATAGTTTCCTCGCAGGTTTTGCAGATAGAACAGATTTAAAATAAAAAATTACATCACTCACCCTCCCAGTCTTATACCAAACTGTTTTTATCAGAATAATTGAGTTTAAAGAAAATAAAAGTCATAATAGAAAAGGCAAGTAAAGAACTCCCTCCATAGCTAAAGTAAGGCAACGGAATCCCAACCGTCGGGAAAAGGCCCATAACCATTCCTAAATTAATCGAAAAGTGCATTAAAAGTATTGAAGCAAAACAATACCCAAAAACACGGTTAAATGTAGATTTCTGCTTTTCCGCTAGGTAATAAATCCGCCCGATATAAACCATATAGCAAAGAATTAAAGTTGCGCTCCCTACAAAGCCCCATTCTTCACCTACCGTACAGAAAATATAGTCGGTTTCCTGCTCCGGAACGAATTTACCCTGAGTAACCGAACCTTCACGATATCCTTTACCCAAAAGACCGCCTGAACCGATAGCTGTTTTTGAATATAATAGATTGTATCCTGAAGTATCTCTAAATGCTTTTTCACCTTTAAAAAGAACCTCAATTCTTTCCCTTTGGTGTTTCGGCAATTTTTCTAAAATAAACGGAGAGCCAAAAGCCAGTCCGCACAATATCAAAACTGAACCTGCTATGCTGGAAATGGAAATCACATTCCATGACATTTTATAATAGTTCATTGCAATCCAACCTCCCGCAATCAGTAAAATCGCAAGAACAACATACAGAGGAGGAACCGCTAAAGAAATCAGGAAAACACCAGCAAAAAGGAATCCAATTCCAAAAAGCAGACCGCTCAACCCTTCTCTATATAAAGCAATGAAAAATGCAATGAAAACCAACATCGAGCCTACATCCGGAATCGCCAAAACCACAACTGCAGGGATTCCTATAATTCCAAGAACTGTTAAAAGCGACTTTCTGTTTTTTAAATTAAAATCCGGCCCGGAAACATAGTTGGCGACCATAAGAGCTGTTCCGATTTTAGCAAATTCTACCGGCTGCATGGTAAAACTTCCGAATTTGTACCAGTTTTTCTGTCCGAGAATTTCTTTACCAAAAGGAAAAAGCCCAATAAGAAGCAAAACCCCGCCAATGTAAATGATACCAGACATATTTTCAAAGAACTTACTTCTTCCCACAAAAATAATAAGCCCTACAAACAAAGAAATACCAAAGAAAATCAACTGTTTTTCTCCTAGTTTTTGGTCAACACTGTAAATATTTGCAATCGCGAAAATGCAAAGCAGGAAATATAAGCCAAGACCTAATTTATCTATTCCTTCTGTCCATTTCATTGCTTAGCAGGTTTTGTAGTGTTTTTAATTTTTTTTGTTTCGTCGTCTATCTTTTTCTGCAGTTTAGCCTTCTGCTCTTTAATGAAGTTTAAGCTATCCTGAATTCTCTTCATTTTAACAGAATCCGGTTTTGGATCTACATATAGTCCTTTACGTTTCAGATCGGCAACCCATTGTCTTTTATATTCAGGCATGAAGCTCGCCCCGGTCATTTTTTTATAAAGATTTTCTCTTTTTAGATCGCCTGTAATATATTTTTCAGCGATTACGGTACAGGCAGGGCCAGCCCAGGTTGCTCCAAATCCAGCATGTTCCATTACCGCAACTACCACAATTTTTGGTTTCTCAGCCGGAGCAATCAATACAAAGATGGAGTTATCCTTTCCTTGCGGAACCTGTGCCGTACCTGTTTTTGCTAATTGTGTAAAGTCATTGGATTTTAAACCTCTTGCTGTTCCTCTCAGAACTACAGCTTCCATACCTTTTAAAACAGGTTCAAAATGTTTTGGATCGACTAAAGTTTTATGTTTAACCTTAAATCTTGGATCGGGATTTGGTTTTCCATCAATCGCTTTTACGATATGAGGAGTATAATACCACCCTCTGTTGGCAATAGCTCCCACATAATTTGCCAATTGAATAGGAGTTACCAAAACATCTCCCTGCCCCATCCCGTTATAAATAGCTCCGGTTGACATCTCATCCCAGTTTTTATAGTCAGTTCTCTTAGAACCACTTGCTTTCATAATTGCTTTAAATCTTTTCTCATAAAAGTCTCCGGAAGGGATCCTGCCTCTTGCACCCACAGCAAAGTCATTATTTAAAAATTCTCCCACTCCAAAGCTGCTCATGATTTTTTTCCATTCATCAACACCTTTTGAAGGGTTTCCCGGATATTTTTTGATGATTGCAATAAATGCATACGTGAAAAAACAGTTACTGGAAACCTGAATCGAAGGAATCAACGGCTCGGCACCACCGTGCCCTTTAATTCTTTTACCTTTATAGAAAAATCCGCCTCCACACGGGAAAATTGTATTTTCATCCATCACTCCCATCTGCATCGCGGCCAAAGCAGTCAACAATTTGAAAGTAGAGCCCGGAGGATAACCCGCTTGTAAAGAACGATCGAAAGTGGGTTTATTTTCGTAAAGCGTATCTTTTGATAAAGCGTATAAATTTTTTGATTTATTAGGCCCGGTGAAAAGATTCGGATCAATATCCGGTCCGGTTGCTGCAACTAATACTTCCCCGTTATTAGGGTCTAAAGCTACAATTGCCCCGTGTTTGTTTACAAGCATTTCTTCAGCCATCCTCTGAAGATCGTAATCAATAGTTAAGGTAATATCTTTTCCTGTAATTACATCCTTATCTAATGCTCCATTTTTATAAGAACCGATATTTCGAAGCCTAATATCCTTTTGGATGTATTTCATCCCTTTTATACCCCGAAGCTCTTTTTCATAAGATTTTTCAACACCCGTTTTCCCAATAAAATCTCCTGGTAAATAATATGTAGAATCTCTTTTAATCTCTTTTTCATTTACCTCACTTGTATAGCCCAAAAGATTTCCGGAAGTAGAAACTTCATACTGGCGCTGAGGTCTGGAAACAATACTGAAAGCAGGATATTTAAAAATAATTTCCTGAACTCTTGCAATATCTTCTCTGCTGAGATCTTTAATAAAAGTCATGGGAGTCAGCTTCGAATAATATTTTTCTTTTTTTATTGCATTGATTTTGTTGATAAAGTACGGTTTGCTGATTTTCATTAAATTACAAAAAGCGACCGTATCAAAATCGGGCTTCATTAAAGCCTGGGTAAAGGATATTTCATAGGCAGGCTGATTTCCCACCATGATTTTACCATTCCTGTCAAAAATCACACCTCTTTGAGGAATGACATATTCGATTTTAATAGAAGTATTCGCCGCGTTCAGAGCATACCGATCTGTAAACAACTGCAAATACGCAAGTCTCGCCACAAAAATAATGGCGATGATAGCGAGTACGGAAAAGATTTTTAAATAACGTGTGTTCAAACTTTTGTCAAACTTTTTGTTTGATTTTAAATATTAATGCGTAAATCACTATAAATATAAAGGAAATTATACTTGTTACCAATACATTAAGTAATATTTCAAAGAAACGGCTAAATTTAAAAAATTCTACATACTGTACCATAAGCTGATGCAGGAAGATACTTGAAAATAAAAATAATAAAAACTGAGTCCACTGCAAAGACTGGAAAGAAAAGAAGTCTGTAGAGGTATCTGTAGATGTTCTGAAAATTAAGGTTCTGAAATAAGCAATCAAAGTAGTTGCAAATGCATTGATTCCCCAAGAATAAAGGAAAGCATCTATCGACAAACCAATCAAAAAGCTTAAAGCTAAAAATTGAAATTTATTTCTGAAAAAAGGATAAAACATGACAAACACAGGATATAGTACCGGAGTATACTTTCCGAAAATCGTAATCCTGTTCAATACAAAAATCTGTAATGCAACAAGAAAAATCATGATTAAAATGTCCGTAAATAATGTCCTGCTAATCATTTTCCTTTTTTATTACAGCTTGCATTGTATCTTGAATCTTCTGTACCTCAGCTTTTTTAAGATTTTTTACTACAAAAACCTTATTCAAAGCACCCATTTTTTCGCTCAATTCCACTGAAATATCCCAGAATCCTGTTTTATTATCAACGGAATATCCTGCAATGGTTCCAATCATAACTCCTTTAGGAAAAATCGCTGATTTGCCGTCTGTTTCCACGGTATCACCAATCTTTAAAGCAACATATTTAGGAATATCCGCCAGGTGCATCACCCTGGAATTATCCCCGTTCCAGGTTAATGTTCCGAAATATCCTGAATTTTTCAGAGCCGCATTAATCCTGATTTTGTTTACACTTAAAACCGACTGAACCAACGCATAGCTATCGGTAGAATTAATGACAATTCCCGCAATACCCTTCGGAGCCATTACGCCCATTTGCGGAAATACACCATCCCTTCTGCCTCTGTTTATTGTAAAATAATTATTTCGTCTGTTGATACTGTTAAAAACAATCTCTCCATCTACAAATGTATAGATTTGCCCGCCTCCTACGGTATCATGTACTTTTCTGAACTGAGGATTCTGTGCTCCCTGCTTTCCGTAAAGCTCAACCATCAAAGCCTTATTCTGAGTCACCAAATCTTCATTGATCTGTTTAAGCTTCAAATAAGAAACTCCTTCATCAATATAGCCCGAAACCCAAGAGTTCAGCGCAGCCGACTGGCCAGCAATCCAGGATTTCTGCATGGCATTTTTAGAGAATATCAGAACCAGAGCAATAATTTGCAGGAATATAAAGAAGACAAAAAGCGCGTTCTTCGAAAATAATCTCAGCAAAAATCCCATTCAGATGTGTTCGTAAAAAGTTAAAATTATTTAATTAAGAAATTGAATTTATCCATATTCTTAAGCGCAATACCTGTTCCGCGAACTACCGCTCTCAACGGATCTTCTGCAACAAATACAGGAAGACCTGTCTTTTTATGCAATCTGTCTGCAAGACCTCTCAATAATGCACCACCACCAGCAAGATAAATACCCGTTTTGTAAATATCGGCAGCCAATTCCGGAGGAGTCAAAGAAAGCGTTTCCATTACGGCATCTTCAATTCTGATGATAGATTTGTCTAATGCCCGTGCAATTTCTTTATATCCAACCATAATTTCTTTTGGCTTACCCGTGATAAGGTCTCTACCTTGTACCGGGATGTCTTCGATATCAACATCTAAATCTTCAACAGCAGAACCTACTTCGATTTTGATTCTTTCAGCAGTTCTTTCACCAATATAAAGATTGTGATGAGTTCTCAAATAATAAGCAATATCGTTTGTAAACACGTCACCTGCAATTTTCACAGATTTATCACAAACGATACCCCCTAAAGCAACCACCGCAATTTCGGTAGTACCACCACCTATATCAATAATCATGTTGCCTTCAGGTTTTTGCACATCAATTCCAACTCCTATAGCCGCTGCCATCGGTTCGTAAATCAATCTTACTTCTTTTGCATTTACTTTCTGAGCAGAGTCCCTTACTGCTCTTTTTTCAACCTCAGTAATACCGGAAGGAATACAAATCACGATTCTCAATGCAGGCTGAATAAATCTACCTTTGATTCCCGGTATTTTTTTGATAAATTCTTTAATCATATGCTCAGAAGCATGAAAATCTGCGATTACACCATCTTTCAACGGACGAATCGTTTTAATATCCTCGTGAGTTTTACCCTGCATATGTTTTGCCTGCTCTCCGACGGCAATCGGTCTCCCCGTAGAACGTTCAATTGCAACAATTGACGGCTGATCTATAACAATTTTATTATTATGGATGATAAGGGTATTGGCAGTACCAAGGTCTATCGCAATTTCTTGCGTAAACATATCGAATAAACTCATATTTTCCTTCTGATTTTTTAAAGAGTTACAAAGATATAAATTTAAGACAACGAAAGAAATTCCACAAGCATTTAATTTGGTTAAAATTTTATTAAAATTTGCAATCTTCTATTAACTTTTACTTTAGATATTTACAGACTTTGAGTTAAACCAAAATTAACGATGATTAAATGAATCAAGAAAATAACGGAAAAGCTACTTAAAAAAAGCAGCAAATGCTCTTTAAAATTCATTAAAAAGATAACTCAAAATTTCAAAATTCTCAATATTTGCAATGTTATTTAGAACCAACCAAAAATAGTTTTTCACGATAATTATCATATACAGTATCAGAAAATGATTAACTAAAAAAAGCGTAAATTTGCCCCGTTTATGTTACAGTATTCCAACATCCATCAAACATCGAATTTTGCCGTACTTTCCATTAGCTTTGAAAAGGCCGATGTAGAAACAAGGGGTAAATTTGCATTCTTTGATGAAAATATCAAGAACTTTGTTACCCGAATTCATGATGAAGATTTAGGGGATGCTTTTGTGGTTTCTACATGTAACAGAACCGAAATTTACACCACCTCTTCAAATTACCTTTTGGTAGCAGAAGAATACTGCAAAACTATCGGGGTGCAGTTTACAGATTTTATCAAATTTGCCAACATCCACACCAAGGAGGAAGCTTTAACGCATCTATTCAGGGTAGCTGCGGGTCTGGAAAGTCAGATTATTGGAGATTTTGAAATCATCGGGCAAATCAAAAAAGCATACAACCGATTCAAAAAAGAAAGACAAAATTCTAATCCTTTTTTAGAAAGAGCGATTAATTCCGCGATTCAGATTTCGAAAAGAATTAAAAATGAAACAGGAATTTCCAACGGAGCCGCTTCTGTTTCTTATGCAGCAGTTCACTATATTTTAAACAACCAAAAGAGAATTACCGAAAAAAATATTCTTTTGTTGGGAGTTGGTGAAATAGGGCAAAATACCGTTGAGAATTTGGTAAAACACGTTTATCAGCCAAAAATTAAAATTGCCAACCGAACCCAGGAAACGGCAGCAAAAATTTCTGAAAAATATCATATTCCCCATATTGATTATTCTGATTTTGATAAAGAATTAAATAATACAGATATACTAATTGTTGCAACCGGAGCAAGACACCCGATTGTCAATAAATCTCATTTTCCGAACGGGAGAGAAACTTTGGTGATCGACCTTTCTATCCCAAACAACGTCGATAAAGATGTTATTGAAAATGAAAATGTGACATTAATAGATGTTGATGAACTTTCAAAACAAATCCAGGAAACTATTCAGCAAAGAGAAAAAGAAATTCCGAAAGCTGAAAAAATCATCAAGGAAATGACAAAAGATTTCCTTGAATGGGAAAAAAAGAGAAAACTGGCACCCAATATTCATCATTTCAAAGCAGTTTTAAAGAACATGGAACGCAATGAAATGCACAATTTTTACAGAAAAAACAGATATATAAATATCACGGATATGGAACTTTCCGATAAAATGATTCAGAAAATAACGAACCGTTTTGCAAAATATATCATCGATAATCCGTTAAAAGCCGAAGAAATTAGTAAATTAATGCACGAAATATTAGTTGAACAACCAAACAACGAATTCAATGAAAAGCATTAGAATCGGAACCAGAAATTCCGCACTTGCACTTTGGCAGGCCAGAGAAGTTGCAAGGCATCTTCAAAACAACAACTATTTAACAGATATTGTTCCTATTGTATCTTCGGGTGATAAAAATCTTAATCAACCTCTTTATTCATTGGGAATTACGGGAGTTTTTACAAAAGATCTTGATGTCGCATTATTAAACGACGAGATTGATATTGCCGTGCATTCTCTGAAAGATGTCCCTACAAACCTACCGGAAAACCTGGAAATCATAGCCTGCCTGGAAAGAGATTTTCCTCAGGATGTCTTAATCAGAAGAGAATCTGCAAGAAATAAAGAATTTCACGAACTAAAACTGGCAACAAGCAGCTTAAGGAGAAGAGCATTTTGGCTAAAAAATTATCCGAACGCAGAATTCTCAGATATACGTGGAAATATACAGACCCGACTTCAAAAACTGGAAGATGGAGATTTCGATGCTACCATTTTATCATTAGCCGGAATCAAAAGAATGAAAATGGACATTGATTACGAAATGCTGCCATTTTTAATTCCTGCTCCATCACAAGGTGTAATTGCTATCGCGGGACATTCTGACAAAAAAGAAATCAACGAAATTCTTAGTTCAATCAACCATAAGCCAACGCAAATCTGTGTAGAAATGGAAAGAAATTTCCTAAACACCCTTGAAGGAGGCTGTACTGCACCCATCGGAGCTTTTGCTGAGATTTTCGAAGATCAAATCCGTTTCAAGGCAGCACTTTGTTCATTAGATGGCAAAAACTGTATTGCGACTGATGAGAGTTTCAAATATAATGAAGAAGAAAACTTCGGGAAAAAATTTGCGAAAATTGTTCTTGAAAACGGCGGGAAGGAATTGATGGCGGAGATTAAAAACCAGATATAAGAATAATTATCCTTGCCTGCTCAAGTTTTTATTGAAATGAAAATCTTATTTACCAAAAATATAGACCAATCCGTTATATCCAAAGAATTAGGAGATGATATTGTTGTTGATTGTGTTGAGGTAATTAAGACAAATCCTATTACAACCCATCCGTTTGATTTAAAAAACAGTTCACTTATTTTTACAAGTGTGAATGGAGTAACTTCTTTTTTTAAAAACAATTTCAAACCAAACGAAGATTTTACGGCAAAAAATTACAATAAGATCTATTGTGTTGGTGAAAAAACAAAAAGAGAATTAAGAAAGTATGGTTTCGGAACTTTTAAAGTTTTAAGAAACGCAGATTCGCTTTCAAGATTTATCATTGGTCATTGCCAGCATGAAACATTCTTACATTTTTGCGGGAACATGGCACTGGATGTACTTGACAGAAACCTTCCTCTGCAAAATATTAAGTATAAAAAAATTACAATTTACAACACTGAGGAAATCAATCCCCTGATAGCTGAAAAATATCATGCCGCTGTCTTTTTTAGTCCGAGTGGAGTTCGTAGTTTTGCAAAGCAAAATTCTTTTCATGATATAATGCTTTTTTCGATTGGAGAAACTACTTCAAATGAACTTAAAAAATTTACATCAAAACATATTTTTACTTCAGAAGGAAATAATCTGATGTCTGTTTTAAAACTGATTCGAAAGGAAATTTCAAACAAAAATTGATATATTTTAATTGTCATTCATGGCAATATTAGTGTAATACATTATGATTAAAAACGACCTATATTTAAAAGCACTTCGCGGAGAAACCGTAGAAAGACCACCAGTTTGGATGATGAGACAAGCCGGAAGATATTTGCCGGAATTCATTGCCCTTCGTGACCAATATGATTTCTTCACAAGATGTCAGACTCCGGAACTTGCTTCTGAAATTACAGTACAGCCTATCAGAAGATATCCTTTGGATGCAGCGATTCTGTTCTCTGATATTTTGGTAGTTCCTCAAGCCATGGGAATTGATTTTAAAATGAAGGAAAATGTTGGTCCGTGGTTGGATAATCCAATCAGAACGATGGAAGATGTGCAGAATGTAATCGTTCCGGATGTGAACGATACTTTAGGTTACGTTTTTGATGCTATTGAACTGACCTTACAAAAATTAGACAATGAAATTCCATTAATCGGTTTTGCAGGCTCTCCTTGGACAATTCTTTGCTACTGTGTAGAAGGAAAAGGAAGTAAAGCTTTTGATGTTGCAAAATCTTTCTGCTTTCAACAACCGGAAGCTGCTCATTTGTTACTTCAGAAAATTACCGATACTACGATTGCTTATCTGAAAAGAAAGGTAGAAAAAGGCGTATCTGCAGTTCAGGTTTTCGATTCTTGGGGAGGAATGCTTTCTCCGGCTGATTATCAGGAATTTTCTTGGAAATATATCAACCAAATCGTTGAAGCACTAAGCCCGTTGACTCACGTTGTGGTTTTCGGAAAAGGATGTTGGTTTGCTTTGGAAGAAATGTCTCAATCACCTGTTTCAGCTTTAGGAGTCGACTGGACAATCAATCCTGAATTTGCAAGAACTTTAACAAATCACACCATGACACTTCAGGGAAATTTTGATCCTGCGAGACTGCATTCTACTCCTGAAACAATCAAGAAAATGGTAAATGAAATGATCAACCGTTTCGGAAAAGACAGATATATTGCCAATTTAGGTCACGGAATCCTACCTAATATCCCTTTGGAAAATGCGGAAGCCTTTATCAGAGCCGTTGTGGATTGGAAACCGAATGTTTAATTAATTTGGATTCTACGGAACGATAAACTTTTATACAACATTTAAATCCCTTTCAATATTGCTGAAAGGGATTTTTTATGAGTAAAACTAATGTGTTAATCTCAGTAATAAAAGCTTTTTAACCTTTCCCTCTTTCCTATTAGATATAGAATTTTAAATTTGTTATATTGCTAATATCTATTATCATTAAAATAATAACCCAAATAAGATGACAGAGAATACCGATTTTGAAATCGAAGAATACAAAAGACAATCTTCAGAACAAAGAAAAACAATAAACAATGAAGCTTATGAAAAAATATTAGAAAGCGCAAAATTCTTTTTAAAGAAAAGACAAACCAATTTGGTAAGCGAAGAAATTGTTACTGCTTTAGACAGAATGGAGGAAGTTTCAAAAATTCCAAACCTTAATGATGTCACAGATATTTATCTTTTCGAATCAGAATTTGGCTTGAATCCAAGAGATCTTGCAGAAGAATTTCTTTACATTGTTTTAATCATGATAGCCAATCATTATGAGGGTGAACAAATGTATTATCTAGAAAATATTATTCTTAGCAACAGTAAATTCCGAGGCGAAAATGCATTGCAGTTTTATCTAAAAATAGGAACATCTCACAAAGAAAAGAGAGAATATGTTTTAAATTTTATCGAAAATAATATGGATAGTTTTCCTGACAGTCATAAAAATATGGTCGCAATGTTCATTAAGACTTTTCTTCAGGGTGACCGACATGCAAAAATTATTTTTGACAAGTTAAATATTTCCAACCCCGAAGCTCATTTCAGAAATGCTCCAGATCCTGTACAAGTAAAACCAAAGCTTCCTAAAATTTATCCAAAGTGGTGGGAATTCTGGAAATAACACATAAAAAACCTCTGAACGTTCAGAGGTTTTTTTTATTTAAGACAACATTCGCTGTGCCTTTTTGACTCCTTCTACAAGCAAATCAATTTCACTGAAAGTATTATAAACTGCGAAACTCGCTCTTACCGTTCCTGCTATATTAAAGAAATCCATAATAGGCTGTGTACAGTGATGTCCTGTTCTTACCGCAATACCCATTTTATCCAGAATCATCCCTACATCAGAAGAAATTCCTATCCCTTCCAAATTAAAAGAGACAACCCCTGTTCTATTGGCTTTTTCGCCATAAACTTTTAATCCTCCGATTTCCAAAAGATGTCTTTGAGCATAATCCAGCAAAGCATTTTCATGATTCTGAATATTTTCCTGACCCACCTTTTGAATAAAATCAATAGCAGCCCCTAAAGCAATATTTCCCCCTACATTTGGAGTTCCCGCTTCGTATTTAAAGGGAAGCCCTGCATAAGTTGTTCCATCAAAAGAACACGTTGCAATCATCTCCCCTCCTCCATGAAATGGTGGTAAATCTTCAAGTATTTCCTGTTTCCCATATAAAATACCCGTTCCCATCGGAGCATACATTTTATGCCCTGAAAACACAAAAAAATCACAATCCAGCTTCTGAACATCAATGGTAAAATGCGGAGCAGATTGAGCACCATCAATTACAATATAAGCATTTGAATTTTTTCTTGTTTTAGCAATAATTTCTTCGATAGGGTTTATTATCCCCAATGCATTCGAAACCTGATTTACGGAAACAACTTTTGTTTTTTCACTTAAAAATTCATCCAAATAATCAAGCTGAAGGATTCCGTTTTCATCAATCGGAATTACTCTTAATTTTGCTCCGGTCCTTTCACAAAGTAATTGCCAGGGAACAATATTTGAGTGGTGCTCCAGATAAGAAATGATAATTTCATCATCTTTTTTTAACTTTTGGGTTAAAATATAAGCGATAAGATTCAATCCTTCAGTTGTTCCTTTTGTAAAAATAACTTCAAAATCATGCTCAGCATTAATGAATTTCTGGATTTTTCTTCTCGAAAGTTCCATTTCCTCAGTAGCTAACTGACTTAGTGTATGAATCCCTCTATGAACATTTGCATTAAGCTCTGTATAATATTTATGACAAACTTCTAAAACTGAATCCGGTTTTTGGGATGTTGCTGCATTATCTAAGTAAACCAATGGTTTACCGTTCACCTGCTGATTTAATATCGTGAACTGACTTCTGATTTCCTGAATGTCAAACATTTATTAAAATTTTAAATTAAAACGCCCTTATTTAGAACTCTTCAAATTTACGCCTTTTTTTTCGAAAGATATTGAATGAAAGCAATTATAAATTTAATCCCAAAAAACAAAAACCTG
This sequence comes from Chryseobacterium sp. FH2, assembly GCF_001045455.1. Lineage (GTDB taxonomy): Bacteria > Bacteroidota > Bacteroidia > Flavobacteriales > Weeksellaceae > Chryseobacterium. The sequence continues at coordinate 468,871 of NZ_LFNE01000001.1, read as the reverse complement.
CCAAAATTGGCAGGTCCTATATTATTTAAATAAGAAATTCTTATTCTGCTGCAGTTTCTGCTGCCGGAGCGTCTCCTTCAGCTGTTACTTCTTCTTCGTCTTCATCATCCACAGCTGCTGCACCTCCTTTCATTGCATTTCTAGACATCTTAACAGCTACTACAACTGCATTGTCAGGATGTACAAATGAATAGCCTTCAGTTTTAAGACTTCCAACATAAAGTTTGTTTCCGATTCTTAACGGAGTAACATCTACAACCACCTCATCAGGTAAGTTGGCAGGAATAGCTTTTACTTTCAATTTTCTGAAAGACTGACGTAAAACACCACCAGCCACAACACCTTTAGAACGTCCTGTAATTCTTACTGGAACTTCCATGATAACCGGTTTGTCGTCAGATAACTGATAGAAGTCTGCGTGAAGAATTTTGTCTGTAATCGGGTGGAACTGAATATCCTGAAGAACTGCAGGAATTATCTGTCCGTCAACTTCAATAGATACCGTGTGTGCTTCAGGAGTATACACCAACCCTTTGAAAGCTTTCTCTTCTGCAGAGAAGTTCAATGGCTCGCCACCTCCGTAAACAACACAAGGAACTAATTCAGCATCACGTAAAGCTTTTGTCGACTTTTTGCCCACGCTTTCTCTTTTTGTACCTTGAATTGTAATAGATTTCATTTATAAAAATTTAAAAAATTGTTTTATTTTTATTTTGCAATGCTTTGAAAATCAATTAAATAATAAACTTACTACTAATTGATTGATGCTCATGAACCATCTTCATAACATCTGCAAATAATGGGGCGCAAGATAGCACTTTTATTTTAGATGACAAATTATTTTTCACAGGAATTGAGTCAGTTACAATAACTTCCAATAATTTTGAGTCCTCAATATTATCGTAGGCTTTTCCTGAAAGCACTCCGTGAGTTGCCATTGCTCTTACAGATTTTGCACCTTTCTCCATTAAGATTTCCGCAGCTTTACAAAGCGTACCTGCTGTGTCAATCATATCATCAATAAGAATCACATTTTTCCCTTCCACGTCTCCAATAAGGAACATCTCTTCCACCACGTTCGCTTTCTTTCTTTCCTTATAAGCAATCACTACGTCTGCCCCAAGGTGACCTGCATAGTTTTTAGCTCTCTTTGCCCCTCCCATATCCGGAGAAGCAATAGTAAGGTTATCAAGATTTAGATTTCTGATATAATCTACGAAAATTGTAGATGCATATAAATGGTCTACCGGAATTTCAAAGAAACCTTGGATTTGATCCGCATGAAGATCCATTGTCATTATTCTCGTTGCTCCAGCCGCAGTCAAAAGATTAGCAACCAATTTTGCACCGATAGGGGCTCTTGGTTTGTCTTTTCTGTCTTGTCTTGCAAGCCCAAAATAAGGAAGTACAACGGTAATGCTTTTTGCAGAAGCCCGTTTTGCCGCATCAATCATTAGAAGAAGCTCTAAAAGATTGTCTGCCGGAGGGAATGTAGATCCAATTAAGAAAACTCTTCCTCCTCTTACGGACTCATCCAAAACGGGCTCAAATTCCCCGTCGCTGAACTCCTGAAAGTTGATTTTTCCTAATTCCTGCCCATAATGCTGGGCAATTTTCTCTGCCAAGTCCTTACTCGTCCTTGTACTAAATAGATAACTTAACTGATCGGCCATTTTTACTTTTTAAAAGATTTTGCAAATTTAAAAAAAAACCACAAGAATTAGTCTTGTGGTTTCTAAGTTTTTATTTTATCCGTTATTATGGGAACTTAATTCCTGAATAATTGTTTGCGTTTACCTGTGGTAATGTAGATTTATAAGTAGCATTAATTGCTTTAATAAATTCATTAGCAATGATAGCGTATCCTCTACCTGTAAGGTGAACTCCGTCAAGAGAAAAAGCGCCACCTGTTACAAATTTAGCGGTATATTTTACTCCATCCCAAGAAACTCCAGATTGAGAACCTAGCTCATCCATTTTTTTGTTAGCATCAACAAAAGCATATCCTTTTGAAGCTGCAGCAGCTTTAATTGTAACATTATAAGCATCAATAGCTGTGTTGATTTCTGTAATTTCAGATGGAATCAGAATATATTTATCCGCAAATGGATAAGCAACTCCTCTAGCTCCAAGACTTGCAGGCACGCCCGGAGGAACAGCTTCAAGTGTACCTATTGCCGCTTTTGTTGTTAAAGGCACCAAATCTCCTGCTTTCGCCTGTCTTGCCTGCCCATAAGTAGCTCCAAAATAAGCCGCCAAAGCAACTAATTGAGCATTTCCTGAAGCCGCTGCTGCTGCTGTAATTTGAGCACCTAATGGAGCTAAGCTTTCATCCTTAATAAGCAATGGGTTAGACGCTGTTTTAGAAAGGGGTTTAATTCTGTCTCCCGCGCCCAAAGCTGTTAGAATCTGGCTTAAAGGCCCGTATACATTTGTATTGAGATTATCAATTGTAGCTTCTCCCACTGCAACATTTCCGTTTCCTAAAACAGCAGCTGTCAGAGGATTTGTAGGAATTGTAGTTAAAGAAGGAATAGACGTTACACTAGGAATATTGGCAATAACACCTTTGGCATTTGTACTCGCAATCTCATTAATCAACGCATTATAATATTGAGCAAACTGAGCCGGAGGTGTCAAAGTTTCCACAGAGCTGTCAGCACCCGCTAAAGCATACAATAAAGCATCGTTATTACCTATCCATAAAGAGAAAAATGTAGGATTTTGAGCTTTAAAATCTGCAATAACCGAAGTGGTGGGGCTTGATGCAAATCTTACAAAATATGGATTAGCCGTTTTTGGAATAACTCCCTGAACATTTCCGTAACCCGGAGCTAATAAATGAGCCACTTTTGCTCCCGGAACCCCCATATTATTATAATAACCAGGTAAAACAGTATTCGTTACTGTAGTTGCTGTATTATTATTAGCATTTTTTAAATCCGGAGCACCATTAATAAAACTATCAATATAAAGTTTTGTGTCCGCAATCTGTACATTACCTCCCGGTGTAGCAAGAAGCAAACCTCCATTATTGTCTGCCATTAAAGGCTGCTTAAATTCTCCCCCTCCTACTAGTTTCATTTGCTGAGCAATCATGGAAGGATAAGATTCATTTTGACCATCGGCATAAAGAGCACCGTCTCTATAGCCGGAAGTCAATGAGTTTCCTAAAGAAATATATTTAGTAAAATCAGCTTCCCCTTTAGAAACTTGAACATCTTTTACATCTGTATCGAATTCATGTTCGCAACCTGTTGTAAAAAGCAACGCAGAAACAGCGATTGTAGAAATTATAATTTTTTTCATAGTCTTTCCAATTAAAAAGGATTATAAGATAAACCTAGACCTACATAAAATGCCGTAGCTGTAGACTGTCCGTAGAAACCAAGGTAACTATTTTTCACGTCCCTTGCCTGAGGCATCGCATATCCCCCTGCAATATCAACTCCGAATTGTTTTAGTTTAAATCCAACTCCTCCTGTTATTACATAAGTATTATACGAAGGTGTTTCCGGAATAAAGTTTTCATCAGTATATGGAGATTCATCGTAATAAGCACCAAGACGACCATAGATCATATCTGTAAACGCATATTGAGTTCCCAATCTGAATGTTTTTGAATTCTTAAAGTTTTTAGGAGAAACAGAAACCGTAGGATCTGCAGGCTGATTTCCAACCGGAGCTTTAGCAAAATCCAACGTTAACTGCCCGTATCTTTCCCATCCATGATAGTTGAAGTCCGCAGAAACCAACCATTTGGGAGTAATCTTGTAAGTTAAACCAACTGTATATTCTTCTACCAAAGGTAACGTTGCAGAGAAATTATCCTGTCCTGATGCATCCAGCCCTAACAATGGATAAATAGTAGATGTTGGGAAGCTGAAAGAAGCCTTTCCGTCCTTAGCTTTCATATCAACAGGCGAACGGTAAGCAACACTTACATCGAGTTTTGGATCGGGTCTGAAATAGAAACCAAAGCCATATCCATGTCCGCTTGCTTTACTGTCAAGATTAAGTTCACCACCAAATTGCGTAATAGCCTTATCCCATTTCACGTCTCCTCTTGCATAAATATAACTTGCACCAAAAGCAAACCAGTCATTAAATTTATAGGAAATCATCGGCTGGAAATAGAAGCTCTTAAGCTCTAGCTTTTGTACCATTTCTTTTCCTTCCCAATCAGATGGATATTTGATTGTACTACCAAAAGGTGTAGAAAAACTAAAACCAATTGATAATTTATCTACAGGCCTGTAAGCAATCGCAGCATACAGAGGAGTTCCAATAGGGTTATCCGTTTCTGTGCTTTGCAGGGTATTTGTATTTTGGAAAGTTACTTTATTACCTGCTGCAAAACCTCCTACAGCTATACTCAGTTTCGAAGGGATGAATGACATACCCGCCGGGTTAAAAAATGCCACACTCGCATCTTCGGCATGTGCACTTGTATGTGCCATTGCCAATTGTCTTACCCCTTGCAAAGATACTCTAAAGCCTCCTGCGTAAGATAAAACACCCGCCAATAATGCAGTTGATACTAAGATTTTTTTCATAGACTATTATTATATAACCCAAATATAAAATTATTTTAGTTACATCTGTTAATAAATCTTAAATTTTTAAACAATATAAAGAAAGAAAATTATGTTTAAAATAACACTTTACTATAAATCAACCTTAAATATGTAATTACTAGTCAATTAATAAATTTCCTATCCACCATCTTATTTCTTGTTTAATATTAAACAATGATGTTTACGAATATTTGATTAATTTAGAATTACATAAAGATAAAAATCTCTAAATTTGCAAATTAAATATATAATATATGAGTTGTGGATGTAAAACATCCGGCGATTCTGCACATTCTTGCGGACCCAAGAAAACCGCGAATGGCTGTGAAAATGTAAATACCTGTGGTAATAGTTATAAATTAAGTGTTTTCGACTGGCTTTCAAACATCAGTAATCCTGCCCAAAACAGGTGTGATTTTGTGGAAGTTAGATTTAAAAATGACAGAAAATCGTTTTTTAAAAACGTAAATAATATTCCATTACACATAGGTAGTGTAGTAACAGTAGAATCAAGTCCCGGACATGATGTAGGTGTGGTAAGTCTCACCGGCGAATTAGTAAAAATTCAGATGAAAAAGAAGAAATTTTCTGAAGAATTGGCACTAAAAATATACAGGCAAGCCAACCAGAAAGATCTTGAAGTTTGGCAGGAAGCCAGAAAAAAAGAAGATAGCGTAAAGATAGAGGCCCGAAAAATAGCTCACAAACTGAATCTTGAAATGAAGATTACAGATGTTGAATATCAAGGAGACGCCTCAAAAGTTACGTTTTATTATACTGCAGACAATCGTGTAGATTTCAGACAGTTGATTAAAGAATATGCAGGAACATTCCGTACTAAGATCGATATGAAACAAATCGGCTTCAGGCAGGAAGCTGCAAAAGTTGGAGGTATCGGCTCTTGCGGAAGAGAACTTTGTTGCTCTACCTGGTTAACGGATTTCAGATCTGTCAATACCAATGTTGCAAGATATCAGCAATTGAGTATCAACCCTCAAAAATTGGCAGGGCAGTGCGGTAAGCTTAAATGTTGTCTTAATTATGAATTAGACAGTTATCTGGATGCGCTAAGCAATTTCCCTTCTTCTTCAACGATGTTGGACACAGAAAAAGGAAGGGCTTTTTGTATTAAAATTGACGTTTTTAAAAAGAAAATGTGGTTTGCTTACGTTGACAGCTCTATGGCGTGGTATGATTTTGACATTGATTTAGTTAAAAAATTAATCGCTAAAAATAAAAGAGGTGAAAGAACGTTGCCTCTTGAGGATTTGAAACAACCTGATACACCTTTACAAACTATTGATTTGATTCAGGAAAATAATGTTGACAGATTCGAGAAGAAAAACAGAGGTTTCAATAAAAACAAGAATCAAAACAGACCAAATAATAATCAAAATGGTCAGAACCAAAGTCAGGGACCAAGAAAAAACAGACCGGAAAGACCAGAAAGAAACGAAACCCCTGACAGATCAGAAAGATCTGAGAGACAGGAAAAAACAGTAAATCAGAACCCGAATGCTAATTCTAATAACAAACCGAGACATCAAAAGTCTCATCACCAACAGCCAAAAGCTCAGTTAGAAAAAGCAGACGTTACACCTTCTGATTCTGACAAAAAGCCTCAGCAAAATCCGAACAAGAAAAAATTCAAAAAGAAATTTCCTCCAAAAAAAGACAACAATGCGTAAACTTTTAGGATTATTTACCCTTATCCTTTTCTTTGGCTGCAACTCTTCTTCAGAAGGAGAAGTCATCATGAATTCCGTTGATAGCAAATGGAATAAGAAAAGTGAACAAAAATTTAATCTTGAAATTTCAGATCCGCAAAATCCTAAAAACATTATATTTGTTGTAAGAAATAACAATAATTATCCTTATAGTAATATCAGGTTTATTGTAAATTTCACCAATTTTCAAAGTAAGAAAAAGGAAACCGATACAATGAATTATATTCTTGCAAAACCAAACGGTGAATGGCTTGGTACAGGATTTGGTGACACGAAGGAAACTTTGTTTCAGTATAAACTGAACTATAAATTTCCGGCAAAAGGGAAATATGAAATCGGCTTGATACAAGCAATGAGAAATGACATCCTCCCGGGAATTGAAGACATTGGAGTAAAAATAGAAACGGCAAAACCGTAACCATAAATGGAAGAAAACAGACAAAAAACAGGAAGCAAGGGAAAAACATTCCCCCTTCCTCCCAAAAAAAAGAAGACTATCTGGAAAAGGTGGGTAACATTTATCTGGATTGGGCTCATTGCGTTAGTTTTAGGAATTTCAGGACTTTTCTTCGCTGTTTCTCAAGGTTTTCTTGGGGAAATGCCTGATGTAAAGGAACTTGAAAATCCAGACATCTACGTGGCCTCTGAAATTTATTCTTCTGATGGGATTTTATTAGGAAAGTTTGAAAAGGAAAAAACACAACCTATTACCTATAAAGATCTTCCTCCGTTTCTGGTATATGCTTTACAGGCTAAAGAAGATGAACGCTTCAAAGAACACTCCGGAATCGATTTACAATCTATCGCCAGAGCAGTTGCTTATGGAGGCGGACGAGGCGGGGGCTCTACAATTACCCAGCAGTTGGCAAAACTACTTTTTACCGGTAGTGCTTCTCAGAACAAATTTCAGAGAGCCTTCCAGAAACTGAAAGAATGGGTGGTGGCCGTAAGTCTTGAAAAAAGATATACCAAAGAAGAAATTGTAACCTTATATTTCAACAAGTTTGACTTTTTATACAATGCAAACGGAGTTGAAATGGCTTCAAGAATCTATTTTAACAAAAAAACATCCGACCTTACTTTACCGGAAGCTGCAATGTTTGTTGCCATGCTTGAAAATCCGGTAAAAAACAACCCAATGAGAAATGCTGAAAAGGCTAAAGCCAGAAGGGATGTTGTTTTGGATCAAATGCTAAAAACCGGATACATCGATCAGACAACTTTTGATAAAGCTGTTGGAACACCTATTACATTAGATTATCATCCAATCAAAAATATTAGTGATGACTACTCCGCATATTATAAGTTTTACTTAAAGAAGGAAATTGACACTTACCTTAAAGATTACGAAAAGCAAACCGGTAAAAAATTAAACCTATATAAAGACGGATTAAAGATATATGTAACTCTTGATTCTAAAATGCAGAAATATGCCGAAGAGGCAATCAAGGAGCACTTAACAGATCTTCAAAGACGATTTGATGCAGAACAGAGAGGCAGAAAAACCAGACCTTTTTATTATTTGACAAACAAGCAGATTAATGATGTAATGACCCAGGCTATGAAAAGAACCGGACGTTACAAACAATTGAAAGCTGCGGGGGTTTCGGAAGATTCAATTTTATTGGAATTCCACAAACCGATCAAAACATCACGTTTTACTTGGAGCGGAGAAGAAGAAGTTGAAATGTCGCCTTGGGATTCTATCAGATATCACAAACAGATTGCTCAGGCAGGTTTGATGTCTATGGTTCCCGGAACAGGTGAAATTAAAGCCTGGGTTGGTGGTATTGACTGGCAACACTTCCAGTATGACCACATCAAGCAAGGAAAAAGACAGGTTGGTTCAACGTTCAAACCTTTCGTATATGCTACTGCAATTATGAAATTAGGAATGACACCCTGCTCAACAGTCTCAAACGGAACCTATGATCATAAAGGATGGCATGTTCCCGGAAGAGGGGGAATGCTAACCTTAAAAGATGGTTTAGCACATTCTCAGAACCCGATTGCGGCTCGTCTTATCGAAATGACAGGTGTGGATGCCGTAATTCAAACTGCAAGAGATTTAGGAGTGACGGAAGACATTCCAAGAAACAATACAATTGCTTTAGGTTCGTCAGACATTACAATTTTCGAAATGCTTGGAGCTTACAGTACTTTTGCCAATTATGGAAATCACAATAAACCGGAAATGATCTGGAGAATTGAAGATGCCAATGGCAGAGTAATCAAAGAAGTAAATGTAGAGCCTAAAGAAGTAATGAACCCGTTATATGCTTATACCATGATTGAATTAATGAAAGGTGTTGCACAATACGGAACCGCTTCCGGAGAGCTTGGAAGAAGAGGAATTTCAAAAGCCGTGGAAATAGCAGCTAAAACAGGTACAACTCAGAATAACTCCGATGGCTGGTTCATGGGAATTACTCCAAAACTGGCAACAGGAGCTTGGGTAGGCTGGGAAGACAGAGCCACTCACTTCTTAGGAACAGGTGAAGGACAAGGTGCTAAAATGGCTTTACCAATCTGGGCGATTTACATGAAGAAAGTCTGGGCTGATAAAAGTTTAGGAATTTCACCTGATGACAAATTCACAAAACCATCAGAATGGAAAGACGGCTGTTCAGATCTAAAAGGAATTGGCGGAGGTTATGGTGACGACGGAGGCCTTCAGACAATTGACGAAATCAAAAATCCAAGACCTGTAGAACCTAGTACTCCAAAAAATCCAGGTAAAAAAGATGAGAATGTAAATGAAAATCTCAACACTTCTGAAGAAGTAGATTTTAATAAATAAATTCTCTTTTAGAAATATATCAGACCTTTCAAACAATTTGGGAGGTCTTTTTTTATTATTAGTATCTTTGATTTATGAATATTGAAAATATCAAACAACCATTTATAAAGATATTTCCCGGTGACTTTTCCGGAAATCTTATGCAGCGAACCACTCCAAAAGTTTTATTTTCGACGGTTTTACCTGCCGGCTTTGAGCATCCGGAACTAATTGTTTTTAATGAAAAACTTTCAGAAGAAATAGGCTTAGGAAAATTTGAAGAACAAGATCTTGATTTTTTGGTAGGAAGTAATCTTCCTGAGAATATTCAAACCTATTCTACAGCTTACGCAGGCCATCAATTCGGAAACTGGGCAGGCCAGTTGGGAGACGGAAGAGCAATTCTTGCCGGAGAAATTATAAACAGTTTAGGCCAGAAAACAGAAATCCAATGGAAAGGTGCGGGAGCAACTCCTTATTCCAGACATGCAGACGGAAGAGCTGTGCTGAGGTCCTCGGTTAGAGAATATTTGATGAGTGAAGCTATGTTTCATTTAGGGATTCCTACTACCCGGGCATTAAGTTTAGCTTTTACCGGAGAAAATGTTGTGAGAGACATTATGTATAACGGGAACCCTCAAGAAGAAAAAGGAGCTGTAGTGATAAGAACAGCAGAAACCTTTCTTCGTTTTGGTCATTATGAATTAATCTCTGCCCAGAAAGAGCATAAAACATTACAGGATTTAGTAGATTTTACCATTGAAAACTATTTTCCCGAAATAGAATCTGAAGGGATTCAGAAATATAAAGATTTTTTTGAAAGAGTTTGTAAAAAAACAGCTGACTTGATGGTTGAATGGTTTAGAGTTGGCTTTGTACATGGAGTGATGAACACCGATAATATCTCAATTCTCGGATTAACTATTGATTATGGTCCTTATTCAATGATGGATGAATATGATTTAAATTTCACTCCAAACACGACAGATTTACCCGGAAGAAGATATGCTTTCGGAAAGCAAGGGCAAATCTCTCAATGGAATCTTTGGCAATTGGCAAATGCATTACACTTAATTATTCAGGATGAGCAGTTTTTAGAAAAAACGTTAAATGAATTTGGAGATTATTTTTGGAACGCTCATGACAATATGCTTTGCAGAAAATTTGGTTTTGATCAACTTTTAGAAAGTGACGAGGAATTTTTCACAAATTGGCAAGGTCTTATGCAGGAATTACAGCTAGATTACACTTTATTCTTTAACCAGCTTGAAAAATTTGATGATAAAATTGATTTAAAATTCCAGTTTGAGAATGTGTCTTACATTATTTTGGACAGTGAAAAAGTATCTAAGATTAAAAACTTTATCAAAACCTATAATAAAAGGCTTGAGAAGAATATAATTTCAAACAAAGAGTCAATTGAACTTATGACAAAGACAAATCCGAAATTCATCTTGAGAAATTATTTACTTTTTGAATGTATTGAAGAAATTAACATTGGAAAAACTGAATTATTTGAAAAGCTAATAAAGGCACTGCAAAATCCTTATCAGGAAATTTATCCTGAGTTTTCTGTGAAAAGACCGTCAAAATATAATGATATTGCAGGATGTTCGATGCTTTCTTGCAGCTCGTAAATTACGAAATATCCATATTTTTATAATTTATATTATTTTTTCAGCATAGTTTTTATTTTTTTCTTACTTTTATAAAAAAATTTGTCATGAAGAAAATTCTACTTTCATTAACACTTCTATCATGTTTTTTAGGCAATGCACAAACGTTATTGTCTGAAAACTTCGAAGGAACTACTTTCCCTCCAACAGGATGGACAAGATCCTCTACTGTTAGCACAAGACCTTGGGACTTTACTACTGTAAATTTCAATGCTGCCGGCCAAGCTGAATACACTATTGCGGGCGCAAAATCGGCTTCTGTAAATTGGACCGCTTCTGCAAATACGGCAAATTTAGTCAGTCCTTCATTCAGTTTAGTAGGAGCAACGAGCCCTGTATTAAAATTTAAAGCGGTTGTTGGATATTCTTACATGATTGCTGGTGATTATGGTGATTTATTCGCTCAGATTTCAACTGATGGTGGTGCATCTTGGACGACACTATGGAATGAAGATGACGAACCCGGATTTATAGACGATGGAGACGGGGATCCAGACACAGATCTTTACAATCAAAACATTGTCCCAGTACAAGTTAGCTTAACTCCATATATAGGACAAGCAAATGTTCAAATTAGATTTCGCTACGTAGCAACAGATGCAGACATCGTTTCAATTGATGATGTAGAAGTGCTTGCATCTAGCACTACCCTTTCTACAAATGAAATCTCAAAAGCAAAATCTTCTACAGTCATTTATCCTAACCCAACAAAAGGAGAAATCAACATTAAAACAGACAAAAAAGTAAGATCAACTACAATTGCAGACATGACTGGTAGATCTTTACTAAAAACAGATTCTGAGAAAGCCGATTTATCGTCTCTTCCAAAAGGAACTTACCTGATTAAAGTTGAGTTTAGTGACGGAACAATAACTTCAGAAAAAGTAATCAAACAATAATTACATTATCATAATGTTTAGAACTCACCACTCTTGGTGAGTTTTTTTATTTTATTTTTGCAAAAATTCTAAAAGTGTCTTTTAAATCAAAACTTTATAACTTTTTCAAACTCATCATACCCTCATCATACCCGGAGTTGGCTGTATTTGTTTTTTTTCTTATTACTTATGGTATTTTAGGATGGTATATAGCTCTTGATTATCGAATCATTTTTGATGACAGGATTCCTTGGGATGCCTATTTCAGTTTTGATAACAAAGCTATTGTAATGACGGGTGGCAGCTTCGAAAGACATCCTCTATCCTATTATTTCTTTAATTGGATAAGAGAAATTGCTTTATTCATTTCAGATGGAAAAACAAACGCTGTATTTCGATTAACATTAGCTTGGTTTAGTAATTTGGCCATAAGTTTAAGTATCCTTCAGGTTTTTAAATATTTAAAAAATATAATCAGATTACCAAATTCTATAAGTCTTCTAATTATCCTGTTTTTTGGAATCTTTTCAACAAATATTCTACTTTCTTTCACCCCGGAAAATTTTACTTATACGTTCTTTTTATTGACTATGTATAATTATTATGTTGCAATAAAAATTAAAAAGAACAAAATAATCCCTGCAATTCCACTTGCTTTAGCCGGCATTACGATTGGCGGACTCACTATAACCAACATTCTAAAAGTATTTATCCCTGTTTTTTTTGAAAAAGATTTATTTAAAAGTTGGAAGAGATTTGGAAATGCAGTTTTGAGAGTTTCATTTACCTGCCTCTGCTTTATTTTATTGTATTTAAATAGAATTGACTTTAAATACAAGACTATTTTCAGCAAGACCAGCGAGCAATATGAAAAATTTTCAAATGTAAAAACAACTCCCACTTGGGACATGATTTTATCTTATTTTTTTGGCGGGAACGTTCTTTTTTCAGATTTTATTATCCGAAATAAACATAATATGAAAGGCTTTTACTTTAAAGCTCTGCTTATGGATGTTTATTCTTCCTGGATCCCTTATATTTTTATTGCTGTTTTATTGATATTAATTTGTTGGAGTTATCTTAGAAATTTTAAGAATAAATTAGTCCAGATATTGATGATTTCTTTCGTTGTGGATATTATTGTTCATTGTATCCTGAAGTTTGGTTTACACACTTCTTTTATTTATGGAGGGCATTTCGTTTTTGTATATCCGTTATCAATCGGTTGGCTGTTCTATTCATATAAATCATCACCGAAAATACTATCATTTTTAACTGTTGTCACGGGTATTTTATTTGTTTATTTAGTCCTTAATAATTACTTGAGAATAACAGAATTCTTTTGGTTTTTACATCAATATTATCAATAAAAAAAGCTGAGGAATTCCTCAGCTTTTTTTATTGATAATATTATTTTGCTTCTGCACAGAAAATCCTGTATTGAACAGCGATTGCAGATTTAAAGTATTCTTTGATTTTAGATAAATCTGAAGCAGCACTTTGCTTTGTAAAATAACTTCCAGCTAAGATTTTATAATTTGGTCTCAGAGAAGCATCTGTTTCAACTTTAAGATTCGGGAATCTTCTCCTGAAATAAGACTTCACTTCATTAGCTTCTTCATTACTTTTCACGGTTGTGATTTGTATTTTAAATCCTAAAATTCTAGGATTTTTCCTGCAAATTTCAGCATTTGTAAGTTCCCTATTCGGAACATATATTTTTGCAGGTTTTGTATAAACATCTTCATCATTATCTCTGACTACATTATTGGTCGTAACTCTTGAACATTTATCTTCTAAACTTCCCAATGCAGTATCTACCTTAGAATCCATAGATATGATAAGTTCTGTTCCGGCCAGTGTATCTCTTTTCACAACCTGCTGTGCATCAATATTATAAAACCCCAATAAAGATAACACAGAAAATATTTTGATTAAATTTTTCATTTAAACTTGTTTCCGCAAATTTATACAAAAATTAAAAATTACACCAAACAAGGTTATTTAGAATAATTACAAATTAAACTTAAATGATATTTCCCCTTTCTATATGCCGTTAAATTCCTGTTAAAAATATTATTTTTGCGGAATTGATTGGTTCAATATTTTACTAACATAAGATAATTTAAATGATTAGTTGGAGAAAGCATTATAGACAAACGTTGATCGCAATAGGCTTATTGCTATCAACCAGTGCTTCAATTTACGGGCAAGACGGCGATCCTAAGAATGGAGAAAAACTTTTCAAGGCAAATTGTACGGCATGTCACGCTTTAGACAAACAAGTTGTAGGACCACCTTTGAAGGGTGTAGTAGAACGAGTAAAGACTGAAGGTGGTGTTGACAAAGATTGGCTTCATAAGTGGATTAAGGACAACAAGGCTCTTAGAGCTTCTGGAGACAAATACGCCAATGAGATTTTCGAAAAATTCAATAAAACTGAGATGCAAGTCTTTCCAAATCTTACAGATAAGGATATTGATGACATCTTAGCATTTACAACTAATCCTCCAGAGCCAGCTCCTGCTGCAGATCCTAAAAAGGAAACCGCAACAGATGCTACATCGGCTGCTCCTGCAAACAATACTACAACAAGTGTAGTAATCATCTCACTTTTAGCAATTGCTGCTTTATTAGTTTGGATTTTAATTAAACTAAGACAATTAGTGAAATTAGGCCAATCTGAAGATTTAGCAGGACTTAATGAGACAAGAGTAAAATCTTTCAGTGAAATTTATCAAAAATACCATTATATAGGTAAAGGATTAATCGCAATCTTAGCTTTATTAGCAACTTATGGAATTTGGAACTGGGTAATGTGGATCGGAGTTTACAAAGGATATAAGCCAGAGCAACCTATCTATTTCTCACACAAAATTCACGCCGGAGAACAAAAGATTGATTGTCAACTTTGTCACTCCAGTGCTAAATATGGCAAAGTATCTGAAATTCCTTCTATGAACGTTTGTATGAACTGTCACAGAACAATTTCTGAATACAATGCAGAACACTACATGGAGCCAGGAAAAGACAAGGCATTCTACGATGGAGAAATCCAGAAGATATATGCTGCAACTGGTTGGGATCCTGAAAAACAACAATATACAGGAAAAACGCAGCCGGTAGAATGGACCAGAATCCACAATATGCCAGACTTCGTGTACTTCAACCACTCTCAACACGTTGTTGCAGGTGAGCAAGCAATTATTAATTCTTTCAATAAGAAAAACCCTACAAACAAAATTGATGTTGTATGTAAAGCTTGCCACGGAAAAATTGACACAATGAATGTTGTTCAAATGGCAAATGACTTCACAATGGGATGGTGTATTGAGTGTCACAGAACTACAGAAGTTGATATGAACAACGGTTATAATAAAGAATACTTCAAGAATCTACATGACAAGCTTAAAAAGCAATACCCTAAAGATGGTGGTAAGATTACTGTAGATGCAATTGGAGGTCTTGAGTGTGGTAAATGTCATTATTAATAACTAAAAAATTAGAAGTATAAATGGCTTCAAACAAAATACAATTTAGAAGTATTCATGAACTTAAAGACCCGGCTTTAAATAATAAGCTGGCTCAGAAAGAGTTTCAGGAAGAAATTCCGGTAGAAGATTTCCTTGGAGATGCTGAACAAAACGGATCAAGTACTTCAAGAAGAGATTTCTTAAAGTTACTAGGATTCTCTACGGCAGCGGTAACACTTGCTGCTTGTGAAGCTCCGGTAATTAAAACGATTCCTTACGTGGTAAAACCTCATGATATCATTCCTGGGGTTCCAAATTACTACGCTTCGACATACTTTGATGGGTTTGATTTTGCTAGTGTTTTAGTAAAGACTCGTGAAGGTAGACCAATCAAAATTGATCCAAACCCGGCTGCAGGTGATTTAGGTAAAACTAACGCAAGAGCTCAGGCAAGTGTACTTTCTCTTTATGATAATGATAAAGTAAAACAACCTAAACTGGACGGTAAAGACGAAACTTTCGATAAAGTAGACAGTTTTGTTATTAAAGGGTTGGATGAAGCTAAGGCTGGAAACAAAAGAATCGTATTATTATCGCACTCTTTTGCTTCACCTACTTTCAAAAAATTATTTGCTGACTTTAAAGCAAAATATCCTACAGCTGAATTAGTAACGTATGATGCATTTCCTTATACTGCTTCTCTAGATGCAGCACAGGAAGTTTTCGGACAAAGAGCATTACCAGTTTATGACCTTAACGGTACTGAATTAGTAGTTTCTTTCCAGGCAGACTTCTTGGGAGAATATAATGCTGCAAGTTTAGAAACATCTTACGCTTCTGCTAGAAAACCTGGACCAAATATGTTGAGACATATCCAAGTAGAATCAAATATGTCTCTTACTGGTGCTAATGCTGATTCAAGATATAGATTAAAACCAAGCCAGGTAAACAAAACTTTAGTTGAAGTTTACAATGCAATTGTTACAGGAGCTGCTCCTTCAGACAAATCTGCAGTTGAAATCGTAAAAGAAATCCAGTCTAAAGGCAGCAAAGCTGTTGTATTTGCTGATGGTTCTAAAGGGGCACAGGTTTTAGCTCATTTAATCAACCAAAAATTAGGTTCAGTAGCTTTCACCGGTAAGGCTAATTTCTTAAAAGAATTTGATAAAGCAAGATATAACGAATTCTTAGGATGGGTAACTTCAGGACAAGTTGGAGTATTAATTACAAATAACATTGACCCTATTTATTCCAATCCTAAAGGTGCTGAATTTGAAAAAGCAATCAAAAATGTACCTTACGTAATTGCTGTTGCTGACAAGAAAAACTCAATGTATAAAGCTGCAAAAGCTGTAATTCCTGTAGCTAACTGGCTAGAGTCTTGGGGAGATATCCAGCCTCAGACTGGAATTTATACATTAATGCAGCCAACTATCCAGAAAATCTATAAATCAAGACAGATTGAAGAATCTTTATTGGTTTGGAAGAATGGTAAAAACAATGCTGCCAATAATTATTATGATTATTTAAAAGCAAATGCTGCTATTATCTTAGGCGGGACTTCATTCAACAAAGCTTTATATAACGGTATTGTAGCTACAACTGGTGGTTCTACTCTATCTTATGCAGGCGGAAATGCTGCTCAGGCAGTTGCTGAATTAAGTAACTTTAAACCCTCTGAATTAGAATTAGTACTTTATACTACGACTGCTATTGGAGATGGTACTCAGGCAAACAACCCTTGGTTGCAAGAACTGCCGGACCCAATTACAAGAATGTCTTGGGATAACTATTTGACAATTTCTCCTAAAGATGCGGAAAAGTTCGAGATTGAAAATGATCTAAATGCAAGAATGCAGCTAGACGGTTCTATCGTAGACCTTACTGTAAACGGAGTTACTATAAAAGATGTTCCTGTGTTTATCCAGCCAGGTCAGGCAGAAGGATCAGTAGGTCTTGCGCTTGGTTATGGTAAAAAAGACTCAGGAGCTACTGCTGATACAGGTGTAAACGCTTATCCTTTGTTTGATGGTTCTAACCTTGTTGTTTCAGGTGTTACAATCAAGAAAACAGGAGAAGATCATGAGTTTGCAGGTATCCAGCTTCAAAATACTCTAATGGGTCGTTATGAAATAGCAAAAGAAGTTCCTTTAGCTGAATTTATTAACGTACCTTTCGATGATGAGCATAAAGGATGGAACAAGCCTTTGGAATATCACACAATCAGTGGTGCATTACCGGCAAGAAAAATTGACCTTTGGGATGCATTCGATGATACAGATGGCCCTCACTTCAATCTCTCTGTTGACTTGAATTCTTGTACAGGTTGTGGAGCATGTATTATTGCTTGTCAGGCTGAAAACAACGTTCCTGTTGTAGGTAAAGAAGAAATCAGAATGTCTAGAGATATGTATTGGTTAAGAATTGACCGTTACTATTCTGCAAGACAAAAAGTGGAAGTATACGAAGGTTTAAAAGAAGGTATGGCTGTTCCTGAATTATACGGAACTGCTTTCAATGAAGAAGGAGGTGCATTAAACCACCCAGCGGATAATCCGGATGTAATCTTCCAGCCAGTAATGTGTCAGCACTGTAACCATGCTCCTTGTGAAACTGTATGTCCGGTAGCGGCTACATCACATGGTAAGCAAGGTCAAAACCACATGGCCTACAACAGATGTATAGGTACTAGATATTGTGCTAACAACTGTCCGTACAAAGTAAGACGTTTCAACTGGTTTACATATAACCTAAATGACAAGTTCGATTTCAACATGAACAACGATTTAGGAAGAATGGTATTAAACCCGGACGTAGTTGTAAGAACCAGAGGGGTTATGGAGAAATGTTCTATGTGTATCCAGGAAACACAGGCTACAATCTTAGCTGCTAAGAGAGAAAACAGAAAAGTAACAGACAACGAATTCAAAAATTCTTGTGCTTGTGCTGCTGCTTGTTCTACCGGAGCAATGACGTTTGGAGATATGAATGACAAAGAATCTGAAGTAAGAGAATTGTATTCCAGCAACAGAAGATATTATTTACTTGAAGAGATTGGAACAAAACCAAATGTGTTCTATCACGCTAAAGTAAGAAACAGAGTAGAAAAATAAAGTTTAAATAATAAATAGGTAAAAAATGTCAGGACATTACGAAGCTCCGATAAGGGAACCTCTAATTATTGGTCACAAAACTTATCACGATATCACAGAAGATATTGCACGACCTATCGAGGAAAGAGCAGGTAAATTATGGTGGATTTCATTATATGCTGCGCTAGTTCTATTCATCTATGGATTCGGCTGTATCGCTTATACTATCGGGACAGGTATTGGAGCATGGGGGCTTAACAGAACTATTAACTGGGGTTGGGATATTACCAACTTCGTATGGTGGGTAGGTATCGGTCACGCCGGAACACTTATCTCCGCAGTATTATTATTATTTAGACAGAGATGGAGAATGTCTGTAAACCGTTCAGCTGAGGCGATGACTATCTTCGCAGTTGTGCAGGCGGCAATCTTCCCTGTAATCCATATGGGTAGAGTTTGGGTAGGATATTGGGTATTCCCTTTACCAAACCAGTTCGGTTCTCTTTGGGGGAACTTCAACTCTCCTCTACTTTGGGACGTATTCGCAATCTCAACGTATTTCTCAGTATCCACTGTATTCTGGTTCATGGGGCTTATCCCTGACTTTGCAATGATTAGAGACAGAGCCAAAACTCCTTGGACTAAGAAAATTTATACATTCCTAGCATTCGGTTGGGGGGGTAAAGCAAAACACTGGCAAAGATTCGAAGAGCTTTCTTTGGTTCTTGCAGGTTTGGCAACTCCACTTGTATTCTCAGTACACACTACCGTATCTTTTGACTTCGCAACTTCGGTTATTAAAGGATGGCATTCTACAATCTACCCTCCTTACTTCGTTGCAGGTGCGATTTTCTCAGGATTTGCGATGGTACAAACACTATTGCTGATTGCTAGAAAAGTTTGTCACTTAGAAGACTATATTACAATGTATCATATCGAAATTATGAACATCGTAATTATCTTAACTGGTGGTATGGTAACTGTAGCTTACGCAACTGAATATTTCATCGGATGGTACTCTGGTTCTAGATTTGAAGATTTCACATATCTTTCTCCGGGTGCTGCTGTTGGACCTTATTGGTGGGCTTTCTGGTCATTAATCATCTGTAACCTTGTTATTCCTGCTTCTTTCTGGTTCAAGAGACTTAGAACGAATATTATCTGGACATTCATCGTTGCATTGATTATCAACATCGGTATGTGGTTTGAGCGTTTTGACATCATCGTTATTAACCTTTCTAGAGACTACTTGCCTGGATCTTGGACAATGTTTAAGCCAACGATCATTGATGTAGGTGTATACTTAGGAACAATCGGATTCTTCTCTGTATTATTCTTATTATATGCAAGAACATTCCCTGTAATTGCACAGGCTGAATTAAAATCGATTTTGAAAATCTCAGGTGAAACTTATAAAGCAAAAGAAGGAGATGAGCACCACTAAAATTGTATACGGACTTTATGCTGATGACGACGATTTAATGAACGGCGTTAAGGCATTCAACGATAAAGGAATTGCGATAAACGAAGTTTATACTCCATTCCCGGTTCACGGACTAGATAAAGCTTTAGGTCTGAAGAAGACTAGAATTTCTGATGCCGCTTTCTTCTATGCCCTGTATGGTGTTACCATTGGTGCTACTGTAACTTGGTATGTGATGAATCATGACTGGCCTCAGAATATTGGTGGTAAACCTGCTTTTGACTGGGCACACAACATGCCTGCATTTGTAGTTCCAATGTTCGAGCTTATGGTATTCTGCGCTGCTCACATGATGTCATTGACTTTCTTAGTAAGAAATAAAATGTATCCTGGAGCTCCTGCTCAGAACCCGGATCCAAGGACTACTGATGATAAATTCTTAATGGAGTTTGTAACTGAAGATGTAGAATCTGTAAAGCAGTTGCTGATTGAAACCGGAGTTGAAGAAATAACTGTTAAAGACGCTTAAAATGAAAAAGAATGTATTAAAAATTACAGCAATTTTAGGTTTAACCACAGTTTTACTTAATTCTTGCGGGCCAAAAGAAAATACACCATTAGTATATTTCCCTGATATGTACTTCCCGGTAGCTTACGATCCATTAATGAAAGCTCAGGATGCATATTCAGACCACGAAAACGAAATCCCTGCTTTTGTTAAAAATAGCTTTGCAACAGGGCTTGCTCCCGTAGAAGGATCAGTTGCTCAAAACAAAGACGGAATTTTTGAAGAAGGATTACTTCCTAAAAATGTAGATGAATATAATGCTGGATATGATGCTTCAAAAAAAGTAATAGCATCTCCTTTAAATCCTGCTAATGCGGCTAAGGATATTGAAAGAGGAAAAATGTTATTCGACCACACTTGTGCTGCATGTCACGGAACTGGAGGTGATGGACAGGGACCAATTGTACAATCGGGAGCTTTCTCAGGCGTACCAAACTATGCTGATAGAGAAATTACTGTAGGATCTGTTCATTATGTATTAACAAACGGTAGAAATGCGATGGGATCTTATGCTGGACAACTAAACGCTGGAGACAGATGGAGAGTTGCAATGTATGTGATGAGTGCTTTCAAAAAAGCGGCAGCAGCACCAGCGGCAGCGGCTACAACTGAAGCAAAACCAGAAACTACTACTGAAACTAAAAAATAAGAAAAGAAATGTATAGTTTTTCACCAAAATTAAAATCAACTTCTTTAATACTTCTTGTTGCAGGTTTAGTTCTATTTGCCATTGGTTTCTTTATGAATAAAGGAATCTCTACCGAAAGAATAGAGCAAATGATGGAGGCTGTTCACGCTTCCGGTCACACTGCACCTACGCATTCAAGCGAAATGGTAGGACCTCAAGATCATACGGCTCACTTAGAGCATGCTACTATGCAGGTTCACAATTCGCCGTTGGCATCAATACATTTTGTAGCTGTATTTTTCTTCGGAATCAGTTGTGCAGTATTATTTTTCTACTGTATTCAGCATGCTGCTCACGCAGGTTGGCCAATTATTATTACGAGAGTAATGGAAGCTATTGCTTCTTATATTCCATACGGAGGAGCTATTTTAGTTATTTTAATGCTTTTAAATATCTTCCACCAAGGTCACCTTTTCCACTGGATGGATCCGGATTTGACAGACCCTAATTCTGCTCACTTCGATGTAATCTTGTTTGAAAAGAAAAGATTCTTAAACATTCCTTTCTATGCTATCAGAACATTAATCTATGTAATTGGTGCTTCATTCTTCGCATGGAAACTGAAAGCTCAGTCTAAAAAAGTAGACGAAACTAAGTCTAAAGTAGAGTATCAAATGCTTTACAGATGGGCAGTAGGATATATTGCATTCTTCGGGTTTGCTTCTGCAGCTTGGGCTTGGGACTGGTTGATGTCTATTGACCCTCACTGGTATTCTACAATGTATATCTGGTATTCAATGGTTAGCTGCTTATCAAGTGGAATCGCTGTTATCATTCTTTTAAGTGTTTACTTAAAGAAAAACGGATTCTTACCTCAGTTCAATGACAATCACTTGCATGATTTAGGAGTATTCCTTTTCGCTACAAGTATGCTTTGGACATATACATGGTTCGCTCAGTTTATGCTTTATTGGTATGCAAACGTACCGGAAGAGGTAAACTACTTCTTTGGAAGATTCCAGCACTACGGTGTTACTTTCTTACCAATGTTGATTGTAAACTTCTTGTTACCACTATTAGTATTAGTAAGTAGCAGCATCAAGAGAAACTACAAAGTTGTTACTACAATGGCAGTAGTTGTTATCTTGGGACACCTTTTAGATTACTTCAATATGGTAATGCCTGGAACAGTAGGCCCATTCTGGAAAACTCCAGAGATGTTAATCTTAATCTTAGGAGCTGTGTTATTCGTAGTTGGATTGTTTATGTTTACAGTGCTTACTGCATTATCTAAACTTAAATTGATTCCTACAGGAAACCCATTCTTACATGAATCTGAAATTTATGAGTATCCTTTCTAAGGACTTGTAACAAAATAAAATTCTAAAAGACTGATTATAATAATCAGTCTTTTTTTATGCCTTTTTAGAATTGGTACATATTAAATATCCAACTTTAAATAGCAACAATTCAAACCAACCTATTATGAAAAGAAAATCACTATTATATTTATTATTTATTTTAATATTAAACTTTACCAGCGCACAAACTATCACCTTTATTTCTGAAAAGACAAACAAACCCCTGCCTAAAGTATCAGTCTTTGGAAAAGATGGAAATATTTTGGCATATTCGGATATTGATGGAAAAATTGAAAAATCATTATTAAGTCAAAGTCAGGAAAAATTTCAATTAGTATATGAAAACTTTCCTGTAGCAAGTCTTTTCTATTCTGAGCTTGATAAAGATGTCATTAAAATTAATGATCGGATAAAAGATATTGAAACCGTAGTTATCAAAAACAACAAGCCTTCAAAATATGTTTTCGTGAAAGGTAACTTCAATTCTTATGTTACAGTCAATGGTAAATTAAATTGTTTCGCCGACGGAATCATCACCTATATTTTTGACAACAAAACTAAAAAACTAAAAAGCACAAATGTTGAGCAATACAGAGTTTACAGACTGGAAGATATAAAATTTGAGAAAAAGCAAACCTCAATGTGGGATTATGATTCAGCATTAGAGGTTCCGGATTTGAAAAATGTAGGAAATATTTTAGACTATAAAAAGAAAAACTCAGTAATCAAAGAACTGAAAGGATCTCAGAAAGACCAAATCGAAATCACAGGAGAAGCATTGCAGAAAAAAGAATTTGCATTATTCGGATATCGTTTTTTTGATATTAAAAGCATCCTAAATGTTTCCTATGAAAAAAATACCGAAAAGAACTTACGAGATCTTTTAGAGTTCAACGAAATAAATTTTATCAAATTAAAACATAAATCTGAGCCCAATTTTAACCAGCTTATTCTTTATACCAATTTTTACCCGACAGAATTAAGTTTTAACAACGCAGATAATATTGAAAAGGTGAAATTCAAAACAGACAACAGCAATTATAAAACAAAATACTGGGAAGACTCTTCATTTCCTAATATGCAGAATATTTTCAGTGCGTTTTTCAAAGATGACTTAAAAGAACAACAAAATAAAAAATAAAAAAGGTCTATTAATAAAGGTTTTATTAAATTTGTAGCAAACCAAATAAAAATGAGAAAGTTATCTTTTCTTTTAGTTTTCAGTTTGTTACTTTTCACAGCGTGTAAAAAAGACTCTGTGGATGCTACAAGTACGAAAACTTTACAGTCAAGTATCAATGATATGACATCTAGTTTGCCTACGATTAAGCAAATTAAATTTAACGAAGCTCTTTATATCCTTAAAACTTTTGGAGTAGAGGCTGACGGCGACGTGGCAGAATTAAAAGGACTTGGGCAACTTATTAATGGAAAAAAAGTGCCTGAGATATTATCCCTGGCAGATCAGGTAGCACAGAAAAACGGAATTGAATGGGCAAGTACTGCCCCACCATCATTAGGAGAAATGAATATCTTTGGAGATGATAAAGCAAAAGAAAGTGATCCTAACGATATTAAAGCAAATTCACTATCTGTTATTACAACACCAACAGGGAATGACGGGAATGGAGCGACTGCAATTCAGATAATCCCCAGACTTGTTGACAACGCAGGAAATCCTGTTTCATTTACAGGTGCGGGTTTAGAGGCCACTCTGGAAGTTTTCAGCAACGGAGTAAAACTTTCTACAGCTAAAAACCTGATGACTGATAATAATTTTAAAGGATTTAATTTAAAATTTTCTTCAATTCCTGCAGGAAAAGTAGTTGACAATAAAATAGACATTACTGTTTCAGTAAAAACGACGGCAAAGACCTTTAAAATGTCTAAGATTGGGTTAGATGTAAATCCTTCGGCATTGAAAGTACCGGCTCCGCCAAAAATAGATTCTACAACCGTAAATCAAGATCCAAGTGCGGTAGATCCCAACAGCCCTGTAAATCAGACAAACCCAACAATATCTACAGATCCTAATGCTGCAACAACTCCTTCAGTTCCTAAGCAGCCAATTGCAGATCCAAAAGCTACGGTAAGTAAGTTTTTAAATAATGTAAGCTCACAAAACCTAAAAGCAGCATTTGATGCATCAAATAATCCAAGCTGGGGAAGTTATGAGTCTTTCTCAAACCCTACTTCAGGTTTTGGTTCTGTGAAAAATGTAAACGTGAAAAATATCACATCTAATGCTGCAAATGCAAACAGTGCAAGTGTGAATGCAACATATGATGTAACCGACAAAAACGGAAAAACGACTTCGCTAAAAGTAACTTTCGGGCTTAAAAATGTAAACGGAGACTGGAAAATTTCCAGCTATAAAATAAATCCTTAATGGCTTCACAAGAACTTATCAAAAAACTACAAGAAACGATTGAAAATATCCCTGACTTTCCGATTCCCGGAATTCAGTTTAAGGATATTTCACCAATTTTCCTGGATCCAAAACTTTACGAAGAGGTCATTGAAGATTTAGCAGCTTTCAGCAGAGGAAAGGTAGATGCAGTCTGCGGAATTGAAAGCCGTGGTTATCTTTTCGGAATTGCAGTTGCAGTAGCTTTAGAAGTCCCGTTTATTTTAATCAGAAAAGCCGGAAAACTTCCCCCACCAATCATTTCAGAAAAATATGATTTGGAATATGGAAGCGCAATTATCGAAACTCGTGAAGGACAAATAAAACCAGGACAAAGAGTACTTATCCACGATGATTTATTGGCAACAGGAGGAACAACGGAAGCAGCAGCCAAACTCGTTGAAAAACAAGGTGCAAAAGTCGCTCAATTCAGCTTCTTAACAGCTTTGAAAGGTTTGAATGGAGATGAAAAGCTTAAAAAGTTTGATGCCGAAATTTATCATATTTTAGAATTTTAATTTTTTATATAAAAAATATCAGAATGCCTCATAAAAAAGAGGCATTTTTTGTATTCAATAATTGACAGCTGATGCCTTTTTTAATACTTTGATTCACTTTTATTAATAATAACCTCAAAGTATTTTGTAAATCATTCAGAAACAATTAAATTTGCAGTTCAATTTTAATGAATTTATGGCAAAACTTACAAAGAATGCTCAGCACGAGCAAGAAGGTAAAGAAACAGTAGAATTTTTCAAAGACCTTGATAGAGAGGCTTTAAATACTGAAAGATTCCTTGAAAAATATTCAAAACAACTAGGTATTATTTTTGGTGTTCTGGTATTAGGAGTTTTAGGCTTTTTCGCATATAAGCAATTTATCGTTGCTCCACAGAATGGGGAAGCAGTGAAAAGTTTCCTTGCTGCACAGAAAAACCTTGCTAACGGTAAAGACAAAGAAGCTCTAGGTGGAAAATCTGCTGCAAATCCGGGTTTCATTGGTACAGCTGATGAATATCCTTCTACATCTGTAGGTAAGCTTTCTGCTTATAACGCAGGTTTATTAAAATTTAAAGAAGGCAAATTCCAAGAGGCATACGATCTTTTAGACAAAGTTTCATCTGATAACAAAACATTGATGGCCATGAAATATGGCGCAATGGCAGATGCAAAATCAGGTCTTAATAAAAACGATGAGGCTCTGCAACTATTAGATAAAGCTTCCGGCGCTTCTGACGACCCGTATACTTCTTATTACTTTACAAGAAAAGCAGGTATTCTGGCGTTAGGTCTAAAGAAAAATGCAGATGCTAAAAAATACTTTACTACGATCAGTGAAAAATATCAGGACTACGACAACGGAATGTCTGATTCTTATATTGAAATGACTAAATATTATTAAAAAATGGCAACAGTTAATCTTTCAGATTACAAGCCACTGAATATAACTAATGCCGAAGATTTTTCTATCGGCATTGTTTTTTCTGAGTGGAATGATTTTGTAACCTATAATCTTCGCGATGCAGCTCTGGAAATTCTTGAAAAAGAAGGTGTAAAAGCTGAAAATATTAAACTTTTCCCTGTTCCTGGAGCATTTGAACTGAATTACGCAAGCATGCAGCTTTGTAAAGAACGTAAATATGACGCGGTCATTTCTATCGGCTGTGTAATTCGTGGAGAAACACCTCACTTCGACTATGTTTGTTCGGCGGTAGCACAAGGTATCAAAGATTGTAATATATTGACTGATACTCCTACGATTTTCTGCGTTTTGACAGATGATACTAAAGAACAGTCAATTGCAAGAAGCGGTGGAGATTTAGGAAATAAAGGGGTTGAAGCAGCAGTAACAGCTTTGAGAATGATAGATTTTAAAAAGAATTTATCCGGTAAGAAAGGAAGTATCGGTTTCGGAAATTAATATTTCTTAAAAAAATAATAGAGAAAGGGCTATCGTTGATAGTCCTTTTTTGTTAAACAAACATATCCAATCCGATATTAAATAAAAACTATCTTTGCAAAAATTAATATACAGTTAATAAAATGTTTACGCAGAAAATTAAGCCTTTTCTTTACTTAGGAGCTTTTTACCTTATTATTTCATTATTATTGAGGGTTGTATTCTTTTTCCATCCTATTACTAATGTAAGTTTTGGGCTCTTTGAAATCATAAAGGTTTTATCTATCGGGCTTGTGAATGACATTTTTGTCTTCATTCTGGCGAGTTCTTTTTTAGCGCTTTACTTTTTATTTTTATCCAATTCAAAATACAATAAACCTTACGGATCTATTATTTTCGGGGTTCTATTCTTATTTTTTCTGTATATTTTAGTCATTCCGAATAATATTTTTAAACAATATGGTGGTTCAGTTACGAAGATTGCTTTAATCTTTGTTGGATTAAAAACTCTTCTTTTCGGATTAATGCTTTTCCTTCCTTCAAAGAGAATTAAAATTCGAAATACATTATATTTCATTACATTATTTCTTTATGTCTTATTAATTGTTTTCAATGCGGTAAGCGAATACTTTTTTTATAATGAATTTGGGCTCCGTTATAATTTCATTGCGGTAGATTACCTTATTTACACTAATGAAGTCATCGGTAATATCATGGAAAGTTATCCTGTAGTTCCGTTATTTTTGGCGATTTTCATTATTACTTTAAGTATTACATGGTTTATCTTTAAAAAGACAAAAAGAGAGCTTTTAATATTACCAAATTTTAAGCAAAAGCTAATTCTTTTGGGAACATTTGTGGTTTTGGCAGGAGCAAGTTTATTAGTACTGCCGGCGATGATGCAGATAAGGTCGCCCAATCTTTTTGCAGATGAAATTGAAGCCAACGGAATTCCTAAATTTTATTGGGCATTCACTCATAATGAGCTGGATTATTTCCAGTTTTATCCACAAATCGACCAGAACCAGGCTGAGAAAAACTTTTTAAGTCAATATCCTGAACATACTTTAACAAGAAATATTGTTCCCGAACAACCGGAACAAAAGAAGAATGTGGTTTTAATCTCTATCGAAAGTTTATCTGCAGAGTTTCTGGAACATTATGGAAATACTCAAAAAATAACCCCTTTTCTCGACAGTCTGGCAGATAAATCATTGATGTTTACCAATCTATATGCAACAGGAAACAGAACTGTTCGCGGTTTGGAAGCTTTGACACTTTGTATTCCGCCCACGGCGGGGGAAAGTATCATTAAAAGAGAAAATAATAAAAATAAATTTACAACAGGAACCGTTTTCAAATCGAAGGGTTATGATGTGAAATTCCTTTACGGCGGTTACAGCTATTTCGACAATATGCAGGATTTCTTCGCAGGAAACGGCTATGATATTGTTGACAGAAACAATTTTAAACCTGAAGAAATTTCTTTCGCAAACGTTTGGGGTGTTGCAGATGAAGATATGGCTAAAAAGGCAATTCAGGTCATGAATGCTGAAGCGAAATCCGGAAAGCCATTTTTCAATCACTGGATGACCGTTTCGAATCACAGGCCTTTTACGTATCCTGAGGGAAGGATTGATATTCCCGGAGATGCTAAATCCAGAGAAGGAGGTATAAAATACACCGACTATTCGCTTAAAATGTTCTTCGAAATGGCAAAAAAACAGGATTGGTATAAAAATACGGTCTTTGTAATCGTTGCTGATCACTGTGCTTCAAGTGCGGGAGGAACAGAATTACCGATGGACAAATACAGAATTCCTGCGATGATTTACTCGGAAGGCTTTATCGCTCCACAAAAATTTGACAAATTAATGTCGCAGATAGATTTGATGCCTACTCTTTTCGGAATTTTGAATTTTAATTACCATTCTAAATTTTTAGGACAGGACGTTTTGAAAGAATATTTCCAGCCGAGAGCTTATATCGCAACCTATCAGGATTTAGGTTTTGTAGAAGATGATCATTTGACGATTATTTCGCCCGTAAGAAAGGTAAAACAATATTCTTTAAAACAAAAAGAAAGCAAATTAGCCCCGGCATTCAATATCTATTATGATGAAAATATACTGAAAGCTCCGAAGCAATACCTTGTAGACAAAACGATTTCGGTATATCAGTCAACTTCATACTGGCTCAAAAAAAATCAGCTTAATCGCTGATTAAATGAGGTATAAAGCGACTCTGGTTATTGGTAATCAAATGAGTACTTTCCCTGATGCCGATTCCAGCCGGTTCTTGCCCGATAACCCAGCTTCCAATCACGGGATAATTTCCGTTAAAATTCGGAAGATCAAATAATTGCTGATAAATAAATCCTTCTTTACCGTAGTCTCCTGCATTTTGCTCAATCGGGAAATTGTTTTTATATAAAATCACATTGGCTCCTTCTCTTGAGTAAATAGGTTTTTTGGCGAAATCTTTTAAATGTTTCGGCTCAAAATACGCCTCCAACAGATACGGATGATTAGGATACATTTCCCAAAGAATCGGTAAAATAGCTTTTGATGAAAGAAGAATTTTCCAAGCCGGTTCAATCCATTGGGAACGGAATCCGTTTTTGACTAATTTTTCAGCAAAACCATCATTAATTATCCATTCGTAAGGATAAAGTTTGAAAATATACTCCATGATAGAATCATCTCCTGCAATGAATTCTTCTGCATCTTCCGCCCAGCCAATATCCTGAATCGGAATAAATTCTGTATCAAAACCCGCCTGAGTAGCACAATCACGAATGTATTCAATATTAGTAACATCTTCAATATTTGTAAGTGATGCAAAATAAATATGGTGCGGATTCATATATTTTTTAAGATACTTCCAGTAATCAACCAGCTTTTCATGAATTGAATTAAACTGATCTTTATAAGGAAATATTTCTTGTAACCAATACCATTGAATCACGGACGCCTCATAAAGAGAAGTAGGTGTATCCGCATTAAATTCAAGTAATTTTAAATTTTCTCCATCAAAGCCAAAGTCAAATCTTCCATAAATAGAAGGATGATCTTCTTCCCAGGTTGTAATAATATAATTTCTAAAAGATTCAGGAATATTGAATCGATACCATAGATTTTTTTCAATAATATAGCCAACCGCAGCAAGGCACATTTGCCACAATTCGGCAGTTGCAGACTCTATTTTATCGATTTCCTCTAAAGAAAATTCATAATAATGACTTTCATCCCAATATAATCCATCCAGGGAGTGGTAGCCAAAACCTAAATTTTCAAGCTTATGCTCCCAGTTCTTACGGAGATGTGTTTGTATTCTTTCCATAATTTATGATGAAGCGCGGAACCCACTTTTCCCTAATCCTCCTCTCGTTACTTTTCCTTTATAGGTGTTTCTTCCAACATTTGATTTTGAACTTATCGCATCACTATAATATCCGGCTCTTTGATAAGATCCGTTGCTGTAAGCTCCGTAAGGTCGGAAAGCATGATACAGTAAAATCCCCGTCATAAAACCGTGACTTCTTGAATAAGATGCTGTACTGTCTGCTCTCATATACACCTTTTTCTCGTTCGTTGTATTTTTGGGGGTTTCCTGAGAACAGGCCGCAAGGATACCTGTCACGAAAAGTAATTTTATAGAACTTGATTTTTTCATGACTATTGGACAGTTATAAAAAATTCGTAATCTTTTTTAGCATTTGCAACATGAGAATGACCTGCTTCATCTTTCACCGCCCGGATGGTGTCTCCTAAACCCGGGATCGTATCCCTTTTGATAATTTCTTTGAAAAGTTTATTGTTTTTCCAGATTTTATGCTTGGTAATAAGTATATCCGTTGAATCTAAATGCTGCACAGAAAGTTCTGTTTCAATAGATGCTTTTTTGTTGACATCATGTACTTCATCTTCTTTCTTATCACAAGCTATAAGACCAAAAACTCCCAATAGTAAAATACTAAATTTAATTTTCTTCACTTAGTTTTAATTTTTTTCAAAAATAATCAATATTAATTTTAAATTTACATACAAAAAATTATTTTCTATGAAATGGACGGAAGACAGAAGCGGTAATGTAGAAGACAGACGAGGATCTGGCGGTGGCGGAGGAGCCATTGTAGGAGGCGGTTTGGGAACTCTTATTATTGCTGCAATCATATTTTTTCTTGGGGGCGACCCTTCATCTATCCTTTCTTCAGGAGGAGGAAGCAACTCTGCACCTACTGAACAAAGACAATTGAATGCTAACGAATTGAAGGTTCGTGAATTTGTACAAATGGTAACCGCAGAAAATGAACAAACTTGGACTAAAATTTTTGCAGATAACGGAATGCAATATCGTCCCGCAAAAGTAATTTTATTCGAAAACACAACACAATCAGGTTGCGGAACAGCACAATCTGCAATGGGTCCCTTTTATTGCCCTGCCGACCAAAGTGTTTATATGGATATGAGCTTTTTTAATGAACTTCAATCAAGATTCGGGGCACAAGTAACTGAGTTTACCATTGCTTATGTAATGGCTCACGAAATAGGACATCATGTGCAGACTCTTTTAGGAACAACACAGAAAGTAGATGCTTTAAGAAGAAGCGGAAAGTATTCTGAAGCTGATATGAACAGAGTTTCCGTTGCAACAGAATTACAGGCGGATTTTTATGCCGGAGTCTGGGCAAAACAAACTGATAACAGGGAACACATCTTAGAGCCCGGAGATATCGATGCAGCAATCGAAGCTGCAGAAGCAGTGGGCGATGATAATATCCAGAAAAGATCTCAGGGGTATGTCAACCAGGAAAGTTTTACACATGGCTCGTCTGCTCAGCGTAAAGAGTGGTTTATGAAAGGTTATAATACCGGAGACATCAGACAAGGAGATACTTTTAATCAACTTTTAAAATAAGTCATACAAATTAAAAACCCCCGAAGAAATCTTCAGGGGTTCTTTTTTATTTTAATTCAATTGGGTTGCTGTTATTTTTTGCCTCTTCCTTTACTCTGTCTTCCATTCTTTTCCTGAAATCTCCGGAATTTCCGCCTCCACGGTTTCCTCCGCCGCCTCCACCTCTTGGAGCAGCAATTCCTCCGCCAGCGGCAATTCTAGTTTGGGAAAATCCCCCGCCTCCGCCTTGGTTCATAAAGGACACCGGATCAGTTTTAAATTTTTCCTGTTGTTTTACAAAATCTGTTCTTTTTACTTTAATGGTATTACCAAATTGGTTTAAAGCAGGAAGTTCAGCAATTTTATAGTTTTTCATTAAATCAAAAGAATACTCTCCTTTGTCATCTTCCACTTTCACAATTAGCCCCGGCAGCCCTCCGAATTTATAAGGGCCATCCTGATAAGGTAAATCTGTGGTAAACCAAGCCGTCCATTTTCTTCCTCCGAAATCAGTTTCAGCCTTTTGAACTTTATAATCACCAATTTTCATCGTTTCAGACGAAATCTTCCAATTCAATGGCCTGTCTTCTTCGTATGAATAAATATCTCTTCCTAATCTGTCCTTAAAGAATGTTTTTTGATTGGTTTTATCTTTTTCTACCGAGTAGTTGATGTTCGATCTTAAACTTTCCATCTGATCTCGGTTGAAACCTCTTCCTCCTCCACTCTGAAAGTTTTGCTGCATGATAGAATCTCTTTTGAATCTGTTTTCAGAATAAAAAAGTGATTTTTCCGGTGAAATATCGAGATAGGCATTCTCGGTTTTTACACTATTTTTATCAGATGCATCTGGTTTCATCGTAACCTGATACACAAATCTGTTAGCCTGTGCAAAAGCCGTGTGCACGAATAAAGCTAAAATTAGAATTCCTATTTTTTTCATTATTTATTTTTATTTTAATTCTATTGGATTTTGGTTCCCTAAACTTTGAAAAGAAACATTTCCTAAGCCTGCATTTGGCACCGATGGGGCCATTCCCCCTTCATTTCCTCCGGGAGGCATTCCTCTTCTTCCGCCCATATGACCGTCGCCACCCATTCCGCCACCATGCATCCCTCCTCCTCGTCTACCACCACCAGAGCTCATTTGTCTTTCGTTTCCTGAAAATGCTTTTTTATTTTTGCTCATTTCAAGCTCCAATGCTGCTTTATCTCCGTGAAAATCAACTCTTGTACTCAATTTCGCATCTGAGCTTACAGACTCTTCAAAAGAATTTTTAATTATTATTTTTTTAACAAGGTCAAATTTATAATCTCCTTTGTCATCCTCCAGCTTTACAATCAGCCCCGGAAGCCCTGAAAATTTATATGGGCCGTCAGAAACATTAATATCTTTTGTGAACCAGGCCGTCCAGATTCTTCCCCCGAAATTCGCAACTGCTTTTTGAGCAGAATAACCATTTTGTTTTTCCGTAACATTTGTGATTTCCCATTTCAAAGGTCTGTCTTCCTGATAATAAATTTGCTTATCAAACACTTTATCGTAATAGTAAATTTTTTGTTCAGGAATATTTTTAATGATAAAATATTCAAAAAAAGTAGGCTCAATATGTTTTTTTCCTCCCAATTTTGAAAAATCTTTCTCCCCTTTTTTATTTTCCTTTTTTTCTTCCGGTTTAAAAGAAGCAAGTAAAGAATCTTTTATCAATCTATTTTCGCTAATAAACAAAGATTGGTTCCCTTTGACGTCCAAAAACGTTTTTTCGTTTTTCAGGCTCACCAGATTAATAGAATCTGGATTGACAGAAGTTTCATACACGTATCTCACAGTCTGCCCGTAAGCTGCTGCTGTTATTAAAAATAATGCAAAAAAAGCAAGTAATTTATTTCTCATTGTTATTCTTATAGATAAAAAATACTTTTCAAAGTTAAATCAAAAACAGAATCACCATATTTGCAAAAGATAATTTATATAATTTTTAACACCTTCAAGAATGTCTATAAGTAAAATCGATAAAATAGACATCATCAATTTGAGATTGCGGAAATTAGTTCGTATTTTTGCAAGATTAAATCATTCTAAATAAATACAATGATAAAAGTATCAGATCAAGCAAAAGCAAAAGCCATCCAACTGATGACAGAAGATGGTTTTAAACCTTTTGAAGACTATATAAGAGTGGGCGTAAAAAGCGGGGGATGTTCTGGTTTAGAATATGTTTTGAAGTTTGACAACGAAAAGACAGACACAGATCAGGTTTTTGAAGACAATGACATTAAAATTATTGTAGATAAAAAGTCTATCCTCTATTTGGCAGGAACAGTTCTTGAGTATTCAGGAGGTTTGAACGGGAAAGGATTTATTTTTAATAATCCTAATGCATCCAGAACGTGTGGTTGTGGAGAGAGTTTTTCTTTATAATTAGAAATTAGAAATAGAGATTAGGATAGCATATCGCGAAAACTAGCTTCTAAATCTAATATCTAAAATCTATTAAAATGAGTAAATATACTGAAGACGACTTAAGAGTCGATTTAGAAAATAAAAAATACGAATTCGGCTGGGAAACGAAGATTGATTATGAAGACTTCCCAACCGGCTTAAATGAAGACATCGTCCGTGCGATCTCCGCTAAAAAAGAGGAACCCGAATGGATGACAGAATGGCGTTTGGAGTCTTTCAGGATTTGGAAAAAAATGGTAGAACCTACTTGGGCAAACATCAAGTATGAAAAACCGGATTTCCAGGCGATTAAATATTATGCAGCTCCAAAAGCAAAACCTGAATTAGAAAGTTTAGATGAGGTAGATCCTGAGTTATTAAAAACTTTTGCAAAATTAGGAATCAATATAGAAGAGCAAAAAAGGCTTTCAGGAGTTGCGGTAGATATCGTAATAGATTCAGTTTCTGTAAAGACGACTTTTCAGGAAACTTTAATGGAAAAAGGAATTATTTTCTGTTCCATTTCTGAAGCTATCAAAAATCACCCTGATTTAGTAAGAAAATATCTCGGGAAAGTAGTCCCTAGAGGTGATAATTTTTATGCAGCATTAAATTCCGCGGTATTTTCTGACGGAAGTTTCTGCTATATTCCAAAAGGCGTGAGATGTCCAATGGAACTTTCAACCTATTTCCGTATTAATCAGGCAGGAACAGGGCAGTTTGAAAGAACTCTCGTTATTGCTGATGAAGGAAGTTACGTTTCTTATCTTGAGGGATGTACAGCTCCGTCAAGAGACGAAAATCAGCTTCACGCGGCAGTTGTTGAATTGATCGCGATGGATAATGCCGAAATTAAATATTCAACAGTTCAAAACTGGTATCCGGGAAATGAAGAAGGAAAAGGTGGAGTTTTCAACTTTGTAACGAAAAGAGGACTTTGTGAAAGAAAAGCAAAAATCTCTTGGACACAAGTGGAAACAGGTTCTGCCGTAACCTGGAAATATCCATCCTGTATCTTAAAAGGAGACGGCTCTATCGGAGAGTTCTACTCTATCGCAGTGACAAACAATCACCAATATGCAGATACGGGAACAAAAATGATCCACATCGGGAAAAACACGAAGTCAACGATTATTTCTAAAGGTATTTCTGCCGGAAAATCTCAAAATTCATACAGAGGTTTGGTGAAAGTAATGCCAACTGCAAAAGGAGCGAGAAACTTCTCTCAGTGTGATTCCTTACTGATGGGTAACGAATGCGGAGCGCACACTTTCCCTTATATTGAAATCAAAGATCCGACAGCCCAATTGGAACACGAAGCAACAACTTCAAAAATCGGGGAAGACCAGATTTTTTATTGTAACCAGAGAGGTATTGATACAGAAAGAGCAATTGCATTGATAGTGAACGGGTTCAGTAAAGAAGTTTTAAATAAGCTTCCAATGGAATTTGCTATTGAGGCTCAAAAATTATTGGAAATTTCATTAGAGGGATCTGTTGGATAACATAATTATGGAAGTTACGGAAAGAGAATACATTCAACAAAATGCTTGAACATTGGGATAAATATAATTTCGGAGGATGGGCTGTTATAGCAAAAGAAAATCAAGAAAGCATTGTTGTTTTGGAGGGCTAAGCTATAAAATGTATGGAGATAAAAAAAAATTAAATCTCGGGTATCGATTTTCTCCAGAAGCTTGGGGAAAAGAATTTACAAAGAAATTATAGACTTAGGATTTAACAATATTGATAAAGGAGAAATATTCGGAGTTGCCCGTCCTGATAATATTGCTTCTGTTAAAGTATTAGAAAAGGCAGGAATTGATTCAATTGGAAAGCTTAATGATGTTCCCAATCAGCCTGAAAGTTTAGTATATAAAATTCAAAAATAATTTGTTTAGCAAATAAAAATGTTAGAAATAAAAAACTTGCACGCCAAAATTGAAGATGGCGCAGAAATTTTAAAAGGTATCAATCTTGAAATAAAACCGGGCGAAGTACATGCTATTATGGGACCGAACGGCGCTGGAAAATCTACTCTTTCATCTGTAATCGCAGGGAAAGAAGATTATGAAGTAACAGACGGAGAAATTATTTTCGGTGGAGACAACATCATTGAAGATGCTCCGGAGGAAAGAGCTCACAAAGGAATTTTCCTTTCCTTTCAATATCCGGTAGAAATCCCGGGGGTTTCTGTAACAAACTTCATCAAAGCTGCTTTGAACGAAAACAGAAAAGCAAATGGATTGACAGAAATGCCGGCAAAAGAAATGCTTGCCTTGATCCGCGAGAAGTCTGAGCAATTAGGAATCAAAAAAGATTTCCTTTCAAGATCATTAAACGAAGGATTTTCCGGAGGTGAAAAGAAAAGAAACGAGATTTTCCAGATGATGATGCTTAATCCCAAACTGGCTATTCTTGATGAAACAGATTCGGGATTAGACATTGATGCTTTAAGAATCGTTGCTGATGGTGTAAATGCATTTAAAAATGAAGGAAATGCGGTTCTTTTGATTACTCACTATCAAAGATTGCTTAATTATATTCAACCTGACTATGTTCATGTTTTAGCAAATGGAAAAATCATCAAAACCGGTGATAAGTCTCTTGCTTTAGAGCTTGAAGAAAAAGGGTACGATTGGCTCCTTAATTAACGAGGGACCAAACATGTCATTCTGAATAAGTCGAAGTGAAGTGGAAAGCTTAATTCAAGAATGGTAAAAAACGGGAAAATCCGTACATATTGAAACAATTTTATTTTAAAAATATAAATAAGCTGTGATGGCCGAAATATCAGTAATGGCTTTATACGAACAAATTACAGAAAACCATAGCAAATTTTTGGAGACTCTTAGTCATAAATTTTTAGACGAGGACAGAAAAGCCGCTCTTCAAAGATTCGAAAGCGTTGGTTTTCCGACGAAAAAAGACGAAGAATATAAATATACCAATCTAAGAGAGATTACTGAAAAAGGGTATAATTTTTTCCCAAAAGAGGGTCACAATATCACGAAGGAGCAGCTGGAACAACTGCATCTTGGTGAAGAAAATTTTGACTGGATCACTTTTGTGAATGGTAAACTTCGCAAAGAACTATCAAACGTGTCTATCGAAAACGTTGAATTTTTATCCTTCAACTATGCCTTGAACGATGATAACCATAAAGATGTTTTTGATAAATATTTTAATACAATCGCTTCTAAGGATTCTGCTTTTACAAATTTGAACCAGGCTTACTGCAAGTACGGCTTCTTTTTGAAGGTTCCTAAAAATGTAGTGATTGAAAAACCAATACACGTCTTCTATATTTCTCAAAATCAGGAAGAAAACACTTTCTATAACACGAGAAATTTATTAATCGTAGAAGAAGGAGCAAAAGTGGAAATCATTGAGAGTCACCACAATTTTGACAGCACATATGTGCTGACAAATTCCGTGACAGAAATTTTTACATATCCAAATGCAAAAGCAGATTGGCATAAACTCCAAAATGATAACGATACGTCTTATTTGATTGACAGTACTTTCGCAAAACAGGAAAAAGACAGCTTAACGACTGTGAACACTTTTTCTTTCGGAGGAAAACTGGTAAGAAACAATCTTGATTTTATTCAAAATGGATCAAATATCAATTCATTTATGAACGGAATCACAATCATCGGAAAAGATCAATTGGTAGACCACCATACGGCAGTGCACCACAATCAACCGAACTGTGAAAGTTATCAAAATTACAAAGGCATTTATAGTGGAAATTCTCACGGGGTTTTCAACGGGAAAGTTTTTGTAGATAAGATTGCTCAGAAGACGAATGCTTATCAACAAAATAACAATGTTTTATTAAGCGAAGGAGCAACTATCGATACAAAACCTCAATTGGAGATTTTTGCAGACGACGTGAAGTGTTCTCACGGCTGTACAGTTGGTCAGCTGAACGAAGATGCTCTGTTCTATTTAAGAGCCAGAGGTATTTCTAAAAAAGAAGCCCAGGCTTTACTGTTGTACGCTTTTGCTAACGATGCAATGCAGAATATTGACATCGAGCCTTTAAAAGAAAAAATTTCGAAGCTTCTGGCTGAGAAATTAGAAGTTGATATAGAGTTTTAACAATATATAATTGATAATAAATAAGCACTTCAAGTTGAAGTGCTTTTTATTTTTAAAGTGGAAAAAACTATTTTTTAAGCCACCACTGACTGTCCTTTCTGTCAGAGCGTTTTACACCATTATCCAAAGTATAGGCAAAACCAATTCCTAATGTCTGTTTCAGCTGTGTTTTCTGAATCTGATTGTGATCATACAAAACATCCACCGTTATGTTTGAAGAGATAAATTTGTTTACTTTCAAATTTAAAATAGCTCCATAGGCGAGAACTAATCTTTCAGGATGATCAATATAATTTGAAAATACCGAAGCTGTATTAGTCAAATGCACATTTTCCATGAGTTTAATCTTGTAATAAGCTGTTCCCAAGAAACCGAACTGCAATAATGAATTATCGCCATCAGCCTTTAAACCATACGTTCCTGCAGTTTGAAGCTCTTTATCCAAAACAAATGTCCATCTGGCGTTGACAGGTCGTAACGTAACATTTATATCATCACTCGGCCTGTATGTAATCCCCAAACCAATATTAAAGTATCCAGGAGCCATGAAATTTGAAATTTTCTTTGCAGAAGGATTATTTCCGTCTTCATATCCGGCAGAAAATTGCGACTGAAATCCTATACCTCCAGAAAAATACCAGCTTTTAGAAAACTGCCTCCCATAGTTTGTGGAAACATTCAATACATCCTGAGTCTTTCTTGTTCCCAAACCTTTTGTATTATTTTGTCCATAACCCAGAATAATGATATTTTCCCAAAGATCCTTGCCTTTTTCATATGTAATGTTGTAATTTGCTCCTGCAAGCCAGCCAATATTATTAGCTCCACCTCCAACCCAGTTAGAAAAAGCTGCCTGATTAATCATTAATGAATTCTTCCCTAAAACTGACCAGTGTTTTACCGTGTCTACAACTACAGAATCTTTCTCTATTTTTTCCTGTGCATATACAAAAATCCCCATAGAAATGGAGATAAACAATAAAAACTTCTTCATAAATTAATATTTTACATTACAAAAGTATAAATATAATTTTTCTTTAACCCAAACCTCTCCTTTTGTAATATTAAACTTTTTTTAACCTACTAAAAACAAGCCAGTTTAATAGAATACGATGTCAAAATTTTGAATAAATCTATAAACCTGATGAAAATCATTACCTTTTGTCTTAAATAAAATTGAAGAGATAAAAATCATCGCCAAATTTTCCGAAATTTATGATTGGCTTTCGTTTTGCGATTTCCATTACTCATAAATAAAAATATGTTTAAAAATGTAATTTCCAAAAGAGCTATCACTTATCCTTTGCTGATGCTTGCTGCAATGTGGTTCGGATACTTTTTACAGATGCACGGCTTTTTTGGCAGTTGCTTTGGGGCAATCATTCCTTTATTACCAGAAGGTTTACTTGGTGTGATTACCTCTCCCCTTTTACATGGAAATATCGATCATATCATAGGAAATTCTATTCCAATTGCCATTTTGATGTTCCTTTTATATCAATTTTATCCTCTCGTTGCCAATAAAGTATTTATTATAGGATGGCTGGCTACAGGTTTATTAGTTTGGCTTTTGCCTCCTGTTGATATTCTTACAGGTCAATATATGTACACCTGTACTATCGGTGCCAGTGGTGTGGTCTATGTTCTAGCCTTTTACCTATTCTTTAGCGGAGTTTTTAAATGGAATACAAAACTTCTTACCATATCGATGCTTGTTGTTTTATATTACGGCAGTTTGATTTGGGGAATGTTTCCCGAAGAGCTTTTTTATAATCTCCACGAGCCCAGTAAAATTTCTTGGCAGGCTCACCTCTCCGGTGCCGTTGTAGGAAGTATTATTGCTTTTGCTTTTAAAAATATCGGCGAAAAAAAGAAGAGATATATCTGGGAATTTCCGAATTATTACAATGAAAAAGATGATAAACTTTGGCAGGAATACAAAGAAAATCACCCGGAAGATTTCTTAGAATTACCTTATAAAAAAAGAGATGATATTTGGGATCATTTGGACGAATTAAGAGGAAAATAAAACTTTATTTATTACATTTGTTCAAAACAAAACACAAATGTATTCTGAAGAATATCTATACTCAATTGCTTTGCGCGAGTGCAATCTCATTGGAGACATCAATTTCCATAAACTTGTAAGGGCATTTGGAAGTGCAAAACAAGTCTGGCAAAACGCTAAAAAAGAATATAGCAAAGTAGATGGAATCGGAAGAAAAACAGTCTTCGATATTGGCAATACAGAACATTTAAAATTTGCAGAAAATGAATTATTTTTTTGTGAAAAGAATAATATTAAAATCAATTTAAGGCATCTCGGGGATTTTCCTTCCTTGCTTAAAGAATGTGATGATGCTCCTGCAATTATATACCAAAAGGGAACCTTCAATAATTCTTTGAATACGGTGAGCATTGTGGGAACACGAAATATCACCCCCTATGGTAAAAAGTTTATCTACGACTTCTTTGAAGAAAGTCAATATTCCGATTTTATTTCAATTAGCGGTCTGGCATTAGGAGTCGACAAGGAAGTTCATGAGCAGTCTGTTCATTATCAGATTCCTACAGTTGGAGTTTTAGCACATGGTTTTCACACTTTATATCCTGCAAAAAATAAAAAGCTGGCTGAAAAAATCCTGCAAAATAAAGGAGCTCTATTCACTGAATTTAATTCTTCCCAAAAACCGGACAGGGAAAATTTCATTCAAAGAAATAGAATTGTTGCAGGAATTTCTCCTTCTACGGTTGTCGTGGAAACAGCTTTCGGAGGAGGTTCTATCAGTACGGCAACTTTCGCCAACAGCTATAATAGAGAAGTTTTTGCACTTCCCGGAAAAATAACAGATAAATATAGCCAAGGCTGTAATCAGCTTATTTTCCAGAACAGGGCAACAGCAATTTCTACCATCAAAGACCTTACAGATTTACTTGGATTTAACAACCCGAAAGACAAAATTGAAGAATTATTTCCTCAAAGTGAAAACACAATACAACTTTCTGATAATCAAGAATTAATATATAAATCCATATTTAACAATCCACAGATTTCATTAGATGATTTGACTGATAAAATTGCCCTTCCTTCCCACAAAATTTTACCAATAATTTTGGAGTTGGAACTTTTGGGGAAAGTAAAATCATTTTCCGGGAGACAATTTTTAGCAATTTAAGAATTAACGATTTCTTAATATTGCATTATTTCAGACATAACATTTAATTTTTAATAAAATTTAATCACAAATTATTAATTTAATAATATTTCGAAACATTATTATTAAATTTTCAGCAATGTTTAAATAAGGTATTGTGAATTTTGAAAAAAAAATTAAATTTGTTGACAATAATATTCAACCTTAATATATGGAACAATATAATATTGACCAGAAAATCCAAGAGTTTATTGCAAAAATTGAGGCAAAAAACCCGAATGAACCGGAATTTTTACAAGCAGTAAAAGAAGTAGCAGTCACTGTGATTCCGTTTATCATGACCAAAAAGGAATATACAGGAATGAAGCTTCTAGAAAGAATGGCTGAAGCTGAGAGAATCATTATTTTCAGAGTTCCGTGGGTTGATGACAAAGGCGAAATTCAAGTAAACAGAGGTTTCAGAATTCAGATGAACTCTGCAATCGGACCATACAAAGGAGGAATCCGTTTCCATCCTACCGTGAACCTTTCGGTTCTTAAATTCTTAGCTTTCGAGCAGGTATTCAAAAACTCTCTGACAACCCTTCCAATGGGTGGTGGTAAAGGAGGTTCAGATTTTGACCCGCAAGGTAAATCTGATATGGAAGTAATGCGTTTTTGCCAAGCTTTCATGACAGAATTATGTAAGCATATCGGTCCTGAGACAGACGTTCCTGCAGGAGACATCGGTGTTGGTGCAAGAGAGATCGGATATTTATTCGGACAATACAAAAAAATCAGAAATGAGTTTACAGGAGTACTGACAGGTAAAGGTCTTGCTTACGGAGGCTCACTTATCCGTCCTGAAGCTACAGGATACGGAGTTGTTTATTTCGCTGAGCAAATGTTAAAAACTATCGGACAAACTTTCAAAGATAAAACGGTAACAGTTTCAGGTTTCGGAAACGTAGCTTGGGGAGTTATCAAAAAAGTGTCTGAACTGGGAGGAAAGGTAGTGACTCTTTCCGGACCGGATGGATATATCTATGATAAAGACGGTATAGACGGAGAAAAAATTGATTATTTATTAGAATTAAGATCTTCAGGAAACAACAGAGCTGAAGATTATGCTAAAAAATATCCTTCTGCGGAATTCCACGCCGGAAAACGCCCTTGGGAAGTGAAATGTGATGTTGCCATCCCTTCTGCAACTCAAAACGAATTAGATTTGGAAGATGCAAAATCATTGGTTGAAAACGGCTGCCTTTGTGTAACTGAAGCAGCAAATATGCCTTCAACACTAGACGCAATCAATTATTTCCTAGACAACAAAGTATTGTTCTCTCCTGGCAAAGCATCTAATGCGGGTGGCGTAGCTACCTCAGGCTTGGAAATGACTCAGAACTCTATCCGTCTAAACTGGACATCTGAAGAAGTAGATGCAAGATTAAAGGAAATCATGATTGGAATCCATAAAGCTTGTAGAGACTATGGAAAAGAGGAAGATGGCTATGTAAACTACGTAAAAGGCGCAAATATCGCCGGATTCGTAAAAGTTGCAGAAGCAATGTTAGCTCAGGGTGTAGTATAAAAATATAAAGGTTGGGAAAATTCCCGGCCTTTTTTGTTATAGCCTGTTCCCGGGGCAATAATAGGGAAAAAAGTAAAAAGTGAAAGGAGAAAGCGTTGATTATTCAGCGCTTTTTTATTTTTTAATATCGGAACTAGTTTATTCTGTTATAAAAAATCCTGAAACATTACATTTCAGGATTTCCATTTCTACTTTTTAAAAAAAGGACTTACTTTTTATTTTTTTTCTTCGCCTTCTTCTCTTCTTTCGTTGCATCTTGAGGCGCTGTAGCATTCAGTGTTGTATCTGCAGTAGCTGTTGAGCTGTAAGCAGACGCATCTACTGTCGCTGTATTTTGTGTCGCTCCAGCATTCGGATCTGTTGCTGACTGATTCTGTTCATTTTGAGTTGTCTGGTTAGTGGTGTCTGTAGATTTTTGAGTTGTTTCCTGTGCCGATACTGTGATTACTCCGACTAATGAGAACGCTGCAGTTAAAATTAACTTTTTCATAATAATATAATATTTTAAATGATTGTTTAAATTAAACGGCATATTTTATATTTAATTATATGTAAGATTCTTATTTAACGTACTTTATAATTTTTTAAGACGATTTAGGATTATAATTTATTTTTCTAAATTCTTCATAATTTTTTCTACAAATACGAATGCAGCAGGACAAATTACCGTATTTTTTATCATTAAATTATTTATCTGATATATCTTTTTCCGGTCTGTATGGGGGTATTCCCTGCAAGCTTTTGGGCGAACGTCATAGATAGAGCAAGTATTGTCATTATTCAAAAAGAAGCATGGAAGATTCTGTAAGACTTTGTCGTTATCCTCATCCACACGAAGGAATTTAACCTCAAAATCTGCAGGTTTCATACGAAGATGTCTGGCAATACGCTCAATATCTTTTTCCGTATATAGAGGTCCCGTAGTTTTACAGCAGTTTGCGCATTGCAGGCAGTCTATTTCTTCAAAAACCTTATCATGCGTTTCCTGCACCATATAATCAAGATTTTTAGGCGGTTTTTTCTTCAATCCGTCTAAAAACTTTCTATGTTCTTTCTGCTTTTGTAAAGCCTGTTTTTTATATGATTCTAAATTCATTTATTTTTAATCCACTAAGGCATCTCCACAGCCTTACATTCATTAATTTTATCCTAATCCGGTACTGTAGGGTTATTTATCTTTTGACAGGCTCTATTCTAAAAACCTTTGCCTTTTCTTAAACCCTCTGTTTATGTTGAAACCCGACATGCAAAGATAAAATATTGTTTTCATGAAATTTATCAAGTTCACGATTGAATTTTTCAATTGATTTTACGCTAAATTTGGAGTATGAAAAAATTGGAAACACGAGAAGACATTGAGCGTCTTGTCAATTCATTTTATGCTAAAGTAGTTAAGGATGAGACTATTGGATTCTTCTTTAAAGATGTTGCCAAAGTGGATTGGGACAAGCATCTTCCTAAAATGTATTCTTTTTGGGAAACAATTCTTTTCGGGCAAATGACGTATAAAGGCAATCCAATGGGAGCACATTTTCCCATCAATGAAATTCAGGCTATGGAACAAAAACATTTTGAAAGATGGCTTGAAATGTGGCGAATAACCATTGAAGAAAACTTCGCAGGTGAAAACGCAGATATGGCCATTTCAAAATCTGAAAACATTGCCAAACTGA
This sequence comes from Chryseobacterium sp. FH2, assembly GCF_001045455.1. GTDB lineage: Bacteria > Bacteroidota > Bacteroidia > Flavobacteriales > Weeksellaceae > Chryseobacterium. Next base: position 424,536 of record NZ_LFNE01000001.1, on the reverse strand, counting down.
TGGCTTTTAAAATGGATTTAGCAAGAAGACTTTAATCTCAGCTACGGAACAATTACCGTAAAAATATACGCCGCAAGATTGACCAGCAGAACCGTTCCGTAAAGAACATTTGTTTTTCCCCTGCTTAAAGAAAGCATTACAATAAATACTGAAAGTGAAAGTAAGATGATATCTTTTTTGTCCAATCCCAAAACCAAAGGGATATCATACGTAATACAAACCACAGAAACCGCTGGAATTGTCAATCCAATACTTGCTAAAGCAGAACCTAAAGCGAGGTTCAGACTAGACTGTATCTGGTTGCTTTTGGCAGCTCTGATTGCCGCCACGCCTTCAGGAAGTAAAACTACCGCTGCGATAATTACTCCAACCAAAGATTTCGGAGCACCCAACCCTCTTACCATATCTTCAATCGTTGTAGAAAGACCTTTTGCCATCATTACGACAATAGCCAGACAGATAACCAGAAAAACAAAGCTGATAAGAGTTTTTGTTAAAGAAGGAATATAATGTTCTTCAGGATGTTCATCAGGAACAATGAAGTAACTTCTGTGCCGTACGGTCTGAACCATTAGAAATATCCCATAAATTACCAAACAGGCAATAGAAACAAATACCAATTGGGCCTGATTATAAAACGGCCCGTTAACACTTGAGGTAAAATTAGGAAGAATCAGCGTAAACACCAGAATAGAAATAATACTTACTAAATATGTCGTAGCAGATGTTCTGGCAAAAAACTGTTCGTGATACTTTACTCCTCCTACCAAAATACAGATGCCTAAAATACCGTTCAAAATAAGCATTACTGCAGCAAAAATAGTATCTCTGGCCAGCGTGATTGCCTGATCCCCACCAGCAACCATTAGTGAGATAATCAACGCCACTTCAATAATCGTAATACAAAGAGCTAAAATAATTGTTCCAAAAGGTTCTCCTACTTTATGGGCAACCACTTCAGCATGATGGACTGCCGATAATACGCTACCGGTAAGTAAAATTCCGGCAACAACATCATAAACAACCCCGCCTCCTATCAATCCGGAAAAGTAGTAAACTACCGCCAGGACAGGAAAAATATACGTATAATGTAAAAGTTCTTTTAATTTCATAAAGCGACTACAAAATACAAAAAACCTATGGTTTTTACAATTTCAAAAGAAAATATTAATAGCTTTTTAATAATGCCAGCAATAAAAGTCCTGTAAATCAGTCAACATATGAAAAAGCAGGCCAATACCCACAATCCTAGTATTTCCTTTAAAAAATAGCATCAAAAAATACACCGCAATTGCATAATAGGAATGTAAAAAGTGAAACCCTACACTTCCCCTATTGGGATCAAAAATCGGATGGGCAAATAAATGATCTAAATCTACCAGCATCGTTGCCAAAAAAATGAAATAAACCTTTTGCCACTTTTCACGATAAAAAATCAATGCGATAAAAACAGGAAAAACCAAATGCAGGAAATAATGTATACATGGTTTTAGCCAAATTGCAGTTTCGGAGGAAATCATAAAACTATTCTTTTCAGATTATAAGAACTTTTAATTTTCACCTTAAAATCAAAGGTAAATCTCCTTTCTTTCCTTTTATTCTCACATAATAATCCTGTCCTCTGTTTCCATAAAAAATATAATCAACAGCAGAAATTATTTTCTTTTCTGCCACATTTAAAATATTGAATGAAGATAAAAGCGAATCATTATTTCTTACAAAAATATAATTTTCGTTTAGTTTTTGAGACAACGGAACTGGTTTTCTCATAGATTTAATTTCAAAACCATCTTTTATTTTGCTGATATTATTGGGCTGAAACGGGATAATCGTAAATTGATTCTGAGCATTAATCCACTTTTTATGTTGGAAATATTCCCACGTTTTGCCGGGATTGGAACTTTGAAGGGAAATACTATAATTTGGCTGAATAATTTTCTGAAAGCTCTTTTTTTCAATTTCATTAAAATTATCATCATAGCCGTAAGTTATGATTGTATAGCTTACCTGCTCTAAATCGGAAGTTAATTTGAAATAATTAATTTGAGAAGAATCCGAAATACTTTTATCAAAAAATCCAGCATAATTTTTTATATTTTTAGCATCTAATTCTATATCCGAAAACCGGACTTTTCTCTCTAACATATCAATAAGTGAAGTAAAATCAATTGATTTTGAACTGTTTTTTATCTCAATATCACCATGATTCAGCTCAATAGAAAAATTCTGAATTTTCTCTCCGGAAATGAAAGAAATACTCCCGGAAGTATTATCAATATATTGATCAGCACTGTAAACCGTCCTTTGAGAAAACTGCAAAAACAAACGGTTTATATTTTCAAAGGCTGAAGCAGAGGTTCCCACAATACAGTTCTGGCCTTCTATTTTAATAAAAAAATTATCTTTTTGAAAAAGGTTTTCACCTTCGTTTACAAACTTTTCCTGCTTTAAAAACGACAGAAATGCCTGCTTATCTTTAATCTCAAAAATACTATACCAATCTGAAAATTTGGTATCTTTAATGTGAAACACCTGCAAAAAATCAGGAATTTTCAACCCCGATTTTTTTATAGAAATCTTATTTTTTCCACCTCTAAACCATTGCGAAGGATGAAAGGCAAGAGCACAGATGTATTGTCTCGTAACATTTTTCACATCAACCAAAATTACCACATCTGCATTTTTCGGAACAAATTTTAAAGTTTTGTCTTTATGATAAAACACAAAATAGAAAGCTGTTGCAATGAGAAAAACAGCCGTGACAAAAAGTTTTTTGCGGTTCATTTATAGAATTTGCTGTTTTTTTTCAGATTCTTTGATTTTAAAAATTTCGTCAAACAAATCGAAGAAATACATCAGGCTGTTTTCGGAAGAATTTTTAATATTATAATTCATTTCTGTTTCTATTCTCTCTCCTTTTACTTCTGTTTTAAAGTACATTTCACCAACATTCTTTCTGAATAGATCCAGGATTTTTCTTTCCGAGATACTGTTGAATTCCTTTTCCAGACCAATTAATAGTTTCTGTGCATCAAACCTTCCTGACATAGGATATTTATATGAATCTTTCGCCCATTGTCTGGAAATTTCAGATTGTTTTTTAGGCAGTACATTGTCTGTTGATGTTGTAAGATAAACCAATCCGTCTTTTACCGTAAAGAATAATTGATCTAAATATCCGTCTTTGGCTTTATCATCTTTAAAAGAATAAAAATCTCCATTCTTAGTAAAGCTTTTAGCTGTTTTTTTGTTTGTTATCAATAAATTGAAAACACGGTTCCAATAGCCTTCATTTTCGGTTGCAAAAGCAAAAGTAAAATTTGGAACCATTACTTCTTTTGTTTTTTTTACTTCTTTTTCATTATAATCATCATCGTAGTCATAGTCTGTATATTCTACTGTTTTAGATTTCAGTTCATTTAAAACAAAAATTCCGTTTCCCCGTGCGACTTTGGCAATGGCTTTTTCATCAAGAACAATCTTCATGGTTTCCATCATCAGTTCCACTTCCTTTTGGTAATCACCTTCTCCGGAGTCTTTAAGCATACTGTAGAGAATATCAAAATATTTGCTACTATCTACATTGATAACATAATATCCAATGCTTTTATCATTGATAAGCGATGATAGTTTTTTATTTTTCCGGCCTTTATACACCTCTGAAAAACTTTTTTGAACTTCAGGATCTTTATGCTGATAACTGTTGACCAGTTTTACCTTATCATTATCAAAATACAGGTTGTATGAAGAGGTTGAATTGTATGCCTTATTGAAAATCTGCCCAAATCCGTAATGCTTCATCATTTTGCCATAAATCCCGTCTGCAACGATTCTTCCGTAATCCGTGTAGACAAAAACGTCGGAATTTACATCTCGGAAAGCTGTCATGCCTTTAGTCGGTTCTATTTCTAAATTTGAACTGAAATATATATCAAACCGCTCCTCTGCAATCTTCTTTACAACTTTGAATTTTTCAATCTTTATAGAATCCAATTCTTTTTGATAAGCTAAATCTTCTTCTGTCTCATCCTCAAAACTTTTATCTTTAAGAGGTGGCAAAATTTCACTGTTATTGCCGGAATATTCTTTATCTGTAGCATTGATATCTTTCTTTTCTTTTGGATATTGATGATGTTTTTCCAGATATTTGATATCCTTTTGCTTTCTTGCAATTTCAGCATTATTATTCTGTATGCTTTCTTTTAAATATTTAATATCATCTTTCAGATATCCTATCTCTTCTTTATAATCAAAAGGTTTTTCCGGTTCTTCTGTATAAACGCTGTCAACAGCAACGGCCGCACTGTCAGCAACAATACTATCTGATATGGCGGCGTCTTCCCAGATATCTTTAGAATGTTTATTATAATTTATCATGCTGAGAATAGCGCGATCTTCGTTCCACGCAACAAAAATATCATCATCTATATCAATGTAAGAATAATTGTTTTTCTTAGAAATTTCCAATCCTTTTTTCTTTGTGGAATTAATGAATTCCTGAAATTTTTCTCTATTATCTAAAATAAAGTGGGCTGTATACACCTGTACAGAATCGTTGAAAGTAGCATAATGATATTGAGTCGCATCATATTTGATTCCTGTTTTAGAATAGTCTGTCCATGAAGGTTTTTCTTTGCCTTTTTTAGCCACTTCCTGCAAAAAAGGATTGAATTTCTGCCAATTAATTTTTTTATTAAGCTGTTTTCCGTTGATTTCCATATAAAATGCAACATCATTGGGAATTCTCATTTTTTGTTGTGCAAAAACAAACATACAACCCAAAAGTAGAAGGGCAATCGTTTGGGTCTTTTGTAAAATAGATTTCATGGTTTAGAAATTATTGAAAAAGGATGTTATTTTGTATTTGTTTCTTTTGAAGTATAAAATCTAAAACATTGGCGTCCAGCTTCACCGCTTTTTTATTGGGCGAAAGCAGATAAGAGCTGTTTGTCTGAGATTTTATCGTATTTTCAAACTGCAGGACAGAAGTATATCTGGCATTATTAAAGATTTCTTTATCTGCCGTACTCATTTTGTCGTAATCTGTTTTGAATGTGTTTACTTTGTTTCTTGTAAATGACTTATTCTCAATATTTTGACTATAAATCTGTGTTGGAATCATTTTTCCGAGAATATTCTTAGCTTTTAACTGCTCTAATCCGGCATTGATATTTTCAATTTTTTTGAAATTACAGCTTAATTTAATAATATAATTTTCAAAATCCAAAGAAGTTTTTACATTGCTGATTCCTGGGGTTACTCTGAAAATTTTCGCAGCCTCATTAATTTTACTTTCAATTTCAGGTTTTTGCGGGACTTTTTTTCCGTTGATCGTTTCCATTTTTGAGATTGAAGCCAGTCTGGTTTTGCTTTTACTTGCATTCAGAATAATCGTATATTCCCCACTTCCATCAGCTTTTACATTGACTTTATCTAAGATGTCGAAACAACTAGTCAACAACAATAAAGGAAAAAGCAGAACCAGTTGCTTGAGAAATAATTTCATAGTTGAGTTTTAATCAACAAAAATACATCTTATTTTTAAACCCTTCCTTTTAAATAATCCTGTCTCACTTCTTCATCAAGTTTTTCAATAGCATATCTCAGGCAGGTTCTTGGCATTTCTTTATAGTATTTGTTTAGATAATTAATCAGTTCCGCTTCATTTTTTTGCCCTATTTCTCTTAAGAGCCAGCCATTTGCCTTATGCATTAAATCATGAGTGTGTTTTAAATTGCCCGTTACAAATTCTATAGTCAGCTCAAAAAATCCCTTTTTTACGTAATACATTGTTCCGACAACAGCAATTCTTTTGTGCCACATTTCTTCAGAATCAGATAAGCTTCTCAGCAAGTCTTCTTTTTGATTTTCAAAGGCATATCTTCCCAAAATCTTATAACAAGAAGAGTCTACCAAATCCCAATTATTGACATATTGAAGGTGGTTTATATAAAAATCAATGACTTCTTCTTTAATCTTTGGGTCTTTTGTTTTTTCAAATTTTGAAATCAGTATAAACAAAGCCGTCAAACGATGCTCATGATATTTTGAGGAAAGTAACTTACTTAAATCATCCAAAGATATTCTGGAATAATACTCTTTTGCCACCGCCCTTTGATCAGGTACTTTTACCCCAAGAAATACATCTCCTTCTCCATACTCTCCTTTCCCGGTTTTGAAAAATTTTGGGAAAAACTCTGCTTTTTCAGGAATTGACAAAACAGCTAATGCACCCTGGATTTCTTTAACTATGCTCATCTGTATTGGTATGATTTTATATCATTTAATGACTTTCATCTAAAGCAGTACTTTCCAACACTTTTTCTTCTTCGGCAATTTGTTTAGGATTGGCAACCTTAGCAATTGTAAGCCCTTGGACGATAATCGAAAATACGACAACACAATAGGTAATACTTAAAATGACATTGCTATATTCCCCTTTTGGAATAGACATCGCCAACGCAATGGAAACACCGCCACGAATACCTCCCCAAACCAATACTTTTACTGTTTGAGGATTAAACCTGGTTCGTAAAGACATAAACTTTGTAGGGCCCCAAATTGAAATAAATCTTGCGAATAAAACCACAATAATGGCAAGCAATCCCGGAATCATGTACTCTTTAAAATCTTTTATCATTAAAAGTTCGAAACCAATAAATAGGAATAATACAGCATTCAGAATTTCATCAATAAGCTCCCAGAATTTTATCAAATAGTCCTGAGTGATGGATTTCATTTTAAATTTAACATTGAAATTCCCCATAAATAAACCCGCTGCCACCATCGTCAATGGTCCTGAAATGTGCATTTGTCTTGCAACAAGGTAACCGCCCATCACTACAGAAAGTGTTACCAAAACCGAAATGATATAGTCATCTACTTCACGCATCAGCCTGGAAGTAATCCAACCTAGTAAAACACCCAGAAATATTCCCCCACCAGCTTCCTTGATTAGTAATAAGCCAATATTTTCTAATCCTAAATCCACTTCATTTCCAATAGCCAGCTGTAACACAACCGTGAAAACTACAACCGCCATACCATCATTGAAAAGAGACTCTCCTGCGACTTTAGTTTCCAGTGATTTTGATACGTTTGCCTGTTTTAAAATACTTAAAACCGCCACAGGATCGGTCGGCGATATCAGAGCTCCAAATACTAAACAATAGATAAACGGAAGTTTTAAACCCACTAAAGGCAACAGATAAAACATTCCAAAACCTACAATAAATGTTGAAATCACAACTCCCACCGTAGAAAATATCACAACAGGACGCAACTGCTCTTTCAAATCATTAATATTAATATGGATCCCTCCCGCAAAGAGAAGGAAATTAAGCATAGCTCCCATCAAAACCTCAGTAAAGTCAATACTATTCATCAAATTATTAAGATGACCAAAAGTCCTTGGAAGGAAACTCTCCCCGAATAAAACCAATATAATAGAAACCACGATGGCAATAACCATAATCCCGATGGTACTCGGAAGTTTAAGAAATCTGTAATTAAGATAGGCGAATATTGATGCTAAAACTATTAAAGCTGAAAATGAATAATATAACTCCACTAAAGTGTTTTTTTAGATTAAAATTAAAGGTTTAAATAAAGTATTTTAATATATATCTTATCATCGTCTTTTTGCCAAATGTCTAATATCCCGTTCTTGGTAGATTTTGATCCTCGGGTATATTCTTCTCCAACTTTCAACATATTGAGTAAAATATACTCATCACCGACAGAATTTACCACATACGGAGTTTTTTCAGACTTCCCGTCCCCAGACAGCTTCATGGCATTTGTCAACACCCGGAATTGGTTTAAATGATAGGTAAACTTACTTCCATCCTGTTTTGAATCATACGCACGAAGCAGTATCAACAGAACATCCATGTTTGTAGGATCTCTCTGAAACAAGGCGTTTCCCTGAGCAATACACTCACTAAAATTTTTGTCTTTGAAAGCTTCTGCCAGTTTTTTAAATTCATCCCCGGAGGTTGAAATCACCTCTCCTTTAAAGTTCCTTCCATAATAAAGATGCTGAGCCTCAATGCTGTCCAGCGATTGCGGATAGGCTTTATATTTAAAAATCAATTTCTCGTAATTATACGGAGACTTTGAATCGTTAAGATTTCTCTCAATGCCTTTCAACTCAGGTTTTAATTTTTGACTAAAACCAAAACACGAAATAAAAAGCAGCAAAAAGAAAAGATATTTTTTCATTAATCGTTATTTTCATAATCCTCATCATCGAAATATTCGAAGAGGAAATCATTGTAAGGAAACCTAGAAATATGAATCTTCATTACCTCATCATAGATCATTTTCTTCATTTCCGGGAAGTTTTCTTTCGTCAAAGCAGAGATGAAAACGGTAGGATATTTAGATTTTCCCATCCACGTTTTTTTCCATTCTTCAAGAGAAACATTTTTTCTGGAAGCCGGCGTCAAATCATCATCATCCTTTTTCTCATAACTGAAATCATCAATCTTGTTGAAAACCATTATCATCGGTTTTTGATGAGCATTAATTTCCATTAAAATCTGATTCACAGAATCGATATGATCTTCGAAACTTTCATGAGAAATATCTACCACATGGATCAGCAGATCAGCTTCACGTACCTCGTCAAGAGTCGATTTAAAAGATTCTACCAACTGAGTCGGCAATTTTCTGATGAAACCAACAGTATCCGTTAAAAGGAAAGGTAAATTTCCGATAACAACCTTTCTTACGGTCGTATCCAGTGTTGCAAACAATTTATTTTCAGCAAAAACTTCAGATTTTGACAAAGCATTCATCAAAGTCGATTTTCCAACGTTGGTGTATCCTACCAAAGCTGCCCTCACGACTTTTCCACGGTTATTTCTCTGGGTGGCCATTTGCTTATCAATCGTTTTCAGCTTATCTTTCAACAATGAAATCCTGTCACGAATAATACGGCGGTCAGTTTCGATTTCCGTTTCTCCGGGGCCTCTCATCCCGATTCCCCCTTTCTGACGCTCCAAGTGAGTCCACATTCTGGTCAATCGAGGCAAAAGATATTGATACTGAGCCAGCTCTACCTGAGTTCTCGCATAAGAAGTTGTTGCTCTTTGGGCAAATATATCGAGAATAAGGTTTGTTCTGTCAAGGATTTTAACCTCCATTTCTCTTTCCAGATTTTTAAGTTGTGAAGGAGATAATTCGTCGTCAAAAATGACCGTTCCTATTTCGTTTTCTTTTACGTATTCTTTTATTTCCTGAGCTTTTCCGCTTCCGATAAAGGTTTTGGAGTCTGGCTGTGTTAACTTTTGAGTAAAACGTCTGTCAACCGTAGCTCCCGCTGTGAAGGCTAAAAACTCCAATTCATCCATATATTCCTGAAGCTTTTCCTCGTTCTGGTGCTGGGTCACAACACCTACCAAAACTGCTTTTTCGTAATTATGTTCTTTCTTTTCTAGCATTAAATTCTATCTATGTTTGTGATTTTTACAAGTTACCATTTTCGCTACAAAAAACAAAATGATTTTTAATTTTAAGAAATATTTTAATGTTAATTTAAGTTCATTCCTGTATTGATATTCCGAAAATTAATAACTTTATAAAGTAATTTTTTGATTTTTAAATATTTATCTCTGAAAATTATTTAAAACCAATATCATGATTAGCAGTATTAGATGTATGATTATTGATGATGATGAATTGGACAGGCTGGTTCTTCACCATCACATCAAACAATATGAAAATATTGAAATTGTTGCGTCTTTTGACTCAATCGAAAAAGCAATCCCCTACCTCAGCATTCCAATTGACCTTTTATTTATCGAAACTAAAATAAAAGGAATGAGTGGCCTGGAATTCAGAAAATTAGCTCATAAAATCCCAGCTTGCATTTTTATCAGTTCGTATCCCGAATTTGCTATTGACACCTTTGAACTTGATACTTTAGATTTTATTACAAAACCTTTAAAAACAGACCGTTTTAATTATTCTATGCAAAAACTTTTCGATTACTTCGAAATGAAAGAAAAATGTGAATGTTTTGATACTTTGCTTGGTGAAAACAGCATTAAAATAAAGGAGGGAGGAAATATTTACCAAGTTAAAATCACTGACATTCTGTATCTTGAAGCATTAAAAGACTATACAAGAATCATCACCTCTGATAAAAAACACTGCATCTTAGATTCTTTGGGAAATCTTCTACATAAAAACTATTTTGATTCCTTTGTGAGAATACACAGAAGTTATGCCGTTCCAAGACATTTAATTCGGAGTAAAAACACTCATGAAGTAGAACTTGTACATCAGATCAAACTTCCTATTGGGAGAATGTACAAAGAAAATCTGGATTTTTTCACTCCAAATCATTAATACTGCTTTTCCATATACTACACCGGTTTCGATTTATTTTTACAAAATAACTCCACTTTTGTCGTTTGTCGATTAATCTTGTCGTTTATCTATTTTCCAAAAATCCCGTTCCTGTTTTATGGTAATTTAGTATTCCCAAAGTGATAAAAATTTTCACTTTGCATTTACCAATTAATAACCACAAAATTACTCAATATGAAAAGAACATCTATTCACTGCTTCTTTTTCATTCCGCTCTTTATAGTCCCCGGATTACTGAAAGCCCAAAGTGCAGTACCGGCAACCGGAGCAAATGCTACAGGAAGTAACGGCTCGGTTTCTTACAGTGTAGGGCAAGCCGCATATCTTGCAAAGGGCAGCAACAACGAAATTTTAGAAGGTGTGCAGCAAGCTTACGAAATCACAACCACACTTGCCACAAACGAAACCCAGGAAACAGAAAAAGGTATTTTACTGTACCCGAATCCATTTAAAGATTATCTGTATCTGGATTTTACCACAAATGATTACAAGAATTCAGACTATCAACTATTTGATGCACAAGGCAAGTTGATTATAAAAGATAAAATTTCTCAGCCTAAGTCTGAATTCAATTTCTCTTCTCTTCCTTCCGCTATGTATATTATCCGGATAAATCAGAATGGGAAGAATATCAAAACATTTAAAATCATAAAAAAATAACTACCATGAAAAAAATATTATTATTGATGGGAATTTTGCTGGGCACAATTACAGCCTTCGCACAGGTTCCTGAAAAAATGAGTTATCAGGCAATCGTTCGAAATACCGGCGGACAAATTCTTTCCAATCAAAGTATAGGGATCAGAGCGAGCATTTTACAGGGTTCTCCTGCGGGTGCTGCCGTTTATTCGGAAAGGCTTACAGGAAACACCAATTTGAACGGTCTTATTACTCTTGAGCTTGGAACAGGAACAGTTTTATCCGGAACCTTTAATACAATCAACTGGTCTACAGGAAATTACTATTTAAAAACAGAAACAGATCCTGCAGGTGGAACCAACTATACCATTACGGGAACAAGCCAGTTATTAAGTGTGCCATTTGCTATGTATGCAAAATCTGCAGGCGGAACGGGTGGGAATTTTACAATTCCATATACAAATACAGTCAACAACGCCGGAACGCTTTTCACTTTAATAAATGACGGAGACGGAACCTCTGTAGAAGGCATAAACAATACAACCACTTCAAGTATTGCTTCAGTAAGAGGTATTGTAAGCAGTACGGCTCCCGGAGGATTTTCTTCCGGAATCCGGGGGATTAATAACGGAACCGGAGGTTTAGGTGTCGGTGTCTGGGGAAGCCAGAACGGAAGCGGATGGGGTGTTTATGGTGTTACTCCAAACGGGCTAGGGATATATGGCAATTCATCCGCATCAGGTTATGGTGTTTATGCCAATAGTAATTCAGGAACAGGTCTTAATGCAACAAGTACCAATGGAATTGCAGCAGCTATAGGTATATTTAATAACGCCAATAATAACAATGTGCTTAATGCAAATACTGTCGGAAACGGAACGGTTATTAATGTTTCCACCACAGGGACGGGAGCAGGTATTGAGAGTTCCACCGGATCAGGATTTGCTGTTCATGGTATAACAAGCGCACAAACCTCTGCCGGGATTATAGGAGATAATAATGGATCAGGTGAAGCTGTAGTAGGCAGAAACACAAGTGATATTGCAGGTGCTGTAGTAGGTAGAAACGATGGTGGCGGGTATGGCGTAAGAGGTTTTGTAGCCTCCAATACTACAGGAACTTCCGTGGGCGTTTTTGGACAGGTTGGATTAAATAGCGGTAAAGGACGTGCAGGAAGATTCGAAAATCTAAACTCAACAAATGACAGAAACACGTTCGAAGTAGAATCAAACAGTACAGGAAATATTCCCGATAATACCCTAGGAAACGTTGCTTCTTTCCTTTCCAATAATGCAAACAGTGTAAGTGCAGCTGTAAGAGGTGAAGTAAAAACCATTTTTGGGAACTTTGGCGCCGCAGGTATTTTTGGGGTTTCTTCGGGAACCGGAGGCTTTGGAGGGCTATTTTATTCATCAAATACTTCAGGAAACGGTCGTGCCTTAGTTGCATTAACAGATGGAAATGGAGATGCTTTTGTGGCTAATGCAGGTAAAGACGGAGATGCAATAGAAGCAAACGTAGATGGAGCAGGACGTGCAATTTATGGGTGGATCCCTACTTTCAGCACAGGAAAAGCAGCCGAATTTCAAAATTTTAACACCTCAAATATAAACCCCGTACTTACAGCCAAGACCGTCGGCAACAACATGGCCGGAGACTTTTTCGTAGATAATACATTGGGGACTTCACCTGCCGTACACGGAAAAGTAAACTCTCAGTTTGCCAACTTCGGAACTGCAGGTATCTACGGAGAGTCAATAGGAACGGGCGGTTTTGCAGGCTTATTCTATCAAAGCAATGTAAATGGAAACGGGCCTGCTTTAATTGCTTTAACAGAAGGAAACGGAAACGGCATAACAGCCAATGCCGGAAAAAATGGAAATGGTATAGAATCCACAGCAGATGGAACAGGAAGCGCTATGTATGGCTGGGTGCCAAACTTCGGGACAGGTAGGGCAGGATATTTCAGAAACTTTAATGCAGCCAATGCGACCCCCGTATTATCTGTGACGAATGCCGGTACAGGAACAGGATTTTTTGTAAATCATACCGGATCTTCCGGGAATATCGCGATATTCCAAAGTGCGGGGACCAATGTTGCGAGAGTAAATAAATCCGGTACGGGATTTTTCAACGGAGGAACTCAGAATAGTGGTGCCGACGTTGCAGAAGCGTTTGATGTAGAAGGAAATACCTCAGAGTACGAACCCGGTGATATTTTAGTTATTTCAATAGATTCTGACAGAACAGTAGAAAAATCGTCTAAACCATATTCTCATCTTGTTGCAGGAGTTTATGCTACGAAGCCGGGAGTTCTTTTAACAGAAGAAAATATTGATTCTGAATTAACCGGAAAAGTTCCGATGGGAGTAATTGGAGTCATTCCTACAAAAGTTTGTCTGGAAGGAGGAGCAATTAAAAGAGGAGATCTTTTAGTAACCTCATCAAAATCAGGAGTTGCCATGAAAGCTAATCTTAAGAAAGTAAAAATAGGACAAGTATTAGGTAAAGCCCTCCAGGATTATGATCAAAACGAAACCGGGAAAATAAAAGTATTAGTAAACATTAAATAATAAACCATGAAATCACTATATATCATCACATTTTTAGCTTTAAGTCTAAATATTTATGCCCAGGAAAACAAAAAAGTTTCTGAAGCACAAGTACAGGAAGATCTGTCTTTTAAGCAATCAAAAGAATTTGAAACCAAAATGCTAAAAGAAGCAAAAGACCGAGCGGAGAAAAAAACAACCCCTACAACGCTGGTTTCAGATCAGGGCCTTGAAGTGAAGAAACAGGAGCCGAAAACTCAGGTATCTACAAGCAATTCCGGAAAACTATTAGAAAATACGGCAACTCTTGAAGAAATTAAAAGTACAATTCCCAACAGACAGGCAGCCAACCATACAGTAAATTCTAGGAACACAAATAATATTCAGGGGCTTCCCAATACGGCAACTTTAGACGAAATAAAAAAGACAATTCCTAAAAACTAATAATCAAATAACTAGATTTTCAACTAAATAAAAGTCCACTTTTGGTGGACTTTTATTTATATTTTGAAGTTAATTACTAAAATCAATCCCAATCGGCAGCTACAAACTTCATAGTCTGTCCATTATTATCAGATAATGTTAAAAAATGTCCTTCAATAAAATATTTTATCATACTTCTGAAATTTTTTGAAAATAAGGTCTCTAAGTCCATATTTTGGCAGGATTTCATTGTAGAGCCTATCCCTGAAATTTTCATGCTTCCATCATCTTTAAATTCAGAATCAAAAAACATATCGTTACAGCCCATAAAAGCCCCTCCTTTAATTTTTCCCTTAGCGATATTTCCTGTCAAATCAATTTTAGCTTTATTTTTTTCTAAATCCGGTTTTGTAAAGTTTCCGAATGCCACCAACATCCATTCCCGTTGGATTTTAGGATTCTGAGCTACAGTCTGAGAACTTTGTCTGATTGTAGAAGTACAATTCAAAGTCATTCCAAGAAACAAGATCGTAAAAAATGATAACAGTATTTTTTTCATAACGCACAATAATCCATTTCCGTACCAATCGCAGGGAGAATATCGTAAAAATTAGTAAATTAGCGACACAAAAATTAATTTTTATAAAATGAAAAGACTATTTCTACTATTCACTTTTCTATTGGGCTTTGCTCAGATGAGAGCAGATGAAGGGATGTGGCTGTTGATGCTCATCAAGAGATTAAATGGTGTTGACATGCAAAAAGAAGGTTTGCATTTGACACCTGAAGAAATTTATTCAGTAAACAACTCAAGTATGAAAGATGCTATCGTAAGTTTCGGCGGCTTCTGTACAGGTGAAATTGTTTCTAATCAAGGACTTATCTTTACCAATCACCACTGTGGTTATGGTGCTGTTGCGGCAGCTTCTACTCCGGAAAAAGACTATTTGAAGAATGGTTTCTGGGCAATGAAGCAAAAAGATGAATTCAATGCAAAAGATCTTTATGTAAGATTTTTAGTTAGAATGGATGATGCTACGCAAAGAATCAATTCTAAACTAAACAACAATATGTCTGGTGAAGAGAGAAAAGCTGTGATTGATGCAGAAACCAAAGCCATCCAGACAGAAAATTCTGAAAACGGGAAATATACCGTAGTGGTAAGAGATTTTTTCAACGGAAATGAATTCTACTATTTCGTATACCAAGATTACAAAGATATCAGATTAGTAGGTGCACCGCCTTCATCATTAGGAAAATTCGGAGGTGATACAGATAACTGGGAATGGCCAAGACACACTGCAGACTTTACGGTTTTCAGAGTATATGCCGATGCAGCAGGAAACCCTGCTGAATATTCTCCAAGTAATACTCCTCTGAAACCTAAACATTTCTTACCTGTTTCTTTGAAAGGAATTAAGCCTGGTGATTTCTCAATGATCATGGGCTATCCGGGAAGAACGAACCGTTATTTGACTTCTTACGGAATTCAGCAGATGGTAGGCAAAGATTATCCGGCTTGGGTTGAAGCTTCAAAATTAGCTATGGATATTATGAAAAAGTACATGGATAAGGATAAAGGAACTCAGC
The DNA here is from genome assembly GCF_001045455.1 of Chryseobacterium sp. FH2. Classification (GTDB taxonomy): domain Bacteria; phylum Bacteroidota; class Bacteroidia; order Flavobacteriales; family Weeksellaceae; genus Chryseobacterium. The sequence continues at coordinate 408,955 of NZ_LFNE01000001.1, read as the reverse complement.
TTAACTATGCTTCTCAGTACGCTTCAGTAGCCAACTACTGGAAAAACAGACAGGGAACTATTGATGCCGTTATCAAAAACGGAACAATTACCGACAAACAAAAGCTGGAAGCTACCTTCAAAGCATGGGCGGTACAACCGGCAAACATTGCTGAGTATGAAAGTGTTTTAGATGATATTGCTATTTATTATAAACAAACATCTGATAGAAGTGTTGAAAGAAATTATGCTTCTCAGCTTTTGAGAAACTCTAAATATTTCTCGGTTGCTTTACAAGTAGGCTCTGTTCTTAAAGCTTATGCCGAACAGGATATGGCAGGAAGATTAGCAATGAAACCAAAAGTAGAAGCTGCCGTAAAAGCTGCTTACGAAAATATCAACACTAAGCTTGAAGGTGAAATGATGAACTCTATGGTTGGGCTTTACCAGTCAAGAGTAAACAAAGATGTTGCTTCTCCTACGATTATGGGATTAGATTCTAAAAATCTTTCTAACGTAGCTTACTCTTCAATCTTTGCTAATAAAACATCCGTTACAAACTTTATTTTAAACCCAGACCGTTTAAAATTAGATGCAGATCCGCTTTTGAAAATTGCTGACGGAATCGTTGCTGACCAAAAAGCATCTAATGAAAGATTTGTGAAAATAGATGATAATTTTGCGAAAAACAATCGTCTTTTCTTAGCTGGTTTAATGAAATCTATGCCTGAGAAAAAATTCTATCCGGATGCAAACTCTACTATGAGACTGACTTACGGAACTGTGGATACATTACCAATCAGAGATGACAGAAACTATTTCGGTGTTACGGATAACTATTACACAGATATGGCTGGTCTTGTAGGAAAATACAAGAAAGGTGACGAAGAATTTGACCTTCCACAAAGAGTAATCGACCTTTACAATATGAAAGACTTCGGTCAGTATGCCGATGCTAAAGGTTATATGCCTGTAAACTTCCTTTCAAACAATGATATTACCGGTGGTAACTCTGGCTCTCCTGTAATCGACGGTGATGGAAACCTTATCGGTATTGCATTCGACGGAAACAGTGAAGCTTTAAGCGGAGATATCGTTTTTGAACCAGAATGGCAAAAAACCATCAATGTTGACGTTCGTTTCGTTCTTTGGACTATCGACAAATATGCCGGAGCAAGAAGAATTATCGATGAATTGCAATTGGTAAGAGACGAAAATACTCCAGCTGATACTAAAACCCGTGCTGCTAAACCAGAACACGCAAAACCTGCAACAGGTAAAAAGAAAAAATAATATTCGCTGAATATATTTTAAAACCCGTGAAAGCTATCTTTCACGGGTTTTTATGTAGATTTTAAATAATTATCCTTTCAGGAAGATAAGGCTCATTACACTCATAACGTATAGGTTTACCAATAAAACCTTGTGGTTCAACAATATAGTCGTTATGAGTATTATTTTATATTTATAGGGATAAGTAGAATCTAGTGAACGCTTCATTGACACACTGGATTCTAACAAAAAATTTCAACATCCTTTTTTGTATTTACTTTTATTTAAGAATTAAAATATGAAATATGAAAATAATAGGCACCTTTTTTTTCATTTTTAAGGTTAGCATTTAACCTGTCTAATTTTGAATTAAGAAGATTTAATTCTGCTTGACTACCTTATCCGACCAACTGGCATAAGCTTTTACTCTTCCCCAAACATTAATGTTATTTCCTTTACTCACTTCCAACTGTATGCTCTATATTCAGAATACAAGTTTCTAACATTTAGTGCAACAGGACCAGAGGATCCATAATAAACTGTAACTATTCGGTAAAGCAACAATTATATTGACTTAAATATTTTAATATCAGATATTTATAAGATAATTAATTTTTCTAATGAATTAATAATTACTCGATCATTTACACTTTTTGAACGAAAATAAAAGTGGAAAATCCAACTTTCTTCCTATCCATATTTTAATTTTAAGATAATCAATCAAAGAATATAATTAAATGTTAAAATCTATTTCCGGTGTTATTTGCTAATCTTGCCGGAACTCTTTTGTAATAATAGTTTAATCAAAACCACCTACTCAATATGTCTTGGTTTTAGTTGTTATTTTTCGGAATAGCAACATACTAAATCTTGCTAATAAATGAATCTCAGGCTACTTTTGCAAAACAAATGACAGCACGCGATTTTTTATTTTAAATCAAGCATAATTCTAAAAATACAACACAATGAAAAACAAATTTATGATTGCCTCATATTTATTAGTATCAGGTATTTTATTTTCTCAGGTAGGTATTAATAACCAAAAGCCACAAGGTATTTTTCATGTGGATGGAGCCAAGGACAATCCAGCTACAGTTGCGCCTAATGCAACTCAACAACTAAATGATTTTGTTGTAGATGCGTCAGGTAAGGTTGGGATAGGAACAACAACACCATCTCAAAAATTGGAAATTAATACGGGAGGAACAACAAGCGCCCCTATAACAGGGTTTAAATTGTCTGATGGAAATCAAAAAACGGATTACGTACTTACCGCCGATACGAACGGCGTGGGGACCTGGAGGCCTGCTTCAATTGGGTTAGCGCAAGGGGTAATTACTAGTATTCCTGATTCAAGCGGAGATGTTCCATTTCAATCTACTCTTACATATACTGTTAGACCTGGGACTTATATAACTCTTGCTCCGGGGAGATGGAAAGTTGATATTACGCAATTATTACGTTATAATGGGACTGAGCCCTTCCTTGCGGATGATTGGATTTGGGTAAGATTTTCTTTAGGAGACTCACCCACTGTTCCCGCAATAAGTTCCGACCTTCCTCCTGCTGCAGGCCGTCTAGTATCCATGGGCTTTCAAGGGCCTTGCCCAGCAGCTCCAACTGGAGTTCAGGCTAAATATAACATAGGCTCTGGAAGTCTTTATGTAAATAACACCTCTGGAGCAAATAAAACTTATTACTTACTTGTTGGAAATATAGCAGTTATAGGTACACCAAGCAACAATAAAACCTTTTCTGCAGTTGGTGGAAATTGGGGTGAAAATACTATTACAGCCGTTCGTATTCAACAATAGAATATAATCATAATATACTTGTCCTTTGTAAAGAGGCTGTCTCAAATAATAACCCGGCTTTTAACTTAGCAAACTTTGTTACTTAGGAGGTTTCAGGAATATATATTACTTTTTGAGACAGCTTCATTCATCCATACCTATTCAAAAAAACTCTCCATCTTTTATCCAAGGAGATTTCAGTTAAGCCCTTTCTTATCAATTGACTTGGTGGAAGTGCTACTCACTTTAAACTTTTAGCTACTTGCCTTATACTTTTTTATAGTTATTCAGAAAATAAAATTTTAATTATTCATTAATACACTTATTTATTATTTGTTTATTTGTATAATAATTAAAATATATTTATGTAATCGAAATAAATATGATAAATCACTTAATAATAAAACATATTTTTATATTTTGTTTTCTAATAAATTATGCAAATATTTTTTGTCAGGACTTAAGTATATCAAAAGAAAATAGATATTTTAATCATATTACAGATAAAATTTTAAGAAATGATAAGAAAATTACTTCTGATGAAATCCTACTAAAAGGTGACTCTTTATATAGGTCATCTATCAATGATTGGCAAAGAGTAAAAGCTTTATTTGTTATTATACAAGGATATGAAATGCAACACAATTTGTCTTCTTCCTTAGATGTATCTCTAAAAGCAGATTCTATTGCAATAAAATCAAACCTTATTTATTTTAAACCAAAGACTAGTGGCATAATTGCATCCTTGTATAATAATCTAAATATGGAAGCTGAAAGTAATGAATATTTAGAGCGAGCACTTCAGTACACTAGTAAACTTGATAGAGAAAACTTTTTAATTGATAGATCAATAATTTATCAGAGAATTTCAGCCGTCTATAGTAAACAAAAAAAACATAAGAAAGCTCTATCTGCAAACTTATTAGCACTTAGCTACTTGGAAGATTTAAAAAAAGAATTTCCCTTTGCTGGCTATTCAAAAGCCTATATACCAGCTTTGTTAAATATTGGCGTTAACTATTATAACCTACAAAATTATAAACTTTCAAAATTTTATTATGAAAAAGGATTGAAGGCAATTGATGATAATAATAATTTCTATTTGGCCTATTTCTATATTCGTTATGCTGCTGCAGAAATAAAGTTGAAGAATATAAATTCAGCGCTTATTTATATTAATAAATCCAAAACTTTAGCCGATAAAATGGCCGACAAGAATTTGGAACTGCAAATAGATGAAGTATTTGATGAATACTATACTTTGAATAAGGAAGTAAAAAAGGCGGATAGTATAAAAAAAAGAATAATCGACAATGGTATTTTAGTTTCAAATTCAAAAGAAACAGCCGCAAAGAATATTTTAAAAAAGACTAAAAATGAAATTAAAACTGAGAAAAAGGTTTCGTTATTATTTATCATTATTTCAATTTTATTAATAGTATTTACTTTATTCATAGGGGGGTACAAAAACTACCAAAATAAAAAAATAAAAATTCAATATGAGAAAATCATTGATGATTTTGAGAAAGTAAAAAACAAAGAAATTCAAAGTGTTTCATCTAAAGTAAACACTACCTCTAAAGAACCCTTATCTGAAAAGAAAACTACTGAGTTATTACAAAAATTAGAGGAATTTGAAAATAGTGAAATTTTTACTGGTAAGAACTTCAATATATCAAATATGGCTATTATTTTTAATAGTAATACAAAATATATTAATTATTTATTACAAAACTACAGAGGGAAGAATTTTAGTGATTATCTAAATAATATTAGGATTAGATACATTATAAAAAAAATGATAAATAATCCAGAATATCTTAATTACAAAATCGATTATTTGGCAGAAATCACTGGTTATTCCTCACATAGTCGTTTTACTCAAATGTTTAAAAAAGAAATGAAAATCTCTCCGTCTGAATTCATCGCTCAACAACTTTCAAAAAAAACAAGAGAATAAAAGGCATAATACACATTAAAGTATATATTATTTTTCCGATTAGTTACAGACTATTATTAGTTTTGAATATTGGCAATATATACTTTTGCACACTATAAACACAATATTAAACCATTCATTCTTAACTTAATAAACTATTAAATTATGTGATTTAAAATAGATCAACTAACTCATGAATTCTAAAGGTATTAACTAGGTAATTAGGATAACTCTCCCTCTCCTAATTACTTTCCAAACATTTTTTAATAAACGATTGATTCTAAAAACACGAAAGAAAGCAAGTTAGTACTGCTTTCTTTTTTCCCAACAAAAATGAACTTAGATTAAAAAGATTCATATAGATGCTTTAATTAAACAAAAGGTCACAGAAAACAATATAGAAATATCTCTCTCGTATCTATGACTTTTTAAATTGTACATCAAAAAGACATTAGAATAATGTACAATGGAGAAAGTATGGATACAGAAACTATATTAAAATGGTGGTTCGGATTATTGAATCACTTAAGAACTGAAATTGATATTTAATATTATTACTCCTATAGATATCTACATAATCAAATGTTTATAAATAACGATGTGATTAATTATAAAATATATTTTATAATCGGTAGAAATTTATAGGTTTCATAAAGTGGTTTACGCAAAGGCTTTATAAAGTAACAATCACATAATAAGTTTAATAATATCAAATCAACACTAGCTGTTCCCAGTGGTTTTTTAATTTCTAAACATTCCAAAATTCTCTATCCAGGCTTCTGTATTGTATCGCTTCAGAAATGTGTTCGGAAAGAATATTTTCAGATTCATCCAGATCAGCAATTGTCCTTGCAACTTTTAAAATTCTGTCATAGGCTCTTGCAGAAAGATTAAGTTTTTCCATTGCCATTTTTATCAAGTCGAAAGAAGCCTGGTTCAATGCACAATGTTTTTCAATTTCCTTTGGCCCGATTTGAGCGTTATAACTGATTTTTAAATCTTTATATCTTTCCTCCTGAATTTCACGCGCCTTTAAAACACGTTTTCTAATATCTCCACTTTTTTCTCCTTTTCTCTTTTCTGCCAGTTGCTCAAATTCCACTTTCTGTACTTCAATATGAATATCTATTCTATCCAAAAGCGGTCCTGAAAGCTTATTCATATAGCGTTGCATTTCATAAGTTGATGAGGTATTATTCGGATCATCCGGAAAATATCCGCTCGGGCTGGGATTCATCGATGCAACCAACATAAAACTTGCGGGATAATTTACCGTAAACCTTGCTCTTGAAATTGTTACCTCCCGATCTTCTAAAGGTTGTCTCATTACTTCTAAAACAGTTCTTTTGAATTCCGGCATTTCATCCAGAAACAAAACACCATTGTGCGCCAAAGAAATTTCGCCGGGCTGTGGATAACCGCCACCGCCAACCAATGCAACATCAGATATTGTATGATGTGGATTTCTAAAAGGACGAATCGTCATTAAAGATGTATTTCTTCCCATTTTTCCTGCAACAGAATGTATTTTTGTAGTTTCCAAAGCTTCTTTTAAAGTCAATGGAGGAAGAATACTCGGAACACGTTTTGCCAGCATGGTTTTTCCGCTTCCGGGAGGGCCGATAAGAATAATATTGTGTCCTCCTGCAGCCGCAACTTCCATGGCTCTTTTTGCCGTTTCCTGACCTTTAACTTCAGAAAAATCAAAAGGAAAATCATTTATCCTTTCCTGAAATTCTTTTCGGGTGTCAATTTCAACTTTTTCGAGAGGCTTTCCTTCATTAAAGAAATCAATAACCTGTTTAATATTTTCAGCGGCAAATACATCAAGATTGTTAACAATTGCCGCTTCTCTGGTATTTTGTTTAGGTAAAATAATCCCTTTAAAACCTTCTTCTCTGGCCTGAATAGCGATTGGCAAAACCCCTTTGATCGGCTGTAAGCTTCCATCCAATGAAAGCTCTCCCATAATGATATAATCCTGAACATTTTCAGCTAAAATCTGGTCCGAAGCTGTCAAAATTCCCACGGCAATGCTCAAATCATACGCCGCACCTTCTTTTCTAAGATCGGCGGGAGCCATATTAATCGTAATTTTTTTTCCGGGAATTTTATAACCAACATTTTTTAAAGCTGCCGAAATCCTGTAGCTACTTTCCTTTATTGCATTATCAGGCAGACCAACAAGGTGATAACCTACTCCACCGGTATCTATATTTACTTCAATAGTAATTGTTTGAGCGGCAACCCCGTGAATTGCACTTCCGTAAATTTTTATCAGCATACACTGTGTTTTGGTGTAAAAATAATTAATATTTCATTTTACAAAATCAATATTAATCTTTATAAATTTCAGCAAAAACATAATTTTGATAGTTTAAATTTAATTTTAAATAAAAAAAACAGCGCAGACAAAATGTCTGCGCCGACCAAGGATATTTATTGAAAAAACTAAAATCCGATAACACCGAACTTCTTTATTTTTTGATAAACTTGTTTTTATACACTTTTCCTTCTGCATTTTTTGAAATAATAAAATACGTTCCCGGAACAAGCTTACTTACATCAATCGCTTCTGTGTATTTATGATTTTGTTTTTGTAAAGCAATTTTCCCAGACATATCTATGATGGAAATATCTGCATATGATTTGTCAGATTCCTTTCCGATATATAAAAATTGTGTCGTAGGGTTGGGATAAATGCTCAGATTATTCTGTTTCGGCTTCGTTTCTCCTGTTCCTAAGCTACAGAAGCCCCATTCTCCAAAATTTAATTTTATAAAGGCCGCATCACTTAGCATTTCACACATATCCGGACAATATTCTGTACAGGCATAGAAACCATATTCACCGGAATCATGCGCAACGAAAGTATCACCTGTAGCTCCAGGAATGATACAAGGATCTGTAGGCGAAGGCGGATTACTGCTTGGAATACATTTAAACCAAGTATGTGTTCCATACACCAAAGGAAATCCATTGTCAAGTTGCACAGTTGCTCCGGAACAAACGTTATATTCTCCCGGCTGTATTTCCTGATAAGTTCCCGGTATGAAATCTGCCATCATAAAAGGAAGTCCATAAGCATATCCGTCTGACATTATCGCCGGGCTCTCTGCGGAACATCCCCCCTGGGTAACAGCGACTTTAAAATAATAAAGCATATCATCCGCTCCATTGATTGTCAGTGTCTGTGATGTTGCGTTCGGAATAGCAACCCAAGGATTATTATTCGGGCTCTGCCAATCCCACTCTTGTTTATACCATTGATAGGTATCATAAGTTTGCGTTACGGAAAGAATTTCAGTTTCCGTAGTACAAAAAACTACTTTATCCTGAAACATTACTCCAAGTCTGGGACTTGTGATGGTCGGTGTACACTGCGCATTGATATTCAAGATATTTAAAAATAAATAACACGCTAAAAAAATTAATTTTACTCTCATATAAAATATTTATTGGTTGTATTAAGTTTCAATAATTAAAAACAGGCATGTGATTATCTACAGGGCTACAAAATACAGCACTGATATCCAAAAACATTAGATGTTATTATTTCAAAAAAATTATTTAATCAATCTGCAGCCTGATTCCGAACTTCATATTGAAATTAAATGGTTTTTCTTTGTAAATCGTATTCAGCTGGCTGTCATCCCTGAAATGATACGCTACACCCGGCTCCGCATAAATACCTATGTTATGTATTACTTTAAACTGAAGTCCGGCGGCACTGTTTACAGAAACCTGCAGAGGGGTTACATCAACTTTCTCCGTAAACTCATCTTTTACAATATTATCTACAACATATTGAGTCTTTTGCTTTCCTGAAATCGCTTTTTCAGCCAATGCCCCTGCAGTAATATATCCTGTAAATCTTCCTTTCTTGACAATATTATAATTAACCTGAACAGGAATTCCGATATAGTGAACCGACTGATCTGTCCTAATATAATTCGTACTGCTCCCTGAGTGAATTTCTGAGGATAGTTTGGTGTAATTCATACCCGTTCCTATACCCCATCTTTTGCCAAGATTATAGTATAAAGACAAGCCAAAAGTAACCGGCGTTTTATGCCTTACCCTTGCTTCAACTTCTTTGTTTTGATTCGCCAAAAGCACCTCCACAAAAGGATCTCCGTCAGAACTTTGATATACTTCAGCTACACTCATTGGTTTCCCCGCAGCAGTTGCATACCCCGGGAACTGTTCCGCAGAACCTGAAGAAGCATTTCCCGTAAGCATACTCAACATCCATTTTGTAGATTTTGGGGTTTTCTGCTTTGCTTCATCAGCACTTTTGGGGCTCAAAATATTTTGATTATCAGCAAGAAGCTCTTTATTTTCTTCACCTTTCTCAGCGGGATTCACATTTTCTGTAACAACTTGATTTTCCTTAGCAATACTTTGATTTTGGCTGAATAAATTTGTTGCTTTAGACTCTTCCTGAGGCTTCAAAAAAATATTATCGTTCGTTTTTTCTTCTCTTAATTTTTGACCTGAAATATTTTTCTTTACATTTTGAGTTAAAACACTACTATTCAGACAATTATCAGACCTAAAAGTCTGTTTAGGGATTATATTTTCATTTCGTATTGAAGCGTGTTGAGTTTCAGAAGTTTTATTAACTGTTTTTACATTATCTTTATTGGCATAAACTTTTGTTGACGCTTTTTTCTGTTCAGAAGTATTTAGATTTAATAATTCTTTACCCACAAAAAAGCATGCAGCAAGAACAGCCGCAATCCCCACAGCACGGTAAATTTTCGTTTTAATATCAATTTGGGCAGATTTTTCCTGCGCTTTTAGTTCATTTTCTAAATTTAATCTTATAATTTTATTTTCATCACCTTCATAGAATAATTCATCTCTGATAGCATCCCACAATCCGTCCGGAACATCCTCTGAGTGATCTTCCATTTTATTGCGCAGATTATTTAACCATTGATCATCCATATTGCGCTTTTTTTGACATTTTATATTCATTTACTTTCCGAACAAGCATTGCCTTTGCTCTGTGAAGCTGTGAGGCAGAAGAGTTTTCAGCTATTCCTAAATCTTCTGCAATTTCTTTATGGCTCTTTCTCTCAAATACAAAAAGGTTAAAAACCGTCCGGTATCCGTCAGGAAGCTGACGAATCATTTCCATCATCACAGGTTTCGGGATTTCTTCCAGATTAGGTTCCTCTTCATTGGGTACATCGGGTATCTCCAACACATCTGTAAAATTCCCGCTATTCATATTTTGCTTGAGGTGTTTTAAAGATTCATTAACTACAATTCTCGTAAGCCATGCCTTCAAAGATCCTTCGCCTCTATATTCAAAAGAACCAATGGAGTTAAACATTTTAATAAAGCTGTTTTGCAATACGTCATGCACGTTATCTCTACCTGTAATATATCGCGAACAGACATAAGTAAGGTTACCTGAATAAGCCCCAAAAAGCTCTTTCCAAGCGGTTTCTTCCTTTTTCAAAAGACGGTTTACCAAAATCTGTTCCTTGCTTATTTCCATGTAAAATTTACAACATACCTATTTTAATAATTGATTTATTTAACATAATACAAAAATAGGCTGCCTTTTTACAAAGCACAACCTATTCGGGGGCCATAAACATTAATTAATACTTTAAACAGTATGGGAAATCATATTTAATTTTCTCATAAGGAGTCAAATCCGTTCCGTCTACCGTAATTTTATCTGCTACAAAACCAAATCTCATCGAAAAATCTTGTCCTATAAAGTATCCTTTTTCTGATGTTGCCAATGTCACTACGGTATTTTTCGTTTGTCCGTCAACAGGAATTTGCAATATCAGTTTTTCAGGAGCAAAAGTCAGTTCTATTACATTATGCTCTGTAATTATTTTCGGGGAAAAATTAAGTTTATACTCAATTTTTCCCATTGCCGTAACAGCTGCATTTGCTTTTGCATCATCCTTTATCACCGCTTTTACAATTTCCTTTATTGGAAATTCCTTATAGGTAATGACAGAATCTTTTGTCACAAAATCAATAATTTTTTCTGTCCGGTTAATTCCCTGTGTTGTAATTAGTTTGGCTCTGTACGTTCCATTTTCATCACCATTCTTCACGGGAATTGGCTCATACACATCGTCATTGCAAGACGTCATCAAAGACAATCCTAAAAAAGAAATAAAAGCAATTATAAAAGCTTTAAGTACCATTAATTTTTTCATTATTTTAAATTCAGTTCATTAAACATTACTTATTTTGAGTACTCATTAAATAAATCCGTTTTTTGAAGAATCTTGCATGAATATTTCAGAAATTCAGTTATTTTTTTATAACTCATTGATTTTAAACAATAAAAATTTCAATCTAACAAAATAGCACTACTGTTTTTATTATTTTAATACATTTGTTAAAACATATTTGGGAATGAATTTAGAACAAGTCAATCTACACCTTAACGCTTACAAAGAGCACAACCAAATTATAGATGCTGCAAAATTTTTAGTTTATTCATTTAATTTAGAACATGAAAACTTTGCAGGATTCGGTTTTAGAGAAGAACTTTCACCCAATTCTATGCTTTTAACAGCCGAAGGGGAATTAGGACGGCCACAAAAGGTAATGATCCCCAGAAACATTTTTGATTTTGATTTGAATTTGGTCTTAAATATGGTCGCCCATGAAATGCTTCATGTAAGACAAAAAGCTCCGGGGCAAGTGGTTGAAGATAAAAATGAAAGAGAATTTCAGGCTTATTATGAAATGCTTTTTCACAAAGTTTTTCCTCAAATCCCGGACGTCTCAGATTTTCACAGAAAATTTTTCGGTAATAAAGCATTGGAATATTACAAAAGAATGGGCGATGGCTCAGAGCTACAACAAAAATATGCGGAACAGAAAAAAGAAATAGAACAGCTAATCAACTCATCATCATGAATATAAAACCAGAAATTTCTTGGGCAGATTTTGAAAAAATAGACATCCGAAGCGGAACAATCATTTCCGTAAATGATTTTGAAAAAGCCAGAAATCCTTCTTATCAATTAGAAATAGACTTTGGCGATTTAGGTATTAAAAAATCATCTGCGCAAATCACTTCATTGTATAGGAAAGAAGAATTAATCGGAAAGCAGATCCTGGCTGTCATTAATTTTCCAAAAAAACAAATTGCTAATTTTTTCAGTGAATGTTTAGTGTTGGGACTGTACAGTGAAGACAAAAAGGACGTTACACTTTTAACTCCTTCATTGCCAACAAAAAATGGAATGCAGGTTGGTTAAAAAATTATAAAATACATGATACAAAATATTCCTTTAGAACGAATTTTATTCATTGATATTGAGACCGTTCCTGGATCGGGAGTTTGGGATGAATTATCCGAAACAGAGCAAATTCTTTGGGATAAAAAAACAAGGTTCCAAAGAAAGGACGATATTTCCGCAGAAGAGTTTTATCATGAAAGAGCCGGAATTATGGCTGAATTCGGAAAAATAATCTGCATCACGATAGGAATGGTCGAAAAAAATGATACGCTGAAAATCAAAAGTTTTGCTGATGATGATGAAAAGAAAATGCTGCAGGAATTTGGTGAAATTTTTAACAGCCCGAGACTTCGTGATGTTATTCTTTGTGCTCACAACGGGAAGGAGTTTGATTTTCCCTGGATTGCCCGAAGATTCTTAATCAATGGAATGATGCCTCCTGCTCCATTCCAGATGTTTGGAAAAAAGCCCTGGGAGATTCCGCATATCGATACGATGGAGTTGTGGAAATTTGGAGATTACAAAAGTTTCGTTTCTTTAGAATTACTGGCTCATCTTTTCGGAATCCCTACCCCGAAAGACGATATCGACGGCTCAATGGTTTCATCAATCTATTACATAGAAAAAGACTTGCAAAGAATAGTTGACTATTGTGAAAAAGATGTCTTAACTTTGGCAAATATTTTCCGGCGAATGCGTCAGGAAGATTTGTTGAAAAGATATATCAATTTAGATTAAAAAATGAAATTTACAGACGATCAGATTGCCGACATCGGTGAAGAAATCATCAAGGTTCTAAAAAGCGTATATGACCCTGAAATTCCGGTAGACATCTACGAATTGGGGTTAGTTTATGATGTTCAGATTTCTGACGATGCGGATGTTAAAATCATAATGACACTTACGACTCCTAACTGCCCTGTTGCAGAAACACTTCCGCAAGAGGTAAAAGACAAAGTAGGAGAGGTAGAACACGTAAAAAGTGTCGATTTAGAGCTTACATTTGAGCCTAGCTGGAACAAGGATATGATGAGTGAAGAAGCTAAATTTGAATTAGGAATGCTTTAAAATTCAAATTAAAAATAAAACTGGCTGTCAATTTTGGCAGCCTTTTATTTTTTACTTGAAACTAGTTCATTTAGAGCAGAGCGAAAACAGAAAAGGATCTAAACAGATTCTTCTTTCGTCGAAATGACAAACAGAGCAATTAATGTTTAAATTTCTTTTGCAATTTCTTTTCCTTCTCTTCTGCTCCATTCACTCCATGAGCCCACATATAAGTTAGGAATTGGGAACCCTGCATAATCCAAAGCCAAAATGGTATGACAAGCCGTCACTCCCGAACCACAGTGAATGATTAACCCCTGAGATTTATCTTTCAGAAGTTCTGAATATTTTTCTTTTAATATTTCAGGCTTTAGAAAATTTCCGTTTTCGTCAATATTTTCAGAAAAAGGAATATTGATAGCACCAGGAATATGTCCCGCAACCAAATCGATGGGTTCAGACTCTCCTTTATAGCGGTAGGCATCTCTTACGTCAATTACTGTTGAGGAATTGTTTATTAATTCATTTTCAACATTTTCCAGAGTCGAAATCGGAAGAATCCAATGAACCTTTTTAATTAAATCAGCCTTTTTAAAAGTTTCTTCATCTGATGTAAATTCCAAGCTTTCTCTTCCTGCATTTTGAAATCCACCGTCTAAAACCTGAACATTTTTTAAACCAAAAGATTTAAGCATCCACCAAGCTCTTGCTGCTGCGTTAGACCCATTTTTATCGTCATAGACAACAACATGAGAATCTTCCGAAATTCCAAGACCGGAAAGTGTTTGTGCAAATTTTTCAATAGTCGGAAGCGGATGTCTTCCACCAAAAGCTGCATCTTCTCCAATATCAGCTAAATCGTTATCTAAATCGATAAATCGAGCTCCTTTGATATGTTGGTTCAGATAATTTTGATAAGCATCTTTTCCTGCTCTTGCATCGAGAATAATAAGATTTTCGCCTGACAGATTTCTTAATTCAGACGCGGAAATTATTGGTGACATAATGTTATTTTTAGTTGAAATTAATTTAAGCTTATGAAAATCAGCTTTGTTTATTAAAAAATTTTTAATTTGCATAAAATTAAACAAAAACACAAATGGAACCGGAAAAAAAGAAACCAAACAGAAAAAAGATCATTATTTTAATCTCAATAATTGTATTAATCCTATGTTTAGGATTAAGCTTTTATGCGTATAAAAAGAAATCTCAGCAACAAAACTATACTTTAGAAGTATCCTCGGGAGATGCATTTGCCACTCAAGATGAGTATGATTATTGGAAAAATACAACTTTTCGGGTAAGTGAATATGATGATATTCCTGAAAACTACAAAAAGGCTATAGTCAAAATCTTCATTGATAATAATTACTACCAGCCAAAAGACGGAGAAGCTTACTATTATTTCACGAGAATCAAAGACAGGGCAAAAAATGTTTACGCTTTTGGAAACTTCACCGGAAAAACAGAACACGATGGCAAAGACATGGCTTTTATTTTAGAGAAAAATGACTTTAAAAGCAGTGCCATTTACGTCATTTCCAGTAGCGGTGATCTTTTACATTGGCAGGAATATGATGGAGAGCTCCCTATTATTAATAGCTTTACAAAAGGAAGTAAAATTTTCATGGAAAATACAGATCTACAGCCATCACCAGAAGACGGATTAATTGTAAAGTTTAATAATTACAGAAAAATTGCACTTGTTTATAATAGTAAGATAAAAAAATTTGAAGAATATCACCAATATTCTAAACAAGAACTTGATGACATGAAAAATCAAGGTGATTATGAAGAAGGAAATGATGAAAAAGAACCAGCAGTAGAAGCAATAAGTGATTCCGCAAGATAGGAATCACTTACTGTTTTATATTATTAAAAATGAAAAATATCTTTCGCTTTGTTGTAAGAACTTTCGAAGTTTAATAAATTCAATTTGTGATCTACTTTTTCTACGCTCATGAAGTTGATAACCTGCTCTGTCGGCATATTCCCCACCAAATCATCTTTTGCCATCGGACAGCCGCCGATTCCTTTGATTGCACTGTCAAATCTTCTGCAACCCTGATCATAAGCAGCTTTTAATTTAGAATAAGAATCTTCATAACGGTTATGAAAATGACCTCCGAAATTAATCTCAGGATATTTTGAAGGTATTTTATCGAATAAAAGGGCAATTGTTTCCGGTGTTGCAACTCCTGTAGTATCAGAAAGCAAGATATCTTTAACTCCGATTTCCGAAAATCTTTGAGCCCAAAACTCTACATCTTCCCATTTCCACATTTCCCCGTAAGGGTTCCCGAAAGCCATTGAAAAATAGATATTTAATTGTTTCCCTTCAGTTTTTACCAGTTCAAGCATTTTGATGATTTCTTCAAAAGCTTCTTCCTGACTTTTATTGGTATTCCTGTGCTGAAAAGTTTCGGAAATAGAAAATGGAAACCCTAGAATATCTACCGACTGATGCTGTAGTGCTTTTTCGGCACCCCTGTAATTTCCGATAATCGCAGAAACCTTTGTATTGGAAAGTGATTTATCTATATTTTCGGCAACCTCAGCAGAATCAGCCATCTGTGGAATCGCTTTTGGAGACACAAAACTCAGACAATCCAATACATCAAAACCAACATCCATCAAAGAGTTGATATAATCTATTTTTTTATCGGTAGGGATAAATTCTCCCCAACCCTGCATTGCATCACGTGGACATTCAGTAAGAAACATTTTTACGTTTTGATTTTCTCAAATATAATAAAACTAAATAAGTTTAGATATAATGAAGACAAAGCTAACATTATTTTGATTTCCAACATTTTATATTCAATTTATAATTTCAATACTTAATATTCATTTACAAATAAAGCATTCATTAAGAATGATTTCACAGAAACACATTAAAAACCCAACATTGTGAAAGATGAAATTATCATTTAAAAATTTAAGTAAAAATCAAAAAATCAATCACCATCATTATAATTTGTCATTAATCACTCTATTTAAATAAAATAAATTGAAAATGTGGTATTTTATCTAAGCAAATTGGTAAACAAATTGTATATAAGTAATAAGACAATTAAACTAATAAAAATTACAGCTATGAATATTTCTTACTACGATTTCAAGAATTTGACGGATCAGGCCCAATGCAATATGGTTGTAAATAATGGACGTGTAATGAACGAAAGGACAATAGATACTTTAAAGTATGTTCTTTATGAACTTTCATGTTTTACTGTAGAAATTGCCTACAATACAGCCAATAATAAAATTGCCGTTATGAATGTTTTTCAGAATAAAGCGGTTTATGCGGTTTAAAAAACTACTTTATTTGATCTTCAGTTATACTGTCATTTGAAATTTTAATGATTTAATTCAATTGCAAATAAATTATTCTCAGTATCAAATTTGTTAACTTTGTTAAAATTTATATGAATAATGAGTGCAATAGAATTCAGCCAATTGTGGAAAGAAAAGTTACTGAACCGTTTTATCAATTATGTAAAAATCTATTCAACGAGCGACGCGGAAAGCGAAACTACCCCTTCGACAGAAAGACAGTGGGATATCGCCAATTATATCGTTGAAGAATTGAAAACGATAGGTCTTGAAAATGTATCGATTGATGACAACGGTTACATCATGGGCTACGTTCCCTCAAATCTTGAAAACGATGACAAACCAACGATTGGATTTATTTCACATTATGACACGTCACCGGATTTCAGTGGGGAAAATGTAAAACCACAGGTTTGGGAAAATTATGACGGAAGTGATTTGGTTTTAAATCAGACCACAGAATTTACATTATCTCCTTCAAAATTTGAAAGTTTAAAAAAATATATCGGTCAGACTTTAATTACAACTGACGGAAACACACTTCTTGGAGCCGATGACAAAGCAGGTTGTGCAGAAATTGTAACAGCAGCAGAATATCTAATCGCTCATCCGGAAATCAAACACGGAAGAATTGCAATTGGCTTTACGCCTGATGAAGAAATCGGAAGGGGCGCACACAAATTTGATGTGGCTAAATTCGGGGCGGAATTTGCCTATACAATGGATGGTGGTGAAGTTGGAGAATTGGAATATGAGAACTTCAATGCCGCAGGCGCCGTCGTGAAAATCCACGGATTGAGCGTTCACCCTGGTTATGCGTACGGAAAAATGGTAAATGCAGCTTTATTAGCTTCTGAATTTACCCAGATGCTTCCAGCCAATGAAACTCCGGCTACAACGAAAGGGTTTGACGGCTTTTATCATTTAATGGATATAAACGCTGATATTTCTGAGGCTAAACTTCAATATATCATCCGTGATCATGATGCTGATAAATTTGAAGCAAGAAAGAAATTCATGGAAGAAAAAGTGGCTGAATTTAATCAAAAACACGGAGCTGGAACGGCTGAAATTGAGATTAAAGAGCAATACAGAAATATGAAGCAGCAGTTTGAAGGAAAAATGCACATCATCGATATTGCAGCAGAAGCGATGAAAGAAGCCGGGATTGAGCCTAAAATCAAGGCTATAAGAGGAGGAACCGACGGTGCGCAGCTGTCTTATATGGGATTACCTTGCCCGAATATTTTCGCAGGAGGAATTAATTTCCACGGACCTTATGAGTATGTGGCATTGGAAAGTATGGAGAAAGCAACGGAGGTGATTATTAATATTGTGAAAGCGTAATGTTTTGCATATAAAATTGAAAGCCAGCTCAAATGAGCTGGCTTTTTTATTTAAAATTAATCAAAATCATCCTTGTTGGTTTCCTAAAAAAGCGTCCCATCCCTGAGCCGTTAAAGCAATCAATTGATTAGAGCCTCGTGCCACCATAAAATTTCCTTCTTCCTTTTCAACAGCATGTCCGATAATTGTAAAATCCGGATGATTTTTAATTTTATCAAAATCATTCGGTGAAATCGTAAACAATAATTCGTAATCTTCACCACCACTTAAAGCCGTCATAACAGGATTTAAATTAAATTCATCTGCTGTTGTAATCGTCAGATTATCCATCGGAACCTTCTCTTCATACAATCTGAAACCAACTTTCGACTGGTCAGAAAGATGCAGAATTTCGGAAGCCAGACCATCAGAAATATCAATCATAGAAGTTGGTTTAATATCCAATTGTTTTAAAATTCCTTTCACATCTGTTCTTGCTTCAGGCTTCAACTGTCTTTCCAGGATATAGTCGTAACCTTCCATCTCAGGCTGCATATTTGGATCAGCTAAAAAAACAGCATGCTCTCTTTCCAAAATTTGCAGTCCCATGTATGCTCCACCCAAATCACCTGTCACAACAAGTAAGTCGTTTGGTTTTGCAGTACTTCTTTTTACGATATTTTCTTCATTTTCAATTCCAACAGCCGTGATACTCATCACAAGACCTGAGTTTGAACTTGTTGTATCACCACCAATTAAATCCACTTTATAACGACCACAAGCAGCCTGAATTCCGGCATAAATTTCCTCTAAAGCTTCCACCGGAAAACGATTTGAAACCGCCAAAGAAACCAAAATCTGCGTTGGGGCCGCATTCATTGCTGCAATATCACTAAGATTCACAACAACAGCTTTATAACCCAAATGCTTCAACGGAACATACCCTAAATTGAAATGAACTCCTTCCGCCAAAACATCCGTTGTAAGGACAACTCTTTTATTTTCAGGATTAATAACTGCCGCATCGTCTCCTACCCCAAGCTCCGAAGATTCATTGGATAAAGGAAAAAATTCCGTTAAGTGTTTAATTAGTCCAAATTCGCCCAATTTTGAAATCGGCGTTAATTCAGGTTCTTTATCTTCAAACATATCTTTTAATTATAAATAATGAGTAATTGGTAATAAGTAAATGCTTTTAAACTCAAAACATTAAACTTAAAACCATTTTAGGCAAATGTGGATGGATCAACATTTTCCGGACGGAAAGGCAACTTTTTAAAATCTTCTCTTGTCAAAACAACTGTATTCGGAGTTTTGTATTTATTGATGGCCTCTACCACATCATCCGGCGGAGTCGTCATTTTTCTCAACATTGTATCAATCCAAACCCCTGTAGCTTCAGAAGTTGCGCAATGCTCTCCTTCAGGAGTATAAAATTTGTGTACAAAACGATAAATAGAACAATCTTCTGCACAGGCATCAACTTCCAGACTTACAATCACGGTTTGGTCTGCAAATATTTCCTTAAAAAAAGAAAATCTTTCATGCATGATAACAGGGCCAATTCCCCATCGGCTCATCTGCGTAACACCCATTTTTTCCTGCTTCATAAAAGCCATTCTGGTTTGGGCACAATATTGTACGTAAGATGAATTTGCTAAATGTTTGTTGGCATCAAGATCACTCCAACGAACTTCGAATTTATGGTAAAAAATCATTTAAATATCGGTTTTAGAATAATTAATTATATTCTTCAAAATTACTCAAATAAGATGGTTTATAAAAATTGTACTTTTGGAAAAATAATCTTGAGCATAAGATTACAATAATTATGAAGCAAATTATCATTATCGGAGGTGGTGCGGCAGGGTTTTTCGCGGCATCAAATCTTGACGGAAAGAAATATAGAATCACTATTCTTGAGCAAAATTCGGATGTCCTTCAGAAAGTTAAAATCTCGGGAGGCGGAAGATGTAATGTGACTCATGCCTGTTTTGACCCAAGAGAACTGGTACAGTTTTATCCCCGTGGAAACAAAGAATTATTAAGTGTTTTCACCAAATTTCAGCCGGGCGATACAATGGATTGGTTTGATAAACGAAAAGTTTCGTTGAAGATAGAAAATGACAACAGAATCTTTCCGGAAAGCAATTCTTCACAAACAATCATCAATACTTTTTTGAACGAAATCCAGCAAAAAAATGTTGAAATAAAAACAAAATGCTCTGTAAAAGAAATTGAAAAACAAGATGAAAAATATGTCATTAAAACAACTTTAGGAGATTTCGAAGCAGATTTTGTAATTTATACAACGGGAAGTTCTCCGAAATCATTAAAAATCATTGAAAATTTAGGACATAAAATCATTGATTTGGTTCCTTCACTTTTTACCTTTAATATTAAAGATGATTTGTTGAAAGATTTAGCCGGAACAAGCTTTGAAATGGCAGAAACCTCTATCCCAACATTGAAAACAAAGGAAAGCGGGCCACTTTTAATAACACATTGGGGACTTTCAGGACCTGCAATTTTGAAAATTTCGGCTTGGGAAGCGGTGAATTTGGCTAAAATGAAATATAATTTCGAAGTTGAAGTAAATTTTATTTCAAAATCAATGGATGAGGCTGAAGAAATATTCCAAAATTTCAGGCAGCTAAATCCTAAAAAAACCATTGGACAATCGAAACTTTTTGATATAACGAATCGTTTTTGGCAGAGAATTTTGGAAGTTTCAAAAGTTGATTTAAATAAACAGGTTGCGAATGTTTCAGGAAAAGAAATACAGACCATTACTGAATGTTTATGTAAAAAGAAATTCCACGTAACCGGGAAATCTACTTTTAAAGATGAATTTGTAACTGCAGGAGGTATTGATTTAAAGGAAATTAACTTTAAAAATATGTCTTCGAAAATTTTACCTAATTTTTACATTGCCGGAGAAGTCTTAAATATTGATGCGGTGACCGGAGGTTTTAATTTTCAGGCGTGTTGGAGCGAAGCATGGTTGATTGCACAGGATTTAAATTTGAAATCATTTATTTAGTAACTGCCCCTGTTATTCTGAATGAAACGGAATGAAACGGAATGAAACGGAGAATCTCTAATGAATAGGTTTAGATCTTCCTTTGTCAGAAAGATAAGTTAACCGTAAATTCGATAATAAAGAACACAAATTATAAAAATGCTTTTAGTCAAAAAAAATATTTCGAATATTTTAAAAATCCTTTTAATCTTAGGATTCGGATATTTCTTTTGGCTTATGCTGAAAATTACTTTAGAATATATCCCATTTAAAACAGAGGTGAGCTTTCTCATGATAAAACAAACCGAAGTTGGGCAAAGAGCAGAATACCTCTACTTTTTTTACACACATGTCTATACAAGTATTTTTGTTTTATTATCGGGATTTTCAGCCATTTTAAGAAAAGATTTTGGGTTTAAAAATTTCCATAAAAATGCAGGAAAAATTTATATTTTTCTAATTCTTCTTTTCGCTGCTCCATCAGGAATTTATATGGGAATTTTTGCCAACGGCGGAATTTTATCTAAAATTTCTTTCTTGATTTTGGGTTGTTTGTGGTGGTTTTCAACATTTAAAGCATACCAATTTGCGCGACATAAAAAATTTAAAGAACATAAACAATGGATGTGGCGCAGTTTTGCCCTTACAATTTCAGCTATTACATTAAGAATGTGGAAAGTTATTATTGTATATTTATTTCACCCAAATCCGATGGATGTTTACCAGATTATCGCATGGCTGGGGTGGGTTCCCAACTTATTATTAATTGAATATTTAATCGCAAAAAAACATATATGAAATTTTTAAAATTAACATTAATCTCCTTATTTACAATTACTTTAGTTGCCTGTAAGAAGGATGGAAAATCTGTAAATTCTTCCAAAGACAGCCTTACTGCAAAACAAGATTCATTAGTTCCTCCGGAAATTTTTAAA
This sequence comes from Chryseobacterium sp. FH2, assembly GCF_001045455.1. GTDB lineage: Bacteria > Bacteroidota > Bacteroidia > Flavobacteriales > Weeksellaceae > Chryseobacterium. The sequence goes on along the minus strand of NZ_LFNE01000001.1, from coordinate 387,072 downwards.
GAATATTACGGAATTTACATGGGTGATTTTGCAGGAAAAGAGATGATTACCTCTGAAGACGGCGAAGAGTATGAAGGTAATGTTTATAAAAAAATTGCTTTAAAAATTAACAGAATTACAAAGGACAGTGTTTATGGTCAAAGTATCGTCAATGGAAATCAGCGCCCGTTCCGAGGAATTTTTAATGAAATTTCAAAATCATTTACGCTTGACGAACCTGGAAATGATAAAACAGATGGCAGATTTGAGGTAAAATTAAATGGTGACAGTTTGAGCGGAAAATGGTCTGCATTTAACAAAGCAACCGTAAAAGCGCCTCTTAAAACATTAAAATTGGCTAAAAAAGAATTCGTTTATAACCCGAATTTTATGCTGGATGAAGATTCAAACCTGGTAGATTGGGAAAATCCGAAAGATTTTGTTGAAAAATATACAGACGAAAACGGAAATACCGAAAAATATACCACTCAGAAAAACAGAGTTGCTTCTGATGCTGTTTTTAAATTAAATGCTTCAAAACAAAAATTAACGGAAAAAGACCTTAAAAATCTTCGGAAGCTGGATATGGAAATCATTAAAAATTCGGTTTTTGCAAGACACGGTTATTCCTTTAAAAAAGCTACTTACAGAAACTTTTTTGAGCAGACAGATTGGTATATCCCGGTTTCAAACAATGTGGATAATGATCTATCTCCTTTGGAAAAAGAAAATGTGGCTTTATTGAGCCGTTTTATCAAATATGCAGAGGATAAATATGACAGTTTTGGAAGATAATTATTTTCTTGAAGTAAATCCCGCAAAAAGAGAAAGCAACAAGCATCCAACAGCATAACAAAGGATATCAATCCAGGAAAATGAATTTCCAATCACAATATACATCAGGCTTCCAGGTTGGAAGCCTAGTTTTTCTGCAATATTGAAGTATTGTGCAAATTCTATCAGACATGAAAAGATAAAAATTCCTAAAATCAGCTTTTGATTGTTATTAATTTTAATGAAACTTTTAATAAAAGTATAAATAAGCATCACTACAATAACATCTCCCAGATAAGCTCTTACAAAGAAAATATCCTTCAATTTTGTAGCAATTAAAACTTCAATGAAGAGGATTACAATTGCTAAAAGAAAGTATTTCAGGGTGAATTTAAATTTCATCATTTTTCAAATTAATACATAAAAAATCGGCATTCAAAAAGAATCCCGATTTTTATTTAGCAAATATATTATTTCTTTACTTTCACTGTACATCCTATGGCAACAGTTTTTGTCATTTTTACAGGTTCTCCCTTAATCAAAGAATTCACTGCATCCTGTACATAATATTCTGAAACATCATCCGGATTTTCATAATTATTGTCAATAGCGCCGATATATTTCACAATATTTTTACCATTTTCTTTCTGTAGAAGGAAAACATGAGGCGTTTTTGTTGCACCATACTGAGGAAAAATCTTCTGTCCCTCATCCACTAAATAAGGGAATGTAAAACCCTTTTGTTTTGCTCTTTCAATCATTTCTTTGTATCCGTCCTCAGGCTGTACACCCGGATCATTAGGATTAATAGCAATAACAGGATATCCCTGAGACTTATATTTTTTATCTAGTTCTATAATTCTGTCTTCATATTTTTTTGCATACGGACAATGATTGCATGTGAAAACAACAATAAACCCCTTTGCCGTTTTAAAATCGCTCAAAGAAACCATTTTACCGTTAACATTTTTAAGTTTAAAATCTGTTGCCTCATCTCCCACTTCATATCCTTTTACAGAAGAAGCATTTTGATTTTCAGTCTTGTTTTTATCATGATTTATTGTTGTAAAACTCAGCAGACCAAGCCCGACAATAAAAGCTGCCATTACAATTTTGAAATTTTTCATAGGTATATATATTTATAAATATTTTGAAATTATATTTTCCAATTCTTCCTTGCTCATTTCACCATCATTAAAATGTACTTTCTCTCCGTTTTTATAGAAAATCGTCACAGGGATGTTTCCGTCCCAATCTTTCTCAAAACGCGGAATCCATGTATTCATTCTTTTAATATCATCCAATAAAACCACCTCAGCGGCAAGGTTTTTATTTTTGATAAATTTTATCACTCTTTCTTTATCAACCAATCTATCCAGCGAAACCAAAATCATCTTAAACTTTGGGTTATCAGCATTTTTATTATTAATTTCCATAAAATGCGGAAGCTCTTTCACACACGGAGCACAGGTTGTTGACCAAAAATTGACAATAAGAAATTTATCATTCTCCTCCTGAATTTTTTTTTCAAGTTCTTCATATTTTACTGAAGAGACTGTTGTTTGTTGTGCTTTAAAGAAAGTAATACATAAAAACAACAGTATTATAGTAAGCAAATTTTTCATGCTTAAATTTACTAAAAGTATTTGTTTTTGCGAATTTAACACCAGCTAAAGTGTATTTTCAATCAAATTTAAAATGTTAGGCTCTTTTTTTGCTGTAACAACACAAAATATTGAGCTATGAGAAAATTAATACCTTGTTTAGTCGTATTATTTAGCATTATAACATTTGCACAAAATACGAATACATATACCCCTGAATTCAGCAGTGTAACAGGTATTCCGGATTATGGGATTTTAAAGACAAGGATGAAACTGGAAGATGTGGTAACCAAAGCGGACGTATCACCTGAATTTCCCGGTGGAGAAGCGGCTTTCAAAAGACAATTTGCAGAGAAAATGGATGTCATTGATGTTAAAACCAATAAAATCAATACCCGCATTTACTTTATTGTCGAAAAGAATGGATATGTAAGATTTGTGACCGCAACAGGAGATAATAAAAAGCATTCTCAAGCTGCAGAAATTGCCGTAAGAAGGTTATTTGTAAAATGGAAACCCGCAACAATCAATGGAGAGCCCGTTCGATATCTTTATACTTTCCCTTTGACATTGAAGAAATATTAAAATGTTATTTTTGTGTAAATGTTTTTCAAAAAATGATTTCTGAAAATTTCAAATAAGAAATATCATCAGAACTGAATGGCGCAAAGGTTCGCTATAAGTTCAGAAACTTTGATTAAAAAACATTTGCTATTCCATCTAAATTTAACAATGAAAAAAATTCTTACAATATTCATCATCACCATTTGCACCTTTTCTTCAGCACAAAAAAAAAGAAAAAATCTATGGTAACAAAGAACCATACGAACAGGCTGATATATTTCCGGAATACATAACGGGTCAGTCCGGCTTTAGAAATGAAATGATAATAAAAGCAATTCAGAATTGTAAACAAAAGTGGAATCCTGCACAGTTTGAAAGTCAAAATGTAAGATCCAGGTTTCCTGTAAAGTTTCCTTAATGTTGCTATAAATTACTAAATATTTTAACGTTAAGTTTTGACTAAATAAAAAAAATGATTGGCTATTTACCGATCATTTTTTTTATTGCATTGAGCTTCATTAAAGCCTCTATTGGTGTCAATGTATTAATATCAATTTTCGTCAGCTCTTCACGGATATTTTCCAAAACAGGATCATCCAGCTGAAAGAAAGAAAGCTGTATATTTTCTTCTGTTACTCTTTTTATCTTTTCTGATGAACCTCCGCTTTGAGAACGGCTTGCTTCCAGCGTTTTTAGAATTTCATTAGCCCTGTTTACCACTTTTGAAGGCATTCCTGCCAATTTTGCCACGTGAATACCAAAACTGTGCTCACTTCCACCCGAAATCAGCTTTCTCAGGAAAATAATATTTCCTTTGTTCTCCTGAATAGAAACATGGAAATTTTTTACACGCTCAAAATTTACGGTCATTTCATTCAACTCGTGATAATGCGTTGCAAATAAGGTCTTTGCCTGAGTCGGATGCTGATGAAGATATTCCGCAATTGCCCAAGCAATAGATACTCCGTCATACGTAGAAGTTCCACGTCCGATTTCATCTAATAAAATCAGGCTTCGTTCAGAAATATTATTCAAAATATTCGCAGCCTCGTTCATTTCAACCATAAAAGTTGATTCCCCTGCGGAAATATTATCCGTCGCCCCTACTCTTGTGAAAATTTTATCTAAAATCCCGATTTCAGCATGTTTTGCCGGGACAAAGCTTCCAATTTGAGCCAATAAACAAACAATTGCTGTCTGACGTAGAATTGCAGATTTACCCGCCATGTTCGGGCCTGTAACCATAATAATCTGTTGAGAATCTTTATCTAGAAAAATATCATTCGGGATATATTTTTCGCCTAAAGGAAGGGCATTTTCGATGATTGGGTGTCTTGCTTCCTTTAAATCAATCGCAAAATTTTCAGTTAAAATTGGTTTAGTATAGCTCTCGGAAACGGCCAGTTCTGATAAGCCAACCGCAACATCCAATTGGGCAATTATATTTGAATTTTCCTGAATCTGGTCGATATAAATCATTGTTTCAGCACACACATTTCTGTACAGCTGATTTTCTAACACCCCGATTTTCTCTTCCGCTCCAAGAATCTGATTTTCATATTCTTTTAATTCTTCCGTGATGTAACGTTCGGCATTTACCAGCGTCTGTTTTCGAAGCCAATCAGCCGGAACTTTATCTTTATGAGTATTTCGGACTTCAATATAATATCCGAAAACATTATTAAAATCAATTTTAAGGCTTGTAATTCCTGTTCGTTCGATTTCTCTTTGGCACATTTCGTCTAAAAACCCGCGTCCCTTACTTTGAAGCCCTCTCAATCGGTCTAATTCCTCAGAAATACCTTCTTTTATTACATTCCCTTTTGCAAGGCTTACAGGAAGCTCTTCATTAAGATGATTTTCTAAAATTTTGATCAATTCATCCTGATCATAAAGCGGCTCAAGCCAGGCTAACACATCAGCATGAGGATGAATTAAAGCTTTAATTTTATGAATATTAATCAAACTTTGACGAAGATATCCTAATTCTTTTGGTGAAATTTTTTCCGCAGCCAGTTTTCCCATCAGCCGATCCAAATCTGAAATAGATTTTAGTAATTGGGAAATATCATATTTAAGATTATCTTTTTCATTTAAAAAATCAATTAAAGAAAGCCTTCTATTAATTTCGTTAACCGACTTCAATGGCAAAATAATCCGCCTTCTCAACAATCTTCCACCCATTGGGGTTGATGTTTTATCGATAATATCCAGCAAAGATTTACCCTGTGCATTGCTCGGATAAACAATTTCAAGATTTCTCAACGTAAAATTATCCATCATCAGAAAATCTTCCTGTGGAATAATCTGAATTTTTGTGATGTGAGAAAGTAAATTATGATGAGTATCTTCAACCAGGTAAGCGAAAATCGCTCCTGCGGCCGTAATTGCCAATGGTTGATTTTCAACTCCAAAACCCTTTAATGAATTCGTTTTAAAATGATTCGTCAGTTTTTCGTACGCAAAATTGTATTGATATGCCCAATCTTCAAGTTTAAAGGCGTTTTTATTTTTAATCTGTTCCGGAATCTGGGCACTTCTCTGGTAAATAATTTCGCTCGGATCAAAGGTATTGACAATGTGAAGCAGCTTTTCTAAATTTCCTTCACTTACCAAAAATTCTCCTGTAGAAATATCAACCAAAGCAATCCCGAATTTTTCTTTTTCCTTGTGAAGAGACAACAGGAAATTATTCTTTTTTGAGTTCAAAACCTGATCATTAAAAGTAACTCCGGGTGTCACCAATTCCGTTACCCCCCTTTTTACAATTCCTTTGACCATTTTCGGGTCTTCCAGTTGGTCGCAAATAGCAACTCTCATTCCCGCTCTCACCAATTTAGGAAGGTAAGAATCCACGGAATGGTGCGGAAATCCTGCTAATTCTATATGCCCATCACCGTTCGCTCTTTTCGTAAGGACAATTCCTAAAATCTGAGAAGTTCTAACAGCATCCTGTCCGAAAGTTTCGTAGAAATCCCCTACTCTGAATAGTAAAAGAGCATCAGGATATTTCGCCTTGATGGTATTGTACTGCGTCATTAACGGGGTTTCTTTCTTTGCTGTTTTTGCCATATTAAAATAAAACCCCAAATTTATGTATTAAATTTAGGGTTTCAAAGTTATTAAATAATCTCTTACAATTTTATGTTTAGCAATTCACCATCTTTTTTTATTTCTACAATTTTAGTTTCGCGGTTTGCTGAATCATAATTATAGAAAAAATTTTCATAATAAGGCGACGAAGCAATTGCATTTCCATATCCGTTGTAAGTCGTTGTAACTCCGGTTTGCTGAGTGTAACCTCCCACTGCTGTGAAAGCCACCATACATTCAATATAATATTTTCCAGGTTTTAACTTTTCAAATTTAAATCTTCCGTATTCATCTGTTTTAGTTTCCAGTCTGTATTTAAATGCCTCTTCAGATAAATATACTATTGTTTTTTTATTTTCTTTTTGCCTTCTTAATTTTAAAAATTCTTCAAAATAAGGTGTCATTGGAAACAATGTTACTACACTTCCTTGCGGAGCATAATGTTTTGCATTGGCGTCGGAATTTAGACCATACGTATTTTTTTGTTTTGTATCTGCTCTTCCTTCAATGGTTGATGTTCCGAAAGCAAGCATTTCCTGAGCTAATTTTTTATCAAAAAAGCTTTGCGGAAAAAGTTTATTTTGAGCATAAGAAAAAGCTCCTGATAACAGGAAAAGTGTGAAAATAATTTTTGTTTTCATCTGATTTACATTTGTTGTTAAGTCAAATATAATATATTTGGCATTAAATACAACTTTTTATGAAAAAAATACTATTTGCTCTATTATTTTGGAGTATTGCTTTACAAGCTCAAAAAAATGCGGCTTTATAGATGGTCTTCAAGAAGGAAATTGCATTTTCTTCTATGAGAATGGACAAAAAAAGTGGGATCTGAATTGGAAAAAAGGAAAATTAGACGGAAATTATATTGCTTATTTTGAAAAAGAAAAAGCAAAAGGAGTTTATAAAAAAGGCCGAAAAGTTGGTGAATGGGTTTACTATGACCAAAGCGGATCAAAAACCGGCACCGAAACATACAACAGCTGGAAAGGCGATGTTTATAGTGACGAATCTGAAAATACTTATTTTAAAAATGAGAAAATTATCCGTTACGGAAAATTTGTCAACGGAAAAGAAAGGCAAATGGAAATACTTCTACGAAAATGGAAAACTGCAGTATGAATCTAATTTCGTGAACGGACTTCGAGAAGGCGAACAGTTTTCATATAAAGAAAACGGAAGCTTAGAAGAAACCGAAATTTATCAAACCGGGAAATTGATTTCTGCAAAATAATTAAGGCATATTATTAAATCTTTTCCTGCTTCCAAATTTATATTCTACTGTATTTTTCTGCAGCCTCATTTCCTTTTTTTAAAGCCCATTTCTGTTTATAATCCACCCATTTAGCTTTAAAAACCTTTCGCATCAGCTTATCTGTATATCTCATAATAAAAACATGATAGAGCATATTGAGGAAAACATTAGGTTTATGGGGAAGCGCACGAAGCGACATTGAAAATCCCGGTTCAAGATATCTGTTGAAGTGCCAAAATGCTCCAGGAATAAAAAGCGCGTCACCATGTTCCATAAAAATTTCGAAACCCTTAGCGTATTTTAAAGCAGGGAATTTTTCATAATCAGGATTTTCATAATCTAATTCATAGATTGTATGAACCGATAAAGGAACTTTATATAAAAACGCAGATTGTTTTTGATCAAATAATAAAATCCTTTTTTTTCCTTCAAAATGAATATGGAGAAAATCTCCTAAATCTACATCATAATGCATCAAAACGTGAGCTTCGCTCCCTCCGAAAAACAAAGTCGGAAGCCGTTTAAAAAATTTCATTCCTAAATCCGGATAGGTAAAATTTTTCAACAATTCAGGAAGCCTGTCTGTAATGATATAAAAGAAAATACGAAGATCTGAAGGTTTGTTTTTTATTGTGTCGATATAATCTTTCATTTTCATTTTCGCAACCGGCGCGTCTGTACTTTTGGACGCATCGGCAGGTTTGTTATCATATAACGGAACTTCCTGTTCACCAGCTTTTTCGCGGATAAACTCAAAATTCCATTTTTCGAAAGCACCCCAACGGCTCGCAAAATTCTTTATCAAAAGAGGTTTGTGCTTTTTGAAATAATTTTTCTGAAAATCTTCTTTACTAATATCAGTTACAACATCTACGTTTTCGAGAATCATTTTGTTTTGGTATTTAATACGAAATAAAAATAGTGTTTTTTTGAAATTCAGAAAAATTTAAAATCAAATTTCATTTTTCGCTGATTTCATGAATTTAGCAGATTATCTTAAATTCTGGCTAAAAAATGTATAATTTGCCCTACCTGCGTGAGTTTATTTTATCTCAGAATTTTTCAAAAAAACTAAACCCTCCAATGCATTTAAAATAAATTGAGGCTTTTCCTAAAGTCTGTCAAAATGAAAAATTTTATCTTTGTGGAACTAATAAAGTTTATGAGAGCCTACAATACTAAACATTTCCTGAAAATCCTCTTCAGCTTACATAAAAGCGATACCATGAAAATCCTTTTCCCAACCATGGTTCTGGTGGGGTTATATTCTTGGGGGATTGAATATCTGGAGGTTGAATATCTTCACCTTACTTCAAAATCAGGTATCAGTAATGTGGGAATGATTCATTCTTTATTAGGATTTGTACTTTCTTTATTATTGGTTTTCAGGACAAATACGGCTTATGACAGGTGGTGGGAAGGAAGAAAACTTTGGGGTAAACTGGTAAATGATACCCGAAATTTTGCCATAAAAATCAACTCCATCTTAGGGGATAACAGACAGGATGCAGAACAAATTGCAAGATATTTGAAGTATTTCCCTCACTTTTTAGCAAAACATCTTTCAAAAGAGTCAACGAGGCTCGCCTTAGATGAAGACTATTCTGAAATTGAGCAACATATAAAACATCACGGACCGAGTGAAATCGTTATTCTGCTCACTCACAAATTAAACCAATTAAAAAAAGAAAGGAAAATTTCAGAAATTGAGATGCTATATTTAGATACTCAACTTTCCGGCTTTCTGGACGTTTGCGGAGGATGTGAGAGAATTAAAAATACTCCCATCCCCTATTCTTATTCGTCTTTTGTGAAAAAGTTTATTATCCTTTACGTTTTCGCTTTACCCATTGCCTATGTTATTACTATCGGCCTTTTTATGATTCCGTTGACGGTTTTTGTATATTATGTTTTAATGAGTCTTGAGCTTATTGCAGAAGAAATAGAAGATCCTTTCAACAATGATGAAAATGATATTCCGATGGAAGCGTTAGCCCAAAATATTGAAAGAAGCGTTCATCAAATTATGGGATTAAAAAAGTAAGAATCAAATTTTACAGGTTGATTTCCTTCAATTCGCCATCCTTTTTTATTTCTACAAATTTGCTTTCGCGGTTACCGGCAGAATAGCCATAGAAAAACGTCTGATATATTGGTGTGGAGTATAAATATCCTCCATAGGCATTATAAGCATCTGATTGTCCGGTTTGTTGTTTATAACTTGCTGTTGCCGTAAAATTGATTATTGTTTCTAAATAATATTTTCCGGGTTTTAATTTTTCGAATTTAAATCTTCCTCGGTCGTCAGTTAAAGCTTCGATTCTATATTTGAACGCCTCTTCAGACATATATACTGTAGTTTTTTTGTTTTCATATTTTCTTCGCATATTATAAAACTCTTCAAAATAAGGAGTTACCGGAAAAAGCATAACAACAGTTCCTTTTTTAGCATAATGCTTTTCAGCTAATAAAGGTTTGATTCCCCAATTATTTTTCTGTTTTGTGGAAGCCACCCCTTCAATGGTTGAATTTCCAAAACCAATCATATCCTGAGCCAGCTGTTTATCGAAGAAAGCTTGTGGATAATAAGTATTTTGTGCTTTCGTAAAAGTAAAAGCAGATACTACGGTCATTAAAACGAGTACATTTTTCATAGCCTATATTTTAGTCAAATATAGATATTTTACAAAAGAGAATAAATACCCAAATTTGGGTAGAAAAAACGTTAAATTTTCATTATAACACCCTACATTGAATAAAATTATTCTAACAAATATTAATTTTGAAAAAAAAGAAACTATGAAATATCTACTTTTATTAGCCCCTTTCACATTTGGCATTATATCTGCCCAAAAGCCCTGCGGATTTAAAAACGGATTACAGGAAGGGAGTTGTAAACAATTTTACGAAAACGGACAAGTAAAGGAAATCGCCGAATGGAAAAATGGAAAGCTGGAAGGCAATGCCATCTTCTATTTTGATAACGGAAAAGTGCAGGCAAAAGGAGAGTACAAGAAAGATTATAAAGTAAAAGAATGGCAATATTTCGATAAAAACGGAGTTTTAACTTCAAAAGAAGTCTTTAGAAATGGTGAGAAAAACATTTATGATAATAGTTTAACTGCAACTTTTTATTCTCCTTCCGGAACAATAACTGAAGTTTCAAATTTTAAATTTGGTAAATTGCAGGGCGAAAATAAACTTTATTATGAAAATGGTAAATCTGTAAAGCAAATCGGATATTATGACAACGGATTAGCTACAGGAAAATGGAGAATGCTTTATCCATCAGGAAAAATCCAACGAGAGACGGAATTCGTAAATGATAAATGGAACGGAACCAGAATTCATTACCGGGAAGATGGAAGCATAGAAAAGACAGAGGTTTACAAAGACGGAAAATTAATCTCAACAAAATAATACATTGGTACATAAATTAAAACTGGAAGAGCTCAACAGAATAGACGTAGAAACATTCAAAACTGTTGAAAAAATCCCTTTGGTTGTGGTTTTGGATAATATCAGAAGTATGCATAATGTAGGTGCAACTTTCAGAACCGCAGATGCTTTTTTAATTGAAAAGATTATTCTTTGCGGAATTACACCTCAACCGCCGCATCGTGAAATTCATAAAGCTGCATTAGGAGCAACAGAAAGTGTTGACTGGGGCTACGAAAGCGACATTAATACAACGATTAATGAGTTAAAATCAAAAGGTTATGAAATTGTTGGCATCGAGCAGACAACTGACAGCCAAATGATCACGGATTTTACAATAGACAAATTAAAAAAATACGCGGTTATTTTAGGAAATGAAGTGGAAGGCATCAGCGATGAAGCATTACAGAATATTGATTCTTTCCTGGAAATTCCACAATTGGGAACAAAGCATTCGCTAAACGTAAGTGTTTGCGGAGGAATCGTAATGTGGGAGTTTGCAAAGGCCTTAAAATAAAAAACTGCATATGTCTAAAAGACAGTGCAGTTTGAAATAAATCTAATAAAAAGTAAAAATGAAAGGCGACAAAGATACTTTTTTTTTCATCACAAACAAATTTTAAAATCATTTTTTTCATTTTTGCTAAAAAAAAGTTTGAGTTTCAGAAAAAGTTTCGTTTAATTTTTTATAAATTAGCACAATGTTTATCAAGGACTATATCTCAAAAGACTTTCCGTGTTTTAGTTTAACTGACTCGATAGAATCAGCAAGAGACATGTTAGAAGCATTTGGATATTCTCATATTTTCATCAAAAAATCTCATCACTTTTACGGAGCAATTGCCCAGGATTTTCTTTATGAAGAAGAAGGAATTCTGAAAGATCTGGAACATCAAATCGAACGTTTTGCTATTCTTGAGGATAACAATATCATGGACAGCATCCGGTTGTTTTACACATTCAATGCCAATGTGATTCCTGTTATCAACAAAGCTGAAAAATATTTGGGATATATCAGCTGTGAAGATATTTTTCAGGATTTATCAAAGTATCCGCTATTTTCGGAATCAGGAGCAATTCTTACAGTAGAGGTTCCTTCCAGAAAATACTCCATGACTGAGATTGCGAATATTGTAGAAAGTAATAATTCAAAATTTTATGGTGCTTTTATCAGTTTTATGTCAGATGAAGCTATTCAGGTTACCATAAAAATCAGCAATGAAAATCTGAGCTCTATTGATGAAACATTCGACCGATATGATTATAGAATCGTTGAAAAATACTATTCTGATGAAAAATCAGATTTGTTTAAGGACAGATTTGGGTTTTTCCAAAAATTCATAGAAATATAAAAACTAATGAAGGCAGCCATATATTCTCAAAAAAAAGATCTAGACACTTTTTTATATTTAAGCAAATTTGTTTCGGAGCTTGAAAGCAGAGGTGTAAAATCTGTTTTATATGATGAGATGGCTGAAGCTCTTCAGTTTTCAAAAATATTCGAAACCTTTAACAACAAACAGGATCTTCTGGATAAAGAGGTTGACCTTTTCTTTACTTTCGGGGGAGATGGAACGATTGTAAATTCTTTAACCTTTATCGAAGATCTTGAAATTCCAATAGTTGGTGTAAATACAGGGAGATTAGGATTTCTGGCAAGCTTTACCAAAGAAGAAGCCTTTAAAGAATTAGATTCTATCTTAAAAGGTGATGTAAAAACAAGCCGCCGTGCTGTTATCCAGGTGGTATCTCCTGAATTGGAGGATTTTTTTCCGTATGCCTTAAATGATGTTACTATTTCAAGAAAAGAAACAACATCGATGATTACGGTAGATTCATATATTAATAACGAATTTTTAAATGTTTTTTGGGGAGACGGAGTTATTGTTTCAACACCAACTGGTTCTACTGCTTATTCTTTAAGTTGTGGCGGCCCCATCATTTCTCCAAACAACGAAAATTTTGTCATCACACCTATCGCTCCTCATAACCTGAATGTAAGACCTTTGGTTGTGAATGACCGCGTTGAAATTAAATTTAAGGTTGAAAGCCGGGTACCACAATACTCTCTTTCACTTGATTCTCGACTGATACACATAGAAACAGATAAAGAAATTATCGTTAAAAAAGCAAATTTTCAGATACTTTTGGTGCAGCCGAACAATCTGAGCTTCTATGAGACCATCCGCCAGAAGCTACTTTGGGGAAGAGACAAAAGAAATTAACAATATCTTAAAAATTATTACCTTTACAGGAATTTAAAAACACCCTATAATTATACTAAAAAGTAAAACATGAGCAGAATTTTCCCGGCAGGAGTTGCCACAGGTCAATTAGTTACTGATATTTTTCAGCATGCTAAAGAAAATAAATTTGCATTACCAGCAGTAAACGTAATTGGTTCAAGCAACGTAAATGCGGTTATGGAAACTGCAGCAAAACTAAACTCACCTGTTATTATTCAGTTCTCTAATGGTGGAGCTGCTTACAATGCAGGAAAAGGATTAAGCAATGACGGTCAGAAAGCGGCTATTTTAGGAGCAATCGCCGGAGCAAAACATATTCATACACTTGCAGAAGCTTACGGAGCTACTGTTATTCTTCACACAGACCACTGTGCAAAGAAACTGTTGCCTTGGATTGATGGATTGCTGGATGCCAGTGAAGATTTTTATAAAAAAACAGGAAAATCTCTTTACTCTTCTCACATGCTGGATCTTTCTGAAGAACCTTTAGAGGAAAACTTAGAAATTTCTACTCAATATTTCGAAAGAATGGCTAAAATGCAGATGACTTTGGAAGTTGAGATTGGCGTTACGGGAGGTGAAGAAGATGGTGTTGATAACTCTGACGTAGACAACTCTAAATTGTATACTCAACCGGAAGATATCGCTTACACTTATGAAAAACTGAAGGCTGTTTCTGACAATTTTACAATTGCTGCCGCTTTCGGAAACGTACACGGAGTTTACAAACCAGGAAACGTAGTTCTTACTCCAAAAATTCTTGATAATTCTCAGAAATATGTTCAGGAAAAATTCGGAACTGGCGAAAAGCCAGTGAATTTCGTATTCCACGGTGGTTCTGGATCTACTTTGGAAGAAATCAGAGAAGCTATTGACTACGGTGTAATCAAAATGAACATCGATACTGACCTTCAGTTTGCTTATACAGAAGGAATCAGAGATTATATGGTACAAAATATCGATTATTTAAGAACTCAAATCGGAAACCCGGAAGGAGAAGAAAAGCCTAATAAGAAATTCTATGACCCAAGAGTCTGGATGAGAAAAGGCGAAGAAACGTTCTCTGCAAGACTGGTAAAAGCGTTTGAAGATTTAAATAACGTAAATACTTTAAAATAAGAACTGTACATTTGTATTAATGTAAAAAGTAATCATAGTGAAGGCTTTTACATTAATACATTTTACATTTATACATTAATACAGACAAGATGGCATTCGAGTGGTTTAAAAGAAAAGCACAAAACATTACAACTTCTACTGATGAGAAAAAAGACGTTCCCAAAGGTCTTTGGCATCAGACTCCTTCAGGAAAAGTAGTTGAGCATGAAGAACTTAAAAGAAATAATTATGTTTCTCCAGAAGACGGATTTCATGTAAGAATAGGAAGTGCAGAATTTTTTGATATCCTTTTTGACGAAGGTAAATTCACTGAATTAGACGCTAATGTTGAAAGTATAGACATCCTAAACTTTAAAGATACAAAACCTTACGCAGATCGTTTAAAAGAAGTAAAAGCAAAAACCAAACTTACCGATTCTATCAGAAACGGTGTAGGTACGGTAAACGGGACAGAAATGGTGGTTTCTTGTATGGATTTCGCTTTTATCGGAGGATCTTTAGGCTCTGTAATGGGTGAAAAAATCAGAAGGGCAATTGACTACTGTATCGCAAAAAAGCTCCCCTATATGATTATTTGTCAGTCAGGAGGTGCGAGAATGCAGGAAGCAACATATTCTTTGATGCAATTGGCAAAAGTACAGGCAAAATTGGCTCAGCTTTCAGAAGCGGGACTTTTATACATTGCTTACCTGTGTGACCCTACTTTTGGAGGAATTACAGCTTCTTTCGCAATGACAGCAGATATCATTATGGCGGAACCAAAAGCTTTAATTGGCTTTGCCGGACCAAGAGTTATCCGTGAAACCATCGGCAGAGATTTACCGGAAGGTTTTCAGACATCAGAATTTCTTCAGGAAAAAGGATTTGTTGATTTTATCGTGAAAAGAACTGAAATTAAGGAGACTGTATCTAAAACAGTAAATTTATTGGCAGTAAATGCTTAATATTTGTAACAAATACAACATAATCTCTCTCTAATTGGGGAGAGATTTTTTATTTATGAGGACTTTCAAAATATTTTTTAATACAATTCGAAGTATGAGCTTTAAAAAGATAATGCGCCTTTTATCGCTCGTGCTACCGCATCCTTTGTTCTCTCTGTTAAGCTTTCATGCAACCGTTCAGGCTTTTACTATAGCTCAGAAAAAATTTCCGAAAACAGCATCTAATAACGGAATTGGAAATGCTTTCAGACATGCGCTCTGGAGTTCCTTTATCATGATGTACTGCTGCAAAGTTTCATCACCTGAAAAAGCATTGGATTTCTGCAAAAGAATAACAGATTTACATGAAGAATTGTTTCCCAATAAGCCTTTAGAAACAAAGATGGATCTTCACAATAACAAAATAGGAATGGACTATTTTATGGAATTGTTACCGGGAATTCACCGGCAGTTTTTTGAAAAAAGTTTCTTCATTGACGCTTTAGTGAAGAAAATGAAGGACGCAAAAGTGTTGAAAAACTTAGATGATGATTTTGGAGGACATTTAGTCTATCTTGAAGACAAATAGTTTTTCATTAAATTTAATTTATTATCTTTTCTAAAATTTTAATTTAATCAAATGGTTCTCAGCAGAATTTGGTCGGCTTTTATTATTATTGCCATTGCTATTGCAAGTATAAAATACGTCTCATCAAGTCATTATAAAACCATTTTCAACGATATGGTTGTAGGAAAAGGCGGCGATACTGTACAGATTGCAACACAAAAAATGAATACACTTTCTCCTGTCGTCCGGGACAGTTTGATGAAAAAAACCAATTTTGCAGACAGCAGAATTCACTATAAAACAGATTCTTTACAACAAGAGGTAAAAGTTTACCGCGTTCAGGAAGCAGACGGCGTTATCGGAACTTCTGAAACTGCCGTAAAAATTTGTCTTGGATTAATTGGAATTATGACCTTATTCATGGGGTTTATGAGCATCGCGGAAAAAGCCGGCGGAATCAATCTTTTAAGTAGGCTAATCCAGCCATTTTTTTCGAAATTATTTCCTGATATCCCTAAAAACCATCCCGCTTTCGGGCATATGCTGATGAACTTCAGCGCAAATCTCTTAGGGCTGGATAATGCCGCAACACCCTTTGGTTTAAAAGCCATGGAAAGCCTGCAAACCTTAAATCCCAATAAAGACACGGCAAGTAATTCCCAAATTATGTTCCTTTGCCTTCACGCCGGAGGAATGACTTTGATTCCGGTTTCTATTATTGCAATCCGGGCTTCAATGGGATCAAAAACACCGACAGATATATTTCTTCCGTGTATGATTGCAACCTTTGCAGCAACTTTAGCAGCAATGATCATTGTTTCTTTGTATCAAAAAATAAATTTATTAAGACCTGTTGTTATCGCTTATGTTGGGGGAATTTCGGCAGTTATTGCCCTGCTGGTTTTATATTTAGTTCAATTAAGCAAGGATCAATTGGATGATTTCAGTAAAGTTCTAAGTAATGGGTTAATTCTATTCATTTTTCTGGCAATAGTTCTGGGAGCGGTTTATAAAAAAATCAACGTTTTTGATGCTTTTATTGAAGGAGCAAAAGAAGGTTTCACAACCTGTGTAAAGATTATTCCTTATCTGGTCGGAATGCTTATTGCAATTTCTTTGCTAAGAACCTCAGGGGTTTTTGATGTTATTATTGACGGAATGAAATGGGTGGCCAATGCTGCGCATTTTGACCCTCGCTTTGTAGATGGCCTTCCGACAGCTTTAATCAAGCCTTTGTCAGGTTCCGGAGCCCGCGGAATGATGGTTGATACTATGTCGACTTTCGGATCAGACAGCTTTCAGGGAAAATTGGCGGCGGTTCTACAGGGAAGCTCAGATACAACATTTTACGTGATTGCAGTTTATTTTGGAGCTGTAGCCATAAAGAACACGAGATATACAGTAATTGCCATGCTTTTGGCGGATCTAGTTGGCGTTATTGTTTCTATCGCATTGGCATATTTATTTTTTGCATAATTTTAAAATCCCATATTAATTTTTTCATCTTAATTTAAACCAAACTTATGATCACAGATAAAGAATTCACATTACGATTAATACGTCAGTTAACTCAAGCATTAGAAAAACTGATTCTGGATAAACCGGAAGAAAGTTTAATGCAGAAAGAATTAGATTTTGATTCGTTAATGAAAGATATTTTCAAGATTGATTTTACAGCAATTTCGTCAAAAACAAAAGAAGAAATTATTGAGCTCGTCAATGAAAGGCAGGAAAGAGATCACAAAGATTATTATGAAATGTTGGGGAATCTTTTTTATTTTAACGGTAAAGGAGCAGACAATAAAGACTTTTTAGATAAAGCAAAAACATTCTACGAGCTATATCTTCAAACCAGCGGGATTTTCGCGCTTCCTGTAATCAACAGAATCAACGAAATAAAAAAAGCACTTGAATAATAAAGTGCTTTGTATTTTTAGAATGTAATTTTATATGTTCCGGTGGAGGATGTGCTTGCTTTTTCAGCCTTTACATATTTCTTAACCCATGAGATAGCATTTGAAGCAATACATGGATCAGACGTACCGCTAGCCCTTCTTGCTGAAACCACGTTCCCTGCTTTATCTACGGTATAAGCAATTGTAATGGTTCCGCTTGCTGTACAGCTGTTTGCCGGCTGTGCCCCTCCTCTTCCCATCGTCCCCGGAATATAGCCAATCAATTTTCGGTCAATTCCTACTTTACTATCACCATTTCCGTCTCCGCCTAAAGGATCTCCCGCATTTCCGATCCCGTCTCCTGTTCCCTGGCTTCCTGCTTTTGTTCCTCTTCCTTTAATTAAGTTACCAATTGCAGCATTTCCTTTTCCGTCACCGTTCCCTGTTTTAGAATTAGCCGTTGTTGCACCGGATTTTGTCGTATTTTTTGAAGAACTTGTAGCTGTTGTAGCTTTTTTATCTGCTTTTTTAGATTCTTCTTTTTTAGGAACTGTAACTTTAGAATTATTTCCCGTAATAACCTTTTCCTTCACCTCTGTTTTCTTTGGTTCCGGCTCCGGCTTTGGCTCCGGCTTAATAACTGTTTTTGTTTCAGGTACAGGTGTCTCTACAGGTTCCGGAATCACCTCTTCAGTTGCTGCTGCCAAGCTGCCTTCCTGCTCTGCAGGTTCTTCGATACCGTTTCCATTTCTGTTATCCCCGAAATTGACAAGCATAGTGGTGATTACTTCAGGTTCCTGATCAATTTCCGGTTTCAATTTATATAAAAAAACAAATAACAAAATTGCAGACCAGATAAGGATGGAAAGCAATGCACTTTTTACCTTATCTCTATTTTCCTCGTCTCTGTTTATAATATGGCTTCTCATCTTGAAATGATCCTTACCGGAAGTCCCGGATGTGCTACTTATCTTTAACCGTTGCAATGGCAATATTAAATTTATGTTTTTCAGCGATTTCCATTACAAAAACAACGTCTTTATGCATTGTATTTTCGTCCGCTCTTATCGTAAAAGATCTGTTTGTCTGGTTTGTAAGTTTATTTACAATGGTGGGTTCCAACTGATCTTTTGTAATCGGACTGTCATCCACAAAATATGATCCGTCCGGTTTGATGCTTACCGTCAAAGGGTTGGGAATATTATCATCCACAGCACCTGCTTGAGGTAATTTTACATCAATCGCACTCTGATTGGCAGCCGACGATGTAATCATAAAAAAGATTAACATCAGCAAGATAACGTCTGTCATCGCTGCCAAACTGAATTCCGGATTCGCTTTATTTCTTCTTTGAATTTTCATAAGAAAGATTATAAAGGTTTATTGATAAGGTCTAAAAATTCTCCAGACATATTTTGAGCTTTCAATACAAACTTATCAATTCTCGTTAAAAGAATATTGTAGAAAAAGTTTGCAGGAATAGCCACAGCCAAACCAACAGCCGTTTGTCCCAAGGCAGTATAAATACCTTCAGATAGTGTTTTCGGCGAAAACGAGCCGGTTGCATGGGATAAATTAAAGAAAGCAATAATCATCCCGATAACCGTTCCTAAAAGCCCTAACATCGGAGCAATACTTGGTACAACAGCCAAAAGATTCAGGTTTTTCTCCATATTTGCCACTTCTACCTGAGCCTGAGATTCCATTGCGCTTACAATATCAGAAACAGGGCGTCCCAATCTTGAAATTCCTTTTTCCAAAATCCTTCCTTCAGGAGAATTTTGTCTTTTACAGTAATCTGCTGCCGATTCTATTTTCCCTTCTTTGATGAAGTCTTCAATATTATCCATAAAATTGGAATCCGTCTTTGAAGTCAGCCTTTTAATAAAGAAAAAACGCTCAAAAAACAGATACACGGAAAACACTCCCAGTGCTAAAACCGTAACCATCACTATTTTAGCGAAAGCTCCCCCGTGGAACATTATTTTCCAAAATGAAAATTCTAAATCTTCTGCGGCAACTGCAGGTGTAGCGATTTGTGCAAATAAAATCTGAGTAAGTTCCGTTAACAGCATTCCTGTGAATATTTTAATAAAGGTTTAAACGACAAAAGTAATTGAATATTATTAATTGATGTCTTAAAAATTGCTTAAAAACAACTTAAAATTAATTTATATTATTGCAAACAGCAAATTTCTTTCCAAAATAGATTTGAAAAGAAATCTGATATAAAAAATACTGAACATAAAGACTATTTCTAATCTTCGTCTACCTCAATATCGTCTTGTTTAAATTCGCATTTTAATCTAAAAGGAATAGGAGTATCCGATCCTGTGTAAAAATCATCAATGTTTCCTTTCCAGATTACCTGAAGTTCTCCTTCTTCGTTCTTCTCGAAAAAAAGCTCATTATCATAAATATAGGCATCTTCATCATCAAACAGATCAACTTCTGTGTAAGTATCTTCATCAGAATCATTGATGTTGATGGTTTTCCCTTCTATTTCTGATGATTCGATAGGAAAATCGAACACTTCAAGTGAAAGCTGAGGAAATTTATACTGTAAAGAATCATCATCTACGTGATCCACACTGTCATCCGTAATAATCTCAACTTCTAAAAAGTGTTTTTGATTGCTGTAAACTGCTTTGCAATAAGTATTTCTAATATTGTACTTTAGCGTTTCCTCCGGATGGTAAATTTTTAAAATCCCTTTCATTATTTCTTAAAAAAGAGCTGTAATAATATGATTGTTAAACGTTTTCAGCAAAGATAAAAAATTGATTGAATGTGAAAAATTTTTTGAAAAGTATTTTTTTAAAATCAACTTTAATTAATAATCCGGAATATCTCAAGAATAGCTATTTTTGTTTACATAAAGATTCTGAAGAATGAAAAACATTTTATCGAAAAGTATTTTAGGGTTCGGACTCGTGATAAGTCTTGCTTCCTGCAAGAAATCCGATTCTCCGCTAACGAAAGTTACTCCATCCAATCTGGATTCCATTGCTTCAAATTATTATGAGCAATATCTTAAATTATATCCTTTAGACGCTACTTCTCAAGGAGATACAAGGTATAACGATCAGCTACCTATTAATATTGATAAAGATTTCATTTCCGGGGAAGTTGCTTTTTACAATTCGGTTCAGAAACAGTTGGATAATGTTGATTACAAAAGCCTTTCCGACGACGATAAAGTAGTGTACGATGTTTTGGATTTTACATTAAAAGATAAAATTGAAGCCTACGCTTATCATCCGGAATATATTCCGTTTACACAATTTGGAGGACTTCCATTGAGTTTTCCTTTGTATGGAAGCGGAGAAGGCAGCCAACCGTTTAAAACAGAAAAAGATTATAATGACTGGCTGAAAAGAATGGAAAAATTTCCAGACTGGATGGATGCCGCAAAAGACAATTTCCGTGAAGGAATCAATAATAAATTTGTTTTGCCTAAAAAACTGGTAATCAAAATGATTCCTCAGATGAAATCAGAGGAAATCACCTCAACTGATTTAGATAAAAATATTTTCTACGGACCCATAAAAAAATTCCCTAAAGATTTTACACAGGCTCAAAAAGATAAATTTTCTACACTTTACAAAGATGCTATTACGAAGAAAATCATTCCTGCTTATACAAAAATGGGTGAGTTTTTAGAAAAAGAATATCTGCCCAAGGCAAGAGAAACAGATGGTTACAACAGCTTACCAAACGGAAAGGAGATTTATCAATATTATGCAAAAAGCTGGACGACAACCCATATGTCACCTGAGGAAATCAATAAAATAGGATTACAGCAGGTTGCTATGCTCCGTTCAGAAATGGAAAAAGTGAAACAGCAGGTTGGCTTCACAGGAACGTTGGAAGAATTTATCAATTATATAAAAACAGATCCTAAAGCAATGCCTTACAAGACTTCAAAAGAAGTTTTAGATGCTTTTAATGGGATTTTAACGAAAATTACTCCAAAGCTGAAAACAATGTTCAGCATAACTCCTAAAACAAAATTTGAAATCAGACAAACGGAAAAATTCAGGGAGGCCAGTGCCAGCGCAGAATATATCCAGGGAACTCCTGATGGAAAAAGACCCGGGATTTTCTACGTCCCACTTCCGGATCCGGAAAAATTCAATGTTACTTCCGGAATGGAGTCTCTTTTCTTACACGAGGCAATTCCGGGACATCATTATCAGGTTTCTTTACAGCAGGAAAATACAAAACTTCCAAAATTCATGAGATTTGGCTGGTTTGGAGCGTATGGTGAGGGCTGGGCGCATTATTGTGAAACCCTGGGCCCTGAATTCGGGCTTTATACAGACCCCTATCAAAAAATGGGATATTTGAGTGACCAAATGTTGAGAGCCGTGAGATTGGTTGTTGATACAGGTTTACATTCCGGAAAAATGTCAAGAGAAGAGGCCATCAAATATTTCTTAAGCAATATTTCTTACGATGAAGCAGGTGCAACTGCTGAAGTAGAACGATATATGGCAATGCCTGGACAGGCGTTGGGATATAAAATAGGTTCCCTGAGAATCCGTGAATTGAGAGAAAAATATCAGAAAGAGCTTGGAAACAAATTCAATTTAGCAAGTTTCCATGATGAAGTTTTGAGTCAGGGATGTCTTCCTTTAGACGTTTTAAACAGAAAAATGGAACTTTGGGCGAAAAAGCAGAAATAAATTTCAACAAAATATGAAAATCACAAATTAATTTTTGTGGTTTTTTTATTTAGATGTATACTTTAATTTTAATCAAAAAAAATGATAACAGAATCTCTAAAATCTCTTTACGCCAGAGATTTAAATAAATTAAAAACAGAAATTGAGTCTTACCAAAATGAAAAATCACTTTGGGAGACAGATAAGAATATTTTGAATTCCGGAGGTAATCTTTGCCTTCATTTGGTGGGGAATCTCAATCATTATGTTGGAGCAATTCTTGGAAATTCAGGATATGTAAGAAACAGAGAACTTGAGTTTTCTTTAAAAAATATTCCAAAAACTGAATTAACTGAAAAAGTTGAAGGCACATTAGACATTGTTATCAAAACCCTGAATCAGCTCAACGGAAATGATTTGGAAAAAGAATATCCCCTTGAAGCTTTAGGGTACAAAATGACAACAGGCTATTTTCTGACTCACTTATTCGGTCATTTGAGTTATCATTTGGGGCAGATCAATTATCATAGGAGACTGTTGGATGTATGAATATTGATTAACCCCGTCTTTGTTTTACAAAAATCTACCCCTCCAGGGGGAATTTTTATTTCTCAAACATCATTTTTGTAATAAAATCCTTTTCCCCCTTTCCTCTCGCAGGAGAATATTCTCTTCCGTAGAAAATAATTTGTAAGTGAAGTTTATTCCAAACCTCTTCTTTCCAAATATTTTTAGCATCCCGCTCCGTTTCTATTACGTTTTTTCCTGAAGTAAGCTTCCATTGGGTCATCAGTCTGTGAATGTGCGTATCAACAGGGAAAGCAGGAAACCCGAAGCCCTGGCTCATCACCACAGAAGCTGTTTTATGGCCAACACCCGGTAAAGCTTCCAGCTCTTCGTATGTTTGAGGCACTACTCCATTGTGCCTTTCCAATAAAAGCTCTGCCATCCTCTTTAGGTTTTTGGCTTTTGTATTTGAGAGCCCTATTTCTTTGATGAGCTCCCTGATTTCTTCAACCTCCAATTTTGCCATTTTTTCAGGTGTTCCTGCTACTTTGAAAAGTTTGGGTGTTACCTGATTCACTTTTTTGTCGGTCGTCTGTGCAGAAAGCGCAACAGCAACCATTAAAGTATAAGCATTCGTATGATCTAACGGAATAGGAACTTCAGGATATAATTTTTCTAATTCAACCTGAACGAGCTCTGCTCTTTGCTTTTTTGTCATTTTACCAGTTTCTCTAACATTTTCTTTAAGGATAAATTTTCCTGCTTCAGAAATTCTTTATCTTCTTTTAGCTCTTTTATTTGTACAAGATAAGCTTCTCTTTCTTTCTCAAAACTTTCATTATTGTTAATGACATTCATATTGCCTGATTGTGAACAATTAAAAAAAGCTTGTTTATCCGAAAACTCTATAATATCTAATGGATTAGTACCCAAAACTTCTGCAATTTTACTTGTTTTCTCCAAATCTATGCTGCATTCTCCGTTTTCAATCCTTGAATATTGAAACTGAGAAAGATCTAGCATTTCTACCATATATTCCTAAGAGAAATCTTTTTCCCTTCTCAGCTTTCTTATTTGGTCTGTCTTTATATACATTTTGAAGATTTTAGTCAAAAATACTAAAAAAGTAATAATGTACATTCTTTATGTATGAAACACATAGGTTAAACAAAATTATTTTCAATTTTTGTAATGAAATTTTTATGCATAGCAATTTCAATTAGTTATTTTTTTTAATTTTAACATTCTAAAAACATTATGAAAAAAATTATTTTATTAGCCTCATTATTTGGGATCACAGGAATAATGATGAATGCAAAAGATCTTGTAGAGAGCAAACCTGAGATTGAAAAAGAAACAATCACGTTCAAATTACCCGCTCAATGGATACAATGTATCGCGCCATGTGGAGCTGTTTATTGGTTACAAGCTTCAAATTATAATACGGTTGCTGAATTCCTTGATGCGCAGCAGGATTTCAACGATATTAAATGTTAATAATTATTCCCTTGACCTTAATCATTCCGTACAATTATTTGTACGGATTTAATTTTTTTTAATATATGAAATATTACATCAGTACATTAATTTGCATGTTTTGTATTTTGGTAAAATCTCAAACTGTATTAGGAAATTTTTCTCTTCCTCCCGATAAATATAGTATAGAGATGTTTGATAAAAGCATACAAAATGTGTATTATCAATTAAATTACGTTTCAAATCCTAAATCAGTCAACAAAAAAGAAGTTATATGTGTATTGGAGTTGGGAAAAAATTTTTCTAAATTTTTTGAGCTAAACACCATAAAATACGATTCATTGGCAGAAAAGTTTAGCCATCAAAACAACGTGAGCGCAAAAGAAATGAACCAGATATTACCTGTCTATCCGAAATGGAAACCCGTTGTTCTTCGGGATCTCAATAAAAATAGTATAACCATTCAGGATAAAGCAAGAGATAATTATCAGTATACCGAAGAACAGCCAGCTATTATCTGGAAACTAGGAAATGACACTAAAAGTATTCTTGGATACACTTGTTACAAAGCAACCGCGGAATTTCGCGGAAGAAAATATACAGCTTGGTATTCTAAAGATATTCCAATAAACAATGGCCCTTATCTTTTTAATGGGTTACCCGGTTTGATTATGGAGATTGAGGACAGGAAAAATCATTATCATTTTACAGCAATAGCAATGGATAAAAAGCCTATGAATATCTATTTAAGGAATGAAGATCAAATTTTTAAAATAACCAGAAAAAAATTTAGAGAAATTCAAAAAACCTATCATGATAATCCGGCTTTCTTTCATGGTTCTTCTTATGATGCCGAAGGTAATGTAATAAGGGAGACCGTAAAAGCAAAACCATATAATCCGATTGAGCTAGATTAAAACCACTTTAATTAATGAAGGAATAAAAAGATCCAATTATTGTTTCCGTATTAATAGTAACAATTCGTTTAAAACGGCAGAGACTTAAACTAAAGAAGTTCTCAAACCCTCAATACAACAATATTTTTATTATTTTAGCTTTCAAAATCGAATATTATGCTGAAAGTTGGAGATAAATTACCACAATTTAAAGGAATAAATCAAGATGGGGAAACCATAGATTCTGAAAAATTGATTGGAAATAAATTAGTCGTTTTCTTTTATCCCCAGGCAAACACTCCGACATGTACGGTTGAAGCCTGTAATCTGAGTGACAATTATTCTAAATTAGAAAAAGCCGGTTTCCAACTTCTTGGAATAAGCGGAGATACTGTAAAAAAACAGAAAAACTTCCACAGCAAATATGCTTTTCCTTATGATCTGATCGCCGATGAAAACAAAGATATCATTGAAAAATTTGGGGTATGGCAAGAGAAAAAGACTTTTGGAAAAACTTATATGGGGATTGTAAGAACTACATTTATTTTTGATGAAAAAGGGATTTGTACAAGGGTTATAGAAAAAGTGACTTCAAAAACTGCTGCTGAACAGATTTTGGGAGGATAAATTATCTTTCACTTTATTTGTCATACTGAAAGCATCTGTCCGAAGTTATAAAAACATTGTTGAGTTGCTCTCAGGATGACAAATTAACCACTAAATTATTCTGTTTCATAATACATGAGCTCTTCGTCTTCGTCTGGAAGAGTAACATGTTTTTGAAATTTTAGCCCTAATTTTTCAATTAATCTCTGTGAAGAAAAATTATCTTTTGAAGTAATGGCAGAAATCTTTTTCAGTCCAAAATCTCCCATTCCGACAGATTTTACTTTCAAAGCAGCTTCATAAGCATAGCCTTTTCCTTCAAATTCTTCTAAAAGCGAAAAGCCTATATCTACAACATCCAAACCTTCCCGCTCGAAGATTCCCACCCCTCCTATTTTGTGATTTCCTTCTTTCGTAACTATTAAATAATTTCCAAAACCCAGTTTCTCCATCTGGGGAAGAAACCTGTTTTTAATATAATTTTCGGCATCAGAAACCGTTTTTATATTACGATTGCCAATGTATTTTATAAACTTTGGTCTGTTATAAAGTTCAAAGATAAATTCCTTATCGTCCAATGACATCGGACGAATAATTAACCGCTCTGTTTCGTAAAAATCATCTGCGTTTTGTGGATTTGTTTGATTTTTTAGACTCATCTTTTGGCTCCTCTTTTTTCTCGATTTTCAAAAGTCTAGGATTATTTGCGCACTTTTTATTATAAAGCTCAATATAGGTTCCGTTATCCTTTACATCAGTTATAGTTCCTGACTTTTTATTTACCGTTAAGGTAAAATGTTTTTTCTGATAAGGACATTCTTTTGATGTAATCTTCCCTAAATCTAAATAATAAGCGGAAGCATCTTCATAATAATTTGCAGCAACATCTTTAAATTCTTCGTCAATAAGGTATCCATCAATAGTAGCTGCGATTGAAGCTTCATCGGCATTATCTATTTTCCCGATAAAATCCTTTAAACCTTCAAAATCAACTACATAATTTATTTTTCCAGCAGAGGAATAAACAATATAATAGAAGCTGTCGTCGTCAGGAAACAAATCAAATCCGGAAGATTGGGGAATATAATCTTTCTTCGTCCCGGAGGTTCTTACTTCGGTATCCTTTCCATATTCATTATGGACTAATACCCAAAAATCAACCCTGTCATTGGGAATAATCCCATTCAAGGCTGTTGGAATATTAATAAATTTTTTCTTTACCTGAGAATAGGATAAAACGCCTAAAATCAAGAAGATAAACAGTATAAATTTGGACGTAATTTTTGTCATAATCAGAACCTGGCAGAAATTATGCCAATATTTTACATGAATTTATCTCCTTTTTTGAAGTTCTTCAAATCAAGGACGTAATCTTTTATAAGCTGATCATTATCTCTTGGGCAAATCAGAAGTGCTTTATCGGTGTCTACAATGATATAATTCTCTAACCCGTCAATTATCACCGCTTTATTATTGTTTCTTAACCGAATAATATTTCCTTTGGAATTATACGCTAAAAGATGTTTTAATTTTACAGCATTTCCATTATCATCTTTTTCCGTGTTTTCATAAACTGAAGTCCATGTTCCAAGATCACTCCATCCTAAATCTGCGGGAATCACATAAACGTTTTTAGCTTTTTCTAAAATCCCGTTATCGATAGAAACTTTTTGAACTTTAGGATAAATAAGCTCTATACAGTTTTTTTCACTCTCCGCATTATACTCACAAGCCATAAAATGCTGTGTCATTTCCGGAAGATAGGTCTCAAATGCATGATAAATACTTTTCACATTCCAAATGAAAATCCCTGCATTCCACAGAAAATCGCCACTTTCTAAGAAACTTTTGGCAATTTCCAGAATGGGTTTTTCGGTAAAAGTTTTTACTTTATAGTATTCAGAATCATGTTTATCAACAAACTGAATATACCCGTATCCCGTATCTGGTCTCGTAGGTGTGATTCCTAAAGTAACCAGATATTCGTGCTTTGAAGCCAGATCAAAAGCCAATTCTATCTTTTCAAGAAAAGTTTCTTCTTTCAGAATCAAATGATCAGCAGGCAAAACAACCATCGTTGCATTAGGATCAATCTCTGCAATTTTATTTGCCATATACAGATTACATGCTGCCGTATTCTTCATTAGAGGTTCACCAACGATATTATCAACCGGAATTTCCGGAAGCTGCTGATGAGAAAGCTCCATGTATTCTTTATTTGTTATTACAAATATATTTTCATTAGGAATTAACCTGCTGATTCTGTCATACGTTTGCTGAATCATCGTACGCCCGACTCCTAAAATATCCTGAAATTGTTTTGGAAATTTCTGCGTACTCATCGGCCAGAATCTGCTTCCGATTCCACCGGCCATTATCACACAGTATTTATCTGATTTTGACATGCTTAACTACATTTTTCTACCCTCGCCAAAGGTTTGAAAGAATACTTCCTTCCAGTAGCCAGGTTCTTACAAAGATAGTTTTTTTTAATCAGACCTTCTAATAAATACTTTTCATTGCGGTAAAGGAAATACTCCCCTTTTTTTAGTTCTTCAATAAACCGGAGGTTATCTTCCTGTTTTTCAATATGAAAATACTTTACCAAATCCGGACTTGCCATAAAATTAGCTTTGGGAGATTGGGAAAATCGCACAATGATAGGCTTCAGTTCTTCTTCATAAATATCAAGGCTTTGCAGAAGCATTTGCCTGAAAGTTTCCTTCCATTCATTACCATGTGGAGAGATTTTTCTGCCATATTTTTCAAAAGCAATCAAATGAGCCAGCTCATGGGTGAGAACAAAGAAAAAAAGCTGTGGTGCAAGTGTGGAATTAATCGTAATCTCGTGAGAATTGTCCGGAAGCTTTCTGTAATCTCCCAGTTTCGAATTCCTATTTCGAGTTATTTTAATATGAATATAGTAATCTGAAAACCAGATTTTTAAATACTGAAGCGTGTTTTGTGGTAAATATTTTTCTAAGGATTGAATAGACATTTTACAAACTTAATGGAATTCCTGCATAGAAATTCAACAATTTAAGACTGAAAAGATAATTAAATTTAGCCTGAGCCACAGAACCCTGTGCATTCGCATAATTGTTTCTTGCAACATTCACATCATAGATTGTTGATCTTCCGGCCGCATAACTTTTATCCGCAAAATCCAATGCAAGTTTTGTACTTTTCTCTGTTTCTACCGCCGATAAATATATTTCATAATTTGCATCAACATCAAATTGTGCCTGCTGAACATTTTGTCTTACCGTCTGTTTTTGCTGCTCCAAAGTATTTTTAGCAACACTTTCATTCAATCTCGACTGCTCTACCTGCAATTTTGTAATTCCTTTATTAAAAATCGGAATGTTTACAGACAATGCAGCCTGCTGTCCAAAATTGTCTTTATACTGAGGAAATAAACCTCTTTCTTTTATATAGACCGATACCGAGCCTACATTATCCGTAGTCAAAAGATTATTATAGAAACTGCCAATACCTGCACTTGCCGTTACAGTAGGCCAAAAAGCGGTCTTATCAACTTCAATTTGAGCTTCTGCAGCTTTTATTCTGCTTTCTGCAGCTTTTATTTGCGGCTGTGTTTCGTAAGCAGTCTTTAAAACATCATCAACAGATCTCAGCTCCGGTGTTAGCTGATCCGAAACTACAACATCTTCTACATCAAAATCCTTATATTCCTGCAACTGAAGCAGCTGAGCCAAAGCAAATAAACTTCTTCCCACATTAATTTCAGCAGTTTTAAGATTTTGCTTTTCTCTTGCCAACGCAGCTTGGGCTTCCGCAAAAACAGTTTGAGCCGTTGTTCCGACTTCCGTGGTGATTTTTGCTCTATCATGTTGTTTTTGGGCATTTTCAACGGCTGCTTCAGAAATCTTCACAATTTCTTTATTCAATAAAGTCGTTAAATATTGCTGAGCGATTTGAAGCGAAATATCATTTTTAACGGTTTCAATATCAAACAAGCTTGCTTCTACATCAAATTCTACTTTTCTGATCGTTTTATCCAGTCTTCCATTGTTGTAAACCAAAACATCAGCATTAATGTTTGCATTATTACTGTATTTGTCATTTCTCAAACTCCCCGTCCCGAACGATATCTGCCCAAAACTCACGGTATTTCCGATATTTGCAGAAACAGATGGTAAAGAGTTTTTCTTTGCAATTCTTAGGTTATTATCCTGAGATTGTTTTGAATATTCATTTTGGATCACCTGAAGATTATGTTTCACTGCGTAGTCTACACATTCTCTCAAAGACCACTTTTTCTGGGCATGTATGCCCAAACAAGTTAATCCAAAAACAATAATCCAAACTTTTTTCATATTTATAAGCTTTTCCGAATTAGACGAGCCAAATATAAAAAAGTTACAGTTTGTAAAAATTAATATTTTTTTTCAAAAACTTTTATGAATTTTGCAGGATGACAAAGGAACAATATCAGGAAGCTGTAGACTGGCTTTTCGTACAGGCTCCGAACTATCAAATCGATGGACAAAAGGCT
Source organism: Chryseobacterium sp. FH2 (assembly GCF_001045455.1). Classification (GTDB taxonomy): domain Bacteria; phylum Bacteroidota; class Bacteroidia; order Flavobacteriales; family Weeksellaceae; genus Chryseobacterium. Next base: position 356,943 of record NZ_LFNE01000001.1, on the reverse strand, counting down.
TATAAACCGGGTTTGGATAATATCATTAAGCTTTGTGAGTTTTTCGGAAACCCACAGGAAAAGATTAAATGTGTTCATATCGGAGGCACAAACGGGAAAGGTTCTTCAAGTAATATGCTGGCCTCTGTTTTACAAGAATCAGGGTATAAAACCGGTTTATATAACTCACCCCATCTCATTGATTTTACGGAACGTATAAAAGTGGATGGCAAAAATTGCGACAAAGAATTTGTTTTTAATTTTATCCAAAAGTTAAAACAACTACCTGAAGATATTCGTCCTTCATTTTTTGAATTCACTACCGTCATGGCCTTTGAATATTTCTATCAGCAAAAAGTAGATTTCGCCGTTATCGAAGTGGGCCTGGGAGGAAGATTAGATTCAACAAACATCATCAAGCCATTGGTTTCCGCCATTACAAATGTACAGCTTGATCATCAAAACATTTTAGGAGATACCATTGAAGAAATCGCAGGAGAAAAGGCCGGAATCATTAAAAATAATATCCCCGTTATTTCCGGAGATGAGAATAAAGTAGTGAAGAATATCATTAAAAATAAAGCTGCAAAAGAAAATGCTCCTTTTATTGATGCAACTTTATTAAAAACAGATGTAAAATCGGATTTAAAAGGAAATTATCAGGAGAAAAATATTAAAGTAGTTTTAGCCTTGATTGAAGAATTAAAAAAATTAAATTTTATCATTTCCGATAAAAATATTGAAGACGGGCTTTTACACGTTCACAAAAACACAAAATTTATCGGTCGCTGGTTTGAATTTTCAAAAAAACCACTTACTGTTTGTGATACAGCACACAATCAAGCCGGTTTGGAGCTGGTTTTCGCTCAGTTGCGCTCAATCGATAAATATAAACATATTGTTTTAGGGTTTGTGAATGACAAAAAAATTGACGAAGTGATGAAGATTTTACCTGGAAATTCGGAATTTTATTTTGCTAAACCTTCGATCAACAGGGGGAGGCACCCGAAAGACTATGAAGATTTGCTGATTGAGGCAAAAATTTCTTATATAATTTTCGATTCTGTACAGGAAGCGTATCTTTCTGCAAAAGAGAGATGTACAAATGAAGAAATGATTTTTATTGGTGGAAGCAACTTTGTTGTGGGAGAATTTTTAGAAAAAAATTTGGAGATTTCCAAATAAGTCGTATATTTGCACCACTCTAAACGGAAATAACGTTACAGAGGGCGATTAGCTCAGTTGGTTCAGAGCATCTGGTTTACACCCAGAGGGTCGGGGGTTCGAATCCCTCATCGCCCACAAAAGTTCCTAAGACTTTTAAAAATTTAGGGCTCTTAGCTCAGTTGGTTCAGAGCATCTGGTTTACACCCAGAGGGTCGGGGGTTCGAATCCCTCAGGGCCCACAAAATCTCTCAATATATTGGGAGATTTTTTTTATTTATGCCTATTCAAAGTGTTGGCTTTTGTATTTATTATAATACCAAATTTTAATACCTTTGAATCTTCTCTTCGTCCTTTTTCAAAGGGCTATTTTTGAAATAATTAATGGAAAACAGCAATATTAAACCTTTTTTGAAATGGGCGGGCGGAAAATCCCAGCTTATGGAGTCCCTTATCGGAAATCTTCCTCCTGATTTTGAAAACTTTGACACTTATATTGAACCTTTTATCGGGAGTGGTGCCATGCTTTTCAAAGTTGGAAACCAATTCAAAAACATCAAAAAGTTTGTAATTGCTGATAAAAACGAAAAACTGGTTAATACCTACCTCAGCATTAAAAACGATTTCAAAAACTTCCTCAATGAACTGGAGAAGCTAAAGTCCATTCATAATTCTATTGAAGACATGGAGGGGAAACGAAATTTCTTCTTAGAAAACAGAAGTATTTTTAATTCTGAAATTGACGAAGGTTACAAACAGGCCGCTCTTTTCATTTATTTAAATAAAACATGCTTCAATGGCCTGTATCGGGTGAACAAAAAGAATGGATTCAATGTTCCTTTTGGTAAACACAAAACTCCGGGAATTTACGACATTGAAAACCTGAAAAACATTCACAAATTTCTGAAAAAAGTTATCATTCTACATGATGATTATAGCAAAACTGAAAAATATATCAGCGGAAACACTTTTTTTTACTTCGACCCGCCTTATAAGCCTTTAAGCAAAACCGCATCTTTCAATTCTTACAATTTTGAAGAGTTTTCTGATGCTGAGCAGGAAAGATTATCAGAATTTTGCAAAAAACTGAATGATAAAAATGTTTCGTGGTTGCTAAGCAATTCTGACATGAAAAATATTGATATTGAAAATCAATATTTTGATAATTTGTATAAAGACTTTAATATTGAGAGAGTCCTAGCTAAGAGAAGTATTAATTCGAAAGGTACGGCGAGAGGAAGTATTACGGAACTTTTAATTAAAAATTATTAATCTAAAAACCATATTTATTGCATTCTGCTGCTAATACTTTCCAGCTTTTATTTCTGCTGAAATCCGCAGCTTCGTCAACGCTAAAATTTTCTTTTAATAATTGATGAATGCCAAGCATTTTAATTCTTTTTCCCAATCTTGTATGCTCCTTTTTCTCTTCAGAAATCATCGCACAATAAATTACAGTGAATAAAATTTCAAACTGAATAGCATAAGCTCCATACTTTTGAGAAAGAATTACAATATTTTGTAAGACCTCTTCTTCTACCCTATCTGTTGTCTGATTAAAAACAGAAAATAAATCATCATAAATTGTAGAATACATTCTACTGCTTCTCAGCAAGTATTTAAAGTAATATTTATCTGTTGGGGGAAACATTGGTTTTTCCCCGGATTCATAATAAACACACCATTTATCAAAATTTCCTTCACTATAAAATAATTTTCCGCCGTTTGAAAAAACTTTAATTGTTTCCATGTGTGTTGTTTTAATGCAATATAAAAGTTTTAAACCAAATATTCAATTTCATCTCAATTTCTGTGATTGAGTTTAAATTTTCAGTCATTTATATTCTATTTATTAAATTTGGAACAATAAAACTTTATGTCTGAAGGCTAAAATGAATGAATTATGGACATATCCATGTCAAAAAAAGAAATATTAAGACGACTCAACACCCTTCGAATAAAACCACAGGGTTTACAGCAAAGGAAGTATAATGTTTCCGTAAAATATTTCTCAAACAGCGAAGAAATTCCATTAAAAAGAATTGATTATAACGTTACTGTTGATTTAAATATCGAGAGCCACAAAGGCTTTTTAAGCATCATTAAAGAGAACGTGTTTTTTGATCAGCACAAACCAGACAGCATTAGCGAAATGCTTTCAAATTCGGTTTCAAAATCTCTATATCCTGTTACGACTCATATCAATGAAAAGGGGCTTTCCAGCAACGAAATCATTAATATTAAGGAAATAAAAGAACGTTGGATTCAGGAAAAATCTAAAATTTTAGAAAAATATTCTGGTGAATCATTGACTAATTTTCTCCTCACTGTCGATAAAAAAATTGACAATAAAACAGCTTTAGAAAGGAGCCTCCAATACGATTGGTTTTGGAACGTTTTTTTTCACCCAAAATTCATTGACTACGGAGAAACAAGAAAGGCGGAAACCTCTCTTTATTTGGCAGTTGTTCCTTACAAATCCCCTTTAAAATTTACTGGAATTCAGACCATTAATAAAATCCCGACAAATTATCATTCATTTGTTATTGAATTTGAAAGTCACGAACAAAATGCACATTCTCATTTTGTTCCTGAAAACAATCCAGATCAACATTATTTCATGAGTTTAAAAGTCATTTTTGATATGGATCTTTATCATCATTTCCCAATGCATATTCAGGCTTATTTTGAAGTTTACACAAAAGATTGGTCAGGAAATAAAATTTTTGTAAAAAGAATAAATTACACCCAATATCAGGAAAATACTGAAGAATTTAAAGATAAAGAATTAAGCAGAACCAGTCCTTTTATCACTGGTGGACTTGTCGTTTCTGAGCCTAACCGTTGGGGGTTTTATAAAAATGAATATGAAAATGACTGGTAAAAACCTGTTTGAATAAAAAACACTAAATTTACACACCACACAAATTATATTAATATGTCTTTAAAAGAAAAAGTAGTACAGGGAGCCTTGTGCCAATGTCAGTTTGGTACTACTCCGGATGCATTAAAAGTACTCACCCAGCAAAAATATTTCATCAATGATCTTAACGGCAGTACAAAATTGGCCGCCACTCACAAAGATATCGGAACTACTTTCGAGAAAAACACTTTTGGTTCTTGCAAAAAAATGAATAATGCTCCCTGCGTGGCTACCGTGACGGAATGGAGCGGTTTTTATGAAAAAGAAAAATATTCTCCCCCCGATGGTTATATCTTGCTTCAGGACAGCAAAGCAACCTGCCCTATTGGAGGAAAAGACTGCATAAGCATCATGAAAACCGGGCAAATCGGTGAGCCCTCTCAAAGCAATATTCAAGGCGCCGATGAAGAGCTTCAGTCCCACATAAGCCCGATTATAGACATGAAAAACTATAATCTTACTTACCCGTACGATCATTTAAATGCAAAATAACATGGGAGAAATTGTAAGAGGTATAAAAGCCTGCTATCATGAAATTGACGGCACAAAAGCATTTACGGTTGTTCCAGACGCTGTACTTTATTTATTAAGCGGAAGGAAACACCGTTTCGTTTTAGAAAATGACTCCACGATTCTGGGAGAAAGAACTTCTAATCCGAACACCACCGTTGCTGAAGCAAAATGGGCCTTCATTCTATCCTATCTTTGGGAAGAAGCTAAAAAAACACCGAAAGGAGAAAAACTTCCTCTTTGGGCAGATTTAGGCGGCGGTCCGAAACCCGTAGAATTTATGGGAATTGATATGCAGTACAAACAGGGGTCTACAATAGAAATCACACCCGAATCCAATGACGTTTGGCTTGGAAACTATCATAGAATGGAGGTTTTCAGCATGGTTCCCGGAAAAGGGCTCAATTTCCTTTTTCTTACGATTGATAAACCTAAAATTTATTTAGCTTATTTCGATAAACAGAAGATAGATCCTGAAATAAAAGAATTTAGAATCAATGACGGCTATTATTCTTATGGCGAAACCATAAAATTTTATGCTTGGGCTCACATGCTTCCTTTGAAAATCAGCGATCAGTATCTTGAAAAGTATGGAAAAATTGAAGTAGAACCAACTTATGCGGATTTGGAAGTCGAGATACATCTTACCGATGAAAATAATAACGTAATTGTTCAGGAACCAATTATTAAAGGAAAATTACAAGACTATTCTCCTGTAATAAAAAAAGCCAACGGAAGTGTTTCTTTGACTTCAGCAAATATTGGTTATGAATTTCCTGTTTACATTGATCCTTCTTGGAGAGACAAGCTTCATAAAAAGGATCAGAAAACGAAGAATTATTCGGTTAAAATAAAGGTAACCAATAAAAAAACTAAAAAAGAATACACTTTTCAGCCAGACTCCAACCAAATTCGAAAGGTTGCAGATTCTCACAGAGACTTTGACGAAGTGGAAGTTTCGTCCGTTTTTGCCGTAAAATATGAATCTACCGAGACTATTCTTAAACAAATGGAGGTAAGAAAGTCAAACATGATTCAATATATCGGTGATATAGAATATCAAAAGAAAGAGTTTGATCCGTGCGGGTACAGCAAAATTTCAATCGCTGATGAAGATGATAAAACCAAAGCTCCTCTTGTCATTTTTGATGAAGATGCAACAGATAAAATGGATAAAACCATCAGTACATATGACATTGTAACCGGAGATAAGAAAAAGAAAAAAGTATCGATCACCTTAGATAAGCTTGAGAATAAAAATGTGCTTTGTACCGGTGTTCTTCTTCCTGAGGGGGAAAAGCACGATCATCCGCAAAATTTATTTTTAATGGACAGAGTGCTAGCCCCACACTGGACAAAAAAAGGTTATTCCACTAAAACTGACCCAACTCAGGCGAATGACACAGACGTTTATGCCGATCCAAACAAAGCTCCATCGGGAGACGTTTCTGATGTTCAGGACTGGAAAGAAGGTGTTGATTTTAATTATATTGGTGAGAACAAGTTAGAATTAAATTTAAGCTATTACTATAATAAAACCGTTGTCGTCGCTAAAAACGAATTTAATGATGTTCCTGTAGCAGATGCATGGCTGGCCAATTATTTCTTTTTATCGAAAGACAAAATTCAGTCTTATTTTGTTCCAATATCTACATGCAGATATCCGAATCAATTAGCGAGAATAAGAATTTTTCCTGATGTAGAATGGTCGTTTAATATTCTGTACAACACCACAGATCCCGTTTGGTTCGGAAATTCTGAACCAACTTATGATATTTACGGGACAGAAAGTAAGGCTACAAGAGATTCCATTTCATTGAGAGATGTTAGAAACACAGGCGATGTGGGCGCGCTCGGAGATTTGCGCCGCGAGGAAAATACTAACAACAAAAATGCAAAAGACGGCCAAAAGAAAATAGGAACAGCCGCCAATCGTTATTATGGAACGATGAAAGGAAATTTTGGTCTTTCGGCTAAAGTTACCTTCAATGGTGGAGAATCTCACGAGTTAAGCTGGAAATTCGCTGAAAAATACCGAAAAATGATCGGCATTTTAAAATCTGTCTATGATCTTGCCGATAAAATTGCAGGCGCAAAAGACGCCAGAGATGCAGCAGATACCCTTCCACCATCACTTGCGGGAAGAAGAAGCATGATGAGCCTTTCTCTGCTCCCTCCCGCTCCGTCTGCAGGAGTCAGCTGGAAATTTGCCAAAAGTGGTGATTTCGTAGGTTTAGAAATTGCCGGAAAAGTAAAATGCGCCCCTCTCATTGGTGGAGATTTAAAAATTGATTTACTCGCCTTAGCCGATAAAATTCCGGTGTACGGAAAGTTTATCACTTTTCTGGATTTGACGACCTGGCTTATTGAAAAAATGTCTTTCAATTCTTTAAGTATAAACTACCGTATAGATCTTACTTTTTATGCTAATTTAGCACTCGAAGAAGCTTATATTAAATGGAATGATGCCAAGCCCGAAGGTCAGAGATGGGATTCAGACATGAAACTTTCCGGAACTTTTGGCGGAAAACTGGAGCTGGAAATGGGATTGGCAATGAGCAACAAGCAAATCAATAAATTCCCTGAAGTGGAGCTACAGGCGGGAGTAAAAGCAGATTGTTCATTTAAAATAACTTTAAGTCCAAATTTTGACTGGGATAACAAGGTAGATATTACAACCAAATTTTCCGGTCTTATGGTAACGGTTTATTATAAATTTTCAATGAAGAGAAATTCTAAAAATAAAGCGCCTGAGACGCTGGATCCATTTAAACTGATACCTAGTTATACGGGAACTCCCGTAAGCATGACCTTCGGAGAAGGAAAAGAAAATAAATATTAATGTAATGAGTAAGAACATTTTATTTGCGCTGCTGTTTTTCAATATCATAAGTTGTCAGAAAAAAGACAGCAACATACAAACATCAAGTCTTAATACTAATCACGAAAACAAAATGAAACAAAATACATCCGGCCCTTTTTATGCTCTAAGTCTCGATGCTTCGGGAGATTTTCAGGTTTATATTAATGATATTTTAGTTGCTTATTATTATCAAACCGGAGCGACAAATCTTACCATTCCTATCAACAGAGAAATTTTAGGTTCTGGAAAACAAAGCATTAAAATTGCTTTAAAATCCGACAAAGAATTGGATGATACAGAACTTAAATATTATAAATTCAGAGTATTAAAATATGCAAGCATGGATTCTCCGGATTATGAAACCATCGTCGACTGTAAATTTGACACTGAAAAATCCAAAAAAGTGAAAGAATTTACCCAAATTTGGGATTTCACCTCAACTGTTCCTTACAAAGTTGTCGGGTGGTCACAATCTGAGACTTTATTAAATGAAGATAAAGACGTTCTTTTAAAGGAAGTTTTAGCCGTTTACAATAACTTTCGAGATATTCTTCAAAAGAAAGATGTCTCTTCTTTTTTAGCTAAAACGAAAACAAGAGATACTGAAATTGATAAAGCCTTATACTTCAGCGATTCAGATATTCAACAGGATAAATCTGAAACAACCGCTACGATTCAAAATATTACAGAGGTTTTGCCGTTAGAAAACTATAAATTGGCATTTTACGGACAAGGAAGAATGGTAGCGCTTATCAGAACCGACAGCAAAAGCAAAGACGAATCTCCACTTCAGGCTAAACTGAAAGATAACAGTACAGAAATTTATGATTTGGTTCTTCACCGTCCGAAAAAAGGTGCGCCTTTAGAAGTTATCAGATAAAAGATTTATGCGAAGAATATTAAATATTTTACGTTCTTCCTCTACTTGGATATACCTATTAATGGCATTGTTGTATTTGAAGCAATGCTTTTTTACAGGCCGGGAATTTTATGCCTTAAAGCTCGATTTTGTACTATATACACCATTCATGCAATTGTTCTGGTTCCTGAGTCTTTATTTTTGGTTTTCTTTCGTAAATGAAAAAGGAACAGGAAAAATATTTTTCTCTGTTTTTTTGATTGCATTGATCTTTGTTCCAATACTCATTTTATTTATAACACAGGATATTCTGTTTTCTTTGCCTATTTTCATCGCCGCTATTCAGCCCATTATCAATAATCATTTGAATGGAGAAGTGGAAAGCAATACAGACTTTTTCAACTTTATTGTGATGATTGCAGGAATTGTTTTACTCGTAATTTCTGCTATTCTGACCAAATGGTTTCACCTTTCTGAAAAATCTTTCCTCTTCGGAACGTTCTATTATCTTTTCTTATTTTTGTTTGAATTTAGAATGAAAAGCCAACTTCAAAACTTCATGGAGAAGAAATAATTTAATAAATTATAAATGAAAGCACTATTTTTATCGTTAGTATTAACAGTTACGTTCCAAAACATCTATTCACAGAAAAAACAAGTTCCTGAAGTCATAAAATCTTCAAAACTTACGGATCTTTCCTTCACAGATAACGCAACATACAGTCATTATATCGATACCAAAAATGTGGTTTATATTAAAGCGAAACAAGTATTTTTAAAAATATTAATCTTTGAAAGTAATGAAAAAGCATATCTGGAACTTTGTTCACCCAAAAAACAGGTAAAACTTGTTGATCAGGATATTAAAAAATCTAACGTTTTATATGATACAAAAGAGATTGAATTAGATGTTACAATGAAAGGTAACACAATCATTCTCACAAATCCTTCCGATAAAAAGAAAATAACTTTAAAAGTAAATAGATCAGGAGATTACATAAAACTGACTGATATCAACAATAAAGAAATTTATACCGCAGAAGAAAAACAGAAAAAAGCATATATTGAAACTCCTTTAAAATAAGGAAAAGGCTCCTAATAGGAGCCTTTTCCTTATTTTAAATTTTATCGATAATTTTCTGAATATCAAGCTCTTCCAGGCATGCCCAGTCGTCGCGATAACATTCTTTATCACCAAAAACAGAACAAGGCCGGCAAGTCAAATCTTTTACCTGGACCACATCATCTTCACTTTGCCCGAATCCTAAAAATCCGGCGTATGGGTGGGTTGATCCCCAAACAGAAACACATCTGGTTCCTACAAGGCTTGCCAAATGCATATTGGCAGAATCCATAGAGATCATCAGCTCGAGTTCCGATATTTTTTTTAGTTCTTCTTTTAGGCTTAATTTTCCTGATAAACTTTTGGAATTAGGAATCATGCTTTCCCACTTTTCCAGTGTTTCCGTTTCTTTTTTTCCTCCTCCGAAAAAATAAATTGTATTTTTTTGAGCTAAATGCCTTGCCAATTCGTAAGATTTCTCAAGAGGAAGCATTTTCCCTTTATGTTGAGCAAAAGGAGCAAAACCTATTCCCGACTTTTCTTGTGAAACAGATCGTAATTGATGAGAAAGTTCCACTTTGTAGCCCATTTCCCGGAAAACATCAGCATAGCGCTCTACCGTTTTCTTTAATTGCACTTTATGAAGATTCCAAACGTCTGTCAAACGTTCTTTTTCTTCTTTGCCTTTGTCAATTTTAAAGACTTTAATGCCTTTTCTCCTGTAGATTTTATCTAAAATTTTAGTTCTGATAACGTCATGAAGATTTGCAATCAAATCAGGGTTGAATTCCTTCACAAGCTCATTTGCCAACCTGTTTAATCCAAAAAAGCCTTTATAATCATCTAAGTTGATTCCTTTGAATATAACATTCGGAATATCAGCAAATAAACTCTCAAAATTACTTCTGGAAACCATAACAATTTCCACATCAGGATTTTGTTCCAAAAACTCACGAAAAACCGGTGCTGTCATCGCAACATCACCAAAAGCCGAAAAACGATATGCTAAGATTCTTGTCACGGCTACGACTTCAGTTGATAAGCGACTGCGTAAAATTTAATTTGTTTTGTCATCGCCATCAGTCCGTTGGCTCTGGAAGGAGAAAGAAATTCCTGCAACCCGATTTCAGAAATAAATTCAAAATCAGAGTCTAAAATTTCCTGCGTAGAATGTCCACTGTAGATACTTACCAGAAGAGAAACAATTCCTTTTGGCAAAATTCCGTCAGAATCTGCATCAAAGAACAATTTTCCATCTTTAAATTCAGCATCAATCCATACTTTGCTTTGGCAACCCTTAATCAGGTTTTCGTCAGTTTTTTTCTCATCAGAAAGCCCTTTCAGCTCTTTTCCAAGGTCTATGATATACTCATATTTCTGCTCCCAATCTTCAAGAAACGCAAATTCGTCGATTATTTCCTGCTGTTTTTCTTTAATGGTCATTTCTATACTTTCTTTCTGCAAAGATAACCAATTTTAAAAAGATAATTTAATATGTAAATCTATTTGCAATTATGTTTAAATGTTTATTTCAATTAAAATTAAAACAGAAATATTATAGGAATGCCCTTTTGAAAACTTCTAACAGTTTTACTTCTTCATTTTCCCAGCAGAGAATATGAGAAGCTTTTTCAAGTTCCGGTAAATACATTTTTCTCCCTTTATTTAGAATCGCCTGGATTGCTCTTGCAATATATAAAGGTTCATGGTTTTCTATAATTTCTCCAACATCGAATTGCTGCTTAATATTCTGCATTTCAGGAAGATTGGACAAAACTAACGGAACGCGCGCCTGAATACAGTCCAATACTTTATTAGGTAAAGAATACAAGTAACTTTCTCCTCCATTTTCTTCGATACTCATACCACAGTCAGCCGTCAAAGTAATTTCTCTCAAATCTTCAGGCAATAATTTTCCTAAAAACTGAATTTTATGCTGGAGATGTTCTTTAATAACTAATTCTTCATATTCTTTTTTCTTCGGACCATCACCTGCAATCTTAAAAATCACATTCTCCAGATGGTGCATTGCCAAAATAGCCTTGTCAATTCCACGAAATGGGTTGATTACCCCCTGATATAAAAGAATTTTCGGGGTATTTACAGGAATTTCAATATCAAAATCTATTTTTCGCGGCGCATTTTGAACAACCGTTGGATAAATTCCATATTTATTTTTAAACCAATCGGCATATCCTGAACTTGCCGTAATCATTAATTTTATGTTGGGAATTAATTTTTTTTCAAGATAGCGCCATAGTTTTTGTGACATTTTGCCCTGAATTGCCGGCATTTCCGAAAAAATTTCATGACTGTCAAATACTATTGGAATATTTAATTTTTTAGCCAAAAGATAATTCGGAAGTAACGCGTCCAAATCATTGGCAAGAAGAACCGTATTGTTATCTGCTTTCTTTTTTAATTCATGATATAATTTCCAATTGAATTCAAAATATGCGGTTTTTAAACTTTTTGAAATTAATTTCAGCCGGACAAAAGAATAGGGTCGAGACATTTTTTCTGCACCACTCCAGTCATTTCCAATCAATTCAATCTCATATCCGTTTTCATATAAAGTTCTGCAAACCTTTTCTATGCGTTGATCTGTATATAAATTGCTGAATGCGGATATAATGACTTTCTTATCTTTCATTACTCTTTCTTTCCGTTCATCAAATGATAAATCTGGATAAAGCAAATCAATCCGTTTGGTATGATTACCGGCCAAAGCATTCCACTGAAAAAACCATAAATAACAAAACAGATACAGCCAATCATGTTGACAATTCTAATTTTTCTTACATCTTTAAGAATAAAACTCAGCACGATAAAAAGTGAAGCGGAATATCCAATATATGTAGCAATTTCGGGATTCATGGGAGAAATTTTGAGGATAACAAACTTAATCATTTTCAATAAGATAATAAAATTTTTTCTGCCATAAAGTCATTTATTGATTTTTGGTAAAATATTTGTAATTTAGATAATGAATAAATGGCAATGTTGCTTTTATTCTAATGAGATATATTATGGATTATAAGTTTTCACAAGGTTTGAGCCAAGTGTTCAAACAAAGCAAAAGCGAAGCTAAAAGGCTGAAAAGTGAATTTCTTAATACAGAACATCTACTTTTAGGTATTATAAAAACGGAAAACTCTGCAAAAGAAATCCTTCAAAACCTTAATGCGGATTTAACACAAATCAGAAGAAAAATTGAAACTCTAAATACAGCAAGTCTAAATCCTATTTCTGAGGAGGTTACCAATATTTCTTTCACCAAGATGGCAGATCATGCTATTAAACGTGCGGAGTTAGAATGCAGACAATATAAAAGTAATGAGATTAATACCGTTCATTTACTTTTAGGCATTCTTTACAAATATGAAGACCCCACCTCAAGTATATTAGGAGCTTACGATATCGACTATGAAGGCGTTTCAAAAGAGTATCAAACCATGCTTAAAAATTCCGGGCAAGCGCCACAAATGAGTGCATATGACGACGATGATGAAAGAGAGGAATTTGAGCAGATGAGGAAGCCTACAGGAAATTTAGGTTCTGCAAAAAGTAAAACTCCTACATTGGACAATTTTGGCAGAGACCTGACTTCTTTGGCTAGAGATGGGAAATTAGACCCGGTAATCGGTCGTGAAAAAGAAATTGAGAGAGTTTCTCAAATTTTATCGAGAAGAAAGAAAAACAATCCGTTGCTTATCGGAGAGCCTGGTGTTGGTAAATCCGCCATCGCAGAAGGTTTGGCTTTAAGAATTCAACAGAAAAAAGTTTCCAGGGTTCTTTTCGGAAAACGAGTTATCACATTAGATTTGGCAAGTTTAGTTGCCGGAACGAAATACCGTGGTCAGTTTGAGGAAAGAATGAAGGCTATCATGACAGAGTTGGAAAAAAACAGAGATGTCATTTTATTCATTGATGAGCTGCACACTATTGTTGGTGCAGGAAGTTCTACGGGAAGCCTAGATGCATCAAACATGTTCAAACCGGCTTTGGCAAGAGGCGAAATTCAATGCATCGGGGCAACAACCCTGGATGAATACCGTCAATATATTGAGAAAGACGGTGCTTTAGAAAGGAGATTCCAGAAAGTAATGGTGGAACCTACTTCTATTGATGAAACCATCCAGATTTTAAATCAAATTAAGGACAAGTACGAAGAACATCATAATGTCGTATATACTCCGGAAGCAATTCTGGCTTGTGTCAATTTGACATCAAGATACATTACTGACCGTTTCTTACCGGATAAAGCAATTGACGCGATGGACGAAGCAGGTTCCCGTGTTTATATTAAAAACATGAAAGTTCCTACTGAAATCATTGATTTTGAAAAGAAAATCGAAGATATCAAAGAAATGAAGCAGAAAGCCGTAAAAGCTCAGGATTATCTTGAGGCAAGAAAGCTTAAAGATGAAGAGGAACGTCTTCAAATGGAGCTGAATGCTGCTCAGGATAAGTGGGACAAAGATGTAAAAGAGAAAAAAGAAACCGTAACGGAAGAAAATGTAGCGGAAGTGGTTTCTATGATGAGTGGAGTTCCTGTAACGAAAGTTGGCAAGAACGAGCTTGATAAATTAGCCGGAATGGATAATAATCTGAACGGAAAAGTTATCGGCCAGGAAGATGCTGTGAAAAAAGTTGTTAAGGCAATTCAAAGAAACAGAGCCGGACTGAAAGATCCGAACCGCCCAATCGGTACATTTATCTTCCTTGGTACAACAGGTGTTGGTAAAACTGAGCTGGCTAAAGTAATGGCAAGAGAATTATTTGATTCTGATGAGGCATTAATCAGAATTGATATGAGTGAATACATGGAAAAATTTGCGGTTTCAAGATTGGTCGGAGCGCCTCCGGGATATGTAGGATACGAAGAAGGCGGACAATTGACTGAAGCTGTAAGAAGAAAACCTTATGCTGTGGTTCTTTTGGATGAGATTGAAAAAGCTCACCCGGATGTATTCAATATCCTGTTACAGATTTTAGATGAAGGTCACGTTACGGATAGTTTAGGTAGGAAAATTGATTTTAGAAATACAATTATTATCCTTACTTCAAATATCGGAACCAGAGATATTAAAGATTTCGGAGACGGTGTAGGATTCGGAACTTCAGCTAAAAAAACAGGTTCAGATACCAGAGCCAGAAGTACAATTGAAAATGCCCTTAAAAAAGCATTTGCTCCTGAATTTTTAAACAGAATTGATGATATTGTAATCTTCAACTCGCTTGAGAAAGAAGATATTAAGAAAATCATCGATATTGAATTAAGCAAATTGTACGGAAGGTTAGAAAAATTAGGATATAAGGTTGATTTAACTGAAGAAGCGAAAAACTTTATTTCTGAAAAAGGTTGGGACAAAGATTTCGGCGCAAGACCACTGAAACGAGCTATCCAGAAATATATTGAAGATTTATTGGCAGAAATGCTGGTAAACAAGCAATTAAACGAAGGAGAAACTATTACTTTAGATGTTAATGAAGCAAAAGACGCTTTGGCAGGTAAAGCTTCAAAAACCAAAAAGTCGGCTGAAAAGTCTTCTCAATCATAAATAAATAATTTAATCATAATAAAGCATCGGGAATTTTTCTCGGTGCTTTTTTCATTTTCACAACATATCTCATTTATTTTTTCACTTAGTATTGATTAATTAAGAAAAATAATTAACTTTATTGAACATAAAATAATCAATATCATGAAAATGAAAAAAACAGTTTTACTTCTTAGTATTTCATTACTACCTTTTATTTCTTGTACAAACGAATCCAACATTGCAACAAATGTAACACCACAGGCTACAAAGCCTGAAGCGGTTGCTAAATTTAATGGAGCCATCAAAAAAGTGGCAATGATTAAAGATCCAGCTCCTGCAATGCCGAAAACCTCAGCAGAATTGAGTGATGAGAAAAAAGACATGCTAATTCCGGCAGCAAAAGAATTAATCGCATCTACAGGTGTTACTCTTGCTGAAATTGAGAGACAAACAAATAACGACAGAGAGAAAATCTTGAAATGGGCCGTTCAGGTTTATGGTGACTACAACAAAAAGGTAAATCAAAACTTCAAATCTGAAAACTAATACCTTATGAAAAAGTTGTTATTACTTGCAGTGATATTTATTTCTTATCATATCTCTGCGCAGACCCCACCGGCAGGCTCACTTTTTATACAAAATTATACCCCACATTTTGTTGGGTACGTAATTTGGAAATCTAATATGGGTAGTCCTGCAACAGGATGTACACCTGTACTTGAAGCAAGAAATATTCAAAATGATTTAATGATGTTAGCTCCTGCAGTAAATTCAAGCACTCCCAGTGAAGCTAATTATGAATCGAATGTTAATTTAGGATTTGCACCAAACCCCACATATCCCGCAACTCCTTTAATAGAAAGGGTAAATATCAATAATAACTTTAATCCTCCTTATAATAATACCCCCTCTCCGATAATAGCTACATTCAGCAACCTTACAACTTGGACAGGAATGAAAATCGGAATCACAAACACCTCTGGAGTAAATATTGGAGGATATTACTTCATGGGAGAAACTTGTGGAAGCTCTACTGTAGCTACAGATTTATCTGCTTATCCTAACCCTGTTGTTAATGGTTCATACTTCTCTTTTGGAGGAGCAACATGGGCAGTATTCTTTTAAAAACTTTTAATCCAAGTCAGAATAAAAATGAAGAAGTTATTATTAATTACTGCTTTTATTATATCTTATTGTATATCAGCACAAGGCTCAGATCTAAACATACAAAACTTTACTTCTTATCAAGTAGAATTTAGCCTATTTAAATCTGACCAGACAAATGTTTCCGGCGGCTGCTCTCCTATTTGGGATGGAAGGAACAGTATGACAGGCTTATCTTTACTGAAAGAATCTCCAAATCCCGGATTTGTCTCTACGGATGCATATTATGAAGCAGACTTAAATCAATCGAATACTTTTAATCCTGCTTTTCCCGATAAACCATTGATAGATACCTGGATTCTTGATAACAATTATACATCACCGTATGTGCTTCCCGGATCTATAATTCCTGCGAGCAGTCTTGCAGCCAAAAATATGGGCATGAAATTCGGGATAAAAGATCCTATAACCGGAACAAACGTAGCCGGCTATTTTCCTATCGGAAATGTACAATGCGGGCAGCCTCCTATTATAGATATATCAGCCTATACCAATATTATTAACGCGAGTTATTTTACTTTTGGAGGCGGAGAATGGTTAATCTTTTATTAAGAATTAAGTTTTATAAATAAGAATCCCGAAAGAAAATTTCGGGATTTTCTATTTAAATGATTAAGTAAACTTATTTAAAGCCCGACTACAAAACCTATATTAGGAATCAGACCGCTGGAAAATACACTCGAATTTTCCTTATAAAGCACATTATACATCACCCCAATCTGCATAAAAGAATTATTCCCGATTCTCTGCATATATCCTCCTCCAAGGTATAAAGCGGTTTCTTCTTCATTCACCTTATAATCATAATATTTGTCTTTATAACTGATAAAATAATGCTGAAGGTTTGCTCCTACATAAAATGATCTTGCAAAATAATAGTTCGCAAAAGGGCCTACTCCAAACATAGTAGATCTGTAATAATCAGATGTTTGCCACGATATACTTCCAATTACTCCAGCTTCCAAATCATCTGTAAGCCTGTACCCGACTCTGGGAGAAGCCTGAAGATAAAACGAACTCTGACTTCCGAAACCGACTCCTATTCCACCACCAAAAGTCCATTTGTTATTATTTTGCTGGGTTGCACCTACTGAAACCTGCGAGAATACTGCTCCGGAAAGTATTAACATTAAAGGAATAATAAATTTTTTCATACTAATATCGTTTTTATCAATGTTTAAAATTATAACTTTTTTTGCGAAAGGGATTATTGTAATTTTGCACCCTTAAGATAAAGATAAAAACTTTATCAGAATTATTATGAAAGTAGTTGTAGGATTATCTGGAGGTGTAGATTCCAGTGTTACAGCATATTTGTTGCAGCAGCAAGGGCATGAAGTGGTGGCTTTATTTATGAGAAATTGGAATGATGCTTCGGTGACGTTAGAAGATGAATGCCCTTGGATTGAGGACAGTAATGACGCATTGATGGTTGCCCAGAAACTAGGAATTCCGTTTCAGGTAATCGATATGAGCGAGCTTTATAAGGAAAGGATCGTCGATTATATGTTCGACGAATATCAGAAAGGAAGAACCCCGAATCCTGATGTACTGTGTAACAGAGAAGTAAAATTTGATGTTTTTATGAAAACGGCAATGTCTTTAGGTGCCGATAAAGTGGCAACAGGACATTACGCAAGAGTAGATTCTACGATTGACGAAAACGGAAAAGAAATTTATCATCTTTTAGCAGGAAAAGATAATAATAAAGATCAGTCCTATTTTCTATGCCAATTGAGCCAGGATCAATTATCTAAGGCATTATTCCCTATCGGAGAACTAACAAAACCTCAGGTAAGAGAAATCGCAAAGGAAATTGGTCTGGTGACGGCTGATAAAAAAGACTCGCAGGGATTGTGTTTTATTGGAAAAGTGAGCTTACCTCAATTTTTACAACAGCAATTGGTTCCAAAAGAAGGCGAAATAGTGGAAATTTTTAAAAATTCTCCGCTTTTCACACTGGGAACACCTGAATTTTCTTCAAAACAAGATGAATTAGAATTTTTAAGCCAGAAAATCAATTATAAAAAAGCCGATGGTAAAGTAATCGGGAAACACCAGGGAGCTCAATTTTTCACAATCGGGCAAAGTAAAGGATTAGGAATCGGCGGACACAAAGAAAGCTGTTTTATCGTATCCAGAGATATGGAAAACAATATTATTTTCGTTGGAGAAGGTCACAGTTTTCCAGGATTGCATAAAAAAGCCTTGAAAGTAGACAATGCTGAAGTGCATTGGGTAAGAGATGATTTAAGACTAAAAAATGGAGAATCTATGGAGGTAATGGCTAGATTCCGTTACAGACAGGATTTACAACCCGCAACTATTTTCCAGTTTGAAGAAGCGTTTTATATGGAATTTGCAGAACCACAATCGGCCATTGCAGAAGGACAATTTGCCTCATGGTACATTGGTGATGAGCTTATCGGAAGCGGTGTAATTGCGTAGTTATAAAAAAACAATATCCTAAGACAAATCTTGAAAAATCACATTTGATATGAAGCGTTATTCTATCGGCAGTTACTTCCTATATGTATAAATAGAATTATAAAACAGAAAAGAAGTAAATTATAATAAGCCTGGAACAGATTATTTCAGGCTTATTTTTATAAATTATTTCAAAAAATTATTTAATGTTGTTGTTTAATTTACATATAATCAAGTTAACAATACTTTCCAATATCAAAATCATAGCTAAAAAACCAATCGGTTTCCCTAAAAAAATTCCTCTTATCAGTTTTACAATTCCCAAAGAGAAAATTAAAATCATAAAATAAAATGTAGTTTTGGAAATAGTTTCTCTGAGTGTTTTCAAAAGAAAAAAAGAACTGTAAAATCCTAATAAAAGAATCAAATAAAACTTTAGAAAATCCGGGCCTTTCAAAGTAATAGGGTTGTAGGTTTCTTTATTTATAACAAGCCAAAGCCAGCTTATTATCAACGGAACTGTGTGAATGATTATCTTTTTCATAGCTTTTTATTTATTATTTTATCCGCCACAACCACCACATCCTCCTCCACATCCTCCACCGCAGCCTCCTCCTCCACAACTACTTCCTCCGCTGCAACCTGAACCTCCCGCACTTCCATCGTTATTATTTTTATCATTACCATTATTTTTGAATGAAGAAATTGCAATTCCTATTGTAAGAATGACAACTACGGATATAAAAATTGACATTATCGATCCAATAACTTCGCCCAAACAAGATACCAGGAGTAAAGGCAATGAGAAAAACAGTATTAATCTGAGTTTCTTCAACCAATTTGGTTTCTTGAACTGAATTTCACCCTGGTTTTCCCAAATATCTTTTGGAGGCTCCTGCTGAAAAACTTCTTTATAATTTTTTATGGTTTCCGAAAACCAATATATGTGTTTCTCTTTTTCCGCAAAGCCACCTTTTGAAGGATGATGATGAAGTTTCTTCTGCAAAATCTCCGGACAAAACTCTTCCCAGTAATTTTGAGTATAAATGAGATGCATATGCCAAACTTTATCTACAATTTCGCTTGGTGAAGCGCCATTTGGTAAAATGCAGCAGAGATAAACAAATTTTTTATACTCTTCTATTGCTTTTTTAGTAAAATCCAACGTCCAGCCTTCTTCTTTTGCCAGTTTTTTTGAGAAAGGGAAATCTACATGGGGACGGTCTAATGAAAAACTCTGAAGTCTATTCCAAAGTGAGTCATTTTGTAATACCATTTTTGTTTCCATTTTTTTATCTTTTAGTTCTATCCAAATATCTTTTGATTTTAAAATATAAAAGTCTTACGCTAATCTTATTTGGTTTCAAAATAATCTTATATTGGTCTTATAAAATTTAATACATGAAAAAAGAGGATATTCTGCATTTGGAGAAATTGATGAATTTCTTAAGCCTGCATTTTTTAAAGAAAAATCATTGGGGAGATGTATCAAAAACTGAATGGTCTTACGTAGTTGCAGAACTTAATGATCTCATTATTAATGACAATTCAGAAAAAAACATAAAAAAAGAACCCGGATTACTGGGCACAAATTATCTTTATGAACATTTGATTATCAATAAATTAAAGAAGTATTATCAAAACGAAAATGCTGTTTTAGGCAAACCCAATTTGGCAAAACTCAGCATAATTGTCAAAGTTTTAGGATATTCAAATTATATCGATTTTATCAATTCAAACACCGAATCATTTAATTTTAATGATTTGAGGATTGATATGAATAATGTGAAACAAAATACTTTTCTTTTAGACAGCTTGGTAGGCTGTTGGTATTCGTATAACCGGAATCTTCCAGAAAATCCTTTGCAAGCCAAAGACAACCGAATCTGGCGTTCTGCAATGGAAATATACAAATCGGAAACTTCAGGTGAATATTTAATAGAAAGAAGTGGTGGTGACCGTCATAAGTATTTCGGTAAAGTAACTGCATATTCAGATTATGTTTTTATCATCATGAACAGTAATACATTTATCCGTCAAAGGCATTTTATTTCAAGGATAAAAGACATCAAGGAAAAGTTGAAAAATCCAGAATATAAGCTCCATGAGTTGCATTTTATAAGTACATGTATCAGTTTTAATCAAGAGCCGATAGCCCTATTCGAAATATTTCAGAAAGCAGACAGAAAAACATTTGTTACTGACTCTATCAGCTTCCCGATTGATAGCGATGAGATTCCTAAATCAATTATAAAACAGCTTGAAGATACAGAAGCTAATCGTATTGATTACAGGTAATTAGCTGATGGTTGATGGCTATCAGTAGATAAGGTTATTTTCTATACTCTATTTAAAAATTAGCTGACTAACCAGTCTTTAAAATCTTTCACCCGATCTCTACTTACCGTGATATCCTCCTGTGGCTGAAAATCCAAATCAACTTTATAGTTTGGAGAAATATGGATATTTTTTATGTAATCTGAATTGATAATAAACTGTCGGTTTACACGGAAAAATTTTTTTTCATCTAATACATCTTCAAGCTCATCCAGCGTGAAATCTGAAGGGAAAATTCGCTCCTGAGTCTGTAAGTACACAATTTTATTTTCGCTGTAAAAGCAGCTTACTTCATGCGTCTGTACAATCTTTAAGTTATAGCCAATCTTTACCAGAATTCTGGAAAGCGTGGTTTTATCTTTTTTTATTAATTGCTTAATTTCCTGTGAATTGACAGAATTATCTGAAGGAATAAATGATTTGAATTTTTCAATCGCTCCGGCTAAATCTTCTTCCAGAATAGGCTTTAAAAGATAATCGATGCTGTTTAATTTGAATGCTTTCAAAGTATACTGGTCAAAAGCTGTCGTGTAAATAATAAAACCTTTTGTAGGAACTTTTTCAAAAATATCGAATGATAGCCCATCTCCCAAAACAATATCTGAAAAAATAAGCTGTGGATGCCCGTTTTCCGAAAACCATTGAATACCTTGTTCTACTGATTCTATTTTCGCAACCACTTCGATTTCAGGAAATTCATTAAGCATTCTTTCCAATTTCCTTGAAGCAGGTTTTTCGTCTTCGATAATGACTGTTTTTATCATTGAGCCCGGTTTAGGTTTAAAATTCAAATAAAATTACTTAAAAGTTATCAGCTCTTAAAACTGAACTGGTTCTTTTGACTTTCTCATTTCTTCCTGCAACATTTTTCTTTCCCATTCTGAATTGAAAATAAATAATTTAATACCTTTTACTGCTAAAATAATGGCCCAAACCGTCAATATTACCGAACCATTGAATAATGTAAAATCTATTTTTCCGTTTTCGAAAACATCATTACAAAAAATGATTAGTACCACAATTCCGAACCATGTAAGACTTTTATAGAATTTTTTCAGGTCGTGTACTCTTTGTTGTGCTTGGTTGTAGTTCATTATACTAATTTTTATGGTTATTTTATTTAATTAAATGTTCTTTTATTTTTTTGTTCTTCTTCCATCAATTCCTTAATTTTTTTTTCTTCCCATTCTTTTCCGATTCCGAAAGTATTAATTCCGTGTGCAGCAAGCCCCATTCCCCATCCCAACATTGGCCAGAAAACCCACAAGTGGCTGGAATCGGTGATAAGATTTAACACGGCTAAAAAAGGAATTACCAAACAGTAAGAAGTAAGATTACCGTAGAAACCTTTGATTTCTTTTACTCTTTTAGCCGCTTTTTGGTAGGCTAAACTTTCGTTATTGTTGAATGTAGTTTCCATAATTTTATTTTTAAAGATTAAGTTGTTTGTTTTTGTTGAGACAAATGTATGGCAGGAAACTACCTCAAAGCAATTTTATATAACCGAACCGTAGAAATTGATTACTGAATTGTAAAAATCCCGGCTCAATTATGAATCGGGATTTTTTTATTGTGTTCAGGGAAAGAAAGTTCAGGCTTTTCAACCCGAAATTATTTCTCTTTTTCCATCAATTCTTTTATCTTTTTCTCTTCCCATTTGCTTCCCAGAATAAACCCTGGTAAAAAAACACTTATTCCATACCCTATCAGACCAATACCCCAGAAAAAAGGTACCGCAAAATATTGGAATTTCCAGATGGTTTGTCCAGCCTCTAATTCTCTGTAATTCAGAAACAAAATGAAAGCATTTACAATAATGTAAATAAATAGAAACATATAAAAATTTTTAATTTTCTTTACTTTTCGGGCTGCTTCCCTGTAACGGATATTATTTTCATCTATATTTTCCATAAGTATACATTTATTGTTTGTTTTGTTTTTCCAGAATTTCTCTTATTTTTCTTTCTTCCCAATTTTTACCTATTGCAAAAACGTTCATTCCGTGTGCAACCAACCCAATTCCCCAACCCAGCATCGGGAAATAAAACCAAAGATTTTTTGGGCTTGTAATAAGGTTTAAAATAAGCAGGAACGGGATAATAATACAGTAAGAAATAAGGTTTCCGTAAAAGCCTTTTATTTCTTTTACCCTTTTTTGTGCTCTTTCGTAAGCTTTATCTTTATCATCAATATTTACACTGACTGCCTTTGGCTTATCCGCCAATACCGGAAGTTTTACTTTAAAATACTCTTCGGATTTTTCAATAAAAACATTTCGTTTTGTAAGTAAAGAATAACGTTGAACAATATTTGACAGCCCAATTCCCGAACTTTCCTTTATCTGCTCCCTTACCTGCAGGTTATTTTCAATGCAAAGCGTATCATTTTCGGAAAATATTTTAATGATTAAAGGTTTTGAAGATGTTGCGAAATTATGTTTAATACAGTTTTCCAGAATCAACTGTAAAGAAAGCGGAACTACAAACCTTCTATAATCTTCTTTTTTAACATCAAAAATAAAGTCTACACTATCCTCGAATCTGGTTTTCAGCAAGTCGCAATAAGTTTTTGCAAACTCTATTTCATCTTCCACGGTTACGAGCTCTTTATCTTTCTGCTCCAAAACATATCTGTAAATCTTTGACATTGAGGCTGTAAACTTTTGCGCCTGTCTGGGGTTTTCATCAATTAATGAGCTTAAAACATTCAAAGAATTAAATAAGAAATGCGGATCCAGCTGATTTTTAAGGCTCTCAAATTGTGCATTGGCTGATTTTGCGATCAATTTTTGCTCTACAACTTCTTTTTTTGATGTCTTTTTAAGTTCTTCCATGAATCCTCTTGCATGAAGAAAGGCAGAAATCAGAAGTGCAACATTTATCGTAAACCAATTGATATAGTTATATTTACCTGAAAAATACTCTTCCGCAGTTACTCCCTGGAAAACCACAAAATTTATATAATTACAGAAATACACTAAAATAATATTCGCAAGAAGAATTGAAACAACACTTATTATAGCCCTTTTTGTAGTAGCTTCAGACCAGGGAAACTTTTTATTCAGAAAATCATTAATCAACCCGTTTCCTATCCCCAAAATGAACGAATACATAAATGAAATAAGCACTGTCAGGAGAAAATTCTTAATATTCTTCTCATCCGTAAATACGAAAAAGAAAAACATGGATGTTGCCAGTGATATCCATGATAAGGTGATAAAGTTTTTACGTTTCATTATTGATTTTCTTGAGCCAAAATTAGTTTATATTAAAAGTATTAAAAATTATTTTTTACTGAACTGTTATTTTTTATTACTGAGCCGCACAAAAAAACCTTCCGTGGGGGAAGGCTTTCTTTTAAAGTTTTGACATATTATTTTTTAGCATCCTGACCTAGGAAATATTCCGCTTCAGCTTTTCCCCAGTTCGGGTCTAATGCTGTTTTTGGTTTAAAGGCATTAAATTTATCCAAAGCTATCTTGAATTGTTCCAATCCTTTTGTCTTACTTCCTCCATATTGCTCAGGAGTAAAATAAGTATCTTCAGCCTGAATCAAAGCAACTCTCGGATTATTCGGGTCAAGTTTTTCGGCAATTTTAAGTTCTTCCATAGCTTTCATTCCGTCTGTCATATATCTTTCTACAGGATTTTCCATCATTTTTAGGGAAGACGTCATTTTTTTAAGCAAATGAATCTCAGAATTGTCTTTTCCTGCAATACTTTCGGCTTGTTCTAAATATTTTTCAGCAGCATTTGCCTGTACAGAAAGTTCACTCATTTTTCCTTCTCTCATCTGTATTCTGCCTTTCTGGATATATGCCAAAGCTGCATAATAAGCAGGCAGCCACTGTTTCGTTTCCTTTTTCCCTATCCTGTCGAAGTCATTTGCCAATACCTGAAATTCATCAGCAGATTTGCCGGCTTCAAGTTTGGTAATTTTTTCCGTCATGATTTTTTCATAACTGCTTTGAGCAAAAGCAGATAAACTCATACATGTTAAAGCAAATGTTAATAGATATTTTTTCATTTTTTTCTAATTTTTTAAAGTTAGTTTCGGTTTAATCAAAGATAAATTTTTAGTTGATATTCAAATTATTATTACAAATTATTATTAATTGCATCCTGTGTTTTATCAACCCCAAAGCTGATAAATGCCCCTACAAAAACAAATGTATTTACCGGTGGGACAACTGCAGAACTTCGGGATCCGTTTTGTGAAAAATTGTACCCGTAAACATTCTTCGTTCCTAAAATATTCGAAATACTTACCACAAAAACCGTGAAAGCTTTAGCATCTTTCTTTCCAAGATTGGGAAGATAATTCAAACTAAAATTCAAAGCATTATAATCTTTCAGCCTTCCTTCATTCCGGGTGAAGTTTACCATTTCGCCGTTTTCTGTTTTTGTAGCCATATCGTAGTACGGACGGCCTTTTGCATAAGTATAAGAGAGATTAACTCCCAATTTCCATTCCGGAATAAATCGCTTTGCAACTGCTGAAAGGGTGTGTTCTGAAGCGAAATTTGGCTTTAAACTCATTGGATAATTCATAAAATCTCTTTTAGAATCCAGGAATGAGTAACTGATCCAATAGTCGATATTTTCAAATGTTTTTTTGTCTCTCCAAAATAATTCCAAGCCTTTTGCAAAGCCATAACCATCATTATTCAAAGCTGTTTGTACCTGCTGGTTTTGGTTTTCCTGAGGATTAATGGTAAAGGTTTTGATTAATTGATCATATTTTTTATAAAAGGCTTCAAATCTAAAACTTCTTCCTTCGGTAGTTCGCTGAACCTGAAAAATATAATGTTGGGATTTTTGAAAATCAAGATCTGCCGGCCAGTTGATGTATTTGCTTTCAGGGTTTTGATAAAATAAACCGTAAGCAAAAGAGGTTGTCCAGTCTTTAGCCAAACGATAAGCTATTGCAAAACGCGGAGCAATGTTATTTTTATTTAAATACGAAGAGTTTTCTGCCCTTACTCCTATTTTAGCTGAAAAGCGGTTGCTGAAACCCAAATCTGTTTCTAAGAAAAAGGAAGAAATTAAGTCTTTATAATGTTTATTTACCTCTTCAAAATCCAGTTTTTCATCTGTATTATTAAATTCTAACCCACCTCTTACCGCACTGATTTTGTTGATCTTTCTTTCTAATACTGCCTTGAAATTCAAATAATTCCCCTCGTTTAATAATCCTGATTTATTATCTTCAATATCATTTTTTTCTGTAGAAAAATTCAGATCTGACTGGTTGTAAGAATACGAAGCTCCTGCGTTTAAAAGATATTTCCCGAATTTTTGTCTGAAAGATAAATTGTGATATGTATTTTTTCCTTTTAATCTTATCAAATTAAACTGATCATCAGCTTCTAAACTTGGCACTCTCACACCCATTTTATTGGAATCATACATCCCGTAATATTTGAAGAAACCACCTGATTTTGTTTTAACTCTAAAATTAAAATCACCGTTCAATCCTTGGGGAGCATCCATAAAATCTGTGTTAAAACTAAATACCTTCTGCATTAGGCTCAGCAAAGAATAGCCTAAAGTCGCTCCGTAGGAATGATTTTTATCATCACTTAATTTTTGAAATCCTGCACTTAAAAATATGGGTGAAATTCCGAAATCATAAGAACTTTGATCTGGTAAATCAACACTTTCCAGCATCAAAGCACCCGAAAGAGCCTGACCATATAAAGCCGAATAGCCACCACTTGAAAAAATATTCCCTTTAAAAAGTGACGTGTTGAATCTGTCCCTTCCTGCAATTCCGGGAACTGAATTTGAAAAATAATTATTAATTAAACTTCCATCCATAAAAATCTTGGATTCAGTTCCTGTACCTCCTCTGATGAACAGACCTTCAGTCTCACCGACTTTCTGAACACCCGGAAGATAATTTAACGCTGAAGAAATCTGACCGTCTGCCCCGGCGGTAGTATAAATGTCAATCGGAGTCAAAAGAGCGGTTGCCCGTTTTCTGTCACTCGCTTCAATAGAACCTGCAGAAACAACTACAGCATCAATTTCATTAATTTGTTCTTTAAGTTCTGCATTTACTGAAAGAGTCTGATTTTCAATGTCAATTGACTTTTCAATATCGTTATATTTTGGATGTGTAAACGTAAGAATATGATCGCCTTTTTCTGATGTTTCAAACGAATAATTACCATTTGCATCTGTTGTAGCACCATCATAAGTATCTTTTAGAGTAACACTTATATCTGCTACTCCCTTATTTCTAAAAGTAACCTTTCCTGTGATTTTTACCTGAGAATAACTCACAATAAAACCGAAGAAAGCAATCAGGAGTAGTAATTTTTGTACTTGTGTTTTCATTATTATTAATTTTCGGTTCAAAAATAAGATCAAAATTCACTTCTGATAATTTTTTCTTACTGAGTTGTAAATTTTTTATTCTGAATCGTAAAAAACATCTTATTTAACATAAAAAAGATGCTAATCATAAAGTGTATTGGGAATGTTTTTTTAAATTTATAGTAAAATCACTTTAAATCATTTAAAAATGAAAGTACAAACATTAGCATTATTGGCAGGATATGCCTTATTTGCTGTTTCTTGCGGAACGACAAATACATACCAAATCCTGTCTAAAAGCAACACACAGACAGGAGGAACTGCAAAGTTTACTCAAAAAGGAGACGAAGTTATCATGAAACTTGATGTTACCAACCTTACTCCGGGAATTCATGCGGTGCATATTCATGAAAAAGGCGACTGTTCTGCTGCAGACGGAACCTCCACTGGCGGCCACTGGAACCCTGCAAAAGATGACCACGGAAAATGGGGAGCAGAACATTTCCACATGGGAGATATCGGCAATCTAATTGCAGATCAAAACGGTGTAGCAACTTTGACATTTAAAACGAATAAATGGTGTCTTGGATGTGCAGACGAATCTAAAAACATTATAGGAAAAGGAATGATCGTACATGCCGCAGCAGACGATTTTCATACCCAGCCTACTGGTAATGCAGGGGGAAGAGTAGGATGTATAGAAATTAAATAATCCAATTTATTTCAA
The DNA here is from genome assembly GCF_001045455.1 of Chryseobacterium sp. FH2. Classification (GTDB taxonomy): domain Bacteria; phylum Bacteroidota; class Bacteroidia; order Flavobacteriales; family Weeksellaceae; genus Chryseobacterium. The sequence goes on along the minus strand of NZ_LFNE01000001.1, from coordinate 329,061 downwards.
TAAAAAAACCGCTAATTTCATTAGCGGTTTTTTCATGTTTAGCTTGTTTTATGATTTTGTACCCATATCTGCAACGATATTCATTGCTTCCTGTAAGTAAGGATCCTTTTTCAGATTTTTAATCCACATTTCAGATTTTTTCTTGAATGCTTCATCTTTTTTCTCTCTTTCTATCTCAGCCGGATACATAATGAACTGAAGCCCGTTTTCAAATTTGCTTAATGCTTTGAATTTTTCAATCTGAGCCTTTCTCTGCTTCATCAATTCGTTAAACTTATTGATATTAAGAGTAATTGTTCCTTCTTTATCCAGTTTCTCTCTCCACTGGGCAGATTCTAATAATAACTGATAATTGCTGTTTTTAGCCATTCTGTCATTGCTTGCTTTTTCTAAAGCCTGAATATTAAAATAATTCAGTTTCTGGAAATTTGTACTGGGAATTTTATCCCAAGCTAAAGCAAAATCATCATATCTTTCACCGATTTCTGCATAGGTAAAGAAGTCTTTCATTTGAATATCAGAAACAATACCTTTTCTCTGGGTAGATTCCCCCGTGATTCTGTAGAATTTCTGAATTGTCAGTTTTAAAGAACCAAAATCATCTTCCGTATTCAAGAATCTGTTTAGGTCCACAAACGTCTGAACAGTTCCTTTTCCAAATGATTGAGGAGAACCTATAATCATCGCTCTGCCATAATCCTGCATTACACCAGCCAAAATTTCAGAAGCCGAAGCAGAAAGTTCGTTTTGCATGATTACAAGCGGTCCCGTCCAGATTGGAGCATCGCTTTTACTCTTCAAAGTCTGAATTTTTCCGTTTCCGTCTTTTACCTGAACATATGGCCCTGTGTTCATAAAAAGCCCCATAATATCACCAACTTCCGTTAATGAGCCACCACCGTTATTCCTCAAATCCAAAACAATTCCGTCGATGTTTTGAGCTTTAAGTTTAATAATTTCATTTTTAATGTCATCAGAAGCGTTTCTTCCTTTAGCATCTTCAAAATCAGCATTAAAGCTCGGCAGGTTAATAAACCCATATTTTTTGCCATTTGGAGAATTTACTACAATACTTCTAGCAAATGTATCTTCAATAGCGACTTCTTCACGAATCATTGTAACGTCTTTAATCGTTCCGTCTTTTTTCTGAACGGTAAGCGTTACGGGTGTTCCTTTTTCCCCTCTGATAAGCCTTACAGCTTCATCGGAAAGCATTCCTACAACATTTACAGCATCATCTTTTGGTTTAGATTTTACTTTTAAGATTTTATCCCCCTCCGATAGCTGTTTTGATTTCCAAGCCGGAGCCCCAATCGTAAGAGCACCCAAATAAAGATATCCTTTCTTCTCCTGGATAATAGCTCCGATACCTATTACCTTTCCGGTAAAATTTGTATCAAAATCTTCTTTATCTTTTGGAGAATAATAGTTGGTATGCGGGTCGAAAACTTCAGTATAAGAATTCATATATACTGTAAACCAATCCATTTTCTTCCTTTTTTTGAATCTTGTAAATGTTTCTTTCACAAGATCTTTTACCTCATCAGTTGCTTTTTTAATCTTTTGATCCTGGCTAAGAGGCTGGAATTTGATAGTATCCTTCAGTTTGTATTTCTGAACCGAATCTTTTTTCTCCTTCTGAGTCTCTTCTTTGCTGTTCATTGATTCGATTTCCTGAAGGATATTGTATTTGATGAACTTTTTCCATTCATTGTACTGTTCCTGTTTGTTGGCAGGCACCTTTTTCAGCTTGGGTTCAAGAGTTAGGCTTTCATCCTCTTCCAGATTGATTGGTTTGCTGAAAATATCCTGAGTGATTTTATCGATTTCATCAACTCTTTGATAAAGCCTGTCAATAGTAAGTTTATAGAACGTTAGATCTCCCAGGTTCAGATAATCGTCAAGCTTTGTTTCATGCTTTCCAAATTCATCCATATCTGATTGTAAAAAGTATCTTTTCGCCGGATCTACCATTTCGAAATAATGCTTATAAACGTCCTTCGAATAAGCATCGTTGATAGGTTTTGGGCTGTAATGCAAATAAGAAAGTGTATTTTTTACGCTCACCATTATCGTCTGCATCTTTTCATCATCATTTTTAGGCGAGTTGAAACAAAACATTAGACTTGTTAATGGAATTAAGAGTAAAAATTTATTTAGCTTGAAATTTTTCCACATAAATCTGTTATGTATTTTTATTAATTTTTTAAAAGTATTTCAATTAGTAGTAATTTTTAAATTACTGTTACAAACTATCAAATTTAATACCTTATTTATAAATATCGAATAGTTTTAAGTATTTTTGTTAAAATTAAATTTTAATATGGAAAGACCACTTATTCTGGTAACTAATGACGACGGAATTACAGCACCTGGTATCAGAAATCTTGTCAGCTTTATGAACGAAATCGGAGAAGTAGTTGTCGTAGCACCAAACTCTCCACAAAGTGGCAAAGGCCACGCTATCACTATTAACTCAACCTTAAGCTATGAAGAAGTACAGCTCGATGGTCCGCAATTGGATTTTTCCTGTAGCGGAACCCCTGTTGACTGTGTAAAAATGGCACTCGATAAAATCTTAACAAGAAGACCGGATATCGTTGTTTCAGGGATCAATCACGGAGCAAACTCTTCGATTAATGTAATTTATTCCGGAACAATGTCTGCAGCCGTAGAAGCTGGTGTAGAAAGCCTTCCGGCAATCGGGTTTTCATTGTTGGATTTCAGCTGGGAGGCAGATTTTACCCAAGCTAAAGAATATATTCAAAATATTGTCAGAAGAACCTTGGAAAATCCAATGCCAAAAGGAATTGTATTAAATGTAAATATACCTAAGCTTCCTAAAGAAGATATTAAAGGCATAAAAGTTTGTAAACAGGCTAAAGCAAAATGGGAAGAAAGTTTTGATGAAAGAGTAAATCCGCATGGTAAAAAATATTACTGGCTAACAGGATATTTCAACAATATGGATGAATCTGAAGATGCGGATGAAACAGCTTTGGCAAACGGATATATTTCAATCGTTCCTGTAAAGTTTGATTTGACGGCATATGAATATATGAAAACGCTGGAGGAAGTAATGAATTTTGAATAAAATTAAAACAAAAAAGCGTAAGTTTTTACGCCTTTTTTGTTTTATCTCGTTAATTTCGCAATTCTTTGTGCTTCAATGAAATGTTAAGAAAATAATTCTGTGAGCGTAAAAAATTCTACTGTTTCCAAGCCTTGAATTTCTGTTCTTTCATTTAAAAACAAAGAAATTTAGAACAAAATTTTATCCTCCTTTCTCAATTCTTCCAAATATTTACTTTTATCATCACGATAAAAAAGATTCATTGTTTCAAAAGGAATTAGTTTTAAATCTTTATTGACGATATGAACACAAGATTTCTTGACAGCCCGAACATCAAAATCATGAGCATCCATAAAATTCATAATAATGATCCTGAAAAGATTGTCATAATCCAGATTTGGGGCAGAAACTTCCGGAAGACAACATAATAGCTGATTTACCTTCGGCTGTACTTTATCAACAGAAATTCCTGTACTGAAAATATCCAGAAGCTGCATCTGCAATCCCGTATCCTGCTCATAAACAATTGTGTTTCTTGTTTCGTTATTCAGCAAATCCGCAGGATTGATATAACGTGTTAAAGGAATAACTTCACCTTCCAATTTCAAAATATATCCCATTGCCAGCGCATCAGGATTACACGGAACAGGAATAATATCGTCAGAATTCAGAAGCGGAAACTGGTTTAAAATTTCCTGCCTCACTTCCGTTAACGTAATTTTTTGATGAGAAGAATCCTCTCTGTTTCTTCCCGCAATTTCCACAGGTTGAAAAGTAATTCCACGAACACATTTTTGTTTTAAAGCAAAGTCAATAATCTTCCCGATTTCATCAGTATTTTTCCCTTGCTGAAGAACAACAACCAAAGTTGTTGAAAGATTTAAAGCATTTAATTTCTCCAAAGCTTTCATTCTGACATCCGTTAGATCTTTTCCCCTAAAATCTTCTAAAACGTCAGGGTTAAAAGAATCAAACTGAAGGTAAATTTCAAATTCCGGGGCATACGTTGCCAGTTTTTCCGCAAAACAGGGATCATTTGCAATTCGTACCCCATTGGTATTCAACATTAAATGTTTAATTGGTTTTGATTTCGCAATATCCATGATTTTGAAAAATTCCGGATGGATCGTCGGCTCACCACCACTGATTTGCACCACATCAGGTTCGCCTTCATTTTTAACAATAACATCAAACATAGCTTCGATTTCCTCGAGACTTCTGTGACTTCCATAATGGGGAGAAGACATTGCATAACAGGTCGGGCAGGTCAAATTACAACGATCCGTAACTTCTACAATCGAAAGACAGCTATGCTGCTCATGATCAACGCATAAACCGCAATCATAAGGACAGCCATATTCTACATCGGTTCCAAAATATAAAGGCATTTCTGATGCTTTATTGTAGTTTCTGATGTTTTTATAATAATGAACATCTGAAGCAATTTTAGTCTTAAAAAAACCATGATCCGGGCATCTTTTTGTCATAAAAACGGTTTCATCTTCTATGATAATCTTTGCTCCTACCCTTTTCAGGCATTCAGGACAAAGACTGATCGTATAATCGTAATAAGTATAATTTCTTACCGGCATAGTTTTATTTTAAATTCCCCCTCCACAAATATATCCACTAATCAAACCACAGATTAACAAACAGATAACCATCGTCTGAATAAACTGTTTTTTAGAAAATTTTCTACCGCCTTTCAATTCATAAATCAGTTTTATGAAAAGCGTAACGATAGCAGATATGAATAAAGCTCCAAAGAGCATAATCAGAATGATCATTAAAACCAAACCCCCAAGGTCACCGACTTCTAAAAGTGTCAAAAGTTCCATGATTCGAATATTTTATGATTGTAAGGATAACGTATTTTTGATTTTATAAATGTAATAAATAATTACACAAATGCACACTATCTGGATCGTTCCCAAATTGCCCAAAATTTCCACTCTCGGTTTTATAAAATCCAGAAAAAACCTGAACGTGAAGTAACTCACCATAAACACCTGAAAAACAAAGCCTGATGGATAATTTTGTTTCTTTTGAATAATCTTTAACCCAATCCAAAGCAGGATCAAAAAAGCAATTTCGTATAATGCAACAGGATGCCTCAAATATTGATCTCCAAGATGCATTCCAAAAATAGAATTGGTAGGCAAACCATATGTTTCTTCGTAAATTCCTGTAAGAAAACAGCCGATTCTACCGATAATAATCGCCAGCATCAATGGAAAAACTATCAAATCTCCTGTACTTTCTTTATGTTTGACAATTTTTTTTGCTACTTCCACTCCAGCCAATCCAAACGCTAATCCACCAACAATTGTGTTATTTGACCAAAATGTTTTTAAATCAAAATGTTCGAAAATTTTGTAAGGATTTTCTAAGTTCCCTACTAATTTTGAACCAATTAATGCGCCAGCTGTCGCTCCAATTAAAACGGCTGCAGAAGTGTTGAACGAAAGTTTTTCCGTAGATTTTCGCTTTAAATAAAAATAATACCGCATCCCAATAAACATCCCCAATGTTTCAAAAATAGGATGTGCAAGAACAGTTTTACCACAAATATGAAATGTAAAAGGGAAATCCATTAACTCAAAAGTAAGATATTTAATATTATTTGCTAATTTTATTTAGTAAACAATTTAAAATAATTTACCAAAATGCGAATAGAATATGATATAAAACTGGGTTTTAAGGATGTAATGTTTCGTCCGAAACGTTCAACATTAAAATCCCGTTCAGAAGTTAGTTTAGAAAGAGAATTCACCTTTAAACATACCAAAAAGAAATGGACAGGAACTCCGATTATAGCTGCCAATATGGACACGGTAGGAACTTTCGAAATGGCAGTGGAATTAGCAAAAGATAAAATCATAACTGCCGTTCACAAACATTATTCTGTTGAAGAATGGAGCGAATTTTTAAACAGTCAGCCGGAAAGCATCCATCAATATATTGCTTTAAGCACGGGAACCGGAAAATCTGATGAAGAAAAAATTAAAACTATAATCGAAAAGCATCCAAAAATTGAGTTTCTCTGTATAGATGTTGCCAATGGGTATTCTGAGCATTTTGTAGACTTTGTGAAAAAAGCTAGAGCCAATTTTCCTGATAAAATTATCATCGCAGGAAATGTAGTAACCGGAGAAATGGTAGAAGAGCTGCTTTTGGTGGGAGCAGATATCATCAAAGTAGGAATTGGTCCTGGTTCTGTATGTACAACCCGTGTAAAAACAGGAGTAGGATATCCACAGCTTTCCGCAATTATTGAATGTTCGGATGCAGCTCATGGTTTAGGCGGGCATATTATCGCAGACGGTGGTTGTAAGGTTCCGGGAGATGTTGCCAAAGCTTTCGGTGGCGGTGCCGATTTTGTGATGCTTGGCGGAATGTTTGCCGGTCATGATGAAAGTGGCGGTGAAATTATTGAAGAAAATGGTAAAAAATACCGTTCATTTTACGGGATGAGCTCAAAAACAGCGATGGATAAGCATTCGGGAGGAGTGGCAGAATACAGAGCTTCGGAAGGAAAAACGGTAAAAGTTCCTTACAAAGGCCCGGTTTCTGAGACGGTAAAGGATATTTTGGGCGGCGTTCGTTCAACCTGTACTTATGTAGGAGCCTCAAAATTGAAGGAATTATCTAAAAGAACGACTTTTATCAGAGTTCAGGAACAGGAAAATCAGGTTTTTAAAGAGTAAAAATTTGGAGAAGATTTTTCATATAACAAACGGAGATTATCTTGCGGAAGATTTAAAGAAAATCCAGATTACCGGAGAAGTTATCGTTTGTAGAGAAGCTTTAGTTGCAGGTCCTTTGCAAACTGGGAATCTGGATGATTTTTGGAAATTAAGGTCTGATTTTATGTTAAAATATTATAACTCGGCACCCGCTAGTTATTACAAAAAAGTAGTTTCGGAATTTGAAAAAACATTGAATATTCCTAAAAGTTCAGAAGTGAATCTTTGGTTTGAAGATGATTTGTTTTGCCAGGTAAATATGTGGTTTTGTATTTCCTTACTTTCAAAAATTAAAGGTTTAAAAATCTATAGAATCTATCCGAAGGCCTCTGCAAAAGATCACTGGAAAGGATTTTCTATTTCAAGCAGCTCAGACTTAAAAGAATCTTTACAATCAAGATTTTTATTTCGTGAAAATGATATTGAATTTGCTTTAAATCTTTGGGAAGCATTTAAAAACAATGATAATAATTCTTTACAACAGCTTTCAGAAAATCTATCTCAATGTTTTAAATATTTAGAAGAAGTGATTGAAGTTTATTTACATACAAGTCCTGAAGATTTTATTGAAAATTTAATAGAAGACGAAGTCACAGATTTTAATATCATTTTTGAAAAGTTTCAGAAAGAATTTGAAATGCTTGGTTTTGGAGATCTTCAGGTCAAGGCTGTTTATGACAAAATTTTAAAAGAAAAACAATAAAAAAATCCGTCACTGTGACGGATTTTTATTTATAATTTTAAGCTTAAATCTTAATTAGGGCATCAACATTCCACCGTCAACATTCAATGTCTGACCTGTAATGTAAGCAGACATATCGCTTCCGAAGAATACACAAGCGTTTGCAATATCATCCGGCTGTCCTCCTCTCTTCAAAGGAATACCATCTCTCCATGCCTGAACGGTTTTTTCATCTAAAGCAGCCGTCATTTCCGTTTCAATAAACCCCGGAGCAACTGCATTGCAACGAATACCTCTTGAACCTAATTCCAACGCTACAGATTTTGTAAATCCTAAAACTCCTGCTTTTGTTGCCGCATAGTTTGCCTGTCCTGCATTTCCTTTTAAACCAACTACAGAACTCATATTGATAATAGAACCTGATTTTGCCTTCATCATCGGCTTAATAACCGCTTTTGTAAGATTGAATACAGAATCTAAGTTTACTTTTATGATAGTATCCCAATCGTCTTTAGACATTCTCAAAAGTAGGTTGTCTTTTGTAATTCCTGCGTTGTTTACCAAGATATCAATCTTGCCAAATTCAGCCATTACATCGTCTACAAGTTTTTGAGCTGCATCGTAGTCTGATGCATCAGACTGGTAACCTTTAATTTGAGTTACAGAACTTAAAGTCGCTTCTAATTCCTTTGCTTTGTCTACAGAACCAGCGTAAGTGAATGCTACTTTTGCGCCTTGTTGAGCAAAAACTTCAGCAATTCCTTTACCTATTCCTCTTGTAGCTCCCGTAATTAGCGCTACCTTTCCTTCTAATAGTTTCATATTTATGACAATTATTTCTTTACAACTAACTAGCCTTTTGAAAGTTGGCTAATTTAACATATTTAAATTTAGTAAAATTAAACGGTGCGCAAAGATATTATAAATTGTTAATCAATGCATTTTAAACCCTTATTTTAGTAAAATTTTATGACTGTTTTTTGTCATGTATGTATGTTATTCAAAGATAGTGTTGTCTTTTTGTGAGGTAGTAAAAATATATTGCGATTCTTTCCCTTTCATGAGTTTAATCCCTTTTCTATCTACCGCATATTTATCATAAATAACCTCGGACAAAGGCTCTCCTTTATGATTGCTGACTCCGAATTTATTTCCTTTTTGTACAACAACTTCATTATCGCCTAAAAAAGTGAAAATATCACTATACTCAAAAGGAATTATCTGATTTCCATCTTCATCCAGCATTCCGTAAAGATTATCTTTATTGGTACAGATAATCGCGGGATAATATTGAAACGGCTTTATAGAAGTTATGTTTTTAAGTTCTGTATAGGTTTTAGTATTGGGTGAAAATTTATAGAAAATATCGCCTTTTCTAAGAATCAATTTATTAAAAAAAACCTTTTCAATCTGATAGCCATCCTCTAAAATGCTTTTTAAATTTTCATCAAGAAGCTTTTCTTCATCATTTTTACTTACATACAGATAGTTTTTCCCCTGGATTTTAAAAGATTCTACCACATCATATTCTTTCGGAAAAATAATTTCTCCGCTGGTTTTTAAGATTCCTATCTTAGGATTTTTTTCATCTTTTAAAGTCTTAAATATCCCATCAAACAAATGGTTTACAAAATGAAAATCAGTAGGATATACTTGCTTTTCTTTTTTAGAAAAAATGCTTACTTTATTATCTTGAATCAAATAAATATATTCTCTTCCAACAAAAGCCTGATCATAGATTTCATCAGCGAGAACGTTCTCGTTTTCGTCTATAATTCCATATTTATTTTTAGGAACTTTTCTGGTAACAAGAAAAGGAAAAGCATTGATATTGTCAATATTATGGGCAGAAATATGGCTTAAAGTTTTACCGTTATTATCTAAAACTTCACCTTTATCTTCCCCGGTTATCAAATAAGTTCTGCCTTTATAAAATCGTAAATCTTCTTCAAAAGCTCTGTCAGAAACCTGCTTTCCGTCATAATCGTAAATAAACCAGGCTCCGTCTTTTTTCACAAAAAAACGGTTTTCACTCGCAAATTCTATTTTATCTGAAACAGGAATGATTTGCTTACCGTTATAGTCATAAACACAGTCTTTTCCGTCTTTTGTATAGATCAATCTGTCTTTATTTTCCCAAGTTCTGTATTGGAAATTATTTAAAGAAATCAATTGATTTCCATCTTTATCTATCAGAGCAATTTTATTCTTCAGATTCCCATCTTTAATTTTTAAAATAAATCTGTTGCGCGAAAGATGCAGAATTTCATTTTTATAAACGCCCTCAAAAGTAATGTTTCCCAAAGAATCGACGATTCCTGATTTCCCGGTTTTATTATCCAACACAATTCCGTACCCTTTTGAATAAGAACGAACTTCTTTTCCGAGTTTTTTTGATAATAAAATTTGTGTGTATTGATCCGTCTGCTGTGCAATGCAAACCGATGAAATCAATACAAAAATTAGTTTTTTCAATTAAAAATTAAATAGCATTATTTACAATTAGAACAATTTCTCCTTTTAAAGTTTTACTTTTTGAAAATTCAATTAATTCATTGATTGTTCCGCGTTTAGTTTCTTCGAATTTTTTCGAAATTTCCCTGCTTAGGCTTACTTTAGTTTCTTCACCAAATAATTCTTTAATCTGTTCTAAAGTTGTATTTATTTTATGTGGGCTCTCATATAAAACAATCGTCTTTTTTTCCTCTGCAAGCTGTTTCAGCTTCGTTTGCCTGCCTTTTTTCTGAGGCAGAAATCCTGCAAATAAAAATTCATTATTAGGAAGCCCGGAAACCACTAAAGCAGGCACAAAGGCCGTTGCTCCGGGAAGGCAAATCATTTCAATATTATTATCAGCTCCTGCTTTTCCCAATAAATAACCGGGATCAGAGATTCCCGGTGTTCCTGCATCAGTAATGATGGCGATATTCTGTCCGCTTTTAAGGTCAATAATCACTTTTTCCGTCGCCTGATGTTCATTATGTAAATGATAAGATTTTAAAGGTTTAGAAATTTCGAAATGTTTCAAAAGCACGCCGGAAGTTCTTGTGTCTTCACATAAAATATAATCCACCTCTTTCAGTACATTTACCGCTCTGAAAGTCATATCTTCCAGGTTCCCAACCGGTGTAGGAACAAAATATAGAATCCCGCTCAAAATTTAATTTTATAAGAATTTATTTTCTACCAATATCCAAAGTCTCTGAGCATATTCATCCACCTTATTCCACTTTTTGGAATAATACAGATCACTCAAAAATTCTTTGGCTTCGTCAAGAGTTTTAAACTTGTTGAGTTCAGAAACCACATCATTCAGCTCAGACTGGCTTCCACCGAATAACATTTTTGAAAAGGCAATTCTGTCATTTAAATCAAGCTTAAATTCTGGCTTTTTCTTTTCAGCTTCCATGAAATCTGTAGGAATATTCGTCTTAAGAATACTTCCGCCTTCTTCTTTTCCCAAAGGTTCTGTATTTTTTTCTACAGGAATTTCTCTTTCCAAAGGATCATCGTCAAAAAGAGTATGAACACCTTTCAATCCTTTAATATTGGCTAATTTTATTTTTTTCTCCTGATGATAAGCATCGGTATTTTCAAAACTTTCATCAGAAGGATGTATATTTTTTTCGATTTGAGGCTTGTCGATTTCTATAATTTTTCGCCTGTCAGACATTTCAGAAGTAAAAACTTCCTTTTGTTGTTCTTCAATTTGAGCATCATTTTTTATTTCGCTCAGAATATTATCAACATTAGAAGTATCAGTCGCCATTTCTCCTTGTTCGATGGCCACTTTTGAAGAAATAAACTGTTCTTCATTTTCTTCAATCAAAATTTCCTCTTCCTCAAGAATCTCACTGTCAAAAATACTTGGGATTCTTTCTTCAGTCACTGAATCTTTATTTTGAGAATTTCCATTCTCCAATCCATCAATCTCATTAAGCTGATTATTAAAAATCTCTTCCTCCTCTGTTGTTTCCTGATTAAACATATTTTCATGAATACCTTCATCATCTTCAGGTTCAGAATTGGCTAAAATCAAATCTTCATCTACAAAATTCAATTTGTTTTCCTGATTTTCTGATGTTTCGTCTTCCTCAATTTCGTTCAATTGCTTATGAAAAATTTCTTCTCCTGTAATTTGATTTTGAGTATTTTCTTTTGCAGCAGATTCATTTTCTTCAACAAAATTTATAATTCCTTCATGAAGCTCATTTTCAACGATTTCGCTTAATTGATTATTAAAAACGGCCTCCTCCTCGGCTTTGTAACTGAAATCGTCTTGAGTATTTTCTTCATTTTCGTCAATCTCATTAAATTCATTATTAAAAATTGCCTCTTCTTCAGTCACTTCATTTCCGGAATCATGATTTTCATAATCATTATTATTTTGTTGGTTTCCTAAACCCTGAAATGAATTTTCCGGGATAAAATATTCAATATTCTTTTCCAGCAATCTCAGAAAAGAAATCCTATTCGCAAGCTCATCTACAAGATCCTGCTTGGAAAGTAACTCATCTACGTTATTAATTTTGTCCAAAATATCAATGATATTCTTGGATTCAAAAAAAATCTTTTCCTTTAAATCTTGGATGTTCTGCATAATAAGAATCTTGTTAAAATTGCTTACTTTTGATGTTAAAAATATACGGCTAATTTAACAAATGTTTTTAGAAAATACAATTAATCATTCCAAACAAAGTGGTTGGATGGAAGTTATTTGTGGCTCAATGTTTTCCGGAAAAACCGAAGAGTTGATCAGAAGGCTTAGAAGAGCAGAAATGGCGGGGCAAAATGTAGAGATTTTTAAACCAAAACTGGATACAAGATATTCGGATGAAGATGTTGTTTCTCATAATCAGACTAAAATTCGCAGTACAGCAGTAGAAAACCCGAACGAGATTCTTTTGCTGGCTTCAAATTGTGATGTTGTGGGTATTGATGAAGCACAATTTTTTGATGAAAGCATTGTAGATATAGCTAATCAACTGGCAAATAGTGGTATAAGAGTCGTAGTTGCAGGTCTTGATATGGATTTTTTGGGACGCCCCTTCGGACCGATTCCCAATCTGATGGCAACTGCAGAATACGTTACAAAAGTGCATGCTATTTGTAAAAGAACAGGAAATCTTGCCAACTACTCTATGAGAATTTCTCAAGGAAATGATCTTGTGGAACTCGGAGAAACAGAAAGTTATGAAGCAGTAAGCCGGCGTGTTTTTATTGATGAAGTACTTTCAAAAAAAAGAAAATAATTTTAAATTTAGTTTAAAAATTAGGACTAGATTTATTAGAAAATATTCTGATTATATGAAAAAGCGTAAAAGTTTTTGAATAAAACTCTGCTCCCTTACATTTAATCACCAAAACAGCAAAGCAAAATATTAAGCAGTAAGGCACCAATGAATTATACAGTAAAACAAATTGCAGATATCACCAATGCTCAGGTCATTGGAGACAATGGCTTAATTATCAAAAATATAGCTTTCGACAGCAGAATTATTTATTCTACCAAGAATACCGCTTTTATTGCCATTAATACTCATAAAAATTCGGGAGAAAAATTCATCGAATCTTCCATTGACAGAGGTATCAATGTGATTATTTCCGAGCATCAGTATGAAAATTTTGAAAATATAACCTGGATTATTGTCAAAAATTCCGTGGTATTTCTTCAGAAATTAGCTAAATATCATTTCGAAAATTCTCATTTAAAATCTATCGGAATTACTGGAAGTAATGGAAAAACAATTTTAAAAGAATGGTTGTATCAATGCCTGTGGAATGAGTTTTCTACTGTAAAAAGCCCAAAAAGCTTCAATTCTCAGATTGGGCTTCCGCTTTCTTTACTTCAGATTAACACTTCTCACAAACTGGGAATTTTTGAAGTCGGAATTTCTAAGTCAAATGAAATGGAAAAACTGGAAAATATTTTTCATCCACAGATTGGCTTACTTACCCATATCGGTACAGCCCACCTTGCAAATTTTGAGTCTGAAGAGGAATTAATTGATGAAAAAATCAAACTTTTCAAAGATTCTGAAGTTATCATTTATAATGGAGACAACTTATTGGTCGACAATAAAATAAAAAATATTTATTCAAGTAAAAAATTAATTTCTTACGGTTTTAAAGAAGACAACAAAGTTTTTATTAAAAGTAACATTTCCAAGGATGAGAATATTGTTGTAAAATATTTCGATGAAGAAATTTCCTTTCCTGTCTATCAAAAAGATGAAGCGACATTAACAAATGCTCTGGCACTTATAACCGTATTAAAGGAACTAAGCATCAAAAACACTAAAATCATTGAAAAAATCAATGCTTTGAAGGCTGTCGAAATGCGGCTTGAAGCTATTGAAGGGATTAAAAATAATATTGTTATCAATGATTCTTTTAATCTTGATTTAGATTCTCTCAAAACCGCCCTTCAATTTTTAAATGAGTACAACAAACCGAAGAAATCTTTGGTTTTGACGGATATTGTAGGCGTTAATTCAAATTCTAAAGAACTTTATGAAGAGGTTTCAGAATTGGTAAATGAACAAAAATTTGATTCTGTCTTTCTGATTGGTAATGAGATATCAAATTTTAGTGAATTATTTAAAGCTAAAACTTTTACTTTTATAGATACTCAGGAATTAGTTGACAGTAAACACCTTACGGAAATTGAAAATCAGATTATTTTACTTAAAGGAGCCAGAAAATTCGAAATTGAAAGGCTTAAAGATATTCTTGAACTTAGAAAACATGATACCGTTTTAGAAATTAATTTAAATGCCATTCTTCATAATATTAATTATCATAAATCTTTGCTGAAACCTTCTACAAAAATGATGGCAATGGTAAAAGCGAATGCTTACGGATTAGGAAGTTATGAAATTTCAGAATTCCTTCAGCATCACCATATTGATTATCTTGGAGTAGCATTTGTGGATGAAGGAGTTGAACTTCGTAAAAAAGGGATTACAGTTCCGATTGTAGTGATGAACCCTGAACAACACAGCTACGATACTGTGATTCAATATAATTTGGAACCGGAAATTTATAGTTTCCGAGTCTTGGAATTGTTTTATGAGGCCGTTCAAAAATCCGGGTATGATAAAAAATACCCTATTCATATCAAACTTGAAACGGGTATGCACCGTCTTGGTTTCAAGGATTTTGAATTAGATAGATTAAGTGAAATTTTAAGTGATAAAAATTTAAAAATTCAAAGTATTTTCAGCCATCTTTCGTCTTCAGATATACCGGCAGAGAAAGAATTTACATTACATCAATTAAGGACTTTTGAAAAAAATTCAGGCTATTTAATAGAAAAATTGGGTTATTCTCCTATCCGACATATCTTAAATTCATCAGGAATTACAAGTTATACCAATCATCAATATGAAATGGTAAGAATCGGAATAGGAATGTTAGGTGAATCACCAAATAGTGAAATACAAAAACAACTACAGCCTGTCGTAAGCTTCAAAACTGTAATTTCGCAGATTTCACAGGTTGAGAATGGAGAATCAGTAGGCTACAGCAGAAGATTTAAAGCTGATCACCCCACAAAAATCGCCACAATTCCTGTGGGTTATGCAGATGGAATTCCGAGGCTTATCGGAAATCAAATAGGAAGTGTTGGCGTAAACAAAAATTTAGTCCCGATTATAGGAAACATTTGTATGGATATGATGATGATCAACATAGATAATGTTCCTAATGCAAAAGAGGGCGATACTGTCACAATCTTTAATGCAAAACCAAGTTTAAAAGAATTCGCAGATTACTGCAAAACCATAACCTACGAAGTATTAACCTCTATTTCGCCTCGGGTGAAACGGATTTACATAAAAGACTAACACTTATGAGAAAGCTCCTGATAATTTTATTCGTATTTCAATTGCTTTTAATCCATTCTCAGGTAAAGAAGGATCTAGTGATTCCAAAGAATCCCAGAATAGGACTTTCACTAGCCGGTGGTGGTGCTAAAGGATTTTCACATGTCGGAGTGCTTAAAGTACTGGATTCATTAGGAGTAAAAGTCGATTATATTTCCGGAACCAGTATGGGTGCAATTGTAGGAGGTCTTTACGCTTCAGGATATTCAGGAAAGGAAATTGAAAAAATTGTTATGGATACAGATTTCTATTCTTTAATTATGGATCCTAAATCCCGACAGGAAGCAAGCTTTTTCAATAAATCTGTAGATAAATATCTTTTATCAATTCCTCTTAAAAACGGAAAAATCACACTTCCCTCTTCTATCAGCACAGGACAAAAAAATGTTTACTTACTTAAAGAGCTTTTTAAAAATGTTGCTAGCATAGATGACTTTTCAAAACTGCCAATTCCTTTCATGTGTGTTGCGACAAATCTTGAAAGTGGAGATATGAAGATTTTTGAAAAAGGAGATTTAGTTCAGTCTATTATGGCTAGTTCTGCATTTCCTTCGTTGATGGATCCTGTCAAAATCGGAGATAGTATTTATATTGATGGAGCAATGACGGTAAACTATCCTTCAAAGCCGTTAAAGGATAAAGGAATCGATATCGTTATCGGGGTGGACCTTAACCAGGATTTATCAAAAAGAGAGGATTTAAACAGTATTATCGCGATTTTAAATCAGGTTATCGATTTCGGAATAAAAAAAGACACCCGAAGACAATACAAATACACCGATATCAATATAAAGCCTAATTTAAAAGGTATGACCGCCACAAGCTATGATGACAAGAAAAAAATTCTCGATAGCGGTTATGTCGAAGGTTTAAAATATGTCGATATTTTAGATCAATTACCTAAACGTTCGTTTGACCGTCTTAGGGAACGCATAAATCCCATTTACTCTAATGTCTATAAAATTGACAGCATTTCCATAGAAGGAGGTAAAATTTACGGCAAAAATTATATTCTTGGGAAAATGGGGCTACGATTACCCTCTATGCAGACATATGGAAGTATTAATAAAAAAATAGATAAGCTTGTAGCTACTAATAATTATAGATTTATTAATTATGATATAGTTACTGAAAATAATGTCAATTATCTGAAATTGTATGTTACCGAAGATGAAGCCCGTCATTTTGTAAAATTTGGCTTGCATTATGATGAAGTTTTCAAAACAGGTTTACTTTTAAATTATTCAGCAAAGCGGCTTTTATTTAAAAATACTAATCTTTCACTTGATGTGATTGTAGGGGATAAACCAAGGTATTACTTAAACTATTTTATAGATAACGGGTATATTCCAGGCTTTGGAATCTACTCCTCCGGAATGGGTTTTGATTTAAGAAATGACAGCAATCAATCTTATGAATCCTGGAAATGGTTCAGAAATGAAGCTTATATTCAATCTATCTGGAAAGATAAATTTGCAATCGGTGGTGGTATCAGCCACGATTATTTTGAAGCTGATAATAATGGAAGCAACAAAAGATACAGCAGATACCTTAACCCATATGTTTTCTTAAAAAGCGATACGCAAAACGACAGGGATTTTCCTACCAAAGGTATTTACTTTTCAGCAGAGGGAAAAGTGGTAGATTTATTAAGCTCAGAAGTCGAAAAAAGACCTGTTCAGGTAAAGGCAGATATAAGAATTAATATCCCTATCTCAAAACAATTTACTTATCGCCTGAATTTATACGGAGGGATTACTATCGGAGATGAACTTCCTTCTTATTACAAATATAGGCTTGGAGGAATTTTCGAACAGAATATTGCAAACTTTAAAACTTTTGGAGGATTCTATTTTGCTCAATTAAATACTAATAACGTTGTTTTAATTTCAAATGATCTCCAATTTAAATTCAACAAAAATTATTTCATAAGCGGAAATTTCTCTTTTGCAAATCTTTCAGACGATTTAAGTTTTGAGGATGCAGTCAAATTAAATTACAGTTCTTTAGGAATCAATGTAGGATATAAATCTCCTTTTGGACAAATAAAGCTAAATTTTAGCCACTCACTTAAAAATAATCAAAAAGGCATATTCAGTGTTATTTTAGGACACTGGTTTTAAAACAATGATACAATTCTTTTACGAAAACTTACCCGAATCTGTAAATACAGAGTATACAACATGGCTGGAAGACATCATTCTTTCAGAAGGAAAAAAACTTGGAGAAATCAATTACATCTTCTGCGACGATGAATATTTATTAAAAGTAAATCAGGACTATTTACAGCATGATTACTATACTGATATCATTACATTTGATTATGTAAAAGGTAAAACCATAAGCGGAGAGATTTTCGTATCTTTGCAGCGCATTTCTGATAATGCTTCTACCCTCTCCCGAGATTACGAAGAAGAATTGAGACGAGTTTTAGCTCATGGCATTCTCCATCTTTCAGGATATAAAGATAAAACTGAGGAAGAAGAACAGTTAATGCGAAGCAAAGAAGATTTTTATTTAGATAAATTTAAAAATTGAATATTAAAAGATTAGTTTATGCTAAATCTTTTAATTCTGAATTTCTAATCTTAATATTAATCTTACACTATAAAACAAGCGATTTAGACTTGTAAATTTAAATAATGTTTCACGTGAAACATTTGTAAAAAAAGATAAAAATTTAAAGCTTAAAACAAGCAATAAAATGATTTCAGAAATATATGATGTAATCGTAGTTGGTGCTGGACATGCGGGATGCGAAGCAGCGGCAGCGGCGGCGAATCTGGGTTCAAAAACTCTTCTTGTTACAATGAATATGCAGACTATTGGGCAAATGAGTTGCAACCCTGCGATGGGAGGAATTGCCAAAGGACAAATTGTAAGAGAAATCGATGCAATGGGAGGGTATTCAGGAATTATAGCAGATAAGTCTGCCATACAATTCAAGATGCTAAATCTTTCAAAAGGTCCTGCGATGTGGTCTCCAAGAACACAGAATGACAGAATGCTTTTCGCAGAAGAATGGCGTTTGGCATTAGAAAATACACCAAATCTTGATTTCTTTCAGGATATGGTAAAACAGCTTATTATTGAAAATAATAAAGCTGTAGGAGTTATTACTTCATTAGGAATTGAGATAAGATCAAAAGCTGTAGTACTTACAAACGGAACCTTCCTAAATGGATTAATTCATGTGGGAGATAAACAATTAGGAGGTGGAAGAATGGGTGAACCGCGAGCTTTTGGTATTACGGAGCAACTCGTTTCTTTAGGCTTTGAAGCCGGAAGAATGAAAACAGGTACTCCACCGAGAGTAGATGGAAGAAGCCTGGATTATTCTAAAATGGAAGAACAAAAGGGAGATGAAAATCCTCAAAAATTCAGCTATTCGGATACACCAAAATTAACCAGACAATTAAGCTGTCATATTGTTTATACTAACGAAACCGTACACGATATTCTACGTGAAGGTTTCGATAGAAGCCCAATGTTTAATGGTACAATTCAAAGTTTAGGCCCAAGATATTGTCCAAGTATTGAAGATAAGATTAACCGTTTTGCAGAAAGAACGAGACATCAGCTATTCGTAGAACCTGAAGGTTGGAAAACCGTAGAAATTTATGTAAATGGATTCAGCTCTTCTCTTCCTGAAGATGTTCAGATTAAAGCAATGAAACATATTCCTGGATTTGAAAATGTAAAAGTATTTCGTCCCGGCTATGCTATTGAATATGACTACTTCCCTCCTACTCAACTAAAGCATACTTTAGAAACAAAATTGGTGGATAATTTATACTTCGCAGGCCAAATAAATGGTACAACAGGCTACGAAGAAGCTGCGGGACAAGGTTTGATTGCAGGTATAAATGCTCACAATAAAGTACATGAAAAAGATGAATTTATTCTAAATAGAGACGAAGCGTATATAGGAGTTTTAGTCGATGACTTAATTACAAAAGGAACTGAAGAACCCTATAGAATGTTTACTTCCAGAGCTGAATACAGACTTCTTTTAAGACAGGATAATGCAGATATCAGGCTAACTGAAAAAGCTTTTAAATTAGGCCTGGCTAAAGAAGATAGATTAAAAAGGGTAAATGAAAAAATAGCTAAGAGTCAGGAGCTTGAAGCATTTCTTCGAGAAACCTCTTTAAAACCCGGCATTATTAATCCTATCCTGGAAAGTATTGAGAGCAATCCTGTAGATCAGGCGTATAGAGCTTCTCAATTTCTTACAAGACCTAATATTACACTAGAAAAACTGGATAATATTGAAATAATCAAGGAATTTTCTTCTCAATATGATGATGAAGTAAGAGAGCAAGCGGAAGTAAATATAAAATATAAAGGGTATATAGAAAAGGAAAAAGAGAATGTTGCCAAACTAAATCGTCTGGAAAATATTAAAATTCCTGAAGATTTTGATTACAAAAGTATTTCCAGCCTCTCTGCAGAAGCAAAACAAAAAATGTCAAATATAAGACCAAAAACAATAGCTCAGGCTGGCAGAATAAGTGGTGTTTCACCTGCCGATATTAATGTTTTATTAGTCTATTTAGGACGTTAATTAAAAAATGTTTCACGTGAAACATATATGAAATAAAAGCAAAAATTAAGGCATTTACAAGCTTATTACAAAGCTGAATATCTTTAATTTTTATTATAAAAGAATAGATTCAATGAAAATAAAAGATCATTTTCTTTCGGAGGAAATTTTTGAAATTAAGGAAACGGAAACAAAAGGAGTTTTTAAAACCTCCCCTATTCCATTAAATATTTCTAAATATTACGAAAGCGAAGATTATATCTCCCATCATCAGGATTCAGGAAGTTTAAAAGAAAAACTTTACAAATTTTTACAGCTATTTAATTTACAGTATAAAAAGACGATTCTTTTAGACAGGATTAAAAAAGGAGCAAATGTTTTAGATTATGGTTGCGGTGCCGGAGAGTTTGTAAAATATATTGAAAATGATTTTGAAACATTCGGTTTTGAACCTGACACTGATGCAAGAAAGGCAGCACAAAATAAAATTACAAAAGCTAAAATCTTAGATAATATAAATGTAATTGAAGACAAAAGTTTAGACGCTATTACACTTTGGCATGTATTTGAACACGTGGAAAACCAGGATGAAATGTTGGAAATTTTTAACATGAAATTAAAAGAAAAAGGATTGTTAATTATTGCTGTACCTAACCCTACTTCGTATGATGCAAAACATTACAAAGAATATTGGGCAGCTTATGATGTACCAAGACACATTTACCATTTCTCAAAAAATGGAATGGAAAACCTGATCGCCAAGAAGCCAAATTGGAAAATGAGAAAAATTAAACCTTTGATTCTAGATTCATACTATATATCTATGTTGAGCGAAAAATACAAAAAATCCCCTCTTTTCTGGCTAAAAGCAGCCATCTACGGAACGATTTCTAACGTAAAGGCTCTTTTTTCGACAGAATTTTCAAGTTTGATATATATTATCGAAAAAAAGTAAAAAATCGATTTTTGAGGCATTTATAAAGGTCAATTTTTACTATTTTTAGTTAAAAATCTAAAAAACCCGGTTTTATCACCAGGTTTTTTTATTTTTTATCTCCCCTATTCAACAATATTCCAAAAACGAATTTTTAAAAAAAATGTAAATGTTAGAAAAAATTTACTAAGAATGATAGTTCAAATAAAGTAATCTTATGGATAGAAATTTAAAAGTAAAAAGTAGTTCTATCTAAAAAACCTATTTTAATACTTAAAATTAGTATAAAAGTAAATTAAATATAAATTAAGTATTTTAATAAACTGAAAATTCAAAACATAAAGATTTTAATAAAATAAAAAAGTCCACTGAAAATTAGCGGACTTTTGTTTTATAAAATTTAAATTTCTTAATTATTTATGGCAGCCACTCCAGGAAGTTCCAAACCTTCCAAACTTTCAAGCATTGCCCCACCCCCTGTAGAAACATAACTTACTTTTTCATCGTACCCAAACTGTTTTACGAAAGCCACACTATCTCCTCCTCCAACTAAAGAGAAAGCTCCAAGTTTTGTTGCTTCTGCAATACTATCTCCAAGAGCAATAGTTCCGGATGCAAAATTTGACATTTCAAAAACTCCGATTGGTCCATTCCAAAGAATTGTTCTTGAATTCAAAAGTACATCATTGAACTGATCTCTGGATTTTGGACCAGCATCTAATCCCATCCAACCTTCCGGAATAGCATAAATATCTGTTTCTTTTCTATCTGCATCATTACTGAAACTTTCAGCGATGATCGTATCAGAGGGAAGATAAACTTTTACTTTATGCTCTTTCGCTTTTCCTAAAATTTCCAGGGCAAGAGGAAGTTTATCTTCTTCTACCAATGAAGTTCCGATTTTACCGCCAAGTGCCTTAATAAAAGTAAATGCCATTCCACCACCGATGATCAGATTATCAACTGCAGGCAATATATTTTCTATAACGGTAATTTTAGTTGAAATTTTAGACCCTCCAAGTATAGCAGTTACAGGACGTTCTCCACTTTTCAGAACCTTATCAATAGCCTGGAGCTCTTTAGCCATTAACAAACCGAAAAATTTAGTTGATGGAAAAAATTTAGCAATAACTGCTGTAGAAGCATGGGCTCTGTGAGCTGTACCAAAAGCATCATTCACATAAGCATCACCCAGCTTAGAAAGCTGTTCTGCAAAACCTTCATCACCTTTTTCCTCTTCATTATGAAAACGCAGATTTTCCAATAAAAGAATTTCACCCGGTTTTAGGTCTGCTGCTGCCTCCTCAGCCTTCTCTCCTACACATTCGTCAACAAATTTTACTTCCTGGCCAAGAACCGCAGATATTTCTTCCACGATATGTCTAAGAGAAAACTCATCCTTCACCTCTCCTTTTGGCCTTCCAAGGTGAGCCATTAAAATTACAGAACCTCCGTCATTAAGGATTTTATCAACTGTTGGCTTTACAGCAACAATTCTTGTATTATCAGTAACTTTTAACCGGTCATCTTGCGGAACATTAAAATCCACTCTTACCAGAGCTTTCTTATCACTAAAATTGAAATCATTGATTGTTTTCATAAATATCGTTGAATTTTCGTTTCACAAATGTAAGATTTTAAAATTTTTGAAAAGCCGCAACCCGATAAAAGTTTTCAGAAAAGTTTCCCGCAAACCCAACATTCAATAATCAACAATTTCTTTTCTCTATAAAAAAAGAATATGGTATTGTTGTTGTGTGTTGTTAGTATAGGGGATAAGTTTTTCAAGAATAAATTATAACAATTAATTTTTATTCAATTCACATTTTATATACATTATAAATTCCTGGAAATCTGATTTTTCTATTACTTATTAACAAATATGGATAACTTTTCCACGATTCCCTTTATTAATAACCGATTTATGGAAAAAGCAGAGAAATCTCACTGGAAAGTTTTTGAAAAAATTTGTTAAAATTTTTGGCAGTAATTTCTATTACAAAATTTTCTAATGTTACGAAACATTTATTTTACCAATGTTACCAACAGTTATTAACAATATGTTTCACATTAAATCCTCAAAAATTTAAGAGTTATCCACATTATACTTACATTTGTGTGGAAATAAATCTAAAAAAGCTTAATACAAGAATTATGAAAAGAAAAATCGCTATTGCTGCTGACCATGCCGGTTTCGAATATAAGGAGATTGTTAAGAACTATTTATCAGAAACCTTTGAAGTTCAGGATTTTGGAACGTTTTCCACAGACAGTGTGGATTATCCTGACTTCGTACATCCTGCTGCGACATCAGTTGAGAACGGAGAAAATGAGCTGGGTATATTAATATGCGGAAGCGGAAATGGTGTTCAGATTACAGCCAACAAACATCAGAAAATTCGTTGCGCTCTTTGCTGGATGCCTGAAATTGCAAGCTTGGCAAGACAACATAATGATGCCAATATGATCTCAATGCCTGCAAGATTCATATCGAAAGAATTGGCAATTGAAATTGTAGATAAATTCCTTACAACAAATTTTGAAGGAGGCAGACATCAGAACAGAGTTGATAAAATTGCATTTTGCTAAATACATAAAGGCTTGTAAATCAAATTACAAGCCTTATTTATTTTTTATGTTGTATCTTTGTATTGTCTATTAGGATTTACCAGCCTATTATTTTCATTAGCCTGTATCATATTTAATATGAGGTTTTTTCTCACTCTTCTCCATATTTGTAGTAATTTTATACAAAACTCGTTTCTATTGTAAAATATTGGAAGGAAAATTGATGTTGTTAAATTACAGTAGTAAATTTTACAATAAAAATTAAAATTCTCTTTATATATAAAGATGAATTTAAAACACGGTTTTAATCTGATTAAAACTGTAACTAATTAATAATGAATTAAAATGCCAAAAAAAAGAAAATATATAAGTCAAAAAAATGATCATAAACTAATGGAAATCGGAAGATTAATCCTGCGTTTTATGAATGAAAATTCTACTAAGATCTATAATTATAAGCAGATCTCAGAAGGAATAGATTACAGAAATCCAAGACAGAGAGAACTTGTAATTCAGGCTTTGCATAAACTTCAGGCTTCTGAAAGAATTAAGGAAACTGAAAAAGGAAAATATATTGTAAATCTAAAAATTGCAGGAACTCTTTCCGGGACTATAGATTTTAACCAATCCGGAAATGCTTATGTAAGTGTGGAAGGTATGGAGGATGATATTTTTATCCATTCCAAGAACGTAAAAGATGCTTTGCAGGGTGATAAAGTTTTAATTATCACATATACTTATAAAGGAAAAAAGCTTGAAGGTTCTGTGATTGAAGTTTTAGAAAGAGCGCGGACGGAATTTGTCGGAATTTTCCAAGTGGTTGCTCATAAAGATTTCGGATTTGTTGTTTGCGATAAAAAAACGATTAATACAGATATTTTTATTCCGAAAGGAAAATTCGGAGGAGCTGAAGACGGTAACAAAGTTATCGTAAAAATGACAGAATGGAAACCTGGAGATAAAAATCCTGAAGGTGAAATTATTCAGGTTTTAGGGGCTCCTGGAGAGCACGAAACAGAGATTCACTCTATTTTGGCCGAATACGGTTTACCATATGAATTTCCTGCAGAAGTTGAAAGGGATGCTGAGAAAATTGACAGAACTATCAATGATGAAGAAGTAGCAAAACGCCGGGATATGCGTGGTATTACTACCTTCACGATTGACCCGAAAGATGCAAAAGATTTTGATGATGCTTTATCTATCAGGAAATTAGAAAATGGAAACTGGGAAATTGGTATTCACATTGCGGATGTTTCTCATTATGTAGTTCCGGGAACTATTTTGGATGATGAAGCCTATGAAAGAGCTACTTCTGTTTATTTGGTTGATCGGGTTGTACCTATGCTGCCTGAAGTTTTGAGTAATGATGTTTGTTCACTTCGCCCGCATGAAGATAAATTTACATTCTCAGCCGTTTTTGAATTAAATGATAATGCTGAGATTCAAAAACAATGGTTTGGGAGAACGGTAATTCATTCAGACAGAAGATTTACTTACGAAGAGGCTCAGGAAAGAATCGAAGGAAAAGATGGTGATTTTGCAGAAGAAATTTTGGTTTTAGATAAATTGGCGAAAATTATGCGTCAAAAAAGAATCAAGAACGGAGCAATTACCTTTGATAGAAGTGAAGTCCGATTCAATCTGGATGAAAATAACGAGCCCGTTGGAGTTTACTTTAAAATAAGCAAGGATTCTAATCATTTGATTGAAGAATTCATGCTTTTGGCAAATAAAAAAGTATCGGAATTTGTTTCGTTAAATAAGCGGGGAGATATTTCTCAAAATACATTTATATATAGGGTTCACGATGATCCGGATCCTGCGAAATTAGAATCCCTCAGGGATTTTGTTTCCACTTTTGGGTATAAAATGGATTTGGCAAACACCAAAAAGGTTGCAGAATCTTTGAACAGATTATTGCACGATGTCAAAGGTAAAGGCGAAGAAAACATGATTGAAACTTTGGCAATGCGGAGTATGAGTAAAGCAGTATATTCCACAGAACCAATCGGCCACTATGGTCTTGGTTTTGAGTATTATAGCCACTTTACCTCTCCTATTCGTCGTTATCCTGATTTACTTGCCCACCGTTTGCTGCAACATTATTTAGATGGTGGAAAATCTCCAAGTAAACCTGAACTGGAAGAAAAAGCAAAGCATTGCAGCTCAATGGAAAGATTAGCTGCAGATGCGGAGAGGGATTCTATCAAATTTATGCAGGTAAAGTTTATGGAAAAGCATTTGGGAGAAACTTTCAATGGTGTGATTTCCGGGGTTGCAGAATTTGGCTTCTGGGTAGAGATTCCTGAAAACGGGGCGGAAGGTTTGATCAAATTGAGAGATCTTATGGATGATTCTTATACTTACGATAAATCTACCCACGCTGTTTACGGATCACGAACAGGTAATAGATATCAGCTGGGAGATCAGGTAAAGATAAAAGTTGTTAAAGCTAATTTAATCCAAAAGCAGTTAGATTTTAAGATAGTTGATTAATTAAAACATAAAGTTTAAATTTGTATAAAATGGGATGAAAATTATTTTTCATTTAAAAAGTTATTGAATGTTTGAACTTATACTTTCAGCTGTTATTTTAGGATTCATGCTGAGCTTGGTTTTTATAGGACCTATTTTTTTCCTACTCATTGAAACCAGCTTTTCCAGAGGTCCAAAACATGCTTTAGCACTCGATATTGGAGTGATTTCTGCAGATTTGTTATGTATTTTGGCAGCTTATTATGCAAGTGCAGATATTGTAACTTTGATAGATAAACATCCCGGTTTTTATAGAATTACCTCAATTCTTATTTTTATATACGGAATTGTAATGATGGTTACCAAGACCAAAATGCATATGCCCGGAGAAGAAAAAATCATCAGTCAAAATTATTTTAAGACCTTTATGAATGGATTTTTCTTCAATCTTTTGAACGTTGGAGTTATTTTATTTTGGTTGGTTACCGTGATTTCGGTTCGAAATCAGTATCCGGATACTTCTAGTTTTGTTCTTTACATCGGGATTGTTATCGGAACTTATTTATGTATAGATCTTGCTAAAATCTTTCTGGCAAAACAATTTCATGATAAACTGACACAAAATTTAGCCAATAGAATCAGAAGAATTGTTGGCGGGATCCTTATCATATTCAGTTTCTTTATCTTCTTACAGAGCTTCAAAAAATTCAATCAGTTTGATAGGCGGCTGGAAGAAGCTGAAAAGACTGAAGTAAAATATCAAAAAACTAAATGAAAAAAAATATCTTTCCAAAACCACTCAGAACAGGTGATAAAATTGCTGTAATTTCTCCTGCAGGAGCTGTAGACACTTCTCAATTGGAAAAAGGAATTGAGATGATTAAAAATAAAGGTTTTGTACCTGTTTTAGGAGAACATCTTTACGCAAAATTTTCTAACGGTTACAATTACGCGGGAACAGAACAGGAAAGAATAAAAGACATCAATTGGGCTCTGAATGACCATGAAATTTCTGCGATTTGGGCTTCCAGAGGTGGTTATGGATGTCAGCATTTAATCCAACATTTAAAACTGAAACATTTTACTAAAAATCCGAAATGGTACATTGGTTATTCTGATAATACAGTGATTCAAAGCTTTTTATTAGGTAAAGGTTTTGCTTCTATTCACGGGCAAACAATCAAAACTTCAAGTTTCGGAGTTACTGAGGAAAGTTATGATTTGATTTTTGATATTTTAAAGGGAAAAACTCCAAAGTACACCCTTAAGTCGCATCAGTTTAATAAAGAAGGGAATACTGAAGGAGAATTGATTGGAGGAAATTTAGCGCTGATTTATGCGCTTCTAGGGACTAAATATTCTTTTAAATTTAAAGATAAAATTTTATTTATTGAAGATATTGGCGAAAATTTTTATGCTCTTGATCGAATGATTATGAGTTTGGAACTAGCCGGAGTTTTCAATAAAATCTCAGGTTTAATTGTCGGAGGAATGACAAATATGGGCGATGAAAAAGAGAATAAGCAATACGAAGAAAGTTTTGATGAATTTGCTTATCAATTAATTTCAGACAGGATTTTAAAATACAAATTCCCTGTAATTTTCGGTTTTCCGAACGGCCATATTAAGGATAACAGGCCTTTGATTGTCGGAGGAAATGTGAAGCTAAAAGTTGAGGATAAGGTAAAGGTTGAGTTTTAAATTCTTTTAAAAGTAAACCTCGAATACTGTAAGGCAAGATATGGCAACTCACAATGATTTTGGAAAAAAAGCGGAGGATTTAGCAGCAGCATTTTTACAAAAAAACGGCTATAAAGTCTTAATAAGAAACTTCCGCTTTCAAAAAGCTGAAATTGATATTATTGCTGAAAAGGATAATTTAATTATTATCGCTGAAGTCAAAGCCCGCTCTACAGATGCTTTTATGTTACCTCAGGAAGCTGTTACAAAAACTAAAATCAAATTAATAGTTTCAGCGGCAAATCATTATTTGGAGGAATTTAACAAAAACAATGAAGTGAGATTTGATATTATTTCTGTTCTTCCGGACAAAAATGGAAATTTAATTATTGAACATATAGCCGATGCTTTTGAAGCATTTGATGCCAATTAATTCGCTGTTGGTTGTAGGCAATTGCTGATAACCGATAGGTAAAAGCTTAAAAAATGAAAACAATATTGATTACCGGAGCTACTTCCGGAATAGGGAAATCCACTGCCGGGCTTCTTGCAAAACAAGGAAACAGGATTATCATTTGTGGCAGAAGATCTAAAGTTTTAGATGAAATAAAAAAAGAACTTTCTTCTTTTACCGAAATATTTAGTTTGAAATTTGATGTAAGGAATTTAAATGAAGTTGAAACTGCCATCAATTCCCTTCCTGAAGGGTGGAAAAATATAGATGTCCTGATTAATAATGCAGGAAATGCTCATGGTTTAGATCCTCTTTCTGACGGAAAAACAGATGATTGGGATTCTATGATTGACGGGAATGTGAAAGGTCTTTTATATGTCTCTAAAATGATCATTCCTATGATGAAAGAGAGAAATTCCGGCCATATCGTAAACATTAGTTCAGTGGCAGCAAGACAGACTTATGCAAACGGAGTCGTGTATTGTGCAACTAAAAAAGCAGTTGATGTTATTTCCGAAGGAATGCGATTGGAATTAACTGAATTTGGAATTAAAGTGACAAATATTCAGCCGGGAGCAGTAGAGACAGATTTTTCACTGGTGAGATTTAAAGGGGACAGCGAAAAAGCTTCCAATGTATATGCAGGTTATGAAGCGCTAAAGGCAGAGGATATTGCAGATTCTATCGCATATTGCGTGAATGCGCCAAAACATGTTTGTATTTCTGATATGACCATTTATCCGAGTGCCCAGGCTGAGCCGAGAACAATTTACAGGAAGTAGTTTTGAAAAAGCATTAAATTTGCAAAATATTTAAAAGCATTTTTGCGAATTGCCTTTTAGTTTAAAATAAAAAAATGAAAATTTTATACATAGAAACTTCCTCAAGAAACTGCTCAGTAGCCATTTCAGATAATGAAAAATTATTATGTTTAACCGAAGAGGTCTCTGAAAATTATAAGCAGTCTGAAAGCCTTCATACTTTTGTAGAATGGGCATTGGAAGGGGCCGGAATTTCGATCAAGGATATTGAAGCAGTTTCCTTAGGAAAAGGCCCGGGATCTTATACAGGTCTTAGAATTGGAGCTTCTTCTGCAAAAGGGTTTTGTTATGGACTAAAAGTTCCATTGGTTGCCATCAATTCTTTAGAAAGTATGGCAGAGCCTTTTTTAGAGCAAAACTATGACGTTATAGTACCTTTGATTGATGCAAGGAGAATGGAGGTTTATACGGCCGTTTATGACGGGAAAACGGGATATGAACTCTCTTCAACGGAAGCAAAAATTTTAGACGAAAATTCTTTTGAGGAATTTAAAGGCAAAAAAGTAATATTTGTGGGAGACGGAGCGAAAAAAGCAAAAGATATTTTACGGCTTCCGGATGCTGATTTTAATGAGAACATCTACCCTTCCGCACAATATTTAATCAAGAAAACGCTGGAAAAAATTGATAAAAAAGAATTTGAAGACATTGCGTACTTTGAACCATTTTATCTGAAAGATTTCCATGGAGTAAAGAAAAAGAAAAGCGAAGATTAATCCTTCGCTTTTTTATTTATAAACTGTTTATTGTGGTCTCGGTGGAATCGTATTAGGATTATTTTGCTGCTGTGATTTCTTATTTTGCTTTTTCTGTTGTGGAACCGGCGATTGTGGGCTCGCATTAACGTCATCCAAAAGCATATTGCTGTTGTTTGCAGGTGAAGATGATGGCTGCTGTTGAGGAACATTATTAGCAGGAGTATTATTGCTATTCTGGGCAGGGTTTGATTGAGAGGGAGTTCCATTATTTTCCCCAGGTCTTTGAGGAAGCACATTTCCTTTATTATCAGTTGATTGGAAGCTCAGGTCACTTTTCATATAATTCAGCATTTCCTTAGCTTTTATGCCTTCAGGTGTTTTAGAATAGTTTAAGGCAATCTGTTCAAGCTGCAATATCATTACCTCTTTCCCACTCGATTTTCCTGCATTAAATGCATTTAATAATGATAATTTTGGAACGAGTGCATCTTTAGGATATTTCTGAATAGTCTGATCAATGACATCTTTACTTTCATTGAACTTTTCTGATTCAAATAAAGCATATGCACGTTTATACTCATTTTCTACGTCTTCTGATGATTTCACGAAAGTATTATTCTTCGGATTTCTTGCAAATTCTGCATAAGATGAATAAGGATAATCGGTTATTAATATTTGTTTTGCTCTTTCAGAAGCCTGAGGATTTTTCTCATAGTTCATGGCAAAAATTTCATAGAGAGCTTGTAACATTACCTTTTCTTCGGGTTTTACATCTACCAGATCATATAAAGTTTTTGTAGCCAAAGGAGTATTTGTAAAATAGTTTTGATACATAATACCTAAACCAAGTGAAGCCGTATCTCTATCTTTCTTCAATTGAGATAATTTGGAAGCATCAGTAGGAATCTGTTCAATGTAATAAGTAGGCTCAAAACGTCTGGGATTAGGAGCTGAAGTTTGTCCTAAGGCCTCATTTTTCATATCCTCAATGGAAGACATTTTTTTAGAAAAACGCCAGTTATCAACCAGTGCCCTGTCCCCCCAAACCTGTTTAAATGAGGAAGCTCCTTTACTTACCGTTCCCGCATTACTGAAATAAAACCCTTTGGTAGCCACACCAAAATCTTCAAAACCGTTAGAATTGTTTGCGAATATTGAATTGGCACTATAATCTCCTGTATCAAAACCTTTTGCTCTTTCTGCACGTTTTCTTTCAAGCTCTTCTTTTTCTTCTTTAGCTTTAAGTTTGGCAATATATTTTGAGAAGAAATCAGTTTTTTGTTCAGTAGTCATCTTAGCCAACGATAAAATACTGTCATTCTTTTTGATTAAATAGTAGTTTTTGGATATCTTTTTGATGTTTTCAGACTGATCTTTCAAAAGCACCTTTGAAGGTTCATAAGTCATCACCACAAGAGCTGAATCATAGTAGCTTCCGGCTCCGATATAATCATTTTTCCCAAGATAGTCATTACCGATTTCATAGTAAGCCAGCCCACGAACCTGAGGATCGGAAACCTTCTCCTTTAATGATTTTTTGAAGAATTCCTGTGCCTCGGCTTTCTTTCCTGCTTTATTAGCCATTAACCCTAAAGCATAATAAAATTCGTTTTTTCTGGAACCGTAAGTTCCTTTTTCACTTATATTTTCAAGATATCTTTTGCCTCCTTCATAATCGCCTTTTCCATTAAATGTTTTAGCTACTTCTATCTGAGATTTTACTTCGAATTCAAAATCATTCGCATATTTATAAGCAGAAACAAAGCTTTCTCTGGCTTTTTCACTCTGGCCTAAATTCTGTAAAACCTGTCCGCGCAAATAAGCAATTCTACTCTTCAGCTTTCTATTGCTATTCAGGTCAAAAGCCCGGTCAAGTTCTCTTACAGCATCTTCCTTCCTATTGGCATCCAAAAGCGATTCAGCATAATAAATGCTTAATAATTTTTCATATGTCTTACTGATTCCCTCATCTTTAAGCTTCGCAAAAGTTTCATGAGCTTTATGATAATCTTTAATCTGAGCATAAGCCAAACCTTGATAAATCCTTGCCAAGGGAAGTCTTTTATCTTCTTTCATATGGGAAAAAACATAGTTTAATGCATCTAAAGCCTCCAATGATTTTCCTCTGTAGATTCTGGATTGGGCAAGAATCATATAAGCATCAAAAATTTTCTTATTCTTTTCCTCTCCATTTTTGATTACAGAATATTTGTTGATAGCTTTTAATGCTTTTGCTTCTGCAATTTCTAATGTTGTAGCCCCTTTTGTTGCATTTTGATCTGTTGCATCCTGTGGTCTTGAGGGAGAATTATTACCTCTAGGATTGTTGCCATCTGGCCTTTGAGGAAGATCATTTTTTGAAGACTGTCTGTTGATTTCAGCCATTTTCATGGAATTCTCAGCAAATGCTGCAGATTGTCCCAGGTCACTTCCCAAAGGCTGATCTTCATAGGTAAGAATAGGAATATAAGGAGCATAAAAATTATCTTTATGTCCCTTGTCTCTTGTCTCAAACTCAGTGTTTAATGCGTCTTTTGCATTAAATAATGTGTTGTAATATGTGGAAAATCCTTTCATAAACTTAGATCGCTGCTCCGGCTTCTTGACTTTTGTCCCGCAGGAGATAACAATACAAGCTGTTAAAAGGAATAAAATATTCTTTTTCATTTATTCAATATAACTCGCTAATCTGCTTTTTATTATAAAAAGAGTTGATGATTTTGTAAAAATAATAAAATTTTATATTGAAACTCTTTATATTTCTTTCAAAATTTTGTAAACCAAATGAGTAGGAAGTCCCATAATTGTATAAAAACTACCTTCTATCCTTTTGATTTTAACCATTCCGAGCCATTCCTGAATGCCGTAACTTCCTGCTTTGTCGAAGGGTTTATAATTTTGGATATAATAGCTTATCTCCTCATTTGTAATGTCATCAAATTCTACATTGGCAACATCTGTTTCTGTAATAGTTTTATCTAAAGTTTTAACAGTAATTCCCGTATACACCTGATGTATTTTTCCTGAAAGAAACTGAAGCATTTTCTTTGCATCATCTTCGTCTTTTGGTTTTCCAAGAAGGTGATTATCAAAGGCTACTACTGTATCTGCTGTTAATAAAACTTCATCTTTTTCCAGTTTTCGGAATGCATCAGCCTTTAATTCAGATAAATAAGCTGCAGATTCTCCTACTTTAATATGTTCAGGAACAATTTCTTCACAATCTATTTTTACCACTTCAAACTCGAATCCTAAATTGGATAAAAGTTCTTTTCTCCTGGGAGATTGTGATGCTAGTAATATTTTCATTATCAATTAATTAAACAGACTGTGTGTTGTCATCGTGCCAATTTCCCTGAACTTTCATTACCTGCTCAATGACATCACGCACTGCCCCACTTCCACCTTTAATTGGTGAAATATAAGTTGCAATTCCTTTCACTTCCGGAACTGCATTTTCAGGGCACGCTGCGATGGCAGAGATTTCCATAATGTGAATGTCCGGTAAATCGTCTCCCATCGTTAAAATTTCTTCGTTTTTAAGATTGTATTTTGATTTAAAATCTTCAAAATCGGCCATTTTATTATGAGATTTTGCATAATAGTCCTGAATTCCGAGATAATTGATTCTGTGCTTTACCATTTCGTCATTTCCGCCTGTGATCACTCCTATTAAATAATTGTTTTTTAAGGCCTTAACTACCGCATAACCGTCTAAAACATTCATCACTCGACTCATATTTCCTCCGGGCATCAGATACACGCTGCCGTCTGTGAAAACTCCGTCTACATCAAATACAAATGCTTTTATATCTTTTAATTTCTCTTTATAACTCATACATTTTTTGAATTGAATGATTCATTGTTTTATAAATCTCAAGGCTATCGTCTTTTAATAGCTGCTCATGTAATTCCAGTATTCTTACATCATTTCTTACTGCTGGCCCTGTTTGTGCTGACTTTGGATCAATCTCATGAATTTTTTGAACTGTTTCATCAATTAACGGTAAAAAATAATCAAACGGAATTTTCTGAGAATCTGAAATTTCTTTTGCTCTTGAAAAAAGATGATTTACAAAGTTGCAGGCAAAAACTGCTGTTAAATGAATGTATTTTCTTTTTTCATGAGTACTTTCCATTACATTTTTTGAAATTTTGGATGCAACTTCAAAAAGTAAATTTTTATCTTTTTCGTTCTCAGCTTCAATAAAAAAAGGAATGTTGGAATAATCCAGTTCTTTAGACTTTGAAAATGTCTGCAAAGGATAAAAACTTGATTTCCTGAACTCACCCACTAAAATCTCTTTGGGAAGTGAACCCGAAGTATGAGCAACTAAACAGTCTTTTTCAGTAATTATTTTAGAAACATTTTCTACAGAATTGTCACTTACACAGATAATATACAAATCTGCGTCAGCCAGTTCTTCTGTTGAGTATGAAATATTTAATTCTTCAGAAATTTTATTTAATTCTTTTTCGTTCCTCCCAAAAATTTGAGCTAAAGGAATCCCTTTTAAAACAAATGCTTTCGCCAAGTGATAGGCTACATTCCCGGAACCGATTATTACAATTTGCATATAACAAAGATAGGGTTTTACGTTGATTTCAAAAAGAAAGGAAAAAGCATCGAATTGTATATTCTTATAAAGCTGCGGATACCTGTTATATAAAGCTTATAACGTAACTATCTGATAATATTTTTAATATTTGGACTAAAAATTGAATAAGTAATTTAACTTTCAGTTATTTTTGTAATCCAAAACAGTGAAAGCATCTTATGAAGATTAAGGACACGGAAATTATTTCGTTGATGCAAAACCCACGAACTCTAGAACAAGGAGTTCGCGCCCTGATGGATGCTTATCAGAGTAGATTGTATTGGCACATAAGAAGAATTATTGTGGACGGAAATCTTGCTCAGGATACTCTGCAGGATACTTTTATTAAAGCTTATCAGAATTTTCACCAGTTTAAAAATGATAGCCAACTATACACATGGCTGTACAGAATTGCTACCAATGAAGCATTACAACAGGTAAATAAGATGAAGAAAATGCAGAAAACTGATGAAGATCCCGAGTATCACATGCAAAATCTTATTGCTGATAATACAGAAGGAAGTGCAGAGGAAATACAATTATTATTACAGAATGCTATACAAAGCCTGCCTGAAAAGCAGAAACTGGTATTTATGATGCGGTACTATGATGATTTGCCTTACGAAGAGATATCAAAAATAGTAGATATGTCGGTAGGTACTTTAAAAACGAATTATCATTATGCCAAACAAAAAATAGAAGAATATATTAAGGAAAATTACGAAAGATAATTTTTGAGAAAACAAAGATGAAAGAGTTTGATATAGAAAAACTTGAACGTAAAAATATTTACACAGTACCTGATAATTTGTTTGAAAATATTCAGGAAAAAGTAATGAATGATGTAAAAGCTAACAGAAAAGCGCCTATCTTTAAGCTGAATTGGGTGTATGCTGCAGCTGCATCATTAGCATTGGTTTTTGGAGCAACTTTTGTTATTAATTCAAATGACGAATCAAAAGGAAATGAAAATTCACAGCAAACTTATGCTTTGAATAATCAACAATCCAAGATGGAGAGTGAAACAGCATATGAAACTTTACAGTCTGATTTAACTTCTGTTGAAAATAATGATCAAATAGTTGAAAGTCAAGAAGAAAGTAAACCATTCTATGCACATGACAATAAAGGGAAAAGAGAAACAACTGAACCAAAAACAAAAACAGTAAAAACTGTTTCAAAACAGAATGAAGCTCAAATGAATGAATATTTGGATTCTTTTTCTAATGCTGAAATTTCAGAGTTAGCAAGCAATTCAACGCAGGATGTTTATTTGGATTTATATAATTAAAAGAAAGATGAAAAAGATATTATTTACACTTTTTATTATTTATGGTTTTGGCTTGAATGCCCAGAGGACGGATTACGACTGGAAAAAGATGGACCCTAAACAAAGAAAAGAGGTAATAAACAATCTTTCTCCCGAAGAGAGAAAAGCGCTTCTTACAAAGTTTAGGAATAATATGGTGATGGAAAATCTGGAAATTGATCCAAATGACAAAGTAGAATTTACTCAGCTTTATAATGAATACCTGGATAATCAGAAGCAGATTAAAAATCAATTTGATTCTAATTTTAATCCTGAAACTTTATCCGACGAAGAAGCTAAAGCTAAATTACAGCAGAGTTTTGAAGTAGGACAGAAGTTATTAGATAATAGAAAAAGATATGCTGATAAAATGCAGGAGGTAATTCCTTGCCAAAAAGTTTTGAAGCTGTTTCAATCAGAAGGTATGATGAGAGATAAAATGAACGAAAGAAAACCTCATGGAAACAATAATGCTCCAAAACCCAGACAAAACCCATAATAGTTTATTTTTTTAATGTTGGACGACTCTTACAATTTACTTGTGAGAGTCGTTTAATTTTTAGAAGGAATGTTTAGTTTTACCTGAAAATTTAAATTATGAAAAAAATTGTTTTGTTCTTTTTGTTCCCAATATTTATTTCAGCTCAAAAAAATCAATTTATAGAGCTTAGAAATAGTATAAAAGATAAAAATCATATTGCACAATCTCTTACTTTAATTGATAGAAGAGAAGATAAAAATATAGGGATTATTTCTCACAGAAAAGAGCCTTATGAAGTAAAATTCGAAAATGAAGATATTGAAAAATTATTTTCAGATTGGTTTTTAGAAGATAATAAAGAAGGAGGAAACACCAAATATTTCATTATGCTGGAATATTTAAAGGTTAAAGATATATCTGAAAAAAGATCTACTACGGGGCATCTGGAAATGAAAGTTTCTACTTTTTTAAAACGGAATGACAAGTATTATTTTTTGAAAAAAGCTAACATATCAAAAGACTATCCGCAGAAAGATCATGCTTATATTACAAAAGTCATTGCAGCCAAAATATCATCAGAATTAGCCAATATTATAAAGAGTTCATATACAGAAAAAGGACTGAGTGTTCCTATTTCTGAAATGGATCTTGGAAACTATGAAAAAATAATATCTGAACAATTACCCATTTATAGCTCAGGGTCTTTTACGGATGGTGTTTATAGAGATTATAAGTCATTTGCAGAGCAGACACCGGATAAAGAACTTATGGTAAGAAAGAATAAAGACGGAATTATTAAAGGAGTGAAAAGAGTGGATGGCTATGATAATCTAGGCAGAGATGTTTTCGCAATTATCGATAACGGGATTGCTTATAAAAAGACACCCACAAATATCATTGAGATTGAAAAAGATAATGAAGGGATTTTTATAATGGCGTCTCAGGAGGAAATTTTCCCGCAGTATAACAGTACGCCGATTATCGTAGGAGCAGGGTCTGCGGGTATTGTTGGAAGTTTAGTAGCAGTTGTAATAGATGCTGCAGTCACAAAAATCCGCAAACAGAATGCGTTGTATTATAGAATAGGAATTGATAGGCTTACAGGAGAATATATTTTACCCGAAAATTTTGATAAACCCAAGTAGACAATTTTATTAAGTATAAGTGTGGAGAATAGTCTCATTAATGACCAAAATTTTGATGTTATTGATCAATTTAAAATAATTTTTCACATGACAAAATAGAATAAGGAATTCTCTTGCATTTTATTATCTTTGCAAATTACAAGTTCTTAAATGAAAAACATACGAAATTTTTGCATAATCGCTCATATCGACCATGGTAAAAGTACCTTGGCGGATCGTCTTTTGGAGTATACGAATACGGTTACTCAAAGAGAATTACAGTCTCAGACGCTTGATGATATGGATTTGGAGAAAGAACGTGGTATCACGATCAAATCTCACGCAATCCAGATGGATTATGAATATAAAGGAGAAAAATATATTTTAAATCTGATTGATACACCGGGACACGTAGATTTTTCCTACGAGGTTTCCCGTTCTATTGCTGCCTGTGAAGGAGCGCTTCTTATTGTAGATGCTGCGCAAAGTATTCAGGCGCAGACTATTAGTAATTTGTATTTGGCATTGGAAAATGATCTGGAGATCATTCCTATTCTTAATAAAATAGATCTTCCTTCAGCAAACCCTGAAGAAGTGACTGATGAAATCGTGGGTCTTTTGGGATGTAAGCCGGAAGATGTTCTTAGAGTTTCCGGAAAAACGGGTGAGGGTGTTCATGATTTGCTTGAGCAGATTGTAAACAGGATTCCGGCTCCGGTTGGAGATCCGGATGCGCCGTTACAGGCTTTGATTTTTGATTCAGTTTATAATCCTTTCAGAGGAATTGAAGCTTATTTCAAAGTTGTAAATGGAAGTATTTCTAAAAACGAAAAAATTAAATTTTTCGCAACAGGAAAAGAATACGGAGCTGATGAAGTAGGTACTTTGAAGCTAAAACAGGTTCCTAAAAAGAAGATTGAATGTGGCGATGTAGGTTATATTATTTCAGGAATTAAGGATGCAAGAGAAGTAAAGGTGGGAGATACGATTACTTCATTTGAAAATCCTGCTTCTGAAGCTATTGATGGTTTTGAAGAAGTAAAACCAATGGTTTTTGCAGGTATCTATCCTATTGATTCTGAAGATTTTGAAGAATTAAGATTCTCTTTGGAAAAATTAAGATTAAATGATGCTTCTTTGGTTTTCGAGCCGGAAAGTTCTGCAGCACTTGGTTTTGGCTTTCGATGCGGGTTCTTAGGGATGCTTCACATGGAAATCGTTCAGGAACGTCTTGACAGAGAATTTAATATGAATGTTATTACAACTGTACCGAACGTTTCGTATCATGGCTATTCTAAAAAAGATCCTGAAACTGCAATCCTGATTAATAACCCGTCAGAAATGATGGATCCCAATATTTTAGATAGAGTAGAAGAACCATACATTAAAGCTTCTATTATTACCAAATCAGATTTCGTTGGTGCAGTGATGACACTGTGTATCGAAAAAAGGGGTGAAATTGTCAATCAAAGCTATTTGACGGCAGACAGGGTAGAACTAACATTCAATATGCCTTTGGCAGAAGTTGTTTTTGACTTCTATGATCGTTTGAAATCCATATCAAAA
Organism: Chryseobacterium sp. FH2; assembly: GCF_001045455.1. GTDB lineage: Bacteria > Bacteroidota > Bacteroidia > Flavobacteriales > Weeksellaceae > Chryseobacterium. Next base: position 290,417 of record NZ_LFNE01000001.1, on the reverse strand, counting down.
GGATATGCGTCATTCGATTATACACCAATCGGAATGCGTGCGTCCAAATTGGTAAAAATGGATATTCTTATCAATGGTGATATGGTAGATGCACTTTCTTCATTAATTCACGATAGTAATGCTTACTATATTGGTAAAAAAATGTGTGAAAAACTTCGTGAACTGATTCCTAGACAGCAGTTTGATATTGCAGTTCAGGCGGCTTTGGGAGCAAAGGTTATTGCCAGAGAAACGATTAAGGCTTTAAGAAAAGATGTTACTGCAAAATGTTACGGAGGGGATATTTCCAGAAAAAGAAAGCTTCTAGAGAAGCAGAAAGAAGGTAAAAAGAAAATGAAACAGATTGGTAGAGTAGAAGTACCGCAATCAGCATTCATGGCAGTTCTGAAGCTAAATGATTAATATAAAAAGACCGATAATTTTATCGGTCTTTTTATTTTCATAGATTTCTTTGTTTTTCTATGAGATTTCCCTGAATTACCAATGCCCCCAATCCGAGAATAATTTCCGCGATTCCCAGCATTCTCACAAGGTTTGGTCCGCATACGAGACATTCCGGTTCTGGTACAGGTTTTTTTCCAACTACGATGATAATAACCCCGCCAATGATAATGATGATGACTATAATAGCCCTTAATAATGTTTTCATGATGATATAAATTAGTTTTTTATTGCCTATTTTTCAGGTTTTTGGCTTCACCTTTTTGCATATATCAAAGTTGGATATAACTTTCTTGAAATCAATAAGTAAAATCACGATTTCAGTACAGTGATTTCACTGTTTTTTCTTCGATATAAATTTTTTTGAAGTTCTGAAATCTAAATTGTATTTTTGTGTATTCATAACGCAAATTAATAGAATGAAAGGGTCAAAAAAATTACAGGATATAAAAGTTGCTGTAGATGCAGTTATTTTCGGATATTTTGATAAAAAGGATTTGCAAATTCTTTTGATTAAAAGAAATATCGAACCTTTCAAAGGAGGCTGGGCGCTTCCTGGCGGACTTGTTTTAGACGATGAAAACCTGGATGATGCGGTAAAAAGAGAACTTCGTGAAGAATCAGGAATAGAGCCCGATTTTTTAGAGCAGCTTTATACCTTTGGTAAGGTTGACCGTGATCCTAGAAATAGAGTGATTTCTGTGGCTTATTTAGGGCTTGTAAATCCATCTTATCATGAGTTGTTCGCAGACTCAGATGCTGAAGACGCACAGTGGTTCAGTGTCAACAATCTCCCAAAATTAGCTTTTGATCATCAAAATATTATTGATATTGCGCTGAAAAGACTTCGTACGAAAATTCAATATCAACCTATTGGCTTCAATCTTCTGAATGAGGAATTTGTATTTTCAGATCTTGAAAATCTTTATAAAACCATTATTGGGCAAGAAATTGACCGGCGAAATTTTCGTAAGAAAATCATGAGTTACGGACTTTTAAATGAAACAAATAATCTTAAGAAAGAAGGTAGCGGCAGGCCCGGTAAGCTATTTACTTTTAATCAGGAGAAATATAAAGAACTTGAAGAGCAAGGGTTTTACTTTGAAATTAAATAATATTTTGTAACTGAAAATCAGTGTATTAAATTTTTAGTGTAAAAATAACGCAAATTAATTTTGTAGATAAATTAATATTTCTGTAAATTTGTGTAAAAATAACGCAATTAAGGTTTGTTGTACATTTTTCAATTAGCGTAAATACAACACAAATATTAATTTAAAACTTAAAGCTATGTTCGGTTTCAGACACATCAAATTTGACTCAATGACTTACGTTCTCCATTTTAAAAACGGAGAAATTGTAAAAGAAGGAAGAGGATTGTCATTTTTTTATTTTGCTCCAAACAGCTCTATCGTTGCGATTCCTATGGGAAGTAATGATCTGCCGTTTATCTTTAATGAAAATACTTTTGATTATCAGACAATAAAAATTCAGGGACAGATAAGCTATAAAATCACTGATCCTAAAGCACTTTCGAACACTTTAGATTTTACGGTAAACGAAGCTGGAATTTATAAGAAAAATGATATCGAAAAGTTGAATCAAAGAATCATCAACCTTGCACAGACTTCAACGGCATCATTTATTCACGAATTGAGTTTAAAAGACGCAATACGATCTGCAAAGCAAATCGAAGGAAATATTTTGAATGGTTTGATGGATTCTGAAACAATAAAAACAATGGGAATAGAAATTTTGGGAGCCAATATCCTGGCGGTTCAGGCCTCTCCTGAAATGGCAAGAGCATTGGAAACGGAAACCAGAGAAAAGCTTCAACAGCAGGCCGATGAAGCTATTTATGAAAGAAGAAATTTTGCGGTTGAACAGGAAAGAAAAATAAAGGAATCTGAGTTAAATACCGAAATTGCCGTTGAAGAAAAACAAAAGCAGATCGAAGAAAAGAGAATGGAAACTGAGGTGCAGCAGGAAGAAAACAACAGGATTTTGAGAGAAATGAAAATTGCCGCTGATATTTCTGTCGAAAATCAGAGAAAACAACTGATTGGACAAAAAACTGAAAACGACAGAAAAGAAGCTGAAACTCAAGGCTATATTTTAGAAGCTTCTTTGAAACCTTATAAAGAAATCGATTGGAAAGTGTTGAGCGCTTTGAGCGGAAAACAAGATGCAAAAAATAATATTGCTCTTGCGTTCAGAGAATTGGCTGAAAATGCCGGCAAAATTGGTAATCTGAATATAAGTCCTGATTTGCTTGAGAATTTATTAAAAAATTAATCTCTAACTCCTCAAAAATGAAAATCGAATACGCCATTATCATCAAAAATAAAACACGGCTTGAGTCTTTGATTGAAAGATTTAATACCAAAGCCCAGGCTCAGTTTTATATTGAAAGTTCGGGAGGGAATTTTCAGGAATATGTGGCTGAGCATGAGATGTTTTATCAATCATTTTTTGAAGTTCAGAACAAGCTTTCAAAAGTTGTCAAAAATAAAGTAATCGAAAGAGAGTTTGTTCCGTCATATATTTTTTCTGAAAATAATTTAATTGTAGTGGTTGGACAAGACGGTTTGGTTGCGAATGTTGCTAAATATTCTAAAAATATTCCGATTGTGGCAATCAATCCTGACGAGGAAAGATATGATGGTGTTTTACTTCCTTTCACGGTAAAAAACTTTTTGAGTGGAGTGAATTCTGTATTCAACGAAAGTTTTAGTTCAAGGAAGATGAAATTTGCAGAAGCTGTTCTGAACGACGGTCAAAGATTATTGGCAGTAAATGATTTATTCATCGGTATTTCTTCTCACAGCTCGGCAAGATATAAAATCATGCTGAACGGGAAAGAGGAAACTCATTCTTCCAGCGGAATTATTGTCTCTACAAAAACAGGAAGCACGGGATGGCTGAGTTCAATTTTCAATATGGCGTTCGGAATTTTAGGTGAAGCCGATTTGCACTATCCAAAACTGCAAGAAGAGGATTTGTATTTTGCAGTAAGAGAACCTTTCAAAAGCATTAGAACTCAAACCAGCATATGCGGGGGGAAGCTGAAAAAAGGAAATAAATTGACAGTAGAATCTTTAATGCCGAATAATGGTTTTATATTTAGTGATGGGATTGAGCAGGATTTTTTACAGTTCAACAGTGGAGCAACGGTGGAAATAAGGCTTTCTGACGAAGAAGCAGTTTTAGTGGTAAATTAAGAAAAATGAAAACAAGAATACTTTACAGACCGGTCGGAGAAAAGGAAATGGTTTTAATTATAAAGAGTAATTACAAAAAATTTCCTCCGAGATTGGAATGGCAGCCGATTTTCTATCCTGTTTTGGATGAAGATTATGCTTCCGAAATTGCTGAAAAATGGAATACAAGAGATGAAGCAGGAAACTATCTTGGCTTCGTAACCAAACTTGAAGTGTTGGAAGATGAGGTTAATAAATATCCGGCGCAAAATGTCGGAGCCGGAAATCATAATGAACTGTGGGTTCCCTCAGAAGAATTAGAAACATTTAATCAGGCAATCATTGGAAATATTGAAGTGATAAAAGTTTTTACAGGGAGAGATTTTAAAGCATCTGGAAATTCTGAAATTATGAACTTGATTTTAAAATTAAAAAATTAAAACAGGATGAAAATAAAATTAATAAAAGGCGACATCACCAAAATAAATGCAGATGCAATTGTCAATGCTGCCAATTCATCCTTGCTTGGAGGAGGTGGAGTTGATGGCGCAATTCATCGAGCAGGCGGAAAACAAATTTTAGATGAATGTATGGAAATTCGAAATAGGCAAGGAAAGTGCAAAACAGGAGATGCTGTTGCGACCACAGCCGGAAATCTTCCGGCAAAATATGTCATTCATACCGTTGGACCAATTTGGAATCATAATGAAGATAAAAGCTCCGAGCTTTTATCAAATTGCTATAAAAACTCTTTAAAATTAGCAGAAAGCTTGGAGATAAAAACAATTGCTTTTCCGAATATCAGTACGGGAGTTTACAGATTTCCGAAAGAATTGGCTGGAAAAATAGCAGTTGAAGAAGTTAAAAATTTTCAGTCGGAAATCATTGAAAAAGTTATTTTTGTCTGTTTTGATAATGAAAACGAAGAGATTTATAAAACATTATTAGATTAAACACAATGAAAAAACTAACCATATTAAGTGGTGCAGGAATCAGTGCCGAAAGCGGAATAAAAACTTTCAGAGACGGAGGTGGACTTTGGGAAAATCATAATGTAACGGATGTCGCAAGTCCTGAAGGATGGAGAAAAGACAAAGCTTTGGTGTTGGAATTTTATAATCAGAGGCGGCGCCAACTTCATGAGGTCGTACCAAATGATGCTCACAAATTAATTGCCGATCTGGAAAAATATTTTGACGTTCAGGTTATTACGCAAAATATTGATGATTTGCACGAAAGAGCAGGTTCTACAAATATTCTTCATATTCATGGAGAGTTGTTCAAGTCATGTTCCTGCAATAATAAAAGTTTGATTTATGAACAGAAAGAAGACATCAATATCGGGGACAAAGCGGAAGACGGAGGTCAGTTAAGACCTTTTATTGTCTGGTTTGGTGAAGACGTTCCGCTCATGAAAGAAGCGATTGAAAAAACAAAAGAATCAGACATCTTTCTGGTAATCGGAACATCTTTACAAGTTTATCCGGCAGCAGGATTGCTTCACTATATTAAAGATGATTGCCATTTAGTTGTTATCAATCCTAACGAGACGGGCTTTGGGTACGGACAAAGAGCTGTTGTCATAAAAGAAACTGCAACTCAGGGGATGAAATTATTGTTTGATAAACTGGTAAATCTTGCATAATGGAAAATATAGTAAAAGCAGGAATTTTCGGAGTTTGTATTGGTGATGCTTTGGGTGTTCCAGTGGAATTCAAAAAAAGAGAAGAATTAAAGAAGTCTGCTGTTACTGGGTATTTGGAATATATGTCTTGGAATCAGCCAAAAGGGACTTGGAGTGACGATAGCTCATTAACACTTTGTCTTGCTGATGAATTAACCAAAGGATATGATTTAGAAAAAATTGGAGAAAGTTTTGTAAAATGGGTACAATATGGACGCTGGACTGCCCACGGAAAGCTTTTCGATATTGGTGGAACAACAAAACATTCCATTGCAAGATTGATTAAAGGTGAAAGTGCAAAATTTTCAAGAAGATAACGGTTCTTTGATGAGAATTCTTCCTTTTTTTATCTTAAAGATGAAGAGAATACCGAAAATCTGTATCAAACTGTAAAAGAAGTTTCATCCATTACTCATGGGCATTTCCGTTCTGTTTTTGCATGTTTTATTTATGTGATTTTTGCAATTCAGCTGATAAAAGGGAAGAATAAAAAAGAAGCCTATAATTGTATGCAGAAAATAGCTTTGGGATGTGCAGAAGTTCCGTCCGGCCCGGATGAATCCCATTGCGAATGAAAAATATAAAATAAATTCACAGTTTCACAATTTCGCTGTTTTATAAAAACAAAGTAATTTTAAACTTCAAAATATCAATTCAATGAAACTGAAATATCTCTTATTTTTTTTAAGTTCATCTTTGTTTTTTGCTCAACATACTTTTCAGACACCTTTTGAAAAAGGGAATGGAAATCAGTCCGTTACTTATGATGAGATGAATTCTTATTATCAGGATTTAGCTAAAAATTTCAGTACAATTCAATATCTGAAAAAGGGAGAGGATGATAATGGGAGACCTATTTATGTGGTGGTTTACAATCCTTTTCCTGAAAAAGATTTAGAGAAATTAAGAAAAGAAAAAGTAATTTTGTTCGTTAACAATGGGATTCATCCGGGCGAACCGGACGGAATTGATGCAACGATGATGCTGATGCGAGATTTGGTGACAAAGAAAATTAAAACTCCTCAGAATATTATTATTGCTTCTGTTTCAGCTTATAATGTGAGCGGAATGCTGAATCGCGGTTCATTCTCAAGAGCCAATCAAAATGGTCCTGAACAGTATGGTTTCAGGGGAAATGCGCGAAATTACGATTTAAACAGGGACTTCATCAAAGCAGATTCCAGAAATGCCCGAAGTTTTCAGGAGATTTATCAATGGCTGAAACCTGATGTTTTTATAGATAATCATGTGAGTAACGGAGCGGATTATCAATATACTTTCACTTATATCTCCACTTTCAAAGAACGATTGGGAAATGTCTTGGGAGAATATTTCTACAATAATTATCAGGCAGATAATCTCAAAGATTTAAAAAAATTAGGTTACGAAAGTACACCTTATGTCAATATTCACGGGGATGTTCCTGAAATTGGTTTTGCGGCTTTTGAAGATTCCCCGAGATATTCTACGGGATATGCTTCTCTATTTAATACTTTGGCAACAATGCCTGAAACGCATATGTTGAAACCTTACGATAAAAGAGTAGATGCGACGTATAAATATATGTTTGTGAATGTTCAGAATTTAGATAAAGATTATAAAAAGATAAAACAGCTCAGAACGAAAAATTTACAACAATATCAAGCCGGAAAACAATACGGAATTCGTTGGAAAATAGATTCTACAAAATATTCTACGATGGATTTTAAAGGTTTTGAAGGAAAATATAAGCCCAGCGAGGTTTCCGGTAAGCCAAGATTGTATTATGACAGGAATAAGCCTTTTACCAAGAGAATAAAGCTGTTTACAACGGCCTTTGCGACGGGCTATGTCACGATACCAAAATATTATGTGATTCCTCAGTCTCAACATAGAGTCATTGAAGAATTTAAAAGAAATCAGATTCAGATGAAACGACTTGAAAAAGACAGTACCATTGCCGTGGAATCCTATAAAATTAATGATTTTAAAACCGTAAAAAATCCTTACGAAGGTCATTATCTGCATTTTGAGACTACGGTTGATACGTCAAATAAAAATCTGAATTTTATTACCGGAGATTACATTGTTCCGACCACACAGGAAGGAGTAAAATACATTATTGAAACCCTAGAACCGGAAGCATTGGACTCTTTTTTCAACTGGAATTTCTTTGACGGGATTTTAGCTCAGAAAGAATATTATTCAGCCTATATTTTTGAAGATACTGCAGCAGAGTTACTGAAAAAAGATAAAGATTTAAAACAAAAATTTGAGGCTAAAAAAACTTCGGATAAAAAGTTTGCAGATGACGGAACTGCTCAATTGGATTGGGTTTACAGAAACTCTCCTTACTTTGAAGAAAAAACCTTTAGGCAATATCCGATTTATAGAATCTTATAATCTCATTTTATTGCAGTTAAAATCCTTTGAAAACAAAAAAATAAGCTGCAATTTGCAGCTTATTTTCTATAGTAAATCTAGTATATAAAATTTAGATTTCCTGTTGCTCCCTGGGGTAGAAAAACAACTTTTCTCTTAATACTTTTTGCTTTTTCCAAAGCTTTAATGGCTTTTTGACGTTCAATTTCCCTGTTGAAATGTGAATTGCTGCTTTCAGATTGTGTAGATGAATTCATATGTAATATTTTTTGTGTGCTGAAATCATCTATTCTAAAAGTGTACCATTTTTAGGCGCAAACTCAAAATGTGGTATCTAAAACAAATAAATAAATTTTTGTGAAAAATATAGTATTCCTGGCATAGTACTTGAATGTTCAACCACAACTATTAGAAATTAAACAGAATAAGGAACATTAAATATTCCCGAAGGAGTTCGGGAATATTTTATAATCCGGAAAGTCACAAAAAACACCAATTTTACTACAAATATTAATATTTTGATTAAATCCTCAATACATGTTGAGGATTTTTCATTCTTAGAAAATTAATTAAACAAAAAAAGACGTTTCATATAGAAACGTCTTTCATTTTATTTTGGTAACCCTCTTTTTAACGCAATTTCTGCTCGTTTTACGGCTACTTTTTCTTTCCAGTCCATGTATTTCTTTTTGAAATTCTTCTTCATGATATCATCAAATTTACGCTGGAAAGTAAGATTCCATAAAGAATGTGCTTTCACGGCCCAAGATTTATCCCAGGCTCTTAAAGAAATAGAGAAACTTCCGTCAAGATATTTCATCCAGTGCCACCAGCCCGTTGGCATAAATAACGTATCGCCATGCTCAAGGAAACACTCAATACCTTCCACACCATCCAATGCCGGGAATTTCGTGAAATCAGGATTTTCAATATTATAGTCTTCCAACGCGTAGGTTGCATAGGGAATCTGGTATAGTCTTTCTTTCCATTTGTAGTCAAAAAGAAGAATATGCTTTCTTCCATTGAAGTGTGTATGGAAAATATGAGCCATATCAATATCATAATGAAGGAAGGTCACAGAACCTTTTCCTCCAAAAAACATTGATGGATATTTATCTAGAAATCCACCCATCAAATCCTTTGGCGAAATATAATCGTCTAATAATTTTTTAGCCTGTTTTATAGGATCAAAAAAGAAAATTCTCAGATCAGTAGGTTCTCTTTGAATAAGATCAATATAATCTGCGAATTTCATTTTGGCAGTAGGGGTGTTGATGGGAGCTGCAGGATCTGCTTTTGAGCTGTCATACAACGGAACTTCTACATCACCAACAACTTCCTTCATATATTCCATTGTCCATTTTTGATAAGCAGGCCATTTTCTTGCCATATTTTTGATGACAACGGGCCTTCTGGGCTTTAGATATTTTTCTATAAACTCTTCTTGAGTAATATCGTCTACAATATCTATAGGCTTTAAATTAATTCCCATCTTATAAATTTTATGTTACAAAATTATTAAATAAATATTTATGATTCGTGGTTTAAGTTTTTTTTAATCTATGATTGAAATCAATATTTTAAATGCTTAGACTAAATAAAAATTAAAACAAATAATTAACAATTGTATGTTTTTATTTCATGCTATCTGAAAAAAATAAAATAAGAATAAGTAAAACATAAAAGTTAAGTTAAAAAATTTAAGTATAAATATTGTGCAATGAATTATCTTTTGCCTATAAAATTGCGCATAATTTGCTGATTTTCATTGGTAAATGGTTTGTGAATTATTCATAAATTTGTGATATGATACAAATGAGAAACTCGCGAAAGCTATACAACGGTCTGTTGTGTGGTTACAATCTCTTGACTGTCATAAGTGATGCATCATCTGATTCGGAAACCTATTCTAGACATGGAATCACGGATTGGGAAAAATCTATTTATTAATTTTTAAAACAAAACATTATGAAAAAGAAAATTTTATTTTGCGCTATGATGGGTATTTCCGTGATGGCGTTTGCAAAAAACATTCAGGCAGTCTGGACTTCCACATGTGGAGTGACGCATTATACTACATTTCCGAATAACTATACGTATAATCAAATGGCAGACTGGATTGCTGCGGCAAACCAAGCTGAATGTGGAGTAACACCAAATGTAACAATTAATCCTTAATTTAAATTCGGTAGGTAGAACTTGTTCTGCCTACCTTTATTAAATATGAAAAAGATATACATAATTCTTGCAACTATTATTTGCATAGCAACTTGTGCTCAAAAAGTTAGTTTTAAATCAACTATAAAAGTTATTTATGATTCTAAGCTTCAATTAGGTGAAAAATATCGTCACACTCAGAAATTTGTTTTATTAAGTAATTCTCAAGATTCATATTTTGGAGCCGCCCAAAACTATTTGAACGATACAGGACAGTATAAACAAACAGCTGCAATAGATACTAGAATAATTAGTGATTATTTTCAGGAAAGAGTAATAAAAACAAATAATAAAACGTCTGTTTTTATAAAATTTTCAGATGCGAAACTGAGATATGAAGAATCTGAGCCTTTAAAATGGGTTTTGTATGGGGATACAAAAATAATAAATGGAGTAAAATGTCAAATGGCAGCAACTAATAAATATGGACGTAGATGGATTGCGTATTTTTCTAAAGAATATCCTTTTTCAACTGGACCATATAAATTTACGGGCCTTCCGGGATTGATTTTTGACCTGTATGATACAAGAGATGATTATCATTTCACAGTGACAAAAATTGAAAAAGATTCAGAAGAATTTACATTCAATCTTTCTAATTATAAACTGATGAGCAAAAAAAATTATTTAAAGTCTAAGTATAATATGGAATTTACTTTGGCTGCTTTTCCTCCAATTGATGATGAAGGTTTCAGAAAAGAAACCCAAAATATACTTGATAAAATGAAAATAATGAAAAATAATCCTCTGGAATTAAAACCTTTTGAATAAATTTTGTCTTTCCGTAGGAATGTAAGCCATTTTATTCCAATAAAAGTATGGATTCCTACGGAATGGCAAATTAAAAATTTATTTTTTCAAACTTTTGATTAGTTCTTCTAGCTTAGAAACCAAATCTCTTGCTAATTCTGGTTCTGTGATATTAAGAATAATTCCTTGTTGAAAATCTTTTTGACCAACAGAACTATCTTTGTTATCGTAGCTGTTATTTACAAACTGATTTTTCTGCGCTCCATCAAAAAGGTCAAGAATACTTACCTGGAAAATTTCCGCCAATTTTGGAATATATTGGGATTTGATATCCGTAACTTCGTTTTCCCAGTTGGTATACGTATTTCTGTCTAAACCTAGCATATCAGCGATTTCCTGCTGAGAAAGTTTGGTCTTGTTTCTGAGTTTTTTTAGGTTTGTTCCTACTCCCATAATATGGTTCTTTTCTACAAATTTATACAATTAGATAAAAAATAAATAGCAATATGTTTTAAAATTCAATAATTGAAACAAATGAAGAATAAAAAGGTAAAAAAGATTTATATTTTTCATTCGATGGTGATGAATATTTTAAAAATAAATTTTCTTCTTTAAAATGCTTGAATGAAATATAAAAAAATATAACTATGTTTGTAGTGATAAAATAAAGTTTTAACTTTTTAAAACAAATTTCATCTTTAATAGAGTGTAACAAAAAGCTATAACCAATAACTAATTATTCAAATAATAAATTATGAAAAAAAAGATTTCTTTGTTTCTGATGATTTTTTTCTCAATTCTTTCTTTTGCCCAAAAGACGGTTTCGGGAAAAATTACTGATGAAGATGGAATTGCAATCCCAAGCGCAAGTGTGACGGTAGAAGAACCAGGAAAAGATGCAATTTTGGCATATGGGATTACCAACTCAAAGGGGGAATACAAAGTAACTTTTACTTCTGCAGAATCGAATGTAGATTTGAAAGTCAAAGCATTTAACCAGAAACCCTTAACCAAACAAATCAGCAACAGTGATCAGACATTAAGCTTTAAAATGCAGTCTGAAGCTACAGAAATTAAAGAAGTTCAGCTGAAAACAAAAATGATTACCTCTAGAGGGGATACCATTGCGTATGATCTGAAAGCTTTTGACAGCAAAAACGACAGAACGTTAGCCGATGTAATGAGAAAAATTCCCGGAATTGAAGTAAATACCGACGGAACAATCCTTTATCAAGGAAATGCAATCAATAAATTTTATGTAAACGGAAAGGATTTAATGGAAGGAGGTTACGGAACAATTAACAATTCACTTCCAAAAGATGCCGTACAAAAAGTTGAGGTTCTTGAAAATCACCAACCGGTAAAAATACTTCAGGATAAAGTGCCTTCCGATCAGGCTGCGATTAATATTAAGCTTAAAAATTCCGTGACAATGACAGGCCGTGGCGAAGTGGGAACCGGTTTCGGAGATCCTTGGTTGTGGAATGTAAAATTAACGCCCATGTTTTTTGGACAAAAAAGCCAATGGGTTGTTAATTATAAAACAAACAATATGGGAGAGCAGGTGGAAAATGAAGGGAATATCTTAGCATTTGGAAGCGGATGGGAAGGCAGAAGGATTAATGCATCCCAAAATGATTGGCTAAATGTGGAAAACGCAAGTACTCCCGATCTTCCTGCTAAAAGATATTTGATGAATAATGTACATTATTTATCAGCCAATTATCTTACAAATATTGATAAGAAAAAAGAATGGGAATTAAAGGCCAATGCAAATTATACTAATAATGCCATTGAAAGAGAATCTTATACTGAGCAAAATGACTATCAAAAAAATACTCATTATACAACAAATATTCTTAACCATTTTTATACTGATAAAGCAAAAGGAGAATTGATTTTCACAAAAAATGCTAAGAAAGGATTCTTTAAAAATACAACTTCATTTAGCCAGTTCTGGAATGCTGATAGAGCAAGCACAGATATTAATGACAGATTTGGGGCTAGAAATGGAAATGAAGGAGTACAGTCTCCAACAACCTCTTTTCAAAATTCATTGAGCACCATTTTGCCATGGAAGGAAAAAATGATTAACATAAAATCATATTTAAGTTATCAGGATGACCACCAAAATTTAGATATAAATCCTGCTTCTTATATAAAAATTCCTACCTCATATGATCCTGCAACAGATCAATATACATTTTTTGATTTTCAAGGAGCAAACATTGTCCGCCAGAATTTTAATATGAAAACTTTTCAGGCAAATCATTCTGCTAATATAAGTTTTACTAAAAAAAATTGGACGTTTACACCAGAAGTAGGTCTAAATTTTTCCACCAATAATATGAATTCAGAATTATTAGGTATTACAAATAGCGGAACAATCGGATATGGGAACAGTTATGTAAATAATATAAAGTATACAAACACCATCCCATATGGGGCTGTGGGTATTAATTTGAAAACTGATGCTTGGATGGTGTTTGCCCAAATGCCGGTAAATTTTAATAATATAACTGCTAAAGATGATGACAGAGATGTTTCAAAATCATTACATAAAGTTACCTTTGAACCTAATGCGTTTGCACAGTATTCTTTTGCTTCATTCTGGAAAGCCAGTGTGAATGGGAGTATAAGCAATAGTTTTGGTGATATTAGTGATATGTATGCAGGAAGTATCCTTTCAAATCCGGGAAGTTTAAGCTCAATGTCTCCTCAAAATCCTATTAATGAAATTAACTCAAAATCTGCAGGAACAGGAATTGAATATAGAAATCCATTAAATAATATTTTCTTTAACGTAAGATATAGATATACTTATGCAAAGAGAAATCTTACCGCAAACGTCCTAAATCAAGGTACAGGAGCTTCTACAATTATCTATGAATTGGAAGATAACACAAATATATCCAATACTTACAGCGCTGAGTTTGGAAAATATTTCCCAAAATTCAAAACAAATGCCTCTTTGAATTATAGAAATACAGAATCGGAGTCTTTTCAAAAAAGAAACAGCATAGGATTTGAGAATCATTCTGTAAATCAAAGTGTTGGGGCTAAATTTAATAACACTTATTTTAGTTGGATGAGTTTGGATTATAACTTCACATATTCTTGGAATACAAGAAATAGTGTAACAGGATCGGACTTTAGAACGAATGGATATAACCACAATTTAAACCTATTCTTATATCCTGTTGAAAACCATACTTTCGGATTTTATTGGGATCAGGTAAATACTGGAAATGATACCTCCAAATATAAAAACCCATTCTTTGATGTTTCTTATCAGTTTACTTGGGCTAAAAAGAAAATTGATTTTGAAGTTAAATGGATGAATGTTGCCAATAGGAAATTGTTTGAAACATATACCGTTGACGGATTCACGGATACTTACACAAGAATCCAGCTTCGTCCAAGCCAAGTCATGTTTACTGTAAAATTCAATTTTAAATAAAAAGAAAAACCAATCTCATTGAGGTTGGTTTTTTTATTTAAGATATATTTAATAATCTAAAAATCAGGATTATCTGCTGTCGGGCCATAGCTTCCGGGAAGCGGAATATCATTCAGCCTGTAATAAACCCCCAATTGAGCTCTATGATGTGTAATTTGGTTTAAACCGTGACGAATGGAGCCGTATTTAGTCCATTTTCTAAGCTCTTCACCGTTATTTTTTAATGACCATATTTTATCAAGATCCTCCTCTTTTGCTTGTTCAAGTGCTGCTTTTCCGGAGTGGTAATTTTCATCGAGTTTTTGAAGCAGATCATCCTTCGTATACAAATTGCTCGGTTTATAATTTACTTTAGCGAAATCCAGTTCCGAAGTTTTCAGCATCGCGTTGGGCCATTCAAAAATTTCTGCAATATGAGTTGCCAAAGGCATCATTTTCGAGCTTTTTTCATGAGGGGCATAATCATTTTTGCCTTCAGGGTAAGCTTCAAAAAATTTTCGGGTCGTCTGATACTCGGCATCAAGCTCGTTTTTTAATTGAGATAAAGTGTCCATAATAATTTTGTTTTTAGGTATATTAAAGTTAAAATTTTATGGATAAAAAGTGTTTTAACGGAATCACAAATTTTGCTTCTCCATAAAACGGATAATTATCGTTCGGCTAATATAAATAATTGAAAATCAATATTTTTAATCTGGTAAATATTAAAATTAAAAAATAACAAAATAAAAAGACATACAATCTGTAACAAAAGTTAGTAAAGGCTAACTAATTATATAAACCTTTTCAAAATGAAAAAACTTTTCTCAATATTCTTAATTGTTATTGTGGCTTTTGCGAATGCTCAGGAATCGAAAGAAACCGCAAACCGTTTTTTTTATGAATTAACTTTTAAACCTAAAAAAGATTCAGCAAAGCTTGATAAAGTGATTACAATTCTTGATATTACGGATAAAAACAGATCGGTGTATCAGGATTACACCGTTATCTCGCAGGATTCTATTATGAAGGTGGAATTTGAAGCGATGCAAAAGGCGGGTATGATGAAAGATATTTCAAAATCTCTTAAAACCCCAAAAATTTCAGCAAGAATTTATAAATTTTATCCAAGCATGAAAGTACAATATGTAGACAAAATTGCGAGTGGATTTACTCCAAGTAATATTGGATACAACGAAGATGTAAAATTCAACTGGAATATCTTGGGTGACAAACAAAAGATCGGAGAATATGCTGCTCAAAAGGCAACTACTGAATTTGGAGGAAGAAAATGGACTGCTTGGTTTAGTACAGATATTCCTTTTCAAGACGGACCATATAAGTTTTCAGGACTTCCGGGTCTTATTGTAAAAATAGAAGATGAAGGAAAAAACTATTCTTGGGTTTTACAAGGAAATAAAAGGGTAAAAGATTATACAGAATACTCATATATTGAAAACCTAATGCAGGCTAAAGGTGGAAAAGTGAACGAATTGACAAGAGAAAAGTTTGAGAAAACATACAGTGATTTTAAAAAAGATCCTTTTGCTACAGTAAGACCTATGATGACGCAGGAAATGCTATCTAAAAGTATCCCTGGAATGGATGGAACAATTGGAGATATAATGAAAAAACAGGAAAAAATGTACAAAGATTTCTTCAATGCTAATGATAACCCGATTGAGATTAATCAGGCCCAAGTTACTGAAAAGAAGAAAAAATAAGCTTCATATCAACTAAATTATATTTTGTAAATCAACCCAAACGCATTCGTGTGTTTGGGTTGATTTCTTTTATGGCACATCGTTATTTAGATTAAATTTAAATAGCGTATATTTGCAGACACAAAAATTTGGCTTTGAAAGATAAGGATTTACACAAATTGAGCGGATTTCCCAAAAACAAAATGGGGAAGATTTTGGGATATGACAATGACCATCTGAAAATGCCCAATAAAATCATCGAAATGGGGCTTCTTCCGGAAACTTCATTCAGAATTTTGTATCAAGCGCCGTTTAGTGGACCAATGTATGTGGAATTTGGAGAGGAAAAAAGCCGAATCGCTCTTCGTGAAGAAGAAGGAGATTTTATTATTGTTGAAGAATTGAATTAATGCAGGAAACTCAAAAAAAACAGGTACTTTTAGTAGGGAATCCAAATGTAGGAAAGTCAACGGTTTTTAATGCGCTTTGCAATAAAAAACAAAAAACCGGAAACTATGCAGGGGTTACCGTTGCGAGTCATTCGGGAAACTACACTTATAAAAATGAAGAGGTTGAGGTGGTGGATCTGCCCGGTTCCTATAGTATTTATCCAAGTTCTGAGGATGAAGCTATTTTTTCAAAGTTTCTTATTGATAATCAGAAAGATTACGCGGGTGTTGTTTATATTCTTGAAGCATTAAGCTTAAAAAGGGGGCTTCTTTTATTTCAGCAGATTCAAGATTTAGGCGTGCCTATGATTTTGGTTGTCAACCAAATCGATCAGGCTGAAAGAAGAGGAATTAATATAGATATTCAAAAATTCTCAGAATCTTTAGGGCTAAAAATCATTCAAACCAATGCAAAGGAAAATTTTGGCATCGACGAAATAAAAAATGCTGTTTTAAATAATCAATTTGTAAAAGCTGAAAAGTTATCGTTTGAAATGCCAAACGAACATAAAGATTTTATTCAAAAAATTGCTGCTCATCAAGGGGTTGATAATGAATATAAAGCCTGGATGAGCCTTTCTCTAGGATCAGATTTAGGACGTATTGATTCGATCATAGAGCAAATGAACAAGCCGGATTCTAAAAGCTTGGTTCCAAAAAGACTGCAGGTTCAGGAAACAGTTAGAAGATATCAGAATGTTGATAAAATTTTAGCTAATGTCATTACCAAAAAAGCGCAGTTCAAAGAATTATTAACGGAAAAATTAGACAAAGTACTCGTTCACAAATTCTGGGGATATGTATTTTTCTTAGTAATTTTATTGGTTATTTTCCAGAGTGTATTCTTCTTGGCAGAGTATCCTATGAACTGGATTGATGATTTTTTCTCATGGCTTTCTGCTTTCACGGGAGAACATTTACCGGAAGGGCCGGTTAATTCTTTGATTTCAAACGGGATTGTCCCGGGAATCGGGGGAATTGTAGTATTTGCGCCACAAATCGGGATTTTGCTGTACTTTCTTTATTTATTGGAAGATTCAGGATATATGGCGAGAGTTGTTTTCCTGATGGATAGAATTTTGCGACCATTTGGATTAAACGGAAAAAGTATTGTTCCATTGGTTTCAGGAACAGCCTGTGCAATTCCGGCAGTAATTTCGACAAGAAACATTGAGAATTTAAAGGAAAGATTATTAACCATTTTGGTAACACCTTTCATGACATGTTCCGCAAGACTTCCTGTTTACAGTATCATTATTGGTTTAATAATTTCAGATAAAACTTTTTTAGGAATAAAATACAAGGCTTTGGTCTTGATGGCAATGTATTTATTGGGCTTTGCTGTTGCATTACTTTCTGCAGCAATTCTTAATAAATTTATTAAAAATAAAGGAAAAACCTATCTGGTAATGGATTTGCCGGCTTATAAAAAACCACTTTTCGGATATGATTTTAAGATGGTTTTGGGTAAAGTCTGGGATTTTATTACAGGAGCAGGAAAAATTATTTTCATAGTAAGTATCATCATTTGGTTTTTGAGTTATTTCGGGCCAAAACAGAAGCAGAGCCAGTTTGTTGCAACTAATGTTAAGCTTGATCATTCTTATTTGGCAAAAATGGGAAAAGGAATCGAGCCGGTAATTGCTCCGCTTGGCTACGACTGGAAAATGGGTGTGGGAATATTGACGAGTTTCGTAGCGAGAGAAGTTTTTGTAGGTACGATGTCAACATTATACAGCTTAGAGGATGATGCACCCGAAGTGAAAGTAATTGATAAAATGAGACACGACATAAAACCGAATGGCGAAAAAGTCTTCAATTTTGCGACAGGTATTTCAGTGCTTTTATTTTACGCATTTGCAATGCAGTGTGTTTCTACACTAGCAGTAGTCTACAGAGAAACCAAAAGTTGGAAATGGACGGCTTTTCAGGTTGTGATGATGACCGGTTTGGCATATTTTGTGTCGATGTTTGCATATCAAATATTAAAATAATGGACTCTTCATTAATTTTACAATACATAATCGTATTACTAATCGTTGCATTCGCATGCTATTCTTTGTTTAAAATACTCAGAAAGAATTTTGCACCGAAGAAATTCAATTCAAAAAGAACAAACTGTGATAAAGATTGTGGATGTTCATAAAAACATAATGTTCTTTGTGGAAAATTAAAGGTTTCCAGGATTCAATTTTTGCTTATTTTTGTGAAAATGCAGAAGAAAATGTTTCTAATCATTTTGCCAATATCGGTGAAATAATAGAATTTAGTAAGGTTGTTTTGCGCGCAAAACGATGAGGAAGAGAAAATTTAAAACGAACTAAGAAAAAATAAAAATGTCACTAATAAAAAGTATTTCAGGAATCCGAGGGACTATCGGTGGTAAGGTAAATGATAACTTGACTCCGCTAGATGTGGTAAAATTTGCTTCGGCATTCGGAACTTGGCTTCAGAATAATAAAAATAAAAAAGATTTAACGTTAATCATCGGAAGAGATGCCAGAATTTCCGGACAAATGGTTTCTTCTTTGGTTACAGCAACTTTACAAGGTCTTGGAATCAACGTGATTGATTTAGGGCTTTCCACCACTCCGACTGTTGAAATTATGGTTCCGGAATTGAAAGCTGATGGAGGGATTATTCTTACCGCTTCCCACAATCCAAAACAGTGGAATGCTCTTAAATTATTAAACGAAAAAGGTGAATTCATCACCGGAGAAAATGGAGCAGAAGTTTTAGCTTTGGCTGAAAGTGAAGATTTTAATTATGCAGAAGTAGATGATTTGGGGAAATATGAAACAAGAGATGATGCTTTTGATATCCATATTCAGCAGATTCTTGATTTGCCAATGGTAGATGCAGAAGCAATTAAAGCTAAAAAATTTAAGATTGTTCTAGACGCGGTAAATTCTACGGGAGGAATTGCTATTCCAATGTTATTGGATAAACTGGGCTGTGAAACAGTAAAGCTATATTGTGAACCAAACGGTCAATTTCCACACAATCCAGAACCGTTAAAAGAACATTTAGGAGATATCTGTGGATTAGTGAAAAAGGAAGGAGCAGATTTAGGAATTGTGGTAGATCCGGATGTTGACAGATTAGCCTTAATCGATGAAAGAGGTGAAATGTTTGGCGAAGAATATACTTTGGTTGCTGTTGCAGATTATTTATTGAAAAATAAAAAAGGAGTGGCTATTTCCAATCTTTCTTCAAGCCGTGCGTTGAGGGATGTTGCGAATATTCATAATTCAGAATATTTTGCAAGTGCTGTTGGAGAAGTAAATGTAGTTACTTTAATGAAGGAGAAAAATGCAGTAATAGGGGGTGAAGGAAACGGAGGGATTATCTATCCTGACTTGCATTACGGAAGAGATTCTCTGGTGGGTGTAGCACTGTTTTTGACTCATTTAGCAAAGGAAAACAAAACTGTTTCTGAGTTGAGGGCAGGGTATCCAAGCTATTTTATGGGTAAAAAGAAAATTGAACTGACTCCGGAAATTAATGTTGACGATATTTTATCTAAAATGGAAAAAGAATATCAAAACGAGGAGGTTTCTACCATTGATGGAGTGAAAATAGATTTTGAAAATAACTGGGTCCACCTTCGCAAGTCTAATACAGAGCCTATTATCAGGATTTATACTGAAGCCAATTCCCAGGAAGCTGCCGATAAATTGGGAGATGATATTATCGCTAAAATCAAAAGTTTGATTTAATAAAATTAAGAACGGAGCTATAGGTTTCGTTCTTTTTTACATATCATGTTTGAACATTTACAAAATAGATTCTCCTTCCTGAAAAAAACCTGGAGAAAGTATGGAAAGAGCTTCATTCGGATTGAAGTTCCTGCTAAAACAATACTTTTAAAAGAAAATGAGGTTTCGCTAAATGCCTATTTTATTGAAAAAGGAATTGTAAGAGCTTGGTACAACCATGATGGGAAAGATATTACCTTTCAGTTTTTTATGGAAAATACTATGTTTTCATCTCTTGAAAGTTTTAGAAAAGGATTGCCGAGTATGGCCTCATTTGAAACAATTGAACCCTGCGTTTTATGGCAGATAGATAAAGCGGCTGCAGATAAAATTTTAGAAGAAGTTTATGAAAACCCAACGCTAAGAAACCAATTTATAGATTCCGTTTTTGAAAGGGTTTTCGATTATATGAAGCATTTTTTTTCATTTATAAGAGATAGTCCTCAACAGCGATATCTTACCCTTTGTAAAGAAACCCCTGAAATTGTAAAGAGAGTTCCGCAACATTATATTGCTTCATATCTGGGAATCACAACCGTACACCTTAGCAGGATAAAGGCCAAAATTTTAAAAGAAAAGTAATGATCATAAACTGATAACAAATGTTATTGCATCTCAACTCACTTTCGAAGTAATTTTGAATTAAAATTTAAAATAATGAAAGCAGCAGTAGTATTTGAAAAGGGGGGAATACCTCAATATGCAGATTTTCCTGATCCGATAATTAACAATGATAATGAAACGTTAATATCAGTAAAGGCGGCGTCCATTAAGCACCTTGATAGAGCGAGGGCGAGCGGAAAGCATTATTCCACTGAAAATGAAAAACATCAGCCAAAAATTGTAGGGAGTGACGGCGTTGGAGTTTTAGAAGACGGAACCAAAGTTTATTTTTTCAGCAAAAAAGGAACCGTAGCTGAAAAAGCTGCTGCAGATAAAAAAATGATTGTTCCGATTCCTGAAGAACTGGATTTTTCTACAGCGGCTGCTTTGCCAAATGCTATTATGGGTTCTGCAATGGGGTTGCGTTTTAAAGCTGGTTTAAAAGCAGGAGAAACCGTCCTTATCAATGGAGCTACGGGAATAACAGGGAAGGTTGCCGTTCAGATCGCAAAACTATACGGTGCCAAAAAAGTAATTGTTACGGGAAGAAATGAAGACGTTTTAAAATCTCTATATGATCTGGGTGCGGATGAAATTATTTCTTTGAATGAAAACGATGAAGATTTTAAACAAAAAGTTAAAGAAGTTCATGCTCAAACACCTATTGATGTTATTCTGGATTATATTTGGGGGCATTCGGTTGAATTGCTTTTGTATGCATTAAAGGGTGACGGAACTTTTTCCCATAAAACGAGATTGGTTTCTGTTGGTGGCATGAGCGGTGATGTCATTCAGTTGTCATCTCAGATTTTGAGGGGAACAGATATTCAGATTTCCGGTTCGGGATTAGGGAGTTGGACACAGGAAGAATTGCAGCAGCTTCTTTCTATGATTATTCCTGAAATGTTTCAGGCAGCAGTGGAAGGTAGATTACAAATAGAAACAGAAAACATTTATTTAAAAGATATTGAAACGGTTTGGGAAAGCGAAATTCAGAATAGAAAGCGATTAGTAGTGTTAATTTAATAATAACTCCTCTTTTTTTATCCACATTCCTTTTATCTTATTATTCTTTTTACTATCTTTAGGATAGAAATTTACGAAGATAAATGTCAAAAAAAATTCGCAACTTTGCATACATTTTGAATTATAAATTTCAGAAGTAATATTAATTTAAGAAGTTTGTCGAGGTCTGTAAGCATATTCAGACATTGGCTGACGAATGAAACGAGTATTGGAAGAATATTTTGGAAATGAACTGGTAAAAAAGTTCGAAGAAATGATGGAAAATAATGATGAATTCTACTTTGATACGGAAGAGTTAGAAGACATTATTGTTTATTATCTGGAGCTGGGTGATTTTAATTATGCTGATACAGCGGTTAATTATGGGCTAAAGCTTCATCCTAATTCTTTAGATATCAAGATCAAAAGACTTGAAATTCTATTGGAATGGGAAGATTATAATACAGCGAAAGAACTTATCAATGAGTTGAAAGGTGCTTCTATGGAAAACACTGACTTTTTGGTTTGCTATGCAAAGTATTACTCGAGTTTAGGAAATCCCAGAAAATCTATTGACATCTGTAAAAAAGCATTAGAATTAAAAGAAGAAGAAAATTTTCTTCACAATTTTATTGCTGATGAATATGTAAATCTTGGAGATCCTTTTAACGCTCTTAAACATTACAGAAAAGCACTGAAAGAAGATCCGACTGATGATTACGCGTTGGAAAACTGTATGGTTTGCTTTTCGGATTTAAATAAGAACGATGAGGCGATTGCCTTCCTTAATGAATATTTAGATGAATTTGCTTATTCAGAGGTTGCGTGGTTTGAATACGGACAATTCTATTTTAATAGAAAGAATTATGAAGAGGCAATAAAAGGGTATGATTATTTGTTGGCTATTAATTCAAACTCTGTTGGGGTTTATGCCAATAAAGCAGCTTGTTATGAAGCTTTAGGTCAGTATAAAAAAGCAATTGAAGTCTACAAAGAAATGCTTGAGCTGGAATATACGAAAGCTTTTACATTTTACAAAATAGGACTTTGCTATAAGGCTTTAAAACAGCCTATTGTAGCATTGAATTGTTTTCAGAAATCGTTGAGAGAAGATCCCCAGTTTTATCTGGCGATGATGGAGCAGTCTTATCTTTACGAAGAAATGGGTGGAATGACAGAAGCTCTGCACTTTGCAAAAGAAGCTACTAATTTGAACGAAAATAATCTTGATTATCAGAAAAGATTAGCTTTTTTATTCATAGATTCAGGTAAATTTGAAGAAAGTCTTGCCTGTCTAAAAAAATTGGTTGAAGCTGAGCCTACGAGGTTTTATAACTGGTATGCTTTTTCGGAAGTATTAATGCTGTTAGGAGAATATGAAGAGGCTGTTACTATTTTAAGTAAAGCTTTAAAAGCCCACCACAGAGCGGAATTATTTTATCAGCTAAGTAATTGCTATTTTAATCTAAAAGAACAGGAAAAAGGCATTGAATCACTTCAGAAAGCATTAGATTTGGATCCTTCTTTGGTTTCGGATATGCAAAAAAAATATCCTTATATCAAAGATGAGGTGAAAAAGGCCAAGGCTAAAGTGAAAAAGAAAAATTAACCTTAAATAAAAGAAAATCCTGCAATTCTGCAGGATTTTCTTTTATTAGTGATTGTATTCGTAGGGTGTGAATTTCAGGTTGGTTGCTGTCCTGGGTTACCATTTAAATCTACAGACTTTCTGGACCGGTAAGTGTTGAATGTATAATTTTACATTTTTGAAAGGATAGTTTTTATCTGTGTAAATGTAAGTTGATAACTCATTATAAGGCGTAGTTGTTAATATGCCGGTTCCTGAGAACCTTACCATATTACCATTATTATAAGTATATGTAATGTTCATCACAGGGTGAGCTGTTCCTCAAAATATTGTTCTTTTTACTTTGATTTGAGTAGCACTTCAAGAAAGCGTAAGTAAGGCCATTGAGCCCAATAAAATAATTTTTTTTTAGAATATAATTTATCTTTTTGATTTTGTCCTTAAAAAAATTAATCCAGCAATAATTATTCCTGCACCTACAAACTGTATTGCACTTAATCTATCACCGTCTAAAAAGCCCCAAATAATGGCTACAATCGGCATTAATAAAGTAACTGTTGACGCGAAAAGAGGAGTGGATACTTTTAATAAACGATAATTCATCATCATTGCCAGTCCGGTTCCGAAGACTGATAATAAACTCACAAACATTAATCCGGTCAAATTATTTTTATTAAAATCAAATGTTGAAAAAAACCCTGTACATGTTAGAGCAATTAACGAAGGGAAAAATAAAACAAAAGAGAAAACAAAAGCAGATAAAATGGTTGATGAAACTTCCATTAATTTAGATTTTACTGTTGTGGTGCTTACCGCATAGCATAAGGTTGCTAATAATAACAATACAATAGGAATCAGCTTGAATTTTCCACCTTCCCCGTCTCCGCCGAATGCTAATAAACAGACACCGGTAAAACTTATTAAAGTTCCGATAATCTGTTGTTTTGTTGTTTCAAATTTCCAGATTAAGGCTCCGACAATAATCACGAAAATCGGCATCATAGAGTTGATAATTCCAGCGATACTGCTGCTTACTTCAGTTTCAGCAATAGGAAATAAAAACATAGGGATAAAATTTCCTGTAAATGCAGCCAGAATAAGCCATTTTACATGCCTTTTCGGAAATAATTTATACTTTGAAATTGCAATTGGCATTAAAATAATTCCGGCAATAAGAACTCTCAGTGCTCCTACCTGGTATGGGCTGAAATGTTCTAAAGATTTTTTGATTAAAATAAACGATGATCCCCAGATAATGCTTAGTATAACCAGAAGAATCCATTTTTCTTTATCTGCGTTCATTGTTTTTATGTAAAATTTTTAAAAATTCTTTTTTGGGAATCATTTTGGCTCCAAGGCTTTCCAAGTGTTCTGTATGGGATTGACAATCAATTAATTCAATACTATCCTTGTGTGTTTCAACAAAATGGATGAAACCAGCTTTTGATGCATTGCTTACTTTTGCAAACATGCTTTCGCCACAAAAAACATCACCAATCTGTAAGCCATAAAATCCTCCGACAAGCTCATTGTTTTGCCAGACTTCTATACTTTTTGCCAAGCCATATTCATGAAGCTGAATGAAGGATTCCATTAATTCGTTGGAAAGCCAGGTTCCTGTTTGTCCTCTTCTGCTTATTTCCTGACAATTTTTAATGACTTCTCTGAAATTTTGATTCTCTGTAAAGGTGAAAATATTTCTGTTTAATATTTTCCTCATCGAATTTGAAATCTTTAGTTCTTTTGGATCTAAAACAAATCTGGGATCAGGGCACCACCAAAGAATTTCTTCTCCGGGATTATACCAAGGAAAAATACCTAATTGATAGGCAAACCAAAGTCTTTCTACGGATAAATCACCGCCAAAAGCAATAACTCCCTCGTGTCCATCATAGAGCTCAGGATCGGGAAATGAAATTTCTTTTTCGTCTAATCGAACCATTTTTAGTGAAAAAAAATCCCACTTCATAAAAAGTAGGATTATTATTTGATAGTATTATCTGATTAAAAAGGTAAATCATCATCATCGTCTCCAGCGAAAGGATTTTCATTAGAAACAGGGGATGCCGATTGAGAAGGCGAAGCCTGTGTAGGCTCTGAACCATTGTCTAAAACTTTTTCTATTCTCCAGCCTGTGATAGAATTGAAGTATTTTGTTTCTCCTTGAGGAGACACCCATTCTCTGCCTCTTATATTGATTCCTACCTTTACATTTTCCCCTTCTTTAATATTATCTAATAAATTTATCTTATCAGACAAAAACTCTATGTTTATCGGCTGTGGATACTGTTCCTGAGTCAAAATAACCATTTCTCTTTTTTGGAAACCGCTCGCAAATGTCTGAGCATCAAAAAGTTTCTTTACCGTTCCTTGTAATTCCATAACATAATTATTAACGGTGTAAAAGTAATAAAATGAATTGTAATAAAGGGTATGAGGAAATAAAAATGTAAAAAAAATCATTTTTTTTTCTGAAAAGTTTGGAGGTAAAGGAAAATGTCCTATATTTGCACTCACAAAAACGAAACAAGTTCTTTAAAATAAACTTAAACAAAACAACGCGGATGTGGTGTAATTGGTAGCCACGCCAGACTTAGGATCTGGTGCCGAGAGGCGTGGGGGTTCGAGTCCCTTCATCCGCACAGTATGCGAAAATAGCTCAGCTGGTAGAGCACAACCTTGCCAAGGTTGGGGTCGCGGGTTCGAATCCCGTTTTTCGCTCCACTCCATGCCCTGGTGGTGGAACTGGTAGACACGCAGGACTTAAAATCCTGTGCCTCTTTTGGCGTGCGGGTTCAAGTCCCGCCCGGGGTACTTACAAACCCTCCGTATTTTTACGGAGGGTTTTTTGTTTTTCATATTTATATCTCTGCTTCCACTTTATGCATTTGCTAAGTTATAAGACCTCTCATTATTAAATGAAAATTTTAACGTCAGATTCCAGATAATCATTATTGCACTGAAAAAATAAAGGTTCAGAATAAAGGCTATACCTATGTGCATCAATATTACCGAATAAATCCAAAAATTAGACGTTTTTCTATTCCAAACAAATAAAGGATATAATTCTAAAATAGCTGTCCCAAGACCTAAAATGGTTAATAAAATAGGATAATTACCTAAAAAAGTAATATCATAAATGCTTGTGGCAAAAGGTAAATTAATAGCTTTCCAAATACTTTCCCCATTCCACCAATTAATTCCAATTAGTTTATCAAATCCGGCAAAAAAATATACGATACAAACGTGAATCTGAAATAGTCTTTTAAAAGCAGGCAGTGCCAAAGATTTTAAATCCGGAGGAATTATTGCCAAATAAAATAGTGACATACTCGTAAAGAAATCTATTCCGTATGAATAGTAGAAATTGCTTTTTGATAAAATAATTTGTATAAATAACAGCAATATAGCAGTGAAATTTTGTTTATAGCCTGATAACAAAAGTATTGCTAAGACCGTGTAAATTATTTTGAAACACAGAATTGTAGATGATGGATGAATATTAAAGGATTGATATGGAAATTCTGAAAAATTTTAGCCAAAATAGGTTGTTTTGTGATTCGTTAAAAATAAGTAAACTTTAAGCTTTACGGAATATTTTTTATCATACTTATTATAAACGAATTTTGATATTTCTTTCATTACTATTTCCATGTATTTTCCAAATAATTCATCTTCTGGTTTGGTAAGTCTGTCTAAAAAAACTCTATTTAAAGACATAAACCTTACACTTCCTTCATTTGAGTTCAATTTAAAAATTTGCCGGTCTATTTGTTTTTGGTTTTTATCGAATAATTCATAGGAAATTACAAATTCACTTGAAACATTGGTTCCAAAGAAACCATATCCGGTTTCGAGTCCTGTATAGGTGTTGAAGATTCTTAAAGGTCTGTAATTGTATGCATTGTCGATAGATGATTTGAAAATATTTTCTTTGGTTTCTTTATAATATTTGTAGTAGCTATCCAGTGTAGTTTTTACAGAAGATAATAGCACGATAAAAATCAATACTAAACTAACTGTAAAGTATAATTTCTTTTTCATGGTAAAGTAGCCCATACTTGAGATATGGGCTTTTTAGATTTAATAGTTTTTTACTAAGTTTTGAAGCTTTGTTTTAGGAGATTGTGTATCAGTTGTTGTGGGAGTGAAGTGACTGTTTATCGTTCCCGGAAAAGCAGTTGCAGAAGTTCCGTCTACTACGAATATTATAATTACAGCTCCGTCTACTTGTTTATCACCTATTGAAGTTGTTTTGTTTACAGAGCCGGTATCTAGCTTGTGTAGTTTGTTGGAATTTCCACTTGTAAATGAGTAGCCGATGATTATGGATAATGCTAATGAAGATAAGATTGCAATTTTTTCATGGTATTAAATTTTTTTGATTGGCCCACTTTCAGTTTTTTTTGAGTCGCTGTTTCGGTTTGTCCGACTTTTATATTTTATAAATGGTTTATTTTAAATTTAAAAATCACTAGCTGATGATAAGTTCGAACTATAAAGTACATGAAAAAATGTTTTAAAATTTATATTTTTCACAATAATTTGATAATTTTAATTTTATAGCATTTGGTAAAACATGTTCAAAGTGTTTTAAATACAAGTATTTTAACAGGTTTGAAAAATTGCTAATTCATTTCTTTGTGATATAAAATATAATTAAAAATTCACAAATTTGAGATTTGCTTGAAAAAAAATCATTTTATCTCTTGCATATGTGAATATTATCACATACTTTGGCTGAATCAAAGAAAAACTAATCACAACCAGAAAATGAAGAAAAACTTTTCAATCTTTTTATTAATTCTTTATGTATTTACTAATGCGCAGGCTCGCAGATTCTTTTATGAGTTTTCTTATAAACCTAATAAAGATTCTTCCCGGGTTGAAAAAGAATTGACAATCTTAGATGTAACAAAAGAAAAATCTATTTATAGAGATTATTTGTCCATATCTCAGGATTCGATGATTGAAAGTAATGTTGAAAAAATGAAAACAACGGGAGTAAAAATAGATTTGACGAAACTATTTAAAAATCCTAAGTTTATGTATAAAGTTCAGAAGAATTATCCGTCTTATGAAGTGAAATACACAGACTTAATTCTTAGTGACTATATTACTTATCCTGAAATGAGTAAGATAAAATGGAAAATTTCGACTGAAAAGAGTGTAAGTTCTTTTGAAAAATATAAGATCCAAAAAGCTACAGCAACAGCTTGGGGAAGGAATTGGGTGGCTTGGTTTACGCCAGATATTCCGATTCAGGACGGGCCATATAAATTTTATGGTTTACCTGGCTTAATTGTAAAGATTGAAGATGAAGGTAAAAACTTTTCTTGGGAATTAGCAGGAATCAAGAACATTGAAAATTATAATGAATTAAGTCTTAACGAAAGGCTGAAAAATAAACAAGCCCTTGTGGTAAATAAAGACAAGTTTACTAAAATGTTTGCTGATTTTAAAAGCAGCCCTTTGGCTCAGGTAAGGAGTAAATATACCTCGGAGCAGTTGAATCAGCCAGGAGATGATGGTAAAACATTAGGTCAAAAGCTGAGAGATCAGGAAGAAACAATTAAAAAAATGATTGGGGCCAATAATGAATCTATTGAGTTGGCACAATAAGAAAATATAAAGCGCTTTTATGAGAGATTTTGATATTTTGTAACTCTAAAAACAAAACATAAGGGGCTACCCGAAAATAACAAATTAGAAAAATAACCATTAAAAATTTATTAAAATGAAAAAACATTTAGTAGCAGCGGCATTAATCGTTGCATTCTCAGCAGGGACATTTACATTAGCAAGTGCTAACCCACAAAACATTTCTTCTGAAAAAGTTACAGTAAATGCAGTTTCTTCAGCAACTGTAAAAGAGGCAGTGAAAGAAAAAGAGTGGACATTTATTTCTTCGGAATATGTTTATACAGGAACAACAACTACTACTGCAACAAAGTAATTGTTTCAAAATTATTTAATCTATGGGGCTAATAATTTATTAGCCTCTTTTTTATAATCCTATGAAAACATTAAAAATCTTATTAATATCAGTGTTGCTTTTTCATGTTTTCTCGTCAGTTATCATAAATATTCAGATTATTAAAACATGGAAAAATTCTACATATTCTTCTTTGAATATATATGGAAAGAATATTATAAATTATTTGGGATATTTTAATATTCCGGAATTTATACAGATTGCTATGAGAAATTATTCATACTATACAGGGATAGAACGCGGGTATGAATATTATTCGCCAAATGCATCAAATAAACAAACTAAAATTATTTTTAAAGACAATAATAACCCAGTTGACTTACCGGGAAGAACATTTGAATCAAAATTTAAAATAAATAGTGTATTTACCATATTAGGAGGACAGCTGGAAAATGATGGATTTAGGAATAAAGTAATTCAGTCTATGTCTGTAAGATTATTTACACTTCATCCAAATGTTAATCATATGGATGTTGCCATTATGAAAAAAGAATTTCCATCTTTAGATGAAATTCAAATGGGAAAACCAATCAGAATTGAAGAGAGTACTGTTTACAACATTAATAAAAATTGATATGGATGCAGTTCTAAATAAAATAAATACATTTTTTTTTGGATATAATAAAAATATAGATAAAAAAAATATATTCATTATTATGATCTCTATTTTTGGGTTGCTAAATATTTTATCAATTTTACCAGATATTTACAATATTTATAGTAAAAATGGAGTCATTAATTCTGATATTAATGATTTTCTGATCAGAAAAGATCAGTTCAGATTAACATTTATTACAGATATACTTGAGAGAATAGGGTTACAGTATGAATATGCTTTAGCAATCGTAATTGCAATTTATATCTGCTCATTTTTATTTGTTTTGATGAATTATTATAGGCTTATATTTGCCATAATTGTTCTTGTTATACATAATGCCTTAGTGGCGAGTAGCTACTCGTTTTCTTATGGAGCAGATTATATGATTAGTTTTTCGCTTTTCATTAATATGCTGTTGTGTATTAATTCAAAATACTGCCAAGGAATTTATTCTTTTGCAATAAGACTTTTACAACTGCAGCTTTGCATCATATATTTCTTTTCAGGAGTAGGAAAAGCGATGGGAAATAACTGGTATACGGGGGATGCAATATGGTATTTGGTATCTACCTATACGAATGTGAATATCCTGACTGCCTTCGTCGCAACTACAGTTCCCGTTGTATTTCAGATAATTTCGCTTAGTGTAGTAATTGTTGAGTTATTTTATCCAATTCTCATTTACAACAAACTGACAAAAAATGTAGCCTTAATTTACATTATTATAACACACATCATAATTATTTTAACTATAAACCTTTATACATTCGGAGTAGTGATGATTATTCTTAATGTAATAGCTTTTCAACCAAAAATGATATTAGAATTTAAATATTTTAAAAGAAATGAGTATATCGCTGAATAATATTAATTATAGAATTAACAATAAAACCATACTGCACAATATAAGTTTATCTTTAAATCAAGGTGTTTATGGTATTTTAGGTTTAAATGGTGCAGGGAAAACAACTTTATTGAATGTGATATCTACTCTTACAAAACCTCAAAAAGGAAGTTTAAGTTACAACAGTGCAGACATTATAAAGAATCCATTGATTCTTAGAAAAGACTTGAGCTATATGCCTCAAAATTTTGGATTGATTCCGGATTTAACTGTAACACAGAATCTGATGTATTTTGGAATGTTAAAGGGGGTAGGCTCGAAAACATTGAAAGAAAATATTCCGAATGTTTTAGAGTTTTTCAATATTCTGCATACGAAAGATACGAACGTGAAAAATCTATCAGGCGGAACTCAGCAAAGAGTTGCACTGTCGTTGGCTTTGGTCAATAATCCAAAAGTTTTGATCCTTGATGAGCCTACAAGTGCGCTCGATCCTATTGAAAGGATAAATTTTTATGAGCTTATAAGAAAAATATCAGACAATTCTATCGTGATTGTTTCTTCTCATAATATTTATGAAATTGAAAAATATGTTGACAATATCATTGTTCTCCGGAATGGGGAAATCAGTTTCTCAAATACTGTGGATCAACTAATTCCCGAAGCTGTTTTGGGGTTGGGAAGTCCTATCTCGGAAAGCTCTTTGAATTTGGAAAAAGCATTTGAATATTTTGCGAAATAAGATTTTTATGAAAGCATTACCATTGATATCTCTATATAACCTCAAATTATTTTTTAAACATACTTATTTTAAATATATTTTAGTCATTATCATGATTTTAGGATTTTTTATTATACCAAATCCTAAATCAGATTATGTAACGTTCACTGTTGGGAATTATACTGGAGGATTAAATTTAGTTTGGATAAGTAATCTAACGCCTGTTTATATTAACGCAATATTTTCTTTACTGGCAATTTTTATTAGTCAAAATCTGAAGAAAAGAGAAATAAACAACAATACATTTGTCAATTTTCGATTATCAGTAGAATCGAATTTTCAATTGCTGATGCAAAAGGTTGTTTCGCTGTTTTTTTACCTTACAATACTGGCTTTTATCCTTGAAATCATCATTCTTGTTATCAATTATCAAAGCTATAGCTTGGTTTCCTATTTGATTCCGTTTTTCTATTTTACGGTTCCTTATTTATTCTTATTGGCTTCGATTTGTATACTGATTGACTATTTAGTTGATTTGAAATTTTTAAAGTATATCTTATATTTTGCTTTTATAATTTTCATTTATAATAATAGTATAAGACACACATTGGATATAACCGGAATCCAGGAGTTAATGGATAATTTTGCTAGTTTAAATGCACAAACCAAGGATAAGTTCATTCTTGGAGCTGTAAAAACCAAAGATATTGAATTTGTAAACTTCAATAATTTTATTAATCCTAAAGACTGGTTAAGTAAAATTTATTTATTACCAATTTCGCTAATACTTGTGTTGGCTGGTTCGTTTGTGTTCAATAGATTTTCAGTTATCAGAAAGTCAGAACAAAATCCGCCGGTTATAAAAAAGGAAACGAACGCTTCTGCTATAAAAGAAAAGACATATCATCCGATTGCTTTTGTGTCATCATTTAATTTTAGGCATTTGCTGAAAGCTGAATTTTTCCTTTTGAGGAATTCTATCAGCAAAAATTTGAAATTGGTTGCGCTGGTTTTATGGATTTTAGCATTTTTTGTGCACGGAGAAATAAAAATATTGATTATTGCTGCAGTATTTATCACCTTACTTCCTCTTAATCAAAATTATCTGGCCGGAAAATATACGAATAATACATTTTACGCTGAAAAAATTTCAGGATATCCTTTACTAATGTTTATTGTTTCCAAGTTTTTATTGTTTTTAGTGTATATTGTTGTAGTAATTCCTGTGCTGGATTATACATCTATAGAAATAAGCTCATTTATCATATTTAAACTTTTATTCCTGTTTATCTTCCAATTGGCTTATACAACTTTGGTGAAAGACTATCTTTTAGTTGAAATTATTCTGATTATTATTTTTTCGAGCTATTTTTCAGGAGTTCCTGTTTATCAAATTTTTTGATAAAATAATTATAGTAGTATGAAGAAAAGGATTAGAATTTCTAATCCTTTTTTCTATTTTTGTCTAATTCCTTATTTCAATGAAAAAAATTATCCTTATCGAAGACGAAACAAGTGTTGTATCTTTTATAAAAAAAGGATTGCAGGAAAGCGGATATGAAGTTTCTGTAGCTTTTGACGGGAAAACGGGGGTACAGTTGGTACAATCAAACGATTTCGATTTGGTAGTTTTAGATATTATGTTGCCGGAAATGAACGGGCTTGATGTCTGCAAAGAAATTAGAAAAACAAATCAACATGTTCCTATTTTATTTTTAACCGCACTGGGAACTTCCGAAAATATAGTTCTTGGTTTGGAAAGCGGTGGAGATGACTACCTGGTGAAACCTTTCAAATTTATAGAGCTGGTTGCCCGTGTAAAATCTTTGTTGAGAAGAAGTCACAATGGGGGTGTTCCAGAAGTTATTGAGCCCGTAGTCGATAATGAATATATTTTTCAGTTTTCAGACTTGATTTTGAATGATTATACCAAAAAAGTTACCCGTGCGGGAGAAGAAATTTCACTGACTTCCACAGAATATAAATTACTTCTATATTTTCTGAATAATCCTGAAAAAGTAATTTCCAGAGCGGAAATTCTGGATGCAGTTTGGGGAGTGAATTATGAATTAGGAACTAATGTTGTGGATGTTTATGTAAATTATTTAAGGAAAAAACTAGATAGCCAGGATGATAATAAATTGATTCATACCGTAATAGGAATGGGTTATGTTTTGAAAAAACCTTAATAGATGTTTAATAAAGTTGTTACAAATCAGACCAAAACAATGGTGCTTTTGATGTTGGTTTTTACTGCCATCATTTTGCTTTTCAGT
This sequence comes from Chryseobacterium sp. FH2, assembly GCF_001045455.1. Lineage (GTDB taxonomy): Bacteria > Bacteroidota > Bacteroidia > Flavobacteriales > Weeksellaceae > Chryseobacterium. The sequence continues at coordinate 256,785 of NZ_LFNE01000001.1, read as the reverse complement.
GGATTGGTTTATTTCTCTATTGTCAACTTTTCACATCAGAGATTCTATGAATTATTGAAAATCCGTACCACAACGATTATTCAGATTGAAAAAAGCAAAGATGATCTTGATTTGCCCCAAAATTATATTTTAAATAGTTTAAATGACGAGGAGCTTCCAATGGAGCGCGATTATGTTTTTGCCATTCCTACGGATTCTAATTATAAGAAAATCTCGCAGGAAATCCATATCCCGGATTATTTTTTCAAAAATATTGTAAAAAAAGGGGAGGCAAATTATAACGATAAAGAGTTTTATTATATTGGGCAAACCTTTAAATATGATGAAAAAGATTATATCGCGATAGCTTCCGCAAAAAATCATTATGTGGTTTATTATTTAGGCTTTTTGAAGCGAACATTGATAACCTGTATCGTACTTTCTCTGTTTTTTAGTATGATTTTTTCTTTTTACCTGTCTAAAACATTATTTAAACCTATTTTAAAAATTACAGGAAAAGTAAAGGAAATCAGTTCTGAAAACCTTCACTTGCGACTCGAATCTCAACCGGATAACAAAGAATTAAACGAACTGGTTGATACATTTAATGATATGCTCAACCGTATCGAAACGTCTTTTGAAACTCAAAATCACCTGATTGGAAATGTTTCCCATGAATTGAGAACACCTTTGACATCAATTATGGGGGAAGCTGACGTTGCACTTTCTATCAACAGAACAGCAGATGAATACAAAGAAACGTTAGGAGTTATTCTTGACGAAGCTGAAAAATTAGACAAAAAAATAAAAGCTTTGTTGATGATTGCCCAAACCGGTTTCGACGGAAAAATCCAGAAAATGGATAAGGTCAGGATTGATCAATTGCTTTGGGATGTCATTGAAACGTTACGGAGAATCGATTCGAGAAATAATATCTATCTGGATATAAGCATGTTACCCGATAATCCTAAAAAATTGAAAGTTCAGGGGAACGAACAATTATTGCATCTTGCAGTTACAAATATTATTCAAAACGGGTGTAAATATTCTAATTTTCAACAGGTTAAAGTTTCATTAGGGGCAACAGATACTGATGTTTATATTATTGTAAAAGATAATGGAATTGGTATTCCTGAAGAGGAAATGAATAAAATTTATGATCCCTTCTTCAGAGCCTCAAACACGAAAAATTATGAAGGTTACGGAATCGGGCTTCCTTTGGCGAGAAATATCGTGAGAATGCATCATGGTGAATTGATCGTAAGTTCACATGAAAACCAGGGAACGACTGTACAGCTTCGTTTTCCGAATTTTTATAGCATAATGCAGGAAAGTAAAGACAGTTGAGGATTAGTAAATGGGGAGTTATTCTTAAATTAAATCCGCTAAATTCTTGCTCTGAATGATAAGCTGTATGAAATAACTTTTTTTGGAAATAATAGATAAAAAACACGGGTTTTTCTCAGCGCTCTTAGCTATATTAACTTCCCTTAACAATTTTCTAATCTCATTTTAATCTCATTAATGACATTTTAATTCTATTCCAAAGAGCTTCTAATTTGGTCACTCTATTTTTGTATCATCAAATAAGATATTACAAAACTAAATTTTAAAATATGACCAAAACGATTTTAATAGCAACGGATTACTCTCTTGAGTCATTAAATATATTGAAAAAAGTGCTTAAGAGAAAAGATGTTTCAGAAGACCAGAATCAATATGATATTTTGCTGGTTTCCGGGTATGATATGGGAGATTCTATCAGAGATCTTTTGTTTACTACCAAAAGTACAATCTTTAATAAAATCAAGGCTCAGGAATTTAACGAGGCGTATGGGATTATTAAGAATAAATACCCTCATTTAATCAATAAAATCGTGTGTGATATTTTCACAGGAAGCTTCCAAAGAACCTTTGATAATTATGTGAAAACAGAAAATATTGAAGAGGCTTATTATTCTCCATCAATTAAAAGTAAAGGAAAAGGAAAATTTGACATTATTCCTTACATCAAAAAATGCAAAGATCTTGAATCTTATGAAATTGCAGTTGAGATTCACGAAAGACTTCCTGAAAGAGGCAGGCTTGCAGAGATCTTTGTTGAGGTCTAAAAAACACAATAACTTAAAAAAAACGAAAAAATGTTAAGAAATTATAGTAACAGCAGAACATTGGGAGATAACATCAGGTTGGGGACGCTGACTGCCTTCACGGCAGGTACTATAAATATAGCATCTCTATTGATATTTCTTTCTTTTACCTCAAATGTAACGGGGCATTATGCTATTTTGGCAGCAGAAATAAGTAAAGGGAACTGGTCACAGGTTGCTGTGGTAGGATTATGGATTTTCTTGTTCTTCTTCGGAAGCTTTTTATCAAATTTTATTGTTATTAATTTCAATAAAAAGAGTAAATATTTCGCCCATTCAATGCCGATTGTCTTAGAAATGCTCTGTCTTTTGTTCGTAGGGGTTTACGGTCAGCTTTTTTATCAAAAAACACTTGAAGAAGCAGAATATTTAGTGGCATTAATGTTATTTGCAACGGGTCTTCAAAATGGTTTGACAGCAAGTATTTCAAATTTCTCGGTAAAAACAACGCATCTTACGGGTACAACGACTGATTTGGGAATTTTGTTTTCAATGTTTACCCAAAAGAAATTTAGAAAAAACGGTGAGCTAATCGGAAGAGCAAAATTATTGTCTAGTATCATGGTAGCTTATGTATTGGGGGCTATATTCTCAGGTTTGACCTACTATTATTTAGAATTCAGAGTATTTTATGTAATCAGTTTATGTCTTTTGACGGTTATCGGGTATGATGCCTATAAAATCCATATAAGGCATTTTAACACACAATATAGATATAGTAAAATATATAAAAAACCAAATCTTGTAGCTTATCTTTATGATAAGATCCACGGAATTCCTGAAATAAAAAATAAAAGAGAAAAGAAAAGAAAACTTGTATTTGATGATTAAATTAAGATAAAGTAAATATCAGTATTAATTTTGTGTAAACTAGCTGTGAATCAACCCTCTGTTTGTATAAGTGCAATTGAGGGTTGATCTTTTAATAAAGCATGATTAATAAAAGATTCATACTCAGATCGTTTGTGGCCAGGTTGTTGATATGTTGATAATTAAATTTTAATTCAGGGTCTTACTATTTTTATTCTTATTTCGTTTGACTATTTTTGTAAGTTGATTAGAGAATTTATGTCAGATATTATTCAGCTTTTACCGGATCATGTAGCCAACCAAATTGCGGCAGGAGAAGTGGTGCAGAGACCTGCGTCCATTGTGAAAGAACTTTTGGAAAATGCCATCGATGCAGACGCTACAAAAATAGAGTTGATTATCAGGGACGCCGGGAAAAACCTTATTCAGGTAGTAGATGATGGAAAGGGTATGTCCGAAACAGATGCTAGAATGGCTTTCGAAAGACATGCTACGTCTAAAATCAGAGGAACTGAAGATATTTTTAAAATTGCTACAAAAGGTTTTCGTGGTGAAGCATTGGCTTCCATTGCTGCTGTTTCTCAGGTTGAGTTGAGAACAAAGCAGAAAGATACAGGCATTGGAACAAATATTTATATCGAAGGTGGAGTTTTCCAGTTTCAGGATCCGATACAAACGGCTGACGGCTCTAATTTTTTAGTGAAAAACCTTTTTTATAACGTTCCTGCCAGAAGAAAATTTCTTAAAAATAATAATATTGAATTCAGACACGTAATTGATGAGTTTCAGCGTGTGGCATTAGCTCATGAAAATTTGGAATTTTCTTTATTCCATGATGACGAACCTGTTTTTAAATTAAGAAAGGGGAGCCAGATGCAACGTATTGTTGATATTTTCGGAAGAAAACTTCAACCTCAGCTGATTCCTATAAAAGAAGATATTATTTGGTGCCAGCTTCATGGTTTTGTTGCAAAACCGGAAGGTGCGAAAAAAACAAGAGGCGAACAGTTTCTTTTTGTTAATGGAAGATATTTTAGAAGTCCATATTTTAATAAGGCTGTTCAGGAGGCCTTTGAAGGATTACTTTTACCAGGATATGTTCCTACATTTTTTCTTTTCTTAAATCTTGATCCGGAGAAGATTGATGTAAATATTCACCCTCAGAAAACGGAAGTCAAATTTGAAGATGAACATCTTATTTTTGCTTTGCTTCGTTCAACAATTAAAAGATCGCTGGGAATTTACAATGTGGCTCCAAGCTTGGATTTCGAAAGAGATCCGCAGTTGGATGAAATCATGCATAAGGCATTTCCCAGTAAAGCAAATAATGGCGGAGGCGGCGTTTTGAAAATGCCTGAAATTATTGTAGATAAGGATTATAATCCGTTTTTGGAAGAACGGGGTGTATTTAAACAGGCTGAAATACAAAGTCTTACGGAAATGTATCATCAGAATATCTCTGCAGAACCTTCAAAGATTAATTTGTTTGAAGAAGAAGATTTTGATGAAGATTTGATGAGGCTTCCTAATGGATATTGGCTGTTCAACAAAGGTGACCGAACGCTGATGCTGGATTTGGGAAGAATGCACAGATTGGTCGTTTCAGAAAACAATAAAAGCTCAAAAAAATCAAATACAAATGGGCATTCACTCCTTTTCTCTCTTGAATATCATATGAATGAGATTGAAAAAGAGAAATATAAATCCTTTAAAAAATATCTTCCGGGGCTTGGTTTTAATACCTCCACGGCGCATGATAATGTATTGAGAATAGATGCTGTTCCGGAAGGAATGAAAGAAACCCAGGTTATGAAATTCCTTGAAAACCTTTTTGATATTTTGGAATATAAAACAGAAGAAGAATTCATGCAATATTATCAGAACCAATGGAATAAAATGCAATCAAAATCTCGCTTTGATTTTATTTATAAAGCTGATGCTGAGCAGCTTATTAAGGATTTTACAACGTTGGGATTCCCTGAATTTTTACCAAATGGCAAGAGATGTTTTTATGAGGTTCCTTTTAATGATATTAAAAATAAATTTTAAAGTAAATGTTTAATAATATACCACCCGTTACAAGAAATATTATTATTATCAATGTGATCGTCTATGTGATCTCGAATTTCTTGTACCCTCAATTATATACTTTACTTTCGGGATTTTATCCATTTTCTCCAAATTTTAAATCTTGGCAAATTATTACGCACATGTTTATGCATGCCCGTATGGATGAAGGAATAGGAATTATGCATATTTTATTTAATATGTTGACACTTTGGAGTTTTGGACCGATATTAGAACAGTCGTTGGGCGAAAAGAAATATTTAATACTTTATTTTGCAAGCGGGTTAGGAGCGTTCTTTTTATTTAATCTTTGGAATTTTGTTGAAGTACAACAAATTATTTCAGGTTTGGAAAGCTTAGGGTTAAATACTTCAGAAATATATTCAAAAGCCGTGATTGGTTATTCAGGAAATATGAATATCAGTGCGACTACACCTGAAGGACGAGAACTTTCACAACAGCTTTACGATGCATTGAGAACGCCTATGGTTGGGGCTTCAGGTGCTATTTTTGGAGTTGTAGCAGCCTTTGCAACGCTTTACCCAGATGCAAAAATTGCAATAATGTTTATCCCGATTCCGATGAAAGTAAAATATGTATTACCAATCGTAGTAATAATTTCTATCTGGTTAGGTGTTTCGGGAGATGGTGGAAGTATTGCTCATTTAGCCCACGTCGGAGGTGCTTTGGTTGGTTTTCTTTTAGCAAGAAGTTGGAGAAAGCATTTATACAGATTTAATTAAACTATCCTGTGAAAATTGTCCGCTTAATATTGTTAGTAATGCATTTGGGAATATTATTTCTTTTGTTTTGTATGCAATTGAATGCTTATGTTCCACCAAAAACATTTCCTTGGTTTAATCTTCTTTCGCTGGGGTTTCCTGTTTTGATTACGGGCTATTTTATATTAACTGTTTTCTGGTTTTTTTCATGGAAAAAAAGAGCGTTCATCTTTCTTTTATTCAGTTTGGCATTCATTAATCCTATAAAAAGATGGGTGAATTTCTCTTCAAAAATAAAGGAAACTCCTGACTTCAAAGTTATTTCATTTAATGTAAAGGGGGGGCATTTTGGAAAGACAAATATTGAAAATTATATTAATTCTAAAAATGCAGATATTGTTCTGTTACAGGAAGATGGAGAAATGGATTATAAGTTTGATGATCTGAAAAAATCTGATAGTAAAAAAATGTATATTGTTTCCCTTTTTACAAGGCATAAAATAATTAATCATGAGATCTTGATTTTAGGAGATTATAATAGCTTTAATGCTTACTCGGATTTGAATGATATTGAAATAAAAGGAAAAACATACCGTTTTATTAATCTTTATCTCCAGCCATTCAAGTTTGAAAAACAAATGATAAAATTAGATGGAAATAGCGAAGGAGATCAACAAAAACTTAAAAATGTTGTTAAAAGACTGATACCTACATTTAAATCACATCAGGAGCAGGTGGAAATTATTAGAAAAGCAATTGATAATTCTCCATATCCGGTATTTTTAGTTGGAGATTTTAATTCAGTTCCGAATTCTTACGAATATTATCATTTAGGAGAAGATTTGAAAGACATTTTTGTTGAGGTTGGCTGCGGAAGCGCTACAAGTTTTCATGATTATAAGTTTCCTTTAAGAATTGATTATGTTTTTACATCAAGCTCAATAAAACCAATTAGCTATCAAGTTGACCGTTCTATAAGGCTTTCTGACCATTTTCCTGTAATTACGACTTTCTCTTTAGAAAAATAAAAATCATAAAATTAGTTAAAACGGTGCTTGTTGGTAAGATTTTTGCTTAAAAATTACAGGGATAAGTAAATTTTTTATGAGGCTGAGCCGGATTGTACTATTTTTTCACTTAGGTGTTGTTCTTTTGCTTTTATGCACTTTTGCAAATGCTTGGGTTCGTCCTAATTATTTTGGTAATCTAAATCTTCTTTCCCTCAGTTTTCCTTATCTCATTCTATTACATGGTTTTTTAACTTTAATCTGGATTATTAAAAGAAAAGCGGTTGCGATCGTTTTTGTATTAAGCACATTTATTTTTTATAATCCCATCAGAAGATGGATTAATTTTTCCCCTCAATATTCAAAAAACATAAATTCAAAAAATGACATTAAAGTGTTGACTTTCAATGTGAAATATGGTAGTGTTGTTGGTTGGGACAGTGTAAAGAAATATATCCGCCAGCAAAATGCAGATATTATTTTAGTTCAGGAAAAGGATACAAACACAGCACTTCGGGAAGGTTTGATAAAATATCCGACGGTGATTTTAAAAACAAAGCATAAAATTCTTCGGCAGGGAGAATTGATTACCGATAAGTCCAGAGGAAATTCTTTTTACGCTGATATTGATATTAACGGGAAAGTTGTAAGAGTGATAAATGTTTATTTGGAACCTTTCAGATTACATAAATCTATGCTTGAGTTTAACGGGATTTCAAATGAAACGAATAAATTAGACATGATTTTTTCCCATTTAATCCCAACTTTCAAAACTCATGAGGATCAGATAAAAAAAATAAGAAAAGCAATTGATGGTTCACCTTATCCTGTGATTTTAGCAGGTGATTTTAATTCGGTCCCCAATTCTTATGAATATTATAATTTAGGTGAAAATCTTGAAGATGCCTTCGTAAAAGCAGGAAACGGATTTTCAACAAGTTTTCATGACTATACATTTCCTTTAAGAATTGACTATATTTTTACCTCCAGCTCAATAATTCCCTTAAGCTATAAAGTAGATTATTCTGTGAAATTATCGGATCATTATCCTGTAATTGCAGAATTTCTATTAAATTAGTTTCATGAAAAATTTAGCGTTTGGAATTTTTACTTTTTCTTTATTCCTGGTAACTTGTGCTAAAAAAGAACCCACAGACTTATATCCTCAGGATATGGTAAAAGCATCTTATGATACAATAGCTGTAGATTCTTTTTCAAACGGGGCGGCTTCGGTTGATATTGTAAGGCAAATCAGAATGTCTTCTCAAAAATATCAGGATTCTATGAAAGCTGCCATAAAACTTCAGGCAGAAGAAAAACGTATCAAGGATGAACTTGATAAAGAAAATAAGAAAAAGCTAGACATGGAGAAAAAGAAAGCTGAAGAAGAGAAAAAACAAAAAGCTTCTGAAACATCTCCATCTACACAAACTAATTAAAAACTTTTTAAAAATATAAAATATGAAAAAACAAATTTTAGTAGCAAGTATTGCTTTTCTTGCAATTGTATCTTGTACAAAATCAACGACTAAAACTGAAACAGTAGAAAATCCCGATGGCTCTGTGACAACAACTTCGACTACTGTTACTGAAAGCCCCGGTGATATTGTAGATACTGCAAAAATCAGTAAGGCTAAAGAAGATGTAAAAGCTAAAACTGACGAGGCGGGAAATAAAATCGATGCTGCAGCACAGAAAGCAAAAGATAAAATCGATGCTACTGCAAGTAAGACGAAAGAGGATATACACAAAGCAGGACAGGATATTAAAGCTGAAGCTGACAAAGTGGGTAAAGATGCCAAAGAAGTGGCTAAAAAAGGAGCATCAAAAGTAGAAGATGCTGCTAGAAAATTAAAAGAAGATTTAAACAAATAGAAAAAACCGCAGTAAATCTGCGGTTTTTTTATTTATTATTTAGCTCCAGCAGAGGATCGATATATTCTCTGTCATTACTTAGTCTGGGAACCTTATTTTGTCCTCCAAGCTTTCCTTTCGACTCAAGCCATGCATAAAACAGGTTAGGTTTTGCAATATGTACGATTGGTCTTTTTAAGGTCATATTATTATAACGTTTTGCTTCGTAATCTGAATTGATAGCCTTTAAATGTTGGTCGAATATATCAATAAAACGTTCAATATCAGTAGGTTTTTCGCAAAATTCAAAAATCCATTCATGGGCACCGCCTTCATTTCCTTTCATAAAAACAGGGGCTCCTGTGAAGTCTGTGATAGATGCTTCGGTTGCCTCACAAGCTTTTGAGAGGGCTGACTCTACATTAGTAATCATTAATTCTTCTCCAAAAGCATTAATATAATGTTTCGTTCTACCTGTAATTTTTATTCTGAAAGGATTAATCGAGGTGAAGACAACCGTATCCCCAATTAAATATCTCCAAAGCCCGCCGTTTGTGGTAATTACCATTGCATAATTTTTGCCGACTTCCACGTCTTCTAGGCTTATCACTTTCGGATTAGAATAATGGAACTGTTCCATCGGAATAAACTCATAGAAAATGCCGTAATCAAGCATTAAAAGCATTTCATCACTATTTGATCTGTCCTGAATTCCGAAGAAACCTTCAGATGCATTATAAATTTCATAGTAATTGATGTCTTTTCCGATAATTTGCCGGTATTGCTCTCGGTAGGGTTTAAAACTTATTCCTCCGTGAAAAAATACCTCAAGATTGGGCCACAATTCAGATATATTTTGAATATCGGTTTCCTTCAAAACTCTCTGCAAAAGAACCATCATCCAGCTCGGAACACCTAAAATGCTCCCAACATCTTCATTTTTAACTTCTAAAGTAATGGCTTTGAGCTTGCTCTCCCATTCGCCCATTAAAGAAACTTTTTTACTCGGTGTAGTCGTAATTTCTACCCAAAACGGGAGATTATCAATCAAGATAGCGGATAAATCGCCAAATTTCGTGTTAAAATCGGCATAAAGTTCAGAGCTTCCGCCTAATCGGAGGTTTTTGTAATTGAAAAGCTGATTTTCAGGGTGGTTATTGGCATATATGGAAACCATGTCTTTTCCTGCCTTCATGTGACAATACTCCAGGCTTTCAGCAGAAATTGGGATAAATTTGCTTTTTGCATTTGTAGTCCCGGAGGATTTAGCAAAGTGTTTGATGTAGCCGGGCCAGCTTACATCTTTACAGCCCTGCCTTGCCTTTTCAATATAAGGTTCAAAATCTTCGTATGAGACTACCGGAACCTTATTTTTGAAGTCCTGATAACTAGAAATTGAATTAAAGCCGTACTTTCTGCCATACTCTGTATCTTCGGCATGAAACAACTGTGAAAATAATATACCTTTCTGTGTCTCAATAGGATGATTCATGAAATTCTGAATCTGATCTATCCTTTGACGGATAAACCAATTGACCACAGTATTGAAAAGTGCCTTCGTTGCCATTCCAACAAATATAATAATATTTGATTTTTTAAAGAATTTTTTAGCGTATTAAATAAAAAAAACCGCTACAATATAGTAACGGTTTGATATTTAGATTATTGTTTCCTAGCAATATTCGTCATAAGCAGCCTGAAGGTTTGCAGCAATTGCTCCTGCTGGATTTCCTTCAATATGGTGTCTTTCGAGCATGTGAACTAATTCTCCATCTTTGAAAAGAGCTACACAAGGTGAACTTGGAGGGAATGGAGCTAAATGCTTTCTAGCTTCGGCTACCGCCTCAGTGTCAAAACCGGCAAATACAGTCGTTAAATGATCAGGTTTCTTATCTCCTGTCAAAGAATATACAACTCCCGGTCTTGCTGCTCCTGCAGCACAACCGCATACAGAATTTATTACCAATAGAGTAGTTCCTGATTGTTTTATAGCTTCTTCCACCTGAGCCGGAGTTGTCAAGTCTTCGAAACCTTTATCTGTAAGTTCAGCCTTCATAGGCATTACTAAATCTGTTGGGTACATATTTTTGTTTTTTAATCTATGCAAAGTTAAACAATTCTTTACGTTTGATCAATATATAAAAACTATCGGTAGTTTCGTAAAACAAAATTAACCGATTGTTAATAGTTTATACATATTTGAAAAAAAATGAAATAAAATTATGAATAAACAATAAATATTGTTAAATTTGAAATGATTCTAAAAACGAATTAACCGTGAAAAAAAACTTAACACCAAATTTCCCTCCTATTGAAGTAGAATTTTACCAATGATGTATTTTGTAAATATTTAATATTTGTCTTGATTTGTATCTGTTTTTCTGAGAACAAATAAGGGATAAATTTGAATATTTCTACAATAAAATGAAGCCCGAAACAATTCGTTTCGGGCTTCGTTAATCAAATCGATATGCAAAGGTTGTATATCCTAATAATAGTTGATGGTTGTCAACTATGAAAGCAGCTTCTTGGCCATCTCGGAAATACTTTTTCCGTCAGATTTTCCGGCTAATGTTTTTGAAGCTATTCCCATTACCTTTCCTAAATCTTTCACAGATTCGGAGCCGATTTCAGAGATAATATTTTTTATTTCGGTTTCTAATTCTTCTGCAGTAAGCTGTTTGGGCAAGAATTGCTCAATTACTTTCATCTGTGCATCTTCTACTTCTGCCAAATCATTTCTTCCCTGTGCAGAAAACTGGTCGTAAGAATCCTTACGCTGTTTTACCATTCTCTGAAGAATAGCAATTTCCTGTTCAGCTGAAACTTCGGCACCTTTTGCTTCAGTTTTCAGTAATAAGATTTGAGATTTTACAGCACGAAGAGAGTCTAAAGCAACTTTGTCTTTAGCTTTCATTGCCGTTTTGATAGCTTCGTTTATTGTATTTTCTAAACTCATTTTAATTAATTTACCAATGTAAAGTGTATTAATGTATCAATAATTGTTAATACATAAAATTATAACATTGCTATATTGATACATTGTTACATTATTTAGTCAACGTCTTTATTTAAAAATCTGTTTTCTTTTATTTGCATAGAACCGTTATTTTCAGACAAATAGGTGTTGATATTTTGATCTGAAGCATTATTCCCGTCAAGAGAAATATTCTTTCTTTTAAATGCAGGAATAGATTCAAATTCGCTTGAGCTATCAAAGCTTTGATAACGTGAGTTGAATTCTTTTAATTTATTTCTTCTCTCGGTTACTCTGTCCTGGTCTACGGTTTTATTCACAAAAGTGAATTCTGATTCTGTAGTTTTCGGAGCTTCGATTTCCACTTTATTTTCAATAGAAGTTTTTTCCTCGACCTTAGTTTCGTCTTTTATATTCTGAAAGAAGTTCTCAACTTTTTGAAAAGGCTCTTCTGTTAATTGGCTTACCTGATTTGTTGATGTAAACTCAGCTTTCGGCTGTCCAAAATCATTCTTAGGCTCGTTGGTTGGTTCATTTACAAAAAAGCTGAATTCAACCGGTTTTTCCTGTGAATGAGAGTTCGTGAAAGTATTTGTTTTAGGCTCTTCTTTTTTCTCTTCAAAATCAAATTTGAAAGATTGAATTTCCAAATCGTTAGGATCTTCAACTTCTTCATCAATGGTAAACAGACTGAAAGATTCATCTCCGGCTTCTTCCTGATTTCTCCAGTTTTGATTAGGGTTATCAAGTGTGTCTTCCTCATCATCAAAGAATTTAATTTCAGTTTTTCTTTGCTCTTCCTCAATAATCATTTTTTTTTCAATAGAAGAATTGAATTTTGGGGTGTCATTATCTTCATCATCTAATCTGAAAAGATTTTTACTTCCAAAATCATAACCCTGTTCAGAAGCTGTTTCTCTTTCTTCTCTTGTTTTAAAAGGAGATTGTTTTGGAGTATCAAAACTGTCATTTAAGCTGATTTTAATTTTCTCGGTAGGGCCTGCAAACTTTTTATTGTCATTAGAAAAACCTGTGGCAATAACAAGCACGCTTACCGCGTCTCCTAATTCTTCGTCAGCACCAACCCCGAAAATAATATCTGCCGTATTTCCTGCTTCTTTCTGAATGTGATCCATGATGATACCGATTTCGTCCATCGTTACTTCTTCTGCGCCACTTCTGATCAGCAATAGTACATTTTTAGCACCTGTAATTTTATTATCGTTTAACAGCGGAGAATCAAGGGCCTTCCTTACCGCTTCTTCAGCCTTATTTTCACCTGAAGCCATTCCTGTAGACATCAAAGCGGTACCAGAATTTTGGAGTACAGATTTGGCATCTCTAAAGTCAATGTTTACATCAAAGTAACCTGTAATAACTTCTGCCATACCTTTTGCGGCGTTTGTTAAAACTTCATCGGCTTTTGAGAATCCCTGTTTGAAGCCAAGGTTTCCGAATTGCTGTCTTAGTTTATCATTGTTGATTACAATAAGTGAATCAACGTTATTTCTTAACTTATCAAGTCCGTTTTCGGCTTGTTCTAGTCTTCTTTTACCTTCAAAACTGAAAGGAACTGTAACAATTCCTACCGTAAGAATCCCCATGTCTTTTGCTACTTTAGCAATAACGGGAGCTGCACCGGTTCCTGTACCACCACCCATTCCGGCAGTGATAAAAACCATTTTGGTATTTTGTCCCATCGCAGCTTTGATTTCTTCGATACTCTCGATGGCTGCTTTTTCTCCGACTTCAGGATCGGCTCCTGCGCCAAGGCCTTCTGTAATGGTCGTTCCCAACTGTACTTTGTTGGCAACAGGATTATTATCTAAAGTCTGAGCGTCTGTATTGCAAATCACGAAATCTACTCCGTAAATTCCTTTTTCATACATGTGTTTTAGCGCATTATTTCCACCGCCACCAACACCGATTACCTTTATTATTGATGAATTTCCTTTTGGCAAATCAAATGAAAATCCTTGTGTTTCTAAATTTTCCATAATTATAATCTTTTTATAATTCTTATTTGAGTCATGATAGATGATAAAATTCATTTATCGATTATCATTTGTCATGTATGTTTTTTATTCTACTTCTTCAAAGAATTTTTTAACTTTTTCCATTAGCGATTGACCAAAAGTCAGTTTTGCCGCTCTTTTGCTTTCTAACTGTTCCTGTGCCGTTTCCTTTTGCTGAATTGGTTCTGCCTGTTGTACAGGTTGTGCTGTTTCAGCCGGAGTTGCTACAGTCTCTGCTTTAGGTTGCTCCTGAACAGGTTCTTCAACTTCAGTAATCTGTTTTTTATCCCTGATTTTTAAACTTTCCATTAATAATCCAATAGAAGTTGCAAATTCAGGGCCTTTCAGATACTGGTTTTTATCGTTTGCAATATACTCATTTGCAAAACCAATTCTACTATCAAAGCCTGTTGTATAATTAGCTAATTGACGGAGATGCTTCAAATTTGAACCACCACCTGTAAGAACGATTCCTGCAATCAGTTTTTTCTTTTGTTCAAATGCTCCGTAAGCCTTTAATTCTGTATTTACCATTTCCAAAATTTCTTCAACTCTTGCATTGATAATCTGTGCTAGAGTTTTCAACGAAATTTCTTTATCCGGTCTCCCGTGAAGCCCTGGAATTGTAACATAAGTACTGTCTTTCTCAAGCTCAGGGACTGCAGAACCGAATTTTACTTTCAATTGTTCCGCGTGTTTCTCAATGATTGAGCAGCCTTCTTTTATATCTTCTGTAATGATTCCGCCTCCGTAAGGAATTACGCAGGTATGACGGATGATATTGTCTTTAAATATGGCAATATCAGTTGTGCCGCCACCAATATCAACGATGGCTACCCCTGCTTCTTTTTCTTCTTTTGTAAGAACTGCTTCTGAAGATGCCAGAGGTTCCAGAGTAAGGGCTTCCATTTCCAAACCTGCTTCACGAACACATCTTGCGATGTTTCTGATGCTTCCCATCTGCCCTACTACGACGTGGAAATTGGCCTCTAAACGTTTCCCGTGCATACCAACAGGTTCCTGAATTTCACCTTCGGAATCAACCTTATATTCCTGAGGAAGAACATGGATAATTTCTTCTCCCGGAAGCATGACCAGCTTTTTCACCTGATCTTTTAATGCTTCAATGTCGTCATCTGTAATGAATTTATCAGGATGTTCACGCATAATATAATCGGAGTGCTGCAGAGAACGTATATGCTTTCCTGCAATCCCAACCGTTACTTTACGGATAGGAACTCCAGCGCTGGACTGTGCTTCTGACACAGCAGCTTTGATTGAATTAATGGTTTGCGAAATATTATTCACAATACCTTTGTGAACACCAAGACTTTTAGCTTTTCCTACACCGAGAACTTCTATTTTCCCGTGTGCATTCCTCCTTCCGACAATCGCAACAATCTTTGTTGTCCCGATGTCCAGACCTACCGAATACTCTTGATTTTCCATTTGTTTATATCGATTTGATTTTTTCTGATAATTTGGGTTTTATTTCCCCCCTTTCCATCCTTGACTTTTCTATTCTATTTTTACTTTCGCTTTTGTCTCCGGCTTTGTGACCGTTGGTTTCTTCTCTGGTTTTTTAGTTTCCTTTGGCTTGGTTATAGTTTTTGGTTTTGTGTTTTCCTTTGGTTTTGAAGAAACTAAGCTTGTCTTTTTGGTTTCTTCTGTTTTTGGTTTAGCCTTATTGTCAGTTTTCTTGGTTGTGGTGGGAGTAGGAATCTTTGCCAACTCTTTATTTCCTGCTTTTAAGATACTGTCATTTTCTTTAAAATAAGGATTCAATGTGGTGACAATCTGGTTCTGATATTTCACAGAAACCATATTGTATTTTTGAGGATCCTGATAAACAAGAAATTTTTCCACAAAAGTTTTAAAACCTTTTACTTTAAAATCAATATTGTCTAAATCTCCGATTTCTACTTTATAGTTTCCTTCGCTGGTCAGAAGATTATAATCATCGTTGTCTTTTGAAATACCTATGAAGTATTTTTTGCTAAAATCATCTTTGTCGATTTTTTCAACCAATTCAGCCAACTTTTGATATTCATCTTTTTTTACATTTCCTGTCACTAACATACAAGGATGAGAGTATGTTTTCGAAATTGGAAATTCAACCCCTTTTTCGTCTACATAAAAATCTTTTCCGTTATTATTTAATCTGAAAACAGGAACTCTTTGTTTAATATCTAAATTTAATTTTCCATTCAAATTTAAATAGACATTTGCGCTGTCGATAGCAGGAAGAGCATTGATTTTTTGTTCCAAAGCAGGAATATTCAAGTCTCCAACTTTTCCTGACGGATTTTCTTTTTTTACAATCTCACGGATATCTTTTTCATCAATAAAGTAAACCGGTGTTTTCTCGTTCATTTTTACAGAAATTTTATTGTCCGTAATCTTCTGACCGCTGAATTTTTTCAAAGAGAAACTCAGCAGGAATCCAAGAATGATTACTGTGATGGCAATTTTTAATATTCTGTACTTGTTTTTCATTTTAAAATTCTTCTTTAAACGCTGACGATGTAATTTTTAATACGTTGCGCTAAAATTTAATTTTTATTCATCCATTCACAGATAGGATCATACAGTGTATCAATATTTCCTGCGCCTACCGTAAGAAGGATATCAAAATCTTTCTCTTTTATTTTGTTAAAAGCATCTGATAATGTTGATACTTCTTTTTTATCCAACGTCACTTTTTCTAGTAACCAACTTGAGGTAATCCCTTCAAAATTTTCCTGAAGTTCTCTTGCCGGATAAATGTCTAATAAAATCAATTCATCTGAATTGCTTAAACTTTCTGCAAAACCTTCTGCAAAATCTCTCGTTCTGCTGAACAGATGTGGCTGGAAGACAGCCAATAATTTCTTATCAGGGTAAAAAGTTTTGATTGAGCCCACAACCGCATTAATTTCCGTTGGGTGATGAGCATAATCGTCGATGTAAATTTTACCGTTTTTATAAATATGTTTAGTATATCTTCTTTTAATGCCTTTAAAATTAGCAATTGCATTCTTTAAAGTTTCGAAGTCAATTCCTAAATTATTTAAAATAGCTAAAGCAACCGTTGCATTTTCTACGTTGTGAATTCCAGGAATTTCCCAGACAAAATCTTTCACTGTTTCAGCAGGAGTATGAAAATCAAAATAGATTTTATCATAATCCATACGAAGGTTATCCGAGTAATAATCAGCCACTTCATTTACTGCATATGTAAGATGAGGTCTTCCTATGTTAATTCCTTTTCTTACAAAAAGTTGCCTGTCATTTGGTACTAAAGCTGCAAATTGTTTAAATCCTTCTTCGATATGGTTTTTATCTCCATAAATATCCAAATGATCTGCATCTGTGGAGGTTATCACTGCCCAATCGGGAGAGAGATTTAAAAAACTTCTATCATATTCATCAGCTTCAACTACAGAGTATTGAGAGCCATTATACAGGAAATTTGATTTAAAATTCTCAGAAATTCCTCCCAGAAAACATGAAAAAGGCAAATCTGCTTCTTTACATAAGTGAGCAACCAAGGTAGAGGTTGTGGTCTTTCCATGGGTTCCTGCAACGGCAATACAATCTGTATTTTCTGTAATTAAACCTAGCACTTTTGCGCGTTTTAAAATTTCAAATTGATTTTCATTAAAATAATCTAAAATTCCCAGTTTTTTAATTGCCGGCGTGTAGATCACCAATGTATTTTCTTTCTGAAACAAAGTGATTTTTTCATTAATAATATCTTCAAAAACAATATCAATTCCCTCATTCATCAAAGCTTGAGTGAGTTTGGTGTTGGTTTTATCATAGCCCAAGACTTTTTTGCCCGAAGCATGGAAATAACGTGCCAAAGCACTCATCCCGATACCTCCGATTCCAACGAAATAAAAATTTTGATATGTTTCTAAATTATTCATTCTTTTCTTTTTTTTCTATCTGAAAAATCTTAATACAGTCCAAAAAATGCTGCTGATGATTGAACAGTATAAAATAGTTTTTCCTCTTTTCCTGTCTTCGTCGGAGTATGCATATATCTTTTCACCGTTTGGTAAAACTTTTTGATAAGTTGTTAAATAGATTCCTATAATGATTCCTAAATAACCTCCGACAAAAGCAAGAAAATAGCCTATATAAATGAGCCACTTCGGGCTTTCTTCTTGTGAAGATAAATCTTTAATTCTCTGTTTTTTTATAACATTTAAAAGACTGGGAGGTATTTCTTTCCCTCTTTCTTTTAAAATTTTTTGAGCAAGTAAAAAATCAAATTTGTTCCACTCTTCTTTTTTCATGACAATTTCAATGAGTTCTTCATCAGAAAAATCAAAAAGATAATAATCTTTCGAAACATTTTCGATATCATTTTTTACAAGTTCTTCTTCAAGATTTTCAACCTTTTCAAAGTCTTCTTTCTGAATTTTTAATTCAAACTCATTGGTGTTAATGTCTCCACCAAAACTAGAACCTAATCTGGACGAATTATCTTTCAATTCGTAAACAATGTGATGGTTTTCAAGAACTTTAATTAAGTCAAGAGCATCATCTTTGTAAATGAATTTTTTATATGTTGATAGTCCGTCTGTCATTTTATTTAATTATTTTAAAAATCTCGTCCACAATCTCTTTTGTGGCATTTGGTTTGGCAAAATATTTCAGATTTTCAGACATTTCCTTTCTTATATTTTCACTTTCGCAGATTCCTGATAATGTGTTCCAGAAATTTTCCTGCATTTCAGAGTCTTTTACCATTCTGGCGGCGTTTTTTTCAACCAGATTCATGGCATTTTTGGTTTGATGGTCTTCCGCTGCAAACGGGAAAGGAACCAGCAAAACAGGTTTTTGAGCTACTGCCAGCTCTGAAATGGCAATTGCACCCGCTCTCGAAACGATCACATCTGCTGCAGAGTAAGCTGTTTCCATATCGCTGATAAATTCCTTGAGTTGGATATTTCTGCTATCGATTTCTTTTGTTTCTTCAACAATATCTTTATAATCAAGCTTTCCGGTTTGCCAGATAAGCTGATAATCTTTATTTACAATTTCATTTAAATGAGTTTTCCAAGCATTATTCAATGTTCTGGAACCTAAAGAACCTCCTACCGAAAGAATTGTCAGTTTGTCTCTATTCATCCCCATTTTTTCTTTTGCCTGAGCCGTTTCCAATATTCCTGAAATAATAGTTGAACGAATCGGATTACCCAGAAATTTTATTTTCTCACTTGGAAAACCGTCTACTTTTGGATAAGCTGTAAATACCGCCTTCGCTTTTTTACTTAAAATTTTATTCGTTACACCTGCATGAGCGTTCTGTTCCTGAATAAAAATCGGAATTCCCAGTTTACTTGCTTCGTACAAAGCAGGCCCGCTTGCAAAACCGCCTGTTCCCACTGCGAAATCAGGAGCAAAATTTCTGATAATTTTTTTAGATTTAGATAAGCTTTTTAAAATTTTAAAAGGCAATCCTAAATTCGACAACATATTTCCTCTGTCGATTCCGGCAATATCAATTCCCTCAATTTTATAACCTGCCTGCGGAACTTTTTCCATTTCCATTTTTCCGTTGGCTCCAATGAACAAAAACTCTGCATCAGGAAATCTATTCTTGATTTCATCTGCAATAGCGATGGCCGGGAAGATATGACCTCCTGTCCCTCCGCCGGATAATAGTATTTTTAATTTTTTGTTCATTTTAAAATCTATTTTCTTTAAAAATGAGATTGCTTCATTGCTCTGCTCTTCGCAATGCCTTAGGCAATATCATTTATTTCTGCTACTGTTTGTTTTTTGCCCATTCCTTCTTCATCATAAATCTGAATTCTAGAGCTTATATTTAAGATAATTCCTAATTGCAAATAGGTTACCAACATGGATGTTCCTCCATAGCTTATTAATGGCAGAGGCTGGCCTGTAACCGGGATTAAATTAACCGCAACGGCGATGTTCACAGATAATTGTATGAAAATCATCACCCCGAGACAGAGCACAAGCAGTGACCCAAAAAAGGCAGGCATTTTGCTGGCTATCATCACGATACGAATTATCATAATTAAATATAAACATATTAAAAAAGCAGCTCCAATTACTCCATATTCTTCAACAATTACTGCAAAAATAAAATCGGAGGCAGACTGAGGAAGCATTTGTTTTAAGGCGCTTTTTCCTGGCCCCATTCCGGTAATTCCCCCATGAACGATGGCTGCTTTTGCCTGCATTACCTGATAGTTTTTGGCTTTTACGCTTTCGTCATCCACGTCGGATGTTTTTGCTTTGCTTGATGTAAATGTTTCAATACGGCTCATCCATGTATGAACACGGTTTCCGCCGATTAAACTTGTATTTAAAGCAACTAATAAAAACAAAACAATGGCAATAAATGATGCTGAAATAAATCCTGCAATATATTTCCAGTGCAGCTGGCCAATTATCAGAACAATAACAGAAACCATTAAAATCATTAATGCCGTAGAACCGTTATCTTTTGCAACCAATACAAAAACCAATAAAATAGGTCCGAAAATGTACATAATGTTCTCAATCGGAAGCCTTTCTCTGGTGATTTTCTTGGTCAAATATCTGCACAGATAGATAATCAACATTAAAAATGCAAACGAAGACGGCTGGAACGAAATAGGTGTTCCGGGAATTTTCAACCATCTGGAAGCACTTGCCCCGTCAATTGTTTGACCTGTAAACATGGTGACAATCAGTAAAATCACCATTAAACCAAGTAGGATGCTGCTGAGTTTTCCGATATATTCATACTTTACCATTCCTACCACTCTCATAATTCCCAACCCTAAGACTACAAAAAACATATGCTTGATAACATGGCCTGTTGTGGTTCCGTTATTTACGATATATTCTAAGTTCGAACTCGCAGAATATACAGGGAAAATAGAAAAAATGGAGATCACAAGAATGACCATCCAAAGTACTTTATCACCCTTTAGAAATTCAAATCTGTTTTCTGTGTCTTGTTCGTTCATAGTTGTTGCTTTTAGCTGTTGGCTATTAGCTATGTACTTTTAATACTTGCTCTTTAAACTGACGGCCTCTGTCTTCATAGCTTTTGAATAAATCAAAACTTGCACAACATGGTGACAGTAAAACCGTATCTCCTTTCTTTGCTAAAGATTTTGAAATCTTCACTGCTTCTTCCATACTTGATGTATCATAAATAAATTCTTTTTTGTCTTTAAAAAAGTCTATAATTTTTTGATTATCAATACCTAGGCAGACGATTGCTTTTACTTTTCTTTTGACT
Source organism: Chryseobacterium sp. FH2 (assembly GCF_001045455.1). Classification (GTDB taxonomy): domain Bacteria; phylum Bacteroidota; class Bacteroidia; order Flavobacteriales; family Weeksellaceae; genus Chryseobacterium. Next base: position 235,949 of record NZ_LFNE01000001.1, on the reverse strand, counting down.
AAATTTTCAATTTCTGTGTAATCATTTCCTTTATCTAGCCCTCCGACAATCCAAACCGTCGGGGTTTTCATACTTTCTAACGCGTAATACGTTGCGTTTACATTAGTTGCTTTGCTGTCATTGATGTATTTTACTCCTTCATCTTCAGCTACAAACTCCAATCTGTGCTCAACTGCCTGAAAAGTCATTAATGAATTTCTAATACTTTCATTGTTGATTTCCAGTATTTTACCTGCAATTGAAGCGGCTAGGCTGTTAGCCACATTGTGATTTCCAAGAAGTGACAATTCTTCAATTTTCATTGAAAAATTATCTTTCATTTTTACCACAATTTTATCTTCGTCAATAAAACCTCCTTCAGATAATTTTTCTTTTGTTGAAAAAGGAATCATTTTCGCTTTTATTTCAAACTTTTCAAGAATATTTTTACTCATTTCATCATCTTTGTTATAGATGAAAAAATTATCATTCTCTTGATTTTCAGCTATTCTGAATTTTGCCATTGCATATTCTTCATAGTTGTAATTGTACTGATCCAAATGATCCTGGGATAGATTCAACAATAAAGAAATATACGGTCTAAAGTTTTGAATATCATCCAACTGAAAGGAGCTTACCTCCAGAACATAATATTCATGATTTTCATCGGCAACCTGCTTCGCAAAACTATATCCGATATTTCCGCCTAATCCTACATTCAATCCGTCATTTTTCAGGATGTAATAGATAAGAGAAGTGGTTGTTGTTTTTCCATTACTTCCTGTGATGGCAATGATTTTTGCATTGGTAAATTCCGAAGCAAATTCAATCTCGGAAGAAAGTCTGATTCCTCTCTCTTGAATTTTATAAATGATATCTGCCTTTTTCGGAATTCCGGGGCTTTTTACAACCCAGTCTGCATTTAAAATCCTTTCTTGATCATGGTTTCCTTCTTCAAAATCAATTTCATTTTCAGTAAGGAATTGCTTATAGTTATCCTTAATGGCTCCTTTGTCTGAAAGAAAAACTTCCATACCTTGTTTTTTAGCCAAATAAGCAGCTCCGCAACCACTTTCACCTCCTCCTAAAACAACTATTTTCATACTATTTTTTCGTATTTATGTACTTTTGTATTTATGGGTTTTAAAATCATTAATACGTCAATACATTTTACTTTTTACAAAGTTTTTATCTCATTTTTAATGTAATAAGACATACAATTGCCAACATAACTCCTATAATTATCATTCTGTTAACGATTTTACTTTCATGAAAACCGCCTTTCTGATAATGATGGTGTAAAGGTGACATTCTAAATAATCTATTATTTTGAGCATATTCCAGCCCATATTTTCTTTTTCTGTATTTGAAAACAACTACCTGAAGCATTACAGATACATTTTCGATTAAGAAGATTCCGCATAATACAGGAATCAATAATTCTTTTCTTAAAATAACAGCCAAAACAGCAATTACTCCTCCTAACATCAAACTTCCTGTATCTCCCATGAAAACCTGTGCAGGATAAGTATTATACCAGAAAAATCCGATAACTGCACCTACCATTGCGACGGCAAAAATGGTTGTTTCGCCCATATTCGGGAGGAACATTATATTGAGGTAATCTGCAAAAATGATGTTCCCCGAAAGGTATGCGAACAAGGCAAGAGTAAGTAATATAACTACACTTGTTCCCGCGGCAAGACCATCAATTCCATCTGTGATATTGGCTCCGTTGGAAACAGCTGTCACAATGAAAATTACAATTGGTATGAAGACAATCCATGCCCATTCGTGGGCATCTTTATCATTCATCCAAAAAAGCATTCCGCTATAATCAAATTCATTATTTTTAGCAAACGGAACGGTAGAAACTGTGATTTTTTCCGTAGGCATAAAGTTTTGCTCTACATTGTTTCTGTTGACTACTTTTGCATCTGCGTATTTTCTTTTAACGGTAATATCCGGATGGAAATACATTGTGATTCCGATAATTAGTCCTAACCCAACTTGTCCTACAATCTTGAATTTTCCGCTTAAACCGTCCTTATTTTTCTTTATTTTCTTTAAATAATCATCCAGAAAACCAATAGCACCCATCCAAAGCATCGAAACCAGCAGAAGGACAATATAAATATTTGTAATTCTTGTAAATAGCAAAACGGGTATCAATGTGGCCAAAATAATAATAAGACCGCCCATTGTAGGGGTGCCTTCCTTTTGCTTTTGTCCGTCCAGACCAAGGTCACGGACAAGCTCACCCATTTGTTTGGCTCTAAGATAGTTGATGACTCTTTTTCCGTAAACAAGAGCGATGATCAGAGAAAGTAAAACAGCCATTCCTGCGCGGAAAGAAATGTATTTTAACAATCCTAATCCGGGAACATGGATTCCTTGGCTGGTTAAATATTCGTATAAGTAGTATAGCATTTTTTCTGGGTTAAAGATCTGTTTAAATCAATTTTACTTACTCATTAATTTCCAAAGCTCATTAATTACTTCTTTGTCATCAAAATGATGCTTCACACCATTAATCTCTTGATATGCTTCATGTCCTTTTCCGGCTACGAGAACAATATCTTTAGGTTCTGCAAATTTTATGGCCATTTTTATGGCTTCTTTTCTATCCGGAATTGAAGTGTATTTGCTAAAGTTCTGAGGTTCAACGCCTGCTTCAATTTCTTTTATAATAGCTGCCGGATCCTCTGTTCTCGGATTGTCTGAGGTAATAATGGCCAATGTAGATTTTTTCGTGGCAATATTTCCCATTTCAGGTCTTTTTGAATGATCCCTGTCGCCTCCGCAACCGAAAACTGTGATTAATCTTTCGTTTTTAGTTCTGATATCATTGATGCTGTCTAAAATGTTTTCTAAAGCATCCGGAGTATGTGCATAATCTACGATAAAGAAAATTCCGCCATCTGATTTGAATGTTTCAAACCTACCTGAAACTCTTTTTAATCTGCTGATAGCCTGTAAAATTTCATCCTGCTCAAAGCCAAGTTCGGAAGCAATTCCGAAAACCAACAATAAATTATAAACATTGAATTTTCCTGTTAAAGTCGTCCAGAATTCTTTTCCGTTGAAATTTAATAACATTCCGTTGAAATCGACTTCCAGTAATTTCCCGTGAAAATCTGCCATGGCCTTCAGAGCATAAGATTTTTTCTTAGCCTTTGTATTTTGAAGCATGACATTCCCGTTTTTATCATCAATATTTGTGATGGCAACGGCTGTATCCTGAAGCTCATCAAAAAATCTCTTCTTTGTTTTTAAATACTCATCGAAAGTTTTATGATAATCTAAATGGTCGTGAGTAAGATTGGTGAAGCCTGCTATTTTAAAATGAAGTCCCTCAATCCTATTCTGAGCAATTCCGTGAGAACTTACCTCCATGAAAGCAAATTCGCAGCCTTCCTCAATAGCCTGGGCTAAAATTTTATTAATCGTGATAACATCCGGAGTTGTATGGGTCGCCGGAATTATTTGATCCCCAATTCTGATTTCTACCGTTGAAAGTAAGGCCGAATCATAACCTAAGTTTTTGAAAACGTCAAAAAGAAGTGTAGAAACAGATGTCTTTCCGTTTGTTCCGGTTACGCCAATTAGTTTTAATTTTTCAGAAGGGTTTCCATAGAAGTTTGAAGCCAATTGGCCTAAAGCTTTAGACGAATCTTTTACTTTAATATATGTAATGTTTTCATCTAAATTTTCAGGAAATTCTTCACAAACAATTGCTTTGGCACCTTTTTCCACCGAAGATACAATAAATGAATGCCCATCCACAACCGTTCCTCTCATTGCAATATACAAAGAGTTTTCAGTAACCTTTCTGCTGTCGAAAACCAATTCGGAAATTTCACAAGTATCATCACCGTGAATCTCTAAAACTGGAATTCTTTTTAATAATTCAATTAATTGCATTTCTTTGATGCTTTATATTCTAATTTTGCAGAGATAAATAAATTCTCTGATTTTTACTAATTGTTGTACCTTCCAATGGGAATTGTTCTTTGATTCTTCCTACTCCTTTGAAATCAACACGATAACCTAAATTTTCCAATTGGGGGATTACGTTTTTACCAATTAATCCGACCACGCTTGGCATTTGCTTATCATTAACTGCTATTTTCACATTCGGCTCGACCATTTTATTAAGGTTTACCTTTTTGTCAACAAGCATTTCTTTTTCAATATTTTGAGGTGTTTTTAAGAACGTTTTTCCTGCAATTTCTTTAAAAACCGGTGCCGAAACTGTACCTCCGTAAAATCCTTTTGCCGTGTTGGGCTCACTAATCATTACATAGCACGTATATTTCGGATTATCAGCAGGATAGAACCCTGCGAATGATGCACGGTACTTCATGGGGCCGGGTAACCAATATTCAAATCTTGCAGTACCTGTTTTTCCTGCCATTTTTAAATTCGGGGTAAAAATGCTTCGTCCTGTACCTTTTTCAACAGCTTTTGTTAAAGCATTGGTCATCATTTTAATTGCTTTTTCAGAAGCCATTTTATTGACCATTACTTCAGGTTTCGCATTGTACATTACCTTACCGTCTTTCATTATTTTATCGATGAAAAGGGGCTTTAGCATTTTGCCACCATTAGCAACTCCGTTGTAGAAAGTTGCTAATTGTAATAAGTTGATATTTGATGAATATCCGTAAGCAATTGAAGCTAATGTGGCGGCATTCCATCTTTTATTTTGAGGAGTTACGATTTTGGGTTTTGTGATTCCCGGCAACTCGATATCCATTTTGTCAAATAATTTCCAGCGTTTTAGATGGTCAAGGAAAATTTGAGGTTTATCAGCGTAGTACTTTGTTATCAATTTAGCCGTTCCCACGTTGCTGGATTTTGCTAAAACATCACTAATGTCGTATGTTCCACCTCCGTGACCGTCTGAAATTCTTTGTTTTGCGTATACCCAGACTCCGTTTCCAACATTTACAGTCGTGTTTTCATCGATGAATCCATCGTCCATTGCTGCCAAAAGCGAAATGGTTTTGAAAGTAGAGCCCGGCTCAATATTGTCTTTTAAAGCATAATTGTAAGAATCAACATAATTTCCATCTTCATCCCTTCTTAAATTGACCAATGCACGAACTTTACCTGTTTCAACTTCCATTACAACGACGGTTCCGTGTTTTGCCTCGAAATTGATAAGCTGTTTTTGGAGAGCCGAATGTGCAATGTCCTGAATTCTAAGATCTAAAGTTGTGTAAACATCTTCACCGTCGACAGGTTCCTGAACTTTCCAGAAATCGATTGGTTTCCATTGAGAAGAATTGATTCTTTGTTCTAATCTTTTCCCGTCGGTTCCTCTTAAATATTTTGAGAAAGCACCTTCAAGTCCTGAGCTGAATTCTCCGTTATCCATACCGATGGTTCCCGCTCCAATTTCGGAGGTTGCCAACTCTCTTTTATAATTCCTGTCAACAATGAAACCTCCTTTATTTTTGCCTCTTTTAAAGATTGGAAATTGTCTGATTCTGTCGTACTGGTCAAAATCAAGCCCTTTTACCAATGTATAATATTGGTTTTTCTTTTTTCTCTGTTCGTCAAATTTCTTTCTGAATTCACCCCTTGGTTTTCCAAACATTTTACTTAAAGAATCTGTCAGGGCACCAATATTGTTGGTGTAAACGGTGTCTTTCATCGTTTTGAAATCAAGATAGATATCATAACGCATTACGGTTGTTGCCAGAATAGAACCGTCTGAAGCGAATAGGTTTCCACGAGCAGCCTTTAAGGTAGCTTCGCGATAATTTTTGTTAATGTAATCATCTTTAATCTCCTGAACATTAGTATTTTGCAGGATTACAATCCTTGCAAGAAACATTACAAACACGCACAAAGCTACCACTGCGAAGAGATAGCCCCATCTTAACGTTTTTTTACGTTTGTTATCGTATTCATTTTGCTTTTGCATCTGTACTGTCCAGTTTTATTAGCAGTTTATGAGGATGGCTTTCCAAGGTCATTAAGGAATCTCTTGCAACTTCTTTCCCCAATTCTGATTCCATTTTTACCTTTATCAGCTTACTTTGAGCGTAAGCGTTTCTTGATTTATATTCTTCTGTTTCTTCTTTTAAATCATTAACAATCCTTATTTTTTTGTTGACGAGATGATTACTGTAAATCATCGCCATCATCAATATAAACAACAGGAGAAAATACTTGTAGTGTATTTTTACCTCATCACGATTCAGGAAATTCCCTTTTATAATATCTATAAAAGTTAATCTCTTCTGAGGGCGATTTGTTGTTCTTTTTGCCACAGACTTTGTCTGATTTTTATTATACTTTAATTCCTGTTCTCATTTTTGCACTTCTGGCTCTTGAGTTTTCTTCGATTTCCTTATTATCAGGAATTATCGCTTTACTTTTTACCAATTCAAATGCTTTTTTATAATTGCCGTAAATGTCTCTTTGAGGTTCCCCTTCAAACATTCCGTTTTTCAAAAATCTTTTTACCAACCTGTCTTCTAAAGAGTGATAAGAAATGACAACTAACCTGCCTTCAGGTTTTAAAACATTGTATGCCTGAACAAGCATTTCTTTTAAAACTTCCAATTCCTGATTTACCTCAATTCTTATTGCCTGAAACAATTGGGCATAAAATTTATTAACCTTATGCGGAGGAAGATAACTGAATAATTTTTTCAGATCTTCCGTTGTATTAATACTTTTATTTTTTCTGTGATGCACGATGTCTCTTGCTAGTTTTCTGGCTTCTCTCAATTCGCCGTAATAGTAAAAAATATCTGCAAGCTGTTCTTCATCGTAATCATTAATTACTCTTTTTGCATCCAGCCCCTGCATTACATTCATTCTCATATCTAACGGAGCATTACTTCTCGTAGAGAAACCCCTGTCTGCTTCGTCAAACTGGTGAGACGAAACTCCCAAGTCTGCCAAAACTCCGTCGATTTGAGAAATACCGTACATTAATAACGAGTTTTCCAGAAATCTGAAATTCTGATTGATTAATGTAAATCTAGGGTCATCAATTGTATTTTTAAGAGCATCTAAATCCTGGTCAAAACTAAATAATCTACCTTTATCTGAAAGTCTGCTCAATATCTCTCTTGAATGGCCGCCGCCACCAAAAGTACAGTCCACGTATGTTCCGTCTGGATTCGTTACCAAATCATCAACACTTTGCTTCAACAAAACGGGGTTATGATACATGTTTAAATTGTGTTTTTTCTCGCTTTTCAGCATTATTATTCTTCATCGAAAGAGCCCATTACATCTTCAGCGAGGCTTGCAAAATCTGCTTCGTTGGTGGAGATTACCTTTTCATAGGCTTCTTTATCCCAGATTTCAAATAATTCTCCTGCACTTGTTATTACAATATCTTTTTGAAGATTTGCAAAATGCGTAAGGTCTTTCGAAATCTGTAATCTTCCGGCGTTATCCAATTCTACAGTTTTTACTCCTGCCGTAAACATTCTAATGAAATCAGCATTCTTTTTAATGAATCTGTTTAGTTTATTTATCTTGCCCATCACTTTGTCCCATGCGTTCATAGGGTAAACTTCCAGGCAAGGCTGGAACACGGATCTCTTGACTACAAACGCCTTATCATCGAAGTTTTCCATCTGCTTGATAAGAGATGAAGGAACTTTTAGACGGCCTTTGTCGTCAATTTTACACTCATATGTTCCAATGAAACTTTTCATTTGGAACAAATTTATATAATAATTTCCAAAAATTCCCACTTTTTCCCACTTTTTCCCTTAATGTTGGTAAGTTTTATTAAAGATTGAAATTTTGGGGCGTAAATATTTGATATGTTGTACTTTGTACAATATGTTATTTAGACCATAATAAATAGATTTTCAAAAAAAGAGTTAAAAAATAGATTATTATATTATTTTTATTTTAAATTAGGGTAATCAAAATATTTTTGAGGTTTAATTTGTATTTTTGCAAGGCTTTATTAAAGGCATTATATGATATTTAGTACAAAAAAAGAAAAGAAATATACCTTTGTAGAGGCGGGAGAAGGACATCCATTGGTGCTATTGCACGGTTTAATGGGTGGTTTGAGTAATTTCGATAAGATGGTAGATTTTTTTTCAGACAGAGGTTTCAAAGTATATGTTCCTCAATTGCCAATCTACGATTTGCCGGTGCTCAATACTAATCTTACCACGATTGCAAAATATATTATCAAGTTTATAGAGAGTCATATTGAAGGACCGGTAACGATTGTCGGAAATTCAATGGGAGGTCACGTCGGGCTTATTTTAACGTTGGCAAGACCGGATTTAGTTAAAAACCTTGTCCTTACAGGGAGTTCGGGTTTATACGAAAGGACTTTCGGGGATAGTTTTCCTAGAAAAAATGACCGTTCCTATATAAGGAAGAAAACGGAGGAGGTTTTTTATGACCCCGCTATCGCAACAGAAGATTTGGTGGACGAAGTTTTCGGAGTTGTGAATGATAGAATGAAGGGAATTAAAACCGTCATGCTTGCACGAAGCGCTATCAAACACAATATGTTGCATGATTTACCTAAAATTTTGACACCTACTTGCTTGATTTGGGGAAAACAGGATAATGTTACACCTCCGGAGGTTGCAGAAGATATGCACAAATTTATCCCGAATTCAGATCTGTTCTGGATTGATAAATGCGGTCATGCTGCGATGATGGAAAAACCGGATGAATTTAACGAAATTCTATATAGCTGGGTAAAAGATAAAGTTTAAAAAAATAAATGAACAAACCATTAAGAAAGCTCTTAATGGTTTGTTTTTCTAAAAAATATTCTAAAAAATATTCTAAAAATGGTTATTAAAACAGCAAATTTTGTAAAGAGTAGCGGAAAATGGCAAGAATGTCCCGAACCTACAATTCCTGAATATGCTTTCATTGGAAGGTCTAATGTCGGGAAATCGTCATTGATTAATGCAATGATGAATCACAAAGATTTGGCTAAAACATCAGGAACTCCCGGAAAAACTCAACTTATTAATCATTTTTTAGTTAATGAAAGCTGGTATCTGACGGATTTGCCGGGCTATGGTTATGCAAAAGTTTCTAAATCGATCAGAAAAGATTTTGAAAAGCTGATTACCAATTATATATTAAACAGGAGAAACCTGGTCAATCTTTTTGTTTTGGTAGATTCAAGGCATACTCCACAAAAAATTGATTTGGAGTTCATTCAATGGTGTGGAGAAAGTGGAGTTCCGTTTTCTATTGTTTTTACAAAAGTTGATAAATTAAAACCCAATATTGCGATTAAAAATGTAGAAGATTACAAAGCAGAGCTTCACAAAACATGGGAGGACTTACCGGAACTCTATGTAACTTCAGCTGAAAAAAAAGAAGGCTGTGGAGAAATTCTGAATTTTATACAGAAAACAAATGATTTTTTAATACAAAATAATGTGAATTTCGATGAGTAATATTATTTGGAAGATTAAAACTTTCGATGAATTTACCGTTCCTGAATTATATAATGTCCTGAAAGCCAGAGTGGATGTTTTTATCATTGAACAGAATTGCCCTTATCCTGATTTGGATAATTATGATCAAAAGGCAATTCACATTTGGGCGGAGGAAGATGGAGAGGTTTTGGCAAACTGCAGAGTTTTCGATAAAGGAATAAAATATGACGAAGCTTCTTTAGGAAGGGTTTTAACAACTGAAAAGGCGAGAGGAAAAAATTTAGGAAGACAGCTTATAAAATATGCTGTTGAAACGATAGAAAACCGTTTTCATACTTCTGAAATCAGAATTTCTGCACAAGATTATTTATTAAAATTTTACTCTGAATTTGGGTTTGAAGATACAGGAAATAAATATCTGGAAGACGATATTCCACATACGGAAATGTTAAGGAAATAAAAAAGGCGAAGAATTTATCTTCGCTTTTTTGATAGTTATATAGAGAGTTTTTTAGTTTTTATTTGAAATCGCTTTTAAAATAATAGGTTCCAGATTCGACGGAAGATCTGCAGATTTTATCTGATAGTTTTTGATTTTCATTTCTTTAAACCAATTTTCCCAATACTCTTTAATAACATCGCTCTCAAAAGGATTTCCTTTAACTGGATTGATGCCCAAAACAATCACTTCCAGATTATCTAAATCATCATTGGCTTTAATAAAGCCTAAACCATTATCCTGAATTTTTATTTTAAGGTCTGAAGAATTTAGTTTTAATGATTTTACCAATTCAGGAGTCAGATAAGATGTTTTTCTGCCTTCGGAAAACTTAGAATCTTTGTGATAAATATATCCGTCTGTCAAGATGAAAAGAATATTTCTGTGATCATCTTTTATGCAGTAATCTTTCACTTTATTTTTAAAAAATTCCCAAATATCGGAGCCGACATATTGTTTGTCTTTAATTGCCGACTGATAAATCTGTAAAGGCAATGATGAATATTTTTTATCAACCAAATCAATATTATCCTTTGTTGTATTCTTATCAAAGGAGGCTTTCAACTCTTTTGTGAGTTCATTCATTTTTGGGTCAGAAGGTTCAGGATTGAAGAAAACCTGCATCTGATCATCAAGCTGAATTACTTTTTTACCTTTTATATGTTCCAAAAATCCTTTATCAATAGCTTTAATGTATTCGATATCTCGTTGAAAATATTCCATTGTAGGATTGGGATTTTTTTCAGGATCAATTCTGTCTGAAAGATCAATTAAAACGCTGACGTTTAAATTTTTCGAATTAGATGGGTTATTGACAGGAACAGAACCTCCCGAAGCCTGTTCTTTTGGTTTTCCGCATTGGATGAAAATGGCGGAAGAAATTAATAAATAAAATATTTTTTTCATAACAGTTTTTTAAAGAATAGACATGTACACGGAGTTTTGACTGTCAGAATTAGCTCCCACTTTATTGAGATTATACGTATATTGCTTCTTACATTCTTCAATCATTTCCTGTTTTACAGGATAAGAAATCGCCAGTTTTTCACTGATAAATGTAATCCAGCCCTGCATATATTCCGAAGCATATAACTTGTAGTCTTTCGTAGGAATAATGGTCCCGTCAATAATATTCTGTAGCTCTTCAATCCTTCCTTTTGCTTTGGCTATCAGTTCTTTGATGTTTCCGATGTTATTTCTTGTTTCATCTCTTTGTTTTTCAAAATCCTGAATTTTTTCCTGATGAATCAAAATGTCTTTCTGCCTCTTTGACTGCTCGTGTTTGATTTTATCTTTTTCTTTATTTTCTTTCATCACAAAGTCAAAAACGAGCCCCCAGATAATGTAAACAATAAATCCGGCGAAAATAATCCCCCAAAATTGATTTTTAGTGAAAGCAATTGAAAGATCAAAAGGAGGAGAGTCGAAGGTTTTGTTTAATTCGTATAGTTTTGATTCGATTTCGTAAGCCAAAATAGCGTCAAAAACGAATGTGATGATAAAAAGTAAGGCAACTTTAGAATAATTGGTAAAGCTTTTATTTTCTCCAAACATGTGAATCAAATATCCTAATCCTAAAAACACAAACGGAATCAATGTAACGAAAGCTCCCTCCAAAGGACCTTCGTCCCAAGCTTTGTTGAAAGCCTGCGCATCCAAAACGCTTTGAATAATATTTCCATTGGCATCAAAGCTTTTGAAAAAAGCGGAATACGATGTCGAAATATAAAAGGTGAAGAGATACAGGCTTATCGGAATCAGAATAATTAAACCAATCCAAAACTTTGTAGAAGCTCCTTTTGTTGCTTTTACATTATAGGCTTCTGGATTTCGGGGCAAATCATTAATTTCAAATTTTATTTTTTCAATTTTACGCTGAACATTTTCAATGTCTTCCCCGATGTTTTTTAGCTGGTCTTCTTTGTTGTCCAGAGAAACAGTCAGTCCTTTGATTTCTGTTTCTTTATTCTTTTGTTCGTTGAGATAAGGTTCTTTTAGTTTATGCTGTTTTTCAACGAGTTCCTTTTCCTCATTTTGAAATTTGGAATAAATGGCATCAAGGCAAATTGATAAGGCTGTATGATTTCCGCTGTTTCTGGAACTGTCCCGATAACCGGATTCATGATATGTTCTTTTCCTGCTTTCTTCCGTAGATTCAGAATTGGGTTCGAAATCAGACTTTACAGAATTATCTTTGGAATTATCAATTGGAACGGGCTTTAATCGGAATAGGTTTTTAATATTGGATGTCATAGTATTCATGGTTTATTAATTTTTTAGGTCATTAAGAATGTCGGTTTTAGTTTTTCCCTGCTTTACCGCTTCAATGAAATAATCAACGATGTCTTTCGTATTTTCTTCCATGAAACCAAACATTGTAACATATTTTTCCAACGTGGAATATTCATTTTCAGAAACCACACCATCTGCCCAAACCATTACGGTAAGGTCGTAGAGGGATTCTACTTTTTCTTCTACGGTTTCCGGAACTAATGATTTTGAATTAAGGGGGTTTAAAAGAATTTCATCTAAATCTTTTGAAGAAATCCCTCGTTCTTCCGCTGATTTATAAAGCATTTTAAGTTCTTGTGTGCTGAAATCGTCATCGCAGATCGCCATTTGGTATAATCTTAGAAAATGTGCTTTGAGTTTTTCGGGTATTTGTATTGTTTCCATAGGTTTTTATTTAATTATTCGGTCCCGGGTCCTTGATGGGACTTCTTTGGATTCGATGTCGATGATTTCGGGTTCTTTTACTTTCTTTTTTGGGATCAAAGTGGAAAAATAATAGAAGAATAAAAGCCCGACGAGAATATCAATAATAATCCAAAACGGCTTTAAATAATAATAAATCGGGATAATTGGATTGAAAAGGATAAAAATGAGGGTAAAAGCAATCAGCCAAAAACTTCTGCTCCTGAATTCATTGAAAATGATGATGAGCGCCATCAATGAAACTAAAATTCTGAGGAAAGTATAGTAACCGAAAGGTAAATCTATAATTCCGGCGAAGCAGCAGAGTGCGGCCACTATGATAAGATATTTCATGGTTATTAGTTTTTAGTCGGGCTTTAAGGTTTATCTACAGCTTGAGCAATATGATCGGTCTACATATTCTTTGCTGCTTCCAGCCATATAATAGCATCCACCTCTTTCACCAACATATAATTTATGACCGTTATAAGAGCATCCTCCACTTTGGAAATATGATCTTGAAGATTTAGATTTTGCTTTATTTCTTTTGGCTTTTCTGCTTTTTTTACTCTTGCTTTTCTTCGCTGAAAGTTCAGTTGCAGAAGTTGTACTGTTAGTAGATGCCGAAAATGATACAGGTAATAATAAGCCTAGACCCAACAGGCTTGTAAATAGTAGTTTTTTCATGGATAAAAAAGATTTTGTTAATTATAAATTTCTAATGTTTGATGAAGTTCGTTTCGGAAGTTATATATTTCATCAAGAGTATTCAGCTGCATTTTCTCTCCGGAATCTTTTCCGTTGTGAAATAGTTCCAGATATTTGTTAGTAGTATTAAAATGTAGTCTGCAAATAGGTTTTCTGTTGTTATCATCCAACAAAACTCCAAAATATGATTGCGTATCTCTTGGTGCAATCCTTTCAGAAGGAATTTTTTCTCTTAAGATGGCTTTTACAATTTGAAACCCTTCAGTTTCTTCTTCTGTTGTGACAAATTTTGGGATTTCAATATTTTCATCAACAGGTTTGATATTTTTATCATCGTGCTTCTCGATCTGTTCATTGATGCTTAAAGCTGATTTTAATCTGAAACTAATCGATTCATTGATTGATGTAGTCAAAGCCTTTTTAGTATATTCTTTAAAAGCAATCATTCTATTTGCAGTCAATGGCTTATCAAAAAAACGATTTACCAGCAGCCTGACTATTTCATCGGAAGGATTTTCTATTTCTTTTTCAAACTCTTTCCGAATGGCTTTAATATATTTTAATGCTTCCGCAGAATCTAAAATACTTTCAAGATTGTAACCTGTTTTGGTAAAGCTTTCAAGAATTTTGATAGCGCTGTCTTTTAAATCTTCGAGATTTATGGTAAGAAATGGTTTTTCATCCATAATATTAGGTTTCTCAAGATCAGTATAAAAATTGTAAATGATACCGTTGGTAAGAATTCCAAATCGGGTTTTCGAGACATGATAATAGCGGTGAAGCTGGGAATTATGTGCATCTGCACTTTCTTTCCAGTGCTTGCATTCGATGATTAAAATAGGGTTGTCATCATTTTTGATCACATAATCTACCTTTTCTCCTTTTTTGGTTCCGATATCACAAATATGTTCTGGAACGACTTCCGTAGGATTAAAAATATCATATCCCAAAATCTGTATAAAAGGCATTACAAAAGCATTTTTTGTAGCTTCTTCTGTCGAAATCTGGTCTTTTAGTCCAACTACTCGCTGGTGTAATTGCTCAAGTTTAATTTTAAGATCCATTGTTTGTTTTTTAAATAGTTTCATCAATAACTTCCGCAAGCGGAGCATTTTTTTTTACAGACTCAATTCCGTTTTCCATGCCTGATTTCGAATTGTAAAGCTGACTTTTACCAATGATTTCTCCATTTCTCGCTTTTAAAACAAAATAATCTTTGTTGTTTACCGAAATTCTTCTTTCGTATCTTGAATCGTCCTGAGAATTTACTCGTACAGACTCAATTCCTTTTTGACAAGATGCTTTTTGAACGTAACCTTCGCTGGTTAAAATAATTTCTCCATTTCCGGCTTTTAGGTTGAATTGATATTCGTTATTAACTCTTCGTGTGATAATGAATTTTCCCATAATTGTTTTTAATTTTAATACTCCAAAAGTATAACCCTTTAAAAGCCAATCCTTACGGGAAACCGTAAAACAAAAAAACCTTTCAAAAAAGCTGAAAGGTTTGTATAAAATATATATTGATAAAGGTTTAAATAATACCCAAATCTTTGCAAAAAGCAACCAATTGTTGGTTACTTGTGACTTCAAGGTCTTCTTTTAAGCTGTTTAATCTTTTTTCGACACTGCTTAAACTATTGGGTTTGATGTCATTTGCTTTAAGGTAAGCGGGAATATTTTTTTGTAAAACGCCTTGAGATAAAAGAGAAACCAGAGTGATATCATAGGAGGTAAACTCATAACTGTTAAGTCTTTTTACGTCTTGTTTCAGATCCAGAGAGAGATAATTTTCATTCACATAAACAGAAGCGATAGCTTTTTTCAGGTCTTTTGAGTCATTTCGTGCCTTTCGAACATAACCATTGATTTTTGTCTCAGTGAAAAGGGAATCAATAATACCGGATTTATGTTCGGCGGAAAAAACAATCACTTTTAATTCTGGCTGTAATTTTCTGATTTCATCTACAAGTTCTTTCCCGTCTTTAATATTTTGATCCCGATGGTCATCTTCATAATAGAGATCGGTAATCAATAAATCGTAAGGCTCTTTTTCCCTGATGGATCTTTGTACTTTGGCTAATGCATCATCACAATAATATACATAGTCAACATTTGGAACGTTGAGTTCTTCTAATGTTTTCTGAACTGAAATACTAATGCTTTCGTGGTCTTCGGCTATTAAAATTTTTTTGAACATTTTTAGTCTTTTTTTTAAGATGTAGGAATTGAGAGGGTGATTCTCAGCCCTTTTTCTGTTGTGGTGTCAAAAATAATTTTTCCATTCAGATTTTCAATACGGGATCCCGTATTTGTGAGTCCGTTTTTGCGGATAATATCTCCGGAAATGCCTATTCCATTGTCTGTATACTGGATTTCTATACTGTTATTAATTTTTTCAAATTTAAAAACTACCCTGTCTGCCTGACTGTGTTTTTTCATATTCACCAAAAGTTCACGTATGATTTGGTAAAGTTCTTCTTTTGCTGGGGAGCTTAAGCCAATCCAAATATTTTTGTTGTTTCCGGCGATATAAGTATTTACGATGTCATTTTTAAAAGAACCAATAAGCTCAGAAATTTTCTGTTCAAAAGCTATTTCTTCTTTAGAATTGATCTTTTCGTAAGAAATGTCTCTAGATTTTTCATAGACAAATTCCAGTTCGTCAAGCGCTTCGTCTTTATCAAAGTGTTCCTGATTCTCAATCTTTGTCATCACCTGATAAATTCCATTAGCAACTACATCATGAACTTTTTTAGACATCTTTAATTCTGTGTTTTTTACTTCGAGTTCTTTTTCTTGTTTTAGTCTTATCTGTCTTCTTCTGTACCAAATTATAATGATGATTATGGCTATAATTAAACCTACTAAAAGAAAATATTGTTGTAGAATATAGTTTTCCTTTTCGATTGCATCTGCTTTTAGAGCCAAATTTTCCGCTTTTTCTTTTTCTATTCCATATCGAAAATAAGCAAACTGATTTTTTGCACGATTTCTAGATATAATAAGACTATCATTAAGAATTTGATAAACCTTAAAATATTCCGAAAAATTCTTAGGCTCCATTTCTATAAGTTTATTTAATGCTTGAAGTTTATCTTCCGGATTTTTTAGAATTATAGCTGTCTGGAACATTTTTCGTGCGTAAAAAAAAGCTTTACTTTTATCTTTATTTTTAAAATATTCGGATAAAGTAGAGTAGCTAGAATTTAATCCTTCTGTGTCTTTATTGTTTTGTCTTATTTCTAAAGCTTTATAAAATTCATTTAAGGGATTATAACTTTTATCTTCCATAAATTTTGCTTTAGCTAGATTATTTAGGGCTCTAGCATACTCTATGCTATCTTTAATTAAAATTGCATGTTTTAAATATTCTAATGCTTGCCTTGAATCGTTTTCTTTCAATAAAGAAACAGCTAAATTATTATAATAAGTATATTTTGTTTTATTATTAATTGAATATCTGATTGCATCTTTATAACATTTGATTGCTTCATCATAGTTATACATATAGTAATATGCTATTCCCATATTATTATAACTAGCGGCAAGATCTCGGCTCACAATGCTGTCTTTAATATTAGAAAGAAACTTATTGGCCTCAATTGAGGTTTCAATGGAACCATAGAAATCTCCCTTTTTTGTCTCAATAATTGCCATATTTACTAAACATTGACCTGCTCTTAGCGAATCATTGTTTTTAATATATTCATCCTTTGCTAATGTGTAATAGTAGAAAGCTGAATCGGTAATATTTTTATTTCTAAGTTCTCTTGCATGAGCATGTAAGGAGTTTTCTTGTCTAGAGTTTTCTTGTGAGGGTTCCTTTTTTGAACATGAAGTTAAAACCAGTGATATTATTAATAATATTATTTTTTTCATAGTTATAGTTCTATAATGCAAAGTAGTGAAAAGGACAGATTTATACAATCTGTCCTTCTGTTATTATGGAGTTGTGAAAGGTGGAGGTGTTTGCCCCGTATCTCCTGTTGTTCCTCCTCCGCTTCCGGGTCCCCCTTCTCCGTTTCCTAAACTTGGATTGTTGGTTTGCAGTGTCAATGGTGTTTGATTGTTATTACATGCCGCTGTATTGGCATTATTATTTGAAAATGCTAAACCTAATAGCATTAATATAAACTGGATCATTTCCTTAGAATTTAATTGTTAGCTTTAGGTGCTTCTTCCTTGTGAAACAGATCACAAGCAGGGTTGCACGTTTTTTTTAAAATTTTGAAGCGCTTCTTAAATTTTTAGGGAAGTGAACCATCAAAAACGGAAGAGAAACAGCTGCTTCCCAATCCAGAGTTTTCCTCCGTTTTATCTGGCTTTTTTGAAATCAGTTTTGTAAATTTGTTTTTATAATGTTTTGTTTATCACTGATTTCTGAAGCAAAGATGAAACAAATCGGCAGGCGAGTGTTAGACAAAGTATGGACATCGATGGACACGAAAATGGAAAAATTGTCTTACGGAAAACCGTAATGCGACACGGTCAAAAATTATCTATTTTGTATTGCCCTTAAAAAACTAATTATGTCCAAAAGAAAACTATTGATCAATGAGGTCTTTAATAAGGCAAAAGAGGATTCTGAAAAAGATACTAAAAGTGGTTTAGCATTTTATCTTTGGGGAAAACTTGAAGAATTATTGGATTTTAAAATTTCGGAAAAAACTTTAGTTAGGTATTATGAAGCTTTTGTTGAGAAGAATGATGATATTGGAATAGATCCATATAAGCTAGATAAACTGAGTCAATATTTAGGCTACAAAGACTTCGCTGATTTCTCCAGAACATTTGTAAAGAAAGATAAAGAAGCTAACAAAACAACCGTCAAAATAAGCGTTGATAGAGACGAAGAGTCAATTACTGAAAAGCTTTCTAATATAATTATCAACATTACAAATGAGCAAAACTTCAAAATGCCTGAGTTTATGAAGAAAAACGGAATGGGTATTATGGAAATAGCTCTGCTGGTTTGCCTTGTTACGGGAAGTGTTGTTTTTTCACATCCAAAGAAGAAGACCTATGGTTTTGCCGGAATTTTACCAACGTTGGAATGTATGTATTGGGATGGAAGTGAGTATAAATTAGTAGATTGTAATAATAAGAACCCTCTTTTTGATAAAAAAATTCCTATAGATGAGGTTGAATTACAATTTTTTAAGAGAATTTTGCGAAAAGATACATTGACCGTTGAAAATGCTGTTGGAAAAACCTGGTATTCAAAATACAACGGAGAAGTTGAATTTTTTACAAAAGACGGAATAGATCCCGGCACAGGAAAAGAATTGAGAAAATCAACTCCTTTTATGATTAGTAAATATGCTGGTCAGCAATCTGATTCAGTAGAAATTGAGGAATAAGTTTTTGCATAAAAAACCACAAAGTATAAAATACCCTGTGGTTTATATAAATAGAATTTGTTTGTTTTTATTCAGCACTCAACATCCCAAGTTCTCCGAAATGTTTTTTGAATTTCTGAATTTTCGGACCAACTACGGCACTACAATAGGGCTGAGTTGGATTTTCGTTGTAATATCCTTGGTGATACTGTTCAGCAGGCCAAAATTTATCGAATTTTGTTAATTCTGTTACGTAAGTTCCAGGCCATCTTCCAGATTCCTGAGAAGTTTTAATTGCTTTTTCGGCCTTAGCTTTTTCGGTGTCATCTTTATAGTAAATTACCGAGCGATATTGCGTCCCGATATCATTTCCCTGTCTGTTGAGCTGAGTAGGGTCATGAAGGAAAAAGAATACATCCATTAATTGTTCATAAGAAATAATTGCCGGATCATAAGTGATTTGTACCACTTCTGCGTGCCCTGTTTCACCTGTGCAAACTTCCTCATAAGTTGGGTTGTCCTTATGACCTCCGGAATATCCAGAAACTGCAGATTGTACTCCTTTTAGCATATTAAAACAGCTTTCCACACACCAGAAACATCCGCCACCGAAAGTGATTTGTTCTAAATTATTGTTATCCATTTTAGGTTGATTATTAAATTGAAAAAACTAATCAAAAGTATGAAAAACTTTTCCATTTTATGATGAAAGCAATCTTGTAAAGAAAATGGCATTAATAGATTTCACAAATAATAAAAACAAAAAAGCATCCTCAAAAGAATGCTCAATATTATTAAAAGAAATTTAAATTATTTTTCCCAAACCAAAGCACTTGCACCAAGAATAGCTGCATCTGCTTCATCCAGTTCACTGAAAACCAATTTCACTTTATTTCTGAAAATTGGAAGAAGGTTTCTTTCCATATGAAGTTTTGCTGGTTTCAAAATAAAATCACCTGCTTTAATAACTCCTCCAAATAAAAGAATAGCTTCCGGTGATGAGAACATCACGAAATTTGCCAATGCTTCACCTAATTTCTGCCCCGTATATCTGAATACTTCAATAGCAATTAAATCACCTTTTAAAGCACATTCGTGAACTGTTTTAGAATTGATTTCTTCTTCAGGGAATTGACTTAGCATAGATTCCGGAAATTCAGCTCTCATTTTTTTTGCCGTAATAGCAATTCCTGTTGCTGATGCATAAGCTTCCAAGCTTCCTTCAGAACCTGTACTCCAGTGTTTTCTTCCTCCTGGTTTTACAATCGTGTGACCTAGTTCTCCTGCAAATCCGTCATGTCCGTAGATTAATTTTCCGCTTGATACAATTCCGCTTCCTACACCTGTTCCTAAAGTGATCATAATGAAATCTTTCATTCCGCGTGCTGCCCCGAAAAGCATTTCACCATAAGCAGCAGCATTTGCATCATTAGTAACCGTTGCAGGCAGACCAAATTTTTCAGTCATCAATTTACCAAAAGGAATCACGCCTTTCCATGGTAAATTCGGAGCCTGCTCAATTGTTCCTGTATAATAATTGCCATTGGGAGCTCCAATCCCGATTCCATCAAAAGTTCTCTCTTTGCTGTGCCTTTCGATTAGAGGATAAATGTTTTCGTATAAAGCATCGATGTACTGTTCTACAGTTTCATAGGCATCTGTACGCAGATTTCCTTTTTCAAGAACTTCACCTCGGTGATTTACAACTCCAAATTTAGTATTAGTCCCTCCAATATCAATTCCAAGGGCAACGTTTTTTGATAAATCTAGTAATGACATTTCTATTCTTAAATTCTAAAGGGTTAAAATTATAAAAAAGATTGTATTAATAGATTATTAACTAGACATTTATTTTTAAAAAAAAATTAAGCCGTTTTCGGCGTTTTCTTTTTTCTTCTTCCCCACCAAACCAAGAAGCCGGTTACGGGTAATGAGGCACATATCAAACTCACAACAAAAGCAATGATCTTTGTAGGTAATCCCAAAATAGATCCTACATGAATATCATAATTGGCTCCAACTGCTTTTTCTCCGAAATTTTTGTCTTTCATGTCGTGAGTGTGAAGCAATTCTCCTGAATTTTCATCAAAGATTAAACTGCTGCTTTTATGATAAGAATAGGATAAGTGCTTTACATATACTTCAAAATTCGGGTGCTCATGATCGTCCATGTGCTCATGTCCCAAATCAATTGAGAAACCATAAGAATCAGGGTATTTTGCTTTTACGGTATTGCTGATTTTATCTAAAGTTCCTTCATTTCGCAATTCAATAGGAGCTTTTGTTTTGATGTGTGAAAAGTCAGGATATTTTGTTTCACCACCCGAAAAAACCACATAAATCATCGCCTGAACAATGAAAAATGCATAGAAAAGCCCCGTAATGGAAAAGATTAAAGCAAAAATAGATGCATAAAATCCTAAAACGTTGTGAAGGTCATAATTTTTTCGTTTCCAGCTTTTTACGTTTTGCCATTTGAAAGAGAAACGTTGTTTTCTGGCTGCTTTGTTTTTCGGCCACCAAAGAATAATACCGGAAATCAGCATAATAATAAAGATAATTACCGGAATCCCTACAAGATAAGTTCCCCAGTCCTGTTTTAATAAATAACTCCAGTGAATCATTTTTACAATCTGAAAAAAGCCGTTTTTCTCGTCGTAAGTTCTTAAAACCTTTCCGTCGTAGGGGTTTACATAAGCGACTTTATAGATGGGGAATTCATCAAAATAATTCCAGCCTTTTGGGTTATGTTCATACCAATAAAAAAGATAAGACATCTTCTTATCAATAGGAATATTTACCCAGTGAACAGGATATTTTTCCTTTACCTGCTCAACGACAGATTTTTCTAAAACACGAATCGGAAGAACCTGCTTTTGCTCGATATTCTTCTCGTTGTGATAGATAACATCTTTTCTGGTCAGGTTTTCAATTTCATCTTTAAAAACATACAGTGCACCGGTAATGGATATAATAAAAATTAAAAAACCAATACCTAAGCCCAACCACAAATGCAGTTTTCCTGTCCATTTTTTAAAAACGCTAGGTTTCTTTTTGTGATGTTTTTTCTTCATTATTCTTTAAAGTTCAGCAAAGATAATTTTTTAATTTTTATTTAGAATCATTTAAAATTTGTATTCAATCATAAATGTACCTCTCATTCCTAAAGCATTGGTAAAGTCGGCATCTCTTGCTCCCCACCATGCGATTGCAGGCTGATATGTTTTATTAAATACATTTTCGATACCTAGAGATACTTTCCAGTTTTTATTTACATCATAGCTGGATTTGAAGTTGAAGACTGTATATTCAGGGGCTCTTCCTTCTCCATAAACATACAGACCAGTTTTTGTATTCGGTTGAAATCTGTTTTGCTCAAAAGCGTGAAGCATATCAAGCCCGATTGACAAAGCTTGGGTAGGTCTCACCTGAACATACGCTAAAACTTTTGGCGCAGAAATTCTGCTGTTGTTAATTTTTGTTGAGTAATCACCATCGTCTTTAAGGGAAGTGATACCTTCCATCCAGCTATAGCTTCCTCCGAAATTTATCCATCTTACAGGAGTGAAATGTAGAAAACCCTCCACACCATAAACGATTTCCGGGGCTCTCTGAATGGTTAAAGCTCTGTCCGGGCTTTGGATAAAGGTTGCGCCCAACTTCGAAGTGCTTACGTAAGAAGTAATTTCATAATTTACCCATTTTGTAATCTGCCCTGTTGCCCCAAATTCGTAGTTATTTACAATGATAGGTTTGGTTTCAAGATTTTGAATGGTTTCAGACGTTGAGGTTCTCAAAATTCTACCCAATTCATTGATAGAGTAGGCTTGTGAGAAGCTTCCGAATAGATTGATGTAATTTTCGATATTATAACGAACTCCGATGTTTCCAACAAATGCGTTATACTTTAAATTTCCTCCTTTTACAAAAATACTTTGAGTAAATGTTCCGTCACTTTTAATGGTGGAAAGTGTGTTGAAATCTCCAACTTTAACTTTCATATTTTCGTATCGCAGACCTCCTTTAATTGTTAATTTTTTAAGTAAATCAATTTTAACTAAAGCAAAAGGAGCTATATTTGTCATATTCATATCCGGAGTCCAGTAGCGGCCGTCTTCCAGCTTTTGAACGGTTTGGTCATTTAAAACATCCAAACCGTAGATAATTTCAGCCTGAGAATTTTGAGCATTCCAAAGTTGAGTATCTAAATTAACCCTCGCACCGCCTTTTTTAGAAATAACGTTTGACTGGCCTCCATTCAGGAAAGTATCACTATACCCGTAAACGGTTCTAAAGTCTTGGTAATAAAGATTTATGTTTAAAGCTGTTCTGTTCCAAAGGTTTTTGTTGTCGTAGCTTAATTTATAGTTGTGGTTTCTTGGCGTTCCCTGAGGTGTAGTTTCCAGACCTTGACCTAAACCTTCTCCAATAGTAGGAGTAACACCGTATTTTCCTGTTTTTAAGCCTAAATTTAAATCAGATTTTGAAGCATATCCAATGTATGAAGCTTCAATTCTTTGATTATCATTAATGTTATAGCCTAACTTTAACATTCCGTTATAGTTATCCATTTTTGATGTGCTATACGTAGGGCTTAAATATGTTCCGTCAGCATCTTTCATATAACCAGTTCTTTCGTACGCAAAAGAAGCTACATAATCGAATTTTTTAGCAAAATTTCCTGATAAAAGTTGGCTCGCCCTATATCCTAAAGTTCCTCCATAAGGCTGCCCTGTAATACCAACTTGAGTGATACCGGAAATCTTTTTATCTGATTTGTTTTTTCGTGTAATATAATTGATGATACCTCCGTCTGCGCCGTTTCCGTAGATGGAAGATGCTCCTTTGATAACTTCAATTCTTTCAATAACAGTCGGGTCAATTACCCTTAAGTCTCTTGCTCCGTTTCGAAGTGGGGTAGATTGCGGAATACCGTCAATCAAAACCAAAACCTGCCGGCCTCTCAATGTTTGACCTGTGTTTGAAGTCTGTCCGGAACTTGTTGCCAGACTCGGGACTGTATATTGTAGAATGCTTGTAATATCTGAATTGACAGTTAACTGAGACTGTACCTGCTTTTCACCGACAATCGTAATAGAACTGGGAATTTCCTTGATGTTTTCCTTTTTTCTTGAAGCCGTTAATACTACTTCTTCAACGTTTTTTGTCTGTAAAGTATCCTTAACTTGGGCAAAAGTAGTAACTGCTCCCAAACAAGCTACCGATAAAAGAGCCTTTTTCATTATATTTTTTTCTTTCCTTTTTTTTGTTTTCCCCACCAAATCAGAAATCCCGTAACGGGTAATGATGTGCAGATAAGCCCCGTCAAAAACCAGATGATTTTTCCGAATAATCCAAAGTATGAACCTGTATGAATGTCATAATTGGCATTGGCATATTGTTCTGCGTTATTAAGCTGTTGATGTGGTTTATTTGATAATAATTTTCCCGAATATTTATCGAAAGTAAGCTGATTTCTTTCACTGAATCTGCCGTCTTGCTGATAAACTGAAACAGGAATGTTTTTTAATTCTTTTCCTTTTTTATTTTTTCCATTTAATGGAACTCTGAAACCTGATGATTCAGGATACAGTTTTTTTGTCTCCTGGACAGCAATATCAAATACAGAATTGTTTTTTGCTAAAAGTGAATCGGGAGATTTGATTTCTTTTTCTTTTGGAAGTTCCAACGAACCTGACAATGTGAAGTTAAAAACATTTTTCACCCAGGGATAAGCAAAATAAATTCCTGAGAGGCTTATTAGTAAGGCAATAAAAGAAGCATAAAACCCTAAAACATTATGAAGGTCGTAGTTTTTACGCTTCCATGTTTTTACGTTTTTCCAATCAAATGAAAAACGGCCCTTTCTCATTTTCTTATTCCGAGGCCACCAAAGTATAATTCCTGTAATCAACATGATAATGAATAATACTACTGGAATTCCTATCACGTATTTTCCCCAATCTGCCTTTAATAATAAACTCCAGTGGATAGATTTTAAAATAGGGAAGAGGTCATATTTTTCATTATAAATGGCTAAAATTTCGCCTGTGTATTGATTAACATACACAGATTTGAAAACTTTTATTTCCTGAAAGTAATTCCATCCTTTTTTATCTTTTTCGTAATAGAGAAATTCGTAAGATTTGTTTCTATCTAAAGGAATTTCTAGTGAACTGATTGGGTATTTTTCATTAGCTTCTAAAGAAACTTTTTCTTTCAGAATTTCAATAGGTAAAGGTGTTGGGGTTACCGTTTCTGGTTTTACATACATGGCATCTTTTCGGATGGCACCCTGTATTTCGTCCTTAAAAACATACATTGTTCCCGTTAAAGAAACAATAAACACAATAATACCAACGGACAAGCCAAACCACAAATGCAGTTTGGCGGACCATTTTTTTGTAAATGAAGGCTTTTTATGATGATGTTTTTTCTTCATTAAAATAAACTATTCCTGAATTTTCAGGAAATAATAACTATACTTTTATTGGTTAGAATTTATATGCAACAGAGAATCTCCAATTTCTCGGCGCTTCTGCTTGATAATAGTAATAAGTACCGTAATTTGCACCAGAATACAAGTATCTGTTAAATACATTGAAAATATTCAGGTTTACGCGGATTTTTGAATTTTCCCAAGAAGCTCCTGTATCAAACTTTAAGTAATCGTTCATTGGTTTTGTTGTTCCAGTTGAATCCCAAGTCCAAGATGTTCTGTCCGCTAAATAAGTTCCTCCAAATGAAAGGCCAAACCCTTCCAAAATACCATTTGTAAATGTATAATTTAACCAACCATTTACTGTATGTTTTGCGTAACCAGCGACTTTGTCTCCTTCTTTGTGAAGAGTTTCAGTTTCATTGGTAATAGGATCGTTATAAAATATAGTTTGTTTATATTCATTATCTGTATAAGCGTAATTAAAGATCGCATTAAACCCTTTTACAATTTCTCCCTTTAAATCAAATTCTACACCCTGAACACCAGTTTTTCCGTCCAAAATCGAGAATTTACCGCTTGGGTCTGTTGGGTCTCCACTAATAGCGTTGTCTTTTCGGATATTGTAAATAGACAAAGTTGTGTTCCATTTTCCGTTGAACCAATCTCTTTTTATTCCAATTTCGTAGTTATTTCCTGTCAAAGGTTTTGCGGTAGATCCGTCTCTGAATAAACCTGATTGTGGAGTGAATGATTGGTCAAATAAGGCATAAGCGGAAGTATTGTCATCAATGGAATAGCTTAAACCAATTCTCGGAGATAGCTTGTCTGCTTTAAAAGTATCTCCATAATTGTTTTGCTTAATATTAGTATATCTTGCAGCAACTGTTAAGCGTAATTTGTCTTCTAGAAATCCTAGTTCGTCTTGTAAGTATACTCCAGAATAATTTTGTTCAATAGTTCCTCCTGGTGTTGCTCTTTGGTTTAATGGGGTTCCGTTGATACGCTCTATCCATCCTTCATATCCATAACCGTTTGTTACAGGTTGGTAAGTTAGAATATTAGTATTGAATGGTGTAGAATCCAAAACATGAGAATATCCCCAATCTGCTAAATATTTTTTGCTGCCTAAATCTAAACCAGCCAAAATTCTATGTGAAACTTTTCCTGTTTTTTCGTAACCATTCAAGTAAATCTGTCCGAATCTCATTACGTTAGAACCTTCCCAATAAGAAAGTCTTCTAATCATTGTACCGTCTGCATTTACAGCGTCTGGCCAAATATCACTTGCATTGGTATAATCGTTAAGATAAGTAACCTGAGTTGTTAATTTCCAATTTTTGTTAAATTGGTGTTGCAAATTCACATTCACAGTATGGTCTTCTATATTTGAAGGCATAATTCCTGGATCTGTGTGTGTGTAATTTACAGGTCTTGTAGCATAACCTTCTGTAGAGAAAACATAAGCCGAACCAACTTCTGACATTTTAGCTTTTTGGTAGATATATTCTGCAACTAAAGTTGTTTTATCAGTAAGTTCTAATTTTATCGAAGGATTTATAACATATCTATCATTGAATTCATAATCTCTGAAACTGTTTTTCTGTGAACCCATTAAGTTTAATCGAATTGAAACTTTCTTGGAAACTCTTGTATCTAAATCTGTTTCTGCTCTATACATATCGAAACTTCCCAATGTAACTCTTGCAGAACCGTTAAATGGGTTTCCTGTAGGTTTTTTAGTAACGATGTTGTAAATTCCACTTGGTTCTCCAGCAGACATTAAAAATCCTCCAGGTCCTTTCACAAATTCAATGTGGTCAACATAGCTCATATCTTCGGATAGTGGTCCCCAATTTGAAGTTACATTTACTCCATTAAAAAAAGCACCAGCCCTAGAACCTCTCATGTTGATTCTTGAGTACATTTCTCCCCAGTGTTCTAATCTTTGAGCTCCTGCAACGTTTCTCAAAAGCCCATCTGAAATCGTAGTAACCTGCTGATCTTCTAAAGCTCTATTAGTAATTATTGAAATATTTTGCGGAATTTTAATAAGTTCTTCATTTAAACGTAATGAAGATGAACCTTCCTTCTCCACATATTTTTTGTAATATTTACCGTTTACAACTACTTCTTCAATATTAGCAGATTTTACAGTGTCTTTTTCCTGCGCATAAGCCAGCATAGAACCTAACATCGAGATACAGATCAGTACATTTTTCATGAAAGTCAAATTTTCTGCAAATATATTGTTTTTAATTATTCTAAATAAATTACAGACTTGATATTTATCATGCAATTATTATCTATTGAATAACAAAAAACCGCTCCAAGTAGTATTGGAGCGGTTTTTATATTATAATTAATTTTTAAGCAGGAATTTCTCCCTTGTATAAAAATGAAATAATCTCTTTATTCATTTTATCTACCATCTCACTAAATAAGTGGAAAGATTCTTGTTTATAGATTACAAGCGGATCTTTTTGCTCATAAACAGCACCTTGTGAAGATCTTCTCAGGTCATCCATTTCACGTAAGTGAAGTTTCCAGTTTTCATCAATGATGGATAAAGTAATATTCTTCTCAAAATCATTTACCAAGCTTTCACAGTGAGTTTCATATGCTTCTTTAAGGTCAGCAACGATAGTCATTGTCTTGTGGCCGTCAGTAAACGGAACCTGAATCATTTTAAACATTGAACCCTGATTTTGGTAAACATTCTCGATAATTGGGAATGATTTTTCTTTTAATAAGTTCAATTTCATTTGGTAATCTTCCTGAGCTGCTTTGAATAAAACATTCGTTAAATCCGGAACTGTCTTGTTTTTGAAATCATTTTCAGAAACAGGAGATTCCATCGTGAAGGTTTTAATGATTTCGTATTCAAAATCTTTATAATTTCCTGTAGCTTTTCCTTTAGTTACAATAGAATTAGCAACATCAAAGATCATATTGGTAATATCATACTTTAGGTGATCTCCGAATAGAGCGTTCTTTCTCCTTTTATAGATAACGTCACGCTGTTTGTTCATTACATCATCATATTCAAGAAGTCTTTTTCTGATACCGAAGTTATTTTCTTCTACTTTTTTCTGGGCTCTTTCGATAGATTTGCTGATCATTGAGTGTTGAATAACTTCACCATCTTTATGACCCATTCTGTCCATCATTTTAGCAATTCTTTCGGAACCGAATAGACGCATCAAGTTGTCTTCCAGAGATACATAAAACTGAGAGCTTCCAGGATCTCCCTGGCGCCCGGCTCTACCTCTCAACTGTCTGTCAACACGTCTTGAATCATGTCTTTCAGTACCAATAATTGCTAAACCTCCGGCTTCTTTTACTTCTTTAGTAAGCTTGATATCCGTACCACGACCTGCCATGTTTGTTGCAATCGTTACAACTCCCGGCTGTCCTGCACCGGCAACAATTTCAGCCTCCTTCTTGTGAAGTTTTGCATTTAATACCTGGTGTTGGATCTTTCTTAACTGAAGGGCCTTTGAAAGCAACTGGGAAATTTCAACAGAAGTTGTACCCACCAATACCGGTCTCTTCGCTGCTGTTAGTCTTTCAATTTCTTCAATTACGGCGTTATATTTTTCTCTGTTAGTTTTGAAAACTAAATCTTGTCTGTCATGTCTAAGGATCGGACGGTTGGTAGGAATTACTACAACATCCAATTTGTAGATTTCCCAAAGCTCACCAGCTTCCGTTTCAGCAGTACCCGTCATTCCCGCAAGTTTGTTGTACATACGGAAATAGTTTTGAAGTGTTACGGTTGCAAAAGTCTGAGTAGCAGCCTCAATTTTTACATTCTCCTTAGCTTCAATAGCCTGGTGAAGACCGTCTGAATAACGTCTTCCTTCCATGATACGGCCTGTCTGTTCGTCGACGATTTTTACCTCACCATCAATTACTACATATTCATCATCCTTTTCAAATAATGTATACGCCTTTAATAATTGACTCATTGTGTGAACTCTTTCGGATTTTTCAGCAAAATCAGAGAAAAGTTTTTCTTTAGCTTCGAATTCTTCTTCTTTAGATAAATTTTTAGCTTCCAATTCTGCAATTTCAGTCCCTATATCCGGAAGAACGAAGAAATTAGCATCTGAGTTTCCTTGAGACATATATTCAACCCCTTTGTCTGTAAGGTCAACCTGATTGTTTTTCTCTTCAATCACGAAGTAAAGATCCTTATCCACAATCGGCATATCACGGTTGTTGTCCTGCATGTATTGAGCTTCTGTTTTTTGAAGCAATGCACGGTTTCCGCTTTCCGATAAGAATTTGATTAATTGTCTGTTTTTAGGAAGACCTCTGTAAGCCTGAAGCAACTTAAATCCTCCTTCCTTTGTGTTTCCTGCAGCGATTAATTTTTTAGCTTCATTAAAAATTGCCGAAACGGTTTTTTTCTGAACCTCAACGATTCTGTCGATAGAAGGTTTAAGAACATCAAATTCCTGTCTGTCTCCTTGTGGAACAGGACCGGAAATAATTAATGGGGTTCTTGCATCATCTACCAATACGGAGTCAACCTCATCGACAATGGCAAAGTTTAATTCTCTTTGTACCAATTCTGAAGGCGAAGTTACCATGTTGTCTCTCAGGTAATCGAATCCAAATTCGTTATTTGTTCCGTAAGTGATATCTGAATTGTATGCTTTTCTTCTGCCGTCTGAATTCGGCTGGTGATTATCAATACAGTCGATAGACATTCCGTGGAACTGGTACAATGGTCCCATCCATGCAGAGTCTCTTTTTGCAAGGTAATCGTTTACCGTTACAACGTGGACTCCTCTCCCCGGAAGAGCATTTAAGAAGATAGGTAATGTTCCTACCAAAGTTTTACCTTCACCGGTTGCCATTTCTGCAATTTTACCACTGTGAAGAATAACCCCTCCAATGAACTGAACGTCATAATGAACCATATCCCAGTTTACCGGGGTTCCGGCAGCATCCCATGAGTTTTTCCAAACAGCCTGATCTCCTTGAATTTCTACGAAATCTTTACCCGCGGCAGCCAATTGTCTGTCCCAATCGGATGCTGTTACACGGATTTCTCCGTTCTGAGCCCATCTTCTTGCTGTTTCTTTTACCAATGCAAAAACTTCAGGAAGAATTTGGAGAAGGACTTTTTCTTCTATTTCGTATGATTCTTTTTTAAGAGTCTCAATCTTTGTGAAAAGAGCTTCTTTTTCATCAACGTTTGTTGAATTTTTTATCTGCTCTTGTATCTGTTCTATTTGAGCTGTTATTTTGCTGGTTGCAGATTTAATATTTTCTTTAAACTCAGCAGTTTTTTCTCTCAAACCATCATCAGACAATTGCTGAATAGTTGGTTCAACAGCTTTGATTTTTGTTACAACTTTTTTTACTTCTTTTAGGTCCTGCGCTTTTTTGTCTCCCAAAAACCCTTTTAGAACTTTGTTTAAAAAACTCATAAATTTTTTGCTTTATGCCTAAAGTGATATACTTTAAGCGTTTTTAATAACACTTATCGTGTAAAATTGATATTTAAAAAAGGGCAAAAAAGCTCTAAGCAAGTGGCCTAAAGCTTATCGCTTTAATTAATATTCGTCTTCGTTCCAAAGATAATCTTCGTCCGTAGGATAATCACTCCAAATCTCATCAATTGCATCATAGATTTCTCCTTCATCTTCGATCGCCTGAAGGTTTTCTACTACTTCCATAGGTGCACCAGTTCTGATTGCATAGTCGATAAGCTCTGCTTTTGTCATTGGCCAAGGTGCGTCACTTAGGTATGAAGCTAATTCTAATGTCCAGTACATAATTTTCTAATTTTTTGCAAAAGTATAAAATTAGCTTATATTATATGCTTTTTTATACTTGATTTTCAATTCTTTTTATTAATTTTTGTTCATCGTACGCCATAGAAGCGATATCGCCGGCTTACATGATGTCATTTTCTCAAAAACCATTCCACAAATTTTTTTATGCCATTTTGGAAGTTTGTGTCAGGTTTATAGCCTATTAATGTTTTAGCTTTTGTAATATCTGCATTGGTTTTCTGCACATCTCCCGGCTGCATTGGCAGATTTTTTCTGATGGCAGATTTTCCTAAGTTATTTTCTAAGGTGCAAAGCATATCATTTAAATTAATAACCTGGCTTTCACCAAGATTTAAAATTTCGTACACCTTGGAATGGTTTTCCAAATAAGTAATGGATTTTGTAATTCCGTCAATGATATCATCAATATAAGTATAGTCTCTTGCTGTAGTTCCGTCACCATAAAAAGGAATTTCCTGGCCTTCCGAAATTAGCTTTGCAAATTTGTGTATTGCCAGATCGGGCCTTTGTCTTGGACCGTATACCGTGAAAAACCTCAATTGAATCATGTCAATATTATATAATTGATAATAAACATGTCCTAAAATTTCTCCGCTTTTTTTGGTTGCAGCGTATGGTGAAATTGGGTTGTCAACATTGTCCGTTTCTGTAAAAGGAATTTTTTCATTGTTTCCGTAAACACTTGAAGATGAGGCGCAAATGAATTTTTTAATGTCAAATTCTTTACATAATTCCCAAAGATTCATCGTTCCGCGTACATTGACTTCTTCGTATTCCAAAGGTCTTTCAATGGATGGCCTTACTCCTGCAAGTGCCGCAAGATGAATAATTAAATCAATTTTATGGGTTTTACAAATTTCTTCAAGACCTTTTTTATCGCGTATATCCTGATAATAAAGGGTGTAATTATCTGACTTTGATAGTGAAATCAGTTTTTGTATATCATTTTCCTTATCAGAATACTCAAAATCCGAATTTTTGTCAATTGACTCTAAAGTATTCTTGATTTTTATCTGATAGTGATAGAAATTATCAAAATTGTCAATGTTTATGACAGAATGTCCTTTTTTTAATAATTGTTCTACTAAGTGAGAACCAATAAACCCGCTTCCTCCTGTTACAAGATAAATCATCTGTGATTTTTTATTACTGCAAAAATATAAATTTACTTTTTGAAAATATAATCATTAAATTTACTTAAAAAAGTAATATAAAATTAAATATGCAGTTTCAGGGGCAAATTTTAAAGATGATCAGTTTTGACGATCAGCCGATTCAATATTATCTGAATCTTTCCGGGGATTTGATTCACATGAATGAATTGTTTGGAAAAGAATTAACGATAAGACATGTGGGTTTTCAGTGTGTAAATTGTGGCGAAAACAAACCTGTTTACAGAATGGGATTTTGTAAAAACTGTTTTTTTGAAAGTCCTTATGCCAGTGATACAATTATTCGGCCGGAACTTTCTACAGCTCATTTAGGTGTTGCAGAACGTGATTTGGAGGTTGAAAAAGAAATTCAGCTCCAGCCGCATACTGTTTATTTGGCTTATACCGGAGATGTGAAAGTTGGGGTAACAAGAAATACACAAATTCCTACAAGGTGGATTGATCAGGGGGCAACTTTTGCTTTGCCAATTGCCAGAACCGAGAACCGTTATGAAGCAGGGATGATAGAAGTGGCGTTAAAAGAGCATTTACCGGACAAAACAAATTGGCGGAAAATGCTGCAGGATGATTTTGAGGGAGAAGTAGATCTCGCGGATTTTCAGCAAAAGATAAAAGAATATTTCCCAGAAGATTTCCAAAAATTTTACAGTGAAGGGGAAAACCTTTGGAAATTTGATTATCCTTTTGAAAAACCTGAGAAATTAAGTTCTTTCACATTGGATAAAAAGCCGGTGTTTACGGGTAGATTAACAGGGATTAAAGGACAGTATTTAAGCTTTGACAGCAGTGATTTTATAAACGTAAGAGGACATGAAGGGTATTTGATTGAGTTGATTGTAAAAAATTAACCATATATTTATAATAGGTTAATATCAAATCACAATTATGAGAAAATGGGTTAAAAAGCTATTTGTAGTTTTTGGAATATTGTTGGCGATTATTTTGTTGGCAAATTTCGGATTAAATATCTGGCTTAAAACCCAGCTTCCGAATTATATTAAAAACAATACGGATTATAAAGTTTCCTACAAAACGCTGGAGGTAGATTTGGGAACGGGAAACATTTTCTCAACAGGAATTTCCATAAATAGTAAAAACCCTCAAAATACTAATGTAATTGGTCTTCAAGGAACAATTGATACCTTAAAAATCAGTCGTCTGGGGATTTATGACGCTATTTTTAATAAGCAGATTAGTTCGTCAGATTTGTTGTTGGCAAAACCAAATTTAAATGTAATTCTGGCTCAGCCAGTCGATAAAAAAACAGGAAAAAAAAGAAATCCTTTTTTATTTGAAAATATTAGAATTAATGATGGTTCTGTAAATATATTCAGGCATACAAAACAGAAATTTCTGTCTGTTCAGCAGTTAAATTTATTTGTTGAAAATCTTCAGATGACAGAAGAGTCTGTTGAAAATAAGCTTCCGATAGTTTTTGACAAATATGACATCAAAGGGAAAGATTTTTTCTTCCGGCCGGATAATGTTTATGCATTAAAAATCAATGAAGTAAAAACCTCAAACGGACAGATGGCGATAGATGGCTTTAGACTGATTCCGTTGTTGACTTTTGATCAGTTTAAACGATTTTATCCTAAAAAAACGAAGCTTTTTCAGTTTAATATCCAAAGAATGGAATTCAAGGATGTGATATTGAAGAAAAATATTGTTTCACTTGCTAATGCTAATTTCCGAAATCCTGTTTTAACAATTTATAATACGAATGCTGCTGAAAAAAAATCAGATAAACCTCTGAATTATGAAGTAAATCTGGATGATGTTAAACTGAATAATGCAACCGTTCTGGTTTTAAAACCAGATGGAAATAAACTTTTATTTGCTAAGAACCTTAACCTGAATATTAATCAGCTAAAATTTGACAAAAAAACTTCAGAAGAAATAATTCCCATTGGTTACAAAAGTTTTCAGTTTTCGGGAAGGGATATCTTATATTCAAATCATCAGAATTTTATGGTTGAAAGCCTTGCTTTGAATCAAAAAAGTGGAGAACTGAGAAATCTTTCAGTTGTTCCTAATGAGACAAATTTAGGCGGAAAAACAATGGCCTTGAAGGTAAATCATGTGGCTTTTCATATTAATAAATGGGAATTTATAAACAGGAAGCTAGCTCTTGATATCAAAGATGTTTTGGTAGATAATGCCAACGGGACTCTTAAGATAGAGAAAAATAAGGTCAAAAAAGCAGTGAAGGAAAATAAGGTGCAGTCTATTTTGGTAGGGAAGTTTTCTCTTAAAAATTCTAATGTCACCTATGATAATGGTGGTGAACCTTTGGTTTTTAATGATTTAAATGCAACGGTTAATGATATTAAGGCTATTTCTAAGCCTAATAATTTTGGATACAACATTAAGGTTAAAGATTATTTTCTGACGACTAAAAATTTCGCTTATAAAACCAAATTCTATAATTTGAGTGTAGGACTTTTAGAGCTGGATAAAAATAAAATCCAGATTACTCAATTTGCAATGAAGCCTCTTGTTTCAAGGGCTCAGTTTATCAAAATGATACCTGTTGAAAGAGATTTGTATGATTTGAAGGCAAACCAGATAACTGTTGATGGAAGTTGGGATTTATTTTCTCAAAATAAATCCATCAATGCATCAAATGTGGTCATTCAGTCTGCGGATGCCAATATTTTCAGGAGTAAAATTCCAAAAGATGATCCGAAGGAAAAACCTTTGTACTCTAGAATGTTGCGGACGATAAAAATTCCGATGTATGTAAAGAACCTGGATTTGAAAAACTCAATTTTAGTTTACGAAGAAGATACTCCTCAAAGCGCCGGACCGGGAAAGCTTACGTTCAGTGATTTTAATATGAACGTTAAAAATCTTAATTCTGCCAAAATGAAAGAAAAGTCCACTCATGTTGATATAAAAATTAACTGTTCTTTTATGAAGATGGCGCCGTTGTCTGTTAATTGGAATTTTGATGTTGCCAATCAACATGATGTATTTAATATCTCAGGGCGTGCGGTGAATCTTCCCGCGCAGGGAATTAATCCGTTTATTCGGCCATATTTGCATGTTACTGCGACAGGAACAATCCAAGAAATGCTTTTTAATTTTAAAGGAAATCCCAAAGGTCTTAATGGGACTTTTAATCTTAAACATAAAGATTTAAAAGTTGTCATTTTAGATAAGAATAATAATGAAAAGAAAGGCGTTTTGACAGCTATTGCAAATCTGGTGGTGAAATCAGATTCGGGAAATTTACCGGAATCTGTTGTTGTGGAAGATGTTGAGCGGGATCCTACAAAATCTTTCTTTAATCTTTTCTGGAAAGGGATCGAACAAGGGCTGAAGAAAACGTTGATAGGAATCAATATTGATAAAACGAAGAAAAAAGTACAGAATACAGTCGAAGCGGTGAAGGATATGAAACAATCTGTAAAAGAGCTTAAACAGGAGATAAAGACCTCTAATACAGCTAAAAAGGAAGATCCAAAACCAAAAGAAGAAAAAAAAGGTTTCCTAAAAGGGGTTTTCAGGAAAAAAGAAAAGCCCGAAACTGAATAAATCCGGACTTTTTATAATTATTTTAGTTATTTTAAAAATTAAATTCATCACTTTCCTGAACGGGGATATCTCTCAAAAATTCATCAAACTTTTCACCGGGATAATTGCTGTCTGCTCCATAAGAATCGATGATCATACCAATATTTCCCGCATTATCTTTTAGAACATACAATACGGCATTGTCATCAGGATTACTGTCGCCCTCGAAACGATATGTTTTTAGGATTGTCAAATCTGCAGGCTGATAGTTTTGTTCGGAATTATCCAACTTCATTTCGCAACTTTCATTCATTCTGAATTCTCTGTGTATTCCTCTTTCAGAAAGCTTTGTCATTACCTGGCTTAAGGTCGTCATTTGATCCATGTTGTCTGCGTTTTCCATAATAATATTTTTATTTATTAATACAATAATTAAACCATTAATTTACGAAAAAATAGAATGTTTTAGGATTATATATTTCATGAAATGAGGTTTAATGTTAACAAAATTTATAATAGCAAAAATTAGAATAGGTATGCTTTTTGCAATATACAGTCTAATAAATCGGACAAAATATGAAAAAAGAAGTTGGCGTTTTACTGGCAGGAGGAGTTGGGCTTTTGGCGGTGTTAAGCATAATAGGCATTAAGAAAATATTATACAAAAAAGACAAAAAATACAGTGATACTTATTCAGATTATCACAGACATTTCGATGAAAAAAACCACGACGATGAATATCACGGAGTGGAGTTTTATGCACTGAAGTAGTAAAAAAATATATTAATTATGTTTAATCCAACGCTTATAAAGGGGTTGGATTTTTTTGTGGAAAACTTTATTGCCAAACTTTATTATTTTGTAAAAATTTCAGTCTAATTTTACATTTGAAATGCAGAACGGAAATATCATAAAAGGTCAGGGGGCTCAGCGAAATGTGATTAATCATTTTGACAGGTATACCTATGAGCCCGACGATGAAGATTTCGAAACTGTAAAGACGTCTTTCACGGAAGTTTTTCCTAAAACAATTGTAAATCAGGTAAAAAGTGAAGATTTACCAATGGAATATTCTATGAATCCGTACCAGGGTTGTGAGCATGGATGTTCATATTGTTTTGCGAGGCCCACTCATGAATATTGGGGGTATAGTGCAGGAATTGATTTTGAAAGAAAGATAATGGTGAAGAAAAATGCACCGGAATTATTAGAGAAATTTTTTCAAAAAAAAGGCTATAAACCTGCTCCGATTTTACTTTCCGGAAATACCGATTGTTATCAGCCGGCAGAAAGGCAATTTGAAATTACAAGAAAATTGCTGCAGGTTTGTCTTGATTACAGGCATCCTGTTAATATCCTGACCAAAAATGCGATGGTTTTGAGAGATTTGGATATTATAAAACCGATGGCTGAGCAGGATTTGGTTTCTGTTTCTTTAAGTATTCCGACAATAAATGAAGAGTTGCGAAGAAAAATGGAGCCAAGGACAAGTTCTGCAAAAAATAAACTGAAGGCCATAGAAATTTTATCAGAAAATAAAATCCCTGTTCATGTGATGGTTGCACCTATTATCCCCGGACTAAACAGTGATGAACCTCTAGCTATTTTAAAGGCAATTTCGGATGCCGGAGCTCAAAGTTTTGGATATACTTTAGTGAGGCTAAATGATACCGTAGAACCTGTTTTTGTAAATTGGATTGAAGCCAGTTTTCCTGATAGAGCCCAGAAGGTTTTAAATTTAATCCGTTCTATGAGAGGTGGGAAGCTTGGCGAAAAAAAACTTTTTGACAGACAAAAAGGAGAAGGGAATATTGCAGAAATGATTCATAATACTTTTAAAATAGGAAGAAAGAAATTCTTTGAGGGAAAAGAGTTCCCCAAGCTGACAACAGCTAACTTTACCGGCGCAAGAGCTCAGCAGTTGAGATTATTTGACTGATTTAATCTCTTACAGATTTATTTTAGAAAGGTTATGTTTTAAAGCTCTGCTCCGATCAGCAAAATAAAAACCGTTCCTTTTGGGAACGGTTTCTTATCATTTGTTTGATAATTTCTTACATTGAGTCATCAGGACATGTAAAATCTTTACTGCAAGTTGCACAAATCACAACTCCGTTACAATAATACAAGCATAATTCCGGTTCCGGAAGTTTGATTCCTGCTCCTGAAATACTTTTTAATTGGTCTTTACTTAGTTTTTTTAAATTTTTCATATTGTTTTAATTAAAAATTTGATAGTAATGTAAAGATAATTAAAATATTATTAACTCAACAGGCTGTGGTATATTTTGCTGTTATTTTTTAATTAAGCCTAATTCTATTAGTCTTTCATGCAAAAATTCTCCTGCCGTAGTGTCTTCGTATAGTTTTGGATTGTTTTCGTCAACACAGTTTTCAAGAGCATTTAAAGACATTCCGCTTACCGGATGCATGAAGAAAGGAATTGAATATCTTGATGTTCCCCACGATTCTCTTGGTGGATTTACCACTCTGTGAATTGTAGATTTCAGTTTGTTATTGGTATGTCTTGATAGCATGTCTCCCACGTTGATCATTAATTCGTCTGGTTCTGCAATGGCATCAATCCATTCTCCGTTATGATTCTGAACCTGAAGGCCTTTTCCTTGAGAACCCATCAAAAGAGTAATCAAATTAATGTCTCCATGAGCAGCCGCTCTTACCGCATCGTCCGGTTCTTGAGTAATTGGAGGGTAATGAATTGGCCTTAAAATAGAATTTCCTTCTGCGATTTTATCGTCAAAATAAAATTCATCTAAACCAAGGTATAATGCTAAAGCTCTTAAAACATACTGCCCTGTTTTTTCAAGCATCTGATAAGCTTCCTTGCCTACTTCGTTGAATTTTGGAAGTTCATCAACAGTTACGTTATCAGGATACTCAGATTTGTATTTTGAATCATCCGAAACATATTGTCCGAAATGCCAAAATTCTTTCAAATCTCCTTTTTTGAAACCTTTTGCAGTTTCTTTACCGAATCCTACATAACCTCTTTGCCCACCAATTCCCGGAATCTCATATTTCTGTTTCGTTTCAGTTGGAAGTTCAAAAAAGTTTTTTACTTCTCCATACAATTCGCTTACTAGCTTATCATCAAGAAAATGCCCTTTTAAGGCAACAAATCCGATTTCTTCATAAGCTTTTCCGATTTCATTTACAAATTTCTGTTTGCGTTCCGGTTCACCCGAAAGGAAATCACGCAGGTCTACACTAGGTATTTTATCCATTTTTAGAAATTTACGAATTGCTAAATTACATTTTTTAAATTATTTTTGAAAAGATTGATAATAAAATGAAAAAGTTTTCCGGCATACAAAAGGGATCGGTTTAGAATATTTTTTCGAAATGCCCCAAGGTTTTAAAACCAAATTTTCCCGAGCTTTTTGAAATTGTAAAAAAAATGATTAATTATGGGAAAGAATGGTTTCAAGATTAAGCATTTATAAACTAAATTTGTGACATGAAAAAATATTCTTCTAAGAGAAGTATTCAAATACTTGCGCATCTTCTTCAGCAGTACGGAATTTCTGATATCGTTATTTCACCGGGATCCAGAAACGCTCCTTTAGCGATTCATTTTTCGGAGGTAGATGCATTCAACTGTTTCAGTATTGTAGATGAAAGAAGTGCTGCTTTTGTTGGAATGGGAATGGCTGTTTGTGAGAAGAAACCTGTGGCAATTACCTGTACAAGCGGTTCGGCAGCGGCAAATTATTATCCTGCCGTAACGGAAGCCTTTTATTCTAATATTCCTCTCTTGATTTTGACGGCAGACAGGCCTACGGATTATGTAGATCTTTTTGACGGGCAGACTATTAGACAGAATAGTCTTTTTCATCAACATTCTTATGGTGATTTCCAGCTTTTAGAAGACGGCAGGGAAAACTCGGAGGATATCAATTTTGATACAATTAAAAAAGCAATCGAGCTTTGTATTGAAAAGCAAGGGCCTGTTCATATCAATATCCCATTGGAAGAACCTCTTTATGAGTTAGTTTCAGAGCTTCCAACTTTTCCGACGGTTGAAAAAACGATCAAACAGAAAGAATATGAAATTCCGTCAAACTTGGTTGCAGACTGGAATACTTCTCAAAGAATTATGCTTCTGGTAGGAACAAGAGATTTTAGTCCGGAACTGGAAAACCAATTGTCCCAATTGGTTAAAAACCATTCTGTGGTGGTGTTGAGTGAAGCGAATTCAAATTTATATCACGAAAAGTTCTTCAAACATATTGATAGATACATTTACAACTTTACAGATGAAGACTACAAAACCTACGCTCCGGATTTATTAATTACCATCGGTCAAAACGTTGTATCTAAAAAAGTAAAACAATTTTTAAGAAATGCGCATCCAAAACAGCATTGGCATTTAGATGAAGTCTGGCAGCCGGATACGTATTTTGCCTTAACTGAGAAAATTGAAGTAAAACCTGAAATTTTCTTTTCTAAACTGTTGAAGTTTATAAACCTGGAGCCTAAACCATATTTTAATCTTTGGGATGTTTTAAGAGATAAAAAAGATGCAAAACATGATAAATTTTTAAACATGGTTGAGTTTTCAGATTTCTATTTCTTTAATAAAGCTTCACAGACAATTCCTGAAAATTATAATATTCACTTTAGCAACAGTTCTGCAATCAGATATGCACAGTTGTTTGATTTTGGTAAAAGAAAAATCTATTGTAATCGTGGAACGAGCGGAATCGACGGTTCTACTTCTACGGCCATGGGTTTTGCAATTAAAAATGCTAATCCAACTTTGCTGATTACAGGTGATTTAAGTTTTTTTTATGATGTCAATGGTCTTTGGAATCAATATATTCCGCCTTTTGTGAGGATCATCATTTTCAATAACGGAGAAGGAAATATTTTTAAAATTATTCCGGGACCTGGAAATGCTAATCCAAATACATTGGATGAATTTATCGCGACTAAACACAAGAAAAATGCAGAACACTTAGCAAAGCATTTCGGATTTGCCTATACAAAAGTAGAAGATGAGCCGACGCTTGACAGAGTTCTTGAAAATTTCTTCAAACCGGATGCTCAGCCTAAAATACTGGAAGTCAATACTTATGGTAAAAACAGTGCAGATGTTTTGAAGGCTTATTTCAATTTTATGAATGAAAATTAATTACAGATCTAAATATTCTTCATTACCCGGTAGATTGATAATTCTGTCTATTGGGTAAATGAACATGTCATCGAAATCATTCATTGCATTAATCAGCTGAAAATGAGAAAACTGTTTAATATTTTGTAATGTGATTTCTGTTTCTTTTATTTTCTTTTGTTTCAAAAGATGTTGTCTTTGTACACCATTTAAGAGATAGGTTTTAGGGGTGAACCAATCTTTGCCCTTTAAAAATAGGATATTGGAAAAAGAAGTATCGGTAATATGATTGTTTTTCACAATAATGATTTCCTCTGCTTTAGACTTTATCCTCATTTTTTCCAATTCTTTCCGATCTTCAAATTTAAAAGAATAATCAAAACTATTGTTTTCAACTAATTGAAAATCTTGTATTTCCGGAATAGCATAAGGAATCATTTGTGTACGGACTTTCTTATCTAAATCATAGCCGATTCTTAATTTGAAAAGCCCATCTTCATCGTGGTCCAAATGATCGTAGATTTTTTCCAAATCAATTGAGCCTTCTCTCCCAAAATGAGCGAAAGTCTGATTTACACGTTTTTGATGAAATTCCAGCAGGTAAATTTCCTGATCTTCTACTTTAATACTTTCAATAAATTGGGACATAAATTTTATTTTTCATTTCCTGATACTCGTCTTCTAACTTGCTCATGTGAGTGATTCCGCCTCCGCTTTTGAAATAAAGCTCTTCGCCCTCTTTTTCAATAAAACGAATCATTACACAGCTGTCAAGATTTTTACCATCAAACCAGCCGCAAACTCCCGTATAATAGCCTCTTTCATAGCCTTCTGCATCCAATATTATTTCCAGTGTCTTTGGTTTGGGAGCTCCTAAAATAGAGCCGGCGGGAAGCAGTTTTTTCATAATACTTCCTACTTTTCCGTCAAATTCAGGCTTCAAATTACCTGAAATTTCAGAACTCATGGCATATAAATCCTTTTGCTGTGTTTTGATGAAATCGATATGTTGAAATTTATCAACTTTCACATCGTCTGCAACCATGCTCAGATCATTTCGGAGTAAATCTACGACAGTGTAGTGCTCTGCTTTTTCCTTTTTATCGTTCTTCAAAATTTCCGCTGCATTTTCCAACGAGGCATCAATAGTACCTTTCATTGGGTAAGTCAGGATTTTTCCGTTAATAATTTTCACAAAAGTTTCAGGAGAAAAAAATACAAAAAAATCTTTATAAAAAACCTTGTATTTTGCACTGGAATGATAAAATATTTCTTCAAGCGTCAAATTAGTTTCAATTTTTGTTTTTCTGGTATAATTTACCAGGTAAGAATTTCCCAAGCGAATATTTTTCTGAACCTTTTCAAATCCTGATTTGAAACTTTCTAAGCTTTCAGGAAATGATTTCCATATTATTTTTTTATTTAAAGTATGTTTACTTTTTGAGTTTGAAAAGCATTGAAAATCAATTAATAAACCTGATTTTTCAATTTCATTTTCTCTAAAGATTTCTACATTCTCTGAAAGGAAGTCGATAATGAAAAAATAAGGAACTTTCTGACGGGAAAGTTCATCCATTTTCATAAATTTTTGATGAATAATCGAAAACATTCGACAAAAGTACTTATTGATGTTTACTTTTGCACTAAATTTTTTTAATGCAGAACAAATATCCTCAGAAACCGGGAATAGACTTTATACTGAAGCAGGCTTTTTTTTACTGGAATAAGACTCTGATTTTTCAATTGATATTTTCCATTATTTACTTTGCCATATTTTTTACGGGCTTTTTCTTTTTTGCTTCCAGATACGGAATTTGGGAGGTAAATAAGGAACTGGCCGATGCTTTCAAAATCGGGACGAATGAATACATGAAAAAGATTGCAGAAGTAAGCGCTACAGACAGTTATCAAAAATTCACGTACGGAATTTTGGGAACAATGATTTTTCTTTTTCCTTTGAATCTTGGTTTTTTTCAGATTTTCAGAAAAATTGATTTAAAAGAAAAAATAGTTCTTGGTGATTTGTTTGTAGGGTACAACGGGTTTAACTTCTTTAAATATATCGGGTATTATATCTTTTGGTTTTTTACCTATTTAATGGTTGCCCAAACAATAATTCTTCCTGTAATCTGGGTATTTGTCACAATTTTTGTAGCTCCCCTGATGTTTTTTACAGATAAAAGAATATTTGAAGCTATTTCGTTAAACTTTAAAGCATTGAAAATGTATTTTGTTGAAATTGCGGTTTGTATTATCGTTGCATTTTTCTTTAAATATGTAGGATTTGCACTATTTCTTATTGGAGGGTTGTTTACTTTTCCGTTTTGGAATGCAATGATTTATTCACTTTACAAGGTTGTTTTTTCAGAGAAAAATTAAATTTTAAGACTTTTTAATAGATTTTTTATCAAAAAAAGGTAAATTTGATAAAATCATAAAATATTAAACCATGTCTGAATTTAACGAGTTTGACCAACAAGGCTCTGTTCCGTCCAGAGAAACGGGAGCGATTATTTCGCATGCTTTCGAAATGTATAAAGGGGTGATTCTTTATGCTGTTGTAGCAATGATCATTTACGTGATAGCAGATTCTATTTTACAATCTATCACAGGGTTTCATTCCTGGAATATGGTTGGAGAAATGAAAGATTCAGACGGAGATTTATCAAATTTTAAGTATTACCATGCACCGGGATTGTCTTTATATTATTCCTTTTCGAGTATTTTAGGAGCACTTCTTTCACCTTTGTACATAGGGTTAATTTTCATTTTTAATAAATACAACACAAAAACGG
This sequence comes from Chryseobacterium sp. FH2, assembly GCF_001045455.1. Taxonomy (GTDB): domain Bacteria; phylum Bacteroidota; class Bacteroidia; order Flavobacteriales; family Weeksellaceae; genus Chryseobacterium. The sequence continues at coordinate 192,445 of NZ_LFNE01000001.1, read as the reverse complement.
CGATTGAAATTTCGGATTTATTTATTGGTTACCGACAGAATTTTGTAAATATTCTTATTTATAGTTTAATTACACATGTTATTTTGAGGATCGCTTTGGCTATGTGTGGTATTCCGTTCTTTTTTGTTTTTCCGTTTTTCCTTTTAGGATATCCTATCCTTCTTTTTGAAAATGCCAATGCGACTGACGCATTAGGAAAAGCTTATAATATGGCAAAAGATAACTATGGAACGTTTTTGGGTGTATCTTTTTTAGGACTAATATTGAGTTTCTGCGGATTTTTTGCATGTTGCATAGGAATACTCGTAACGGGAACGTTTATTGCTGCTGTAATGTACTCTACATATTGTGCCTTTTCAGGGAAACCAAGACAAATAACCTACAATAAATAATGAATAAAGAAGAACAAATAAGCAGTGTGAAAATAAAGCAAGTATCATTACTTGCTATTATATTGGTGTTGGCAGGATTGGTCTGTTTTAATCTTGCTCTTTTTATACCGTCTGTTTTAGGAGCGATTACCATCTATGTCGTTTGCAGAAGGTATAATTTTTATCTGCAGGAAGAAAAAAAATGGAAACCTTGGGCTTCATCGTTGGTTTTGATGCTTGCAAGTTTGATAATTCTTATTCTGCCACTTTATTTCATTGGAGATTTATTGATAGAAAAACTTGGAAATGCACAGGCTTATATGGCTAAATTTAATGTATTTCTGGAAAAAATACATTCTTATATTTATTCGAAAACAGGTTTTGATATTTTGAGTAAAGAAAATATGGACAAGCTGAAAAATTCAGTCGGACAGTTTTCTACGAAAGCATTGAGCGGGACATTCAACACGCTGACAGTCATTATATCTATGTATTTTATTCTTTACTTTATGTTGGCTCAGCCAAGGTTTTTTGAAAAAATTCTTGCCTCATCGGCTCCTTTAAAAAGATCAAATGTTTCTTTAATTGGAGAAAAGATGAGAAAATTAATTATGGCCAATGCCATCGGAATTCCTGTTGTAGCACTTGGTCAAGGTATTGTGGGGCTCGTAGGATATTTCATTTTTGGTGCACCAAGCCCTGTTTTGCTTTTTGCTTTGACGGCTGCCGCATCGATGATTCCTGTTGTAGGAGCAGCAATTGTTTACGTTCCTGTCTGTATTTATATGATTGCCGAAGGGGATACCGGCCACGGGCTTGGATTAGCTGCTTACTGTCTGATTGTTGTAGGTTTGACAGATAATCTTTTGAGGTTTACTCTTTTGAAAAAGTTAGAAGACATACATCCTTTAAATACGGTTTTCGGAATTATTATGGGAATGAATTTATTTGGTTTTATGGGGCTAATTTTCGGTCCTATTCTCATTTCTCTTACTCTTTTACTAATTCAAGTGTATAGAAATGAATTTTCTGACGAAGATACACCACCTGATTTAAAATTGGATAAAAATGACGAACTCGAAAATAAAGTTGATTTAATACTATAAATTGTGGAAGGAATAAACCCGGAAATATTAAAAGAAATTTGTGTCGTAAAAATGCCTTTTGGTAAATATAAAGATACCATCTTGGCGGATTTGCCAATAAGTTACCTGGAATGGTTTTACCGAAAAGGAATGCCTCCCGGAAAGCTTGGAATGCAGCTTTCAACCATTTATGAAATAAAACTGAATGGATTGATGGATTTACTGATTCCGATACGTGGAGGAGTGGTAGATTATGAAAAGCCTAAAACAAAGACTTACAAATTCTAGTATAAAATTATCTGTGATAGCATCGAAGATACTGATACGTTTGAAAACAGTTGAAATAAGTTTCGAGTAATAAAGGCTTTTTTCAGTGGTTTTTTGTTTTTATTACACTTCGTATTTACGTTTCGAAACTTCAATTTTTTTCATTGAATTTCTTAAATGTTGGAACAAATCCGACATTGAATTTTTGAATATAATATCAAGAAAAGACATGTCATTGTAGCTATGATTCAAATAAAAGGTATTCATAAATACCAAAACAAAAGTTCAATTCAGGTTACACTATAAAATAAAACAGTAATACAAGATTTGAAAAGGAAATTGGATTTGATGTAGAATTAGACTATGTAATTGTATTGTATGACACCATTATCTGAACCAACTACAAAAGCTACTGTTATCACCATTGTAAATGTATAGCATAATTTTTTATTATATTCATAATTTTTTGAAATTATTAAAAAAGAGCAGGGAAAAACCCTGCTCTAAAAACACTAAATTAAATCAAGAAAATAATGATCTCTGAAAATCAACGGTAATTCTTGATTACTTTCTTATTGAACATCTCCTACACAGAAACTGAAAATTTGTCCTGCTGTCGGATTTACATTAGCAAATCTAATTTCAACCTCATCAAACCATACTCCCCCATAATTCCTTAATGTACTACAAGAAGTACTACCCAGTGATGTATTTGTTGGATTTACAACTGTATTATTATTTCTGAAAGTTTCGGTAAATCCAGTACTTCCACTACTTTGAGGAAAGAGTATACTTATCTTAAGATTACTTATTTTTTTATCAAATCTTATTCTTACAGTACTTCCTGCTGGGGCATTGGGACGCATCTGATACCCTCCGCCTAGAGGACTTCCACAAATTGCAGTGTTATTATTTACAATATTGGTGTAAGTAACTGTTGCATTTACTGGTACTCCATTTATTGTTCCGGAAACTACCGTTCCGCTTGTCGCTGCGTATGGAATACTGAATGAACTTGTAGTACAGGCAGTTGCTCCGGACGGTGGCGTAGCTGCTCCCGTTACTGTTCTTGTAATCACACATGCTCTGCCATTTATATTTATGTTAAAACTTGCTGTTCCTGCAGAAGTTGGGGTACCCGTAATGGTATAAGTAAGTGTCCCGTTTCCGCTGGCCAGTGTTCCTGCTGCTAAGGTTGCAGTAAGCCCGGTTACTCCTGTAGAAGCTACGGACTGTGCTGTATAAGTGCCTCCGTTTCCTCCTGTATAAGGTACAACGGATGATACTCCTGATGCGGCAACCCTACTGGTTAATGTTCCGTTCTGGGTAGCCCCTGCACAGTTTAAAGTTGATACGCTTCCCACCGGAGCAATGACAGCTCTTGTTAAAGTACAGGTACGGCCGCCGATATTAATGGCAAAATTTGCATTTCCTACTGCGCTTGGTGTTCCTGTTATCGTATAGGTAAGTGTTCCGTTCCCTGTGACAAAACTTCCTGCCGCCAGTGTTGCAGTAAGCCCTGTTACTCCTGTAGAGGCTATAGTCTGTCCGCCGTGGGAACCTCCGTTTCCTCCTGTATAAGGAATTGAAGAGGTAACTGAATTATTTATTCCCTTGGTTAAAGTACCATTATTGGTGGCACTTGCACAGGTGACTGCTGTAATAGCTCCTGCAGGAGGAGCAGTGGCAGCACAGGTAGATACCCATGCAGACGAGTTCCAAAAATCCATACAGTTGGTCGTTGTGTTATAAATCATTAGCCCTGCCGGTTTAGTGGCTGCCGGAATGGCATTTCTTTGGGCTGTTGTGAGTCTCGGAGGGAGAAACCCTTTATTGGTTGCATTTAATTCTAATACTGCATTGGCATTTGGAGTAGCGGTTCCTACACCCATATTTCCGTTTGGAAGCATTGCTGCAACGGTAGTAAGGGTTTGTCCATCGCCATAAGTACCGGTAGCATTAGCCCCTACATTGAAAAGCATACCTCTTTCTGCTCCTGATGCATTAATAGAAGGCGAGTATGAATCTACATTAAACCAAAGATTATCCCAGCTTCCTGTTCCTGATGCTGCTTTTATACCAAATCGGTTACCTACAATATCTAATTTTGCGGTGGGCGTATTTGTGCCTATCCCAACACTGTTGTTGGCTGCGTCTATTGAGAATGTATTTCCATCTACTGAGAATGAGTTTACTCTCGTTCCTGTAAAAGCGATTGTCTTGTCTTCCTGCTTTACTATACGGTCACTTTCAAGGGTACCGTCAGTATTATAAATATTTACCATTGGATTGACAAGAGATGAAGTATTCAGTTTTACCCAAAAACTTCCATCAAAATAATAATATCCGATATCATCGATATTAATGGCTGTACCCATTTGTAAACCCGTACTGATGTCGTTTACATATATTAATGTAGACACAGGAGCTCCAAACATTGATTGTGCTCTTTCTCTGTCTACTCTGGGAATAAGCAGACCTTCCACATTTCTGGAAGTTCCTGTTGCTTCTTTTGCCGTAATATCAAATGTTGCTTTTGGGTCAGGGGTATTAATACCGACTTGGGAAAAAGCAAATATTGAGCTTAGCAGAGTAAATAAAATAATTGTATTTTTTTTCATTTCGTAATTGTTTTGTTTGATTAGTAAATTTTATCCTTGTGTTTTCAGAACCGTATCTCATACTTAAAAATGACTAGTATTATTAAAAGTATTTCGATGTCATATTGTTTGCAAAATTATAACCATACAGATTAAATAAATGCACTACAATGACACAACAGAGTTTCAAGTATCTAGAAAACAATTAGTTATAGTTGATGTGAAGTAATGTTGCAGTATTTGGGTAGTTTAAATATTGCTATGAATTTTTATTATTTATCTTAATCCAGGGTTTATTTTTTTTTGATTTTCGTAAATTCGAACAATAAAATATGTTTATGTTTCTTCATCATATTACATTAAAATCCTTAATTCTATTTTTTCTGCTACAAATTGTTAAGTATCAGTCTCAGGATTATTCTTTTTTTCCAGAAACAATACAAAAGACAGCTAATTATTACAATAAAGGAGAGTATGTAAAAGCAATGGAGTTTAATATCAATGCGTTGAAAAAATATGAAAAGGCTGGTGATAAAGATGGAATCGTAACTACTTATACCAACATAGGGTTTCTACTTTTTTCGTATAATAAACTTCAGGAGAGTATTGATTATTTAGAGAAAGCTAAAACGGAAATGGGAACTAATGATAACCCTTTGTTTTTGGCTAGAATTTACAGTGAATACGCTAAAAATTATACTCGACTAGGAATGATTGATAAGTCCAACATTTTTTTTGATAAAGCTATTCAGTATACAGAGGATATTCATGTAGAAAAACAGAAAAAATATCTCTTATTCTATATTTATACATGGAAACAACTTAACTTTTTGGATAAACCGGATTCACTGAGAAATATTGAAAGAAAAGCTCTTGTCAATCTACCCAGCGGGATTACCTATACTAAAATTGCTGATAGGTTCATTGAAAATAACGTCCGGTTAGATTCAGCAGAGTATTACCTCAATAAGGCTCTCTTTGCTCCGGATCGAAATTTTATATTAATTAAGGGAATTACATTATTTAGTCATGGAAATCTGTATGTGGTAAAAGGGGATCATGAAAAAGCACTTCATTATTACCTGAAATCTCTGGATGCTTTTAAGCAAGGAAAGTCTAAAACTCTTATCAGGAAAGCTTATGATTCACTTTCAAGTGTTTACAATGCGATGAATAATGAAAAAATGTCTAAGGAATATCTTGAAAAATTTAAAGCTTTAAATGATAGCATTAAAAAAGAAGAAAAAGCTGCCATTAATATTGTTGTAAACAAACTTTCAGAAGATGAGACGAAGGAAAAAAGGCAAGAAAAAAATAAAATGTATCTTATAATTTCGTGCATTATTGTTTTATTTGTGGTTTCTGTGTATTTTATTCGAAGGATTAATCTTTCTAAGCAGTTAAAAAAAGACCGTCTGCTTGAAGAACAAACTTTAAAAGTTCTAAAATTAAAAAAACAAGTTAATAATAGCTCTTTTGATAAAGTCATTCGAATGGCTAAAGACGATGATCCTTTTTTTCTTTCCTATTTTAAAGAGGTATATCCAGAATTTTATGAAAAATTAATTAATCACAATGCAAATCTAAAAGACAATGACATAAGATTTTGTGCATATATAAAACTTAATATCAGTAATAAGGAGATTGCTAAATTTAAAAACTTGACATTTAGAAGTGTTGAAACTACAAAGTATCGGCTTAAAAAGAAATTGGGATTAGATGTTTCTACAGACCTTAATAAATGGATTAATGATTTATAAAATAAAAAGACAGGGGTGAAATATCCCTGTCTTCAAACACTAAGTTCTTTCAATAATTGAAAGAATGAAAAAAAATTATTTTGTAAATTTATTAATAGTTCAGTTCATTATAGGCACTACAATTACACGACAAAATTTCAATGTGCTAGTATTCAGTATCATATATTTATAACTAAGTGGTATTGCAGTAATACTAAAGCTTAAATCAGATTATATTTTACTAAAAGCTTGAATATTTAATATCTTATATTTCATCAAAACTATCGTAGAAGTAGTAAAAAAGGTTTTAAAGTATCAACTTTTTTCTTTTTTGAAATGATATTTTAGTTTACTTGTACAAAACAAGGAGTGCGAGAAAAATAATCTGAATTAGTCAATACTTAATCTGACAGTTGTAATCAAATTGATTAAGTATTGATTAGTTCATTTTAGGCTCCCAAAGCTCAACTTTATTCCCTTCCAAATCAAGAATATGAACAAATTTTCCGAAATCATAAACAGCAATTTCGTCCAGAATTTCTACACTTTCTTTTTTTAATTCTTCTACTAAACCCTCCAGATTATCAACAGTGTAGTTGATCATAAATTCCCTTGCAGAAGGCTCAAAATATTTAGTTGTTTCAGGAGATGGGCTCCATGTTAAAGAACCGTTTGAATTTGAGTCTGACATTTCTTTCCAGTCAAAAGTTGCCCCATAATCATTTACATTAACTCCTAAGTGTGTTTTGTACCATTCTTTCAATGCTTTTGGATCTTTGCATTTGAAAAAAATACCTCCAATTCCTGTTACTCTTTTCATTTTTTATAATTGTTTTTTTGTTTAATTGAATTAATCTCTTAAAGCGGCAATTTCATCTCTTAATTGTGCAGCTTTTATAAAATCGAGATTTTTTGCAGCCGCTTCCATTTCTTTTTGTTTTTGGACAATCATTTTTTCAATATCTTCACTTGCATATGTTGCTTTGGCTTCTGCAACTTTCTGTAAAATTTGCTTTTGAGTATATTTTTCGTCAGGAAAATCTTTGCTTCTTCCGACTAAATTTTCAGAAATCTTTTTATTTAAAGCCTGAGGAACTTTTCCGTGTTCTTCATTGTACTGTATCTGTTTTGCTCTACGATATTCGGTTTCGTCAAGGGTTGCCTGCATAGATTTTGTAATTTTATCAGCATACATGATGGCTCTTCCGTTGATGTTTCTTGCAGCACGGCCTACCGTCTGAATCATTGATCTCCTGCTTCTTAGCATTCCTTCTTTATCCGCATCGAGAATAGCAACCAACGAAACTTCCGGTAAATCGAGACCTTCTCTCAAAAGGTTTACTCCAATTAAAACATCAAAAAGACCAAGACGTAAATCCTGCATGATTTGAATACGTTCTAAAGTTTCAACATCGGAGTGAATATATCTTGTTCTGATACCGAATTTGACAAAATATTTAGTCAGCTCCTCTGCCATTTTCTTGGTTAATGTTGTCACTAAAACTCTTTCATCGGCATCAGACCTTTTACGGATTTCTTCCATTAAATCATCGATTTGATTTAAAGTAGGTCTTACTTCAATAATCGGATCTAAAAGTCCTGTCGGGCGGATAATTTGTTCAATATAGTCACCGCCGGTTTTTTCCATTTCATAATCAGCGGGTGTTGCAGAAACATAAATCACCTGATTCTGCATATCTTCAAATTCATTAAACTTTAATGGTCTGTTATCCATTGCGGCGGGAAGCCTGAAACCGTACTCTACCAAGGCTTCTTTTCTGCTTCGGTCACCTCCATACATAGCGTGAACCTGAGGAATGGTAACGTGACTTTCATCAATAACCATTAAAAAATCCTTGGGGAAATAATCAATCAGGCAGAAAGGCCTGGAGCCCGGAAGTCTTCCGTCTAGATAACGTGAATAGTTCTCGATTCCCGAACAGTATCCTAGTTCTTTTATCATTTCAAGGTCGAGTTCCGTTCTTTCCTGTAATCTTTTGGCTTCCAGGGGTTTTTCAATTGAATTAAAGAAATCAACCTGTTTCACCATATCGTCCTGAATTTCTCTTATTGCCCCATTTAAAGTTTCTTTTGAGGTTACAAAAAGATTGGCGGGATAAATCTGAATCTGGTCAAAATTAGCTGTAACGTTTCCTGAAACAGGATCAAAGCTTTGAATTTTTTCAATTTCATCTCCAAAAAACTGTATTCTGACAGCGTTATCTGCATAAGCCGGGAATACATCAATCACATCCCCCTTTACACGAAACGTACCTCTTTGGAATTCATTTAATGTTCTGGCATACAATGCACTAACTAATGAGTGAAGGAGTGCGGTTCTTGTTACTTTTTCGCCAATGGCGATAGAAATTAATGATTTATGGAATTCATTTGGGTTCCCGATACCGTAAATGCATGAAACTGATGCAACTATCAAAACATCTCTTCTTCCGGAAAGTAAACTCGCTGTTGCGGAAAGACGGAGTTTTTCCACTTCCTCATTGATACTTAGATCTTTTTCTATATAGGTTCCTGTCGTAGCGATATAGGCTTCAGGTTGATAATAGTCATAATAACTTACAAAATATTCAACAGCATTTTCAGGAAAAAATTCTTTAAATTCCATAAAAAGCTGTGCCGCCAACGTTTTATTATGAGCTAAAACTAAAGTCGGTCTCTGAACATTCTGAACCACATTTGCTACGGTAAATGTTTTTCCGGAGCCTGTCACACCCAATAATGTCTGATATTTCTCACCGATTTCGATTCCTTCGGTAAGTTTTTTTATGGCAGTGGGCTGGTCTCCGGTTGGTTTATATTCTGATTGAAGTTTGAAATTCATATATCAAATTTATGAAATAAAAAAGAGTCCTGAATCGGACTCTTGTTAAATTTATTCATAAAATCTACTGAAAGCTCATGGTCATTGAAAGTCGCATTGTATAGCTTATAACTGCTCCGTTTTTAGTTGACGGCTTCCATTTTACTCCATCATTTGCTCTTAAAAAAGCAGCTTTTATCTCATTATTGAAGTTTTCATTATTACCTTTTACTGCTATATCAGTAACATTTCCGGATTCATCAATAACGTAATTAATTTCAGATCTTAAAGGTTCTGTTTGAACTTCTTTGGTGGGTTGTTTACTTTTTGGACTAAGAGTGTCTAAAAATTTCTTTTTCATCACTTGTGTATTTTACCTCCGTTGTTTTATCAAAGTTCTTGTTTTCCTGAAAAATTCCTCGAGAGGTTTCATTTGTTTGTGCTTTTTATAATCTTAATAATTTTTATTGTTGCTAAATTGCTCTCGCCTGCATACGTTTTTTGGATAAATAATCCGAAAGCAATAATCAATATTGGAACACTGACTGCTTTTTTGATCCCAATAAGTTTTGATCTTTTTCTGTTCATCATAATAAATCGTTTTTTTGATGTTGTTGAAATTGAATGTATGGGTAAGGTAATAGTTTTGGCTTGAAATAATTTCACTAAGAATTAATTCCTGGTAACCTTTTATATTAAAATCTTGTTTTAAAACTTCTTGATCTGCTAAAATAAAAATTTAAATCTCCAAATTTTATGGCATTATTTTTCCATTCAATTGATAAACCACCAAATCATAATACTATGAAATTCAATAAATTTTATGTTCCGATTTTAAGTTTACTTCTCATTTTATCTTCATGTAAAAAGAATAATGTCAATGCGCAAAAAATAGGCAATGACGGAAGTGTGGAAAGAGGGAAACCGAACTCAGATTATAAACCTGCCTTTGCTGGGCAGACAAGAATTAAAGCTGTAAAAACCTCCACATCATATAATGTTGAGGTATTAAATAAAGATTTGGGAAGACCTTGGGGAATTATTAATCTACCGGATGGAAAATTCTTAATTACAGATAAAAAAGGCTATATGAATGTTGTCACACATGATGGAAAACAGGTTTCTAAAATCGAAGGTTTTCCAAAAGTAGATTCAAAAGGGCAGGGCGGAATGCTTGATGTGGCACTTGATCCGGATTTTAAAACCAACAATATTATCTATTTCAGTTTTTCAGAGCCTTATGAGAAAGGAAATCATACTGCAGTTGCAAAAGGAAAACTTTCACAGGATTTGAAGAATATTTCTGAGGTACAGGTAATTTTTAGGGCAACTCCCACATATGACGGGGATAAGCATTACGGAAGCAGACTAGCTTTTGACAAAGATGGGAATCTTTTTGTAAGTACAGGAGAAAGATCCGATAAGGAAACAAGAGTTTATGCTCAAAAAACAGATAATTATTTAGGCAAGATTCTTAAAATTACTAAAGAAGGAAAACCTGCTCCTGGAAATCCGTTCATCGGCAAAGCTGGTTTTAAACCTGAAATTTACGCATATGGAATCAGAAATCCTCAAGGTTTAGCTATTGATCCCACCGGAAATCTCTGGGACGTGGAAATGGGGCCAAGAGGAGGTGATGAAATTAATTTGATTCAGCCCGGAAAGAATTACGGTTGGGGTGATGTTACATACGGAATTGAGTATTCCGGTGAAAAAATAAATAACGGAACAACTCAAAAAGTAGGGACAGAACAGCCTGTTTATTATTGGGATCCTGTAATATCGCCAAGCGGAGTAACTTTTTACACGGGAAATATTGATGAATGGAAAGGGAATTTGATTATCGGTTGTCTTAGTGGTGAACATATCAATAGAATTGTCATGAAAGATAATAAAGTAGTGGGGGAGGAACGTCTTTTAGAAGATCAGAAGGAACGTTTTCGTGATGTGCTGAATGGAAGTGATGGCAGTCTATATGCAGTAACCGACAGTGGAAAATTATATAAAATTTCTAAAAAATAAGTCTTTTATATATTAATGGTTCGGGCTCAAAACTTTGTTTTGAGCCCGAACCGCTTTATTTTTATGCTTCCTCCAATTGTACTGTGAAGTGTCTTAACAAATCTGGTTCCCATGTGATTTTGTAGCCTTTTGCTATTTCGTCACGTCTTTCATATACGTTTTTAATTGCAGCAGCAATATAATCCATATGGTTGTTTGTATATGTTCTTCTAGGAATAGCTAAACGTACCAATTCTAACTTAGGATAACGGTTTTCTCTTGTTTCAGGATCTCTGTCTGCCAATAAAGTCCCGATTTCAACAGTTCTGATTCCCGCTTCTTTATAAATCTCAAGACCTAAAGTCTGTGCAGGATATTCTTCACGAGAAACTTTTGGTAAAAAGTTCAATGAATCAATGAAAACAGCATGCCCTCCGATTGGTTTTTGAACAGGAATTCCATATTCAATTAATTTGTTTCCAAGATATTCAACCTGAGAAATTCTGCTTTCCAAATAAGCAAATTCAGTGGCTTCATCAAGGCCCACCGCCAAAGCTGCCATATCTCTCCCAGCCATACCTCCATAAGTAATAAAACCTTCGTAGATAATCGTGAAGCTAGATGCTTTTCTGTAAATTTCTTCACTGTTTAAAGCAATAAATCCTCCTATATTTACCAAACCATCCTTCTTGGAACTCATTGTCATACCATCCCCGTAAGAGAAAATTTCTTTACAGATTTCTTTGATGCTTCTGCTTTCCTGTCCTGCTTCTCTTTTTTTGATGAAATAAGCATTTTCTGCAAATCTCGCAGAGTCAAAAAATACAGGAACTCCATATTTATCAGAAAGCTCTTTTACAGCTTTCATGTTTTCCAAAGAAACGGGCTGTCCTCCTGAAGAGTTACAAGTAATGGTAATCAAGCAGAAAGGGATGCTTTCTTTAGGATGGCTCTTATAAACTTCCTCAAGTTTTTCCAGATTGATATTTCCTTTGAAAGGATGAAGATCATTGATATCAAAAGCTTCATCAACTGTACAGTCGATAGCGTGGGCTTTTCTGAACTCGATATGTCCTTTTGTTGTGTCAAAGTGAGAGTTCCCCGGAACTACATCCCCTTCTTTTACCAATACTGAAAATAAAACGTTTTCAGCAGCCCTGCCTTGGTGAGTAGGTAATAAATATTTGAAGCCTGTGATTTTCTCAACAGTATTTTGCAATTGTTCGAATGAGCGTGAGCCGGCATAACTTTCGTCACCTGTCATCAAAGCGCCCCATTGTCTGTCAGACATTGCACCTGTACCTGAGTCCGTTAGCAAATCGATGAAAACCTGTGAAGATTTTAGGTTAAACAAATTATAGTTAGCCTGTTTTAGCCAAAGCTCTCTTTCTTCTCTTGTTGATTGACGGATTTCTTCCACCATTTTAATACGGAAAGGCTCCGCGTACGGTAAATTCATGATATTATTTATTAGATTGTTTAAAGAAAAATTCTATTTGAAATAAATTCAAATTCATCAATTATATTTAAAGAAATAACGTTTCGCTATTCAGGAGCTTTAAATATATTATCATCAGAGTGGAAACCTGCAACACCACCACTTACGGCAAATTTCATTGCAGAGGCAGCTGTCATTCCTACTACAGATTTGATGTTTTTTTCTTCAGTAACAATTACCCAACCTGAAATAGCATAGGAATGAGGAAGATAAACTGCAACATAATTGTGTTTATCCACATCCGCCATTTCTTTCTGAGTTAAAAATCCGATTCTCCATATTTCTGGATTTTCGTTTGTTTTAACCCAAACAGGATCATTGAATTTTTTCTTATCTCCTACAAATGAAGACATTACATCTTTTGTTGGAGTATAAATATGTTTTACACCCGGAGTTTTTTCCAATAAACTATCCATTGTGTCAAAAAAGAATCTCCCGACTACAAATTTATTTCCTAAAAATCCTAAAAGTGCTGTAATTAAAATAGTTGAAATAAAAACTAACCCTGGAATTTCTTTTGCAACAGAGGGAATGATGTTATCAATAGAAGTAATAATATACCATATTACAAAAATAGTAAGCCCGATAGGACCAATAATTACCAATCCCTGAAAAAAGTTTTTCAGAAAGAAATTGGCCATATTCTCAAAAGTCAGTTTTTTCACTGTGTTTTTATAGATATTTTTTAACCGTGTATTGTTTCTTTGTTTCCGTAAGACTTTATGATGCTTGCTTCATATTCAAGCCATTCTTCCCAACGTTTGTTTACTTTTTCTTCGTCTCCCAATTGTCTTGCAAAACCGATAAAAGTTGTATAATGATTGGCTTCAGAAATCATTAATTCTCTATAGAAAACTTTAAGCTCTTCGTCTTTGATGTTTTCAGTAAGAACTTTAAATCTTTCACAGCTTCTGGCTTCAATCATAGCAGCGAAAAGCATTTTATCAACAATCAGATCGTCCCTGTTTCCTCCTTTTTGGATAAAGTTTACAAGTTCATTTACGTAATCATCTTTTCTGGTACGTCCAAAAGTGTACCCTCTTTTCTTGATGATCTCATGAACCTGATTAAAATGATCAAGTTCCTCCTGTGCGATTGCCAAAAGCTCAGTCACGATTTCAGGGTATTCCGGAAGCATGGTAATCAATCCGATAGCGTTTGTAGCAGCTTTTTGCTCACACCAAGCGTGATCTGTCAAAATTTCTCCAATGTTTTCTTCTGCAATATTTGCCCACCTAGGATCGGTAGGAAGTTTCAACTTAAACATGTTTGTAATTTTTTGTAAAATTAAAATAAATTGCGATAAGACCTATTATTTTATTTAAGAAGCTGTTTTCTTTCTCAAAAATTCTAAAATATTCCATCCTAAAGTATCAACTTTCTTCAACCCTGCCGAAATAAGGAATGCTAAAACGATATTAATACCATAAATTAAAAACATCAAAATCCACCAGGGCATATTTTCTTTTAATGGAACAACTAAAAAATAGACTAAAGAAGAGCTTATTCCCTGTGCAAAATAAAAAAATATGGCATTTTTTCCAATGTGAGTCACGAAATTTTCTTTTATGATTTTTAATCTGTTATAAAAAACAAATAAAGTAACCAGTGAAAATAATGTCCATATTATATAAGGAATCTTCGGCGGAAATTTATTTTTATTGATTTTAAAGAAAATTTCATTTCCGTAATACCAAAACATCCAGATTAAGGCTGCTGCAACCAATCCGTAAAGAACCGGAATTATTTTGGCAGGGATTTTTTTACCTCTCATTCTATTAGCGATTAGGAAAATGGCCATATAAAATGCTACGTAACCAACTTGTCCTGTAGGATAGAACCAAGGAAAAATATTAAATATCAACGTTAGAGTAATACAGAGACCGATAAACCAATTGATATGCTTTGGAAAAAATCTTAAAATTAAAACTCCGAAAACCGTTAAAATAAAATAGACTTTCAGATACCAAAAACTGCCCATTACCACAGGAAAAGTATCAGCATTGGTGTATTGATGCAGATACCAATTGCCCAGATTTTGCCATTGCGGTATTGTAGAGATACCCGTTGTGGCGTATTTTGACCCAAATGTTGAATAAAATTTCTGTAACCATTCTAAAGAGAAAAAACTTAACCCAAAAACCTTAAAAAAGTAATCAAGGAAAAATAAAAAAGTTACAAAAATCATGTAGGTGATTTGTAGCTTCAAAAGTCTGTAAAAGGTTTTTTCAATATTTGAACCAGAAGTGGTTCCGCTTAAAGCATAAAATAAAGCTACATCAAAAACCAAAGAAAAGACTCTGACTTCCGCAGGGATATAAAATTGTCCGGACCAGAAGGCAGTATGAATAAATATGATGGAAAGCGTTGCCAATCCTTTTGCAAAATCGATGTAGAGATCTCTGTTCATTATTTATGTATGATGATTCAAAAGTAAATAAACTTTAGGAATTTTTGGCTAAAAAGCAAAAGAGGTAAGACATTGCTTACCTCTTTTTAGTAATATGCTAAAAATGAATGTTTACTTAAGTTCTTTGAACTCTTCAGCAGAAATCTCACCCGTCTGAATTTTTCTCAATTCATCCATATACTGACTCATATAAGCGTCAAGTTCCGGATATTGTGTATTTTTTGCCATTTTATAAGTTCCGTTCAAAACTCCCTGATAATAATAGAAAAAGTTATAATCAAACGCTGAAGCTGTAAGATCATATTGACCTAAAAGGAACCCTAAACGTACTGCAGATCTTCTCTGAGGGGGCGTTCCATGATGTCCTGAGCTTGTTGTCTGATAATCTCCAATACTTTGTGCAAACTCATACGCTGAAGCAATCTGAGCAAATGTAGTCTGGTTATATCCATTGGGTCTTCTTAAATAATATCCTGCGAAACCGTCAGCTTCCAACTCATTCGGTCTTGCTGTCGACTCACTTACAGTAGGTAATCCGAAAATATACTGCAGCTGATGGCCATATTCGTGGGCTAAAATCATTGCATTTACAATATCTCCTCCTTTTGCTTTTGCATCATAATAAATTGCATACCCATAATATATTTTCCCTGTAGAGTAGGAAATAGCATTATAAGTAGAATTCGGATTAGATGCATCATCTACGAAGCGTAATGTCGGATTGCTTCTTCCCCAAAGACTGGCAATTTTCGTCATTTGCGCATTCATAAAGTTGGTGTCGGCTGTTGTTTTTAATGTAGTTTTCAATACCGATGCTGAGCTCCAATATTGATCTACATAATAACAAACTTTCTCCAGATCATTTGGCTGGTCAAGTTTAAGATTGTCTGTCTGAGCTTCCGGCAAAACAGGTTCTTCTATTCTGTCATCGTTACATGCTGCTAATGTGAATGCAGCAAATGCTCCTGCTAATAAGCAGAAATTAAAGTTTTTTTTCATATAAAATATTTTGGTAAAACGAAGGTATAAAATAATCTGATATATATCATCACCTTATGGTGAAAAATTATTCAAAGCATACAGAAAAATTTTTTAAACAAAAACTTGGGTTTGATTGTAAAGTAATTAGAAATTATTCTTATATTTGCACCCTGAAATAACTAAAAATTTATAGACAATGTTTGCAATTGTAGAAATAGCAGGGCTTCAATACAAAGTTGAGCAAGACCAGAAGTTGTTTGTAAACCGTTTAAAAGGAGATAAAGGAGGAAAAGTTTCTTTCGATAAAGTACTTCTTACTGTAAACGGAGCAATCACTGTAGGCGCCCCAGCTGTAAGCGGAATCACTGTAGAAGCAGAGATTCTTGACCACGTAAAAGCTGATAAAGTAATCATCTTCAAAAAGAAAAGAAGAAAAGGTTACCAAGTGAAAAACGGTCACAGACAATCTTTAACTCAAATTCAAATTACTGGTATTACAGGATTTGACGGAGGTAAAAAAGCAGAAAAACCTGCTAAAAAAACAACAAAAAAAGCTGACGCTGAAAGCGCAGAATAATTTTAAACCAAAAAACCTTAAAATAAAATGGCACATAAGAAAGGAGTTGGTAGTTCCAAAAACGGTAGAGAATCTCACTCTAAAAGATTAGGGGTGAAGATTTTCGGAGGTCAAGACGCTATTGCCGGAAACATCATCATCAGACAGAGAGGTACTCAACACCACCCGGGTGAAAACGTGGGAATCGGTAAGGATCACACTTTGTTTGCATTAGTAGACGGTAAAGTGGTTTTCAGAAAGAAAGCAAACAACAGATCTTTCGTATCTGTAGAGCCAAACGCATAATAATATAAGCGTTTTATAAAAATTAAATCCTCAGCATTTTGTTGAGGATTTTTTTTGTTTTATGCTAAAAATAATATTCCTGATTTTTCTGCGTTTTAATTATACATCAAATTAAAACTTATATGAAAAATTTAAAGAAACTCTCAAGAAATGAACTTAAGACTTTAAAAGGAGGATTTAAGTGTGATGCTATATCATGTGACTGGTACTGCAGTCTGCCAGCAGAAAGCCGGCCGGTCTGCCTGTCTCCACAAACTTTAGTGCCTATTTGCGGTGGTTGCAATAATATTTAAGATGTTTATAAAAAAAGTAACCCCAGTTTCCGCCGGGGTTATTATTTTATGTTTAACGAATTAAATTCTATCTGATTTAAACATTAAAAACCAACCTGGAATCCGGCTTTTACACCAAAAGCTGAAATGTCCGGTCTGTCAAGATAATTTCCTCTCCAATTAAAATCGACTCTGAAAATTCTTAGGTTTCCGAAACCTATATTTTCAATTCCAAAACCGTATTCAAAGTAAACATGATCACTTGGAGCTGAATATTTTAATCTGTCAACATTAATATTTTTAGAAGCATCGCTTAATGTTCCGTAAGCTCCTCTAATGAATGCTACTTCCCTTAATTTTAGTTTTTTGATTAATGGAATAAAAGAAAGAATTTTCCCGTTAAAATGATGTTCTAAATGCAGAGTTGTGTAAGTATCTGCAACAAATTCGTAATAGTTAAGCTGTGCAAAGGTGTTTTCTGCCAAACCATAAGATTGATTTCCGGGAATAATATTTTGTAAAGCCAATGGAACGGTGTCAAAATTCTTGCCGGCTTCAAAATTGATTAATGTTTTACCCCAGCTTCCAATCAAAACAGGTTTGTAGAACATAAATTGCAGTTTGTTATAATTGTAATCGGCATTAAATAAACCCTCAATCCCTCGTGTGTATTTTAAAACAATTGTTGGCGCTAAAGTTCCATGCTCGTACCTGTCAACTCCGGTTTGCGAAAATTTTGCGCCCGGTCTTGCGATTAAACTGAACGTTAAATGTGAGTCATTAAGTGTTTTTCTTAGTTCGCTGTTTCTATAATACATTAAATTAAACCCATCAGGATTTGCGGACTTAATACTTTGCATTGTTCCGTCTAATCTTATCTGGAAGTTTTTCCAAGGTTCGATGGAAGTAAAGACATTGGTTTGATTCACGGAGCTTAAGGAAGCGTTTTCTCCTCTTGCAAAAACAGTAGATGATGCAAAAGTGCGGGACATGATTCCGTCGTCATTAGTAAGCTGTACCCCTAGTTGTAATATATCTCTTCTGTTTCCGGCTCCTACGGTAAACCGGTTAACTCTGTTAAACATATATTTACCTTCCACACCGTATTTAACCTGCTGGTCTTTGAAACCATAAGCGGTATAAAATTGTACTCTCCAGGGATCGTTTCGTGTGAAGTAGGTTCTTGCTCCTAATCTTATTCTGTCTCCTTCTACTTCATTCTTTCCGTAAATTGAAAATATGGGGCCTAGATCTATCCCTTTTGTAATATTGTAATATCCTGAGCCTAGCGTTTCATAAATCTTTACAATCCGATTAAATTTTGGAGTCTGCTGAAGTTTTTCAAGCATATCATAAACACCCTGTTCGCTTTTTGATAATGAATCGGGTCTTGCTTTTAGCCAATATGCGTCATCTTTATCTGCAAAATTATCTTCATACTCTTCTTTTTTTCGGGTAAAAACTGAAGCTGCGAGAGGTTTATTAAATTCATAATTAGAATAATCAACAGATCTTCTGGCAATAATACTTTTTGATGTTTTCTTTTTAGAAAAAGGCGTCATTTCTATCGCTGTGACGAATTTTTTAGGTAAAAAAGTCTGGTCGTCGGGATTGTCATATTCCAATTCTGTGGAAACACTGTTAATGAAATTTATGTTTATCTTTTGAGTCGATTTTAAGGTTGCTCCCAAAACGGCATAGCTGTCTGTATCAATATAAAGGTATCCCTGAAATGCTAAGACCTCAGTTCTTTTGGGCTGATATCTGATTTGATAAGCTTTTTCTCCACGTACATCAATTGTATCAATCAGGTTATAATCATATGTGCTGAAGCCATCCGTTCCCACAGGGCTTGGAAAACCAATGTCGAAATAATTTAAAGTGTTATCATAAATATTAATATCCCGATATAGGTTTTTGGCAGTCAGGGTAACAATCTGGTTATCCTGAAAACCGGATGTCTTTTGGGCAATTAAAAGTTTTTTTGTTCTTTTTGAAGGTTTGTTTTCCCCGTAATTTTCATAGATTGCTTCATTTAGAAATATCGGGAGTGCCACTTTTCCATTAGCCGTAGCGGTAGAATCTGCATAATCAAAGATGAAATCCAGCTTATTGAAGATTTTTTTCTTCATAAAGGCACTGTCCAGATTGTTGGCATCAAACTGAATTTTCTCATATTCTTTATAAGTATATGTATCGAATTTATCTAAACCGTTATTTCTTTTTCTTTTCCAGACTTCCTGCATAATTGCATATGCCGGATTTTCCTTTTTATTCTTATATTTTGGTTTCTCGTTGTGAATGACAACTTCCTGAATGCTTTCCACTTTTTCCTGAGAAAGTTTAACGAATATGTTGTTTGAATTTTCAGCAGTAATATTTACGCTTTCCAAAGCATAATTTTTTCTTAAAAACTTTAATTTATAGATGATACTGTCGGATTGCACACTGAAGCTCCCTGTAGTAGTGGTTAACGCAGGTGTATTGCTTTCATTTATGAAAATATCTACACCACTGATTTCTTTGTTTGTTTTAGCATCTAAAATCTTACCGTTTGCTGTGTTTTGAGCACACACAAGGCCTGTAAAAAATAAAAAAAAAGAGAAATAGTAATATTTGGAGTTATTAATTGGCATTTGTTGTTCTTCAAGCTATTAGCATAAACAAAAAGTATGCTGTTTTATTGTAAAAAAAATGAAATTATTTAAACTTTAATACATTTAAATATAAAGCTGCAAAGGTAATGAAAAAAACACATCAATTTTTAGTGGTATTTTCCTGTCAATTTGTAGTGTAAAAACGGATGGGTTACTTTATTGAAATCACTTTTCAAGATAGATTTTCCTTCCATTTTAGAAAATGGACATCAATTTTGTTGCCCATTTTTAAACCTTAATTCTGACAACTTACAACCCCATTCTATTAGGAAATGGTTAATAGGATTTTAAGAATAAAGTTTTAATCTTCTATAGGAAAAACCTGTCTTACAAACTTAATAAGTTCTTCAATGGTCTTAAACTCTTTTTTCACAGGGATTTGTCCAGTAAAATAGTTTACATTCATTTGGTCTCCATTTTTCTCTACCCTAAATATTGAATCTAGCTTGAAATTTCCATTTTCTGGAATCCCCACTGTCAATGAATTAATAAGATTATGAAACTGAGTAGCATAACCTAATTCTTCTAGTTTTTCTGAAATCTCTTTATAGTCCATAACTAATTTATTTTACTTTATATTTGTTTGCCCCTG
Organism: Chryseobacterium sp. FH2; assembly: GCF_001045455.1. GTDB lineage: Bacteria > Bacteroidota > Bacteroidia > Flavobacteriales > Weeksellaceae > Chryseobacterium. Next base: position 172,289 of record NZ_LFNE01000001.1, on the reverse strand, counting down.
CTTTTACCCAAGAATAGACAAAATCATCTAAATTTACAATAGCCTCTACACCATTTCCTTTACCTATTCCTTCAATAGGCCATGGATCTCTAATGTAAACTTTATTCTCAATGATTTTATCTACAATAACAGCATGCTTTTGACCATTTAATGGATGAATAGATGCTAGCCAGCTTCCTTCTTTAGAAATGTCTTTTGCTATTTCGGAAAAATTAGCTCCAACATTCCTAAAGTAATTGCTTGCAATGACTTCCTTATCTTTGAATATATCTTCTAATATCCTAAGAAGCTCTAGTTCATCAAGTCCTTCATCAAGATTCTTAATACCTACTATTTCAAAAATTTTCTTTTCAGATAAAATGTTACTTATTCCTAAATCTTTACAATACTGTCTTACGCAGGCCGCGACACAAGACATACTACGCTCCTGAGCAATCATGTTTCTGGAAAGAACTTCAAGATACTTTAAAATTCCACCTGTTCCAGTGCCTAACTTTGGTTTCAGAATCTTATTCCAGAAAGCATTAACTTCTTTGAAATCTCCTTTGAAGATAGGTTTTTCTCTCCATTTCAGAAGATATATACCTGTTATTGTTCTAAGTTCAATATCTTTTTTTGGATATCTTAATTTAACACAGTTTGAAAAACAAAAATTAATTATTAATAAGAGTCTAAAAAAGAATATTGATTCAATTTCTGTGAAAAAGGTGGATTCAATTATTAATTATAAGATGAAAGAAAAAACAATTGCTCCAACGAATAAAAATCAACAAACTCAATAATTTTGATATAATTTTCTTCTCTCAGGGATAAAGATGTTGCTTGTAATTGTTTTAAAAGTAGTAAGGATATATGCCAAATTTTTGAAATTATCTCTAAAATAAAAATGATTGGATTTACCTGTCTGCGGTAAAACCAATCATTTTTTTAGTTAAAGATGTTGAATTATTGTTTTGTAAAAATTAAATCCTTTGTCTCAGGTAGATAAATAGTAGTGTCTAAAGTAGGAGGACATTTTGCTGCTGTTGTAACTATATCATTTGGGCGATATTCCCAAGAGATTTGAGTGGCATTGATTTTCTTTAAATAAACATCACCCCATCCTACACTACAATTAGTTCCGCTATAAAAAAATATTACTGAATTTTGAGTCGATTTTATTTTGGTGCTATTAAAATCAATATCAAGATTGTTATTCTTAGTATCCTGCAAGATTGTTCCACCAGAATTTTTGATAATATATTTTACCACCAGAGCATCTCTAAAAAACTTTTGGTCACCATAATCAAAAAATTTGTCTTCTTCTTTAGTAATAAATAAAGTAATTTCCTTGCCTTCATAATTTGCCTTATAAGTACCTATATATGGTATTAATTCATTATTAGTGTCTTTTACATGAGCATTGTTTGGAATGTTTTCCAATGCTGTATATAAAGGAAGAGTTTGTGCAGAGCAAGATATGAAGCTAATAAATAAACTTAAAACTGTTAATGTTTTTCTGTATGCTATTTTCATTTTTTTTAATTTTTAATTAATATTATGGACATAGGGTTGCAGTAATTGTTCCGCTACTATTTTTTGTTACATTATATACTGCTCCATTTGGCTCAATACGTTGGAGAACTACTTTATTATCTAATCCCATATTTGTCAAAGTATCAAAAAATAGTTTTTCTAATCCTTTTTCATTTAATTTGCCTAAGCTATTAATGTAGGTTGTGCCATACAATATTGGTTCCGATAAATCATTAGCCTTTTCTGCATATTTTGTATTAAATTTTTTCATTTGTGCAGGTGAATATACAAAACTCCCTAATTCTGCTCCTGTTCCTGCGTAACGTATCACGTAGTGTACATATTTTGTGCCATCAGGACAACTGCTACAGGGTTCTGCTGCTATCATTCCTAAATAAGCATTTCCTATTCCATCCGCAACACTTTGAGCGGATGCAAATCCAAATAATGAATCTACCATATCTGGTGGAGAAACCATATGAATACCTGTCGCTGTATGATTGTGATAACCACCATATCCATCAGTTACATCATTAAATACGACTTGGTGTGTTGAGCTAATATCTGCTGGAACCACAGTGCCATCTTTTTTCTCTTTAAAACCTATTTCTCCTGTTTTAGGATTTGTTAACGTTAGTTTTGCATTCGCTTTTACATTGTTAATGCCTTGTTTTACATTAGGTTTGTTTAGTGTTGCCTTTGTTCTCTCACAAGGCGTGTTAATGAACTGATTATAAAATTGTTCCCAAGTTAAGTCGGGATTTTCCATAAAAACCTGTATCGCAAAATTGGCAAAATCTTGATAATAGCTATTAGGTGGTGGAGATGAAGGTGGGATATGGTCAAGATAATACTCTAAAATATTACAATAAATATCTGCATGCTCTACAGCCCAAGATTTTGTTTGGTCGGTTTGTGAGTAGAAAAAGCTACTCGCTCTTGCGGCTCTCACATAAGATGGTTCAATTGAAGGAGGGATATTAGGGTCAACGATGTAACCGCTTGGGTCATATAATCCTGAGCCACCGCCACCACCGCCTGTGTCACCGCCTCCCGGGGATGTTCCGCCTCCTCCGCCACCTCCTCCGCATTCATACGAAGTATAGCCTGAACTGGTGAAAAGACATTGAGCGCACTTATCACATTGTGACCAAGATACACCTTCTTTACAATGCCAGATTTCTACAGAATAAAAATCTGTACATATTCTTGCAGTGGATGGATTATCTATTTTTGTTACGATACCTTTTTGAGAGTCATACACAGGAATAATTTCGTTATCTAAAATCTTAACAATTGAAAATGCTACATCATTCCCTTTTTTTCTATATACAAGATTGTAAACTATTTCAGGACTTTCAAAAATATTGTATGCTCGTAAAGCATAAGTTTGAATGTTGTTGACATCCATTTTATAAATGGAAGTTTCGTCAATGCTGAACCTTTTTAGGTAATCCGAGTTTGCACTGCTTTTGTTAGATAAAGAACTGTTTGACCGTTTAAATTCATTAACTCCGCTCAAAAAAGTTTCTTTTTGAAAAGTACCAGTACTGATTTTTTGATGAATGTGTTCTCCTAATTTTTCTTCATTGTGTTTTCCTGTTGCTTCTAAATCAGTTCTACAGGAATGAAAAGTGACGCTAAAGGCTATCAGTAATGATAACCACAAAATAAATTTGTTTCTCATTTAATTGTTTTTTATTTGAATGTTGTAAAAATAATTCTTTTTATTAATTGTTGAAATGTTCTTAAAACTTTTTATTTTATCAATGATTTTTTTACTTTTTCAAAGATAAAGTTAGTAGACGACAAAAGCTGTCGTATTATATATAAGATGCAAATATTTATTAAAGGGTTGGAAATTTGTTCTAAATTTTAAATAAATTTTGTGTAAACTCTTTATTGGTAGTTTTTTTCATTGGTTTTTTTGCATAATATAATTTTCATTTAATTATTTTTTGAAAGGATTATTACCTTCACGCATAAAAACTGTACCCATCTTTTGATATTGAATTGGTTGCCCCTTTACACAAGCTGTATAAATGCCACTACCAAAATCATTCTGCGCTCTGATAATAATTACTTCTTTTTCTTCTACACCATTATCAATGGCTACAAACTTTTTTAGTCGGTTGTTCTTGATTGGCTCTTTGAAATCTTTAGGTAAATCACATTCTTTTGCAGTTTCTTTCGTTTTTCTTCCTGTGCAAAAAATAATACTGGTGTTGTTGCTAATAATAGCGTGAAAAATAATTTTTTCATAATAAATTGATATTAGTTATAATTGTTGTTTCTTTTTTGGTCGTTTTCCCAAACTTCAAATTCAGTTTGCAATCTTTTTGCTTCCTCCCATTCTTCGGGTGTAATACTTTTAGGTTCTTTAATAGCCTGTTTCTGTTCTTCTTTAGTCATAATTTTTGGAGTTTGGCTATTGGTAGTATTTCGGATTTTAGAAACTCTTTCTTTTTCCTGACTTGCTTCTGTGTATGTATCAAACCGCATCATGTATCTTTCAAGAATGTTTTTGTCGAATAGATATGCGTAGCATTTAGCCTGTGCATCGTCTAAAATCATGTATTCCTCGTCTTTTGACAGTTGGCTGGGAGTGTTAAAGATTCCTGTTACAATTACAGATTCTTTCCCGAAGTATTTATCTTTTACTTTAAAGACTATAAACGAGTGTTTTACGGCTGTTTTAAATGTGTTTTGAGGCGTTGTTATATTTGTGTTGTTTGAGTTGGTTTTTGCGGTGTCTAAAGGTCTTATACAGCTTTCTATTGGCTCTTGTTTAGTCTTGTCACAACTGATGCTTAAAGTTGGTAATATGAGAATCAAAACCTTTAATCTGTATTTTTTGAAAAACATTGTAATTAGTGAGTAAATTAACCAAAACAGCAGTAAATATTTGTAATCACTGAATACGGATTTTGCAAATAACAAGCCTTTATTAGAGTAGCTTAAAATCCGAACCTTCAATCATAAGCTCACTACACATCATTCCGTTTGTAGGAGGTCTATCCTTGTTCCGAAAGGTGTTATTTGATGTAATGTAGCTACTGGTGTTGTGGTTGGGTCATAAGTTCCACTCAAAATGATCTTTCCGTTATTATTGGTATTTGGGATATTCAAATTTGGGATATATGAAAATGTACTAAAAGTGTTCAATTGCAAATACCGTTACGAATGCTAATACAAAACCTATCAGAATTGATTTAGGTATATTGCGGTCAATCTGAATTATTTTCTTTTCCATCTTAATAATATTCAGCTATTCCATCACTTGACATAACAATAATTCTCTTGTAATCCTGAGAGATAAACACGTAAATGTTTTCTTTGGATGCCGTGTTATAGTATAATGATTGTTTAAAAATCTTACCTGCAACCTCTTTGTAGTCTGATTTTTTTAATTCAGCAGCCCAATACATTTCCTCACCATTTTTATAAACTGTAAAAAGTTGAGTTGCTCTTCCATCGGTAGATACTTCAAAATAAAATTTGTAGGTTGAAGTATCATTTGAAGTGACTTTGTATTGTGTTTGCCCGTAGCTGTCTGAATATTTTATACTTTCCTGTCTATTGTAGAAATAATAGTTTTGAGAATAACAGAAAGTACTTAACAGTACCATTGCTCCTGATAATAATACTTTTTTCATAAGTGATTTTTTGTATCACTCAGTCCCTAAAGTGAAAGGTTAATAAAAGCAAACAGCGTGGAACTTAACCATATTTGCTTATAGAGGTTCTGACAAAACCTTGTACCACAAATAGGAAAGCCCACGCCTATGGCATGAGCATTACCCATTTATTGTGTAGTACGATTTGAAACTGTCAGATTTCTATAAACACAATAAAAGCTAACGCTTATATTTTTTCGATAAAATTTGAGCCACTAAGATATGAATTTTTGTAATTGTGTGAGGTAAGTTGTTTTTTTTATCCCTCGATATTTTTTTTAATATGAAATACAGTCGGAGAGGAAGCGGTGAATATATATCAGCCAATTTACCCCATATAGAAAGTTTAAAAAATCAAAACAATCCTTTATAGTAGAATTTACAACAATTCTGTACCTGAAAATATATTATAGGTGTAAAAACTCTCCCTACCTTATCAAATACCCCTATGGGTCAAAATGGTTTTTTTCTCCCGCCCCCCTTACTTATTTAAAGCTTTTTTGGCAGTTATTTTTGTTTTGGTGCGGTCTTGTGGATTTGTTTTTCTTTTTTATCAGTGGTTATTTGTGTGTTTTAGTCTTATTTCAGCCTGTATTTGATGTAGGTTGAGTTTGACAGTATTAGATAGTGTTTTTAGGCTGTTTTGTTAAAGTTTGTGTGTCTTTGTTAGTTAAAGATTTTGAATTGAAATTTTAGAGTTTGTGCAAGGATTATGCAAATAGAATATTGAAAAAGATATTAAAATGCTGATTTTTCATGCAAATTTTGTGCAAATAAAAAAGAGTTACAGTTTTTAATTATGTAACTCTCTGACAATCAAGCTCCTCCTGCTGGGCTCGAACCAGCGACCCTCTGATTAACAGTCAGATGCTCTAACCAACTGAGCTAAGGAGGAATTTTTCTTTTGTTTTAGTGATGCAAATATAATATGAATATTAATATCAAGCAAATTTTTAATTGTAAATAATTAAATTTTTCTCGTGATAGCAGGACTTTGGGGGCTACTTATTTATTTTTCAGCATTTTAAGATTGTGTAAATTTTAAATAAAAAAAGACTTACATTTTGTAAGTCTTTTCTTGGCTCCTCCTGCTGGGCTCGAACCAGCGACCCTCTGATTAACAGTCAGATGCTCTAACCAACTGAGCTAAGGAGGAATGTCCTTTGTTTTAAGTGGTGCAAATATAGGACGAATATTTATACTCCACAAATATTTTTAAGAAATTTTTCAAAAATATTATAATTTCCCTGTAAAGATTTTGAAGATGTCTGTTCCGAAAATCAGTAACATCAAGCCTAACAGGAAGATAACCCCAATCATTTGTGCATTTTCCAACACTTTTTGAGGCACTGGCTTCCCAACAATTATTTCATATAACGTGAAAATAACGTGCCCTCCATCAAGTCCCGGAATGGGAATTAAGTTCAAAAATGCCAACCAAACCGAAAACATTGCTGTAAAACTCCAGAAAGCCGGCCAGTTGATCCCGATACTGCCGTCTGCGGCTTTGTCAACAGGCATGTTTTTTACGATAGCAATTGGGCCACCTACATTTTTATATCCTTGGATTTTAGAATTAAACATAATCTTGAATTGCTTTACCTGCATAGTCAAAGCCTCAATAGTTCTTACAAATCCTCTTGGAATTGCTTCTCCAAAAGTATATTTTTTATCAGTAATTACACTTGCAAGACTCTTTTGATCAACTCCAACACCCAATTTTCCATTTTTGTCAACAGCTGCCGAAACATTTTCCACTTTTCCGTTTCTTAAAACTTCAATATTGATAGTTTTTCCTTTATTTTCATTTAAGGTTTCTCCAACTTCATCGAAGAAGGGAGTCTGTTTTCCATTGATCGAAATTACTTTATCTCCTTTAACCAAACCTGAGGCTTTAGCAGTAGGAGTCACCAAAGAATCAATAACCATTGGGATTCTTGGCGTGATGTATAGTTTTGCCTCTTTTTGTTTTAAAACATCGGCAACACCATCTTTGTTTACCGGGAAAGTAACTTCCTGTCCGTTTCTCAATACAGTTACATTGTCGCCCAAAAGAATATTGATAGAAGCATTTTCCAATCTTTCAGCAGGTTTTCCGTCGATGCTTACAATTTTGTCACCACTTTGGAACCCCATTTTTTTACCGGCTTCAGTTACTCCGATGCCGTTGTTGAATTTGGTAAGGTCAGTATACATTTCTCCATTAAATAAAGAAAGACAACTGTAAATCAGCCAAGCCAGGAAAAAGTTTACCGTAACTCCTCCAAGCATAATAATTAATCTCTGCCAAGCTGGTTTTGATCTAAATTCCCACGGTTGAGCGGGCTGTTTCAACTGCTCAGTATCCATACTTTCGTCTACCATTCCGGCGATTTTTACATAACCTCCGAAAGGAAGCCAACCGATGCCGTATTCTGTCTCACCGATTTTCTTTTTTGCGATCGAAAACCAAGGATCGAAGAACAGGTAAAATTTTTCTACTTTGGTCTTAAACCATTTTGCGGGTAAAAAATGCCCCAATTCGTGTAGAACTACCAAAATAGAAATACTTAATATGAATTGAAAGAGTTTGATTGCTATTTCCATTAATATGTTTTAAATTTTAATTTGCAAAGGTAACAATTATCAAAACTATGCCAAATAAAAAAGCTCCCCGAAACGAGAAGCTTTGTCATATAATGTAATGTTTTTCTACAAATTGAAAGAAACTCCGAGACTGCCATTGTTTCCTACTTCTGCAAAAACTCCGAATTTGTCCGTAAAATAATAACGAGCCCCGATGTGAGCCCCAATTCCGAAATCTTTCCCTAAAACTCCCAAATCAACTCCTGGATAGATGTCCCATTTTGAAGGCAGATCTAAAGCATCCTGCAAGTGGAAATTCAATCTTCCGAAAATAAAAACTCTATTGTCTTTGTCGTTATCTTTATATCCGTCAAAATAGGCATTCAGACCTCCTCCGATAGATAAAAGTTTGTTTAAACCATAATCATAAGTTCCCGTAACTCCCGTTCCGTATCCCCAAGCATTAAGTCCTAACTGAATTTTCTGATCTCCTTTTCCCGTCCAGGCCTGAGCATTTACGGCTGCTCCCAGAAAGATCATCATGAACATAAAAACCAATTTCTTCATAAATTTTACATTTTTAATGTTATTACTAAAAAACATTCGTATCAAAAATAGAACCGAAATCAATGGAAAATCGTATTTTTATTGAAGTTTTTTACCAAAGTTTATGAAAATCACAGGACTGAATTTAGATATTATCTGGAAAAATAAATTAGAAAATTTTGAATTGATAGAAAAACAGCTTCAAAGTCAAGAGGCAGATTTATTTCTTCTTCCTGAAATGTTTTCAACGGGTTTTTGTATGGATGCGGCTGAGGTTTCAGATAAAAATCAGGAATCTTTAGAATTTTTAAAGAGAATGGCGAAAGAAAAAAACGCTGCTTTTTGTGGAAGTGCGCCAATAGAAAACAAGGGTAATTTCTACAACAGAATGTATTTTGTACAGCCTGATTCTACCATTGATTTTTATGATAAAAGACATTTGTTTTCTTTTTCGGGAGAGGATAAAGTGTATACACCCGGAAAAGAGAGAGTAATTGTCAATTATAATGGGTTCAGAATCTTACTGCAGGTTTGTTATGACCTGCGTTTTCCTGTTTTTGCAAGAAATGATGATGATTATGATGCTGTTTTATATGTTGCCAACTGGCCGGAAAAAAGAGTGGGGGCTTGGGAACATTTGCTAAAAGCGAGAGCAATCGAGAATTTGTCTTTCGTTTTTGGTTTAAACAGGATTGGGACAGACGGGAATCATCTTTTTTATCAGGAAAGTTCGCATTGCTTTTTTGCAGACGGAACAGAAATGTCACAGAAAAACGGGAACATTATTTCCGCTGAATTAAATTTGGATGAACTGAAAGCTTTCAGGAACCATTTCCAATTTTTGAATGATAGAGATTCTTTTTCTATTGAATTATAGGTAAAAGCCGTGAAATCTGTGGGAAGTGCAAATAAAAAAACTGTGAAAAATCACAGCTTTAAGAATATTGTTGTAAAAGTTGTGTCAACGTATTGACGTCATGTACACCGCTTTCCTTCCAAAGCATTTCTCCTTTTTTGAAGATAGCCAATGTGGGTACTCCGCGCACTCCGTACTGATTTGCCAAAGCAGGATATTGGTCAATATCTACTTTGATAATCCGGGCTCCTTCACCAATGTTTTCTTTTACAGTTGTCAAAACCGATGACTGAACTTTACACGGCTGGCACCAGGTTGCAAAAAAGTCGATTAAAACAGGTCTTTCTGAATCGATAATTTCTTGAAATTTTTGTGACATAGTTATTATTTTTAATACTTTAAAGTGTAAAGGTTAACGTTAAACTGAATAAACTAAACGCTGATTTTATTTATTTTTAGCTGATTTTTCATCCTGAATGGCTTTTACGTTTTTCCAGCTTGTACCATCATAAGCTTCTATACCATTTTTCTTTAAAATTTCAACAGCTTTATCTGCCTGAATTCCTTTGTTGCAAAATACCACTACCTTTTTACCCTGAAGAGATGGAGCTTTATTCTGAATATCAGCTAAAGGGATATTGATAGCATTTTTTGCGGTTCCTTCTGCATATTGTTCAGGAATTCTTACATCTACCAAAGTCACATCCGAATTGTTGATAACTTCTCTGATGTCAGCTTTTGGCGCTTCTGCTACACGTGCTGTTTTGCAGGCACTTAGTATTAAAACTGATGCAAAAATAATTCCAAAAATCTTTCCTTTCATTATCTGGTTTTTACACTGTTTTTGATTGGCAGACGAAGTCCGAGGTCGGAAATTTTTCTGTTTTTTTGATTCCGTTGAATCCGCCTTCTATTTCAGTAAAATTCCTGATTCCGTGTGAATTAAGGATGCTTGCCGCAATCATGCTTCTGTATCCGCCTGCACAGTGAAGGAAAAAATGTTCTGAATCATCAATTGATTTTACCCAATCACTAATGGTGTCTAAAGGTTTATTAAATGCATTATCGATATGTTCTGCAGAATATTCTGTCAGTTTTCTTACATCTATTACTTTAGAATTTTCTGTGAACTGTTCAGCAAACTCTGATGGGGAAATTCTTTTAACTTCGTCAATTTCCTTTCCTCCGTCTTTCCATGCTTCAAAACCACCTTTTAAATAGCCCAAAACATTATCAAAGCCAACTCTGCTTAACCTTGTAATAGCTTCTTCTTCCGTTCCTTCATCAACGATTAATAGTAAAGGATGTTTTACATCAACGATTAGAGTACCGACCCAAGGAGCAAAATCCCCTTTCAAACCGATATTGATTGAATTGGGAATAAATCCTTTATAAAATTCAGCAGGACTTCTTGTATCTAAAATTAAAGCTCCGGTTTCTTCTGCATATGCCTCGAAATCATCCACAGAAACAGGTGTTAAACCTTTATCCATAACAATATCAAGACTTTCATAGCCGCCTTTATTCATGGCAACGTTCATTCCGAAATATTTTGGTGGAGCAGTTAACCCGTCAAGAACTTCTCTTACAAAAGACTCTTTGTCCGGCTGGTTTAGAGCATAATTGGTTCTTTTTTGGTTTCCTAAAAGATCTACCGTTTCTTTCTGCATATTTTTTCCACAAGCAGAACCCGCACCATGAGCAGGGTAAACGGTTACACTGTCATCCAAAGGCATAATTTTGTTTTGAAGGCTATCATATAAAATCCCCGCAAGGTCTTCTTGGGTAAGATTGGTTGCTTTCTGGGCAAGATCAGGCCTTCCTACATCTCCTAAGAATAAAGTGTCTCCAGTGAAAATTGCTGTTTCAATACCGTTTTCGTCAATTAAAAGATAAGTGGTACTTTCCATTGTATGGCCTGGGGTATGAAGCGCTTTTATTTTTATTTTTCCGATTTCGAAAATCTGATTGTCTTCCGCGATAATTGCATCAAACTCAGGCTGTGCGGTTGGCCCGTATACAACCGGAGCTCCGGTTTTTTTGCTTAAATCCAAATGACCTGAAACAAAATCTGCATGGAAATGTGTTTCAAAGATGTATTTTAAAGTTACATTATCTTTTTCCAGGCGATCCAGATAAGGTTTTACTTCTCTTAAAGGATCTATAATTGCAGCTTCATTTTCTGATACAATATAATAGGCGCCCTGTGCCAGACAACCCGTATATATTTGTTCAACTTTCATTGGCTTTATTTTAAAATTTTAGATAAAGATACGAAGTATTAGATGAATAGTAAATGAAATGTTAAATCTGCTCGATAGTTTCTTTCAATATTGTAGTTTTTTCTCCAAGAAATTTATTCAAGTACTTTATTTTCAGTTAAAAAGAGTGATGTAAAAGAATACTAAATTAGTAGACTGTTTTTTATCATGTTTGGAAAATAGAAAGAATAGTGTACAGTGCTCATATTATATATTTGGTTTTATGATAATTAATAACTGAATTTGTATGAGAATATTATTTCGGAGATTAAATATTTTCTAAAAACTTATATCTTTATGTCTTTAAAAAAATCAAATGGCAGACAAAGCAAAATTTATTGAAGAATTAAATTCTAAATACACTCCGAAAGGAGAACATATTATATTAGGAAAAGCAATGCTGGATGGCGAAGTGGTACCTGAGGTAAATGTTACCATCCCTTTAAAAACTATCAACCGGCACGGGCTTATTGCCGGAGCAACAGGTACGGGTAAAACAAAGACATTACAGGTTTTCGCAGAACAGCTTTCTCATGCAGGAATTCCGTCTTTGGTGCTAGATATCAAAGGGGATTTTTCAGGGATTGCCGAAGCAGGGGTCCTAAGCCCGATGATTCAGGAGAGATATGCTAAAACTCAACTTCAGTATGAACCACAGGCTTTTCCTGTAGAATTAATGACAATTTCAGGAGGAGAAGGGGTGAAGTTGAGAGCAACGGTCACAGAATTCGGCCCCATATTGCTAAGTAAAATTTTAGAATTAAATGATACGCAGCAGAGCATCATGTCGATTGTTTTCAAATATTGTGATGATAAAGGGCTGCCCTTAATTGATTTGAATGATTTGAAAAAAGTTCTGCAGTATGTCACTGAAAATGCTCAGGGTAAAGCTGAGTTAGCTTCCAATTATGGTTCAATTGCTCCTGCTTCTTTAGGGGCAATTTTGAGATCTATTGTTGCTTTGGAACAGCAGGGTGCTGCAAGTTTCTTTGGTGAATTAAGCTTTGATGTTCAGGATTTACTCAAAACAAGAGAAGGAAAAGGAGTTGTTAATATTTTGAGAGTAGCTGATATTCAGAATAAGCCACAATTGTTCTCTACATTTATGCTTTCGCTTTTTGCTGAAATATATATGACATTTCCGGAAGAAGGGGACAGTGGGAAACCTAAGCTTGTCCTTTTCATTGATGAGGCCCACTTGATTTTTGATGAGTCCTCAAAAGCTCTTCTTTCTCAGATAGAAACGATGGTAAAGCTTATACGTTCGAAAGGTGTGGGGATTTATTTTATCACTCAGATTCCGGGTGATGTTCCTGAGAATGTACTGTCTCAGTTAGGCCTGAAGATTCAGCATGCACTAAGAGGTTTTACAGCAAAAGATAAGAAGGAAATCTCAAAAGCAGTTGAAAATTATCCTACTACAGAATATTATAATGCCTCGAGTCTGATTCAAAATTTAGGGATCGGAGAGGCTTTTATTACTGCTTTGGATGAAAAAGGTATTCCAACACCTTTAGTACATACTTATCTAATTTCCCCTGAATCCAGGATGGATGTTTTAAATAGTGCTGAAGTTTCTGCTCTTACAGGCAAATCTGCTTTAGTTGCTAAATACGAGAAAGTAGTAGATACAGATTCTGCCTACGAAATGCTTGTCAGTAGAATGGAGCAGGCGACACAAAATGCTACCCCAAACCAAAAAACAAAACCGGTGAAAGAAGAATCAGGAATGCTTGAGCAGGTATTGCAAAGTAAAGCGGGACGTACTTTTACAAGTACTCTGATGCGTGAAGGAGCAAAAGCAATTTTAGGAATGCTTGGATTAGGAGGAAGAAAGAGATAATTTTATATAAATAAATTTATATATTAGTACTTTCAGGAATGGTAAGCTTTTTGAGTTATTATTTCTGGTTTCCAAATAATGGGGAATGCTGTGTAACAGTTTGAAAACAAAATTATTTGTTTGAAATTGTCACATAGCATTTTCCGGTTTTGAAGTGTTTTTATTATTTGAAATTAGCAAAAAAGCTAATATTAATGGGTGAAAATTATGAAGGAATACAGATATTCCATTAATTTATACCTAATTTTATAATTTGATTTTAATTAAAGAAATTGTACTCCATAATTGATATAGAAAGTAACGGTGCGGGTTACAGAAAAGAAAGTATTATTGATATTGCTATCTACAGATATGATGGGCAAAAGATTGTTGATCAGTTTATTTCCCTTGTTAATCCTGAAGGTGATATCACTCCTTTTGTGCAAAAGCTGACTAATATCACTCCGAAAATGGTTAAAACTGCGCCAAAATTTCATGAAATTGCGAAAAGAGTAATTGAAATTACTCAGAACACAACTTTAGTCGGGCATAATATCGATTTTGATTACAGGATGCTGCGTCAGTCATTCAGCAGGCTTGGTTATGATTTTAAAATCAATACATTAGATACAATTCCTTTAGCTAAGAAATTGATTCCTGACGAGGTAAGTTATTCTCTTGGGAAATTGGTAAAATCACTTGGAATTCCTTTGACGAACCATCACAGAGCGGATGGCGATGCAAGAGCCACTTTAGAGTTGTTTAAGCTTTTAGTTTCAAAAGATACGGAAAATGAGATTATCCAAAAGCAGCATGACGAAACCAATGCAAAGACCTATATTAATAAAATCAAAGTGTTGACTCAGGATTTGCCAAATGAAAAGGGCTTTGTTTATTTTCAGGATGAATCAGGAAAAATTATTTTCTCAGACTATGTTCAGGATATTAATAAATATTCAAAAAAAATTTTCAATTCTAAGTCTAAAAAATGGGAGGAGATTCAAAGGGCAGTTGAGCAAATCAATTTTGAACTCACAGGAACGGATATCATTGCAAAACTTATTTTAAATTCTAAAAATATCAAGAAAAGAGAAGTACTTCCTTTTGGGCTGTATTTTAGAAATAACAAATATATCGTTGAGAAAAATACATTAAATAAAGTAGAGAAACCTATTTTGAAGTTCAGGTCTTTTACACAAGGCTCAAAAGCCGTTCAATTTATCGGAAAAATTGAAGAATATAACGATATCAATGTGTTCAAAAAGAAAATTGATTTCAAAGGAAGAAACGAACTTTGGCTGGGGCAGGGGAGGAAATTAGGTGAAAAATTATTTTTAATTATTGAAAATGGAAAGGTAATTTCTTACGGTTTTTATGAGCTTTTTACACAAATTCAGACACTCAGTAAACTTTCTAAATTAAAAATAGATCTGCTGTTTCAGTCGGCAGATTTGAACAACGATTTACAATTGGCATTGCTTCGTGGTGATTTTGAGACACTACCGTTGCCCAAATAAGAGGGTATTTTTATGATCATGTACGTGTTTTATCAAGAAGAAAATGCTTTTCAATTAATTTTCTCAAAATAAATAGTATTTTTGCAAAAGAATAAAAAAGCAATGCAAAATTTTAAACAAAATAAAACTGGAAAAAAGGGAACTGTTAAGTTTTCTAAAGTTTGGAATATTTGAAAGAGTTGCCTTGCATAAAAAATAATTATTGCGGCAGACTCTTTTCGAAGAATCTGCCTTTTTTTATGTAAAATTGAAATTATGAATTCAAAAGAATTATTAAAGATTGCCAATGAGTTTGGCACACCGGTGTATGTTTACGATGCAGAATCTATTAAAATTCAATACGAAAAACTTACATCTTCTTTTTTAAAACACACAAAGTTCTTCTATGCAGCGAAGGCGTTGACAAACATCAACATTCTAAAGTATGTCAAGAATCTGGGTGCTTCTTTGGATTGTGTATCAATTAATGAAGTGAAACTTGGCCTGAAAGCAGGGTTTCCTAAAGAAAAAATACTATTTACTCCAAACTGTGTAGACTTAGCTGAGATAGAGGAGGCGATGACATTCGGAGTGCATATTAATATTGATAATATCTCTATTCTTGAGCAATTCGGAAATAAATACGGAAACACGTATCCAATTTTAGTAAGAATCAACCCGCATATTTTTGCAGGTGGAAACTATAAAATTTCTACAGGTCATATCGATAGTAAATTTGGTATTTCTATTCACCAGGTTCGTCACATCGAAAGGGTAATGAAATCTACAAACCTGAATGTAGAAGGTCTTCACATGCACACAGGAAGCGAAATCAAAGATCCTGACGTTTTCCTACAGGCTTTGGATATTATGCTGGAGCTTTCTGAGCATTTCCCTAATCTGAAATATCTGGATATGGGAAGCGGTTTCAAAATCCCTTATCAAGACAGTGAAGAGGAAACTGACGTGAAAACATTAGGGAAAAAAGTAGAAAAAGTAATCTCCGAATTTTCGAAATCTACAGGAAAAAAATTCGAATTATGGTTCGAACCAGGAAAATTCTTAGTGGGAAAAAGCGGATATCTATTGGTAAAAGCTAATGTTATCAAGCAAACAACAGCTACGGTTTTCGTTGGGGTAAATTCCGGATTTAATCATCTGATTCGTCCAATGTTCTATGATTCTTACCATGTTATCGAGAATTTATCTAATCCAAAAGGGGCGGAAAGAATTTATACGGTAGTTGGGAATATTTGTGAAACAGATACTTTTGCCTGGGACAGAAAACTGAATGAAGTAAGAGAAGGTGATGTTTTGGCATTCCATAATGCAGGAGCTTACGGTTTTGAAATGAGTTCAAATTTTAATTCAAGATTAAAACCTGCCGAAGTCCTTTTCTTAGACGGGAAAGCTCACTTAATAAGAAAAAGAGATGAATTCGAAGATTTATTGAGAAATCAGATTGAAGTCTTGTAAATTTTATAAGAAAAAAAAGTATCTTTATTCAACCAAAAGATCAAATTTTATGAAAAAAATACTTTTAATATTAACGGTTTCAATTTTCACATTTTCATTTTCTCAACAGAATAACACGAATATAAAAGTTGAGGTTAATAAAAATCAAATCGAAAAAGTCTATCCAAAAGGTCTTGACAGATTTGAAAAGGATTTGGCCGGAAACCTACAATATACGGCAAATGAATATCAGGTTTTGGGTGATTTTAAATTAAATTTTACTGTAGATAAAAACGGTAAAATATCAGATATAAAAATTTCTCCGGAAGTTTTTGATACATCTTTTGAAAAGGAAGTAAAAAGAGATATTTCAAGAATGGCAAAACATTTCGCTTCTGCTCAAAAAGAGAATATTTCTGTTGATTTAAGCTTTTCAAGAGGATATAATCCTCTCGATAGCAGAATAAATTACGCTTCCTCTAACAAATAATTAATAAAAAAAATAGTAGAAGACTTTGCAATGTAGCAAAGTCTTTTTTGTTTGCAGGTAAATTTTAATACTCAGGAATCTTTAAAACATTTATTATTCCCTAAATTTGATAGAGATATATTTTTCAAGTAAAGAAATGTCTTTATCAAACCATATTCACATCCGTTTTTTTTCGAATATAATTTAACCACCAAAAAAATATTAATTATGGCTAAAAACATAGCTGAGCAAATTGTTGAAATGCTCGAAAATGCAAATGTGAAAAGAATTTATGCGGTAACCGGTGACAGCCTTAATCATTTGAATATTGCCGTTAAAAAAAGCAGTATAGAATGGATTCATGTAAGGCATGAGGAAGTTGGAGCATATGCAGCCGCAGCAGAAGCAGAGCTTGATGGTTTTGCGGTATGTGCGGGAAGCTGCGGACCGGGACACGTTCATTTGATTAATGGAGTTTATGAAGCGCATCGTTCTCATGTTCCGATGTTGGTCATTGCTTCCACGATTCCGAGTGAAGAAATGGGAATGGATTATTTTCAGGAAACCAATACCACAAAATTATTTGATGATTGCAGTCACTATAACCAAATGATTACAAGGCCGGAACAGGTTCAGAGGACGGTTCAGACTGCCATTCAGCATGCGATTTCTAAAAAAGGAGTTGCGGTAATCGGTCTTCCGGGCGATGTTTCTGAATTGGATGCTGAAGAAGCGACAACTTCCAATAAAATATTTAAAACCAATCCGGTTATTCGCCCGTCTGATGATGAATTGAATCAATTGGCAAGTTTAATCAACGAAAGCGAAAAAGTTACCATTTACTGTGGTATTGGCGCCGAAAACTCCAATGCTGAAGTAGTACAGCTGTCAAAATATTTAAAATCTCCGGTAGGATATTCCTTCCGCGGAAAAATGGCGATTCAGCCCAATAATCCTAATGAAGTGGGCTTGACGGGACTTTTAGGGCTTCCTTCTGCATATCATGCTATGCATGATGCGGATTTGTTGATTCTTTTGGGAACGGATTTTCCTTACCAAAAGTTTATGCCCGTTAAGAATAAAATTGTTCAGATTGATGAAAGTCCCGAACGGCTAGGCCGAAGAGCTAAGCTGGAATTGGGATTGGCAGGAGATGTTAAAGAAACTATCAAAGCTTTATTGCCATTATTAAAAGAAAAAACAGACGCTCATTTCCTAAATCAGCAATTGGAATTTTATGAAAAAGTAAAACAAACTCAATTTACCTATGTAAAAGATTTTGGGAAAGAAAATGCAATTCAGCCGGAATTTGTAGCACATACATTAGATAGGTTAGCTAAAAAAGATGCAATTTTTACCGTAGATACAGGAATGTGCTGTGTTTGGGGAGCGAGATATATTACCGGAACGGGTGAACGTAAAATGTTGGGTTCATTCAATCACGGTTCAATGGCGAACGCAATGCCTATGGCAATTGGTGCATCTTTGGCTCATCCCGGCAGACAGGTGATTGCGATGTGCGGAGATGGAGGTTTGTCTATGTTATTAGGAGATATGGCAACGATTTTCCAATACAAATTACCTGTAAAGCTGATTGTTTTTAACAACAGGGCGCTGGGAATGGTAAAATTGGAAATGGAAGTTGGTGGAATGCCCGATAATGAAACAGACATGATAAATCCTGATTTTGGAATGATAGCGCAGGCCATGGGGTATCCTGGAAAAAATGTTCATAAACCCGAAGAGGTTGAGGCTGCTATCAAAGAATGTCTTGAGTACAACGGACCTTATTTATTAAATATTTTTACCAATCCAAATGCCTTGGCTTTACCTCCAAAAATTGAATTCGAACAAGTCGTAGGGATGACAAAATCTATGGCGCAACTTATGCTTGGAGGTAAAATGGAAGAAGCCTTAGATACGGTTAAAACAAACTATAAACATATTAAAGGATTGCTATAATGAGTGCATCTCTGAAGAAATTCTACATCATAGCCTGGATTTTCGGGCTTGTTTTTTACTTTTTGGATTATGTCATCAGGTCTGCTCCGGCAGTAATGATTCCTGAATTGGTCAATAATTTTGATACCACTGAACTGAAATTGATCAGCATGGTGGGAACGTATTATTACACCTATTCCACATGCAGTCTGATTGCAGGAATCGCTTTAGATAAATTTGGGGGTAAAAAGTCTCTTTTTGTAGGAGCATTGGTTTTAGGAGTTGGTTGTTTATTATTCTTAATTTCAAGCCAGGTAGCGGGCGTTTCAGGAAGATTAATGCAGGGTGCGGGTTGCGCTTTTGCTTTTCCCGGCTGTGTTTATCTTGCAAGTAAAGGTTTTTCTTCAAAGTCTTTGGCGACAGCCATCGGAGTTACTCAATGTATCGGGATGTTGGGCGGAACTGCTGGTCAGTTTATTGTAGGGCCTTGGGTTGAGGAAGGGATAAATGTTGATACTTTTTGGCTAGGTTCAGGAATTGTAACTATTATTACAGCTTTCGGCCTGTTTTTCATTATTCCTAAAGAAGAAAAAGCTGAAGAACCTACAGAATACGGAACCAAACCTATCGGCTATCTAGAACCTTATAAAATCGTTTTTAAAAATCCTCAATCATGGCTCTGCGGAATTATTTCCGGGTTGTTGTTTGCTCCCACCACCATTTTTGCAATGACTTGGGCCGTGGCATTTTTTGAAAAAGATAAAGGATTTGTTTTTCATGAAGCTGCAATTACCAGTGCGATGGTTGCCTTCGGATGGGTTTTTGGATGTCCGTTATTGGGTTTTATTACTGATAAAATTGGAAGAAGAAAACCTGTATTAATTGCTGGTGCAGTTTTAATGATCATCAGTTTGCTGCAATTAATTTATCTTCCCGATTTGTATCCTGCAAAAATCAGCATGTTTATTCTCGGGTTGGGTTCCGGAGCGGCTATGATTCCTTATTCTGTTATTAAAGAGGCCAATCCTGATTTTGTGAAAGGAAGTGCAACAGGAGCAATTAATTTTATCACTTTTGGAGTAACAACTTTATTGAGTCCTGTTTTTAGTAGATGGTTTGGTAAAAGCTTGGATATTTCTGCGGGAAATTTACATTTTCAGCATTCTGTTCTATTTTGGGTTTCAGGAATTGTTTTGGCAATTTTGGTTTCATTAATGTTGAAAGAAACGGGCAGCAAAGCTCAAGCCGGCATTTAAATACTTAATTAATTTAAATTAAAATTTCTTCGAAACTTCGCTCTTTAGTGAAGTTTCTTTTATTTTTTGGCGTAATTTTGGGTTTTATAAAGTTGAACAAAAATAATATACTATGAAAGCGATAGCATTATTTATAGGGCTTTTTGTGGCAAATTTTACGTTTGCACAAACAGATTTAGAAGATAGAGATGATTCTTTTATTGTTGAGAACAATAAAAACCTTCTAAAAATAGATATTAAAGAACCATTTTTACAAGTTGCGGTGAAGGGGTGTAGCGATTTTAAACCTGCGGGTTTTGAAGGTGGGGCTGCTGCATATAAAGAATTGTTAAGAAAATATATGTATACCTATCTTAATTCTGAATTTTATACATTGACTGGAGATTTTACTTTTACCCTGACGATCGATGCAACAGGAAAAGTGATTGATGTTTCGGGTGATCCAAAGGTTTTAAACAGTGATGTTTTCTTTGATGATATGCAGTATGTGGTGAGAAGAATCAAGAGAAACTGGTCTCCGGCAACATGCGGTGGGGAACCTATAAAATCTGAAATGAAATTAAAGATGAGTTTTTCATCGATGTCTGCCGATATGTAATCTTTATGAAAAGATATATTTTAATGCTATTTTTGTTTTTCGCTGGTTTTAAAGGATATTCGCAGGATTTCCAATTGAAAAATAAATCTGTTACAACTTCACAAAATGCAGAGTTTCCGGGAGGAGATGATGCTTTCACGAAAGAATTTTTAAAAATGATTCATGCTTATATTGATTTGAATAAATATGCGGTGAACGGACAATTCGTATTCGTATTTGATGTGAATGAAAACGGTAAAATCAGTAATCTTGATGTTCTTCCTAAGGTAAAAAACAGTGAAATGTTTATTGAAGACATGGATTTTGCTATCAAAAAAGTAAAAAGAAATGGAAGCCAGCCATAAAAGACGGGAAACCCGTAGTTTCTAAGAAAGTTATTAAAATCAATTTTACAACAGACCATTTTGACCATGGAGATTAAGAAAGTTTTTATGTTGATTTAATTATAAGAAGGATTAATGTGAACAATTTCGTTTATCTGCAAAATATCCAAATGGAAGTATGGGTTTTGAGAAACATTTTCAGGATAATTTCATGGCATTTTTTACTTATTATCATATTATTGCAGTATTAATTTATAGTTTTATATAAGTCAAAGATATAAATATTGTTGATCCGGGAATCTATCCCATAATTGATAATTAAATTTTAATGAAGCTTTATGAGAACTCTGGCAAGATGTAAAAAGAAATGAGGAGCAGCTTTATATACAAATATCCGTATTAAATAAAGGATTTCATTTCCAATGGATTTTTCAACAGCATTCAATGAAAGATAATCCTGCCATTCTGTCACAATATTTTGTATCTTTGCAAACTAATCTACTTTTAAAGTTCAGGAATTTATTTTTTGAGCCTTAATATGTTGAATATTAAACCGATTATCGTGCAAGAAAAATATATAGACGAAACAAAACAAGGAGAGGCTTTTGCAATTGCAGAGAGACCTGAAAACTCTAAGAAATTATTCTTGGAGAGTTATGGTTGTCAGATGAACTTTTCTGATTCTGAGATTGTTGCATCTATTCTTAATGAACAGGGGTACAATACAACAATGAAGGTGGAAGAAGCCGACCTTATTCTTCTTAACACATGCTCAATTCGTGAAAAAGCCGAACAGACGGTAAGGATGCGCCTTGCTCAGTTCAAAAATCTTAAAAAAGAAAGACCAAGCATGACGGTTGGTGTTCTCGGATGTATGGCTGAAAGATTGAAAACTAAATTTTTAGAAGAAGAACAATTAGTTGATCTTGTTGTTGGTCCGGACGCGTATAGAGATTTACCAAATCTGTTAAAGGAAACTGAAGACGGAAGAGATGCGATCAATGTAATTCTTTCAAAAGAAGAAACTTACGCAGACATTAATCCTGTTCGTCTGGGTGGAAACGGTGTTACGGCTTTTGTTACCATTACAAGAGGCTGTGATAATATGTGTACGTTCTGTGTGGTTCCGTTTACAAGAGGGAGAGAAAGAAGCCGTGACCCACATTCGATTCTTGATGAATGTAAAGATCTTTGGAATAAAGGATATAAAGAAATTACGCTTTTAGGACAAAATGTTGACTCTTATCTTTGGTATGGGGGAGGTCCTAAAAAAGATTTTGCTAAAGCATCTGAAATGCAGAAAGCAACAGCTGTTAATTTTGCTCAATTACTTGATTTGGTGGCGAAAGCTATTCCTGAAATGAGAATACGATTCTCAACATCTAATCCTCAGGATATGAGTTTGGATGTTTTCAAAATGATGGCGAAGCATGATAATATCTGTAAATATGTTCATCTTCCGGTTCAGAGTGGAAGCAATAGAATGCTAGAAGCAATGAACAGGCAGCATACGCGTGAAGAATATTTAGATTTAATAAAAAAAGCAAAAGAAATTGTTCCCGACATTTCTTTTTCTCAAGATATGATCATTGGCTTCTGTAACGAAACTGAAGAAGATCACCAGGATACATTGAGTTTAATGAGAGAAGTAGAATATGACTACGGTTATATGTTTGCATATTCGGAAAGACCCGGGACTCCGGCTCATAAGAAAATGGAAGACAATATTCCTGCTGATGTGAAGCAGAGACGTCTGGCAGAGGTGATTGCTTTACAGGGCGAACTTTCAAGAAAGAGAATGGCTGGTTACGTTGGAAGAGTTCATCAGATTCTAATTGAAGGAACCTCCAAAAAAAATAAAAATCAATGGAAGGGAAGAAATTCTCAAAATGCTGTTTGTGTTTTTGATATGTCTGAAGGGCAAAAAATTGGTGACATTGTGGACGTTTTTGTTTATGACAACACACAGGGCACGCTTTTAGGGAGAGTTGCTGAGTAACAATCAACTTACAATTACAATAACAGAATAAATAAATTATTATCAATACTAACCTATAAAAAGACAATGGAAAAATTTCAGAAATATTGCCTTAGTGTTTTATTGGTAATTATTTATAGCAATATCTCGGCACAAATACCTAATGATGCCATTGAGCATAACGATTGTAAAAAGATTTGTGAAATATACAGTCAATTCTTCTGCCATAATTCACAAGCTTTTTTTATACCTAAGAAAACATCATATCAGACATTCAGTCAAAAAGGAAAAGCTGTAGATATTGTTAATAAATTTCTTCCTGAAATACAGCAAAATGCAGGCTTTAACAAGAATGATTTTGAAATAGCTTATCACGAAGGTGAAAAGCATAATATAAGCCGGATAAATTTCGAAAAACAGAAAAACTATAGTTTTTTTGAAAGCACATATTTAAAAAATAAAGTTTCAAAGATTAGAAACAAAGATTATTTAGATCTAAAGATTTAATACTAGATGTGATGGGTAAATATTCATCAATTTATTAAATTAATTTACATCAAACTGATAAACTGTAAATTAAATTAAGTCAATAATCTAAAAATTTACATATGAGCAACGAATTACAAAATATAAAAAACCGCTTCGGAATAATTGGAAATTTTCCAGCCCTCAACCGGGCCTTAGAAAAATCAATTCAAGTGGCACCAACAGATATTTCCGTTTTAGTAATAGGGGAAAGTGGTGTTGGTAAAGAATTTATTCCAAAAATCATTCATTCAGAATCAAAAAGAAAGCATCAGCCTTACATTGTGGTCAACTGTGGAGCAATTCCCGAAGGTACTATTGATTCCGAACTGTTTGGGCACGAAAAAGGGGCATTTACAGGAGCTACAGCAACCAGAAAAGGATATTTTGAAGTTGCTGACGGCGGCACAATCTTCCTGGATGAAGTTGGTGAATTGCCTTTGCAGACACAGGTTCGTTTATTGAGAGTGTTGGAAAGCGGTGAATTCATGAAAGTGGGATCTTCTCAGGTTCAAAAAACAAACGTAAGAATTGTTGCGGCTACCAATGTGAATATGATGAAAGCAATTCATGATGGAAGATTCCGTGAAGATTTATTTTATCGATTAAATACCGTGCAAATAGATATGCCGCCTTTGAGAGATAGAAAAGGCGATATTCATTTGTTATTCAGGAAGTTTGCGATAGATTTTGCCGAAAAATACAGAATGCCGGAATTGGAGTTGGAACCGGGCGCAGTTCATTATATTGAAAATTATACATTTCCGGGGAATGTTCGTCAGCTGAGAAACCTGGTTGAGCAAATGACGGTTGTCGAAAGAGAACGTCATGTTACCGTTGAAAAATTGGCAGAATATATCCCGATGGAAACTCATTTGCCAATGGTGGTAAACACTCCGAATGGGCAAAAGCAAAGCGATTTTGGCAGCGAAAGAGAAATTATGTATAAAATTCTCTTCGATATGCGAAACGATATAAATGATTTAAAATCCTTAACTTCGGAATTAATTAAGAACCGGGGAACTAATGATCTGAGCAATCAGGAGAAAACGTTGATTAACAGGATTTACACTCCTGAAAGTCAGCAGGCTGCACCTTCGAGTTCTTTATTGTATTTTGAGAATAATAATAATCCTGTCGTTCAGAACCCAACTATTATTTCCAGTCCGGAGAATAGTTATGAAGACTTTGAAGATATTGAAATTGAAGATGATAAACCAGAATCTTTGTCTCTTCAAAATAATGAAAAAGATTTGATTATCAAAGCATTGGAGAAACATAGAGGAAGGAGGAATAAAGCTGCGGATGAATTGGGGATTTCGCAAAGAACACTATACAGGAAGATAAAACAATATAACCTGGAAGAATAACTAACTTAATATTAAAAAATGATGAGAATCAGTGCAAAACCAGTCAATTTTAAATTTAATGACTATCTGAATAACGGATATGAGTTTTTGAAAAATAATTTCGGAAACGTATTATTAGCCGTTATTTTTTGCTTCATTATGGCGATTATCCCTTTCTGTGCTGCTCTTGGTATCGGGAATTTATATAAATATTTCAGAAAGCTGAGAAAAGATAAAAGTGCAGCTCCGGGAGAGATTTTTAATTTTGATGATTTTTCACCATATTTTATTTTACAATTAATTATTATTGGAGGAGTATTGGTGCTTTATATTCCTTTGTTTATTATAATTTTTGCAACACAGCAAAATGGCGAAGGTCCTTCAGGTTTTGGAGCTGCAATTATGTTTCCTTATATCGCAATCATGTATATTGTAATATTTGCTGTAGTGTTAAAAGGATTTTATATACCAGCACTTATCTCTCTTGGAGGGGTGAAAGATATTAAAACAGCCTGGAAGATGTCTACAGCAATGACTAAAGGCAATTTGTTGTCAATCTTTCTGTATGTGATTGTAGTAGGTTTCCTTTCACAATTGGGTATCCTTGCTTGTGGTATCGGTCTTTTATTGACATTGCCATATTCATATACAGCAAATTATTTTGCTTTTGAAGATGCAATGCAACAGATTGAGCATGACGAAATACAAGAAATCGGATTAAAAAATGAATATTAGATTAAAAGAAATTAAAATAAAACAGCCAAAATTCACATGGCTTCTGATTATCTGTTTAGGATTTTTACAATCTTGTTACAGTTTTACGGGTTCGTCTCTGACGGATGAAAAAACGGTCCAGATTAATGAATTTCCTAATAATGCGGCGTTGGTAAATCCTTCTTTAGCACAACAGTTCTCGACAGATATTCAAAACCGGTTTTTACAGAGGACAACTTTAAAAGGAACAAAAGAAAACCCCGATATTCTAATTGAAGGTGAAATTACAGATTATTCTATTTCACCTACGACTATCAGCTCAAATACAACAAGTAACAATGTTGGTGGGGTTGTTCAGGAATCTCAGAATAAATTGACGATTACTGTGAAAGTGCATTATGAAAATAAAATACACGCAGATTCGAGTTTTGACAGAACGTATTCTGATGAAGCAGTTTTCAACAGCACTTTGTCTCAGTCTGATATAGAGGCCTCGCAGGTGAAAATTGTAACGGATAGAATTATAAACAAGATATTTAACGATATTGTAGCGAATTGGTAAGATGAATTCCAGAGTTTTAGAATTATTAAAGGACCCGAAACACATTCAGTCAGAAGATTTACATCTTTTGAAAGAGGAGATTAATTCTTTTCCTTATATTCAGAATATCAGAGCTTTGCATCTGTATGGTATACATTTGTTTGATAGAGAAAATTACCAGAAGGAGCTTTCTACTACAGCAGCTTATACTACCGATAAAAAGATTCTGTATCAATTAATTAACGGGAAAATTCAGCAGAGACCAAAGCAGGAAGTCATTGAAGAGAAAGAAGTCATTGAGCCTAAAACTGAGCAGAAAAAAACATTTGAAGCAAAAAATGCTTTCAATTATATTTATCAGAAAAGTAGTTTCCCGTTAAAAAGAGAGGAAAAACAAGATGAAGTGATTGACAGCATCGTAATTCCGGGTAACGAAATTAAAAAACCTGTTGAAGTTCAGAAAGAATCTGATGCTGTGATTCACGAGACTTTAAAAGAGAATAAATATGAAGAAGCTTCCTGTCTTTTACAGACAAATCCACAGCCTGAAATAAAGCATGTTTACATAAACGGTGAAAGGAACAGGATTTTGTTTGAAGGTGAAGAAAATTTTCTTGAGGATAAAAATGCTGAAACTATTGATTTAGAGTCTACATTAGAATCCGGAACTATAGTTACCCAGAAACCTGCCAATCAGGAAACAGTACAGCTTGCTGTTGATGAAAATAATATGCAATCTATGATTGAGGAAGATAAGGAAGAAATAGCTGTGTTTACTCCTGAAACAATGATTGATGAAGATAAAATATCATCACATGCAGAAAAAGAGAAGGTTGAAGATCGCTCAGAACTAAGTTTCCATGAAACAGAACCTTTATTGCCGGAAATTACCGTTGATTCAAATGAAGCTGAGGAATTTGAAAACGTTTCGAACGGAACTGAAGATCAAAAGGCTGAAGAAATAGCTGAATTTACTCCTGAAACGATCATTAATGAAGATAAAATAGATTCCGAAACTGAAAAAGAAATAATTGATAAAGGCTCAGAATTAAGTTTCCACGGAACAGAATCTTTTCTTCCTGATGTTAAAATTCAATCAAATAGTATTGAAGAAGGGAAATCTGAGGCTCCTTTGTCAAATATCAACAAACATGAAGATGAAATGCGTCGCCTGATTCAAGATGTTGAAAGAAAAATGAAGGAAAGCAAAAATATCATTCCTGCGCGTAAAAAAGAAGAGACAGAACACGATATGAGCCACGATATCAGCTTCGCAGAAACCCAAAGTTTTGAGGTAAAACCCGAAGAAAAGGAAGTTGAATTGCCAGATAATAATAAGACAGCACGTGAAATTGTTGAAGAGCGAAAAGAGGAGATTCAGGAAACGTCTGTTGAAGTTGAGTCTGATGTAAAATCTGCATGGAAGCCAATGAGTTTTGAATCACATATTCCGGATTCTTTACTTAATAAAAAGACAGAAACTTCTCAGTCTACAGTAGAAACACCGGTAATTGAGACTTCACAAGTTGAAACTGCCCAAAAAGAGAAAGAGATTTTACCGGAAATAGAAGAAATTACGGAATTGGCTGAGGGCCAATCGGAAGTATTTAGTTCTGAAAATGTCGGTTTGAAAATTGATGACGAAGCTCCGAAAACTGTAATGTCAAATAAAGAAGACGTTCCCGTAATGAATGTATCCTTCTTTGGGTCTGATATTTCAAGCTGGAAACCTAAAGAATTTGTGAAAGAAGATCTGGAATCTGAGCCTGAAGAGGAAATTCAGGATATCCCTGCTGCAGAAGCTCTAATACCAAGAAATCTTGACAGCAATATCCCGGGATTTATTAATACCTGGCAAAACTGGCTGAAGATTGACAGGGCTGATGAGACGGAAAAAGAAAAAGTTGAAATTAAAACTAAAGCGATTGAGACTTTTATTGAAAATAATCCGAGAATTAGTCAACTGAAAGATGAAAGTTCATTTGTCGTTAAAGAAAGAACAGATGATATCTCTCATTTAATGACAGAAACCCTGGCTAATCTGTATATCGAACAAAAACTGTATACAAAAGCAAATAAAGCTTTCGAAATATTGATAAAAAAACATCCTGAAAAGAAACAATATTTTGAAGCTAAACTTCAGGAAATAAAAGATATTCGAAATAAGAATTAAAAAAATCCCAGCTTTAAAACTGGGATTTTTTTATATGCTATTATTTAAAGGTTCTTTTTTTGTTCTAAACTTTCGCCATGCTTTTCGTCCCAGAACAAAGACTGTAATTACTAATATAAGGGTGAAAATTGCAGCTAATACAGGTAAAACCATTGCCAGCACAGCCATGATTCCTGCTCCGGCTGTTTCTGTGGTTCCTACTACGGAGTTGCCCAAGCCGCCCGTTGTAGCCGTAGAAGCAGCTCGAATCCCTGCAAAACCGGAGCTTATAGTCGCTGCGGTTCCTCCACCGGCAATCAGCGCTAAAGCCCATTGTGGAAACGTTCCTAAATCTGTAAACTGGCTCGCAAACAGAACAGAACCTGCAACCGTAGCCAATGGAACGGAAACGGTATCCAGCAAATGGTCAACAAAAGGGATATAATAAGCTAAGATTTCAGCTATTGTCGCAATACCTGTAGTAATAAGTATGGGAAGGCCAGAAAGCCATTCAAACTGTTCGTTCACCGGGATCCATCCCATATATGAAGCCATACTTACCACAAACAGAGGAAGGAAGACTCTAAAGCCTGTTGCGGCAGCCAAACCGATGCCGATAAATGCACTCAGGACATAAGATAGATAGGGAACATTGTCTAACATTTTAATTTTCAGATTTGTTTCCCTTAAAGTTACAAAAAGTATGCTAAGATTTAGACTAAATTTTTAACCTTAGAACGATAAAGCATTCCTAAAGAATGAGGTAGATTTATTTGTAACATAAAAATTAAGATTTTTTTTGGGACTGGCAAAGCTTGATAAACTGTGCTTCTACATCCTGAAATTTTTGAGGGAGTTCAGGAGATGTCCAAAAAAGCATAGCGACTGTTTGCTCACCAAAAGCTTCTTTAAACTTATCTTTATTTAAGCGGTAACATTCTCTCAGAAGTCTTTTTATGCGATTTCTCTGAACTGCCTTTTTAAAATATCTTTTAGAAACAGAAACAGTAAATTTTGTGGTTTCTACTGGTGTTGCCGGCTTGTTTTTAAGGATAATTATTCTCAAATTCCCATAAGTTCTCCATTTGCCTTTTTCAAAAAGCAAGGAAATTTCGGTTTTTTGTTTGAGTTTTTCGGTTCTGGGATATTTGAAATTTGTCATTTACGGAATGTAAATATATAAGTTTTTATTTTGGGTCATGCAGACTTCACAAAATTTTCAGATAAAAATAGATATAATCATCTGTTTAATCTGCGGGGCAAAACATATTAGTCTTTTTTCACTAAATAATTAATCACTTCAGCCGCGGCATACAGCCCGAAAATTGCAGGGATATAGCTTATTGTTCCGTAAAATGATCTTTTATAATTCGTTCCGTCGGTCATTTTCAGGCTTTCTTCATTTTGAAGTTCATTAGAGAAAACGCATCTGATTCCTTTATTTATTTTCTCTTTTTTAAGCCTTTTTCTTACCTGTTTTGCCAGGAAACAGTTTTGAGATTTGCTGATATCCCTTACCATTACTTTACTTGGATCAGATTTTCCGCCTGCTCCCATTGAGCTTACAATTTTTATTTTTTTTCTTTTTGCTGTAACTAATAGCTTTAGTTTTGGTGTCACACTGTCGATACAATCAAGGATATAATCAAATTTTCCTTCATCCAGAATTTCTTCCATTCTTTCCGGGTTTAGAAACTCATTGATTTTGATTAAGTTAAGTTTAGGATTAATGTCTAGAAGTCTCCCGGCAACCACTTCCACTTTGTGCGTTCCTACAGTTGAATGTAAAGCAGGTAACTGCCTGTTAATGTTTGTGATATCAACAGTGTCACCGTCTACAATTGTCATATTTCCAACGCCGGCTCTTGCCAGAAATTCGGCAGCAAAAGAACCAACTCCTCCTAAACCTACAACGAGAACGGTCGCTTTGTTTAGCTTTTCTAATCCTTCTTCTTTAATTAAAAGTTCCGTTCTCTCCAGCCAGTATTTATCCATTTTTTATTGTCTCTAAGTTTTCTAAAAGTTGTTTGTTTAAATTCTCCAGAGAAATTTCCTTTATTTCCGACACTTTTTGATAGAGCTCTTCGATGCTAAAATCGTCATTATCAGTTTCTAAAAACATTTTGTCTAAAGGAATAATTCTCAAAGTATTCTGCAAAGATAAATTATACAAAAGCGGTTTTCCAAAACTCAAATAAAATTTATTTTTAAGTAAATCTTCTGCAATGTTTTGTTTTTTATTAAAACCATGAATAATCATGGGCTGTTCCGCATATTTTTTGAAAGAAATCACTTCGTAAAATTTTCTTACACAATGGATAATGATAGGCTTTTTTACTTCGTTGGCAATTTTAATTTGTCTTAAAAAAACACCTTCCTGAATTTTTTGATCAATAGAAACAAAAGAATCTAAGCCGCATTCCCCTATGGCAAAACAGTTTTCCAAAATGTTGGATTGAAGCCATTTCAATTGATTTTCAATAGCATTATATTTAATATCTTTTGGATGAATACCTATAGAATAAGGGATGGGCGGCGGAATATTTTCAATCTCCACATTGTAAATTCCATTACTGATATATTTCTTATGATGATGAAAATCAAAAAACTCCATGATTCAAAAATACTATTATTTAGAGTTAATTTAAAATTATTAAACGAACGTTTATTTTTATGTTAAAAATTTCTTAACTTTACTCAAACTACAATTTATGAAGAAAAAATTTACAGAGAAGCAAATCCATATATTAGATATTGCAGAAGAGCTTATCGCCAAAAAAGGATATGAGGGAACGTCGGTGAGAGATATTTGTTCAAAGGCAAATATTAATGTAGCAATGATTTCATATTACTTTGGATCAAAAGAAAAAATGATGTCTTATCTCTATCAGTACAGAGTACTGAAAACCAGGGAAAATTTTTCTGAATTTGCAGATACTATAAAAGATGGTAAACCTGAAATGCAGATGAAAGAAATCATTAAATATATTGTGTCTCAGTTATTTAAATATAATTATTTCCACGGTTTTGTGACCCAGGAACTCCGTCATACCGAAAATCTGAAGGATGAATTGCTTGATTTTTATCAGTTATTTGTAAAAAAACTGGATGATGTTATTAAAAAAGGAGTTACATCAGGAGTTTTTACATTTACACCCAAACCGGAAGATATTCTCACAATGATTATTGGTTCTACGCTGTTTGTGATTCGGAATAAAAATTTCTACGAACTGTATGTTCCCAGTAAAAATGAAGAAACTTACGTGAAAGAGGCTGAGAAAAAAGTGAGAATGAATCTTTTACTTAGTGTTTTTGCAATTTTAGGATACGCTGCAGACTAAAATTACGTTAAATATTCATAAAAAAAAATCTATTGACAAAAAAGTTATATTTTTGCAAATTAATAGATCGGTTGTATAATCCGAAAACTGTTGAATTTTTTATATGAAAAAATATATTTTAGGTCTTTTTGCTGTAGCAGTGGTTTCATCATGTATTAGCCAGCAAGACAAAGCAATGAAGAGCGCAGATAAAGCTTTTATCTTAAAAGCGGCGAATGAAAATTTTGCTAAGAAGAAATGGAAAAACGCTCTAGCTCTTTATGACAGGCTTACCAACCTTGTTGCAGGGACAGATGATTTCCCGAATGTTGCTTTTAATACTGCGTATGCAAACTATTATGACAAAAGCTATAAATTGGCGGGGCATCAGTTTAAAAATTTTGCGATAAATTTTCCAAAAGATCCAAGGGCGGAAGAGGCTGCTTACCTGTCTGCTTTGTGCTACTATGAAGGATCAATGGATTATAACCTGGATCAAACCAGCACAGAATTGGCAATTAATGAGTTGCAGGATTTTCTAAATAATTATCCAAATTCTGAAAGGGTTAAAAATATCAATACAATGATTGATGAATTGTCTTACAAACTTGAGTTTAAAGCTTATGAAAATGCAAGGCAATATTTCAACATGGGAGATTATAAGGCGGCGAATACAGCTTTAGAAAATGTTCTGGAAGATTTCCCAAGTACAAAACTTCGCCCAAAAATTTATGATTACATCATGAAGTCTCGTTATGAGCTTGCTGTAAAATCAGTCTATGATCTTAAAGATGAACGTATTGAAAGTGCTTTGGCTTTTACAAGACAAGTAGAAAAAGATCTTCCTAATACTGAATATTCTAAAACAGCTTTAGATTTAAGAGAAAAATTAGAAAGAGAAAAAAAGAACTTCGTTGTTGTAAAAAAACAAACTGAAGCAAGAATTGCAGCTTTGACTGTAAAGCAGAAAAAAGAGATGGATAAGCTTGCTGACAAGCAAAAAACAGAAGAGCAAATCAAAAATCAGGTAGATGCCGAGAAGAAAGCAATGCAGATTCAGAGGGATAGTGCAGCACTTCAGACACCCCCGCCGGCAGCGACTTTCAAAATTCAAAGATAATTCGTAAATTTGCGAACTATAAAATAAAATAATTTTCTCAAAATGAGTGTAAAAGATACAAAAGCAGAAGTAAATACTATCACTTACGATAAAGATAAGATTGAAGATAAAGTAGGTTCAATCTATGAAGCTATTGTTATCATGGGAAAGAGAGCAGAGCAAATCAATGCTGAAATTCGTACAGAATTGCACAATAAGCTTGATGAATTTGCCGTTCACAATTCTACATTGGAAGAGGTTTTCGAAAACAGAGAGCAAATTGAGATCTCTAAACATTATGAAAAACTTCCAAAGCCAACTTCTATTGCTATTGAAGAATGGCTAAACGGAGATGTTTACTTCAGAAAAACTGAAGACAGAAAATAACATCTAAGATGTTTTTTATAAATGAAGGTCATAAAGGAAATTGTTTCTTTTATGACCTTTATTGTTTATGAAAGCGGTTTCTGAGAAAAAATAAGTAATTTAGTGTTCTAAAATTAAAACTACATGAGCGTTTCCGGGAAAAAAATTCTCATAGCTGTTTCTGGAGGAATAGCCGCCTATAAAATTCATTTTCTGATAAGAGATTTTGTGAAAAAAGGAGCCGAGGTTCAGGTAATTATGACTCCGGATGCCGAGAATTTTGTAACTAAACTAAGTTTATCTACTTTGTCTAAAAAACCTGTGTATTCAGATTTTTATAGCGATAACGGAACTTGGAACAGTCATGTAGAATTAGCGCTTTGGGCTGATGTTATTATTGTAGCACCTTGTACTGCGAATACTTTGGCTAAAATGATGCACGGAATGTGTGATAATTTGGTAATTGCAACTTATATGTCCGCAAAATGTCCTGTATTTATTGCTCCTGCCATGGATTTGGATATGTACCAGCATCCTTCAACAAGACAGAATTTGGAAATGGCACAAGATTACGGACATTTCATCATTCCTGCTGAGAAGGGTGAGCTGGCGAGTGGGCTTATTGGGCAGGGAAGAATGGCAGAACCGGAAACTATTACTAAAACCATAGATGATTTTTTTAGTTTAAATAATAGAAAAACCCTTGAAGGAAAAACAGTTTTAATAACAGCCGGACCCACTTATGAAGCAATTGATCCTGTGAGATTTATAGGAAATCATTCGTCTGGGAAAATGGGTTTTTCTTTAGCTGAAGAAGCTTCAAAAAGAGGAGCAAAAGTTATTTTAATTTCAGGGCCCAGCTCTCAGGTTATTAATGATAAAAGTGTTGATTTACATAAAGTTACTTCTGCAAAAGAGATGCTTGAAAAAGTATTTGAATTTTATGAAAATGTAGATATTGCGATTGCAAGTGCAGCCGTTGCGGATTATGCTCCGAAAGAAGTTGCGAAAGAAAAAATCAAGAAAAATGATGATAGTCTGACGATTGAGCTGGTAAAAACCCCGGATATTCTAAGAACAATGGGAGAGAACAAAAATCACCAGTTTTTGGTAGGTTTTGCCTTGGAAACCCAAAATGAAGAGGAAAATGCAAAAGGAAAATTAGAAAAGAAAAATCTTGATATGATTGTCCTGAATTCTCTTCGAGATGAGGGCGCAGGCTTTAAAAATGACACTAATAAAATAAAAATATTCACCAAAACAGAGAAAAAGGAGTTTGATTTAAAATCTAAAGATGAGGTAGCAAAAGATATTCTCAATTTTATGGAAGCTCAACTTTTAAAATAATTTTAATAAATTTCCGTTCTCAATTTTTACTAAACAATGAAAAAAATTATAAGCTTATTTTTACTGCTTTTCATATATACGACAAGTTTTTCTCAGGAATTATTGGCGACAGTACAGGTAAACTCCCAACAATTGGGAGGAAGTAACCAATCTGCTTATAAAGCGTTGGAGAAAAGTCTTCGGGATTTTATCAACAATACAAGCTGGACAGGAAGAAAGCTTCAGAATTTTGAGAAAATTAAATCTAATTTTTCAATCATTATTGCTGAAAAAGATGGGAATAGATATAAAGGAAGTATTGTAATTCAGGCAGTACGCCCGGTTTATAATACAAATTATGAATCTCCGCTGATTAATCTTCAGGACGGAAGGTTTGGCTTTGAATATATTGAAAATGAAAATCTTATTTTCAACGAAAGACAGTTTTCAGGAAAAAACCTTATCGATGTGGTAAGTTTTTATATCTATCTGATTTTAGGATATGATGCCGACAGTTTCCAGTCGATGGGTGGAAATCAATGGTTTCAGAAAGCTCAGCAGATTGCTCAAAACGGGGAATCTCAGAATACTTATGAAGGCTGGAAACAAATCAATGAACCGAGAAACCGTTCACAGCTTATAAAAGAGATTATGAGCCCGAATATGGGCCAGTTGCGCACTACGTTTTATACTTATCACAGAGCCGGTTTAGATAATTTATTTAACCAGGATCAGTCCCCTGCTAAAAAAGTTATTTTTGATGCATTAATGCAGTTGAAAATATATGAGAATAATTTTACACAGAATTATTACTTTGACCTTTTCATGTCGAATAAAGCCGATGAAATTTTTAATATTTACAATTCTGGAAATAACGGAGGAATTATTATTGGCGATTTGAAACAGCTTATGATGATGTTTTCTCCAAAGAATACAGATTCTAAATGGAGTAAGTGGAAATAATAATTCTTAATTTCCGGTTATTGAATTCTGAATTCTAAAGTTCTATATTTGCAATACCTAAAGTAATTTGCTATTATCAATGCTGTCGAGAATCTTTATTAAAAATTTTGCTCTTATTGATACTCTGGAAGTATCACTACACAATGGTTTACAGGTAATCACCGGTGAAACAGGTGCGGGTAAATCTATTATTCTGGGCGCTTTGAGACTGATTCTGGGTGAAAGAGCAGATGTAAAATCTATTTCGAAGGCGGAAGAAAAAAGTATTGTAGAAACGGAGTTTTCTTTAAACAATCAATTCAAAAAATTTTTTATTGAGAATGATTTAGATTATGAACATCAAACAATCATTCGAAGGGAAATTTTACCTTCAGGCAAATCAAGGGCATTTATCAATGATGTTCCGGTGACCTTAGATATTTTGAAAGAGCTATCATCAAAACTTATCGACATACATTCTCAGTTTGAAACTTCTAATCTTTTTACTTCAGAATATCAGTTTAAAATAATTGACGGGCTTTCTGAAAATAAAAAACTGATTGAAGAATATCAATTTGAGTTTTCTGAATTTCAAAACTTAAAAAACCAGCTTAAAAAACTTCAGGTACAGCTTTCTGAAAGTAATAAAGAAAGTGATTACAAAAAATTTTTACTGAATGAATTGGAAGAATTGAGACTTGACGATGTAGATTATGAAGATTTGCAGAATCAGCTTTCCATTCAGGAGAATGCGGATGCAATTTCTGAAAATCTTGCACATATTCTGTTGAGGTTTCATCAGGAAGAAGTAGGCATTTTTTCTTTTTTTAATGAGGCGAAAAGCAAGCTTTCAAAAATTTCCGAGCTTTCAAGCAGTTTTTCCGAACTTGATGAAAGATTAGACCAGTCGTTTGTTGAGCTTAAAGATATTGTTTCTGAGCTTGAAAATGAAGCCGAAAAAATTGAGATAAATCCCGAAAACTTAGCTCTTTTATCTGAGCTTAATAATAAAATTAATGCTCTGTTGCTTAAACATAATGTTTCTGAAATCAATGAATTAAAAGAAATCAGGGATCGATTGGCAGGTGAGCAGCAAGGAGCTTCCGAGCTTGAATCTAACATTTCCGAAATTGAAGAAAATATTTCTAAAAAAGAAAAAAATCTTCAGATACTTTCAGATAAACTTTCAAAAAACAGAAAGAAAAGTGTTCCTGTTTTTGTGCAGAAAGCAGAAGGATTACTTAAAATGTTAGGCCTTGAAAAAGCAAGAGTTGATATTGAGCTTCAAAGTTCACAAGAGTTTAACGCTTTTGGAAAAGAAAACATTCAGCTTTTATTCCAGGCAAATTCCGGGTTTCCTTTAAAACCTATTCAGACCGCAATCTCCGGTGGTGAAAGATCAAGAGTAATGTTAGTGGTAAAGAAAATTATTGCGGAAAGTGATGAGCTTCCAACATTGATTTTAGATGAAATTGATACCGGTGTCTCGGGAAAAGTTGCCGAAGAAATCGGAAATTTGATGCGCGAAATGTCTCAGGATATGCAGCTAATTGTTATTTCCCATCTGGCACAGGTCGCTGCAAAAGGAACTCATAACTATAAAGTTGTAAAACAGGATATTAACGGTAAAACTCAGTCTACCATTGTTCCGCTGAGTGAAGAAGAAAAACTGAACGAGATTGCCCAATTGCTTTCAGGAAGTAAAATTACGGAAGCCGCATTGGCACAGGCAAAAGAATTAATTGGCTAATATTCTGTAACATATTTTATAATATATTTACTAATGTAAAAAAAGTAAATATGTTTATCCAGTTCCTAAGATTAGAAATCAAAAGTTTTTTTCGTGGTACTTCTGTAGGAGTGAATCTTGCAATGAAGATTCTCCGCTTTATTGGAATTCTTAATTTCATAGGATGTTTAGTGGGCGGTGCATTTGTGACTTTCTATTATTTGCAGGAAAAAACAAATTTAGATCCTTTCAAAATGGCTTCCCGGTTTTTAATTGTTGCTTGGGTTGTAGATTTAATTGTAAAATATCTTTGGCAGGAAATGCCTACTCAGAATATAAAGCCTTTTCTTACTTTAAATATTCCTAAAAATACGTTAGTCAATTATATGTTGGCAAAAACGTTTGTATCAGCTTTTAGTTGGCTGAATTCTTTCTTTTTTATTACGTTTTGTGGAATTGCATTATTCAAGGGATATGATGTTTTGAGTGTTGCAACATGGCTTATTGGTATCTCTTCTTTATTTTATCTAAATAATTTTATTAATATATTTTTTAATGATAAAGAAACTGCTGCCATAATTATCGCAGCAATTTTCGGAATTATTGGGGTATTAGGATATTACCATATTATTCCCGTTTTGGATTACTCAGAAACAATCTTTTACAGCTTTTACGGAGAACCTTGTTTAGCTGTAATTCCATTAGTTTTGTTCGTTGTTTTTTGGTGGTGCTGTTTCAGGTATATCCGTAAAGAATTTTATCTTGATCAGGGCCTTGAAGCAAAGAAAATATTTGGAAAAACAGAAAATATTGATTTCTTAAATAAATATGGAGTTCTAGGAACCTTCATCAATAATGATGTTAAAATGCTGAGACGCAATAAAGTTACAAAAGGCATTTTGCTGGGAAGTTTTCTATTTGTTTTTTACGGAATGCTGATGTTTACTTCTCCTATTTATAAAACTCCGGCAATGATGATGTTTATGGGTTTATTTGTAACAGGAGGTTTCCAGTTTTTGTTTGGGCAAAGAGTTCCTGCTTTTGACAGCTCTTACTATCCTTTGATGATGACGCTGAATGTTCCTTATAAAGAATATTTAAAAGCAAAATGGTGGCTGATGAATATTGTAACGGCAGTTTGTATGGTCGTGGCATTATTTTATGCTTATTTTGGTTGGGAAATGTATGTGACGTTTTTCGCAGCTGGTCTTTATAATATTGGTGTCAATTCTCAGTTTACGCTGTGGTCAGGAGCTTTCAATAAAACACAAATAGATTTAAATTCTAAAGAAAAAAGGATTGGGCAGAAGAATAGTTTTAATTTAAAGGCACTTTTACTTTTGGTCCCGAAGATGCTTTTACCGATGGGAGTTTTCGCTGTTTCAAAATATTTCTTCGGAATGGCTGGCGGTGTAGTGAGTATTGCGATTTTAGGTTTATTAGGATTTTTACTAAGAGAGAAAATTTTTGATATTATTGTAAAGCATTATAAAAGAGAAAAATATAAAACATTAGAAGCATTCAAAAATAAAGGCTAATATGATTACTATAAATAATTTATCTAAAACATACGGGACAGCAACAGTTCTCAATATCGGACATTTAGAAATCCCAAATGGTGAAACTTTCGGACTTGTGGGAAATAACGGAGCAGGAAAAACGACACTCTTTAGCTTGATGCTTGATTTGATTCAGGCTACAACAGGTTTTGTAAGTATTAACGGAATTAAAGTAAACGAATCTGAGGAATGGAAAAGCAAAGTTTCAGCTTTCGTAGATGATACTTTTTTGATAGGATATCTTACACCGGAAGAATATTTTTATTTCATAGGAGAGTTAAGAGGGCAGAATAAAGCTTCTGTAGATGAATTTTTAAGACCATTTTATGATCTTTTTAACGGGGAGATTTTGAACTCAGGAAAATATGTCCGGGATTTATCCAAAGGAAACCAGAAAAAGGTAGGAATTGTAGGAGCAATTATCGGAAATCCTGAAATTATTATCTTGGATGAGCCTTTTGCCAACCTTGATCCTTCCACTCAAATTAAATTGAAAAATTTGATTAAAGAATTGTCAAAACAAGAGGGTGTAACATTTCTGATTTCCAGTCATGATTTATCACATACAACCGAAGTCTGCAACAGAATTGTGGTGGTGAATAAAGGACAAATAGTAAAAGACATTCAGACAAATCCTGAAACACTGAAAGATCTGGAACAATATTTTGCAGAACAGGTTTCATCTCCTGTTTAATTTAAAATTACAATAATACATGAGTATAGAATCTCAAAACGTCACGGATTATCCAAACAACAATACCATTTTCATGGTTTGGAAACTGAACGATCATCCACAATTGAAAGATGCTTTTCAAAAGTTGAGTGCATTGATTTTAAATCTGAATAATACTGTTTTTAATAGGTTTCCGGACAGCAGGGCAAGCTGTGTTATGGGGATTGGTTACGAAGCCTGGAAAAAACTGGAACTTCCGACCCCTTTACCGAAAGAATTAGTTAATTATGAGGAGATCAGAGGTGAGAGACATGTTGCAGTTTCTACACCGGGAGATTTACATTTTCATTTACGGGCAGATAATAAGAGCCTAATTTTTGATATGGCAATTGAAATTTCAAAATTATTAAATCCTGTTGCTGAAAGTATTTTAGAAGTTCATGGATTCAAATATTGGGATGCCCGTTCAATTCTCGGTTTTGTAGACGGAACGGAAAACCCTCATGGTGAAGACAGGGATTTTTTTGCTAAAATTGGTGAGGAAGATTTGCAATATAAAGGGGGAAGCTATCTTTTTGTACAGAAATATCTGCATAACATGGATGCATGGAAAAGCCTTTCAACGGAACAGCAGGAAAGAGTAATAGGCCGGTCAAAAGAAAATGATATTGAAATGTCTGATGATATCAAACCGGCAAATTCTCACATTGCATTGGCTAATATTGAAGGTGAGAACGGGGAAGAGCTGAAAATCGTAAGGGATAATATGCCTTTCGGAAATCCTTCTACAAATGAATTTGGAACATATTTTATTGCTTATGCAAGTACCTTTACAACAGTGAAAAAGATGCTTACGAATATGTTTATAGGAAATCCGCCAGGAAACTATGATAAAATTCTGGATTTCAGTACAGCTTCTACAGGGACATTATTTTTTGTTCCTACACGAAATATGCTGGATGATTTCGCAGGATAATTGTAAGTTCGAAAAATAGAAATGGCCGGAAATCTTTTTATCAACGATTAGATTTTTACATTGGTTTTTAGGAATATATCTATGTTAAACACATTCCTTAATTACGTGGATTATATAATTTAGAAAAACTTTAATTCAAAATTTATTTAAGCTGAAAAGTATATTTCAGACTTTTATAAAAATAGAAAACTCCAAGAATAAATCCTTAGAGTTTTGTAAATATCTAACGGTTAAAAAAAATCTATTTCAAGCTTCCAACCATATCTTCCGGCTTTACCCATTCATCAAATTGTTCAGCCGTCAAAAGCCCTAAATTTACAGCTTCTTCTTTCAGAGTCGTTCCGTTTTTATGAGCTGTTTTAGCAATTTTCGCTGCATTTTCGTAACCGATATGTGTATTTAAGGCCGTTACCAGCATCAAAGATTTATCAACCAATTCTTTAATCCTTTCATGGTTGGGCTCAATTCCGACAGCACAATGATCGTTGAACGAAATACAAGCATCGGCAATCAGCTGGGCAGATTGTAAAAAATTATAAGCCATAACAGGTTTGAAAACATTCAGTTCATAATTTCCCTGAGTTCCCGCAAAAGAAATGGTTGTGTCATTTCCTAAAACCTGGGCACAAACCATTGTTAATGCTTCATTTTGAGTAGGGTTTACTTTTCCGGGCATGATTGAAGAGCCAGGCTCATTTTCAGGAATGTGAATTTCTCCTATCCCCGAACGTGGGCCGGAAGCCAGTAATCTTACATCTTGCGCGATTTTATATAATGAAACAGCCAATTGTTTTAAAGCTCCGTGAGATTCAACAATTGCGTCATGGGCAGCTAAAGCTTCGAATTTATTTTCAGCAGTTATAAAAGGGAGATTGGTGAATTTTGCAATGTATTCAGCAACTTTTACATCGTAACCTTGAGGTGTATTCAGCCCTGTTCCTACTGCAGTTCCTCCCAAGGCAAGCTCAGAAAGATGAGGCAGCGTGTTTTTTAAAGCTCTTAAGCCAAATTCCAATTGAGCAACGTACCCTGAAAATTCCTGCCCTAAAGTCAATGGTGTTGCATCCATTAAGTGTGTCCTTCCGATTTTAACGATATCTTTAAAAGCTGCAGATTTTTCGGCTAATGTATTTTTTAATTTTTCAACAGCAGGAATTGTTGTTTCAACAACTTTTTTATAAGCTGCAATGTGCATAGCTGTTGGATAAGTATCGTTTGAAGACTGAGATTTATTTACATCATCGTTCGGATGAATTTCTGACTTATCACCTAATGTTCCGCCATTGTTGATGTGCGCTCTGTTAGAAATCACCTCATTCACATTCATATTCGATTGCGTCCCTGAACCTGTTTGCCAGATTACCAAAGGGAACTGATCGTTTAGCTTTCCTTCTAATATTTCTTCGCAAACTTTTGCGATCATATCTCTTTTTTCAGCAGGAAGAACTCCCAAATCTGTATTGGCGAAGGCTGCCGCTTTTTTCAGATAAGCAAAAGCTTCGATAATTTCGTGTGGCATAGAACCTTCCGGGCCAATTTTGAAATTGTTTCTGGAACGTTCTGTCTGTGCTCCCCAAAATTTATCAGCAGGTACCTGTACCTCACCCATGGTGTCTTTTTCTATTCTGTAATTCATTGTGATTGAAATTTTTATAAAGTTACTCATAAACTGGAAATTTCGCAATTTATAATCGTTATAAATACGGTCGAATATTGCTGATTTTACTCATGTTTTTTTGTGTAAGGCGTATTTTTGCACCAAAGAAAAAGTAGAATGGAATTTAGATATCAGGATCCGTATCCGATTCAGAAAGATGATACGGTGTATAAGAAATTGACTTCAGATTATGTAAAGGTTGAGAAACTGGGAGAAAGAGAAATTTTAACAATCGATCCGAAAGGCCTTGAATTATTAGCTGAAGAAGCAATGGCAGATGTTTCTTTCATGCTTCGATCTTCACACTTAGAAAGTCTTAGACGAATTATTGATGATCCTGAAGCTACAGATAATGATAGGTTCGTTGCTTATAACTTATTGCAAAATGCTGCAGTAGCTGTAGAAGGAGCTTTACCTTCTTGCCAGGATACAGGGACTGCAATTGTGATGGGTAAAAAAGGGGAAAATGTTTATACAGGAGTTGAAGATGGAGAATATCTCAGCAGGGGAATCTACAATACCTACCAAAAAAGAAATTTAAGATATTCTCAGGTTGTACCTTTGACTATGTTTGACGAGAAAAATTCAGGTTCAAATCTCCCTGCGCAGATTGATATTTATGCTAAAAAAGGAGATTATTACGAATTTTTATTCTTAACGAAAGGAGGAGGTTCTGCAAATAAGACTTTCCTTTATCAGAAGACAAAATCTTTACTGAACGAAAAATCACTTGAAGCTTTTGTAAAAGAGAGGATCTCTGATTTGGGAACGGCAGCTTGCCCGCCTTATCATCTGGCATTGGTTATTGGCGGAACTTCAGCCGAAGCAAATTTAGCTGCGGTAAAAAAAGCATCAGCAAAATATTATGATAATCTGCCAACAGAAGGAAATGAAGCGGGGCAGGCATTCAGAGATTTGGAGTGGGAAGCAAAAGTTCAGAAAATCTGTCAGGAAAGTGCAATTGGTGCTCAGTTTGGCGGAAAATACCTGACTCATGATGTGAGAGTTATCAGACTTCCTCGTCATGCGGCTTCTTGCCCGGTGGGAATGGGAGTTTCTTGTTCCGCAGACAGAAATATCAGAGGAAAAATTACAAAAGAAGGTATTTTCCTTGAGCAATTGGAACAAGATCCGAAAAGATTTTTACCGGCAACTCCGCCACATTTAGAAGAAGCGGTTGAGATTGATTTAAATAAACCAATGCCCGAAATTTTGGCTGAGCTTTCAAAATATCCAATCAAAACAAGATTGAAATTAAACGGGACGTTAATTGTTGCAAGAGATATCGCTCACGCAAAGATCAAAGAATTGTTAGATAGCGGAAAACCAATGCCGGAATATTTTAAAAACCATCCGATTTATTATGCAGGCCCGGCAAAAACTCCGGAAGGAATGCCTTCAGGAAGTTTCGGACCTACAACCGCTGGAAGAATGGATGTGTATGTTGATGAGTTCCAAAGCCACGGAGGAAGTATGATCATGTTGGCAAAGGGAAATAGAACTAAAGATGTTACAGACGCTTGTTATAAATACGGAGGCTTCTATATAGGCTCCATTGGCGGCCCTGCCGCAATCCTTGCAAAAGACAATATTTTGTCGGTTGAGGTGGTGGATTTCCCGGAATTAGGGATGGAGGCCGTAAGAAAAATAGTGGTAAAGGATTTTCCTGCATTTATCATTACTGATGATAAAGGAAACGATTTCTTCGCAAATCTTGCTCACTAATTAGTTTAAAATCAAAATAAATTATAAAATAAGGCTTGTATCTTTTGTGTGAAAAAATAAAAAGCCTTATTTTTGCCTAAAATCTTTAAGAAAAATGATAACGATTTTATCAGCATTTTGGCCGTTTTACCAGTTTCTTTGGACTTGTTTCTTTATTACAATGTTCTTAGTGGGTTTCTGGTGTATTTTTATGTTCTTCGGTTTGGTAATTCCAATGTGGTTGACTGAAGGTTTAAAAGAATATTTCGGAAAAGTAAAACCATTTGATCCTGAGGAAATCAGAAGCAAAATGATTTACGAGCAAGAAGGTGTAGAAGTAATCTACAATGAGCCTAAAGGCCATGGTCCTTTCTTACATGATAGTCACGGACATCATCATTAATTGATTTTGTCATTGTTTTCTCACCTGAATTCCGAGAAAGCAATATCAAAGCAAAACAACATATACAAAACCATTTATTTTTTAAGTGGTTTTTTTTATTCGGTTCTTAATTTTTCAGGAGATACACCAAATTTCTTTTTGAAAGCTCTTGTGAAATTTTGAACATATTCGTAACCGCATTCTATTGCAATTTCTTTGATCATCATTTCTTTATTAATGATTAATTTTTTAGCTTTAAGCATTCTTAATTCTGAGAGATAATCTGTAACAGTAAGATGGTATTGAGATTTGAATTCTTTCCTGATTTTATTTTGATTGATTCCGATTAGCTTGCCTATTTCTTCAGCTTTAATATTTTTATGGTAATTTTCGTCGATAAATTTTTTAATTATTAAAGGTATTTCAGGAGTTTTATCAATGGTATTTTTTTCATTAAACTGCTCAAAAATTAAAATTAAAAGTTTAATGATTTTAGCTTCTACAAAAAGCTTCTGCATTACTCCTTTTTTTGAATAATTAATAATTTCCCTCAAAATCATGTGCATTTCCACAGTCATGTCTGGAGGGGTTTCTTTATGTAGAAATATGAAATTATTTTTGAGCATATTTTCTAAAATCTCTGCATTTTCATTGTCCGATTCCGGATCGATAAGATTAAAAATATATTGATAATTGATCTGGATTTGGAGATATTTTAAATTTTCCTGGTTTTCTGTCCAAAGTTCTGCCGAGCTATCCAGAGGTGAATAATGAAGAATATATTGATTTTTCTTAAAAACAAAATTGGCGCTACAATCATTTGCTTCCAAATGGATATTGTTGCTGAGTAAGAATAGCAGGTTAAAGCTTGATTTTCCCTCGATAAAATTAGATCTAGGATGATTTTCCGCATACGAATCTTCATGTAGTACTATTTGTATATCATCGGACTCGAATATTAATCCGTTTTTAGCTTGCTTCATACGAGATGCGTCGTTTTTGTGGTATAATTTGAAGTAAAAGCCCCGCATTTGATAACAAAAAGTTTGGAAATGATAACTTGAGGTTAATAATGTGAAGTACTTTTGCGCAAAATTAGATATAATTTAGAATAAATAAAAATAATATTAGTTATGTTCAGAAATTTACATTCTACGATGAAGAAAATAGGAATAGGTTTTGGGGTTTTAATAGCCTCAAATACTTATTCATTTGCTCAGCA
Source organism: Chryseobacterium sp. FH2 (assembly GCF_001045455.1). Lineage (GTDB taxonomy): Bacteria > Bacteroidota > Bacteroidia > Flavobacteriales > Weeksellaceae > Chryseobacterium. Next base: position 127,295 of record NZ_LFNE01000001.1, on the reverse strand, counting down.
ATGGGAAGATGTTGGTGGTGTACAGCTAGTTTCAGCCGGTGGAAGTAGTTTTAATAACTTAGTGGTTGACAATGCAGGAAAATATTATCTTTCTTACTACGATACTTCTGTTTCCAAAGGTTCTGTTCAGGTATTTAACGGAAATTCTTGGTCTTACGCAGGTGGAAGTCCGGGGATTACGACGGGGAGTGCAACTTATAATTCATTATCAATAGATGGTTTGGGAAATATTTATTACACGAATCAGGTTGGATATCCCGGTTCAGGAATGGAGGTTCGTAAGTTTGACGGAACTTCCTGGGCTTCACTACCGAATTCAACTGATGCTTCCATAAATTATCAGGCATCTGCAGTCTCTTCGTCCAATATTTTATTTACTTATGGAAACCATAACTCTGGAATGGTTTCCCGCTATGTAAACGGAGCCTGGGAGCAGGTTGGAAATACGGGTTTTTCAAGCGGAGCGGCATTCGCTGAAATGACAATAGGGACAAACAACAAAATTTATACATGCAATGTTGCGAGTGGTGTAAGAGTATATCAAAATAATACAACAGCGACAGCTTCAGATAATTGGGAGTTGGTAGGCGGGAGTATTGTAGACACTTCTTCTTCGGGGGAACAGTATACATCCGATATTGCAATTGATGCAAATAACAATTTATATGTGGCTTATGTTTCAAACTCATCAAACGGCCAAAAATTAAATGTAAAGAAATTTGACGGTGTTTCTTGGGAACAGTTGGGAAACGCTAATTTCAGTAGTGGTAGAGTACAGCATGTTGCTATTGCTGTAAGCCCTGATGGTAAACCTTTTGTGGTAGCAAGCCGTTTTGAAAATGATGATTTTCTGAGAAATACAGCATATACTTTGAATGCTAATACTCAAACTTGGGAAATTCTTGGTGGTTCTTTTATTTCTGACGGGCAGGCACTTTATAATGATTTAGCTTTTGATAAAGTGAATAATTATCTTGTCCTTGCATATTCTCAGGGCGGGACTAGAGTTAAAAGACTTTCAATAACAACTAACAATCCTCTTTGTAACAATATAGATCCGGGAAATAACCCCGGCGATTTGGGATGTGTGACTTTCCAATATCAGGGCCAGAATGTTACTTACACGACAGTAAGAGGATACGATGGTAAAATTTGGTTACAACAAAACTTAGGAAGTTCAAGAGTAGCTACAGCAATGAATGATGAAGATTCTTATGGAGATTTGTTCCAGTGGGGAAGATGGGATGATGGTCATCAGTTAAGAAATTCAGCGACTATGAGTGCCCCTACAAACAATTATCCTGATGGTCTTGCAGGGATTACTTCGTTTATTCTTGGTTCAAATACAACAGCTTGGTGGGGGATAAATTCTATAAGTGATCAATGGACGGCAGCCTCTTCATCTGATGTTACTTCAGCAAATGGGGCGGATCCTTGTAAAAAAGTAGGTCAGGGTTGGAGAATGCCCACTCAGGCAGAATGGGGTACATATACAAGTGTAGAAGGTATCTCAAACATTACAGCAGCATATGCAAGTACGTTGAAACTTCCGGGAGCAGGATATAGAAGCCCGAGTAGTGGAGGATTTACCTTTGTGGGCGAAAGAGGTTACTACTGGAGTGCGGATACATCAAATTCAGGAGCAAAATATTTATACGTGAGTGGTGCGCTCGGAAATGCTTCTGCCGGAGGTCCGAGAGGTCAGGGACAATCTGTGAGATGTATCAAAGATTTTACACAATTAGGTACTGTAGATGTAAAATTAAATACTGCTGTTGTTGGAGTCTATCCAAATCCTACAAATGGTATTTTAAATATTAAAACAGATATAGTAATCGATGCAATAGCCGTGTATAGTGCCGTTGGCCAGAAACTTAATGTTCAGTTTTCTGATCATCAAATTAATATGCAGGAACTTCCAAAAGGAACCTATATTGTAGAATTAAAGCTAAAGAACGGACAAAAAATATCTAAAAAAGTTATTAAAAACTAATTTCCAGACATTTGATTTGACGCAGGAGTTTTTTTCTGAAAAGCTTTTGTTTTTAAAGTCAATTGTTAGTTCATTTTTTAAATTGCAGAAAACCCGCTTTGTATTATACGTTGCGGGTTTTTATTTCAGATATTATTAATACGGAATTTATTCTTTTATGTATAATATCTCAAAGTTAAAATTTATGTTTTTCTGATAGAATTTAAATAATTCTCAAAAAATGAATTACTTTCGTATTGTACTAACTGAAAAAAAACAATTTATATGAGGAAATTTTATTCTGGTGTTTTGTTATTTGTCATGGCTTTTATTTTTGGTCAGATAAACTATACAATTACACCTAATCCGTTTAATGAGACTGATCAAATTACTTTGACAGTACCGGGAGACCAAATTGATGAGACAGCTTGGGGAGTGGCAAACAATGCCATTTATATTTGGAGCTGGTCTTTGGATACAAATTATCAAAATAGTCAGGATTGTCCCACTAACGGACAGTGGGGGGATTCTAATGACGTGAACAAACTGACATATAATAGCGGAACGGATACTTATTCTTTGACCTTTACTCCCACAACTTTTTACAATAGAACAGGAATCGGGAGGTTTGGGTTTTTATTAAAAGATAAAACAGGAAGCCATCAAACTCCGGACAATTTTGTAAATGTTGGGATTTTAAATTTAAATCTGACAAATCCGCTGGCTAATAGTTTGACGTCAGTTCCGACTGGAAATTCAATTAATATTACAGCAACAACAAATGTAGGGGCAACTTTCCAGCTAAAAGCAAATGGATTGGTTGTCAACTCTACTTCAACGCCGTCAATGTCATATTCTTACAATTACACTGTGACGGCTGATGCCAATATGGAGCTTATTGCTACAGAAGGAGGAAATGCAAAAAATGCAACTTTCATTTTACAAATACCCAGAAATGTGGTTTCTGAGGCTATTCCAAACTGGATAAAACAAGGAATCAATTACAATACCGCTGATAATACAAAAGTGGGTCTGGCTTTATATGCTCCGTTTAAAAATTTCGTTCATGTCATCGGAAGTTTCAATAACTGGACGGTAGATGATGCTTATTTAATGAAAAGAGATACTGCAAATCCTGATTTATATTGGATTGAGCTGAGTGGATTGACACCTCAGCAATTATACACTTTTCAATATAGAACCAATGATTTGAGGAAGGTTGCTGATCCCTATTCACCACAGATTTTATCTTCTTATGATGATCAGTGGATTTCACCAGCAACGTATCCGAATTTACCACAGTTCCCTGCGGGGCAGGGCTTTGAAGTTTCTATGTTTAAAACAGGTCAGGCACCTTACAATTGGCAGGTTACAAACTTTCAAAGACCTGCTAAAGAGGATTTGGTGGTATATGAATTGTTGTTAAGGGATTTTACTCAGGAAAAAAACTGGCAGTCGTTGATTAATAAAATTTCTTATTTAAAGGGATTAAACATCAATGCTATTGAGCTTCTCCCAATCATGGAATTTGAAGGAAATCTTTCTTGGGGATATAATACATCATTTCATTATGCATTGGATAAAGCTTACGGAACGCCTGAAAAATTAAAAGAATTCATTGATGTTTGCCATCAAAATGGAATTGCTGTGATTTTAGATATTGCTTTCAATCACGCGACAGGTCGTTCACCTTTGGTAAGACTTTGGAATATTGATCCGGATGGTGACGGTTATGGAGATGTTGCGGCAAACAATCCTTATTTTAATACAGTTCCGAAACATTCATATAATGTTTTCAATGACTTTAACCATACAAGCCCTTCAACTAAATATTACGTTGAAAGGGCATTGCAGCAGTGGCTGACAGAATATCATATCGACGGTTTCCGTTGGGACTTGACAAAAGGATTTACACAAAATTGTTCTGAAAATGATGAAGCATGCACAAATGCTTATCAGCAGGACAGGGTGGATATCATGAAATATTACGCTGACAGACAATGGGCTATTGATCCCAATTCATATATGATTTTTGAGCATTTGGGAACAGATCAGGAAGAACAGCAATGGGCAAACTACAGGATTGCAGAAGGAAAAGGTGTAATGCTCTGGAATAACCAGAATGGTTCGTATAATCAAAATACAATGGGGTATAAAGAAAACAGCAATTATGACAGGATGAACCATGCCCTTCATGGTTTTACAAATATGAGCGCTGTTGGGTATGGAGAAAGCCACGATGAAGAAAGATTAATGTTTAAAAATCTTGCGTATGGTGCTGTAAACGGCACTTATAATGTAAAAGACTTAAATACATCTCTTGATAGGATGAAAACTTTCGGGGCAACTTTCTTTACGATTCCCGGGCCTAAGATGATTTGGCAGTTTGGTGAGTTGGGCTATGAATTTAGTATCAACAGATGTGCGGACGGTACGATCAACGGTGATTGCAGAACAGATGAAAAACCAATTGCCTTCACGTTGGGTTATGACACTAATACAAATAGAAAAGCAGTTTATGATACCTGGGCTAAAATTATTAACATTAGAAATACATATCCGGTTTTCAAATCAAAAACTTACACAGTAGAATCGAATAACCTTACAAATGATCCTAACGGATTGATTACGAGAATCTATGTTTATGACGATTCCATTACAAACGGCGTGAAAAACATTGTGGTTTTAGCGAATTATGATACTTCTGTTAAAAATGTGGTTCCTTATTTCCCTTACATTGGGCAATGGCAAAACTTAATGGATAATACTCTTGTAAGTGTTACTTCTACTACAGCACCGCTTACACTTCAGCCTGGAGAATTTAGGATCTTTGGGAATTATGCGGGAAGTTTATCCACAATTGATGTAAACACTGCCAACAAATTATCTCTTCAAATTGTGGATAACCCGGTGTCAAATAGAGTGGCAAAATTAGTTTATCATAAAGTAAAGAATGGAGCAGTTGCTATCTATGATATGAGTGGAAAAAAGATGGATTCATTTAAACTAAATAATGAAAACGGGACTTATGAATTGAATATAAATTATCCTTCAGGAACTTATCTTGTTCATTTGAAATCAGATACGGGTGTTGCGATTCAAAAAATGATTGTAAAATAATCTGTGGATAACGTCAAAATATAATAATAAAAGAGGCCATGAATATGACCTCTTTTTTGTTTGCCTACAAGTTATCAGCATTTTGAAAGTGTTTATCCACGTATTAATAATGTTTTATCCATAGGATGCTCGCAATGTTATCCACGATAAAATTAAAGGTTTTCCATGTCCTGCTAATATTTTATTAATACGTTATTCATATTTTATCCACTATTTATTTTTATTGATTTATACTGCCAATATGTTATTTACAGCTTACTAATAGGTAATTAATATCTTATCCACATCTTATTCACAACTGGAAAATGATTTATCATAAATAATTCAGACTACAATTAAGCTGGAAAACTGCGTTGTCATTGTTGTTTGATTATAGCCGTGGGAATTGTTTTGTATACTCGCGAGAAGTTTTTTTAATAATTCTAAGTATTTTTACCACTATAATTATTTTTAACGAAAATTTGCAGCCTGGTTTTTTGGTTATTTGTTTTAAGGCAAAATTATATATATCAAATGGTTATAGTTTATTCTAAGACTATTGAGTATTGAATTAATAATTCTTATCTTTGCATCCTCAAAAATTCCACAATGTCTAAATCATTAATTCCAAAATTAGAAGCTATAAAACAAAGATATAATGAGGTTGCCGATCTTATTATTCAGCCTGATGTCATTTCAGACCAAAAAAGATATTCTTCTCTGAATAAAGAATATAGCGATTTGGGAAAAATTGTAAGAGTTTACGATCAATATAAAGGAGCTTTGGATACTATCGAAGAGTCTGAGGAAATTATTGCTGATGGCTCAGATAAAGATTTTGTTGAATTGGCGAAAATCGAAAAAAACGAAGCTTTAGAAAAAATTCCGGGATTAGAAGACGAATTAAAAGTTTTATTAATTCCAAAAGATCCTGCCGATGATAAAAATGTAATCGTAGAATTGCGTGCAGGAACTGGTGGTGACGAAGCCGCCATTTTCGTGGAAGATATTTACAGAATGTATACCATGTATTTTAAAACGAAGGGCTGGAGGCATGAGGTTACAGATTCTAACGAAGCTGCGAAAGGTTATAAAGAACTTATCATGAAAGTGGAAGGAGAAGGCGTTTACGGAATCATGAAGTTCGAGTCCGGAGTTCACCGTGTACAGCGTGTTCCTGAAACAGAATCTCAAGGTAGAGTTCACACGTCAGCAATTACGATTGCTGTGTTACCGGAAGCTGAAGAAGTGGATTTCGAATTAAATCCTGCAGATATTGAAATGCAGACTTCACGTTCAGGTGGCGCGGGAGGTCAGAATGTAAATAAAGTTGAAACTAAAGTTCAGCTAACGCACAAACCTTCAGGAATGGTAGTGGTTTGTCAACAGGCGCGTTCTCAGTTAGCTAACCGTGAATTGGCAATGGAAATGCTAAGAACTAAGTTGTATGATATCGAATTACAGAAAGTTCAGGGAGATATTGCGGCACAGCGTAAATCTATGGTTTCCACAGGTGACCGCTCCGCAAAGATTAAAACCTATAACTATCCTCAGGGAAGAGTGACAGACCATAGAATCAACAAATCTATGTATAATTTGGATGCTTATATGAATGGTGATATTTCTGAAATGATAGATGCTGTAATCATGGCAGAGAACGCAGAAAAGATGAAAGGGGAAGAAGATAATTACTAATACGGATCTAAAAAACAAATCAAGCTCTTGTAAATCAAGGGCTTTTTTTGGCAATAAGGAAAAAACATTTAATGTACACTATGGGACGAATTAAAAATATGCTTTTTATAATACTGCTGCTTTGTGTTAAAAATATAAACGCTCAATCAACAGCTTTAAAACCTGATAGAGTATTCGGATTATATTTCAATGCTTTTGTAAAGCATGATGATAAAGCTTTGGATGGGCTTAATAATTATCTTAAAAATTTTATGGGAGAAGAAGCTCTTTATAAAATTGATACTAAAGTCACTTATGAAGAAGAACTAAAAGGATTGACCAATCTTTTTCTTTCAGGATTCTCAGAAAATGTTCGTCAGGAGTGTAGTGAAGATGCAAAAAACTACTTTACATCACTATTTGATAGGTTTAAAACAGCCAGTTATTCTATAAAAAATATAGAAACCATGAGAAATGACTATTCACAAAGTCAGGATATCTCGGAAGTTGTTTATGAAGTGAAAATTAAAATCCCGGACAAAATTTCTGCCATGGATCTAAAAAATATCAAGAAGATTACGGCTAAAGAATTAAAAGTATATTTGAAAGATTTGACAGATAAGCTTCGGAATGCGAATAAAGAGTTTTCATTTGAAGATAAATTTATTTTATATCAGTTTTATAAAGAAAATCATGTGTTTTATTGGAACGGAGGTCCTCAGGAACTTCTATGGAAGCTGAATAATTTTTATTTTAAGAATTTTAATTCAGATAATTAAATAATATATAAGCTACTCATTTTAGTAGCTTTTTTTATATAAGATACTTTGCGTATTTTTGGTAAAATCGTGCGAAATGAATCTTAAACCTATTTTATTAACAGCTGGAGTTCTGTTTTCAGCAACTTATTACTCACAAAAAATGATTTATCCTAAAGCTTTAAAAGGCAGTCAGACAGATACTTATTTTGGAACTTTAGTGACGGATCCTTTTCGGGATTTGGAAAATGATTCTGAACACACAAAAAAATGGGTGGATGAAGAGGTGGCTTTCAGCCAAGATTATCTTTCAAAAATTCCTTTCAGGGATAAAATTAAAAATCAACTGAAAGAAATGTGGAATTATGAAAAAATCACAGCGCCTTTCAAAGAGGGAGAGTATACTTATTATACTAAAAATGATGGTCTTCAGGCACAAGCCGTTTATTATAGAACAAATAATAAAACTCATACGACTGAAGTATTTTTAGATCCGAATAACTTTTCAGAAAAGGGAACAACTTCCCTTTCCCAGTTGCGTTTTAACAAAAAAGGAAATTTAGCTGCATATTCAATCTCTGAAGGAGGAAGTGACTGGAATACAATCATCATTATTGATGCTGTTTCTAAAAAACAAATTGATGAAACTCTAGTTGATGTAAAATTCAGCGGAATTTCCTGGCAAAGTGATGAAGGGTTTTATTATTCAAGCTATGACAAACCAAAAGAGGGAACTGTGCTTTCCGGGATGACAGACAAACACAAAGTCTATTTTCACAAGTTAGGAACAAAACAATCTGAAGATAAATTGATTTTTGGCGGAGATGAAACACCAAGAAGATATTTAGGAGCACAAGTTTCCGATGACCAGAGATATTTGATTATTTCCGCTGCCAACGCTACAAACGGAAACGAATTATATATTAAAGATTTGAAAAATGGTGGAGACTTTGTTCAAATCAACAAAGGTTTTGATATCAATGCAAGTATTGTTGATACACAAGGGGATGAGATTTTTATTTTCACAGATAAAGATGCGCCAAATATGCGTTTGGTAAAAACAACTATCAAAGACCCGTCACCTGAAACCTGGAGAGATGTGATTCCTCAGACTGAAAATGTATTGGGAATTTCTTCCGGTGGAGGATATTTTTATGCGACATACATGGTTGATGCGATAGATAAGGTAAAACAATTTGATAAATCAGGAAAGCTTATCAGAGAAATCACTCTTCCGGGAAAAGGAAATGTTTCAGGATTTGAAGGAAAAGAAAAGGAGAAAGAACTTTATTTTTCTTTTACCAATTATATAACGCCGGGAACAATATATAAATTTAATGTAGATTCTGGTAAATCAGAAGTTTACCAAAAGCCAGAAGTGAAATTTAATCCTGAAGATTATGTTTCGGAACAGGTTTTCTACACTTCAAAAGATGGAACAAAAGTTCCCATGATGATTAACTATAAAAAAGGAACTAAACTCAATGGTAAGAATCCTACAATTTTATATTCTTACGGAGGGTTCAACATTAGTCTACAGCCATCATTTTCCGTAACAAATGCAGTCTGGATGGATAATGGAGGAATTTATGCTGTCCCAAACATCCGTGGAGGTGGTGAATATGGGAAAAAATGGCACGATGCAGGCACTAAAATGCAGAAAAAAAATGTATTTGATGATTTTATTGCAGCCGGAGAATATTTACAAAGTAAAGGTTATACCTCAAAAGAGCATATGGCTCTTTCCGGAAGATCAAACGGAGGACTGTTGGTAGGAGCTACAATGACGATGCGTCCCGATTTGGCTAAAGTTGCCTTTCCTGGAGTTGGAGTGTTGGATATGCTGAGGTATAACAAATTCACGGCAGGAGCGGGATGGGCTTATGACTACGGAACAGCTGAAGATAATAAAGAAATGTTTGAATATTTAAAATCATATTCCCCTGTTCATAATGTGAAATCAGGAATTTGCTATCCTTCAACGATGATTATTACTAGTGATCATGATGATAGAGTAGTTCCTGCACATTCTTTCAAGTTTGGTGCTGAACTTCAGGAAAAGCAATCTTGTAAGAATCCCATTCTATTGAGAATTGAAAAAAATGCAGGTCATGGAGCCGGAAGGTCAACCGAACAAGTGATTGGAGAAAATGCAGATCTGATTTCTTTTGCTCTCTTTGAAATGGGAATTAAACTTTAAAAATTTATAAATGAATAAAAAGCCGGATGAAAATTTCATCCGGCTTTTTATTTGAATGAGAATGATATAACAGAATATGATAACTTTCAGAAAATCATAAGAATACCAATGTTAATTTATTATTTCAAAAATGCTTAATTTTAGCCATCTAATAAATCTGAAAGTATGAGACGGGAAGTTCAGAATAAAACTCCTCAATTTAATATAACCGAAAAGAAAACGGAAATATATCAATTCGAAAAAGATGGTCTTCAATTAAAATCATCTTATAAAGCAGAAGATGTTAAAAATAAATCTTTAACAGAAACTTCGCCGGGGATTGACCCCTATTTAAGAGGTCCGTATTCTACAATGTATGTTCAGAAACCTTGGACAATCCGTCAGTATGCAGGATTTTCTACGGCAGAAGAGTCAAATGCTTTTTATAGAAGGAATTTGGCAGCAGGTCAAAAAGGACTTTCGGTGGCTTTTGATTTGGCTACACACAGAGGATATGATTCAGATCATGCAAGGGTTGTTGGGGATGTTGGAAAAGCAGGGGTAGCTATCGATTCTGTTGAAGATATGAAAATTTTGTTTAATGAAATCCCGTTAGATCAAATTTCAGTTTCCATGACGATGAATGGTGCGGTACTTCCCATTTTGTCTTTCTATATTGTAGCTGCAGAAGAGCAGGGTGTAAAACAGGAACTGCTTTCAGGAACCATTCAGAATGATATTTTGAAGGAGTTTATGGTTAGAAATACATACATTTATCCGCCTGCGCCTTCGATGAAAATCATTGCGGATATTTTTGAATATACTTCTCGGAATATCCCGAAATTCAACTCAATTTCTATTTCAGGTTACCACATGCAGGAAGCCGGAGCAACTCCTGTTTTGGAGATGGCTTATACGTTGGCAGATGGTCTTGAATATGTAAGAACAGGAATTAAGGCAGGAATGAATGTTGATGATTTTGCTCCCCGATTATCTTTTTTTTGGGCAATCGGAATGAATCACTTCATGGAAATTGCTAAAATGAGAGCTGCAAGATATATTTGGGCTACACTTTTAAAGCAGTTTAATCCTCAAAATCCAAAATCTTTAGCATTAAGGACACACTCTCAGACTTCTGGTTGGTCTTTAACAGAACAAGAGCCATTCAATAATATTACAAGAACGGCGATTGAAGCACTGTCTTCCGCTTTAGGAGGGACACAGTCTCTTCATACCAATGCTCTGGATGAAGCAATTGCACTTCCGACAGATTATTCGGCGAAAATTGCGAGAAATACCCAGATCATTCTTCAGCAGGAAAGTGGAATTTGTGATGTAGTAGATCCCATGGGTGGAAGTAATCTGATCGAAAGCCTTACTCAGCAAATGATTGAGGAAGCCATGAAATACATCGATGAGGTGGAACAGGAAGGCGGAATGACAAAAGCTATTGAAGCCGGAATTCCAAAGATGAGAATTGAGGAAGCGGCAGCAAGAAAGCAGGCTAAAATCGATAGTGGTGAAGAATTTATCATTGGGGTAAATTCATTTAAATCAGATTTAAAACAAGATCAAATTGAAATCTTAGATATTGATAATACAGAGGTACGTAGAAAACAAATCGAAAGATTAAATACCATAAAGACAGGAAGAGACTCCGATGCTGTTGAGCAAATTTTAAATGAAATACGCGAAAGTGCAAAAACAGGAAAAGGAAATCTTTTGGCATTATGTATTGAAGCGGCCCGGAGAAGGGTTACACTTGGTGAGATGAGTGACGCAATGGAAGAAAGTTTCGGCAGATATAAAGCAAATATTAGAACAATTTCCGGTGTATATGCTATGAATGCAGGAAAAAACGAATTTTTCGAAAAAGCCCTTACACTTACTCAGAAATTTGAAGAAGAAGAGGGGCGACGTCCAAGGCTGATGGTGGCAAAAATGGGACAGGATGGTCACGACAGAGGTGCAAAGGTAGTGGCAACGGCATTTGCTGATATGGGATTTGACGTTGATGTTGCTCCATTATTCCAGACCCCGGAAGAGGTAGCAAAACAGGCTGTAGAAAATGATATTCACATTTTAGGGGTTTCTTCTTTGGCGGCCGGTCACAAAACTCTAGTCCCTCAAGTTGTGGAAGAACTGAAAAAACTTGGTGCAGACGATATCACGATTGTGGTAGGAGGGGTAATTCCTCAACAGGATTATGAATTTTTATACGCAAATGGTGCCGATTTTATCTTCGGCCCAGGAACAAACCTTCCAAAGTGTGCGGTTGACATTTTAGAGAAATTTTTAAATTAATTAACTTTTTAAAAAGTATAAGTTGCATGGGTTTTGTACTGGTTAATGAAAAATTTCATTATGGCCTATACAGTAATTTCAGTATTTCCTGCAACTGTAAACACAGAGGAAATTAAAAAAGATTTAAAAGAAAAAGGTTTTAGCGAAGCAAATATTATTGTTTCAAAATCCAGATTAGAAAACGAATCGTCTGTTGATAATTATAAAGATGATGTAAAAACAAGAAGCTTTTGGGATCATATTTTTGCAAATGATACAGAGATGTTAGATGCTTACAGTAAACATAGTGTTGGTAACCAGAATGTTATTGTTTACTCGGATAATTTTGAAGAAGCACAGAGAGCAAAAGCAATTTTAAACGAAAGAGGAGCGCTTGAGGTTTATAAAAAGCAAACCGGAGATGAAGGAGAAAAAGATACTGCAGGTTTGCCTGAAGATGTATACAACGGAATCATTGCCAAAGCAAAACATAATATTTATTTTCTGGATTCGGAAAGGGTATATCACCCGAATAGCAGAGGAATGGAAGATACGATGGATGATTTGGGATCAAAAGATTAAAAATTATAATATACAAAACCTATGAAAAGTTTTATTCTTTTTATAGGTTTTTGGTTAATAAACTTTCAAAAAATATTTCTGGTTTTTTAAAAATTTAGCATGTTTGGTAATCTTTTTAGGGAAGGAGTTCTTTTGCCTGATGAAATAATTGATTTAAAATTTAAATATTTAAAAGTTAAATAAGTAAATAAAAACATCTATTCGGAAGGTTTTCCTTATTTTTATCCTGCAGATTTTGAATTATGAATTTTCTTAGATTACCTTTTCTTGTCAAACTTACACTTGTTGTCATCTCCATTATTGGTCTTGGCTATTTGCTGGCATTAGGACAAAGTATTTTGGCTCCTTTTTTTCTGGCATTTTTAATGGCAATGCTGTTTTTGCCTTTTGCAACTTTTCTGGAGAGAAGATTAAGATTTCCAAGATCTATTTCTACAATGACATCTGTAATGATTATGCTTGTTATTTTAGCGGGAGTAATTTATTTCTTCGGTTCGCAATTATCAAGTTTTAGTAAAGATTTACCCCATTTAAGAGGACAATTCACAACAGTTTTTAATAATCTCCAGCATTGGGTTTCAGATACTTTTCATATCAAAATCAATGAGCAGTTAGATTATCTTGATCAGGGTTTGAATAAGCTTCTTTCTTCATCAGGGGTTATCCTTGGTTTTACATTTGGAGTCTTTTCTACGGGTTTTGGTTTTATTGTATTTTTCATTCTGTTTTTCATTTTCATTTTAAATTACAGAAGGGTTTTAAATAATTTTATTGTAACCGTTTTTAATGAAAAACATAAAACAAGTGTACAGGAAGTAGTAAATGAAGTAAGAATGATGACAAAAAAGTATATCATAGGACTCTGTCTTCAGGTATTTATTGTTTCCATTCTTGCATCAATCGTGCTTACTGTTTTAGGCGTAAAATATGCTGTTCTTTTGGCTGTATTAACGGGATTATTAAATGTAATTCCTTATTTGGGAATATGTATTTCACTTTTGATTTCATGTTTTATTGCATTTGCAACGGGGACACCCTCTACCTGTATATATGTAGTCATTGGGTATATTGCGGTTCATATTGTTGACGGTAATATCGTTCTTCCTTTTGTTGTGGGTTCCAAAGTGAAAATCAATGCTTTATTTTCATTTCTTGGAATTATTATTGGGGAACATTTGTGGGGAATTGCAGGAATGTTTTTATGTATCCCGGCGATTGCTATTCTGAAAATTATTTTTGAAAGAGTGGAAGGCCTGCAACCTTGGGGTAAACTGCTCGGTGAAGAAGAAAAACCTCATAAAAAGAAAAAGAAGTATAAAATATCCAAGAATATCACTTTAGAGGAAATGGACTAAAAATTGCAAACGATTCATAATAAATTTTAAAATATATTGCATTTTTATTTAAATTTGATGTAAAATTAGCAATATGAAAACCGTAAAATTTATTCTGTCTCTTCTATTTGGGCTTATGTTTATCAATGCAGGATTAAACAAATTTTTTAATTATATGCCCATGGAAAAACCTACTCCTGAGCAAATGAAACTTTTTGCCGCATTCGGAGAAATAAGCTGGCTGATGCCATTAGTGGGAGTCGTAGAAGTGATTGGAGGATTATTATTTATCTTCCCAAAAACAAGAGCTTTGGGCGCTATTGTTATTCTTCCGGTAATGGTAGGAATTGTCGTTCACGTTTTTACTATGGATAAATCTCCAATGGGTATGTCAATCGCTGGAATCTTATTCCTGATCAATCTTTGGATGATTATTGATAACTCGCATAAATATAAAAATTTAGTAAGCTAACAAAATATGAAATGATGAATGGTCAATTGTAATTTAGATTGACCATTCATTTATAGGTTTATACAAATGCACTGAAGCCGGTAATCGATCTTCCGACAATTAGTGAATTGATTTCCTTTGTTCCTTCATAAGAATAAATTGCTTCAGCATCGGCAACAAATCTGGCAACATCATATTCAAGGAGAATTCCGTTTCCACCCATTACTTCACGGGCTCTGGAAACAATATCTCGAGTTCTTAATGTACAGAAAACTTTAGCCAAAGAAGCATGTTCATCTTTTAAAATACCTTCATCCTGCATCTCAGAAAGTCTGAAAACCATAGTCTGCATTGCTGTAAGATTTGATAACATTTCTACCAAATGTCCCTGGATCATTTGAAAAGAAGCAATCGGTTTTCCGAATTGTTCCCTTGTCCTTGTATATGCTAATGCACTTTCATAAGCGCCTCTTGCGCAGCCTGTTGCCATCCATGCTACTCCGGCTCTTGTCATTCTTAATACTTTTGCCGTGTCTTTGAATGAGTTGGCGTTTTGCAATCTATTTTCTTCTGTTACTATACAGTTTTTTAGGGTAATCAGTCCGTTTTGAACAATTCTCAATGCCATTTTCCCTTTAATTTTCTCAACAGAATAGCCCGGATTATCTTTTTCAACGATAAAACCTTTCACTTCGCCGTCATCTAAATCTCTTGCCCAGATAATTACCAAATCTGCAAACGTTGCATTTCCGATCCATTTTTTCTGGCCATTTAAAGCCCAGCCTTCGGAAGTTTTTTTGCAGGTTACGGTTAAGCCTCCTGCTGCTCCGGAACCTACTTCCGGCTCTGTCAATCCAAATGCTCCAATTTTTTCAAATTTTTGCATCTGGGGAAGCCACTTTTGTTTTTGCTCTTCAGATCCGCATATATAAATTGAACCCATTGCCAATCCTGATTGTACTCCGAAAAAAGTAGCAATTGAAGCATCAATTCTTGCCATTTCCATGGCGATAACCCCTTCCATTAGGAAAGGCATTCCGGGACACCCGTACCCCTCATATGTTACCCCACAGATGTTCAGTTTTTGAAACTTCGGAATTAATTCGAAAGGAAACTCATCTCTCAGCCAATAATGATTAACCAAAGGTTTTACTTCTTTTTCCATGAAGGCCCTTACTTTAAGCTGGATTTCCCGTTGTTCAGGAGACAGCGTGTGGTAAATATCGTAAAAATCACCATCGATTAGTGGAAGTTCTTTCTTTTTTTTGTGTGGATCAAGCATTTTCATCAACCCTCCAAGTTGCTTATCATCAAGTTTTGAGAAATTCTGCATCAATTTGGGCAAATCTACTTTTTGAGAAATAGTATTTAACTGATCAA
Source organism: Chryseobacterium sp. FH2 (assembly GCF_001045455.1). Taxonomy (GTDB): domain Bacteria; phylum Bacteroidota; class Bacteroidia; order Flavobacteriales; family Weeksellaceae; genus Chryseobacterium. The sequence continues at coordinate 111,583 of NZ_LFNE01000001.1, read as the reverse complement.
AATCTATTGATCTGAATAATTCTATTGTGTTTCTGATTTTAAAAAAGGTGTTTGACATAAAATAATTATTGTGTGTTTGATTTGTAAAAGTTAAGCAAAAATTAATCCGAAAACAAACGGTTATTATTGAAATTACTTTACAAATAATTGATTTTTAAGTGCTTAAAATAGAAATTCTGTTTACAAAATTTTTACCTGCAATTTTCAAATATTACAAATGATTCAGTTGCAACTTTGGGATAAGCAAAACATTAAAAATCAACATTATGAAAACTACTTATATAAAATTGTCACTAGCAAGCATGCTTTTATTAGGAATTTATTCATGTAAAAAGGGAGAAGCAGCTGTTTCAGATACGGAATATAAAAGCTATGCAGAATCAGATTCGGCAGCAGTTATTGTTTCTGACAGTGTCTCTTCTGCAGCAACGATGAAAGTTAAAGATAAACAGTTCATCAAAACTGCAGGTGTAAACATGGAAGTGAAAGATGTATACGAATCTACAATTTCTATTGAAAAATCGGTTCAGGAATTGGGTGGATTTGTGACAAAAAGTAATTTGAAGACTAATGTAATTTCAGAAGATATTTACAATACATCAAACGAAAATGCAGTGCTGGTGAAAAAATTTCAAACAGAAAATAGTATGCAGGTGCGTGTTCCGGCAGGTAAATTAGGTGAATTTTTAACCTTAATTAATGATAAAAAGCTTTTCCTGAATTCAAGAATCATTATTGCCGAAGATGTGACAGCAAGTATAAAATATGCAGAGCTTGAGACTCAGAGAAATAAAAAAAACAACGAAGATATTGCTCAGATGAAAGTGAATAAAGACAAAGTAAACATGAGCAATGACAATATGAAAGAGGGAAATCAGCAACAGTTGGAAACCATGAATGTTGCTGATAACATCAATTACAGTACTGTTGATATTTACATTAAAGAACCGAAACTGCGTATGGCAGAAATTGCGATTACCAATACAAAAAATATAGATAACAAATATAAATTCAATTTTATATACAGCGCAAAAACAGCTTTTGTAGAAGGATATTATCTGATCCAGAAAATTATTGTTGGGTTAATCATGATTTGGCCAATATTATTAATCTCAGCAGCTGTTATTTATTTTTTAGGAAAAAGAAAATATTTCAAAAAGGCTGATTAAACCTGATTCAAATTAAAGCTATCCTAACCTTTTGGTTATCAACATAATTTTAAATTTTACAACCTTCGTTTTGTGCGGAGGTTTTTGGATTTGGTAAGAAATACATTAAATTTTGAAGATTTCCATATTTCTTATCATTTTGAGACATTCACCCCATTCATTTTTTCCTTAAATTTGCAAATTAAAATATAATAACGGAGTTTATTTTAATTAAAATGCTCCTAAATTCTTTAATTAAGCCTGAATTATGCTGTCAAAAATAAATCCTAAACAAACAAATAGCTGGAAAGCTCTTGATGAACATTTTGGAAACAATGATTTCGATTTGAGAAGCCTTTTTGCCTATAATCCTAATCGTTTTGAAGAATTTTCTTTACAAAGAAATAATTTTCTTTTTGATTATTCTAAAAATCTTATCGATGCAAGAACAAAAGAGCTTTTATTGAGCCTTGCGGAAGAATGTCAGTTGAAAGATGCAATTTCTAAAATGTTTTCCGGGGATAAAATCAATGAAACAGAAGGAAGAGCGGTTTTGCATACTGCTTTGAGAGACTTTTCTGATAAAGAAATTTTAGTAGACGGAGAAAATATAAAACCGCAGATCAAAAGAGTTCTTGACCACATGAAGGCTTTCTCAGAAAGTATTATCTCAGGAGCCCACAAAGGTTTCAGCGGAAAAGAAATCACAGATGTCGTTAATATTGGAATCGGGGGTTCTGATTTGGGACCTGTGATGGTGGTGTCTGCTTTAAAACATTTTAAAACTAGGTTAAACGTTCATTTTGTTTCTAATGTGGACGGAAATCATATTGCAGAAGTTGTTAAAAATTTAAATCCTGAAACAACTTTATTTATTATTGCTTCCAAAACGTTTACCACTCAGGAAACAATGACAAATGCCAATTCAGCAAAAAAATGGTTCTTAAAGGCTGGAAATCAGGCGGATGTGGCGAAACATTTTGTAGCTTTGTCTACTAATGTTCAGGCAGTTAAAGACTTCGGGATTGCAGAAGAAAATATCTTCGAATTCTGGGATTGGGTTGGCGGAAGATACTCACTTTGGAGTGCAATTGGTTTAAGTATTGTGCTTTCAGTTGGCTATGAAAATTTTGAACAGTTATTAAAGGGAGCTTTTGATACTGACCAGCATTTCCAAACTGCGGATTTTTCTGAAAACATTCCGGTATTAATGGGACTGTTAGGAATTTGGTATCGTAATTTCTATGCTGCAACTAGCTATGCAATTCTTCCTTATTCTCAATATTTAAACAGATTTGCAGCCTATCTTCAACAAGGTGATATGGAAAGTAACGGAAAATGCGTTGACAGAAACGGTGAATTTGTAGAATATGAAACAGGGCCTATTATTTGGGGAGAACCTGGAACAAACGGACAACACGCCTTCTATCAATTAATTCATCAAGGAACAGAACTGATTCCTGCAGATTTTATTGCTTACGCAAAAAGCTGTAATGAAGTTTCTGATCATCAGGATAAATTATTAGCCAACTTTTTTGCTCAGACTGAAGCACTTGGGTTTGGAAAGACAGAAGAAGAAGTTGAGGAAGAATTAAAAAATTCCGGAAAATCTGATAAGGAAATTGACTTTTTATTAAACTATAAAGTCTTCCATGGAAATACACCTACTAACTCTATATTATTCAAAGAATTAACTCCGTTCTCATTAGGACAGTTGATTGCAATGTATGAGCATAAAATTTTCGTTCAGGGAGTTATCTGGAATATTTTCAGTTTCGACCAGTTTGGGGTAGAATTAGGGAAAGTTTTAGCAAACAAAATCTTGCCGGAACTTGAGAATAATGAGACAGTTAACTCTCATGACAGTTCAACCAATGGGTTGATCAATTATTACAAAGGAAATAAGTAAATTGAAAGTAAATATCTAATAAAAAGTAAAATGGCAGAAATTCTTGACGGATTAAAAGTATCTAAAGAAATAAAAGCAGAAATCAAGGTTGAAGTTGAAAAAATCCTTGGAAGCAAAAAAAGAGCACCACATTTGGTAGCCATTCTTGTGGGAAACAACGGGGCGAGCAAAGCTTATGTAAACGCTAAAGTGAAAGATTGTGAAGAAGTAGGATTTCAGTCTAGCTTAGTTAAATTTCCAAGCACGGTTTCTGAATCTGAATTATTGGAAAAAATCGATGAATTGAATAAGTCTAAAGCAGTTGACGGTTTCATCGTTCAGTTGCCTTTACCGGATCAGATTGATCAGGAAAAAATCATTAACGCGATCGATCCAAGAAAAGATGTTGACGGTTTTCATCCTGAAAACTTCGGGAAAATGGCATTGGAAATGGATACTTTTTTACCAGCCACTCCCTTCGGAATTTTAACATTATTAGAAAGATATAATATTGAAACGAAAGGTAAAGACTGCGTAATCATTGGAAGAAGTAAAATCGTAGGAAGACCAATGAGTATTCTGATGGGAAGAAAAGATTTTCCCGGAAACTCCACTGTTACTCTTACGCATTCGTATACTAAAGATATCGAAGAATATACTAAAAAAGCAGATATTGTGATTACGGCTTTAGGAGATCCACACTTCTTAAAAGGGGAAATGATCAAAGAAGGAGCGGTAATTATTGACGTGGGAATTACGAGAGTAGATAATGATTCCCCAAAAGGATATTACCTTGCAGGTGATGTGGATTTTGACAGCTGTGCTGCAAAAGCAAGCTGGATTACACCGGTTCCAGGAGGAGTTGGGCCTATGACAAGAGCTATGTTGATGAAGAACACCATCATTGCTTACAAGACTTCAGTCTATAATGACTAAATTTAAAATGAATAAAGAAGAAGATATTTTATTAAAAGAAGGTAAAATGCTCCCTGTAATGGAGCATTTTTACACTCTTCAGGGAGAGGGAGCGCATACAGGAAAAGCATCTTATTTCATAAGATTGGGTGGCTGTGATGTTGGATGTCATTGGTGTGATGTAAAAGAAAGTTGGGATCCCAATCTGCATCCGCTAATGAGTACGGAAGAAATTGCAGAAACTGCGGCAAAGCATTGTAAAACAATTGTTTTAACAGGCGGAGAACCATTAATGTGGAATCTTGATATTTTAACATCCAGATTAAAAGAACTGGGATGCACTATTCATATTGAAACTTCCGGAGCTTATCCTATGAGTGGGCAAATCGACTGGATTACTCTTTCTCCAAAGAAAACAGGACTTCCGAAAGAAGAAATTTATGAAAAAGCGAGTGAGCTTAAGGTAATTATTTTTAATAATAACGATTTTAAATTTGCTGAAGAACAGGCTGCAAAAGTTTCTGAAAACTGCAAATTGTACCTTCAGAGCGAATGGAGTAAGCGTGATGAAATGTATCCGAAAATCACAGATTTCATCCTTGCAAACCCAAGATGGCAAGCTTCTGTTCAAACTCATAAATATCTTAACATACCATAAAAAATATGTATCTTAGATCCCCGTATTCGTTTATATAGTGATAGATGCAAAGAATTCGATACTCTAGATACCTGAAATCGATTATCATTTTGCTTGACCTTTTGGTTATTGCATCTATTTTTATATTCTTTTTTATAAGTCGAAACGAAGAATTAAAATACAATCAGGAATCTTGGTATCAAAATGCGTTTTCTCTGGCTTTGTTATTTTTGTTCTGGATGCTTCTGAGTGGCAGAACAAAAATTTATAATATCCCCAGAAATCTCACGTATACTTTATTTCTTGAACGGCTTTTAATACACTTTCTGTTATTTGTTTTTGGGGTTTTTCTTATTGGAAAAGTAAGTTACAATGCATTTTTCAATTCGGATATTTACTGGCTTTCGCTTTATCTGTTTTTCTTTGTTTCTCTGTCGAAATCACTTATCTATTTCGGAATCAAATATATCCGTAGTTTAGGTATCAATCACAGAAATATTATGTTTTTGAATGAAAACAGTTCTACAGAAATTTTAAAGAATATATTTAAAGACAGAAAAGATTACGGATACAAAATATTTGAATACAATACTGAGCTAGAATCAGAAAAGTTGATTGATTTTTGGAAGAAAAATGGTATTCATACCCTGTTTTTACCAACAGAAAACTCGCTTGATCAGGAAATTGAAGATAATCTTTTCAAATTAGCGGAAGAGAATAAAGTTCATATTTCATTGATTCCGAGTATTACTCAAACAGATTTTTTCCTTTATGATTTGGGATATATACAGACTCAGCCTGTTTTAAACCAGGCAAGATATCCCTTAGATTATTATTCCAATTTTTTATTAAAAAGAATCTTTGATATTGTTTTTTCAATCATTGTTTTAATTGGTATTTGTTCTTGGCTTTTTCCAATTATTGCAATTTTTATTAAAATAACATCAAAAGGGCCTGTTTTTTTCATACAGAGAAGATATGGTTTTCATGAAGAGGTATTTAATTGTTTCAAATTCAGGACGATGATTGTAAATGAAGAGTCTGCAACGAAAACAACCGCTGACAATGATTTGAGAATTACGAAAATCGGAAAATTTTTGAGAAAAACCAGTCTTGACGAAATGCCGCAGTTTTTGAATGTGTTGAGGGGTGAAATGTCGATAGTGGGGCCAAGACCACATATGCTGGCAGTAGACAATTATTATAAGCCGAAAATCGGGAGATACAGTTTAAGAAGTATGGTAAACCCCGGAATTACCGGCCTTGCGCAGGTAAACGGTTTGAGAGGTGACTCAGGAAATGTAGAAGTAGAAATGAAAAAACGTGTTTTAGCGGATGCTTTTTATGTTCGAAACTGGAGTTTTGTACTGGATTTGGTCATCATTTTGAAAACCATTTTCTTAGTAATAGGCGGAGACAAAAACGCAAAATAAATAATGCTTTAATAAAAAAAGTCTAATTTAGCAGAATGTTAAAAAAGTTTTTTACAGCGATAGGAGAATATATTATCCTTCTGGGAAAATCAATGCAAAAGCCTCAGAAAATGAGAGTCTTTTGGAAGCTGTTCATGAGAGAAATCAATGATTTGGGAGTCAACTCATTCGGGTTGGTGATCTTTACATCTATATTCGTAGGAGCAGTAGTTGCGATTCAAATGTTTAATAACTTTGATGCTTCTTCTTTTCCTATTCCGCCATCATTTGTAGGATATGCTACTAAAGCCGTATTGGTTTTAGAATTTGCCCCTACCATTATCAGTTTGATTCTGGCGGGAAAGGTGGGCTCATATATTGCTTCAAGTATTGGGACAATGAGGGTTTCCGAACAGATTGATGCCTTGGATATTATGGGGGTAAATTCACCCAACTTTTTAATACTTCCTAAAATTATCGCATGTGTGATTTTCAATCCTTTACTTATTGCAATAAGTATCGTGTTCGGTATTCTGGGAGGATATATTGCCGGAATGTTAACAGGAAACTGGACCCAGTCTGATTATATCACCGGTATCCAAATGTATATGCCCAATCTTTTCATGTATTATGCATTTACTAAAACTGCAGTTTTTGCATTTATTATTGCAACCGTTCCATCATACTTTGGTTATACCGTAAAAGGAGGTTCACTGGAAGTGGGTAGAGCAAGTACACAGGCGGTGGTTTGGACGATGGTATTCATCATTCTTTCCGAATTATTATTAACCCAATTAATATTAAGCTAATGATTGAGGTAAAAAATTTAAAGAAAAGTTTTGATGAAGTTGAAGTACTTAAGGGAATTTCAACCTCTTTCGATAAAGGAAAGGTAAACTTAATTATCGGGCAGAGCGGGTCAGGAAAGACCGTTTTTCTTAAAAGCCTGCTGAATGTTTATCAGCCATCATCAGGAGAAATTCTTTTTGACGGAAGGAATATTAATGTGATGAACAGGGAGGAGAAGCAGGAACTTCGTGCAGAAATCGGAACTGTATTTCAGGGAAGCGCTTTATTTGACTCTTTAACAGTGGAAGAAAATATTATGTTCCCGTTGGATATGTTCACCAATTTGACATACAGGGAAAAGAAAAGACGAGTTTTTGAAGTAATCGGAAGAGTGCATTTAGATAAAGCCAACAGAAAATTCCCATCTGAAATTTCCGGAGGGATGCAAAAACGTGTGGCTATTGCAAGAGCGATTGTAAATCATCCTAAATATTTATTCTGTGATGAACCAAACTCAGGTCTTGATCCCTATACTTCAAATGTAATTGATGATCTTTTACTTGAAATCACAAAGGAATACAATACTACGACTATCATCAACACTCACGATATGAACTCTGTAATGACGATTGGTGAAAAGATCGTTTACCTGAGATTAGGTATCAAAGAATGGGAAGGAAATAAAGACATTTTGATTACAGCGGGCAATAAAAATCTTATTGATTTCGTTTATTCATCAGAACTTTTTAAAGAGCTGAGAGAATATTTACTTGAGAATAATAAAACTATTGATAATACGATAACAAAAATAGACGATAATGAAAAAGGTACTTAGTATAGCATTAATCGGGTTTTCAATATTTGCATCTGCTCAGATTTCTCTTGCAGGTAAAGCAAATTTAATATTTCCAACGGGTTCTCCTTCTTGGAAAAATATTAAAGGAACAGTAAATGATGCCATAGAAGGAAGTGGAAAAAACAATGCAGGTTTTAATGTAGGACTTTCATTAAAAGTACCACTACCGGGCTCATTGTTTGTGATGCCGGAATTGTATTACACTCATTTTAAAAATGAATTTACCACTGACGAAACAACTTTCGATATCAAAAGCAATCGCGTAGATTTACCTGTACTTTTAGGATATAATCTTTTAGGTAATACTTTGGGGGTGTTTGTAGGTCCGGTTGCTAGTTACAATCTAAGCAAAGAAGATACTTTTAATGACTTTAAAGAAAACTCAAGAGATAATTTTACCGTAGGTTATCAGTTTGGAGCACAGTTTGAAATCAAAAAACTGATTCTTAATGCAAGGTATGAAGGTGCATTCAGCAAAGATTCAAGAAAATTTATAAGAACAGTAGCTGGTTCTGAACAGGAAATAAGATACGATAACCGGCCAAATTTATTTATGGTAGGCGTTGGCTATAAGTTTTAAATAATTCGAAAATAACAACTATAAAAAATCCTCAAGTCTTAGATTTGAGGATTTTGCTTTTGAGACTCAAGCTCTGCTTCGCGTTTTGCAATTTCTGCGGCTTGTTTTTCGAGCTCTTCTTTATCTTTTTGTAATTGCTTAAATTCTTTTCTTTTTTGATCAGCTTTGATGGCGCTTCCTTTACTTACATACCCTACCAATCCGCCAATGATAAGCCCGATCCCGATACCTCCCATAACTCCCATGATATGAGGCAATCCAATTTCTTTAGCCGTAAAACCATTAGTCGTCAGATAAAAAAGTAAAATCGATATAGCTAAAAGTATAAGTCCGGTAATTGATAAACCTTTCATAATATTGTGTTTAAATGATTAAATTAAAGCCTTACCAAATTTAGTGAAAATTTAATAAGGCTATATTCAAGATTAAAAATTCTAATTTATAATTTTCCCCCTGCAGCCTTATAATATTCTAAAGCCTTTGGCAAATCTTTATTGATATCTGCAATTCTTGTTTCAGGATTCGGGTGGGTAGATAAGAATTCCGGTTGTCTGGAACCCGTAGCAGCGCTTTCCATTCTATTCCAGAAAGGAATTGCCTCTCTAGGGTCATATCCAGCCATTGACATAAGGTATAATCCCATTTCATCCGCTTCAGACTCCTGATTTCTACCATATTTTAATAAAGCAACCTGGGAACCGATAGGATAAACTTTTTCAAAAACACTTGCCCATTGGCCATTAGAAATTGTTCCTCCTAAAATTTGACCTCCGTATTGGGCAACCATTGCCTGAGAAATTCTTTCATTTCCATGACCCGCCAAAGCGTGAGAAACCTCGTGTCCCAATACTACTGCAAGACCATTATCATTTTTAGTAATGGGTAAAATTCCTGTGTAAACAGCAACTTTTCCCCCTGGCATACACCAGGCATTCAGTTCACTGCTTTGCAGGAGATTAAATTCCCAATTATAATTTGCTAAATCTGCACTTCTTCCAATGCTTTGATAATATTTTTCTGCTGCTGATTTTATTCTGCTTCCAACACTTACTACTCTTTTTGCATCTGCCGTTCCGGTTATCACCTTGCCTTTTGCCAATGTAGTTTTATATTCTTGTGAAGACATGGTAAGTATCTCAGAATTATTTGCTAATTGCAAAGAAGACCTCCCTGTGATAGGGTTTGTAGTACAAGCTGCAACTGACAGAGCCATTGCTCCTATTCCTAATAAATGTGTTATTTTCATAGTTTCGAGTGTTATTAATTCATCATTTACAATTTCTATTCCAAAAGTTTCTTGATACGATATATTTGCATACATTTTGCTATTTAAATTTAATAATTATTTTAATGTCATGAAAAAGTATATTTCAATTATATTCGTTTTGGGATTTTTATTATTTTTCCAAAGCTGCACTGCACAGAATATGGATCCTCAAACAGTAACAAATCTTGTGACTTCTAAGGATTTTTCATTCCATGCAGAAAGAGCTACACCTACAAACTATGATGTAATCAACGTGATGAATTCAATGCCGAATTCTACATCTACAAGAATTTTAGATCTCTCGGGAAGCAATTATAGTATTGATTTGAAAAAAGATAAACTTGAGGTTGTTCTGCCTTACTTCGGAAGAGTTTTTAATCCGTCTTACGGAAATACAGATAAAAACGGTTATAGATTCACCTCAAAAGATTTTACGGTAAACAGTATCCAGGGTAAAAAAGGAAAATGGATCGTAACGATTAAAGTAAAAGACGTAAGTACAGTAGACGAAATTACCATTGAAGTTTTCAAAAACGGAAAAGCATTTACATCTATTAAAAGTAACGACAGACAGCCAATTTCTTATGACGGATATATTTCTGAAAATGAAGAGCCTAAGGAAAAGCTTTAATTTGTAGATGAGGGATATGAGGTTTAAAAATCTTGAAAACGAAATTCTAATCTCTAAAAAATTTTTCAACAAATAACTTTGCTTCAGTACTTGGATTTGAAACCATTGCTGAAGCATTTTTTTTGTGCTGAAGATAAGCTTCTTCCAGAGATTCGTTTCTTTTCATCATAGCCAAAATATATTCCTGAACCCAATACTCATAACGTTTCTCTGCCTGTTGAGTCCGTACCTCGTCAAAACGGCGAGTTTTCTTTTTCAGGCTGATAAATTCATGTATTTTAGTATAAATTTCATCCAATCCTTCATTATGTAAAGCCGAACCGAGCAATACAGGAACCTTCCAGTCTTTTTCTTTTGGAGGGATGAAATCTAGAGCCCGTTTTAATTCTAATCTTGTGTTTTTTGCTTTTTGAATATTATCCTGATCAACTTTATTAATGAAAATTAGATCGACCATTTCCATAATTCCACGTTTGATACCTTGAAGCTCATCTCCACCTCCGATAATTTTTAAGAATAAAAAGACGTCGGTAATATCTGCTACTAAAACTTCTGATTGTCCTACACCAACTGTCTCAATTAAAATATAATCATAACCTGCAGCTTCGCAAATCATCATGGTTTCGAATGTTGTATTGGCAACACCTCCCAAAAAACCTGAACTTGGGGAAGGGCGAATGAAAGCATTTTCTTCTTTTGCTAATTCTTCCATTCTGGTTTTATCGCCTAAAATACTTCCTTTGTTAATTGCCGAGCTCGGATCGATCGCCAAAACAGCTACTTTTTTGCCATTCGAAATTGCCAATCTTCCGAAACTTTCTATAAAAGTTGACTTTCCGGCACCAGGGACTCCTGTAATGCCGACCCTGACTGAATTTCCGGTAAAAGGCATTATCTTTTTTAGAAGCTCTTCGGCCTGAAGCCTGTGTTCAGCTTTTTTACTTTCAACTAACGTAATAGCTTTCGCAATCAGGCGTTTATTGCCTGATCGTATTCCTTTGATGAGTTCGTCGGTAGAAAATTTCATTAATTCAAAAATATGAAATTAACCTTCAAAATCCCACAAAACTATCCCTTAATTTTATTTCTTCTAAATTAAAACTACGTTTGATTTCATCAATGGCAATGGGAATTTGTTACATTTGTTATTAATCAAAAGTAAGAAACATGAGAAAAATAATCGCTGTAGCATCATTCACTGCTGTTTTGTTATCATCCTGTACACCAAAAACTCAAACAGCCACTGCTCCAACGGGACCTGCAACTTCTACTGCTGCACAGATTGCACAAGGAAAAACAATTTTTGAAAATTCTTGTGGAAGATGCCACAAATTGCCGGATCCAACGGCTCATACTTCTGTACAATGGGTGGGAATTATGAATTCTATGGCTCCAAAAGCAAAACTTACAGATGAGCAACATCAGTGGGTTTATGATTATATTGTTTCTGTGGAAAAATAATCACTTAAAAAAATATTATTATGAGAAAATTGATTTTAGGTATGATTCTAGGTTCTGTATTCATGATTTCATGTGGCCCCAAAAGTGTCGCTGTAACCGGCCCGAAATATACTTCCACCGAACAGCTTACTCAAGGGAAAACCATTTTTGAAAATTCGTGCAACAGATGTCACAAATTACCGGATCCTGCAAAACACGACGATCAGGGATGGATAAAAACGTTAAGCAGGATGGCTCCAAAAGCTAAACTAAATGATGACCAACATCAAATGGTGTATGATTATCTAATTTCAGCAAATAAAAAATAGGCTTTCTTCTGAAAGTCTTTTTTATGTTAATTCTATTCCCAAACCTGATTTTTCGGATAGGATAATTTTGCCTTTTTCGACAAAACTTCCGGTAGCATAGTCATTGGAAATAAGGTTTGCTCCGTCTAAATCTGCATAATCAGCCAGCCCTGCCAAAACGCAGGCGGCCGAAATTCCTACTGTTGACTCCGTCATACAGCCGATCATAATTTTGTAGTTTAATTCTTCCGCCTTTTTAATCATTGCTAAAGCTGGAGTTAATCCTCCACATTTCATGAGTTTGATGTTGATGCTTTTATAATAAGGTATTAATTCTTCTAAAGAATGAATATTTTGACAATCTTCATCAGCCATCCAATTCGCAGAACCTTCCTTTTTTAAAATTTGATAATGATCAATAGGCCTCGGCTGTTCCAGATAAGAAAATTTTTGAATTTTGTGGTTTTCCTGAAGCCAGAGACAATCTTCATCAGTAAAACTTGCATTAGAATCCAGAGCAATATTTTGATTTAATTGTAAAAGTTTTTCAACGTGGGTTTTATCTAAGCCTTTGCATTTTACCTTGAATTTATTCCAGGTGCTATTTTCTATTTTTTGGATTTGTTTATCAATCTCACCGATGGAAATTGTGATTGAACTTTCAACTAGATTTTCAAAAGGCAGACTATTTAATTCAATAAAACTTTTATTTTCCAGCTTACCGAATAGATCCCAATACGCACAATCTAATGCAGAAAGTAAAAAAGGATGCAGATTTAATTTAAATAAAAACTTGAAAAAATCTTTTGGATAAACAATTTTTTGAACTTCAATTTTAGACTGAATTTCCTTTAATTTTAAAACAAAATTTTGAAGATTAATCTGATAATAATCTATCGCTACACATTCTCCATAGCCCTTACGGTTTTGATGAGATAGCTCCACAAGCAGCACTTCTCTTTTGTTATAGCTTCCGTAAGCAATTGAAAAAGTTTCTTTTAACCGAAAATGTTTTAATTCAAAGTGTAATTCCATAAATAAAGTTACAAAAAAGGAGACTTATTTTGTCTCCTTCTTCTTTTTAGCTGTTTTTTTCTTTGACCTTTTGGGCATTTTCTCTTTGATGAGTTTTTCCTTATTCTTCAAAAAAGCCAGCATTTCCTGGTCATAAGTAAAAATCTTAGCTTGTTTTAAAGCTTCCAAAGCATTTTTATAATCCATTTTTATTTCAAATAGATACGATTTTTGGATTAAGATCCTGCATTTGTCGATTCCTTTTATGTTTAAAGAATAATTGATCAGTTTTTCAGCTTCCAGCAAATCTTCGTTATCCAAAAGACATTTGATATAATATTTTGGCGTGTTGAGGTTCGTCACATCACATTGCATCGCTTCTTCAAAATAGAGTTTTGCTTTTTCGTAATCGATGAGCATTTCGCTGTAGATTCTTCCCATCAGACAAAGCGAATCCGCATCTTCCGGGTCGTAAGAAAGCGCATAGTTCAATGCTTCCAGGCAATCCGGCAAACTGTAAGGATAATTATCCAAAACTTCGAAATAATATTTACTTTTAGTTAAGGTCATTTCTGTAGTTTTTTAATTCGTTTTTCAGAATATTTCTTTCTTTTTTGAAAGATTTTTCCTGATGATTCTTTTTAAAATCTGTTCCTGAAAATGTTCGGACTGGATTTCCTCTTTGAACATTCAAATGATTGTTCCACGTTTCCTGCATTAGTTTTTCCAATTGCTGAATATGAAATTCCATCACTTTTTCTTTGAGTCTGATGATAGAAAGTTTCTTATTTTCCAATTGCGAACGAGAATCCTGCACGAAAACACTTTGCCCGGTTTTCGGATAGGTTGCGCGAACTGCAGTTTCCACTTTATTCACGTTTTGTCCGCCACTTCCCTGGCTTCTCATCGTCTGAAACTGAATATCTTTTTCATTAAATTCAATTTTCGCCAAACCTTCCAGTTCGAAAATCCCGATAAACCAGTTGCTTCTTTTGTGTAGTTTTCTGAATGTGCTTTTCCCAATCCAGCGAATGCTTCCCAACCACGATTTTAGAAATTCATTTATATTTTTCCCTTTTAAAAGTAATGTCGCAGATTTCAACGTTAGGTTTTCATCGCCGTTTTCACGGTGGATGATTTCGTAATCGATGTGATTGTGTTTTGCTTCCTCAAGGAAAACCTTCAGAACTTTGGCAACTACCCATTGACATTCTAAAGGTCCTCTTCCTGAGGTGATTTGTATTATTTTGTCCATTGTTTTTTTTGATTTGTTTTTTGTCATTCTGAACGAAGTGAAGAATCTCTGAATTTCAATTGAGATTCCTCCTTCACCGGAATGACAAAAAGTGAAGTTTATTTATCCATCCTCACAATTCGAGGCTGAAAAGTTCCGAGAATATCAACCAATTCGCTTTGTGCATTCATCACTTCGTTGATATCTTTATACGCCATCGGAGCTTCTTCCGCATTTCCGCCCATCAAAGTGACATTCTTTAGTTTTAATTCTTTTTTGATGTCATTTTGAGTGAAACGATTTCTGCATTCTCCTCTCGAAAAAGCCCGTCCTGCTCCGTGTGAAGCCGAGTTCAGCGAATCCGGATTTCCTTTTCCTCGGACGATGAAACCTTTTGCCGTCATCGAGCCGGGAATCATTCCCAACTCGTTTTCATTAGCGGGAGTTGCGCCTTTTCTGTGAACTACCACTTCTTTTCCGTTGTGGGTTTCTTTCCAGGCGAAGTTGTGATGGTTTTCGATTCTGGCTTTCACTCTTCCGCCGACTGCCTTTACCAATCTTCTGTGAATATCGTCGTGACAAGCCGAAGCGTAATCTCCAGCAAGATTCATCGCCGTCCAGTATTCTAAACCGAGATGCGTGTTCAAATCCAGCCAGGCGAAATTTTGCGCTTCTTTCGGCAACGGACATTGTTCGGTTGCCACTCTCGAATAATACTGAGCGATTTCTGCCCCCAATCCGCGTGAACCACTATGAGAAAGGATTCCGAGATATTTCCCTTTTGAAAGTCCGATTTGTTCGTCTTCTTCCGTGATTTCCACTTCCCCGAATTCCACAAAGTGATTTCCGCCTCCGGAACTTCCCATTTGTTTGATGGCTTTTCCTTTTAATCTTCTCAAAATCGGAATTAAATCGAACGTGTCTCTGTCGAAAATTTCGTGTTCGATGTGAGATTTATGCGTTTCGTACATCCCGAATTTAGTGTGCTCGGCAAGCGCTTTTTCATATTTATCTCTTGCTCCATCCAGATATGAAATTGGGGTATCCAAAATACTGAGACTCATTCTGCAGCCAATATCCATTCCGACTCCGTAAGGAATTACGGCATTTTCAACTGCCAAAACTCCGCCGATTGGAAGTCCGTAACCGCTGTGTGCATCGGGCATCAAAGCTCCTTGCGCTGCAATTGGCAGTTTCAAAGCTGTGTACAATTGGTTTTTTGCTTCATCGGAAATACTGTTTCCGAAAATCTGGAAGGAGGCTCGATTTGTATTGAGCATTCTTTTCTCGGTTTTCTTTGATGAAAGCAAAGCTTCTGCGATTTGCCCGAAGGTTAAATCTTTCTCAAAGCTCTCCGGATTTTGCTGGATTTCTTTTAAAAGAGATTTTACATAATGAATATTTTTGGTTGCAAAATTTCTTTTCATCACTTCCAGAGCAATGTTGACACTCTGATTGTTTGGATACCCTAATTTTAATATATCTTTTCCTTTTAGTTTTAAATTTCCCATCTTTTTAGATTTTAGATAATAGATGTGAGATGATAGACATTCCCACATCGAATATTTTCTCAACTATACTTTTAGTTGATTGTTTGTTGTCACGATATTTTTATGACAAATGTTGAATTAAAGTTGGAATTCCTAGCCCCGATTGCAGCGGCATCCTTTTTCTGCGTTGGCTTGAAAAAAGCGTTGGCCAAAAAAGATATAGCGGAAAGCGGGATTAAGCTCCTAAAAATTTGATTTCGGGGAAACGTTTTGAGTTTGAAATATTGCGCAATAAAAAACCCGAAATCTTACGACCTCGGGTTTTGATATTTCATTATACTGTTATTCTAAGAATGTACCAAACCACGAAGCCTTACCACCATAAGTGGTAAACCGATAGGGGAAATATGATCAAATTTGAACATTGCTTCGTTGTTTTTTAATGGTTAAACTTTATTTTTCTGGTGCAAAGATATATTATTTTTCTAATTTGCAAAAAAAATTACAAATCCATACTATTCATCTTGCTGACCATCAGCCCTAAAACTCTTCCGATGGGATTTCTCAGAATCCTGGGCTTAGACGGAGTTACTTTTCAATCGCAATGTCGATTACTTCTTCCATTTTATTGACATAATGTACTTTAAGATTTTTTAAGTAATCTTTTTTTATTTCTTCTACATCTTTTCTGTTGGCTTCGCAAAGTATGACATCAGTGATGCCTGCTCTTGTAGCTGCCAAAAGTTTTTCTTTGATTCCGCCAACAGGAAGTACTTTCCCTCTTAGAGTGATCTCTCCTGTCATAGCAAGATGGGATTTTACTTTTTTATTTTTAAACGATGAAACCATCGAAGTCAGCATTGCAATACCTGCGGAAGGTCCATCTTTTGGGGTAGCTCCTTCCGGAACGTGAACGTGAATATTTTTCTTTTCGATATCTTCCTGAGAAATACCGAGTTCGTTATATTTTGCTTTGAGATATTCTAAAGCGATTGTAGCCGATTCTTTCATTACAGTTCCTAAATTCCCTGTCATGGTTAATCCACCTTTTCCATTGCTTAAAATACTTTCAATGAATAAGATATCTCCACCAACACTTGTCCAGGCAAGCCCGGTGACAACTCCGGGAGAATCTGTAATTTCAGATAGGCTTTTCGGTCTTGGAACCCCTAATATTTCATCAACTTTTTCAATCGAAATTTTAGAATCGTATTCTTTCAACAAAGCTGTCTGCAAAGCTACCCAGCGGGCAATTCCTGCAATTCTTTTCTCTAAATTTCTTACTCCGCTTTCAGAGGTGTGCGCTTCGATGATATGTTTTAATTCAGGATTTCCAAGTTTGAATGATTTTGAATCCAAGCCGTTTTCTTCCTGCTGTTTTTTGATTAAATGCCTCTTTGCAATCTCTATTTTTTCTTCCAGTGTATAACCGGCAATCTGGATGATTTCAGTTCTGTCCAAAAGTGGAGTTTGAATTGTGGAAAGTGAATTTGCCGTTGCAATAAACATCACTTTGGACAAATCATAACCCATTTCTAAGAAATTGTCGTAGAAAGATTTATTTTGTTCAGGGTCAAGAACTTCTAAAAGCGCTGAACTTGGATCTCCATGAAGACCTTGTCCTATTTTATCAATTTCATCTAAGACAATTACCGGATTGGAAGTTCCCGCCTTTTTGATAGACTGGAGGATTCTTCCTGCCATTGCGCCAATGTATGTTTTTCTGTGACCACGAATTTCACTTTCGTCATGAAGACCTCCCAAAGATAATCTTACATATTTTCTTCCAAGAGCATCTGCAATCGATTTTCCTAATGAAGTTTTACCAACTCCCGGAGGCCCAACGAGCAGTAGGATAGGAGATTTCATGTTATTTTTTAATTTTAAAACAGCCATGTGCTCCAAAATTCTTTTCTTGATATCTTCTAAGCCGAAATGAGCTTTATCTAAAACTTTTTCAGCTTTTGCAATATCAAAAGTGTCTTTCGTATAGGTTTCCCAAGGAAGTTCTGTGAAGAAATCCAAGTAATTTCTTTGAACATTATAATCCGGTGAATTTGGATTTTGACGCTGCAATCTTCCAATTTCTTTTTGAAAGTGTTCTTCAACTTCAATGCTCCATTTCTTAGATTTAGCTTTGTTAATCAAATCTTCAACATCACCTTCTGGCCCGCCTCCAAGTTCTTCCTGTATGGTTCTGATTTGTTGATTTAGAAAATATTCTCTCTGCTGCTTATCAAGATCCTTAGATGTTTTTTGATGAATCTGATTTCTCAACTCAAGTTTTCTGAAATCTTCATGCATCATTTCATAGCATTTACTGGCTCTTTCCGTCACGCTTTTTTCTTCAAGCAATTTTTGTTTTTCCGTAGATGGAAAATTAGCATTTGTGCAGATGAAGTTTAATAAATCATCATTGTTATTAATGTTTTTTATTGCAAAATTAGCCGCGTTGGGGATGTTTGGATCAAGCTCAATGATTTTTAAAGCCAAATCTTTCACATTTTCCAATAATGCTTCGTACTCTTCCTGATTCTTAGGTTTCGTGTCTTTTAATTTTGAAATTTCAGCTTTAAAATAGGGTTGAGTTTCAACATATTTTTTTACCTTAAATCTGTAAAAACCTTTGGTAATTGCTGTAATATTGCCTTCAGGAAGTTTTATTATTTTAATGATTTTTGCCAATGTTCCGACCTGATACAGATCTTTATCAGAAGGTTGTTCCAAATCTGAATTTTTCTGGCTTACTATACCTATAAAATCTCCGTTTTTCTGAGCTTCTTCTAAAAGTTGTATTGATGCTTTTCTGCCTGCTGTAATAGGAATTACCACATTGGGGAACATTACCATATTTCTTACAGGAAGTATAGGGAATACTTTTTGCTCGGAATTTTTTTCTGTTTCCGACAGATCAGAAAGATTGATTTCTTCAGCCACAATATCAAACCCATCGCTAATCATTTCCTCTAAACTAATATCTTCAAATTCTGTCATAGTTAATAGAATGACAAATTGTCATTTCCGTTTTAATTCATTAAAGTGAAATCTCACAATATGCTCTGAAAATATATAACATATTATGGTATGCTAAATGGCACAATACTTATGCCATTTGTTTTTTACTAAAAAATACGGTCAAAATTTCCTTTTTTAAATAAATTAAATTTAAAAATTAAAATAAAGAACCAGGATTTCCGTAATTTCTTAAAAATGTGTATTTTCGCAAACTGATAAAAAACTATAATTTATATAATGGCAATTTTAGGACAAATTAGGAGTAGACCTTGGCTTTTGATGGGAGTAATTGCACTGGCGCTTTTGGCGTTCCTTGTAAACCCGGATAGTATTGATAAGGTTTTTGGTAAAAATCCTGATGTTTTAGGAAAAGTAAATGGCGAAAAAATTACCCGTGAGGAGTTTAATGACCAGCTTTTCGTATTACAACAGCAAGCTGATCAGCAAGGTCAACCAAAAAATGGTCTTGAAGAGCAAGCTTGGCAGTTATTGGTACAATCTAAGCTTATCAAGCAGCAGTTTGAGAAGATGGGCTTTGAAATGACGGATGATTATTTCTGGAATCAAATTCAGTACGATCAAATGTTTGCTCAGAATCAACAGTTCTTTGATGAGAAAGGTAACTTCAAAACTCAGGAGCTTAAAAAACAAATCGAAGATTTAAAAACAGCGAGTCCGGAAGGATATAATCAATGGTTGAAAACAAGAAAAACTATTGAGTATAGATTGATGGCAAGACAGGTGTTTGCAAATATTTCTGCTGGTGTTACTACCGGTAAAAAAGAAGCAGAGGAATTAATGAAGCAAAGAGATCAGCTAGCTGATATTGATTTTGTGAAAATTGATTACACTACTTATCTTCAAAAAAATAATATCAAAGTTACAACTGAAGATTTAGCCAACTACATCAAGGAGCACCCGGTGATGTTCAAAGCTGAACCAAGCAGGAATATTGGTATTGTATATTTTCCTTCTACGCCAAGTGCATCTGATGATGCTGCGGCTCAGAAAGAAATGACGAAATTATTCTCAGGAGGGACTGACGCAAGCGGAGGGACAGAAAACTTCCAGAACACTAAAAATGACTCTATGTTTGTAATGGCTAATTCTGATATGCCTTTCAATGCTCAGTATTTAAAGCCCAACCAATTGCCGCAAACTATTCAGGGACAGATTGCTTCTGCTGCTATCGGACAGACTTTCGGACCTTATAAAGAGCAAAACTTCTATGTAGTTTCTAAACTTTTAGATAAAAAGACTTCCGATTCTACATTGTCAAGACATATCCTTATTGCGTTTAAAGGGAGCCCTGCCGGTGAAGGTGTTACAAGATCTAAAGAACAGGCTAAGAAATTAGCCGATTCTATCGGAGCTGTTGTAAAAGCTAATCCTGCTAAATTTACAGAATTCCTTAAGCTTTCAAACGATCCAAATTCTGCTGCCCAAGGGGGTAGCCTGGGATGGACGACTCCTGAAACTCCTTTCGTACCGGAATTTTTACATTATTTGGCGAACAATCCTAAAGGTGCCACAGGTGTTGTGGAAACTCAATTTGGGTATCATATTATCAATATTGAAGATAAAAAACCAGGTTCGATGGCTTATAAAGTGGCTAACTTGGTGAAAGCCGTGAAACCTTCTGATGCTACAGAAGCGGCTACAGATAAAAATGCAAGAAGATTTATCCAGCAAGTACAAGGGAAATCTTTCAATGATTTTGTAAATATTGCTAAAAAAGGAAATTACCAGTTCTCTAACCCTAAACAAGCGAAAAGATTTGACGGTCAGCTTCAAGGTTTAGGTACAGACAAAGACGCTGAAATCTTGGCTTGGGCTTTCAATAAGAAGAGGGAAAAAGGAGATACAGAATTCTTTACTGTAGAAGGAACAGGAGATAAAATTGTAGTTTACTTAAATGGTAAGCAGGAAAAAGGTCTTGCAGATCCTGAATCAGTAAGAGATCAGATTGAAGTAATTGTTAAAAACAAATTGGCAGCAAAACAAATCTCTGAAAAAATTGGTAAAGCTGGTAGCTTAGACCAAATTGCTAAACAATTTGCCACTACAAAGCAAACAGCTCAGGTAAACTTATTAAATCCTTCAGTAGCCGGCGCTATGGAACCTAAAGTAGCTGGTGCGGCATTCGGTGTTGCGAAAGGGAAAATTTCTAATCCTATCGAAGGAGGAACAGGGGTGTACGTTTTGGTTAAAAAGAACGAAATCACAAACAAACAACCTGGAGATCTTAAACAATTTACAGAGTCTGTTACTCAGAGAAATGCAGGAATGTTTGGTCAGGCTTGGTTAAAAAGCTTACAAGACAATGCAGATATTGATGATTACAGAATTGAGATCTGGAATAAACTGGGAACTCAACAACAATAAGAATCTAATTTTTATTTTAAATATAAAAGCGGCAAAGTTTTTGCCGCTTTTTTTGTATTTAACGCAGAGCAATAAAGAAGAACATTAATTTAAAATGTACTATATTTGCTCATTAGAAAAAATTTAGCAAGTGAAGTTCAGTAAAGAATTAAAAGCTGGTGTAATCGCACTTTTAGCTATTGTAGGCTTTGTAGTATTATTTCAATTCATGAAAGGAAGAAGCCTTTTTACTACCGATAATATATTTTACGCAAAATACGATAACGTAGAAGGATTAGCTCAGTCTTCTCCGGTTTCTATCAATGGTTTAAAGGTGGGGCAGGTCGATAAGATCATTCCCCGTACTTCCAAGGATGGGAAGATAGATTTTGTGGTAAAAATTACTGTAGATAATGATTTTGAGTTTTCGAAAAACTCAGCACTTGAAATTTTCGAACCGGGATTAATGTCAGGAAAGGAAATGAGAATTAATCTTTCCTACGGAGGAGCAACAGCAAAAGATGGAGATACCTTAAAAGGGGCTTTCAGACTGGGAACTCTAGGAAGCCTTTCTTCACAGGTTGGTCCTGTAAAGGATCAGTTACAGACTGTTTTATATAGAGTTGATTCTTTAATGGCAAATGCAAATCAAGTGGTAAATGCACAGAACAGAGAAGAAATCAGAGCATTATTGGCTAATCTTAATAGAACGGTAGGAGCCTTACAAACAACAGCGGGAAGTGTGAATACTTTAGTTGGGCATAACGATCCAAAACTTCAAAAAGTACTGGATGATGCAAGCATTACAATGCAAAGCGGTAAGGTTACTTTAGACAAGTACGGAAACTTAGCTGAAAGTATTGATACTAAGAGGCTGAATGCAACCATTGCAAATTTAGATGCTACCGTTGGAAGGCTTAATCAGGTTATTGGGGGAATTGATAACGGGCAGGGCAGTCTAGGTAAGCTGATGAAGGATGAGCAGTTATATAATAATTTAAACTCTGCATCTACAAACCTGAATTCATTAATAGAAGATATGAAAGCAAACCCGAAAAGATATATCAATTTTTCGGTTTTTGGTAAGAATAATAAAGACTAAACTAATAAACCATGCAATATCTTGATAATATTATTTTTCTGATCTTATTAATTGCAGGTTTTGGGCTTTTTGCAAAAAGTCTGCAAAAGATATATAGAAACATCAGGTTAGGACGTGAGATCAACCGAAATGACAAAAAAGGAGAGCGCTGGGAAACTATGGCACGAGTTGCGATGGGACAGAGTAAAATGGTGAAACGCCCCGTAGCAGGTATCTTGCACCTTTTTGTTTATGTAGGTTTTGTTATTATTAACATTGAATTATTAGAAATCATTGTTGACGGAATATTCGGCACACACAGGTTTTTATCTTCTATTTTAGGTCATAGTTTTTATAATTTCTTCACGGCAACATTAGAAGTTTTGGCACTCTTAGTTGTGATTGGAGTAGTCGTATTTTTCATACGTAGAAATTTTTACGGAGTGAAAAGATTAACGATGAAAGAACTTTTCGGGTGGCCTAAACACGATGCAAACTGGATTTTGATTATTGAATTTGCTTTAATGATGGCCTTTTTCAAAATGAATGCCTCAGATTGGGTGCTTCAGCAAAGAGGACTTCTTCCGGAACATGGAAATTTTCCGATAAGCTCAACTCTTTTAGGCCCGATTTTCAATAATTTTGGTGATGGATTTTTATTCTTTACGGAAAGAGCTGCTTGGTGGTTTCACTTTGTTGGGATTCTGTTCTTTATGAATTACCTTTATTATTCGAAACATTTGCATATCATTTTAGCTTTTCCAAGCACTTGGTATGCAAATTTGGAGAAAAAAGGAAAATTCAACAATCTGGAGTCCGTTACCAAAGAAATTAAATTAATGATGGATCCCAATGCAGATCCTTATGCTGCTCCGGCAGAAGGAAGCGAAGCAGAAATTCCTTCTAAATTTGGTGCAGAAGATATTTTTGATTTAAACCAGGTTCAGCTACTAAATGCCTATTCCTGTACAGAATGTGGCCGATGTACTTCTGTATGCCCTGCAAATATTACAGGTAAAAAACTTTCTCCTAGGTTGATTTTAATGAAAACGAGGGATCGTCTGGAAGAAGTCGGGAGAAATATAGATAAAAACGGAAGCTTCGTTGATGACGGTAAAAAACTTCTGAACGACTATATCACAAAAGAGGAGCTTTGGGCATGTACTACATGTAATGCTTGTACAGAGGCCTGCCCTGTGTTGCTTGATCCTCTTTCTATTATTTTCGAAATGAGAAGATTCCTGGTAATGGAGCAGTCTGCTGCACCACAGGAACTGAACCTGATGATGACAAATGTAGAAAATAATGCAGCTCCATGGCAGTATAACCAGGCAGATAGATTAAATTGGGCAAATGATTAACATTTTTGATCATGCAATGGTTTTAGGCTTCATAGAAAAGAATAATCTTGAAATTAAGTTTCCTTTTATTTACTTATTACGGTAATTGGATTTTAAATTTCAGTGTAAGCTCTTTCCTGATAAATATATTTCCCGGAAATTTTTGTTATAGAAGGTTTAGGGTGCATGATTTAAATATTTTTAAAAAGTTTAATTCCTCGGAATTTTTTTGTTCCCGCCTGTAAAATTTGTGTTCTTTTACTTTTTGTTTCAGAGTTTGGTACTGAATTTTTCATTTATGAGCTGTCAGGCAATACTAAATGATCAAAAAATAGAAAGATTTATAAAAAATTATTTAAATAAAATTCATAATACAAATGGATTTCAATATAAAAACAATGGCAGAATATGCTGCCGAAGGAAAATCACCAGAAGTTTTGTTTTGGGTTGGCTGTGCGGGAAGTTTTGATGACCGTGCAAAGAAAATTACGAAAGCATTTTGCAAGATACTTAATAAAATAGGAGTCGAGTTTGCCGTTTTAGGACAGGAAGAAAGCTGTACGGGTGATCCGGCAAAACGTGCGGGGAATGAATTTGTTTTCCAGATGATGGCTCTTACAAATATTGAAGTCCTAAATGCTTATGAAGTAAAAAGAATCGTAACGGCTTGTCCGCATTGTTTTAATACACTTAAAAATGAATATCCCAGCTTAGGAGGTAATTTTGAAGTAATTCATCATACTCAATTCCTTAAAAAACTCATGGAAGAGGGCAGATTGAAAATTGAAGGAGGAGCTTTTAAAGGGAAAAAAATTACTTTCCATGACCCTTGTTACTTGGGAAGAGCAAACGATGAATATGAAGCTCCAAGAATGCTTTTAGAAAAGCTGGATGCCGAGCTTGTTGAAATGAAGCGTTGCAAAACAAATGGGCTCTGCTGTGGAGCTGGAGGTGCGCAGATGTTTAAAGAACCTGAAAAAGGAAATAAAGACATTAATATCGAAAGAACGGAAGAAGCTCTGTCTTTTGAACCGAAAGTAATTGCAACAGGCTGTCCTTTCTGTAATACAATGATGACAGATGGTGTGAAACATTTTAATAAGAATGAAGAAGTGGCTGTAAAAGACATCGTAGAGCTCCTTGCTGAAGCAGAAGATTTATAAAGGTAATTTATTGAAAAATATATAAATAGAACTCAAGAATAATCTTGGGTTTTATTGTTTAAAAAAAGCATAAGTCAATTATAATTCATAATTTTATACTTTAAATTTATCGGCAATGAAAATTGAAGAATCAAGTATTGTAGAGACAAACGACTATAGAGTTATTATATATCCTGCTTCAAGACCTTTTGAAACGAAAGAAGCAAAAATGATTACCGAAAAACTATTTGATTTCCTGGCAACCTGGGCGGCTCATGGAAAGCCGCTTTCTTCGTCTTTTAAGATTGAGAAAAATCAATTTATCATTATCTGTGTAGATGAGGAAAAAGAGTTGGCTTCCGGCTGCAGTATAGATGCTTTGGGAAAGATAATGAGGGAGATTGATGAAGAGTATCAGCTAGGTTTATTCGACAGAATGAAAGCCAGCTTTATTGAAAATGGTGAGGTAAAAACATTAAAGCTTATTGATTTTAAAACAAAAATCAGGAACGGGGAATTATCTAAGGATATTGATGTGTTTGATTTTTCCAAAAATACATATTTAGATTTTCTGAGTCATTTTGTTTTACCATTCGAAAAAAGCTGGGCTGCGTCTATAAAATAATTTCCGTTGAAAATACTTTTTATTTCATCCTGGTTTCCAAATAAACTGGAGCCCACAAACGGCAATTTTGTACAACGGCACGCTGAGGCGGTCGCAAAGTTTACTGATGTTGAAATACTCCACGCAATAGGGGATTTTAATCAGAAAGAAACTTTCGCTTTTGATGATAAAATAATCAATGGAATCAGGACACTCATAGTATATTATAAAAATACGAATAATCCTGTTCTCAATTTTATGAGAAGGATAAAGGCATATAAAAAAGGGTTCCAAAGAATGCAAAAACCTGATTTGGTTCACGCCAATGTTCTTCATAATAATATGCTTTTTGCTGTTTATCTTAAAAAGAAGTATAAAATTCCTTTTATTGTTACAGAACATTGGACGGCTTTAAGAAAAAAAAATTACAATACTACATCCTTCAAAATTAAGAAGATAGCTAAATATATCGGAAATCAAGCATCTGTAATCTGTCCTGTGAGCGAAGATTTGAAAAAAGGAATAGAAAATATAGGCGTTAAAAAACCGATGGTCGTCGTGCCGAATGTAGTAGACACGCACCTTTTCTATCCCAGATTAACAGAGAATAGTCTTTTTGGCTTCATTCATATTTCTAGCCTGATCCCTAGGAAAAATGCAGATAAAATTGTAAAAGTAGCCATCAGCCTCCTGAAAAGAGGTTATAACTTTACCTTACAAATAGGTGGAGACGGTGATTTCTCAGAACTGAAGCGTATGGTAGAGAAAGAAAATTTACAAAATAATATTGATGTGTTTGGGATGCAAACTTTGAAGCAGGTATCTCAAAGAATGTATAATGCAGATTGTTTTATCCTTTTCAGTGATGATGAAAACCAGCCATGTGTAATCGCAGAATCGTTTGCGAGCGGAATAAAGGTAATCTCAACAAATGTAGGTGGTATCTCTGAATTTTTCCCGGAAAACAGCGGAATACTTCTGGATAATGCTGATGAAAATCTACTCGAGCAGGCTATGATAAAAATGTTATCAGACCACAGTTTTTTTTGCGGCAAAAATGAATTGGTAAAATATGCTGAAAAGACTTTCTCCCAAGATACGATTGGAAAAAAATTCATTGAAATTTATCAGAAAGTAATATAATGACAAAGGGATTTTCTGTATTTATTCATAAGGGACAGGTTCAAATTAAGTATTATTTTGAACATGGGACTTATTATGATTCAATTTTCATAGAAACACCCGAGGTTGATATTGTCCTTGAAGGAATTGTTCTGAATAAAAAAGATTTACTTAAACATTCATCAGGTAGTTTTCAGAATTATTTAGTTAAAAATTATTTGGAAAACAATTGGCGGGTTTTTCAGCAGCTGGAGGGTGAGTTTAGGGGCTGTATTTGGGATAAGCAAAATCAAAAAATGTTGGTTTTTACCAATCCTACTTCTACGCAAAGAGTTTTTTATACTCACATAAACGACAAATTTTTTGCAGATTCAGATTTGGTAAGATTGAGTAAAACTATGAAAGAAAATGGTATTTCTCTGACTCCGGATATGATTTCTCTGTATCAGTTGCTGGCTATTGGAAACCTCTTGGAAGATAGGACTCCCATTGAAAATGTTTATAAAATTTCAGATTCCTGCTTTTTGGAAATTGATTGTGAAAGCAATACAATGAGCGAAAAAGAATACTTTAATGTTTCTGAAATTGGATATTATTCTAAAACCAAAAAAAATGCCGTTAATGATATTCACGAGATTTTCACTGAAGCTGTAAAATGGGAATATGAAAAAGATAATGAATTAAATACTTCTCATCTAGCGTTTTTAAGCGGGGGATTAGATAGCAGAATGGCAATGTTTTATGCCATTCAAAATAAATTTGACATTGGATGTGCGCTTTGCTTTTCGCATTCGGGATATCTTGATGAAAAAATTTCAAGAGAAATTGCTTCTGATTACAAATTACCCTATGAATTTATTCCATTGGATGATGGAAGTTTTCTTAAAAAAATAGATCAACTTACCACAATCTCGGAAGGAACGAGTGTTTATTCGGGTGGAATTCATGTGCAGTATGCATTGGATAATCTTTCTTTCCGTGATTTTGCAATTTTTCATGGCGGGCAGATAGGTGACGGGATTTTAGGAGGATTCAATTCTGAACCGAGAGCAAAATCTCCTACAGCATATAAAATTATCGTTAATCAGAATTTTCTTCCGAAGATTCAGTCTGACTTGAAAAAAGTCATGTCAAACTATGAAAGAGAAGAAATCTTTTTACTGAAAAATCTGGCTTACAATAGGACAGTTCTTGGAACTCAGGTATTACAACAGAAAGCTTATCATCTTTCTCCTTTCATGACAAAGGATTTTATTACATTATCTTTAAGCCTTCCGGAAAAATGGAAATATAAGCACATGTTTTATTTTGAATGGATGGCAAAGCATTGTAAAGAAGCTGCAAAATATACCTGGGAACGAACTTTAATGAAACCGGATGCCCATTGGAAAGTGAAATTCGGGGATAAATTTTTGAAAAACGGGTATTTGTTTTTGTATAATAAGATTTTAAAATCACCTGAAAAGGCCAGTATGTATCCTTATCAATATTATTTTGATTCGACTCCTGATATTCAAAATTATTATCAGCATTACTTTAATGAAAATATAGGAAGATTAGAGTCCTATCCTGAGCTGAGAGAAGAGGTAACTAATTTATTTTCTCAAAAGACTTTTTATCACAAATGTCAGGCTGTTAATATTTTATCTATTTTTAAACTGTATTTTTGATGAATGAAAGGAGGCTTGCAGTTTTTAAAGAATTTTTTCAATAATCAAGGGCAATATGTTCTTGTTTCTTTGCTGCTTGGTAAGATCTGCGCTTTTTTATCGTCACTTTTTATTATTAAACTTCTGCCGGAACGTGATTTTGGAATGATGAGTATTGTTGCGGCTCTTTTTGCTGCATTTGCTTCTTGTACAGGTTTGGGGAGTTATCAGAGTTTGCTGAGATTTGGCTCCGTTGCAGACAGTGATATTTTAAAGAAACAGCTTTCTGGTTATCTGTTGATTAGAGGATTTATTTATCAGCTCATATTAACCGTTATTTTTCTTGGATGCAGCTTTTTTTACATTAAAAAGTATGAAGATATTTTCTGGATATTTTTATTTTTTTCCATAAGATTTATTGGTTTTTATTTCTTTTATTTTATTCAGTCTGAACTTAGAATTAATAATAAAAACAAAGAATTTGCGAAAGTAAATAATGTGGTAAATGTTTTAGGGCTGGCCATTCTTTTGGTTTTGAGCTATTTTTTTCAACTAAAAGGATATTTGTTTGCCATTGCGCTGGCTCCGTTTTTATCTTTGTTCTGGCTTAAAGTTTCAACCTTTCCTGTTCCAAAATTACCATCGTTTTTTAATTCAAAAGAAATTTGGAGTTATGCCGTTCATACTTCCGGAACGACAATTTTATCTGATGCCTTATTTTCAGCGGATATTCTTTTGTTAGGATTTTTATTAAATGAAAGCTCGGTAGCAAGTTACCGTGTTGCAATTTTAATTCCGTCGAATGTTACTTTTTTAGCCTTAGCCTTTATGCAGAGTGATTTTCCGGTTTTGGCTAAAAATTACACAAATAAATTATTTTTAAAAAACTATATTTCAGGATATTATAAACTGTTTATCCCTGTCTGTATTGTGATTTTTATCGTTTGTACGGTTTTAAGTAAATTTATTCTGAAAATGTTGTTTAGCGAAAATTATTCTGATAACTATTTACTTTTCATTATTTTCCTGTTTACTTTTTTGATGAATATTCTGTTTAGAAATCTGTACGGAAACCTTTTGTCTGCGGTCGGGAAAATGTCGTTAAATACGAAATGCTCTTTCTTTTCGTTGATTTTACTTGTGGTTTTAGCCTTTATTTTAGTGCCAAAATACCAAATTTTAGGGATGACAATAAGTGTTTCGGTTACATTACTTTGCTCAGGCTTTATTCTGGCCTACTTCTTTCATAAATACCTGAAAGATTTAAAATAAGTTTTATCTTTGTTGGAAATGAAAAAAAATGTAGCTTTTGGAATACTGATTATACTTTTCGCATTGACAAGTTGCGGGAGGGATGAAGATTCTTTGCAGAAGATAGATCAGATATTCAATCTTTATATAAAAAACAGTGCGGGACAGGATTTATTAAACAGTACCAAGTCAGGTTCTTACACGTCTATTTCTATGAATGATGTAAATGGAACGCAGGATGTGGCACCCGTTACAACATATTCATTAAAGATGACTACAGATTCCGTTTATTATATTGAATATCTTGCCGGGGCAAAGAGGATTACGATAGATTCCATAAGTCCGGAAGACAGAACATACGAGTCGGAAATCGATTTAAGGTTATCCAGACCAATAACAGACAGCACTACTGAAATAACGACAGACAGGCTTAAAATTCAATATCACTGGACACCTTCTGTATTTGAGGTTTCGAAAGTTTTTTATAACAATGAACTTAAATTTACGAAAGAGCCAAATGTTCCGAATGTCGTTACGATCGTAAAATAATTTTATAAATTTGCAAAACTGTTGGCATTTTAAATGTCTAACATTCTAATAACTAACATCTAAATAAAATGTTACAAGTCAATTTTTTGCGCGACAATAAGGAGCGCGTTTTAGAAGGTCTTAAGAAAAGACAATTCAAGAATCTTGAGTTGGTAGACGAGGCTATTGCTACTGACGAAGAAAGAAAAAAAATTCAGTTTGAATTAGATTCTCAACTTTCAGAAATCAATAAAATTTCCAAGGAAATCGGAATGTTAATGAAAGAAGGAAAAAAAGAAGAAGCTGAATCTGCAAAATCTAAAACAGCACAATATAAAGAGTCGAGCTCAGAATTGAAAACTCAGTTAGAGGCTAAAGAAGCAGCTTTACTGGATATTTTATATCAGCTTCCAAATATTCCGAATGAGTTGGTAAAGAATGGTGCGTCTGCGGATGATAACGAAATTATTTACCAGTCTCACGATGTAAAAGGGCTTGGTGAAGGAGCAATTCCTCACTGGGAACTGGCAAAAAAATATAACCTTATCGATTTTGAATTAGGAGTAAAAATTGCAGGAGCAGGTTTTCCTGTTTATTTGAATAAAGGAGCAAGATTGCAGAGAGCTTTAGTTCAATATTTTTTAGATAAAAATGTTGAGAAAGGATATATGGAAGTAAATCCTCCTCACGTTATCAACGAAGCTTCCGGATATGGAACAGGGCAATTGCCTGATAAAGAAGGGCAGATGTATTATGTGAATGAAGATAAGTTGTACCTGATTCCTACTGCGGAAGTTCCTGTAACGAATCTGTATCGTGATGTTTTGTTTGACGAAAAAGAACTTCCGATTAAAAATACGGCTTTCTCCCAATGCTACAGAAGAGAAGCAGGAAGCTACGGAGCTCATGTAAGAGGTTTGAACCGTCTTCACCAATTTGAAAAAGTGGAAATTGTAAGAATCGAAAAACCCGAAAATTCTTATGCTGTTTTAGAGGAAATGGTGGAGCATATCAAAGAAATTCTGACTGATCTTGAACTTCCTTACAGGGTTTTAAGGCTTTGTGGAGGAGACACAGGTTTTGCATCTGCAATGACTTATGATTTTGAGGTTTGGAGCGCAGCTCAGGAAATGTGGTTAGAAGTAAGCTCTGTTTCTAACTTTGAAACGTTCCAGGCAAATAGACTGAAATGCCGTTATAAGGCAGACGGAAAATCGCAATTAGTCCATACTTTGAATGGTTCTGCGATGGCTTTACCAAGAATTATGGCGGCTTTGCTTGAAAATAACCAAACAGAAGAGGGAATTAAGCTTCCTAAGAAGATTGCTGAATATGCAAGGTTTGATGTAATTAATTAATCAACTTAGATTTACATAAAAAACCACCGATATTTTCGGTGGTTTTGTTTTTAGTAGCATCTGTAAAATTGATGGTAATAGTATCGGAAGTATTACACAAATCTAAGTCACTATAGATAAGAGAATATTTATTATCAAATTTTTTAAATCTTCCGCCCCCTAACGATTGCTTTACAATCCTTTTGTTATAAACTAAAAACCGCTTTTCAGCGGTTATTCTTTCATTATTGTTTAGTAAAAATTATATCAGAAGGCTCATAAGGCAAGTTTATTTTTATACCACCAGCTGGATAATCTGGACAGTTTATATTCGTCAACATAACAGAGTCAGGTCTGAAATTCCATTTCAAATGAGTCAAGTCAACATATTTCAAATAAATCAGACCATTTCCTACATGACATTTTCCTCCTTCATAGTTAAATACTACAGAATTATTTTTACTCTTTCCCATGCTTGTAATATTTATTTTATCAATAGTAAAATTTTTTGTACTTTCAATTATCTGGTTATTGCTTAATATCTCATATTTTATCAGTAAAACGTCACTATGATAACTTTTTGATATTAATTTTATTAATCTGTCCTCCTGTTTGGTAATATAAAGGAAGATTTCTTTGTTTCCAAAACTACATTTCCAAGTTCCTATATATTCATTATTCATATCCTTTATATACGCATTATTTGGAATTTGACTATATTTTATACTTAATGGATATTGTTGTGCTTTACAACTAATTGAAAATAATGAAATTAGTAAATATAAGAATGCTTTATTTTTCATAATGTTTTGTTTTAACAAGGATTTGGTGTTTTAGGAGTTCTTCTTTGATAAGGGTTATTTTACAATCCTTTTGTTATAAACTAAAAACCGCTTTTCAGCGGTTATTCTTCATTATTGTTTAGTGAAAATTATATCAGCAGGCTCATAAGGTAAATTTATTTTTATACCACTAGTAGGGTAATCTGAACAATTTTTATTAGTAATAACCATTGAATCAGGTAAATAATTCCATTTCAAATGAGTTGAATCAATACTTTTCAGTAGAATAGTTCCCCAACCAACCATACATTTTCCTCCTAAAGTGGTAAAAATTACTGAATTATCTAAATCTAATCCATCGCTAATAATTTTTACTTTATCTAAAGAGTTATTTTCTGTAGTTTCTATTATTTGTCCATTTATAACAACTTTATATTTAATTAGCAAAACATCACTAAAGTAAGTTTTGGAAACCAATTTAATTTCTCTATTTTGTTGCTTTGCAACATTGAGGTATACTTCCTTATTTCCTAATGTAGTTTTCCAAGTACCAATATATGGATCATAATCATTATTCAAATCTTTCACATACGCATTACTCGGAACCGCATCATAATCTGTATTCAAAGGAAATTGTTGTGCTTTACATGAAAATACAACAAACATTCCTAAAATTATTATAAAGCCTTTCACTATTGTTTTGTAAAGATTAAATCTTTCGGTTCATCAGGTAGATTTATTTTTATACCACCAGCGGGATAATCAGGACAGTTTTTGTTCGTTATCATCGTAGATTGAGGCTGATAGTTCCATTTCAAATGTGTTGAATCAATATATTCTGTACTAATTATTCCCCATCCTACTGTACATTTTCCTCCTGTATAAGTAAAAATAACAGAATTATCCTCTGTTGCCATACTAATTATATTTATATTTTCATTCGTAAAACTTGTAGTATTCTCTACGATTTGATTACTTATTAAAACTTTATATCTAATTAACAAGACATCTCTGAAAAATGTTTTTGTTAATCGACTTATTAGTCGATCCTCTTGTTTAGTAACATAAATATAGATTTCTTTATTTCCTAATGTAGCTTTCCATGTCCCAACAAATTTATTATATTCATTATTAAGATCTTTAATATGTGAATTGTTTGGTATATTTTCATAATCAGTATTTAATGAATACTGTTGAGCTTTACAGGCTACTGATATTAATGCTATAAATAGATATAAGAACTTCTTCTTTTTCATAATAAGTGTTTTAATTTGATTAACAAGGATTCGGTATTGGATTTCCACTTGCATCTTTTTCTATTGTTGAAGTATTTGTATTATCTTCTTTTAACAATTGCTTTAAAATCCTTTTGTTATAAACTAAAAACCGCTTTTCAGCGGTTATTCTTTCACTATTGTTTAGTAAATATGATATCCTTGGGCTCATAAGGTAAATTTATTTTTATACCTCCAGCAGGGTAATCTGAACAGTTTTTATTGGTAATTACTGTAGATTGAGGTTGATAATTCCATTTTAAATGGCTTGGGTCAATATATACTAAATTTATAAATCCATTTCCAACTAAACATTTTAAGCCTTCATAATCAAAAAGAACAGAACCATCGATTTCTATTCCCATACTAATTGCCTTCACTTTATCATTTGTGAAATCTAATGTATTTTCAACTATTTGATTATTTTCTAGAACATTGTATCTAAGTAAGAGAACATCACTATAATAAGACTTGTTAAGTATAACTATTGGTCTATTATCTTGTTTTATTATACTAAGATTGACTTCTTTATTATTAATTGTTGCTTTCCAATTTCCAACAAATTTATTGTACTCATTATTAATATCTTTTATGTAAGAATTATCAGGAATTGTTCTATAGTTTGTATTTAATGGATATTGCTGTGCATTACAACTAATTGAAATTAACAATAATGTTAAAAATAAAAATATTTTATTTTTCATAATATTTAGTTTTTTTAGCAAGGATTCGGTATTGGATTTCCACTTGCATCTTTTTCTATTGTTGAAGTATTTGTATTATCTTCTTTTAACAATTGCTTTAAAATCCTTTTGTTATAAACTAAAAACCGCTTTTCAGCGGTTATTCTTTCACTATTGTTTAGTGAAAATTATATCAGCAGGCTCATAAGGTAAATTTATTTTTATACCACTAGTAGGGTAATCTGAACAGTTTTTATTGGTAATTACTGTAGATTGAGGCTGATAGTTCCATTTTAAATGTGTAGAGTCAACATATTCAAGACTAATAAAACCATTTCCTACTAAACATTTTAATCCCTTATAATCAAAGAGAACCGAGCCATCAATCTGTGCCCCCATACTAATTATATTGACACTATCATTTGAATTGTTGATCGTATTTTCAACAATTTGATTATTTACTAAAACTTTATATCTAATTAATAAAACATCTTTGTAAAAATGTCTATTAAATAATATCATACTTTTATTTTCTTCTTTACTTATAGATAAGTCTATTTCTTTGTTATTGATAATAGCTTTCCAATTTCCAACAAATTTACTATACTCATTATTAATATCTTTTATGTAAGAATTATCAGGAATTGTTCTATAGTTTGTATTTAATGGATATTGTTGTGCTTTACAGCTTATGGAAAATAATATGATTAATAAATATAAAAATGTATTCTTTTTCATAATCATCATTTGAAAAAACCTCTTTTTAGAGGCTTTGTTTATTGCTTAGTAAAAACCAAATCCACATAATCAGGATTGTAAGGAAGATTTATTGTTATACCTCCTGTTGGATAATCTGGACAGTTTTTATTAGTAATTATAGTAGACTCTGGTTGATAATTCCACTGAAAATGAGTGGAATCTATCATTTTTAAATTTATACTTCCCCAACCTACTGTACATTGCCCCCCCGTATATGTAAAAGAAATTAAATTATCGCTGGGAAATATCATATCGCTAATAATATTTGAATCTGTAGTATTTATATTCATTGTACTCTCCACAATATTTCCTTGTTGATTTTTAATAATATAGTGCATAAATAATACATCTTCATAGAATTTTTTAATATTAAAGTTACGGAAATGATTATCTGTTTTTTCAATTTTTAAAATGATTTCATTACCACTATAAGTTGCTTTCCAATTACCTACATAGGGCAATAATGAATTATTTGTATCCTTTAAATAAGAATAATTAGGTATAGTTTTATAATCTGTATCCAAAGGATATTGTTGAGCTTTACAGCTTATTGAAAATAATATGATTATTAAGTATAAAAATGTATTCTTTTTCATAATTGTTTATTTTAAATTTTAACAAGGATTCGGTATTGGATTTCCACTTGCATCTTTTTCTATTGTTGAAGTATTTGTATTATATTCTTTTAACAGTTGCTTTAAAATCCTTTTGTTATAAACTAAAAACCGCTTTTCAGCGGTTATTCTTTCACTATTGTTTAGTAAATATGATATCCTTTGGCTCATCAGGTAAATTTATCTTTATACCTTCAGCAGGATAATCTGAACAGTTTTTATTAGTTAACATTGTAGATTCTGGTTGATAATTCCATTTTAAATGTGTGGAATCTATATATGTTACATCAATCATTCCCGATCCTACACCACATTTTCCTCCTTCATAATCAAAAATTATAGAACCATCAATATCTAAATCTATACTCGTGATATTAGCATTTTCAAGAGTAAAATTCTTTGTGCTCTCTACTATTTGATTGTTAACTAAAATTTCGTATTTAATTACTAAGACATCACTAAAATAACTTTTACTCATTAAGTTAATAGGCCGATTTTCTTGTTTTGTAATATAAAGGTGTATTTGTTTACTTCCTACAGAAACATTCCAATTCCCAACATATTTATTTAAGTCATTATTTAAATCTTTAATATACGCATTATTTGGAATTTGACTATAGTTTGTATTTAATGGATATTGTTGTGCTTTACAACTAATTGAAAATAATGAAATTAGTAAATATAAGAATGCTTTATTTTTCATAATGTTTTGTTTTAACAAGGATTCGGTATTGGATTTCCACTTGCATCTTTTTCTATTGTTGAAGTATTTGTATTATCTTCTTTTAACAATTGCTTTACAATCCTTTTGTTATAAACTATAAACCGCTTTTCAGCGGTTATTCTTTCATTATTGTTTAGTGAAAATTATATCAGCAGGCTCGTCTGGCAAATTAATTTTTATACCTCCAGCCGGATAATCCGGACAATTTTTATTTGTAATAACTGTTGATTCAGGCTGATAGTTCCATTTCAAATGCGCAGAATCAATCATTTTTAAGCTTATTCCTCCCCAACCAACTTGGCATTTACCACCCTCATAATAAAGTTTAGCAACTTGTGCTTTTTTACTATACACTGTTGATATAATTTTATAATCATTTAGGTTTGAAGAAATATTATTTTCAATAATATTTCCATTATTATCTTGAATAGAATATTGTACAATTAAAACATCTAAATAATAAGATATATTTAATTTTTGTAATGGTTTTTGCAAAACTTTAGTAATTTTTAATGTTACAATTCTATCATTTAAATTTGATTTCCAAGTCCCTTCAAATGAATTATATTCATTATCTAAATCTTTAACATAAGAATTATTAGGGAGATTTGAAGTATCTGTTAATAAAGGATATATTTGTTGTGCTTGGCACGAATATAAAACTAAGCAAAATATAATAGTTAAAGTTTTTAAATATGTTGTTTTCATAAATTGTTTTTTAGCAAGGATTAGGTGTTGTTGTTCCATTAGTATTTTCTTTTATTGAAGAAGTATTTCCGTTTTCTTCTTTAATTAATTGAATTTTATCATTTAGATTCATTTTTTTTAGTAATTTAAAAAATAAAATTTCAAGTCCTTGAGGCTTATTTACTTTTAAATAGTTAGTAGAATATCTACTGTCTTCTGATAAAAGGTCTTCCCATTCCTTATAAGTTTTCACCAAATCGGCAACATACGCCGCTTCCTGAGCGTCCGTCATAGCAGGCGGCAAATCAGATGCCGTTCCAGTAAAATTAATAAAATAAGTCCCGTTGGAAGAAACCGTTCCGCTATAAGCATTTCCGAGGGCATTGGTATCTTGTACTCTTACAATATGTAAAAATGTCATAATATCCTGTGGGGCAAGTATACCAATTGTTCCCGGTTGATGAGAGTGTACAGTACCTAAAGAATTTTGACCGATTCCAAATTCCAGTAGGTTATTTCCATTTACATTTCC
Organism: Chryseobacterium sp. FH2; assembly: GCF_001045455.1. Classification (GTDB taxonomy): domain Bacteria; phylum Bacteroidota; class Bacteroidia; order Flavobacteriales; family Weeksellaceae; genus Chryseobacterium. The sequence goes on along the minus strand of NZ_LFNE01000001.1, from coordinate 74,486 downwards.
TTGTACTAAAGTACCACTTTTCAATTCCTGAAAACCATCTTCGTCTTTTGTGTTTGTATTAGAATGTGCTTTCAAAGAATTAAGTTTATTTTTTATTTCGGGCTTGTTTACGAGGTTTTTTGTTTTCTGGCAGGGGGTATTAATAAACTGATTATAAAACTGTTCCCACGTCAAAGCAGGATTTTCCATAAAAAGTTGTATTGCAAAATTGGCAAAATCCCAGTAATAGCTGTTTGGCGGTGGAGATGAGGGAGGAATATGGTCAAGATAATATTCTAGAATACTGCAATAAATGTCCGAATGCTCTACTGCCCAAGATTTTGCTTGGTCGGTTAGTGAGTAGAAAAAGCTATTCGCCCTTGCAGCTCTCACATATGATGGTTCTATTGAGGGTGGAATATTAGGGTCAAAAGTATAACCACCCGGGTCATACAATCCTGTTCCTCCACCCCCGCCTCCTGTGTCACCACCGCCTGGGAAACTTCCGCCACCGCCTGTATTTCCACCACCACCTCCGCATTCATACGAAGTATAGCCTGAACTTGTAAAAAGACATTGAGCGCACTTATCACATTGGTCCCAAGACACATTTTCTTTACAGTTCCATATTTCTACGGAATAAAAATCTGTACATATCCTTGCAGTAGACGGATTATCTATTTTTGTTACGATACCTTTCTGAGAATCATATACAGGAATAAGTTCGTTATCTATAATCTCAACAATTGAAAATGCTGCATCATTGCCATTTTTTCTATAAACAAGATTGTAAACTACCTCAGGACTTTCAAAAATATTGTACGCTCGTAAAGCATAGGTTTGAATGTTATTGACATCCATTTTATAAATGGATGTTTCGTCAATAAAAAATCTCTTCAGATAATCAGAGTTTGAGCCGCTTTTACCTGATAAAGAATTAGCTGACCTTTTAAACTCATTAACTCCGCTTAGAAAAGTTTCTTTTTGAAAAGTAGCTGTGCTGATTTTTTGATGGATATGCTCACCTGGTTCAGTTTTGTGTTCCGTTATTGCTTCTAAATCAGTTCTACAGGAATGAAAAGAAAGGACAAATGCTGTCATCAGCATCAGCCGAAGAATTAAATTTTTCTTCATAGACTTGTGTGTTTTAAGTTGTTAAATATATAATTTTTTTCTTAATCACCTATACGGGATTGGTATTTTGCAAATATATAATAATTTTTAAATTATGGCAAATAAGCCACAATGATTTTTTTTAAAATTCTCAACCTTTGCCTTGTGAAAGCAAGTATAGATAAAGACTTTATAATATTATTTGGACAAAATCTAAGAAGAATACGAGAGTCCAAAAAAATAAGTATGCAAAGTCTTGCTGACGCTATCAATGTAGAATACTCACAAATAAGCAGAATCGAGAGGGGAATTATCAATACATCTATAGGTATTGTCCACGCTATTTCTCAGGCTCTAGAGGTAGAAGTAAAAGAACTTTTCGATTTCGCTGTTGAAAAATAAAACATAAAAAAGCCTCACAAATGTGAGGCTTTTTTATGTTTAAATATAAACTAAATATCAAAATGATTAGGATGTTGGGCTTTGATATCATCAACAGTTCCCAGCACTTTATCTTTCAAAGAATCCTGATATTTTTGAAGATTTTCAGCTATCAGGGCATCTGCACTTCCTAAAATTTTAGCTGCTAAAATTCCTGCATTCAAAGCTCCGTTCAGCGCCACTGTTGCCACCGGAATTCCGCCAGGCATCTGAAGGATTGACAATACAGAATCCCATCCGTCGATAGAATTACTTGATAAAATAGGAACCCCAATTACCGGTAAAGTTGTACAGCTTGCTACCATTCCCGGAAGATGTGCTGCGCCTCCCGCTCCGGCAACAATTACTTTCAGACCTCTTTCCTTCGCTGTTTTTGCATAGTCAAACATTCTCTCCGGCGTTCTGTGAGCAGAAACCACGGTCAGTTCGTACGGAATGTCTAAAGATTTCAAAAAATTTGCAGCCTGTTCCATGATTGGTAAGTCGCTCTGACTACCCATAATAATTCCTACCATCTTCAATTTTATTAGATATTCAAAGATAAAGAATTAATAATATCATTACCAAGAAAGCCAATGAGCAAATTAGTTTATAATCCTTTAATATTATTTATGAAAATCAATTACATATTTTGATTACGAAATACAGAAGGGGAAACCCCGTTTAATTTTAAAAAAACGATTCAGATGATTCTTATCTGTAAAGCCAAATTCATCTGCAATTTCATTAATCCGCACATCGCTATGTTTCAAACGATTTTCATTTAGCTTTATTTTATTATAGTCAGTGACACATTCATTCAATGTTTTTCCTGTTTTATTTTTAAAATATCGTCCGACATACATTTTTGAAACTCCAAATAAATTACTGATATTTTCACTTGTCAGTTTTTCCGGCTCGTAAATATTTCCACGAATACTTCTATCGAAACCCGAAATTCCAGAGGAAAAACAGAAACTCCTCTGTTCCCTAAAAAACAATGCAAACTGTAGCCATTTAATTGATTCCAAAATAAATATATTTGCTGCCAGTCACTTTTATACATCACCTTGAAAGATTATAAACTTCTTTTTGCCGTTCTTACCGTTGCTATCGTTTGGGGAACAACATTTTTAGCCATTCGGGTGGCGGTAGAAACTATTCCTGCCTGGTTTGTTGCAGGAATTCGTCAGTTTTTGGCATCGCTTATTATGCTTGTTGTATTGCTTTACAGAAAACAGTTTCAGTGGATTGGCTGGAAAAGCTTAGGATATCAGCTTGTTTTTTCCGTATTAATGCTAATTATCGCCAACGGAATGACCACTGTAGCAGAGGAAACTGTTTCGAGCAGCTTAGCTTCTTTAATCAACGCAGCTTCTCCTATTCTCGTATTTTTAGGAAGTGTGGCAATCGGAATCCAGAAGTTTAGTTTCAGAGCTTTGACGGGTATTTTGCTATGCTTCAGCGGGATACTTTTTATTTTTTGGGATGGTTTGGAAGATTTGGCAAATCCCGATTACAGAATGGGAATTATATTCCTTTTCTGTGCTATTTCAGGATGGGCTTCCGGAACGGTTTTTACCAAAAAACTGAATATCCACAGTGGAAATATTTCTTTGAATCTGTTCTACCAGTTTCTATTCGCAGGAATAGTTCAGATTATTTTTGCTTTTATTTTTTCAGAAAAATACAATTTTGAAAACTGGACGCTGAAAAGTATTTCAGCAATGCTTTATTTGGCCGTTTTTGGTTCTGTGGCCGCTTTTTTTGCTTTTCATTATGCTTTGACAAAAATTTCCCCTGTTCAGGTTTCCATTATGGCTTATGTGAATACAATAATTGCCATATTTTTAGGCTGGCTGATTTTAGATGAGAATATCTCCGCTAAATTTATCATTGCAACCGTTTTAATCATTTGTGGAGTGTTTATTATTAATTATAAACCGGAGATGTTTAAAAAAGCAAAAATTGAAGAAAGAAAATAAAAAAGGCTGCTTTTCCAAGCAGCCCTTTCATTTATCATAAAGTTTATTCAGCAATTACTTTTACCATTCCTTTTACTTTCACCAGCTTCTCTATCAATTCTTCTCTGGAATCAGCCAAAACATTGATATGCCCCATTTTTCGGCCCGGCTTGGTTTCTGTTTTTCCGTAAAGGTGAACGTATGTTTTAGGTAATTTCAGAACATCATCCATTCCTGCATAAACCACTTTCCCGGAATGTTCTTCTGCCCCGACCAGATTCAGCATTCCGCTGTACATTAAAGTTTCCGTATCTGCCAAAGGCAAATTTTTCACGACACGATACATTTGCTCAAACTGTGAATTGACATTTCCTTCCTGACTTTGATGTCCGGAATTGTGCAGTCTCGGAGCTGTTTCGTTTACCCAGATCTTCCCTTCTTTATCCAGAAATAATTCGATAGCAAAAAGCCCCGGAGAATTTACTGCATTCAGGAATTTTTCGGTAATTATATTAATCTGTTTTTCAATATCTTTACTCAAGAATACCGGACAAACATTAAAATCCAATAAATTTAATTTGGGATCAGCAACCATTTCCGTCACAGGAAAAGTTTTTGTCTCTCCGTTTTCATTTCTTGCAACGATTACAGAAAGCTCTTTATCAATATCAACCAGTTTTTCAAGAACCGAATCCTGAGTCCACAAATTTTTCACATCTTCAGCTGAACGGATAATCTGTACGCCCTTTCCGTCATAACCGCCGGTATTAAGTTTCTGCACAAAAGGAAAAGGTATTTTAATTTCATCCGAACTCCCATCCATCACTTCAAATTCAGGGCTTGGAATATCATGAGCTTTATAAAATTCCTTCTGAAGGATTTTTTGCTGAATAGTTTTAACAATTTTAGAATTCGGAACTACTTTTACTCCCCGATTTTCAAGCTCAGCCAAAGCATCTGCATTTACGTGTTCGATCTCTATGGTAACAACATCTTTATCTTTACCGAAATTCAAAACCGTTTCATAATCATTAAAATTCCCTTGAGTAAAGTAAGAGATATTATGACAAGGCGCATCAGAAGCAGGATCTAAAGTATAAAACTGATCGTCATATTTCAACGCTTCCTGAATCAGCATCCTTCCAAGCTGTCCTCCCCCCAAAATTCCTATTTTCATTTTCCTTTTATTTTTTCTATTAGATTTAAATTTTATTGAATTTTATCGATCTTTAAATATCCCAGTCCCATTCGATTTTCCTGATTTTCTGCATCGGATTTTTCCAGTACGATAGAATATTTTTCTTTCATCTTTTCAGGAAGGATATCACTCACATTAAAAATATCATCAATATCTACTCCATGTTTATCATCAATATGACTTACTGCCCCTTCAAAACCCATTGTTTTATAAAATCCGGTAGCTTTAGCTTTTTTCACAACATCTCCCATCGATGTGCCAACCATCAGATGCTGCTCATGGAATTCTTCAAAAAAGCCTCTTTTATAACCGCCTAAATTGATAAAATATAATTGCTCCTCCGAAGTTTTTTGCCCTTTTTCAACAATTTTCACTGCATATCCGTCGGCAAATTTTACTTCTTGATAACAGTCAAGATGTATCTTCCCTTCTGCTTCTTTCCAAAAATCTTTCATATCCTGAACTAAATCTTTCAGATTTTCTGCAATTCCGAAAAAAACGTCATGTTGCTCAATATGTCTGCCTTTTGGCGTCGCACCAAGAATAATATAGAATAATTTCAGTCCATTTTCCATATTGCAAAAATACATCAAATTTATCTTTTTTAAACGTTTGGCAGACTACCGCAATAGTTTTATATTTGTACCATGTCAGAAATCATCATTCTCTTCCTTGGAGCAATTTCGGCAGGACTATTGGGTTCACTGACCGGTTTAGGAGGAGGAGTTATCATCATTCCTTTATTGACGCTGGGTTTTGGCGTTCCTATGCATTATGCAATCGGTGCTTCTCTTATTTCCGTCATCGGTACTTCTTCGGGTGCAGCAGTGGCTTTCGTGAAAGAAGGTTTTACCAATATGAGGATCGGGATGTTTTTAGAGATTGCCACCACAGCAGGAGCTATTGTCGGAGCTTTGATTTCCGGAGCTTTGAATCCCAATACTATCGGAATTATTTTTGCAAGTATTCTGCTTCTGACAGTTATTTTAAATTTAAAAGGAAAACCCGATCATCAGGAACCATTAATAAAAGGAAGCCTGGAAGATAAGTTAAAACTATTTGGAACTTTTCCCGACAAAGGTGTTTTGAAGAGTTATTCCGCAAGAAATACTGTTCCCGGGTTTTTCATGATGATGTTTGCAGGTGCCATGTCCGGCCTTTTGGGAATTGGTTCCGGCGCTTTGAAGGTTTTGGCAATGGATAATATGATGAAACTGCCTTTCAAGGTTTCGACTACGACAAGTAATTTCATGATTGGCGTAACAGCGGTTGCAAGTGCTTTGATTTATTTTCAGAGAGGTGAAATCATTCCTGTAATTGTAGCTCCTGTATTGATTGGAGTGGTTGTAGGAAGTTTCATAGGCTCCAAAACGCTGATGGTTTCCAAAACAAAAAAGCTGAAAACTTTTTTCGCAATTGTTATCACGATTTTGTCAATTTACATGATGTATAACGGTATTAATAAAAGCTTCAGATAATGAAAAAACACTTCACAGACGCAGATCTGAACCGTTCCGTAGGGAATCTTCTGAGATTAGGTGTGATTTTATCTGTTGCAACATCATTGGTAGGCTTTATCAAACTGTTCTTTGAAGGTTTTAAAATGCCTAAAAAATACACGTGTCTCGACATAGGAACTTCTTCAGAAAAAGTCTGGGGACACCTTTGGAATTCTCTTTGCAAAGGAGAAGGAATGGCTATTATTCAGGTTGGAATCCTGCTTTTAATCTTTACCCCTTTAATGAGAATTGTTTTCGCATTAATCGGGTATTTAAAAGAAAAAGACTACGTTTATGTAGTCATTTCGTCTATTGTTTTAGCCATTATGGCGATAAGCTTCTTTACGGGTTACGCTCACTAATCTTTACGCTTCATAAAATTCTAACGGTAATTGATCCGGATCCCGGGTAAAGAAAAACTCTTTTCCCGTCAATTCATCTATCCTGATTTTTTCACAAATCAATCCTTTATCAATTAATTCCTGACGTTTTTCATTGACATTTTCAACAGAAAAAGCCAAATGCCTTAAACCACAAGATTCCGGTTGAGACGGTCTTTGCGGAGGATTAGGAAATGAAAATAATTCGATAACGTAGTGCTCTCCAATAGCTAAATCAAGTTTATAAGACTGCCTTTCTTTACGATATACTTCACGAATAATATGTAATCCTAAAACTTCAGTATAAAATTTTTTAGAAACTTCATAATCTGAACAAATAATAGCAATATGATGAATTTTCATGTTCAAATTTAATTTTTACGATTACAATTTTCTTTTCTTCTCGTATCAATCAAATACTGGATTTTCCACTCCCCGTTTTGTTTTACCAATTGAAAACTATTTGCTCCACAATGCAAAAAATTTCCTTTATAGTAAAAGGAATAAGGTGTGAAAACACTTGCCAGATTTCCGTCAATATGAATAGCCTCGATGGTAATTCTTTCATCTAAATCATCTTTAGAACTCTTCGAAACTGAAGAAATAAAATCAGCGACATTATCTGTTTTTACACCTCCATCCTTTGTGACGGTTTGTAAAATAGAATCTTCAGTAAAAGCTGATTTTAGCAATTCTGGATTTACAGTTTTCATTGCCAGAAAAAGATTCCGGATAGGTTTTTCGACTTCCTGATTCTGCTGTTGACCAAAACAAAAAGAGCCAAATAGTAAAGCAATTGCTAATATTTTATTCATAACATTCGGTTTTAATCTGAAGGAATAAAAATAAGAAATTCCAATAAAAAAACGGACATAAGCCCGTTTCTGTATATCTTAAAATTTCATTATATCTTTTACCACTCCATTATTCTGAGTGTGTTGTAACAATTCACTTTCAATGAAAGCTTTAATTTTTCCTTCAGAACCGTCATTCGGGAATAAAAGATGTACGTTTGCCCCCGCATCTAATGTAAAGAATAAAGGTAATTGTGTTTCTCTTCTGAAATCCCAAATTTTATTGATTACTTCTAGAGTTCCTGTTTTCATTAAAATAAAGGCAGGATCACTCATCATCATCATGGCATGAAGTGTAAGAGCCTCATGTTCAACCAATTTGATAAAACTTTGCATGTCTCCATTTTCAAGTATTTCCTTCATTGGGCCAAAATTTTCCCTTGCTTCCAAAAATCTTCTTTCCGCGTAAGGATTGGTTTTCATCAAACCATGCCCCACTGTAGAAGAAACACTTTTCTGACCTTCATGAATCAGTAAAACCCAATCATTAAAGTCTTTAAAAACAGCATCGATTTCTTCATCAGGATATTTTACCGCATATAAATCTGAACTTCCCTTTACCTGAGACTGCCCCCAAACAACTAATCCGTCATATAAGCTTCTGCAAGCGCTTCCACTCCCTAATCTTGCTAAAAAAGAGGCTTTTTTTAATGATTCTTCACCTGAATCTTTTCCTGCGAAAACCACATCAAGTCTCATCAGACATTTCGCAATCGCTCCAAAACCGGAAGCCGAGCTTGCAATTCCTGAACTGTGCGGAAATGTATTTTCAGTTTCTATGATATATTTTCCTTTTAAAATCCACGGAAGATATTGTTCGATATTTCTGAAATATTTTTCAATTTTCTCAGCAAATTTTATTTCTTCATTTCCTGACAAAAAAGTTTGCACAGAAAACGGCTCATCAGCCAGGAATCCCATTGTAGTATTGGTTTTACAATGATTCAAAGTATAGCTTATGCTTGGGTTGGCCGGGATCTGATTGTCGTATTTACCCCAATATTTAATCAAGGCGATATTTGACGGACAGCTTTCTGAAACTGTTTGTGTACTTATAGCAAAATCTTCTTTTCCCAGAAATTCTTGTGTTGTCATAATTTAGTTTAAATGATAAACTTTATTTTTTAACCGCAAAAATCTACAAAGGCTTTTGCAGCCACTATTTTTAATACATTTTTTCAATAATATCTGAATAATTTTTCAGCACTACATTTCTTTTAATCTTCAGGGTCGGAGTAATTTCTCCGGTATTGATTTCAAATTCAGCAGGCATTAAAGTAAATTTTTTCACCTTTTCATAATCAGCCAGATGTGATTGTAATTCTTTAATTTTTTCTTTATAAAAATCAATGATTTCCTTCTTGTGAACAATTTCTTCCCAAGTTGTAAAAGACATACTGATCTTCTTCAGATATTCTTTTAAGAACTCAAAATTCGGAACAATCAACGCTGAAACAAATTGTCTTCCTTCTGCAATTAAAACGATTTGCTGGATAAAATTATTATTGGTCAGAAGATTTTCGATTGGCTGGGGAGCAATATATTTCCCGTTGGAAGTTTTCATCAAATCTTTGATTCTGTCAGTAATAATCAGATTTTTATTTTTATCAAATTTTCCGGCATCCCCAGTTTTAAACCACCCGTCTTCTGTGAAAACCTTTTGTGTCTCTTCTGGGTTATTGTAATATCCTTTCATGATGCCATTTCCTTTTGCCTGAATTTCATCATTCTCACCAATCCGTATTTCTACGCCCGGCAAAGCCTTCCCGCTTGTTGCATGTTCAAAATGAGTTAACGGGAAAAGAGTAAGAGTCGCCGTAGTTTCCGTTAAACCGTAACCGACTGTAATATGAATTCCCACAGATTCAAAAAATCTTGTAACTTCAGGAGAAACAGATGCACCACCACAAGGTAAAAACCAAAGCCGGCCACCCATTTTATTTTTAATCTTACTGAAAACCAACATATCAGCAATAGACTCTTTGAATTTTAAACCAAAAGGAATTGGCTGCTCATTTCTTCTGAATTCTGCTGTTTGTGCTCCAATTCCAGTAGCCCAATTGAAGATTTTCTTCTTTAGTGATGAGCCTTCCTCTGCTTTTTCCAAAACTCCCGCATATACTTTTTGGAAAAATCTCGGAACTGCACACATCATGGTTGGTTTCACTTCCTCCAAAGTTTTTGCAATATCTTTAGGATCTTCTAAGAAATAAACCCTTGCTCCCCCGTAAAGACAAAGTAAACTCCAGCTTCTTTCGAAAACGTGAGTAAGCGGTAAAAACGCTAATGAAAGCTCTTCTTCAAAGTTTTTAAACTTAAAAAATTCAAAATGAGCATCAAAAGCTTTGATAAAATTTCCATGAGTAAGCATCACTCCTTTTGGGGTTCCTGTAGTTCCGGAAGTATAAATCAAAGTAGCTACATCATCATATCCTTTTTTGCAGATGTCAAATTTTGGAGAAGATGTAGCAATAAAATCTTCCAAATAAAAACTGCTGAATTCTTTTTTAATCCAAACTGCTTTTTTAGCAATAATGATAGTCTGGAGGCTGCTTCCTTTTTTTAAAAGCTCCAATGAAGCATCATATTGAGCCTGATTTCCAACTAAAATAATTTTAGACTGAGAATCATTAATAATATATTCAGACTGTTCTGCATTATTCGTGGAATAAATCGGAACGGTAATCGCCCCAACCGACATGATTGCCATATCAAAAATCATCCATTCACCTGAATTATCAGCATAAATTGCCACTCTGTCATTTTCTTCAACTCCGGAAGCTTTTAATGCGTTAGCCGTTTTAAAAACAATTTCACTGAATTTTTTCCAACTCAATTCCTTCCATCCTTCTTTCTTTTTAAAGCCAATTGCAGCTTTTATAGGGTGTTTTTCTACATTTTTTATGATAATTGCCTCTGCAAGATTCATTTCTTCAGCTTTTTGTCGTTAATATAATTGGTAAGATGAAAATCAACACTTTCCGTAACCGGGATAAATTGATAATTTAATCTTTCCTTAATTTTCTGATTGGAAATAGTATTAAGCGTGGATATTGCTTCTACATTTGATTTTGTGATGATCCTTAAAGATGGAACTAACCACCCGAAAAGCGTATTTGCCAACCTCCCGATATTTAATTGAAAGTCGGAAAGAATTTTAGCATCTTTTAATCCTGATTTTTTTCTGATTTGCTTTCCAAGCTCGGCATATTTTTGGTTTTCAGAAACGATAATAAATCGTTCTCCGAAAATATTTTTTTCCATTAGCTCTATACTGATTTTTGCAACATCTCTTGCATCAACATAGCTGGCTCCGCCTGAAAAAGTAAAACTATTTTTTTCAAAAGTGGGAAAAATATCCCCACTGCTGTTTCCCCAGTTTCCGCTTCCTATAATCATTCCGGGATTGATGATAACAACATTCAGTCCTTCCGCAGATGCTCTCCAGGCTTCCATTTCAGACAAATGCTTGGAAATGGCATAAGCAGAATGTTCTAATTTAGGATTAAAATCAGATTCCTCGTCTAATTCTCCTTTCTCATTAAAATTATCAAGGACAGCAATAGAACTTACATGAAGAAATTTTTTAACCCCAGAACTTTCACAGGCATACAATAAATTCTCTGTACCTTTGATATTTGTATGATACATTTCTTTTTCATCTTTCGGATGAAAACTTACCTTTGCAGCACAGTGATAGACTTCATTTACATCTTTTAAAGCATCCTGCAGACCATTGATATCATCAAAATCCACATCTGTCCATTCAATTTTATGGAAAACCTCATCAGGATTTTCAACATAAAACTGAAAAGAATGTCTTACTTCGTTTAAATTGCTCGTTGGTCTTTTGGCAGCCCGTACTTTTTTTCCTTTTTTTAAAAGTTCTAAAACGATTACTCTGCCTAAAATTCCGGTTGCACCCGTTACAAAAACCATCAAATTATATTTCTGCTTGATTGTTGACTAAATTATGACAATATTTTCTAATCGGCAATTCATTATATTACCTGAAAACAGCATCTGCAAATTTGCGATTTTTAAAGGAGATTTTGGAGTGAATTATTAACAAAAGTCGTAAAATTTTCCTTAAGGGAAATATTATTTTAGCTAAAATCTTTAACTTATAAAACTGAAAACGGGCTAAAGCCCGTTTCTGATATAAAAATCCTATAAATGTAGACGTATACGGAATCAAATTTTAAACTAAAACCATATTATCCCTTCTCGGAGCTTTGTCACACAAAACATCTGCGATGCTTTTTGAGATAAGGTTTCCGTCTGTAAGATTATCCAGCCAGAAAAATTCACCGGCAGCATTGATTTCGATGAAATAATATTCATCATCAGGAGAAACGATAATATCAAGCGCCCCGTAATCAACATGATAAACATCTAAAAGTTCCAAAACTTTGTCTTCAATATCTTTTGGAAGCTGAGTTGGAACCCATTTGTCAATTAAATTTACACCGTCTTTTCTCCAGTCAACTTTTGCATCTTCAAACTGTTGGGAATCAATTTCAAAAGCATAAACATCACGGCCTACAATCGTCACGCGAAGTTCTCTTTTTTTCTCAATCATTCTTTGAAACTGCATCGGGCAATATAAAAGCGTATCTAATTCTTTTAATTTTTCGTCGTCAATAACGTTGGTAAATACAACACTTTCAACGCCATCTTCGTAGATTGCAAAGCCAGTCTGCATTTTTGCGACAACATTTTTATGTTTTAAAATAAACTGCTTTGCTTCTTCAGGATTGTTTGTAAGGCAGGTTTCGGGAATTTTTAAGCCAATTTTATCGGCAATTTTCAATTGTTCTTCCTTGCTGTCTAATCTTCTGTAAACGCTGGGCTTTCCTAGAGAATAAGCATCAATAGATTCTAAAAAACCAAAAAGTGTATTCCGGATTTCCCCCATCGCTGCGCCATAAAACTTAGGATCCATTTCTTCTTTCAATCCATTGCCGATATTGTAGGCTCTCCTGTACCAGACTGCCGCAATATCATCTAGTCTGTATTTTGCATCAGGCGTTTCCAAAACGGTTACCCACTCTCCATCCTGAAAAGAGGTTGTTAATTTATTTTTTAGGGGATATAAATCGACATCAAAACGAACTACTTCACATCCGTTTTTACCGATATATTCTGTTACTTTTTCAATTGAAAAATTATCTCCTGTATGAGTTATTATTAAAATTTTATTCATTGGTATTAATTCTTTTTATAAGATTATCTGCAATTCTTTGTGCAATCGGGAAATTCAGTTCTTTTTGAAGCATTCCCCATTCTCCCTGAGGATTTACTTCCAGGAAATAATAGTTTCCGTCTTTTCCTTTTATCATATCAATTGCCCCGATGTAAATTCCCATTTCTTTCATCATAGAAGTCAGATTGGCTTTAATATTTCCAGGTAAATCATAGGCCGACCAAAAATAATTTCCCTGAGCCACTCTCCAATCAACATTTTCGCTATTATTGATTTTTCCGGTAAAAAATTCACCGTCTACATATATAATTCTCAATTCATATTCTTTGTCAATATAAGGCTGGAAAATCATCGGGCAATAAGCAATATCTGAAATGTTTTCCAAATTATTTTCTCCAATAATTGTTGTAGACAAAAAATTTTCTCCATTCATTGATTTTGTGATGACTCCGTGAAGTTTCCCTATCGCTTTCCCGTTACAATGTTCATAAAAAAAGCGTGTAATATTACCTTCATCATTAGAAAAAATCGTTTTTGGAATAAGCAAATCGTTTTTCTGAGCGATTCTAAGCTGATACATTTTATTGCCATCCACTTTCATTTCTCTTTCATAGGGATTTACCCACGGAATATTTTCTAAAACCGTAAAAAGATTATATCGAAGAGCGTTATATTCTTTCAAAAAAATCTTTTCAAAGCTGTTATCCAATTCTTCCGGAACCGTTATTCTCCAGGCTTTTCTATGCCAGACACCTTTTATTTCCTGAGAATGAAATGTATTTCCCAATTCATCAGTCAATTCAAACGAATCTTCAGTGATTGTTATTTTTTGAAGATGGTTTAATCGATCCGAATTCAATCTGAAATAAGGGATGTTTTTAGATGTTAAGTAATCAAAGAATATATCGATATTGTAAAAATCTTGTGAGTGAGTGATACAAAGAATCATTTGTTGGCTGTTTATTAAAAAAGGAAACTTAACGCTAAGTCTCCTTTAATATAGTTTTTGAATATGTTTTTGAACTATATAAAAAGTTTATTCAACATATTGCACATCATCGTCACCGTCTGATGGATATTTTTGCGTTTGTGCCATGTCATATTCCGGCAACGTAACAACATCTTTTACTTTACTTGTAGTAATACCGTCTCTTTCAGGAATAGTAACATCTATACCTCCTTTTACTGTCTCAGGATCTTTAAGCTGCTTTTCCAAGAAAGAAGCAAAAAACGGCTGTTTTTTTGAATTTTTGTTTTTCATAATTAATTTTGTTTGGATTTAATTTTTTAAACGGCATTTCCGTCTTCATCCCCATCAGAAGGGTATTTCATAGTGACATTATCATATCCCGGACGAGTAGCATTGTCCAGCGTAACCATAGTCACCGAATCTTTAAGAGGTGCAGTAGGCGCTACACTATCTTCAAGTGCAGCCGTAACAATTCCTGACCCGCCTTGAATAGTTTCAGGATCCTTAATTTGTTTCTCCAAAAAAGAGGCAAAGAATGGTTTTTTTGAATTTTTCTTTTCCATGTTATTAATATTTTGAATGATTTATGAAAATCTAATGTATAAAAAAAAATTCACACAGAGAAGAATAAAACTATTCTTTAAGAAAATTTTAACAAATTATAATCAATAATAATGGAATATTAATTTAAATTCAAAAATTGCTTAACAACATTAGCAAAATCAACAGGGTTTTCCGCCTGAACCCAATGTGCTGCATTTTTTACAATCACAATTTTAGCTTTCGGAAACTGCTGTTTTATCCCAAATTCATCCTGAGGAAGAATATAGTTTGACCTTTCACCCGAAATGAATAAAGTTTCTCCTTCAAAAACACCGAATTTTATCGCATTTGAAACAAATTCTGTATATTTTTCTGATAAAGTTTTAAGATTGAATCTCCAATTCAGCTTTTTACTATCATCCCAATACAAGTTTTTAGTTAAAAACTGAATCGTTGATTTTTCAGGAATATATTGACTTAAAACTGCCTCTACATCATTTCTGGAATTAGCCATATTGAAATCAACACTCTCTAAAGCTTTAATAACACCTTGATGATGCGGAGGATATGCTTTTGGAGAAATATCTACAACTATCAGTTTTTCTACCTTTTCGGGATATTTTACAGCAAACTGCATTACTGCTTTTCCCCCTAAAGAATGTCCTAAAAGGTGGGCTTTTTCGATTCCGTAATGATTCATATAATTGGCAATATCATCTGCCAAATCATCGTGAGACATGCTTTCTGAATGAAAACTTCTTCCGTGATTGCGCAAATCAATCAAATGAACAGGTAAAAATTCACCTAAATCTTTACCAAAACTTCCCCAGTTATCAAGCATTCCAAATAAACCGTGAAATACCAGAAGTGGTGTAGACGAAAGATTTTCGCCAAATATTTTTGAATGTAAAATTTCCATAATTTCTATAAATGTCAGAAGTTAGATATAGAGGTTAGATTGAAGTAAAACGTCTGATTTCTGGCTTCTAATTTTCCCATTTTGCCAATCTCTTCAAATAAGCCTGGACTGTATTTTCCAATCCCATGTAAAGTGCTTCAGAAATTAAAGCATGACCGATGGAAACCTCTAATAAATTCGGAATATTATCTGCAAAATATTTTAAATTTTCCAGACTTAGATCATGACCAGCATTTAAACCTAATCCAAAATCAGCAGCAGCAACCGCTGTATCGTAATAAGGTTTAATAGCCTGTTCTTTGTTGATTAAATAATTCTTAGCGTAAGCTTCAGTATATAATTCAATTCTGTCTGCACCTGTTTTTGCTGCATTTTCTACCAATTCAGGATCCGGATCCAGGAAAATTGAAGTCCTGATTCCTGCACTTTTAAATTCAGCGATGATTTCTGTAAGAAAATCTAAGTGTTTTATTGTGTCCCAACCTGCATTTGAAGTAATAGCATCATCCGCATCGGGAACTAAAGTCACCTGCTCAGGCTTCACCTCTAAAACCATGTCGATAAATGGGCGATGAGGATTTCCTTCGATATTAAACTCAGTAGTCACCAAAGGTTTTAGATCATAAACATCTTTTCTTGTAATATGTCTTTCATCAGGTCTGGGATGAATTGTAATTCCCTGTCCGCCAAACTCCTGAATCTTAATTGCAGCTTCCGTTACACTGGGCGTTTCGCCTCCTCTTGCATTTCTTATTGTTGCAATTTTGTTAATATTTACACTTAATTTTGTCATACTACAAAAATAAAAAAAACCCAACTTAAAGTGGGTTTTTCGTATAAGATTTTTTAATTTCCCTGCATAACCAATCGTACAACAGTAAGAACAACATTTACCGCCAGTCCGATAAGGGCTAAGGTACATGCAGATTTTGCAGCTACCGGCTCTTTGTCTTTTTTGACAAAATAAATAATTGCTCCTGCCAATGGAATACAAAATGATAAAATTTTCAACCCTATATGTAAATCTTCATTAGATTGATTCGAGTTGTTCGGATAATTTTGATTAAAATCGCTCATAGTTTGTTTTTAAGATAATAATATTTCGATGAATTTGTATGTATGATAAGTAATTCTTTCGCTAAATCCACTCATTCCTATTCCTGCTAAAATACCTGTGGAACAGCGCAGTATATTTGTACTTTCCCTGTGGAGATAAGCTTGAGTAAGACCATCCAACATGGTAGGAATAATAAGCGCAAGACTGATAAGAAATCCTATCTGATAAAACCACAGCATAGGAATCATAAAAAAATATCCAATATAAATTCCAGTACATCTTGCACACACAGGAAATTGCTTCTTCTTATAGAAAAAGGATCTTGATGGCATTCTGTGGCAATCTACCCATTGAATTTTTGTCATGCCACGAAAATACAAAAATATTTATTCTAAGAAAGAAAATTACCTCATTTCAGGAGCAAATTATCCAAATTACACGAAATAATTCATACAATATTAATTAAATCAGAAAATAATTCATAGAGAAGTTACTGAAAGGCAGTTTAAACCTTTACATTCACCTGCATCACCTGCAAATCAAATTCTTTTGACGCTACCAGTAAATGATCAAAAATATCTGCCTGAATCTGCTCAAAATGTTCCCATTTAGAATCATTTGTGAAACAATAAATTTCCAAAGGCAGTCCTTGAGGCGTAATATCCAGCTGACGAACCATTATAGCTCCGTTTTTATCAATATCAGGATCGTTTTCAATATACTTTTGAGCATAATATCTAAAAACACCAATATTGGTAAGCTGCCTTCCGTTGACAATTTTGTCTTTATGCTTCAGATTTTCTTTTTCCTTTTTCAATTCGGTCATTTTACCTTCAAGATAATCTGAAATAAGGTTGATTTCCTTCAGCCGCTCAATATCTTCATCAGTTAAAAATTTAAAGGAATTGATATTAAAATAAATAGATTTTTTAATTCTTCTTGTATTAGATTCAGACATTATCTGAAGGTTTTTAATCTCTGTTGTCAATAAATCATATGTCGGAATTGTAGAAACCGTCTTATCAAAATTGCTTATTTTTGTTGTTAAAAGACTGATATCCATAATATTTCCTTCAATACTGTATTTCGGAATACTTATCCAGTCTCCGACTTTCATACTTTTTGAAGTGGCTACATGAAGGCCAGTCACAAATCCTAAAATTGTATCTCTGAATACCAAAACCAGAACCGCCGTAATTGCTCCTAAACTCCCTAAAATAGTACCGCCTTTAATCCCAAAAATGATACAGATCCCAATCACAGAAAGCACAAAAATTCCAAAAATTTTCACTGTTTCAGAAATGGCATTAAGAGCCATTATTTTGTAATAATCCTGTTTGATAACAAAGTAATTCCTAAAAGCGGTCAATGCTCTGAACAACATTCCTGCAATCACAAAAATAGTTGCTACATCTACGATTAACCCTAATAAAGCAAAACTTTTCGGATGTCTGTAAAAAACAGAAAGCAATGCATGGCCTGCAAAATTCAAAGCGCCTAAATGGACTAACGAATTGGTAATTCTGGAATCATAAATCGATTTTAAAACCGGATATTTTTCTTTGTCAAAAAAGAACTTAATGACCGTATTAACAATAAGCTTTAAAAGAAAATCTAAAAGAAAAATAAGACCTGCTAAAAATATAAATTTCAATACGATCTGAAGGGTAAGCACCAAATCAGAATGTACATTATCTCTTACAAAATAGTGAATCTGGTCACTTATATTCTGTAGAAAATCTTTAGTGTCTTGTATTTCGTCTTTCATTAAAGCAAATTTAACAAATTTAGGACTGATTTTGTATTCGTAATTTAATATTCATCATCAATTATCATCCCAAAAATATTTATCCTTACATAAAATTTTCTTTTTTTATATCTTGCATTATAAATTTAAAAAATGGATACTACATTAATTAACATTTTTTGTCTTGTATTATTATTTGTAGGAATATTAGGAACCTTCTTACCTGTTTTACCCGGATTATTATTAAGCCTTTGCGGATTGCTAATCTATAAATTTGGAACAGATGCGGATTTATCAATGCTTTATGTCTGGGCATTTGGACTTTTAACAGCTCTTTCCGTTGTTTTAAGTTATGTAATCCCCGCAAAAACAACCAAAAAATATGGCGGAACCCGCTGGGGAAGCATTGGTTCGGTAGTGGGAACTATTGTCGGAATATTTTTACCTATTCCTTTAGGATTTTTAGTTGGAATGTTCGCAGGGGTTTTCATTGGAGAATTACTTCATGACAGCAAAGACATGAATAAAGCCTGGAAATCAACAAAAGGAGCTTTTGTAGGATTTATTTACGGAACGGGTTTCAGTTTTGTAGTGGGTGTGGCAATGTTTTTGGTAGTATTATTAAACATGCTTAATGTTATTTAAAATCAAAACAATGTTACACAAAGCCATCATATTCAGTTTGGGAGTATTGACATTATCAAACTGCAGTGCTCAAAAAGAAATGAACACCTCCACAAAAACTTCTGTTACTGAAATAAAAGAAACAAAATCTATGAATAAAGAAGGAGAAGTTATTTATTTTACGGAAGGGGAAAATAAATTTTTAAAAGAGGCGGAAATGAATCTCACTTTCAAAGGTATTTCTGAAGACAGCCGTTGCCCTACCGATGTAAATTGTGTTTGGGCCGGAGTAGCTGTTGCTAATGTTGAAGTAATGGGATTGGCAACAAGACCCGCAATGCTGAACCTGGCCACAACGGATAATGCAGGAAGAAATTATTTTAAAACTGCCGAGTTTAACGGATACACCATTTCATTGGTCGAAGTTACTCCTTATCCGAATTCAAAAGAGGGAGTAAAAGCTTTGGCAGGAAAATACAGAATAGGAATCACTATCAAAAAGGCAGAAGAAAAATCTACCATGAAATAGGCTTCTTTCCTTTTGACACCAGATATTCGTTGATTTTTGAGAAAGGTTTGCTTCCAAAAAAACCTCTGTGAACAGAAAACGGTGACGGATGCGCCGATTTTATAATAAAATGCTTGGTAGAATCTATGAGTTCGGCTTTTTTTTGTGCAAAAGCTCCCCATAACACAAAAACCACATTTTCTTTTTTATCTGAAATTTCTTTAATAATAAAATCTGTAAACTTCTCCCAACCCAAATCTTTATGTGAATTTGGAGAATGCGCACGAACCGTTAAAGTGGCATTTAATAATAAAACACCTTGTTTTCCCCAATCGTCTAATTCTTTTGAAGTTCTTACCACTCCTAAATCATCTTTTAATTCAATAAAAATATTTTTGAGCGAAGGTGGTGCTGCCACCTGTTCGGAAACTGAAAAGCACAAACCATTTGCCTGAAAATCATTATGATAAGGATCCTGACCTATAATCACAACTGCAATATCATCGAAAGGTGTGATTTCCAATGCTCTGAAAATCTGATTTTTAGGTGGAAAAACTTTTGTTGTTGCATACTCTTGCTTTACTTTTTCCCAAAGTTTTTTAAAATATTCCGTGTTTTTTATAGGGGCTAAAATATCTGTCCAGGTCATGGTAAATTATTAAAATGGTAAATCTTCTTCACTTATTTACTGTTGTTGAACTTAGGAATTGTAACTGCATTATTTTTATCAACTCTATATGGAGTAAAGATATCATTAATTCAAATATACAAAATATTAAAAATATGTAAGTCCTTATTTCTTTAAACTAAAAACCAAATTCTCCGGAAAGCCTTTATCTTCTCTTCCCTCCTCCAACATAAAATCATGTTTTAAAAGAAGGCCTTTCGAGTTTTCATTCAACTTATTGGTGATTGCTAAAATTTCCTGCAAATGTAATTCATTAAAACCAAAATTTAAAACAGCTGTCAATGCTTCCGACATGATTCCTTTTCGGTGATAATCCGGCAGCAATTCGTAACCTACTTCTGCAGTTTTCCTGTCTTCAGAAAAATTCCAAAGGCAAATTGTACCGATAATACCCGGTTTTTCTTTTAAAGAAATTCCCCAATAAAATGTTTGGTTATTTTTAGTCCTCTCTTTAATCGTTAAGATAAATTGAAGTGCATCATAATTTGTTTTTGGTGATTTTCTTTGAACAAATTTGTTGATAAACTCATTGCTTCGGATTCTCAAAATATCTTCCGCATGGGTTTCGTTAATGTCTTTTAAGATTAATCGTTCGGTTTCCAGTTTCATGTTTCAAATTTAGCAAAACTTGATTATATAGTTATTTTCAAATTAACATTCACATTTTCTCACTAAATTTGCAGTGTGTATATAAATAAAGAAGATTTAAACGAATTAGAGTTTCCGCAATTGCTCGCGGAAATTTCTCCTTTTGCGTATTCTCCGAAAACGAGGGAAAAAATTCTTCAACTTCGTCCGATGGAAATTGACGAGGCAGAACTTTCATTGAAAAAAACTTCCGAGTATTTGTCGAGTTTTGAAAGTTCAAATGCGATTCCGTTTGATGAATATGAAGATATTGAAAGTGAGTTGAAACTCATGCTGATTGAGAATTATCGTCTTGAAAACAGTGCTTTCATCAGAATCAAAACCATCACGGAACAGATAGGAAAACTTCAGAAGTTTTTCCCGACCATGCCAGAAACCTTTCCTACTTTGATACAAGACGTTTCTGTTTTAGAATTCAAAAAGGAAATTATTGATAAAGTAGATAAAGTTTTTAACCGTTTTGGTGAAGTGAAAAGTGAAGCTTCTCCAATTCTGAAAACGTTAAGAGCCGAAATTCAGGTTGCGAAAAAAGCAATTCAGGAAAACTTCAACCGGGCTTTATTCAATTACGGGCAAAGTGATTTTTTGGATGATATCCGCGAAACAATTATTGATGACCAAAGGGTTTTAGCCGTAAAATCTGCCTACAAAAAAAGAGTAGCGGGAAGAGTTTTAGGACTTTCAAAAACAGGCTCTATCACCTATATGCAGCCGGACAGTGTTGTAAAACATTACTTCAAACTAAAAGAAAGTGAAGAAGAAGAGAAAAAGGAAATCGATAAAATTCTGAGAAAACTGACCGCAGAGCTGGCAGAATTTCAACCTCAGCTTTGGAGGTATCAGATGTATATTTTTGATCTTGATTTGACCAGAGCCAAGGCTAAATTTGCAGAATTAATCAATGGAGTTTTACCGAAAATCAACCGTCACAAGACGTTAAGATTAAGAGAAGCTTTTCATCCTTTGCTATTTTTAAGAAATAAGGCTGAAAATAAAACCATTTATTCCCAGACTTTAACATTAACGGATCATAACAGAATTATCTGTATTTCAGGGCCGAACGCTGGAGGGAAATCAATCACGCTGAAAACTGTCGGTTTGCTTCAACTGATGATTCAAAGCGGAATTTTGGTTCCGGCTCACCCGAAGTCTGAAATGTTTTTCTTTGACAAAATCATGACGGATATCGGTGATAACCAATCTATTGAAAACCATCTTTCTACGTATTCATCAAGATTGAAGAAGATGTCGGGAATCATCCGAGAGGCTGATGCAGAAACGCTTTTGTTAATTGATGAATTTGGAACGGGCTCAGATCCTGAACTCGGTGGAGCTTTGGCAGAAAGTTTCCTTGAGTTTTTCTATGATAAAAAAAGTTTTGCCATTATTACAACTCACTATACCAACATAAAATTGGTTGTAGAACAGCTTCCAAATGCTCAAAATGCAGCAATGCTGTTTAATGAAGAGACTTTGGAACCGATGTATAAACTGGAAGTAGGACAAGCCGGAAGTTCATTCACATTTGAGGTGGCGGAAAAGAATAAAATTCCGAGATTTATCATTCATTCTGCAAAGAAAAAAGTAGAACATGATATTGTAAATCTTGATAAAACAATTGTAAAACTTCAGCAGGAAAAGTACGAGGTTGAAAAATTGAAAACCGACCTTGCCGAAAGAAAAGAATCCGTAGAAGACAAGCGTGATAATTTACAGAAACTGAACGAGCAGCTTCAGCAAAAACTGTTTAATTTCCAGAAACTGTATGAAGAGGAGCATCGAAAGCTTCAGTTCGGGAATAAGATTGAAACATTTATCGACAGTTATGTAAAAGGAAAATCCAGGAAGGATGTTGTAAAGGATTTCGTAAAAATTTTGGAACAGGAAAAGTTCAGGAAAATTGGCGCCGACAAAGATGAAACCAAGCGACTTCAAGTAGTAAAACGAAAAATAACTCAACAGCTTAAAAGAGAAGAAGTTATTGAAAAAATCTCCGAAACCAACGAAAAACTGGAGGAAAAACGTAAAACCGACCGTGCAGTCTGGATGAAAGTAGGGCAACGAGTCCGCATCACCGGAAGTACAAGTGTGGGAACGATTGAAAAAATTTCCAGAAATAAGGTGATTGTAAATTACGGAACGTTTAAGACAACGATTGATTCGGAAGAATTGGAAAGGATTTAATTATGGTTGTTAAAACACGAATTATATTCAGGGATTTTTTGACATTTCATTTAAAAAACTCATTAGTCCGAATTATTATATTTTCGTTAATAGCCATAATTTTTTTTTGCAATAAATTTCTATAATGCTGAAAATGATAATAAGGAATTTCTGAAATCAGCATCAATTTGGTTATTGATTTTATTTGTATTTATCATAATCCGTACTTATTTCAGTGTGAAAAAAGTTTTCTATTCCAATAAAAACATTCAAGAATGTATTTTTTATACATTTACAAATGAAACTATTCATACAAAAGGAGAAACTTTCGAGGGAGAGTTTCATTGGAATACGGTTTATAAAGTAAAGGAAAATACAGATTGGTTCTTAATCTATCAGAATGCTCAAATTATGAACATGATTCCTAAAAAATTTTTCACAAAAAATCAGATCCTGGAACTTCGAAATATTATTAAAAATAATAAGGTAAAGTCAAAATTAAGAAACGATTAATTTAAAATAAAAAGAGAGTGCTTTTTTTACATTCTCTTTCGTTTTTATTTAATATTCCCAATCCATTTTAAATAAATTAAAGATTTTAAAGAATTGCAATACTTCCGAAAAGCATTTAATTTATATATTTGAGCTGTCAAAAAAATTTCATGATGATTTCCGTAAACAAAGCATTTTATCTATCAGTTTTCAGTTTGTTTTCTTTAGCTTTTGCAAAGGGGCAAAATAAAGTTCCTTTCGGAGTGGTAAAAGCTGAGGAAGGTTATGCAATGGTACGCGTTCACAAAGATGATTACAGAAAAATCATTGATAAAATCCGTATGAAAACAGGAGATGTTTTTGTTTATGTAAAGCCGGCTCCGGGAGAAACAGAATGGATTTGGATCAAATATCCTGAAAAACAAGATTCTGAAAAGCCTTTCGTAAGATATGACAGCCTGAATAAAGAGGGTATGGTAAATAAAGGGCGTGTTGCTTTTATTGATCAATTACCGCAATTCACACCTTCAAAATCTAAAAATGGAAAATCTTTGATTTTTACAGATAATACCAATCCAAAAATTCCAACCAATCAAAGAACTAAGGTTATTATTGACATCTATCCTTCGTATGCAAATATCAAAAGACAGGAAAAAGATGCTAACGGGAAAATTTTGACGGTAGATAAAGTAAAACCTTGGGGAGTAGGCAACGAAATACCTGAAGGCATGACGGAAATAAAATCTATCAGAGTACAACAGCCCGGACGAGGTTCTGTTTTTGTGAGAGAAGCCATTAAAAATATGTTCCAACCGACTATGGATTTTGAAAATATCGGGGTAACTTCTCTTGATGCAGATCATATTTTCCTTTATATGACTAATGGTAGTGGCGAAAACAGGTATACAACACTTTGGACTATCAACAAAGGCAGAGTTATCAGCCAAATTATTTACAATAATCCTGAATAACTCACTGTTTCTTCTATTTTATTCTTATTTTTGTACTCAGAAAAGTAAATAGCTTTTTCAGAAATTGGTCCTGCTTAACTGCAGATTAAAAGGGAATCGTGTGGAAATCACGAACTGTCGCGCAACTGTAAGTAACTAAAAGTCTTTATCAAAAATCCACTGTGCGAGGCACGGGAAGGAGATAAATGATGTTACGAGTCAGGAGACCTGCCTTTTTCTTAAACAAAAAAACTTTCGCGATTTGAAGTTTTATTGATCTAATAGATGTTTCAGGGATTTCTAAAGTTCCTGTCATTGTTCTGTTGTTTTAATATTATTTCATTTTGCATTAATTAATAATGAAATATGACTACAGAAGAAAGAATTGACACATCCGAAACCAGAATTTTCAAAGCAGTTTTCCCAAACACAACCAATCATTATGATACCCTTTTCGGAGGTACAGCAATGCAGCTGATGGACGAAGTGGCATTCATTACCGCTACCCGATTTGCAAGAAAAAGAGTCGTAACCGTAAGCAGTGATAAAATTGATTTTAAAAAGCCTATTCCTGCCGGAACTATCGTTGAATTAATCGGGAAAGTTTCTCACGTAGGGAAAACGAGTATGAAAGTAAATGTTGAAATTTATACCGAACAAATGTATTCTTACGAAAGAGAAAGAGCAATTGTAGGTGACTTTACTTTTGTAGCAATTGATGAGTTCAAGAAGCCAATCCAAATACTATAAACGAAAAGATTCCGGCGACCTTCGGTCGCCGGAATTTTATTTTCAAAAATGTTTTTTTTAAAGCTGTTTTCGGCGGGCTTTGCCCGCCGAAACTTTATTTATTTCAAGACTTTCTCAGTATCTAAACTTTTAATTAATAACATTTGAAAAGCCTCTCCCATTTCGTCAGAAGCTCTTACAATTGCATTTTCAAGCATATTTCGGATTTGCTTTTCTGTAACTCCTGCTTCCGTCCAGCTTTTTCCTGAAGTATGTGAGTTTAGAATAAAGGGCATAATCCGGTCAATTGCACAGGCAAAAATAGCATCGGGAGTTTGCTCTTCTTCAAATTCTAGCCAAAGATTAAAAAATTCCGAACGTAGGGGCTCATCTAAAATTCCGAAAATCTTTTGTGCAGAAACTTTTTCCCGTTCAAATTTACCTGCCATTGCAACCTCATCAAAAAGGAAAGTATCTCCTGCTTCAATTTCCACCAAATCATGAATAGAAAGCATTCTGATAACCCTTAGCAAATCAATATCCGCCCTGTTTTTCGCATAAGGGAAAAGAATTTGAGCTAAAATAATAATTTGCCAGGAATGTTCCGCCGTGTTTTCTCTTCGCGAGTCGTCAGCGTTATAATTTCTTCTTTGCACGTTTTTTAAAGCATCAACTGCTAAAATAAAATCTATTTCCTTCTGTATCTTCATCTTAATTATTGCTTGTAATATTCATCGGTAGGATATGTTTTAATATTTGTTATCCATTTATCATCTATAAATTCTTTAGTTGTCACTTTTACTTTTTCCCCACCTGTTGCATCTTCTTCCACTTCATAAACTTTCACCAGTCCCCTATGCGGAATTACGGTATATTCTGTCGTAAGATGCCAACAGCAACCGGATTTTGAGAACGTAATCAATCTTTTCCGCTCAGAATCTGTCTGGAACATTCCCAGGTTTTCGTAAGCAAGGCTTGTCAGTTCTTCGCTTTTTACAAATAGCTTTTTTGTAATATTAAAAACGTAGACATCATATGAAGGACCGCCATAACCACTCTGATTCCCATTTCGTACAGCAACATCTTCTGTACCATCAAAATTGAAATCATCAAAAATCAACGGGCTTTGCTCATCATACAACTGAATAATATTTGCTGTTGGTTTTTGATCATCGTTTAAATAAAAATTCAAATCGTCAGAAACCAGTGTTTGAAACTTTCTAGATGTATTTTTACTAAAAAACTCAATAGTTGCTTTTCCACGGCATTCTTCTTTGTCACAGTTCTGAACGTTTATCTTAATATCATAATTTTCCGAAGCATCTTTCAGCTCAAAATGATTTTGCCCAAAAGCAACAGTTCCCAAAATGACAAACGGTAATAAAAATCTGGAATTTACCATACATGTATTTTAATCAAAGATATCTTAATTGAGTTTTCAGCGAACTCTTATTGCAAAAATAAGAGTTTTGATTGTAAACCTGTTTTATATAAAAGATTAATTGTAATTTTAGTAGAAACATAAATTATGAATACTCCATTTAATTACCCACCTGAAATCAAGGGAAGAAGAAAAATATATTCTTTATTAAAAGGTTTAAACCATCCGTTGGAAGTAATCAGCGGAAATCATCAATCTGTGGGTGACAACTATTATATAAAAGCAAGTTTCACCAACAAAAATTTTATTTTTTCCCAGGATAAAGAATTCATAGAATATATTTTAAAGCAAAATCATAAAAATTATTACAAATCCGAGATACAGTCTATTACTTTAGGAAAATATCTCGGAAAAGGATTATTAACAAATAACGGAAAAGACTGGCTGAAACAAAGAAGATTGATACAACCCGGTTTTAATAAAACTAAAATTGTAAATCTTGTTTCCATCATGAAGGAGGAAATTGATAAAGCCTTTCAGTCATTCAAACCTGGGAAGGAAATTGATTTATACCATTTTTTTCACAAACTTGCCTTTAATATTGTTGCCAAAACCCTTTTCAGTTCGGATGTCGACGAGAATACCGTCAATGAATTAAGTAAAATCATCACAGAAGTTCAGGAAGTTTCTACCAAAGAAGTCCGTTTACCTTTTTACTCTAAAATATTAAATATTTTCGGTATTATTGATAAAAATATTAAAAAAAGTAAAAGATCAAAAGCTATTATCCAAGGAATTTTGGATAAGCGGAGAAATTCGGGAGAATCCAAAAATGATTTACTGGATATGCTTATTCAGACGAGATATGAAGATACACAACTCCCTATGTCAGACCAACAGCTGGTGGATGAAATGCTGATTCTTTTTATCGCCGGTCATGAAACAACCGCCAATGCCCTCAGTTTTATTTTCTTCGAAATCAGTCAGAATCCTAAAGCTGAGGAAAAATTGAAAAAAGAAATAGAGGATGAAGCTGAAATGGTTTTTACCTCTGAAAATTTGATGAAAAAATCTTTTACAATAAATATCATAAAAGAGGCAATGCGACTTCATTCCCCAGCTTGGGCAATAGACCGTGAAGCGTTGGAAGATGACAGTTTCCAAGAATATTCCTGGCCCAAAGGGACTATGATTATACTTTACATTAGTGGTCTTCATAGAAATCCTAAGTATTGGGAGCGCCCCGACTCATTTATCCCTGAACGTTTTGATGATGAAAATGCCAAAAATTTTGCCTACTACCCTTTCGGAGCCGGTCCTAGGCTTTGCATCGGTGAGCATTTTGCAATGATGGAAATGGCTCTCATTGTACGTAAATTCTACAAAGACTTCACTTTTATATCATATCAAAAAAAATTAGATAAAAAAGCTCTTGTTACTTTAAGGCCAATCAGCTTAAAAGGGAAAATTAATAACAATTTAACCTAATTTTTCTAAACCTTTCATTCTCACAATTCAAAAAAATAAAATAATAAATCTGATTTACAAATAGTTATATATTATTTTTATATTTTTTCACTACTTTGTATTGCATAATACCATTTTAATTACATATCTTTGTAATGTAAAATCGGAATAGGTTCATCTAGCTAGGAATTTTATTCTGATTGGATATAACTAATTAACAAAACTTATTAAAGATGAATACTGAAAATACCAAAGCGCAGATGCGAAAAGGAATTCTGGAATTCTGTATTTTAAGTCTCATCAATCATCGTGAAATGTATGTTTCCGACTTAATAGATGAACTAAAAAAAGGAAAACTGGATGTAGTGGAAGGCACACTTTATCCTCTTCTAACAAGATTGAAAAATGGTGAGTTTCTTTCGTACAGATGGGAAGAATCTACAGGAGGGCCACCAAGAAAATACTACCAGATAACAGAAAAAGGCAAGTTATTTTTAGATGAACTTCAAAATACCTGGAAAGAATTAACAGATTCTGTAAATCAAATCACTCAAAAAAATTAAAAAACAAAGCTATGAACAAAACACTCTCAATAGGACTCGCTGGTTTTTCTTTCACGATAGAGGAACACGCATATATAAAGCTTAGCGATTACCTGAATGCACTAAGAAGCTCGCTGGATGCTTCTGAAGCAGATGAGGTAATGCACGACATAGAAATAAGAATGGTTGAAATCTTCAGAGATTCTTTAGGAAAACGTGAAGTAATCAATGATTCAGATGTAGAAAAAGTAATTGCCCAAATTGGAACGCCTGAAAAAATCGAGGAACAAGAAGAAGCTTATTATTCTGAAAAAAATACTAAAACATCTAACAATAATTCAAATACAGGATATACAGATAAAAAACAGCTGTTCCGTGATCCTGAAAAACAAAAAATAGCAGGTGTCTGTGCAGGATTAGCTCATTATATCGGAATGGATATTACAGCAATGAGGGCTATCTGGCTGGGAATTTTCATCCTTGGAATTTTCACACAAGCTATTTCTTCTTCTTTAATTTTCTTACTTTATGTTATCCTTTGGGCGGTACTTCCAAAGGCAGAAACAGCAGCAGATTTCCTGAAAATGCAGGGAAAGCCTATGAACTTCGACAATCTTAAGAATGAGTCTAATAAATTGGTACAATTTGCCAACGAATCTACTCAGAGGGTCGGAGAAATGTATAACGAAACTAAACCTTATATTAATAACGCAAGCAGCGGACTTTGGAATGTGATTCGTTATATTTTGGGAGGAATCTTTGCATTCATGGCATTTGGATGTCTTACAGGTTCATTTGTAGCATTCGGATTTATGGGAAATAATGATTTTCCGCCAATCAACCAGATGAATTTCTATTTCGACAATGACGGGATGAAGTATGTGATAATGGCAATGATTGTATTGGCGAGTTTAATTCCTGCAATGTTATTTGCATTATTAAGCATCAAATTGATTTCACCAAAAACAAAACTAAGAAATACAGGTTGGGTTATCGGAGCATTATTTCTTGCGTTAATCGCTGTAACAGCATATTTCGGAATTAATATGGCACAAAAAGAAATGTTCCTTAAAGGACATAAAGAAGATACAGAAGAGGTTGCCATCAATACAAAATCTGACAGTTTATATGTTGATTCAAAGCAAATTGCAATTCCACAGAATTTTACAGGATATGACGATGATCTTTATTCTGATAAAGTATCAGTTTTTGAAAGAGATTGGATTCACGTGGATGTAACAAGAAAAGCAGACATTAAAACTCCTTATCTAATCATCAAAAAAGAAGCTAAAGGATATAATATTCCGTTGAATGTAAATGTTCCGGTAGAAATTATTGACAATAAAATTATTCTTCCTAATTATATTAAATATCCTTATGAACACAGGTTCAGAGATTACAATATAGATTATGAACTGGTCGTTCCTCAGAAAACTGTGGTAATCCCTGTAAAGCAAGACGGAATTAATTTTGACGGAGATTTAAACGCAGACGGCATCAATGATAATGATCAAGAAAAAGATGATCACGGAAATATTAAAATTGAAAAGAATAAAATTACCGTAAACGGTTCTACAATTGAATATAATTCTAATGATGAAGACAGTATTATCATTAATGGAAAAAAAGTTCCGAGCAATCAGGCAGACCAGGTAATTGACTCTATGAAATCAAGCATAAAGAAAATGAAAGGCGGTAACGTAGACATCAAAGTAAACGAAGGTAAAAACGAAATTTCCATAAAAACTAAATAATAAACTGCAGAGAGTGGCAGAAGGTGTGAATGGAAAGCCAATTGTTTGAAATTCACACTCTTCTTCTCTCACTACAATCAAAAATTCATCATTATTTTAGTTAATATGTGAAAAAAAATATATACTTTTGTATAGAAAATTTTAATAACCAAATCCTCAAAAAAATAATCAAATCATGGTACAGGTAGCCCTAGAAATTGTAATCAAAATCGTAGATTTAATCAGCGGTTTGTTTTAAGAGCGATAATATTTCAATATATTTGTAAAGTATAACCAAATTGGTTATACTTTTTTTTGTTTTAATACGAAATTTATGAAAAAACTAATCGGCAAGGCAATGTTAAAATTATTAGGCTGGAAAGTCGTTCTACAGGGCGAACCAAATAGTCTGGACAGATGCATTCTTGTAGTGGCACCACACACTCACAATATGGAATACATCTTGGGAAATCTTGCCTACTGGTCTTTAGAAAAACCTATTAAAGTAATTATCAAAGATGCACATACAAAAGCTTGGTATGGCAGTCTTGTAAGAGGATTGGGAGGAATAGGAATCGACAGAAGCCAGAAAAATGATCTCGTAAATTTTGTTGCTAATCAGTTTGCAAAAGAAGATTTTAGTTTAGTAATCACTCCCGAAGGCACTAGAAGCTGGGTTCCGAAATGGAGAAAAGGTTTTTATCATATGGCTTTAGCAGCGAAAGTCCCTATTGTTTTGGCGGCAGGAGATTTCAAAAGAAAAATCGTTTATTTGGGCTATACCATTCCTTATGAAAGAATTGCGTCTGTTCCTTTTGCAGAAATCATGAAGGAAATTCAGGATTATTATGTGAAAAATGATATCGTTCCGAAAATTCCTGAAAACTGGAATCCAAATATTATGGGAAGTGATTCAGAAGAAGTTAGAGGTTAAAAGATTAATAAAATTACTTATTACGCATGTACACTACAGGTAAGACAAAACAGGAAATATTAGATTTTTTAAACAGCTGGGGTGGAGAAGTAACTTTAGCTAAAAATTTAGAGATAAAATTCATCGATATAGATTTGGAAAACGAAACAATGACTGCAACAATGCCTGTTCAGCCCAAGGTTCATCAGCCTTTTGGGATTTTGCATGGCGGAGCAAGCTGTGTTTTGGCAGAAACTATGGGCTCCAGCCTTTCTAATATTTTCATTGATGGTGACAAATATTATGGCGTGGGAACGAATATTAATTCCAATCATCTAAGAAGCAAGAAAGACGGAATTGTAACGGCAATTGCGAGATTTATCCGAAAAGGAAAAACAATGCATGTTTCCGAAATAGAAATTCGGGATGAAAAAGGTCAATTGATCAATCATACCACTATGACAAATACCATCATTAATAAATAAAAACCTGATAAACAACACTTTGTAAGACTCAAGCTTTTTTTGAGTCTTTTTTTTATATTTTTCTGCAACCTTTTTGTTTTTCTGCATCTTATTATAAACAAAAGCAAACAACCATGAAAACTTTAATTTTACCTTTTTTAATTTTACTGATATGTTTTGTGTCTTGTACTCAAGTTGATGATGCAGAAACTTTAGACAAAAACGTTGCTTCATACGATGTTTATGTTGCCGGAACAGAAAATAATCAGGCTTGTTATTGGAAGAATACAGTAAAAACAGTTTTATCAGGCGGAACCAGCTACAAACCTTATCAAATATCTGTTAACAATAATGATATATATGTTTTAGCATCTTATCAAAACCCTTCGACTTATGAAGTTAATTATTATTATTGGAAAAACAACGTAAAATACGATATTGCTCAGTCTTTCGGAATCCCTAACAATACTCCAGATAATGAAAATTTTAGCATGAGTAACTTTTTTATAAAAGATGGGAATATATATATTGCAGGGCTTATAAAAAATCCAGCACCTACTTCAACTCAAGATTTGTATCAATACTGCTATTGGATAAATGGCGTAAAAACAGTAGTTTTTTCCCAACAGGAATATCAGACTTCCGCATCGATTTATATTATAGGAAATGATGTTTATGTACCTTTGCAAAAGAATATTGTAAATATTCCCGCAACGAACTGGGATCTAGGATATTATAAAAATGGAGTTTATCATTTTGTGAATAACTTGTCTAACTGCGTAAGAATTATTGAAGAAAACGGAAATGTATTAATGCAGATTGATGATTATTTTAATAATACTAAATACTATAAAAATCTTGACACAGGAGTAATAACTCCACTTCCAATTATTATAGCACAAAATGATATCAAATGGATAATAAATGATGGGAACAATAAATATTATGTAGGTACTCCTTACTATTTTAAAAACAATGTACAATATAATTCTTACATTCCCGGAAGTGATTTTAAATATTTGGACGATTTCAAAGTTTTAAATAATAATATATATAAGATTATACACAAGGATAATGCAGGAGTAGATTATAAAGTTTTTGTAAATGATGTCGTAGTACAGGCAACAGCAAATTCAGGCAATACTACTAATACAGAATTCCTTAGTCTTACAGTTACACCCAATTAATTGAATGACAAAATTAAACTGGCAAAAGATATATGAAAATCACTCCCCAAAACTTTTGGGGATTTGCCGCCGATATATACACGATATCCATACTGCAGAGGATATTCTTCAGGACAGTTTCATTGTGGCCATACAAAACAATCATCAGCTCAGAGATGAAAATGCACTTTTTGGATGGCTAAAAAAAATTGTAGTAAACAATGCTTTGCAATACCTGCGAAAAAACAGTAAAAACGTTTTTGTAGACACCGAACCATCAGAAATACCAGATACATTTTCAGAGATGAATCACCCTTCTTTAGACGAAAAAAAACACATTTTTATATACGATTTCACGAGAGAAGAACTTTTGTCATCTATCGATAATCTGCCTTCTCACCACAAATCTGTTTTCAATCTACACTTTATTGAAAATTATTCTCATGCCGAAATTTCAAGTGCTTTGGGAATTTCTGTCAATACTTCGAAATCACACTTAATGAGAGCCAAAAAGTTTATTCAGAATTATTTGATGAATAACGTAGTAACTCAAAGCACACCTAAAAACAAAAAAAAACTGGCTCAGTTGTTGGTTATTTTCGGGCTTGGAGGTTTGTTATGGGCACAAACATTTCAAAATAAATTCTCTGATTTTAAAATCAAACCTTCAAAAAGTTTAGAGCTTCCTGATAATATTAAATTTAACCATTCCATTTCTTTTTCAACATCAAATAAAGCTTGGAAGAAAAAAATAGTGATTGGTTCAACAGTTTTAATAATTATCGCTGCTTCTGTTTTTTTATTAAGCCCGAAAAATTATCTTTCTATAAATAATAACCCGGTTATTTCTGACGATATAAAATCAAAAGATACATCAACATCTGAAAATTCTTCTCAAGAACAAAATTCAGATGTAAAGACAACTTCAAATGGAAATATTGTTAGAGAAAACTCAAGCATAATAAATTCCATTGAAAATAAAAATATCCAGGAAAATATTTCTGAAACTAAAATAAATTTAAACGAAAAAAGTACTAAAAATTCAAAGAAAACAATTCGCAAAGATTCTGCAAAAGAATCACGGCAAAAAGTAATTGTTGTAAAAAAAGTTATCCAGAGAGATACAATATTTATAGAAAGATAATTAATAACCATCTCATGTTTTTTAAAAAAATTATTTTCTTTTTATTAATTGTTGTCGTAAATTTTTCATTTGCACAAAAAAGAAAGAAAAAAACAGATACAATATATGTCTACGAAAAAGTAGTCGTTTATGATACCATTTATTTAGAAAAACCTTTTAAATCAAAATTTAAAGATATTTATTTAACCCTGCTTAGTGTTCAGGAAAAAGAAATTAAGGATGTCCTTAAAGAAAAACTAAAAAATAAAAGATTCAATCAAAAAATCAGAAAACAGCTCGCTAATAGGCTGGAATATGGAATTGAAGCAGGATTGGGTTTGAAAAACAGTAATTGGGCAAGAGAACTTTCTTCCGACAAACAGCAATTTGGTGAAAATATTGGAATCTGGGTTTCAAGAAATATTGCCGATCCTCGATTTTCATTAATGTTATCTGCAAATGTTTATCATTGGAATTCAACTTTTGATTTAGATGGAACGCAAGAAGAAACCTACCTTAACGGCTATTATTTCACTAAAGATAACCAGCCGTTATTATTTCAAAGATTTAATAATAAACACGTTGAATATGCTTTACAGCTAAAATTTTTCTACGATTGGAAAAATATTCGTCCGTTTGTCGGTTTTCTAGCTAATAGAACGGATTATAAAATGCAGTTTCTTGTTCCTGAAAATAAAATTTTGAACAAGCTGGAAGATTTCAAAACCACTCAAATTAATTTTGGATTCTCTTTTGGGTTCCAATATAGAGTTCTTAGAAAAGTTTTAATCAGTTTCGACTATCAGCAGTACAATTTAAACAATGTTTCGGTAAAAAACAGTTCATTTGATTTTGACATTTTTAAGACTAATAATACCTTTGCAGAAAGAAAAATCAACCTTGGAATTTCTTACGTTATTTCCAAATAAGATTTTCTAAAACCATTCAATAATGA
This sequence comes from Chryseobacterium sp. FH2, assembly GCF_001045455.1. Taxonomy (GTDB): domain Bacteria; phylum Bacteroidota; class Bacteroidia; order Flavobacteriales; family Weeksellaceae; genus Chryseobacterium. The sequence goes on along the minus strand of NZ_LFNE01000001.1, from coordinate 40,091 downwards.
TTTATTTCAAATTTCCATTCGACGAAAAACTTTATTCCACAGACGAAAAAAGCGAACAAAAATATGTCAATTTTCATTCATTCGATGGGATCAGGCAAACTAGTTTTAGTGGAAATATCATTGAAATAAATCCTGAAAAATTTGAAAAAAATAATCTTACAAACAGCTTTTTAAGCAAAGATAAAAATGGTTTTGTTGCTGAAACAAAAGAAGAATATTTACAGCAGCTTGAAAAAGTAATTCAGGTAATCAAAGAAAATAATCTCCCAAAAATTGTCTATTCCAGAAGAAAAATTTTCACAGACTTTAATGAAATTGATTTAAAGGAAAGCTTTAAAAATATAAGTACATCTTACCCAAATGCTTTCAGATATATTTTTATCGATGGCGAAAATTCTTGGATGGGGGCTTTTTCGGAAGTTTTAGGAAAATTCAACAAAACCACGCATGAATTTGAAACGATGAGCCTTGCGGGAACTCTTCCTGTCTCAGAAAACTGGTCTGAAAAAGAAATTGAAGAGCAAAAGCCCGTATCATCTTATATCAGAAATATTTTAAATAATTATTCAGAAAACATTAACGAATCTGAAACTTATGATCATATTTCAGGAAATATTAAACATTTAAGAACAGATTTTAAAACAAAAATAAATTCTGAAGATTTAGATAAAATTATTCACGATTTACATCCTACTCCGGCTGTGTGCGGTATTCCGAAAGATTTTTGTAAAGAAAATATTCAGCAGCTTGAAAAATTTCCCCGTGAATTATATGCTGGCTATATCAAAATAGAAACGGAAGAAACCATTCAATATTTTGTTAACCTACGTTGTGCCAAACTTTATAAAAATTCTGTTCACCTGTTTGTGGGCGGAGGAATCACAGTACAAAGCAATCCGGAAAAAGAGTGGCATGAAACGGAATTGAAATCTGAAGCCGTTTTAAAGAATTTGAAGATAATTTAATATATTTACCCAAACATATTTTAACTTAAATTAATATTTAATATTCATAAAAATACCATTTAGCTATCAAAAAAACTATTTAAGTATTTAAAAACTTATCAAACTTATAATCTCTAGCACGAAATTTGATATTCCGTATCTATTAAGAAAAATCTCAGCCATGTATACCGTTTTATTATTGACACTTTTACTTTTATTAGTTATTTATATATTGTTCTTGAATTTCCAGAAACAGTATGCTGCAAATATTCCTAAATTTGCTCAGCCAAATCATAAAAATTATAATACTTTTAAACTTGAGCTCCAAAAACAATTTGTTGAAAACCAACAAAGAGAAAGTTTAAAGACAAAAACCTTCTGCACCATTTCTAAAGATGTCGTAAGTAAAATTCTGAGTGATTTGGAAACCTTTGAAAATGAAAATACTTATCTTTCTAAAGGTATCACATTGGCCAATCTTTCTAAAAAGCTTAATACGAATACAGCTTATTTATCAGAAGTTATCAATATTTATAAAGGGAAAAATTTCGCAACTTATCTGAATGATTTACGAATAGATTATGCTATTCATAGATTTTCTGACGATAAAAAATTTCGTTATTACAAATTGTCTGTAATTGCTGAAGAATTAGGATATAATAACGAACAGGCATTCTCAACAGCCTTCAAAAAGAGAACAGGAAGCAGCCTTTCTGTTTATTTGAAGGAAGAATCTGAAAAAGTAAAACTTGATTCTTAATATCACAAAAACTTGTCAATTTTATATAAAAAAACCTCTTTCGATATGAAAGAAGTTTTTTATATTTTTAATTGTAATTAAGATTATTTCTTTACACCAATTCTACTCCACGTCTCTAAAACGAAAAGTAAAATAAGACCTATCACTGCCGAGGCAATTGAAAATACAAACTTCAAATTATCTTCAGATAGAATTTCTGATTGCCAGTCTAAAGCATAAAGATTGATTGCGATGAAAACGATAAACAGTACTAGAAATACTTTATAAAACTTCTGCATAATTCTTAAAAATTAATATAATTCTGCACCAATTGTGCAAAATTTGCGGTGAATAACTTGATTGAAATTGCTAAAAGGATGATTCCGAAAACTTTCTGTAAGATTGACAATGTAGCCTCTCCCATTTTTCTCTCCAGCCATTTCGCTGATTTCAGCACCAAATATACGAAAATTGTGTTGAGAATGATTCCAAAAATAATATTAATGTCATGAAATTCAGCTCTGAGTGATAGTGTAGTGGTCAAGGTTCCTGCCCCCGCAACTAAAGGAAAAGCAATAGGGACAATGGATGCAGACTTTGCTTCAGAATTTTTATTGATTTCAATTCCTAAAATCATTTCCAATGCTATGATAAAAATCACAAATGCACCTGCAATGGCAAAAGAATTTACATCAACTCCTATTAATTTAAGAATTTTATTCCCTACAAACAGGAAAACAATCATAATAATTCCTGCAGTTACAGAAGCTCTTCCAGCTTCAATTTGTCCAAATTTCTGCTGTAAACTTACGACAATCGGAACAGACCCAATAATATCAATGACAGCAAAAAGAACCATAAAACAGGTAACAATCTCTTTTATAGAAAAATCGTTGAAAACTTCCATCTCTTTGTAATTAAAAATTTCGCAAAAATATGAAAATAAATTGATTATTTGCTAATTTTAGAATACAAATTAACAATAGCATGCAAAAGTTCATTAATTCCTTCAGGGGATTTTACCGGAGCAAACTTTTCTATCTGAATCCTTTGAAAAAGATTTCTATATTCCTCAGCAACAGAAGCTCCTTTATAGTTTTCTAAGAAAGCCTTAAAATCTTCGTCAGAACTTTGAAAATACTGATTTCTCACCTCAGAATCCAGCTCATCAATGGTGGCAAAAAACTTATTATAGTCTGCATTATCTTTTAAATTTTCGAGATAGCTGAAGTAATCAGAGATATCTGTTTTTAATCTTTCTCTGATTTCGTTTTCTGCCTCTGCGACTGAGCCTAAAGATTTTTCAGATACAGTTTCTTTAACTAAAGTACGTTTTTTTTGCCAACTTTTAAATACAAGATAAGCGATAAATAAACCTAAAAGAATCCCTACATTGGTAAGTAAAACATTCCAATTAAATTTACTTTTTTCCTTAACTTTAAACGAGGTTGTTTTTAAAACAGGTGTATTTACCGTTTCCAAAAAACTATTTGTATATTCATTAACCTTTTCAACGGTTGTACGGGATTCCATGATTTGATCATGAGAGAATGTATTTAAAGCTAAAATTTTCTGTCCCAAATCTACATACTCCTTACTCGCAGGATTAAAGAAAGCAAACTGCTCTGTTTTTATAGCAATTTCACCAGCCTTTTTAGGAATAACTATATAATTGGCAAGAATCTCACCTTTAATTCCTGTTGTGCCCGGTGCAACATTAGAAGTGATTTTCGGAGCAAAAAAATCATAATCCGGAGACACTTCAAGCGTTGGCAGCTGCATATTCGATAAATTTCCTTCTCCTGTCACTTTCACTACTACATTGATTGGTTTTTTAACCTCAGCCTTCTCTTTCGAGGCGCTGTACACACTTACATTAAAATTCCCAACTGCATTTTTAAAATATTCAGGAGAACCCTCCGGAAGCTTTTTTACATTAAGTTTTACTTTATTTGATAAAACTTTATTTTTATTAGAATAAGAGCTCACAGAAGCAGAAACGGAAGGAACTTCTACATAGCCCGCTTCATTTGGAAATATCATAAACACAGCCAGAATCTGGGAAGACATACTTCCTGGTGCTGAAGGATCAATATCCGATTTTGTGAAACTTACAGGATAAACATTGATATTATTTTGTTTAGGAAGATGAATATTTTTCACTTTCCTGAAATTATCCATGTTTTTAGAATATGCTTTTAAGACAGCGATTGTAGGCTGGTCCTGATAAACGTCACGATCTTCAATCTCCATATTCAGATAGAGATCATTAGAATTATTGGCAACAGATTTCTTTTCAACATCTCTGATATTAATGTCGAATGGTTCTGTTTTATAAATTTTATTGTTAACCGTGACAAGTACCGAACCAATTTTGATTTTACCTTTTTGCTTCGGTTCAAGAGCGATTTGTGAAACCCGCTGTGTAATTACAGTATTGGTTGCAGGATCAATGTAGGTATTGTTGACAGATCCGCTTCCGATAATGTTAAATTTCGATAAGTCAGGTAAGCGAATAGGTGTTTGCTGATTATATTCGCTACCGTTCATTTCCAAAACAATCGTAAGATTTACAACATCTTTGCCCGAATAATCATTCTTATCCGGGTCTATAGAAATATTCACCTGTCCGTAAGAAATTACGGAAGATAAAAGGAATAATATGTAAATCAGTCTATATTGCATCACCAATCTTTCTCGTTGCTCTCAGGCATCGAATAAGAATTTTTATTCAAAATTCTTCTGGCGGTTTCTCTTTCTTTATCGCTTACTTTATTTAAAATTGCGTCTTCGAGATCTTTAGGCATTTTGCCTTCATTATTTTGATTCTGATTAGGATCTTTTCCCTGTTGACTATCACCCTGATTTTGCTTTCCGCTTCCTTTGTCCTGGTTTTTATCTTTAGGATCTCCTTTTTGATCATCATTCTGTTTTTGGTCTTTGCCACCGCCTCCTTTACCTGAGTTATTTTGCTGGTTTTTCTTCTGTTGATTTTCTTTTTCTTTTAACTTGGCAATCTCATAATTCTTTCTTGTTGCCTCGTTGTAAGGATCTTGTTTCAGAGCCTGCTTATAAAAATTTGCAGCCTGCTCAGGCTGATTCATCTGCATATAAGTGTTGCCCATATTATGAAGAGCCGCTGCTTTATCAGGAAGTGTCTGAGCCAATTTCTGTGCTCTTTCAAATTCTGTTTTAGCCTCCTCATACTTTTTGCTTTTATACAATGCATTTGCCAAATTGTAATGAGCAGTAAATTCTTTTCTGTTAGATTTTACCGCTTCAAAGTATTTAGCAGACGCTCCGTCATAATCTTTACCGTTAAATTTCTGATTGCCTTCAAATACCAAAGTCCTGTAACTTTCTTGCCCAAACGCAAAGTTTGAGAATGCAAAAGCAAATATTAACGATAAAAATATGATTTTAGTATTCATACAATGCAAAATTATTCCTTTATATGTTAAGAAACAGCGTTTTATTTGTTAAAATTCGGTTAAAATATCCAATTAAAACCCTGATAAACAAGCGTAAAAATCAAACATTAAAGTCTCGTTTTGGGTTAATAAGGTAGATTAAAAAGAAAAAGAATATTGATACTGCTAAAAAATATTGGTAATAGTGATTAGCATTTTGAGATTTTACCGTGGTTAGTGAGGATGACTGCTTTTTGTTTAAAGCATCAATAATTCTGTCCGGAGCTTCGTTAATATTGTTTCCATCAATATAGCTTCCACCCGTTCCCTCTGCCATTTTCTTCAAGGCTTCAGTTTGTCTTTTGGAAATCACGGTCTGTCCGCTTACATCTGATTTATAACCCATTAATTGTCCAAAAACATATTCAGGAACAGGAGCTCCTTCGTCAGTTCCGATTCCAACTGAAGTAACCATTATCCCTTCTTTATTCGCCAGTTTTATAGCTGCATTGTCATTTCCTTCATTATCTTCACCGTCACTCAACAAAACAATTTTTCTTGAATCTTTATTTACGTTTTTAAACTTATTAGCTGCTGCCTGCATTGCTTTTAAAAAATCAGTCCCCTGAATCTGCATTGAATTTGTTTCAACAGCATTGATATAAGTTTCGGCAGAATTATAATCTGTTGTTAAAGGCATAATAGATGTCGCTTCTCCCGCAAAAATCACAATCCCAACTTTATCACTTTTCAATTTCTGCATTGTATTTATCATCAGATTTTTTGCTTCGGTCAAACGACTTGGCTCAATATCTTCTGCATTCATTGAGTTGGAAACATCCAGCATAAAAATTACATTATTCATCCTCTGATTTGTTTTAACTTCTTCTGCCCCGTTTAATAAATCAATAATTGAAAAAATCAGGAATAATGTCCCCAAAAGGTATAAAACAGGAAAAAATTTCGTAAAACCAGATTTTTTTTCAAATAAATCATCATGGAACTTACTTTCTGCAAAAACTTCTCTTTTCTTCTTTTTCCATTTTAAATAACGAATCAAAAAGACGGCTAACAGCGGCAAAAGCAACAGCAACAATAAATACCAATAATTTCCTAAATACCAATCCATCAGCTTAAAAATTTATATAAAACCCATCTTAGCAACGCATCAAACACTAGCATTCCCAACGCTATCCAAAGAAAAAATTTAAAATATTCCGCGTAATTATATAGTTTGGAAACCTTTACATCAGATTTTTCCAATTGATTAATTTCATCATAAACTTCCTCCAGACTATTGTTTGAAGTAGCTCTAAAGTACTTTCCACCAGTCATCTGAGCAATTTCTTTCAAAACCGGCTCATCAATTTTCACTTCAGTTTCAGTAAAAACTAAATCTCCAAAAATATCAGTCTGAGTTGGCATCAGGGCATAACCATTTGTCCCAATTCCGATTGCATATACTTTAATATTATTGTTTTTTGCCAATTCTGCGGCTACTTGTGCAGGCATTGCATTTTCAATAGTATTCACACCATCCGTCATTAAAATAATGATTTTACTTTTTGCCTTACTATTTTTAAGATGATTTACCGCGACAGATAGCCCTTCTCCGATCGCAGTTCCGGGCTGAAGTTCCAGAGGATTAAGATTTTTCAGCTCATCAATAACAACCTGATGATCGGAAGTTACCGGGACTTTTGTAAAAGCCTCTCCTGAATAAGTCACTAAACCTAATCTGTCGTTTGGACGTTTATCTACGAATTTTATGGCAATATCTCTAAGGGCTGTCAAACGGTCAGGTGTTAAATCTTTCGCCAACATACTCAAAGAAACATCTACAGAAAGCATGATATCTATTCCTTTTGTATCATCCCGGTCTTGAGAAATAGTAAAAGTACGAGGTCTTGCCATCGCAATAATCAATGCAGAAAGTATGATGTACTTTGATATTTTAAGTAAAAAAAGTACAGGCAAAATCCCCCCGCCGGCGTTCATATTTTTAACCGTTGGAACTTTAATACCTTTTCTTTTTCGTTTACTTATATCTCTGAAAAGCAGAGGTATAAACAATAGAAAAAGGATTAAAAACCAAGGGCTATAAAATTCAAAATTAAACATCCTTTCTCAAGTTTTCAAATTCTAAATCTTTTGAAGATCTTCTCACAAAATCGCTGATATCTGCAAGATCTTTTTCCATCGTTTCTTTATCAGGAAATGTTTTGGCAAATTTCACCAAGTCACCTCTTAAAAACACATCTTCCACTACCCTTTCATTTTCCTGAGATATCGTATTATTTTTTTTCATCAAATCAACCAAATCATCCGTCAATAAAACATCAGCCGGTAAGTGATATTGTTTGGTGATAAAATTTCTTGAAATATCAATTAATTCAACATAGAATGAACGGTAATTTCCTGTTTCCACATACTTTTTCTTTCTGAGAGAATCAAGCTCCTTTAAAGTCTGATTAGTGGCAACAACAGGTGAACTCTTCGATTTCCTTCCCCATTTCACAAACATAATAATTGCTATAATCAGGCAAACAACAGCAATCGCTGCCAAAATATAAAATTTGTACAGCTCCCAATAATCAGCCGCTTCGAGTTTTACTTCCTTATTTTTCATAATATCATTAATGGGATCTCCTTTTTGAGCTGTATTAATGACATCTATTTCGTAAGGTATTGTTTTTAAAACTTTTCCTCCCACTTTAAATTCAAGTTCAGGAATGGTAAATTTCCCTTCTTCATATACCGCAAAGTCAATTCTTCTATAATATATATCAGGATTTTGGGCAATACTGTCTTTTATTTCTTCAAAATGGAAAGGTAGCAATTCATTTTGCGGAGCCGCAGAAACCTGCTCATTCCTAAGATTATTGATCGTTACTACAAAGTGATTCACTTCTCCTAAAGCAATAGTTTTCTTCTCAATGGTAGAAGAAAGTAACTGTGAAAAAGCATTTGCACAGATTAAAAAACAAAATATAAATAATAGTTTTCTCAATTTCATCATTACGTTTAATGATTAAGTAAATTCGTCATTTCGAAGTCAGGGAAAGTCTAAGCATTTTTGGCTGTTTATAGAGATTCTTCGCCGTGCATTCGCTCGTTCAGATGACAAACTTACCACATAACATTTATTTCTTTTGAAAATAATTATACAATAATTTTGAATAATCCTCACCGGTATTAATATTCATAAAACTGGCCGAACTATTGGCAAAGTCTTCTTCCAAAGCTTTCAATTTCTGTTTCTGAGCTTCCGCAAAAGTATATCTCCACCTTGCACTTGAAGTATTCGCCCAAACCTGTTTTCCTGTTTCTGCATCACATAATAAGGTATAACCAACATCAGGAATTTCATTGTCTTTTTCATCATAAATCCTCATTCCCAACAGTTGATGTTTTTTAGATGCCACTCTCAGCATTTTAGAATCATATCCATCTTCAAAATCAGAAAAAAGGAAAACTAAAGATTTTCTTTTAAAAATCCCCATCATATATTCCATCGCTTTGTCTATTTTTGACTCTGCGGGAACATAATCAGCTGTTAAAATATTACTGATAATCGAAAGAATATGTTTTCTTCCTTTTTGTGGCGGAATTACTTTATAGACTTTATCAGCAAATAAAATCAGTCCCACCTTATCGTTATTTCCGGCAGCAGAAAAGCCCAAACTTGCAGCAATTTCAGCAACAAATTCCCTTTTCAGCTGAGTTTTTGTACCATAATCCATCGAAGCAGAAATATCTACAACCAGCATCATTGTCAGTTCCCTTTCCTCTTCCATCACCTTTACAAAGGGTTCACGGAAACGTGCCGTCTTATTCCAGTCAATTCTTCGGATTTCGTCTCCAAACTGGTACGGGCGAACCTCTGAAAAAGTCATCCCTTGACCTTTAAAAGCACTGTGATATTGTCCCATCAGAGAGGCCTCCGTCTTCTTTCGAGTACGAATTTCTATCTGCTTTACTTTTTTTACAATATCTTTTATCTGCATCTCTTAAGTTTGAGTGTATTAGAGTTTAAGTGTTGTAGCGTTTTCAAAAAATTTCAGCATCTTCCCCTCTTTCGTCTATTTGAATTCAATCGAAACATTAAACCATTCATCATCAAATTTCGGATTGTACTTTTGATAGAAATTAATTGCCGGTTTGTTCCAATTTAACACCTGAAAAACCATTCCGCTGTACTGATTTGACTTTCCGTGTTCTAAGGTTGCATCAAATAATTTCTTCCCGATTTGTTTTCCCCTCAATTTTTCTGTCACAACTAAATCTTCCAAATATAATCTTCTTCCTTTCCAGGTTGAATATCTGTCGTAGTATAATGATATCCCAACAATTGCTCCATTAAATTCAGCAACAAAAGCTCCCCAGACCGGCGATTTTCCGAATCCGTCCTCAGTAAATTGCTTTAAAGTCAAAGTAACTTCATGTAAAGCTTTTTCATAATCAGCCAATTCTTTAATCAGATCCAACATCGGAGCACAATCTTCCTGAATTGCTTTTCTAATCACAACTTCACTCATTACGGAGCCTGAATTTTCGCTAAAATTCTATTGATAATTTCTTCTGATGAAATTTCTTCTGCTTCTGCCTCGAAAGTTAAGCCAATTCTATGCCTCAATACATCTTTTGCCAATTCTTTTACATCTTCAGGAATAACAAAAGCCCTTCCTTTTAAGAATGCATATGCTCTGGATGCAATTGCCAGGTTGATTGATGCTCTGGGAGAAGCTCCGAAACCGATATAATTTTTAAGCTCTGAAAGACCATAATTTTCAGGATAACGTGTTGCAAAAACCATATCCAGAATATATTTTTCAATCTTTTCGTCAAGATAAATCTGATTAATCAATTCTTTCGCATCCACAATATCCTGAAGGGAAATCACAGGCTTGATTTCAGGCTGATGAGAAGTAGAAACCATTCTCATAACCGTTCTTTCATCTTCGAATTTCGGATAATCAATGGTGCATTTCAGCATAAAACGGTCACTTTGTGCTTCCGGCAAAAGATAAGTACCTTCCTGATCAATTGGATTTTGAGTAGCCAATACCAAAAACGGCTTTGGAAGCTTCATCGTCTCATCTCCTATTGTCACCTGTTTTTCCTGCATCACTTCCAGAAGAGCAGACTGAACCTTTGCCGGAGCACGATTGATCTCATCTGCAAGTACAAAATTGGCGAAAACAGGACCTCTCTTTATGGAAAAATCATTGTCTTTGATATTATAAATCATTGTTCCCACCACATCTGCAGGAAGCAAATCCGGTGTAAACTGAATTCTTGAAAAGTCACCATGAACAGCTTCTGCCAGCGTCTTTATCGCCAAAGTTTTCGCTAGGCCAGGAACTCCTTCCAAAAGAACATGACCATTCCCCAGAAGTCCTACTAAAAGACGGTCTATCATATATTCCTGACCAATAATAACTTTGTTGATTTCCTGCCTCAGAAGAGAAAACAAGTAATTTTTTTCCTTTACTTTTTCCGTCAACTGACGAATATCTTCTGCTTGATATGTATCTGACATAGGTTAATTTAAAATAATTGGTAAATTTCTAATAAATACTTGCATTAATCAACACAATTAATGCCATATTTGAGTTAAAGTTTGTTAAATATTCCAGCAATAATGCGAGATTGAGAATAGTTGAAACCTTAAAACTCAACAACATTATTCAATTTTTTCATAAAAATATATAAATTTTGCTTTAATCTGCCATTCAAAAATTGTCATTTCCAGTTTATTAAACTATTTTTGGTGATTAAAAATTTTGCAAAATGAATTATCATTTTCAAGCCCACAGACAGGTAAGAAGAAACCTTTTGGATATTCTACAAAACACTTCTCATGAAGACCTTTTGTTTATTCCGGATGGTTTTAACAATAATATTTACTGGAATATCGCGCATACCGTTGCCACACAGCAGCTTTTGCATTATTACTTAAGCGGAAACCCTTTCAGAATTGATAAATATTGGATTGAAACGTACAAAAAAGGAACTTTACCTAATTTAAACGTTCAAAAATCAGAAGTGGAAGATTTAGAGTTTTTATTAACTGAAACCTCTAAAATTTTGATGAAGGATTATGACAGCGATTTCTTTTCAGATTACACACCTTACACTACAAGTTTCGGGATGGATTTGAAGAGTATTCAGGATGCCATTATTTTCAACAACATGCATGAAAGCCTTCATTATGGCTATATCATGTCCCAGAAAAGAGCAATTTTAGGAGAAAAATATTAAAATGACAGATAAAAAAGACGATTTTATTTTCGGGCTTCGTCCCGTAATTGAAGCTATTGAAGCAGGAAAAACGATTGACAAAGTCTTCGTGCAAAATGCCCTGCAAGGAGATATTTATGCAGAATTAAAGACAATTTTAGCTAAAAATAAAATCCGTCCCAACTACGTTCCGGTTGAAAAACTGAACAGATTTACAAGAAAAAACCATCAGGGTGTTGTAGCATTCATTTCAGATGTGCCTTTTCATAAAGTCGAAGACATTGTGCCTCAATTATTTGAAGATGGGAAAACCCCTTTTTTATTGATACTGGATAGATTGACAGATGTGAGAAATTTCGGAGCAATCTGCAGAACAGCAGAATGTGTAGGAATAGACGCTGTCATTATTCCTGAAAAAGGAGCTGCACCGATTAATTCTGACGCAATAAAGACTTCTGCCGGAGCACTTTATAATGTAAAAATATGTAAAGAGCCCAATTTAGCTCATGTTGTAGATTTCCTTCAGCAAAGCGGAATTGCGGTTTTTGCAGCAAGCGAAAAGGCTCAAAAACTGATTTATGATGTTAATTTCAACGAACCTTGCGCTATTGTAATGGGTAATGAGGAAACAGGAATTTCTAAAGAGGTCCTACATCATGCAGATGAAAAGATAAAACTACCAATCGAAGGTAAAACCCAATCTCTAAACGTTTCTGTAGCCTGTGGAGCGATTTTGTACGAAGCAGTAAGACAGAAGATAGCTGTAAATCCGTAACAGATGAAGGGTAGTATCGCATAACTGAACTCGATAAGCTTGGTTAAAAAGAAACTCCTGTGTATTAAGAATAGTAGTAAAAAATAAAAATTAAAAAAATTCAAATGAAGAATATCGCAGCGCTTGCGCTTATATCATCTATAGCTCTTGTATCTTGTAAAAAAGAAACAGCAACGATCACAAAAGTAGATCCGAAAACAGGGAAAACAGTAACAGTAGAAGTTCCTGCTGATTCTGTTGCAAAAGTAGAGGAAAATCCTGCAATTAAGGATTCTGCAGGTATCATAAAGCATACATTCAAACTTGAAAAAGGAAAAACATATCCTCTTACAACGTACCAAAGGGATACAAAAACAATGACAGATCCTCAAGGAAAAACTCTTAACGGAACAAGCGAATCTACAGATGAGATGTCTTTCACAGTAAATGATATTAAAGGAAATATTTATGACATGACTCTTAATCTTATCGGAAAAAGAAATTCTCAGACTTCCCAGGGAAAAACTATCATTGTAGATACAAAGCAGCCAATTCCTAAGGAAGAAGATCTTAAAATGATCTGGAATATCAACAGAGCGCTTACAGGCAACAAGCTTAATATGAAAATGGACACGGAAGGAAATGTAATTTCGATTACAGGTTTCGATGCCGTTTATACCAAAGTTTCCAATGCTGTAGGTACTCTTGTGAAAGATGCCAATCAAAAAGCCAGTGTTGTAGCAAGCCTTAAAGAAAGCTTTAATGAAAAGGTTTTAAAAGATCAATTCAATAAAAACCTTACGATTATTCCTAAAAAAGGAGTAAAAATTGGTGAAAAATGGACAAGTTCTGAAAATGCAGATCCAAGCGGTTCTGTAAAAGTAACTTCAAATTATGTATTGAAAAGTTTAGGAAATAATATTGCAGAAATTTCTGTAACAGGAGGGATTCCTAAGAAAACCGAGAAAAAAGCTCAGGGACCAATCACACATAGTTTAAGCAGCGAGCTTGTACAAAACGGTACCATAAAGTTTGATCAAAGTACAGGATGGATTACCAACCAGAATATCAGCGTAAAAACCACCCAAATCGAAACGATTTCGGACGGAAAACAATCTCAGTCTATGAAAAGCGTTTCAAACTCTTCTGTAATGGTAAATCCTTCCGCAAAATAATGTTGAAGATTTTAAATTAAAAAAATTATGAAGTACATTCTTGAGTTAGTATTTACAGCTATTATTATTTTTTTTGTCTGGAATATTTTAAAGAGAATTTTCTTTAAAACGTTCTACAGTTACAGATTCAACAATAATAATCAAAACAATAATAAACAGCAGGATATAAACTCGAATAAGAATATCAGTAAAAACCTGAAATGGGACGCAGAAACTGTGGACTATGAAGAGGTAAAAGAGAGTAATGACAAAAAAAGGTAAAATTTCCGGAAACAAAAGATAATAACCAACATGGCCAAGAATAAAAACTTAATTTATATTGCAATTTCATTAGTTGTATTTATAGTTTTAGCATTTTTATACTCCACTCCTGTTTTTTCAGGTAAACAGCTTTTTCAGCACGACATCGTCCAATACAGAGGCGGAGCAAAGGAACTTCTCGACTATAGAGCAAGCTATGGAAAAGAAACCTATTGGAGTGATTCCATGTTTGGAGGAATGCCTACTTATCAGATGGGAAGCCGTTTTGAGGGTGATATTATCAAACAGGTCGACAGTTATCTGAATTTTCTTCCAAGACCGGTAAATTATCTTTTCTTGCTATTTTCAGGATTTTTCCTTTTAGGGATGGTGGCAGTCAGAAACTGGAAATATGCCCTTTTGGGAGCCACATTTTTCGGGCTTTCTACCTATTTTTATATCATTATTGCGGCGGGACACAATGGTAAAGTAAATACTATTGAATATTTCGCACCACTTTTAGCCGGAATTTTATTGGTTTATATCAGGAAAAGTTACATTTGGGGATTCATAGTCACTACCCTTTTTATGGGGCTTCAAATAGCGGCAAACCATCCTCAGATGACGTATTACCTGTTTATTGCGTTAGGGTTTTTATTCTTATCTGAATTGATCAGAACTATTCAGAAGAAAACACCGATGAGGCATTTTCTTATTTCTTCGGGAATTATTGCAGCTTCTTGTTTAATCGGAGTTGGGATGAATGCTCAAAGAATCATGGCAAATTCTGAATATGTGAAGGAAACCGTTCGTGGAAAACAGATTTTAACAAACGACAGCCACACCGGAGGAAATTCTGGGATGGATAAAGAAAGTATGCTGATGTGGAGCTACGGAAGACTGGAAACTCTGAATCTTTTCATTCCAAGATTAATGGGTGGCGGAAGCCAAGAGCCTGAAGGAAAAGAAATTATGAACAGGGTTCAGGAGCTGATTCAGGAAAACATCTCTACACAGGCTGAAATGGACAGAATCTCAAAAGGATTCAGCGGAGTGACCTATTGGGGCGATCAGCCGGGAACTTCAGGACCTGCTTATCAGGGAGCAATCGTTTGTTTCTTGGCTGTCTTAGGATTCTTTTTTGCCTGGAAAAAATACCGTTACTGGATTTTAGGAGCATCAATTTTAACTGTTTTATTGGCTTGGGGAAGCAATTTCATGCCTTTATCAGATTTTTTCATAGATTTTGTGCCATTTTATAACAAATTCAGGGCGCCTTCTTCCATCCTTGTTGTAGTGGAATTATTATTTCCATTAATAGCAATGATCGGTCTTTACAGATTTTTCACAGACGAAAAATTGACAACGGAATATAAACAGAAAATTCTTCTATATGTAAGCGGTGGAACTTTAGGTTTCATATTAATTCTTCTGGTTTTTGGTAAATCTTTACTAGGCTTCCATACAGAAAATGAAAAAACTTACTTCCCACCTTTTCTACTTGAATATTTAGTTGACGAGAGATTCAAACTGTTTAGAATTGATGCTATCAAAGCATTTATTTATGTGGCAATTGCTGCGGCAGCTTTGTTGATGGTTTTAAAACAAAAACTGACTCAAAACATCGCGTTAATCATCATCGGAGCAGTAAGTTTATTTGATTTATGGTCAGTAAACAAGCGTTATTTGAACGATGAAAACTACGTTGATAAAATCTTTGCTGAAAATCCTTTCCAGACAGAAGGCTCAGAATTATTGGCAGATAAAGTTCAGGGGAACCCGAATTTAGAATCAATTTTAGCCAACGTAAACATCAACAAAACACTTGAAACCATTGCTGAAAAAGATAAAAAACATTATAGAATTTACAATCAGACTTTAGGTGTAACAAGTGAATCGAATACATCATATTTTAAAGCTTCAATTGGAGGGTATCATGCCGTAAAACTGAGAAGATATGATGATTTGCTTAATGAATATATCTCGAATATTGACAGTGTAAAAACTCCAAAAATTCTGAATTTATTAAATACAAAATACATGGTTTTTGGAGGCCCGGAACAGCCTCAGGTTGTACCAAACCCTAAAGCCAATGGAAACGCATGGTTCGTAAGCGATGTGAAATTTGTTGAAACTCCGAATGCGGAGATCAAGGCAATCGGTGATATTGACAATAAGAAAACAGCGGTAATCGCAACTTCTGATAGAACTTATTTTAATAATAAACCTCTTCAGGCAGATTCTACGGCTGTTATTAATTTAACTAAATATGAACCTAATGAATTGGAGTTCAAATCTCAGTCTAAAACTCCGCAATTAGCCGTTTTCTCTGAAATTTACTATCCTCACGGCTGGAAAATGTTTGTGGACGAAAAAGAAGTTCCTTACATCAAGGCAGATTACTTGCTTCGTGCAGTTCACGTTCCTGCAGGAAGTCACAATATCAGAATGGTTTTCGAGCCGGAAGTTATTGAAAAAGGAAAATGGATTTCCCTTCTTTGCTTCGGGTTATTCATTGCGTTGAGCGGTTTTGGAATTTTTTGGGTTAATAAAAAGAAGAAAGAAAAAATAGCTGAAGCTGTTTAAAGTTTAAGATAAAAGTTCAATGGAACAAAAAAAAATATTGATCATCACCTATTACTGGCCTCCTGCGGGAGGTCCTGGTGTTCAAAGATGGCTAAAGTTTGCAAAATATTTGCCCGAATTTGGATGGAAACCCGTGATTTATACTCCTGAAAATCCAAGTTATCCATTGTTGGATGAAAGCCTGGTAAAAGATATCCCAGAAGACATTGAAACTGTAAAAACAAAAATCTGGGAACCTTACCAATTAGCCGAGAAACTTAATAAAAGTAATAAAAAATTCAAAGCCGGACAATTTGATGTCGGTAAAAATCAAAGCTGGAAATCAAAGCTTTCAATCTGGATAAGAGGGAATTTTTTCATTCCTGACGCAAGAGTTTTTTGGGTAAAACCTTCCGTAAAATTTTTAGAACACTATTTAAAAGAAAATAAAATAGATGTTGTGGTAACTTCGGGACCGCCCCATTCTCTTCATTTAATTGGTTTAAACTTAAAAAAGAAGTTTCCAAATTTAAAATGGATTGCAGACTTTCGTGATCCCTGGACAGAAATTTCTTATTATAAACATTTAAAACTCACAAAAAGTTCAGACCAAAAACACCGCCAGTTAGAAAATTCTGTTTTCAAAAATGCAGATATTACTTTGGCTACAAGTTATACAGATGCTGAAAATTTTCGTAAAAACGGGGCAAATGCAGTTTGTATTACGAATGGGTTTGATGAAACAGATGCCATCACTCAAACTCAAAAATTACCACACACTCACCCCCCCGAACAAAAATTTACGTTAAGCTATATCGGCGTTTTAGAACAGTTAAGAAATCCCGAAAACCTTTGGAAAACCCTCGACTATTTGGTGAAAACAAACACTGATTTTGCACAAAATTTTACTCTGAAATTTGTGGGAAGAATTGATGATAAAATTTTAAATTCAATTGAAAATTCAAGTTTAAAAAAGCATATTCTCAATCTTGGATATCTGTCTCATGATAAAGCTGTCGAAGAAATGGCAAAATCATCGCTTTTATTGATAACTAACTTTCCTGACGAATCTTCAAAGGGAATTATTCCCGGAAAAATTTTTGAGTATTTAGCGACAGGAAAGCAAATCATTTCGTTTGGGCCCAATCAAGCAGATGTTTCGAAAATTTTAGACGAGACAAAAGCAGGAAGACACTTCAGCTATAATGATTCTGAGACGATTAAAGATTTTATTTTAGAAAAATTTGAGCTTTGGAAAAATAGAAATCTTCTTGAAAACACACAAAATATTGAGCAATTCTCAAGAAGAAACTTAACTAAAAAATTGATTGAAATTTTAGATTAAATCGTCCATTGATCATTGATAACCCCAACAAGATAATACCTTCCCTGGAACTCTTCAAATACAAAACGAAGCGATTTCCAATCCATTTCTGCATTAGCTTCCGAACCTTTGATAAAGTTTTCCGTAAAATCTGCTTTTGGATACATTTCCTTTAAATTATTTAACGAATTTCCTTTTCCCTGAAATTCATTTAACGAGACCTGACCTGTTACAAAATCTTTTGAATATACCCATTTTGTAAGATAATCATTAATGGTTGCTTTATACAAATCACCTGAACCATCCATCGTTCCCCAAGTAAAAATGGTTTTTGTCGGCTGATATTTTATAAAATCTGCTTTTGAAAAATTTTTATCTTCTTTCATATTTACAAATGCATACATTGAAAATCTCACGCCTTTTTCAGGATGAATATAATCACTGAACTTCTTATAATTCCTATCCTTTAATATTTGTACAACTTCCTCATTGATTTGTTTTAAAGCAAGATCTTTATTGGCTGTATGCTGATTTTGGTTTGTATTTGCACTGTCAACTTTTACCTGTACCACTGAATCTGTTGTATTGTCAACAAATTTATCCGGGTTCTTAGTACAGGCTACTATACTTAAAACGAGCAATGAAACGAATAACTTTTTCATATTTTTAATGTTTGTGACTAATAATTCACCAAATCTGATGCCATATTTAAGTTTGAGAATTAAAGAGTTATTTAATAGATGAAATAGAGTTTGGTTATTGAATCTATAGTTTTTTGCGTTTACCCTGAAGCCTTTTCCTGACTGCTTTTTTGTACATTTGCTCTATGGAAATTCTAGATATTCTCATCATCGGAGGTGGACCAATCGGTCTGAATTGTGCTCTTGAAGCCCAGAAAAATAATCTTACTTATTTAATTATCGAAAAAGGAACCATTGTCAATTCATTATACAATTATCCTTTATATATGAAATTTTTCTCAACTGCAGAGAAGCTGGAAATTGCGGGAATCCCATTTATTTCAACTGCGCCTAAACCAGGCAGACAAGAAGCTTTAGAATATTACCAGGGTATTACAAGACAGCAAAATCTAAACATTAATCTATATGAAAAGGTTGTAAAGGTTTCAAAAGAAAATGATGTTTTTGTAATTGAAACTTCAAAAGGAAAATATTTTGCAAAAAACGTAATCATCTCAACAGGATTCTATGATATTCCAAATCTGATGAATATTCCCGGAGAAAATCTGCCAAAAGTGAAACATTATTATACTGAGCCTTATCCTTATGCTAAACAGAAAATTGTTGTCGTAGGGTCAAGTAATTCCGCAGTAGATGCTGCTTTGGAAACTTATAGGAAAGGAGCTGAAGTGACAATGATTATTCGTCATTCTGAGATTTCCAAAAGTGTAAAATATTGGGTAAAACCAGACATTGAAAACAGAATTGCAGAAGGAAATATCAAAGCTCATTTTAATTCCGAAATCATTGAAATTAAAGAAAAATCTGTCATTTTTAAGAATGAAGATGGGCAAATTCATGAAATTGACAATGATTTTGTCTTAGCCATGACCGGCTATATTCCGGATTTTGATTTCCTGAACAATTCAGGGATTGAATTACAAGGAGATTGTTTAAATCCACTTTACAATCCTGAAACCATGGAAACCAATGTGAAAAACCTTTACCTTGCAGGAGTAGTTTGCGGAGGAAAAGATACACATCTTTGGTTTATTGAAAATTCAAGAATTCATGCAGAAATGATTGTTCAACATATTCTTTCAAAATAATAAAAACTACATTTTCCCATCAAATTCTAATTTTCAATTGCTAGATTTTCTCTTTTATCTTTCAACATCCAGGGAACAATAAAGTAAAATGCAATCGCAATTATTGTCGCTAAAATTCCGGTTCCAATCCATAAAGCATTAAACCCAAATTTTTGAGCAAGCATAGTCCCGATATATGGAGTAATGATAAATGCTATTGAAAACGAAATTCCATTCAAGCCCATATAAGCTCCTTTATTGTTTGCCCCTGATCGCAAAGCTGTGATTGTTGACATAAAAGGTAATGTCCAGATTTCCCCAATACAAAGCAATGTCATGGAAACAACCAAAGTAATCATACTGTAATCAAAAGCCATCATAGCGTAAGAAAATCCACAAATAAAAGTTCCTAAAAGCATGGTCACAGCTAAGCTAAAATACTTTTCTGCAATTTGTACAAATCCCATTTCGAGCAAAACAATTAAGAACCCGCTGTATCCTAAAATATACCCTATATTTTGTTGACTTAACTTCGCAGTATCTTTATAAAATATAGTCAATGTGCTGAATAACTGGAAAAAACAAATTGAAAACAGCATACAAAAGGCACAATACACCAGGAACTTACTATCTCTATACGGCGAATCTTCTTTCCTAATTACGATGGCCTCTTTTACTTTTTTAGCTTTAATTTTTGCCAGTTTATTTCGTTTCGAAAAAAATCCGATATACATTAAACCAGCCAATAAAGCTGCAAAAGCATTACTGAAAAATAAAAATTCATAAGAAATAGCAGATAAGACTCCACCTAAAGCAGGACCAATTGAAAATCCCAGATTGACTGCCATACGGTTTAATGAAAATGCCCTGGTGATATTTTCAGGCTTTGCATATTTTGTAATTGCTACCGAGTTTGCAGGGCGAAATGTCTCACTTACAATACTTTGGGTTAAAATGATACCTGCTACTCCAACTTCGGTTTTAAAAACCGAAATCAAACAAAATAGGGGTACACTCAATAATAAACTGAGATACTGCACTTTATATTCCCCTATTTTATCGGTAATCATTCCTCCAAGCCAAGAACCAAGGACTGATCCAATTCCAAAAAAGCTCAGAACGATTCCTGTATTTTCAATACTAAAATGCAAATGATCTGTCATATAAACTCCTAAAAATGGAAGTACCATAGAACCGGCACGATTGATGAGCATTACAAGTGCTAACATCCAGCTTTCCTGTGACAGCCCTTTAAATGAATTTGTATATAGATTTATTAATTTCACAATTTCTCAAGTTTAATTTAATAATTTGTAATTTGCTATTTAGGGTTTTAATAAATATTTTCTTTCTTTATGTTTTTAACTTTGTAAAGCTCAGCCATACATTTAACGAAGTCACAACATAAGGTTTTAAATAAAAAACAGAGCTTAAAAATTAAGCCCTGTTTCATATTATATTTTATATTGATATCAATAAATTTTTACTCCGGCTTATAAGAGTCTTTTAGTGTCATCGTACGATTAAACACAAAACGAGAATCTGTAGAATCCTGATCTTTTGTAAAATACCCAATTCTCTGGAACTGAAGAGGTTCTCCTACTACTACATCCTTTAAGCTGGGTTCAGCAAATCCCTGAATCGTAGAAACAGAATTAGGATTAATAAAGTTCAGGAAATCCACATCTTTCTCAGCATCCGGCTGTTCCACAGTGAATAATTTATCGTAAATTCTTACTTCCACAGGAATTGCATGTTTTGCAGAAACCCAGTGTAATGTACCTTTTACTTTTCTTAAGCTTTCTTCCGTTCCGCTTCCTGACTTAGATTTTTCATCATAAGTAGCATAAATCGTAGTGATTTCTCCGTTTTCATCCTTCTCCACTCTTTCAGCTTTGATAATGTAAGCAGATTTTAAACGAACTTCACCACCTAATTTTAGTCTGAAGAATTTATTATTGGCTTCTTCTTTAAAGTCTTCACGCTCAATATATAACTCTCTCGAGAACGGTACTTCTCTTGTTCCTGCATTCTCCTGTTCAGGGTTGTTTTCAGTTTCTAACCACTCTTCTTTATCTTCAGGATAGTTTTCAATCACCAATTTTACAGGATCTACCACTGCCATCACACGTTTAGCAACCTTGTTAAGATCTTCTCGAACACAGAAATCTAATAGCTGAATTTCAATTAAGTTTTCTCTTTTCGCAACTCCCACTTTATCAATAAAATTCCTAATCGCAGCAGGTGTATATCCTTTTCTCCTCATTCCGGAAATCGTAGGCATTCTAGGATCATCCCATCCGTTCACCACATTTTCGGCAATAAGCCTTTGTAGCTTTCGTTTAGAGGTGATCATATAAGAAACGTTCATCCTTGCAAATTCTCTTTGCTTATTTTTAACCTTTCCTTCTTCATAGACTTGATCTAGATACCAGTTGTAAAGTGGTCTGTGATTTTCAAACTCTAAAGAACAAAGTGAATGCGAAATTTGTTCAATATAATCAGATTCACCATGAGCCCAGTCATACATTGGATAAATTTTCCATACCGTACCTGTTCTGTGGTGAGGTCTTCTCAAAATTCTGTACATAACAGGGTCACGCATATTCATGTTTGGTGAAGCCATGTCAATTTTTGCGCGAAGAGACATTGAGCCCTCCTCAAATTCTCCGTTTTTCATCCTTTCAAATAAATCTAAAGACTCTTCAACAGGACGGTTTCTGAATGGAGATTCTACTCCGGGTTCTGTAGGATTTTTTCTCTGCTCTGTAATCACCTCAGAAGGTTGCTCATCTACATAAGCTTTTCCTTCTTTGATCAACTGAACTGCCCAATCGTAAAGCTGCTGGAAGTAATCGGATGCGTACAAAACTTTATCCCATTTAAAACCTAGCCATTCAACGTCTTTCATGATAGAATCTACGAATTCCTGCTCTTCTTTTTCAGGGTTCGTATCGTCGAAACGAAGGTTTACGGGAGCATTGTATTTTTCACCCAAACCGAAGTTGATGCAGATCGCTTTTGTATGACCTACATGCAGATAACCGTTTGGTTCAGGCGGAAAACGGAAACGAATTTGATCTTTTTTCAAACCGTTTGCCAAATCATCTTCGATAATTTGCTCAATAAAATTGAGTGATTTTTTTTCTTCTTCCATTAAATTTCGCTTTAAATGCCGCATTATACGACAATTTGCAAATTTAGGAAATTTTAGGAGTCTATGAAAATTATAATTTAAAGTATAATTCTTAATAATTCAATATTTTTTGTTTAATTTAGAAAGAACTAAAAACCGTTTCTCAAAATAATCAGAATATGGCTGTTTATATCCTAAGCAATCGTAAAATTATTCGTCATAAAGGCGAAAAAGCAGATTCATTTTCTAATGATGAATACTCAATTCCTAATTTCAGAATAGCAAAATGTGATTTTGATAATTATAAAGATCCGACAGCAGCCAAAAAGAAAAAAGACTATACGAATCGAAATATTTTAAACTATAAACTTTTTTCCGAACCTGAAAAACAAGGATATCAGAATGTCTTGGATGTCTTATTAAACGAAAAAGGCATAAAGAAATCAGCTTTAACAGCCAATAATCTCGGAGGAACCCAAAGAATGTTTTATGAATTGTATAAAAATATGTCTTCTACAAAAGACAGAAGCGATGTTTTGATATTTATTCATGGGTATGCTTATGATTTTGATGATGAGTTAAAAGCAATTATTGACCTGAAAAAAATATTCATTGATAATGCAGCATCACCCATCGAACATATATTATTTGTGAGTTGGCCGGCTTCGAGCAGCATCATTCCGTTGACTTATTTTGATGATAAAGCCTCAAGTATCAATTCCGGAGCTTCGCTGATGAGACTTTTTTATTTTTACACTCAATTTTTAAAGGACATATTTTCAAACCGAGATCTTTCTCCGTGTAACCAAAGAATTCATATTATCGCTCATTCAATGGGAAATCGTGTTCTCCAAAGTATGTTATACAGCCTGAAAAGAGAAAATATTCTGAGAGTAATCGACCAGGTATTATTATTAAATGCAGACGTAACGTATAAAATTTTTGAAGAATCTGAAGATTCCTTTAATAAACTTCCCATGCTCGCAAACAGGATTTCTATTTATCTGAACAGAAAAGATACCATTCTTGGAATTTCACAATTCACAAAAAATATCCTCACCCCAAGGTTAGGAAAAAATGGACCAAGTAATATTAACCAATTTAAAGACATTGTTTCCATTATCGACTGTACATTTATTGAAAATGATATTCTGGATTCTTTCAAATTTGAAATCGGAAACCATTGGGGATATCTTTCCAGTTCGCAGGCACAGAATGACATTTTCCAGAATTTGTATGGTGTAGATAGAAATCTTATTACTGACAGAATAAAGAATAACGAAAATATTTTCACAATTATTTCTTAACATTAATTTAAAAATTTGGCATTAAAAATGTAATATGTTAAAGTTGAAAATTCACCAAACAATGGCATAATGATTGCAATTTTTCATTAATCAGAGAAATACTAACAAATCCTTATTATGAAAAAGTTAAAAAAAAGATTTTCTTACATATTAGAATATATTAAGAAAACAATTTTTATAAAAGATGTGATTTAAATTGTGTATTAACAAAAAATACACCATAATATTTGAGCCTAAAATTATTCTCTATTAAAAAATAACCTTTCTCCCCGAAGATCTAATTGGCCTTCAAAGTTATTAGTAAAAAGCCCTCCTGTTCCAAGACCTTGAGGCATTTTACTATGCTTTGTAAATGTATACTGAGCAATAGCATTCAATCCAATATTACTTTCTAAAGCAGAAGTAATCCACCAACCGATATTTCGTTCTTCAGCAAGGGAAATCCATTCATCAGAACCTGCAAAACCTCCTATTAAAGCTGGTTTCAATATAATATATTGCGGTTTTATTGCATTCAGCAGGTTTTTCTTTTCATTAAAATCAATAATCCCGATTAATTCCTCGTCTAATGCAATCGGAGTAGAGGTTTCAGCACACAAACCGGCCATATCCTTCCCATTTCCAGCTTTAATTGGTTGCTCAATAGAGTGAATATGTAAGTCTGCTAATTGTTGTAAAACAATCTTAGCTTCTTCCTTGGTAAAACCTCCGTTTGCATCAACCCGAAGTTCTAATTTATCCTTTGAATATTTCTCTCTTAATTTCTGAAGAACTTCATGCTCAGATTTCCAGTTGACACCTATTTTTAATTTAATACAATGGAATCCTTTTTCCAGTTTCTCCTGAATCTGTTCTTCCATATAATTGATGCCGCCCATCCAAATTAACCCATTGATAATAATCGGAGCTTTACCTTCCGTAAATTCACTCGGGAAATATAGATTTTTACCATATTTTAAATTCAGAACAGCCTGCTCATAACCAAACCAAATCGATGGGAATTCTTTTAATCTTTCCTTTAAAAATTCAGGACTATGTTGAATATTTTCACAAAGCCATTCCAGTTTTTCTTCATAATCTGGTCGGTCATCAACACTTAAGCCTCTGAAAACAGCACACTCTCCTATCCCTTTCTTTCCATTTTCTGAAATTTCAAGGATAAAAGTTTCTTTATCAAGCAAAACGCCGCGAGATGTTCCACTCGGGCGTTTAAATTGTAATAAGTATCTAAAATATTCTGCTTTCATTTATTTTACACTATCGATTCGCATAAATTCTTCTGCTTTTTCCACCATATCGATACTTCCGCAGAAAAACGGAATTCTTTGATGAAGCTCTGTGGGTTCGACTTCCAAAATTCTTCTGAAGCCGTCTGTTGCCTTTCCGCCAGCTTGTTCGGCTAAAAATGCCATAGGATTACATTCATATAATAATCTCAACTTCCCGTTTGGAGCTTGTGAATAGGAAGGATAAATGTAAATTCCACCTTTCAACATATTTCTATGAAAATCAGCAACTAACGAACCTATATACCTTGAAGTATAAGGCCTGTCTCCCTCTTCCATCTGGCAATATTTAAGGTAGTTTTTAACGCCTTGAGGAAATTTGATATAATTTCCTTCGTTGATAGAATAAATTTTACCCGTTTTTGGAAACTTCATATTCGGATGAGAAAGATAATATGTCCCTAAAGACGGGTCTAATGTAAATCCGTTTACCCCATTTCCGGTAGTATAAACAATCATCGTTGACGAACCGTAAATAACATATCCTGCTGCAATCTGATTGATACCTTTTTGTAAAAAGTCTTCTAACTGAACAGGAGTCCCTGGCTCGGTAACTCTCCTGTAAATTGAGAAAATCGTTCCTACGGAGACATTTACATCAATATTTGAAGAGCCGTCAAGAGGATCTATCAATACTACATATTTGCTTAAATGGCCGTTTTCCCCACATTTAATGTCAATAAAATCATCATTTTCCTCAGAAGCAATACCGCAAACCACCTCTCTTTGTGATAAAGCCGTGATAAAAATTTCATTGGCAATTACATCAAGCTTTTGCTGCTCTTCTCCCTGAATATTTTCATTCCCTGCCTTTCCTATGATATCTGCAATTCCTGCTTTATTGACTTCTCTGTTTACAACTTTTGAAGCTAATCTTATTGCGCTTAGAAGACGTGAAAATTCACCCGTAGAATACTGAAAATCATCCTGCTTATCAATAAGAAATTCTCCTAAAGTCTGTAATGGTTGATCTGACATATTTTTCTTTTTACGTTTTCTCCAAATTTCGTAAAATTTATCACAATAAGTAAATTTTTCTGACAAAAGACATTAACTATTGTTTTTCAGAGTAATAGAGGACAATTTTAACACTTATCGCTAAATTTCAACATTCAAAATAATCACCAATTACTCTTACAAAGTGAGTTAATTTTCAACAAATCCCTATTTACTTCAGATTTTAATAAAATCTTAATCTATCGTATCACTAGGCTATTTCATATCTCGTTGTAAATTTATAATTTTGACACCCGTAAAAAACTCATGTAATTTTTATCTAACAATTTTATTTTTAACAATTTAATGAAAATTTTCAAGTTTGGTGGAGCGTCAGTGAAGGATGCTGAAAGTGTAAAAAATGTATCAATGGTTTTAAAAAGCCAGGGATTTGCCAAATGTTTGCTGGTAATTTCAGCAATGGGCAAGACCACTAATGAGCTGGAAAAAGTTGTAGAGCTTTATTTCAAAAAAGATAATTACCAAACGGAAATTGAAAAAATAAAACGAAAACACATAGAAATAGCAGAAGGCTTATTCCCTGAAAACCATGCTGTTTTTGCAGAAATTAATCTTTTTTTTGATGATATTGATTCTTTTTTAAGAAGAAACAAATCTCCAAACTACAGTTTTGTTTATGATCAGGTTGTAAGCTGTGGGGAAATGATTTCTACTAAAATTTTAAGTGAATATTTAAATGAAATTCAGTTTACCAATCAATGGCTTGATGCAAGAGATTATATAAAAACGGATAATTCTTACAGAGAAGGTGTAGTAGACTGGACGAGAACTGAGGAATTTATTTCCAATTTAAATCCTGAAATCTGCTACGTAACACAAGGTTTCATCGGTTCTGATGATAATAATTTCACAGTAACTTTAGGAAGAGAAGGCTCTGATTACTCTGCTGCCATTTTTGCCTATTGTTTAAATGCTGAAGCGATGACCATCTGGAAAGATGTTCCGGGAGTAATGACAGGTGATCCGAGAAAATTTAAAGATGTCACCCTTCTTTCAAATATCTCTTATGAAGAAGCAATCGAAATGGCATATTACGGAGCAAGTGTCATTCATCCGAAAACTTTGCAGCCACTTCAACAAAAAAATATTCCTTTCTACGTAAAATCTTTCGTGGATCCTACAAAAGAAGGAACAAAAGTAGGGGCTTCAGGTAAAAATCAAAGTGAAGAATCATATATTTTGAAAGAAAATCAAACATTATTGAAAATCTCTACAAGAGACTTTTCTTTCATCGCAGAAGATCATATGAGCTTAATCTTCGGGTATTTGTCTAAATATAAAATCAAAGTTTCTTTGATGCAGAATTCTGCAATTTCATTAGCTTTATGTTTGGAAGATAAATTTAATACCATTGACGAGCTTAATGACGAGCTTCAAAAAGTATTTAAAACGGAAGTGGTGAAAAATGTATCTTTATTTACTGTAAGAAATGCAAAAATGGAGAACATTGATAAATTTTACCAGGAAAAAAGTGTATTAATGGAGCAAATTTCCAAAAACACACTTCAAATGGTAACACAATAAAACTAATAGCGACTAAACACATATGAGTTTAATTTCGAAAAGCGATTTAATTCAAGCTTCCGGCTTAAGTAAAATAGGGTTTCTAAAGAATCCTGTAGCATCTGCTGTGATGAGCATTGCTAAAATAAATGAAGTTAACAGACTGTATGATACACTAAAAGACAAGGAAGGTAAAGACTTTTTCGACTCATTTGTGAGAGAGAGAAACTTAAGCTATATAGCTTTTGAGGAAGATTTGGCAAAAATTCCTAAAACGGGACCATTTATTTTGGTTTCTAATCATCCACTGGGGGCAATTGACGGAATTTTGATGTGTAAAATCTTATCAGAAGTACGTCCGGATTTCAAAGTGATGGGTAATTTTCTTTTGGAAAAAATAAAACCTATGGAACCGTATGTGATTTCTGTAAACCCTTTTGAAAACAGAAAAGGTGCTTACAGCAGCTCTTCCGGAATGCGCGAAACACTGAAGCATTTACAAAACGGAGGCTGTGTAGGTATTTTTCCTGCAGGAGAAGTGTCAAACAAAAACAATCCTTACGGAGAAATTTTAGATAAAGAATGGGAAAAACCCGCTCTTAAGCTGATAAAAATGGCAAAAGTACCGGTAGTTCCTATGTATTTCCATGCGAAAAACAGCCGCCTTTTTTATCAGGTGGCAAAACTTCATCCGAATTTACAGACATTGATGCTTCCGGCAGAAATGATGAATGACAGGGAAAAACCTATCAGAATAAGGATCGGAAAACCTATCATGGTAAAGGCGATGGATGAAATGGAAAACATTGAAGAACTGGGTGAGTTTTTGAAACGTAAGGTTTATATGATGAAATCTTATTATGAAAAGAGAAAATCCCTTGCTCAGGTTATTAATCTCCAGAATCTATCGTTAAAGTTCCCTTTGCTAAAAGAAGAAAATATCGTTCAGAATATCATCGATGAAACACCAAAAGAAGATATTCTAAAAGACATCAGCAAACTGAGAGGTACTGATAAAATGTTTTTCAGTAACGGGAATTATGAAGTTTATTTTACGGCGTATGAAGAAATACCTTCGATAATGAGGGAAATCGGGCGTCAGAGGGAACTTACATTCCGTGCGGTGGGTGAAGGAAGCAACCTTCCTTTTGATTTGGATGAATATGACAAACATTATCATCATCTTTTTCTTTGGGATAATGCTGAAGAAAAATTGGTGGGCGCTTACAGAATGGCTTTGGGTAAAGAAGTCATGAAAAAATCAGGCATTAAAGGCTTTTATACAAGTTCATTGTTTGAATTTGAGCAAGATATCCACCCTTTCTTTAAAAAGGTGATCGAAATGGGACGGGCATATATTTGTCAGGAATATCAGCAGAAACCGCTTCCGCTTTTCCTTTTATGGAGAGGAATCGTGCATGTTTGCTTAAGGAACCCTGATCACAAATTTTTGATGGGAGGTGTAAGTATTTCAAACAAATTCTCCGAGTTTTCAAAATCCCTGATGATTGAGTTTATGCGTTCTAATTATTATGATTCAGCTGTAGCTCAATACATTACACCAAGAAATGAATATAAGGTAAAACTTCGTGAAAGAGATAAAAATATTTTCTTTGAGGAAATGGAATCTGATTTAAATAAATTAGATAAAATCATTGATGACCTTGAGCCGGAATTGAGATTACCTGTTTTGATTAAAAAATATATCAAGCAAAATGCAAAAGTAATTGCCTTTAATGTAGATCCAAACTTCAATGATGCGATTGACGGACTGATGTATATTAGAATAAGTGATCTTCCGGAAAGCACGATAAAGCCTGTATTAGAGGAAATGAGCGAGCAGATAAGAAAGGAACAGGAAAATAATACAGCTGAGAATCAGTAGGTTTTTAGTTTTTATCTAAAAAAATATTGTTAATACTTGCTTCATATCGTAAAACTCACTACTTTTGCATCACTTTAAAACAACGAAGTAAAAGAATGGTTTCTTAGCTCAGTTGGTAGAGCAATGGATTGAAAATCCATGTGTCCCTGGTTCGATTCCTGGAGAAACCACAAAAAACCACCTGTAAAAAGGTGGTTTTTTCTTCAAATTTGTTTTAAATAAAATTTGCGAGATTTAATATTTATTATTATTTTTGCACCACTTCAAAAACGAAGTACAAACTAATGGTTTCTTAGCTCAGTTGGTAGAGCAATGGATTGAAAATCCATGTGTCCCTGGTTCGATTCCTGGAGAAACCACAGAAGTTAAATACAATTTAACTTAATCAATCAAGAAATCCCTTTTAAACAATGTTTAGAAGGGATTTTTGTTTTAGTTAATAGTGTCCGTCAAATTTAGTCCTTTTTTGTCCCTGAAGACAGTTTAAAAAGATTTTCAGTTGTACCAAAAAATGTTCAAAAAAATATTGAAGCTTTTAGATGCTTATGACTATTGATTTCCATTCCCCATAGCACTTACCAGTATTCTACACCCGCTTTCGATGTTTCTACTAAAAATATTCAAGACACTGTGCTCACTTAATAAAACTGTTTGGATGTTAAGTTGAGTACGTCGAATCTTCGATTTCTAAATTGTAATTTTCCTAACTTTTTTCATAACATTAAAGTTAAAATTCAATACCAGGTAAACATGGAGAGGTTTTACCCTGCTAAACAGTTCACTTTTTACTTCAATACTATTTTCTTATGAATGATGGCTAACTAATTAGATTAATCTTGTTAGGATTATAGTATAATCTAAGCTGGCAGTTCCATTATTAGTAATGCTTATTGTCCCTGCTACAGGCATGGTCAGCGTATAGTTAAAAGGTGTAGGTGTTCCTGCACAAGTTGGTATAGTCCCAGGCCAATTAACTGTTGTCGTATTTCTATTCACTTCTGTAAATGTAGGACCTTTAGAGGTTGTATCAGTATTAAGAAGTCCATCAATACCTTTAATGGAGAAAGCATTATTAAGGGCCGTATTTGTTACATAATACTCGGCAATAACACGCCGGCCACAACCATTACCAGTCATTACAATAGCTTTGTAGCTGCCACCATTAGGAATATTTGTAATTAAATCTGCTGTTGCACCAGGTGCGATATTAGTGATACTATTATTCAAAACAGTTCCATAAGTATTATTTACTGCTTTATTTAAAACACCATCAGTATTAGAATAAACAGGTGTAATAATTGTCGCTCCTGCCGCTACCTCTAAAGTTCTTACTCTGGTGCTACCAGCAACATCTAAAGTATTTGTAGGAGTATTTGTAGCAACACCTATATTTCCCAAAGTTAAATCCACTGACAAATCGCCCCCACCAGGAACACGAGAAATAGCAAATACACCGTTATTTCCATTGAAATTTGGATTTATACCCATTACAACTTGTTTTATTCCTGTAGTTCCGCTTGTCCTTAAAATAGATAGAATGGAACTATTAGCTGTAAGGTTTTCTACCAACAGCCCGGTATTTGTAGCTTCACCATTTCCAATACCTGTAGCTGTTCCGCTATTTATTATGTGAAGGTTTGATGAAGGAATAATAGTTCCGATTCCAACTTTTCCTGCCGAAGTCACAGTAAAATCGTTGGCCTGCTGTATGGCATTTGGGGCTCCTGTTTCAGGATTATCTTTTGCCCCGTCAATGTGTAACATACCTTGGGGATTAGAAGTATTAATCCCAACTTGAGAATATGCCAATGGCGCAATCACCAAAAGACCTAAAAGAATAATTTTCTTTCTCATTGTAATAAATTTTATATTTATATTATTGCATAGATATGATTAAATCACTTCCGTAATAAAATTAGAACAAATAGCTCTAATTTTTCATATTGCTGTATCAAGGCTAATACTATTTATTAAAAATTTGGCATTTTACAATTACATTAATCAACTGAAAAAGAAATACTTATTAAAAAGAAAAAAGAAAAAAAAGTGGTGTGTAATTAATAAATTTAACCTGGTAAAAAATAAAAATTAAATTTTTACTATACCATTTTTAATAGATTTTACACTTGAACCGGTTAAACAAAGAAAAGCCACAAAGCAAACCGTAATGAATATAAAAAAGGAGGCTTTTTTCTTCATTTTCCATTACTGACTAATAAAATATTTAAAATTTACACTAAAAAAAGGAACAAAAGCATATTTTTTTACATAAAAAAATTAATATTATTTAAATAAAACATTAACAAACAAACTATACAAAATACTGATTTATAAACATTTAAATGATTCTTACGTCTTCAAATCATTAGTTATCCATAATCTTCAATTACCATATTACTACTTAATTACTAAATTTACTCTAGACCTGAGAATAAAAGATTTAGAATAAAAAAACCTTTAAAAATTTAAATAATAACATGAAAAACTTAATTGAAAAAATCAACATTGAATTCGAAACATTTAGTATTAATTCAAATCTACAATCAGACAAAGGAAATAAGACAGCAGGAATGAGAGCCCGCAAATCAGCTTTGGAACTTGGTAAACTATTTAAAGAATTTAGAAAATCTTCAATTGAACATTCGAAAAAATGATATAAAAGTTATTTTAAATAAAAAGCTTGGAAGAATTTAACATTTCCTCGTTTTTAATATGTAAATTATTTTTATCGCTCATTTCTTAAGTATATTATTAAATTCCTCTTCTTAGTTTCCTCTTAAAGATGTAACAAACAGATGATGAGAGAAAATTCCCTAAACCTAAAATTAAGAAGAGGCTTTTATTTGAAAATATTTTGAATACTAGAACTAAACGATTCTAAAAACACAGTCAAATCAAATTACTTGAGCCGGTGATCAGTTTACTTACTAGCTCATTAAAAAAATTCTAGACCTTTTATAATCAAATAATTTAATTTTTCCTAAAAAACTTAATATGAAAAGAAAATTTTACATCCCGGTTATTTTTGCATTAACATATTCATACTTATCAGCCCAAATTGGTAGAAACAACGCAGTTCCTCAAACAACATTATATATTACGGGTTTTACCACTGATTTAGTGATTTGATGCAATTCATTTTATTTATTTCGAAATCCAGATTGAAGGGAATGAGTGTCGGGTTATTAGGAGAAAAATTAAATTAGCTATAAAAAAACAGCTACCGACGGCTAGCTTACCTATGCAATGAAAAATGATGATTAAGTGCAAGAATTTTATCAAAATCAAAGCCTTCTTTATCCTTAAATAAAATTTGAATTTAGAATAACAGCTCATAAACTGCAATCACCTTAAAAACAATTATCCGCCAAGACAAGAACGGATAATTTACAATATAATGACAGCTTACACCACATTACATCTTTCCCATTCTCATGCATCATTTAAATATTTAAGCTATGAAAAATTTTTTATTTCTTATTTCTTTGTTCGTATCACTACTCTATATGGGCAAAAATTCTCCTTCTGTTTTTATAGATCATGCATTATCAAATTTCCCTGTCTTAAAAATTAAGGATGAGAAAAAAACTTTTCACATTTTCTCTCACGGAAAACCTGGTGAACTTTTTATTAACGGACAGTGGCTGGAAAAAAAAGAGATACTAGATTTTTTTAAAGATAAAATAAAAAACAGAAAAGAACTGCTTATCTATGGTTGCGAATTTGCAAAAGGGGAAAAAGGGAAAGAAGCAGTAACATATCTTGAGAAGAATCTTCATGTTAAAATTTCTGCGTCTGAAGATATAACCGGAAAAAACGGCAATTGGATATTGGAATATGGCAAAAGCCCAAATACCTTAAAGATTTCCTACAACGGAAACCTGCAACTGGACAATATCCATTATCTTAATCCTATTATTTTCACCAATTACCCACTCGATATCACTCAGGAATTTATTTACCTTTCCACACCTTCTGTATCTGATATTACCATATCTGTGAATTATGCTTCCGGAAACGGCAATCCAAGGATGTCAGTTTTAGATATTAATAACAATACATCTACTATTATCACTGATGGGTTAATCACAATAAATAATGCCCAACCTAAAAGAATAAGCTTTGTGAATCCATCAAATACAGTGATTACTCCGGGGCAGTCTCCTATAACATTGCCTTCCACAAGTGCAGGAACTATTATTTCCGGTAATTCTGCGGGACTTGTATTTACATCCACAGGTAATTTTTATGTTAATTATCGAGGACGGCAAACCAATCATGCGGGCACGGTTCTCACCAAAGGAGAAGCAGCTTTAGGAAAAGAATTCCGATGGGGAGGAGCCCCGACACAGAATTCCACCACAACAGAAGATGTAGGTAATATATTATCAATCATGGCTACGGAAGATAATACAAACATAGAAATCTCAAACATTAAACCCGGAATGGAGTTCCTAAATGGCAGTAATCCCACGCCACTTATCGGCACATCATTTCATAGAACCTTACAGAAAGGGGAAACCTTTATCCTTTATGCACCCGTAAAAACAGGAGCAACAACAATACAGGATACAGGTTGGTTGGGATCAAAAATTATTTCAAATAAGAACATAAGTGTCATAGTGGGAGGACTCATGATGCTGGGAGCTTCTGGTACTGCAAGAGATTTTGGTATGGATCAGCTTATCCCTGTAAATCAGATAGGTAATGAATACATTATCATGCAGGGTGCAGGCGGTAATAATGAAAGGTTGATTGTCGTAGCAACCGCAGACAATACAGAGGTTACTGTAAACGGTTCTTCTACTCCTCTAGTAACATTAGTGAATGCCGGAGATTACGCAGTAATCAATGCAGCAGGAAACTTTAATGCTAACGGAAATCTCTATCTTAAAGCCAGTAAACCCTCATATGTATTTCACAAAATATATGGAAGCGCAGGAGGAGCTACCAATAATATTGTTCTTGTAGCCCCTTTATCATGTTTTGGTCAAAATGATATTGATCT
Organism: Chryseobacterium sp. FH2; assembly: GCF_001045455.1. Taxonomy (GTDB): domain Bacteria; phylum Bacteroidota; class Bacteroidia; order Flavobacteriales; family Weeksellaceae; genus Chryseobacterium. The sequence continues at coordinate 5,787 of NZ_LFNE01000001.1, read as the reverse complement.
AATTCCCGATGCCCATAAAATAGGCAGTACCGGTTATCCCAATACAACCTTGTCTGTTCTTACCACAGCAGGAAATACTCCTACCGTAACCATAAATGGAAATACAGCAGTTCCAACTCAAAGTGCCGGAGCTGTAGACGGAAACAGCAATTGGGTAAGCTATAAATATCTTATCGGAGATGCTGTTAATAATGTGAAAAACGTGAAAGTAACATCTACAGGAACAATTCAGGCTGATTTATTGGGAGCTGACACTAATGCCGGTTTTGGAGGGTACTTTTCAGGTTTTGGAACCAGCCCGATCGTAACCATTTCATTAAATACCCCTTATCCGCAAGCTTGCATCGGACAGTCTACATTATCTGTAGCAACAGGATTAGGAACTTACCAGTGGTACAAAGACGGGGTCCTGATTTCAGGAGCTACCAGCAATACCTATACTCTCCCGGTTACAGATATATCTCCCGCTGAATACAGCATCATCGTAACCACGCCCGGCGGGTGTACAATCAATTCTAATTTTATTAAAAGCGATACATGTCCATGCTCTAAACCCGGGGCAACAGGAACTCCTAATTCCGGAACCAAGGTAGGTATATCAATCAGAGATGTAAGAAGTTCAAACAACTGGCCTTATGATGTAAATAATGGATTTATCGCTCTTGAAGGCAACAGCAAAGGCTTTGTCATTACAAGAATCAGTAATCCCGAAACCGCAATTCCACAACCTGTGGAAGGAATGATTGTTTATGATACAGACGAAAACTGTATCAAGCTTTATAATGGAACATCCTGGAACTGTATACAACAAACCTGTAATTAATATGAAAAAGCTAATTTTTTTATTATTTCTATCTTCTATAGCAAGCGCACAAGTAGCAATAGGAAAAGAACAAGTAGATGGCAGTGGCATTTTAGATTTTCCTGTAGGCACTACTAACGGTATTATCTTACCACGGGTGCTGGATAGTGAGACTATGACCACTGCAGAGCCGGGAACAATGGTTTTTGACCTAACCACATCCAGAGTAAAATATTTCAACGGGGCATGGACGGATCTGTCAGACAAAACAGGAAACAGCCCAACTCTTATTGCAGGTAACGATATTACCACCAGTGGAGTTATTATTGGAGCGTCATCTTCCACAGCAAGCGGAGTATTGGTTTTAGAATCTGCCGACAAAGCACTCATTCTTCCTAAAATAACAGACCCTGTCACCAATGTAAAATCCCCTGCCGCCGGAATGATCTGCTACGACCCCACTACTAAACTTATTTGTGTTTACAATGGTACAGAATGGTTTTTCTGGAAATAAATCAGACAGATTCCCCAATCTCCTTATTCACACCTAAGGATTATTTAATATTAAAAGAATCTGATTTAAGCCAAACCTGCCAATTAATGCCTGAGATATTTATCTATGAGATTAGCTGTGCTCTACAACTGGTATAAACATGGAAAATAAAAAAGAAAACTCAACAAATAATATTTAACCATTTATCAATGTATATATTGCCAATCTTCAATCACGGTTTATATCTGAACACTTGCGAAAAGAGACCAAAATAATTTTAATAATAAAATTCTCTGACTTCTATTTTTATTCTATTAGATATTTTTCAAAAAATCATCTAATCCATATTCTCTCTCTAATCCTATTTTTGTTTTTATTTTTGTTTTGTAAACCCTTATGGTATTGGGAGTAGTATTTTCGAATGAAGAAATCTCTTTAGATGACAGGCCTAATCTAAAGTAAACACAAAGTTTTAATTCATGATTGGTGAGATTGGAATATCTTTTTGAAAGCCTTTTAATAAATAGTTCATTCTGTAAAGAACTTTCTGCTTTCAAATCATAATTTCTTTTATCAATCTGGATCAGATTGGTTAATTTTAACAAGAGATCTTTTAAAACTTGTTCAATATCTTGTTCTTTATTTCTTTTTGTACTTTTTAGGCTATCTAGAAAAGCTTTTTCCATTTCTATTTTGAGATTAAACCCCAAGTACAGATTCTTCAGTTTTTGCTCCTGGATCTCAATATCCTGCTCAAGAAGTTTTTTACTGTCTTCCAAAATTATTTTCTGCTTTTTTATCAACTCACGCTCTTTTTTATTACGAGAAATAATATTATTAATGATAACAATAGAAAGAATAACTGAAAGTGTAATAATCAGTATAAGTGAAATATTCCTTTTTTTTTCGTAAATATATTTTTGGTTTGCATTCTTAACAATATAAGAATTGAGTAAATCAGATGTTTCTATTTGATTTTTTACCAATTGAGAATTGTACTCTTCATTTAGCTTTATGCCATTTGCAGAAAATATTTTTAATTTTTGTAAATCATTATTAGCCCCATAATAACTCTGGAGCATCCTGTTTATCTGTATTTTGTCTGAAAGTGTTGTAGGAGCATCCTGTTTACCGGAAAGAAACTCAATGAGCTCTTCAAACCCTTCTTGGTCATTTGTCAGGCTGTATAATGAAAACAGCCTTTTACTTGAGGATGTTATTTCCCTCATAAAGCCCCCCTTCTTTTCAAAATCAAATTCATTTTTATAGAGCTCTTTTGCTTTAGAATAGTTTTTTAGTTTTACGTAATAATCTCCCAGATTTCCCTGTATGTAATGTAAAAAAAGTTCATCTTCAACTACTTTATTTTTCTTTTCCTCCAGTAATTTTATTGCTTTATTAGTCTCTTCAATAGCGAGATTTGTTTTGCCCAGTTTGTGATAACATAATGCAAAATTATTATGCATAGAAGCTATAAAAATAATACTGCTTTTATCAAGAGTTTTTAAACATTTATTAAAATAGAATAATGCTTTATTGTAATTTTTTAGTTGATAATAATATCTACCTTGCTGATGATACAAATGAGGTAAAAAATAATTCTTACCTGATTTTTCATCCAGAACAATTGCTTTTTTCAGAAATTCTAAAGAAAGCTCAGGAGAAGTATTTTCAAGCTGAATTGAGAGGTAATAATTACAGGCTATGGAAATATAATCATACTGATCGTCATTTATCTTGATAAGCTCATATAACAATAATTGTTTGTCCTTATCATATCTATTCTGATAAAGAGAAAGCTCAACAAATTTGCTGCTAATAAGGTATTGTTTTGTATTAAATTCTTTATATTTTTTAAGTTCCCGATTGTATATGTCTTTAATTTTTTCAATATCGTGCCCGGCTACAGCTACCGAAACTTCACGATTAATATCAAAAAAATATTGATTAAGTTCACTTTTTGAAGGAGTACATGAGAAGCATACGCACATATATGCCATAACTAAAAATAGTAAAATTCTCTCCATAATGCTTTATTTATCTTCTTTTCACAAATTACATTATAATTATCATTAGAATCAAATTTAATAACAGTAATTTAAAACATACAATATTAATGTTTTTCAAAATATAGCTGTTCATTTTTAGGTACTTACCTTATTTCTATTAATATTTTAATTATAAAAAAAAGTTTACACTAACAATAATTAACACCCAAAACACATACGTGAAGTCAAATAAGCAATAATTTCGAGCTAATATGATAAATAATATAGCTGGATTAAGCAATTTAGCTCTGTATAAGGAAAATTATAGGTAAAATACACAATACTGCATCTCTACTTAAAACATATATAGAACTTTTTGTTATTTCTTACAAAACTTAATTATAATTAACAAATCACCAGCACACTAAATAATAGTGCATTAATTAGCTTAATTCATTAAATTAAAAAAATATTTTTTTAACCCAGATTACATAATATTAAAAAAACTTAGCCGCAGGCCGACAAGAAATAAAAAATATATTTTATGGAAGATCCACTTAAATCCATCTCAATGAGACGGATTAAGTGGATCTTATTTTCAGGCTCTCACTGATCTTCGCCATACAATAAATTTTTAAAAATTAACTCGAAAATATTTTTATTTGATGTTTCAATAAATATTTTAAATTTGTATTGACACAAAAGCACATGTATTTGATGAAAACAATTGTTCCTACACACTTGTATCTTCCTGCAATGCAAACACAAGAAAGGGAGTATCATTATAATTATCTTAAAAAAAGTATAATTGCGGAAAAGACATTGTCTTTTGATTTTACTTTTATCCATAACGGGCAAACTGATGAAGAGCCTAAAAAGACTATTGTAAAAATTAATCGGAGTAATTTGCTTATTAATGATGAAAAGCCAGACGAAACACTTGTTGGCAATTTGATCTATTATGCTTCACAGGCAATTTTTCCTTTAAGATTAGCTGTAAACTCTTATGGCTATCCTAAAAGTATTTGTAATCATTCAGAAATTCTGGAAAGATGGAAAAGTTTTATTCCCGGTTTTAAAGCATATTATGAAGCAGGAAAAACAATAGTTCTTCTTAACCGCATTGGAAGAATATATAAAAATCCTGACAATTTATTTACCAGTATAAGAAATGATTTATTTCTTTCTCTGTTTTTCTTTCCTGTTTACGGGGATTATGGAATAGGTAGGGCTTTGACTATCGATTATGAATTTTCTTTTATCTCGGGGCAGAAAATAAAATATTCATTGGATTTAGAAATTTTGAATGAGTATACAGAAAATGGAAAAATAAAAATCTTAGTTAGCGGAAAATCCGGATTATTAGAAAGTGATATTGTTTCAGGCTATTTCCTATTGAATAAGGACCGAAGTATTCATGCAATTATAATCAACTTTTATTTCTCAACCTATAAGGAAAAAGTTGAAATACACATCTTTGAGAAGAAAGAGATCAAAGAAAGAGAAATAAACATACATGTTGTATATGATGAAAAAGAAGAGCAGGAAAAACTGAGAAAAAATAAAAGTTTTTTTATAGAAGAAATTGAAGACAATAAACTCCCAAAACACAGATAAAATAATGAAAAAAGGATTTATATACATTGTAAAAAAGGGTGAGACGCTGGAAAGCCTTGCCAAAGATTTCGGGGTTTCCGTAGATACATTAAGACGTTTCCATAATAACTGGTGCGAAGACATCCGGGACCAAATTGGCTATGATATTCGGGAAGGTAAAAAATTAACCGTTGAAAAAGAAAAACTTTCCCCAGAAGAAGTACGGCAAAAGAAACAGGAAGAATATCAAGAAGAAAAAAAGCAGAGAGAAGAACAAAAACAAAAGGAAGAAGAAGCAAAACGCACCGAGCAGGACAATAAATATTTTGTGGTAGATGGTGCAAAATGTTTGTGTGACAAAGGAGCAATTCCTGCTACCTTAAAAGTAACTTCGCACACCAAAACTGTTTTCAACAGCAAAGATACCGACAAATGGGCAGCAACTGTGGAAGATTTGAAATTTAAAGAAGGTGCTTCGTGTTTTGGAAGCTGCAAAGTAAAAAACAATAATCCCTGCAGTTTTGCACCTATCGGAAAGTGGATAAAACCATACGAAAAAGTAAAAGTAATGGAGAAAAGTGTTCTTCTCGAAACCTCTTATCTGATGTGCTCCGTTGGCGGAAAAATCACCATAAAGCATCACGGGCAAAGCGTAAAAATCGGAAACAGCAACCTGCAAAGAGCTGATGCAGAACTGATGAACCAAATTCTTCCCGGGTTGGATTTGCAGGAATTTCAGGCTGAGTCTGACGAAAACCAATATTACTCTTAAAGTTATGGAGAAAATTTTAAGTGGAATAAAAGGAGAACGTTTTCCGATTATCAATAATGAGCCAGAAAAATATGGTGTTATATTTAATGAAAATGCAGATGTTGCATCTGTAAAGGAAGATGAGATTCTTTGGCAA